>NZ_JABFMW010000009.1 GCF_013359725.1 Pseudarthrobacter sp. C4D7 | reverse complement strand
CCGCCGGTCAGCCCCGCCCCACCGGTAAGCCCGGCACCGTCGGCACCTGCGCCGACCAACCCGGCCCCGGGCATCCCTGCTCCCGCGGACCCCGCGCCGGCCCAGCCGTCCGAAACACCCGCCGTCGTCCTCCCGCCGGGCAGTCCGGCGCCCAGCGCTCCAGGGGATCTTGCCAACACCGGTGCAACCGGTGACCCCGCCGCTGGCCTGGCGTATACCGGGTCAACCGGGCTGGTCCCCGCGGCGGCTGCGGCCGCGGGCGCCCTTCTCATCGGCGTCCTGCTGACGGTGCTGGTCCGCCGCCGGAACCGGCGTACCTCGCGGTAGCAGCCACAGGCAGGTCCGTGGCGGCGTCCGTCCTAGTGGCGGCCGCCGCAGCGCTCCTTGCCGTCGACCACCTGGACAGCCACGTTCAAGGTGCCGTCGGCAAGGCTTCCCCAGGCATAGACGATGGTGTTCTTCCCGCCGTCGACGGTGATGTCAGCCGGGCCAATGACGGGATCGGTGGTCCCGGCCGCGGCTACCGACGCTGAAATCGTGCCGGCCTTCAGCTTCAAGGTTGCCTGGTCCGGATTGCTGAGGTTTTCGATGACCGGTGTTCCGCCGGCCAGCACATCGACGGCGGGGGCTGCGGCCACGTGCCGGACCGTCAGCTTGCCCTTCTTGTCGTTGCCTGGAGCCCTGGTGTCGTTCGTGAAGAGCGACGCCGTGGGGGCGCCGTCGGCGTCAAGGTGGGCCACCGCGGTGTAGTTGCGGCCCGCGTCGAGTTCGACGTCAACCGGCCCGATGACCGGATTTTCGGCGCTGGTGGCGTCTGCGGCGGTGACGGCGATCCGGTAGTCGCCGGCGGCCAGTTCCAGCGGTCCGGCCAGGGTCCCGGGCGTGAAGTCGTCAAGGGTGAGTTGGCCATTTACCCACACATCCACGGTCAGGCCGGGCACGCCGTGCAGGACGGAGAGCAGGGCGGGATCGTCGTCGTGATGCCAGGTGCCGGCCTGGGCTGGAGCGGCGAAAGCCAGCGAAGCAGCAAGGGAAAGTGCTCCAGCGGCATAGGTTATTTTGCGCATGTCGAACTCCTTGAATGGCCCGGCAGTCCGGGCTGTTGATGCTTACATGCGTATTACCTCTTCGCCGCAGCCCTTGGATGCACCGCGGGGCGGATTTTTTCAGTTTTTAGGCGTCATCATCAGGTTGGTGATGCGCAGGGTGCACAGCCGCTGGCCTGCCTCATTGGTGATCAGTACCTCGTGGGTGGTCAGCGTGCCGCCCAGGTGGATGGGTGTGGCGGTGATGGTCACCTGGCCCTCCCGTGCGGAGCGGTGGTGGGTGGCCGAAACATCCACTCCCACGGCCGTCTTGCCCATGGTGCTTGCATGGATTACGGCTGCCCAGGACCCCACGGCCTCACCCACGGCCAGGGAGGCGCCGCCGTGCAGCAGCCCGAACGACTGCCGGTTGCCCTCCACCGGCATGGTGGCCACCACGCGCTCCACGGACTCCTCCAGGATTTTCACGCCCATCTTTTCGTCCAGCTCTCCGAGGGTGATCTTCCAGAGCTCGTGCTGGCTTCCGGCAGCATGGTTCGGGGCAGGTGCGGTCATGAGTTCTCCTTTGAAGGGGCCAATTCTGTCCTGGCCTTCTAGTCTGCAGCACGGCACGTCATGTATGGTGAATATATTACCGAACGGACGGTCAGTAATGGCTGTCCTGTTTGCCTGCCCCCTTGTTGGAAGGACCGTCAACGATGACCACCACAGCCACAGCTCCCCAGGCCACGGTCGACACCGTGGAGACAGTGCCCAGCTTCGTCATGGACGCATGGTGGACGCCCGACGCCGGCTCCTCGGCTTCTGCGGTTCCCGTGCGGGACGCGAGCACGGGGGAGATCCTGGCCAAGGTGAGCACGGAAGGGCTGGACCTCGCCGCCGTCGTGGAATACGGCCGCACCACGGGCCAGGACGGACTCGGCCGCCTGACTTTCCACCAGCGCGCCCTGAAGCTCAAGGAACTGGCCCAGTACCTGAACGCCCGCCGCGACCACTTCTACAACTTCTCCTTCCAGACCGGCGCCACCAAGATCGATTCCATGGTGGACATCGACGGCGGCATCGGCGTCCTCTTCACCTTCGGCTCCAAGGGCCGCCGCGAGCTGCCCAACTCCCAGGTAGTGGTGGACGGCCCCATGGAGGTGCTGTCCAAGGACGGCTCCTTCGCCGGTGAACACATCTACACCCGCATCCCCGGCGTCGCGGTGCAGATCAACGCCTTCAACTTCCCTGTCTGGGGCATGCTCGAGAAGTTCGCCCCGGCGTTCCTGGCCGGCGTCCCCACGATCGTCAAGCCGGCCACGCCCACCGGGTATGTTGCCGCCGCCGTGGTCAAGGCCATCATCGAATCGAACATCCTGCCCAAGGGTTCGCTGCAGCTCATTTCGGGCTCCGTCCGCGGGCTGCTGGACGTGCTGGACTACCGCGACCTGGTGGCCTTCACCGGTTCGGCCTCCACGGCCAAGTCCCTCAAGGCCCACCCCAACGTGGTGGAGGGCGGCGTCCGGTTCACCTCCGAAACCGACTCTTTGAACGCGGCCATCCTCGGCCCGGACGCTGTGGAGGGCACCCCGGAATTCGATGCGTTCGTCAAGTCCGTGGTCACCGAGATGACCGTCAAGGCCGGCCAGAAGTGCACCGCCATCCGCCGGGCCATCGTGCCGCAGGAACTGGTGCCCGCCGTGTCGGCAGCCATCGGCAAGCGCATCGCCGAGCGCGTGGTCCTTGGCGACCCCCGGGGCGAAGGCGTCACCATGGGAGCCCTCGCCTCCGTGGAACAGCTGCAGGACGTCCGCGCCGCCGTGCAGTCCATGCTCGATGCCGGCGGTGAGCTTGCGTACGGAACGCTGGATTCGCCGTCGGTCACCTCCGCGGACGGAACCACGGGGGTGGTGGACGGAGGGGCCTTCATGGCGCCGGTGGTCCTGAACTGGGACGACCCGGAGGCGGAGGCCATCCACTCGCTGGAGGCCTTCGGGCCGGTATCGTCCGTGATCGGCTACAAGGACCTGGCCGACGCCGTCCGTCTCGCCGCCCGCGGCGGGGGCTCGCTGGTGGCCTCGGTGTGCACCAACGATCCGGAGGCGGCCCGCGAGCTGGTCACCGGCATCGCGGCCCACCACGGCCGTGTCCTGATGCTCAACCGTGAAGACGCCCGCTCCTCCACCGGCCACGGCTCACCCGTTCCCCACCTGGTCCACGGCGGCCCGGGACGTGCCGGCGGCGGCGAAGAACTGGGCGGCATCCGGTCCGTGCTGCACCACATGCAGCGCACCGCCATCCAGGGCTCCCCGAACATGCTCACCGCCGTTACCGGCGTGTGGCACACCGGGGCCGACCGCAACTTCACGGTGGAGACCGAGGGAACCCACCCGTTCCGGAAGCACCTGTCCACCCTTCGCATCGGTGACGCCGTCCGCTCTGAGCTGCGGCAGGTCACCCTGGAGGACATCACCGCGTTCGCCCACTCCACCGGCGACACCTTCTACGCCCACACCAACCAGGAAGCGGCGGAAGCCAACCCGTTCTTCCCGGGCATCGTGGCGCACGGCTACCTGCTGCTGAGCTGGGGTGCCGGTCTGTTCGTGGAGCCCGCACCGGGCCCCGTGCTGGCCAACTATGGCCTGGAGAACCTGCGCTTTATCACTCCGGTGGCCGCGGGCGATTCCATCCGGGTGACCCTCACCGCCAAGAAGATCACCCCGCGTGAGACGGACGAATACGGTGAGGTGGCCTGGGATGCCGTGCTCACCAACCAGAACGACGAAATCGTGGCCACCTACGACGTCCTCACCCTCGTGGAAAAGTAACCCAACGTCCCCTCGTTGCCCTATCACTTTTGGTTCCTAAACTGCGGTTTTAGGAGCCACAAGTGATAGGGCAATGCGGCGTTTGGGGCGGTTCCTTTTTGGGTTCCCGGGCGTAAAATTCTGCCCGTAGGAGGTGGCCCCCATGACCCTGAAAATGAACACAGCCACAACCATCCTTCCGGTCGACGACCCGGCGCGCGCCCACCGCTTCTATACCGAAAAACTCGGGTTGCCGCACCGGGGAGTGGCAGATGACGGAAGCGAATTGCTGGGCACCGACGGCGGCCCCCTGCTGCAGCTGATGCCGGTATCCGACGGCAGGCACTCCGATCACACTGCCATCAGCTTCGAGGTCGCGGACATCGAAGCCGCCGTCCGTGACATGGAAGCCAGGGGCGTGATGTTCCAGGACTACGACCTGCCCACCCTCAAGACGGAACACCACATCTGCACCACCGCTTCGGAGAAGTGCGCGTGGTTCATGGACACCGAACACAACATCCTGTGCATCCACCAGAACCTCACGGCGGACGTGGAGTACCAGGTGTAGGCCAGGCAGCGGCACCCGAAAACGAAAGCAGCAGGGGCACCCGTCCGGGTGCCCCTGCTGCTTTCTGCGTGCGGTGCGGCGTCAGCTTTCAGCGCCGCCGTGCAGGCCGTCGTCGCTGCTGTCATCCTCGCGGCCGGTGCCGTGGCCTTCTTCGCTGCGGTCCGAGAGGTCCATGTTGCCGCGGGCCTCATCCATGGTGGGGCCTCCCGGCGGGACGCTGTACGTGTCGGGGCGGATGCCGTGCGACTGTTCCTCGATCAGGGCCTGCTCCTCGCTGAAGCGGATCGCGTTGGCCTCGTCGCCGGCGTCGCCGGGAATGTCCTCGCGGAGCTTGGACGGATCCGGGACGATGAATCCTGCCTCTGGTTCTTCCTTGGGGTGGCTCATGGTGTTTCCTTCCTATCGGGTGGTTGTGGTGGCTGGGCGGTCGGTGAGGTCCACTTTGATGTCCAGGCTTTGATCTCCCCGTTTGACCTTGAAGCCTACGGTGTCGCCGGGGTTGCGCTTGCGCAGTTCCGCCAGCAGTTTCTCCGGCGTGGCGAGCTCGGTGCCCTCCATGGACTGCAGGACGTCCCCGGGGCGGATTCCGGCCTTGCCGGCCGGGCCGTCCGGGTTCGCGGCCAGGACCACCACTCCGGTTCCGCCCTGGATGCCCAGCTGGGCGGCGATCTGGGCCGTCAGCTCACCGGGGGTCAGGCCCAGGTAGGCATGCCGGGCAGAGCCGTTGGCCAGCAGTTCCTCGGCCACGTCAACGGCGGTGGCGGCCGGGATGGCGAACCCCAGCGAGACAGCACCTGCCGACGGCGGTATATACGCCTCGCTGATCCCGATCACCTCGCCGCGCATGTTGATTACCGCCCCACCGGAGTTGCCCGGGCTGATGGGCGCATCCGTCTGGATGAGGTCCACGAGGGAGAGGCTGTTGGACGCTGAGCCTGGAATGGAACGGTGCAGCCCGGAAATGATGCCGGCGGTGGCGGTGTTTTCGAATCCCAACGGGGAACCCAGTACCAGGGCACCCTCACCCACCTTGGGCAGGTCGCTCTGGTAGGTGGGCTTGGGCAGGCCGGTGCGCTTGGCCTGGACCAGCGCGAGGTCGGTCACCGGATCGCTGGCCTTGACCGTTCCTTCAACGCGCTGGCCGTCCGCGAAACCCACCTCCACGGTGGTGGCGCCGCGAATGACGTGTTCATTGGTGAGGATCAGGCCATCGGCCGAATACACCACACCGCTGCCCAGGCCGCCCTGGGTGAAGATGGTGACCACGGAGGGCGAGAGGTTCTCCACGAGCTGCGGCAGGTTGCCGGCCGCGGTCCCGGAGCCTGCGCCGGTGATTGGCGTTGCCGAAGCGGACGTGTCCGAAGCCGGGGACGACGCCGGCGCCTGGCCGGGGGACGAGGTGGTGGAGGGTGCCGGGTTAGGGCTGCCGGTGCAGCCGCTGAGTACCAGGGCCGCCGGCAGGAGGCTGCCGGCCAGGATGGTCCGGAGGCGGCGTGAACGGCGGGCATCGATTGCTTGGCTCATTCGGGACCTCCCTGCGGATGGTGGCTTTCTACCACCGTAGCCGGGGAGGCCGCCAAATACCAAGTACGCTTACTAGTTGACCTGGGGCCGGTGCACGCGCCGCCTACGCGTCGGCGTGGAGGCCGTCGAACGCCATGGTGATGACGTCGTCGGCCAGCCGTTGCGGCGAGAGGGAACCGCCCGGCTTGTACCACTCCACGATCGAGTTGATCATGCCGAACAGCAGGCGGCTGACGGTCCGGGGATCAATGTCCTGGCGGAGTGAGCCTTCATCGCGGGCTGCCGAGATCAGCACGGCTACCTTGTGGTCGAAGGTCCGGCGGCGTTCCAGCGCGTCCCGCTCGATTTCGGTGTTGCCGCGCAGCCGCAGCAGCAGGGTGACGAAGGGCAGGCGGTCCACCAGCACCGCCACCGTTTGCCGGAGCACGAACTCCAGCCGGGCATCGGCAGCCCCGGAGGTGGCCTCCGGTTGCTCCAGGATGGACTCCAGGCCGCCCAGTGCGTGGTCAAGGGCCAGCTTGAGGAGGTCGCCCTTGGACGGCACGTGGTGGTAGATCGCGGACTTGGAGATCCCCAGGTTGTCCGCCAGGATTCCCATGGACGTGGCGTCGTAGCCATGGCGGTTGAAGACGTCGACGGCGATGCGCAGCACAGACTGCTGGTCGTAGCCGGGGCGGCCGCGCTTGGCGGCGCCGTTGGCCGGGCTGGATGTTTCGGTGGTGCTGGGCATAATGGCTAGTTTCTCACGAACGGTCGGTCGGTCCGGGGGCTCCGCGCCGGCCGGGCAGCAACCCGGCCGGCGTCGGCCACGCCGGCAGCATGTTTTGCTATGCCTTCGGCCGCATGTCGTAGATACGGCGGAGCTTGCCGTTGGACCGTTCCAGCGAGCCCGGCTCCACCACGTTCACGGTGCAGGAAGAACCCACGTGGATCTTGATCTGCTCTTTCAAGGTGCGTGCCGCCGTCGTGCTCTGCTCCACGCTGACCGCGTCCCGGCGCTCGATCCGGACCGTCAGCTGGTCCATCCGCTGGCCCTCGGGCCGGGTCAGTTCCAGCTGGAAGTGCGGGCTGAGCTCGGGGATGCGGAGGGCGATTTCCTCGATCTGGGACGGGAACAGGTTCACGCCGCGCAGGATGATCATGTCGTCGCTGCGGCCGGTGATGCGGCCCATCCGGCGGTGCGCGGGGCGCGCCGTGCCGGGCAGCAGGCGGGTGAGGTCCTTGGTGCGGTAGCGGATGATGGGCAGCGCTTCCTTGGTCAGCGAAGTGAAGACCAGTTCGCCGTGCTCGCCGTCGCGCAGGACGTTCTCCCTGCCCGCCACCGGGTTGAAGGCGTCGATGATCTCCGGGCGGAAGTGGTCCTCCCAGATGTGGCTGCCGTCCTGGGTTTCCACGGCTTCGCCAGCCACGCCCGGGCCCATGACCTCGGACAGGCCATAGATGTCGCACGCCTTGATGTTCATCATGACCTCGAGCTCGTGCCGCATCTCCTGGGTCCACGGCTCGGCGCCCAGCACGGCGAACTTCAGCGAGGTGGAGGCGGGATCGATGCCCATGTGCGCCATGGCGTCGGCGATGGTGAGCAGGTAGGTGGGCGTGGCCAGGATGGCGTCCGGCTTAAAGTCCTGGATCAGCTGGATCTGGCGTTCGGTCTGGCCGCCGGACATGGGGATCACGGTGCAGCCCAGGGCTTCGGCGCCGGCGTGCGCGCCGAGGCCCCCGGTGAACAGGCCGTAGCCGTAGGCGTTGTGGACCTTCATGCCGGGGCGGATGCCGGAGGCCCGGAAGCTGCGGGCCACGAGCTTGGCCCAGTCGGCCAGGTCCTGCTTGGTGTACCCGACGACGGTGGGCCGGCCGGTGGTGCCGGAGCTGGCGTGGATCCGGGCTACTTCATGCTGCGGCACCGCGAACATGCCGAACGGGTATTCCTCCCGCAGGTCGTCCTTGGTGGTGAAGGGGAAGTTGCCCAGGTCCTCGAGTTCACGCAGGTCACGGGGGTGGATGCCGGCTTCGTCGAACTTGCGCTTGTACAGCGGCACGCGGTCGTAGGCGTACTGGACCGTGTGCTGGAGCCGGCTGAGCTGGAGCGCCTCCAGCTCGTCGCGGGAGATGGTTTCCTCGCGGTCCAGGCCGGCATCGGTGCCGGTGGCGGTGTCCTGGGTGGAAAGGGCAGCGGCGGAGGTTTCGGGGGCATGCAGGGTCATGATTTTCCTACTTCTTGGGGATGGTGCGGCTGCGTCCGCGGAACTCGGCGATGAGCTCGCCCGGGGTACTGGAACTGGGCTGGCCTTCGGACGCCGGCGCACCGGCGTCGGCGGCGAAGATCTGGATGTCATAGAGTCCGCTGCGGCCGGCGCTGGAGCGGCGGTCTGCCACTGCGGTGAGCACCTGGCCCCGGAAGGCGGGCTTGAGGAAGTTGATGTCCACTCCGGAGGCGACGGTGATGGTGCCTTCCTCGCGGGGTGCTGGGTGGATGGGGTTGCACGCCAGGGCGAAGGCGGTGTCGCCGAAGGCGAAGATCATTCCGCCGTGGGCCATGCCGAAGCCGTTGAGCATTTCCTGCCGGAGCGTCATCCGGATGGTGGCGTGGCCGTCGCTGAGGGCGAGGACCTCGATGCCCATCCATTCGGAGGCGTAGTCGTTTTCCAGGATGGGGTGGGTGGCCCCGGAAAGTGTCGTTTCAGCCATGCGTCATTGCCTCCAGCTTTATTTACCGAATGTTCATTAGGTAATCCCATGAGGGGGTCCGGTGTCAAGGGGAGGCGCCCCGCGCGCGGGCCGGAAGTGCAAGGATTGGGGGGACCGGCACCAGCATCAACAGCAAAGGGCGGACCATGGCCACAGGCATCTATGTCAGCGCAACCACCCCCGGCTCGGGCAAATCCCTCGTGGCCCTGGGCCTGGCGGACACCCTGCACCGCCACGCCGACAGGATTGGCTTCTTCAAGCCGGTGGTCCACGGGCCCTCGGCCGCCGATGACCCCATGGTGGCGCTGATGAAGGCCCGGTTTGCGCTGGAGGACGAACGCTGCCGCGGCGGCCTGACCTACGACGAGGTCCGCACCCTGCTGGCGGAAGGAAACCGGGCGGAGATTGATGCCCGGTGCGTGGAGATCTTCGCCGACATTTCCCGCCACTGCGATGTGGTGATCGTGGAAGGCACCGACCTGGTGGGCCAGGATGCCGCCGTCGAGTTCGACCTCAACGCCCGGCTGGCCAACAACCTCGCCACCCCGGTGGTGGCTGTGGTGGGCGCCAAGGGGCGGACCGTCGCCGAGACCGCCGCCGCCGTCGAAGTGGCCCGCAAGGAGCTCGCCGCCGAACGCTGCTCACTGCTGGCCATCATGGTCAACCGGGCGAACGCCGAAGACCTGGACGCCATCGCGGCCGCCCTGAAACCAGGCGCTTCCGGCCGGCCGGTGTACATCCTGCCCGAGCTGGAGGAGATCGCCCGCCCCACCACCGGCGAGGTGGCGGCGGCCCTGGGGGTACGCCAGATCGCGGGCACACCGGACATGGAACGCGATGTCCGGGACATCAAGGTGGCCGCCATGAACGTGGGCAACTTCCTGAACGTGCTGGACGAGGGCGCCCTGGTGATCGTGCCGGGGGACCGGGCGGATGTGATGGTGGCCTGCCTGGCCTCGTCCTTCTCGCCCGAATTTCCGGTAGCGTCCGCGCTCATCCTCACCGGTGGCCTGGCCCCGGACGCCAACATCTACCCGCTCCTGGCGCAGGCCCCCTTCCCGGTGTTCGCAGCGGACGAGGACACCTACCAGACGGCCCGCCGGGTCTCCGAGGTCCGCAGCGAAATCTGGTCCGGCCACCGGCGCAAGGTGGCCTCCGCCCTTGGCCTGTGGTCGCGTCGGGTGGATGAGGTTGAACTGGTGGAGCGGCTGCACCTGCCGCGGGCCGAGCGGATGACGCCGCTGCGGTTCCTGCATGACCTCATTGAGCGGGCCCGGGCGCAGCGCCGCCACGTGGTGCTTCCCGAGGGGACCGACGTCCGGATCCTGCGCGCCGCCGAAATCCTGCACCGCCGCGACGTTTGCGACCTCACGCTCCTGGGCCCGGAGACCGACGTCCGGGAACTGGCGGCCGCCAACGGCATCGACCTCTCCGGCATTACCGTCATCGACCCCGCCACCTCCGACCTGCGGCTGAAGTTCGCCGAAAAGTACGCGGAGCTGAGGGCACACAAGGGCGTGGACCTGGCCAAGGCGCTGGAGATCATGCAGGACGTGAGCTACTTCGGCACCATGATGGTCCAGCTCGGTGTGGTGGATGGCATGGTGTCCGGCGCCGCGCACACCACGGCCCACACCATCCGGCCGGCGCTGGAGTTCGTGAAGACGCGGGAGGGCGTGAAGATCGTCTCCTCGGTGTTCCTGATACTGATGCCGGACCGGGTGCTGGTCTACGGCGACTGCGCCGTCAACCCTGATCCCAATGTGGAGCAGCTGGCGGACATCGCCCTGGCGTCGGCCGAGACTGCGGTGCAGTTCGGGGTGGAACCACGGGTGGCCATGCTCTCCTACTCCACCGGGGGCTCCGGTGCGGGCGAGGCCGTGGACCAGGTGCGGCAGGCCACCGAGCTGGTCCGGCAGCGCCGCCCCGACCTCGCCGTGGAAGGCCCCATCCAGTACGACGCCGCCGTGGACGCCTCGATCGCCGCATCCAAGATGCCGGGTTCCTCCGTGGCCGGGCAGGCAACGGTGTTCATCTTCCCGGACTTGAATACGGGCAACAACACCTACAAGGCCGTGCAGCAGAGCTCCGGGGCGGTGGCGGTGGGGCCGGTCCTGCAGGGGCTGCGGAAGCCCGTCAACGACCTTTCCCGCGGCTGCACGGTGGAGGACATTGTGAACACGGTGGCCATCACGGCCATCCAGGCACAGTCTCCGGCGCAGGAGCAACCGCCGGCACGGGCGAACGCAACTGCGGAGGCGCCGGCCTCGTAGGGAACCACACAGTAAAGGACGACGCCGGCACCCTGGTGGGTGCCGGCGTCGTCCTTTTGCACGTGGTCCTGTCAGCTGTTGTCCGGCTTGGCCACGCTCTCCGGGTCTTCTTCCTTGGCAGGCTCGTCCGAGAGGCCCTGCGGCGTCAGGTCCAGGCCCTCGCGGTCTTCCGGGGCCTCCGGCGCTTCCCCGGTCTCCTCTGCCTTGAGGTGGCCGGTATCGTCCAGGGCCGGGTTGGCGCCCTCCACCCCCGTGGGGTCGTCCTTGCTGCCCGAATCGGGCTGCGCGTCGAGCGGCGCGGTGCTGCTGGATCCCGTGTTGGTGGGGTCGTTCTCGTCGATCGAATGGGGCTCGTTCGTCATGGAATTGTCCTCTCGGCGTGGTCCAGCCTTGTCCGCCGACCATAGGCGCAGCTTGCCCCTCTGCGCAAGGAATACCGCGAAATGTGCTGCCCGGATCGGCTAGGCTCGCCGGCATGCCTGGAACATCCATCACCACCGCCTTCATCCCCGTCCAGGATCCCCTGGCGGCAGCAGACTGGTACAGCCGCATGCTGGACCTTGCCGTCGGGTCGTCGAACACGTTCTCGGCAGTCCTTGGCGCTGCCGGCAGTGCATCAGTCACCCTCATGGGGCCCGACAGTGGCATTGACGCCGCACCCGGCCTGCCGTGGGCCACGTGCAACTTCTGGGTGGACGACCTGGCAAAGACCCGCGCCCGGCTCGCGGAAAGCGGCGTTCCAACCGGCCCCATCGAAGGGTCGGCGGACGTCTGCCTCTTCTTCACGGCCCGGGATCCTGACGGCAACACGCTGCTGCTGACTGACCGTTAGCGGCGCCACCTATAGTGGGGGTTGAACTGCAGACGCCAGGCTGAGGAGGCCCCGCATGCTCGTGCTCGTCATCAACTCCGGTTCGTCGTCGCTGAAGTACCAGGTCCGGGACGTGGCCGCCGGCACGGTGCTCACCGAAGGACTGATCGAGAAGATCGGGATGGGCAACGGTGGCGGCGGGGATGGCGCGAGCGAAGGCCCGCGGGACCACGCCGAGGCGCTGGAACAGGTGGATGCGGTGATCCACGCGGAGCTCGGCGACCAGGAGCTGGGCGCCGTGGGGCACCGGGTGGTCCACGGTGGGGAGCGGTTTTCCGAGCCCGTGCTGGTGGACAACGAGATCACCCGCGCCATTGAGCGGCTCAACCCGCTGGCGCCCCTGCACAATCCCGCCAATGTCCTGGGCATCCGCGCCATCACCAAAAAGTGGCCCAAAATGCCGCAGGTAGCCGTGTTCGACACCGCCTTCCACCGTACCCTGCCCGAGCACGCCTGGCGGTACGCCGTCCCGGATGAGCTGTACACCAACCACGGCATCCGCCGCTACGGCTTCCACGGCACCTCACACGAGTACGTTGCGCGCCGGTCGGCGGCGCTGCTGGACCTGCCCGTCGAGGAGTTCGACGGCGTCATCGCCCACCTGGGTAACGGCGCATCGGTGACGGCCATCCGGGGAGGACATTCCGTGGACACCTCCATGGGCTTCACCCCGCTGGAAGGCCTCGTGATGGGCACCCGTTCGGGCGACCTGGACCCCTCCATCCTGGTGTTCCTGGGCCGCGCCGGGTGGACGCCGGAGGACATCGACACCATGCTCAACCGCGAATCGGGGCTGAAGGGCCTGGCCGGCAACAACGATATGCGCTCCGTCGTGGTGGCCTCGGAGGCCGGCGATGAACGCGCGTCCATGGCGCTCGCCGTCGCCTCCTACCGGCTGGCCAAGTACATCGGCGGCTACCACGTGGCCGTCGGCGGGGCCAAGGCCCTGGTGTTCACTGCCGGGATCGGCGAGAACTCCCAGCAGTTCCGGGCGCTGGTGGTGGACCGGCTGGGTGCCCTGGGCATTGAGCTCGACGGCGGCCTGAACGCCGTGCGGTCAAAGGAACCACGCGTCATTTCCACGCCGTCCTCCGCCATTCCCGTCCTGGTGGTTCCCACGGACGAGGAACGCGCCATCGCGGAGGCTACGGCCGCCGTCGTCTCCGCCGGCGCGTAAAAGCCTGCGGGGCCGCCGTTACGCGCGGCCCTTGAGAATCAGGTTCCAGTAGACCTTCGGGAACAGGTCGCGGTCCACCACCCACGAGAGCCTGCTTTCGTTCCAGGTGGGCACGCGGGGGATGGTGGGCTTGGGCCGGTACTGGTCGTCGAACTCGGCGAACACCACCGAGTCCCGGGACACGGTGAACGGGCACACCGAGTAGCCGTCGTACCTGGCGCGCAGCGGCCTGCCTTTCCGCGCCGCCACCAGGTTCTTCGCCACCACTTTGGTCTGCTTGCGCAGCGCGCCGCCGGACTTGGAGTTGGTGGTCCCGGCGGCGTCGCCCAGGGACCATACGTTGGGGTAGCGCCGGTGCCGCAGCGTCTGCCGGTCCACCTCCACGAAGCCGCCTGAGTCGCCGGCAGCCGGCAGGTCCGTGGCTTTGAGCCAGTCCGGGGCCGACTGGGGCGGGACGGCATTGAGGACGTCGTACGCCAGCTCTTCGGTGCTGTGCGCGGCATGGTCCCGGATGGTGGCCACGCGCCCGGCAGGGTCGACGGAGACCAGTTCGCTGTTGGTTCGCAGCTCGATTCCGTACTCGGCGATCTTGCGGTCCAGTTCCCGGTCCACCTCCGGCACCCCGAACACCGTGGGGTAGGGCTGCACCATCACCACCCGGATCGTGTCCAGGACTCCCTGTTCACGCCAGTAGTCACAGGCCAGGTACATGGGTTTCTGGGCGGCGCCCCCGCACTTGATGGGCCCCGCCGGCATGGTGAAGACGGCCGTGCCGGAGGTCATGGCGCTGAGCAGCGTCCACGCTTTGGGGGCCAGCTCAAACTCGTAGTGCGAGGCACCGGATGGCGAGTGCACGGCTTCGGCGAGCCCCGGCACCGCGTCCCAGTCGTACTGCAGCCCCGGACATACCACCAGCTGGCCGTAGGCCACCGAGGCCCCGGAAGCCAGGGTGACGGTATTGGCCATCGCGTCCACTCCCGCGGCGGCATCCCGGATCCAGGTGACGCCCCGGGGGAGAACCGATTGCTGCGGCCGGATGGCTTCCCGGGCCTGCGCCCGGCCGCCGGCTATGTGCGAGAACAACGGCTGGTAGAGGTGGTGGTCCCGCGGCTCGATGACGGCCACGTCCTTGACGCCGTAGCGTTGCAGCCTGGCCGCCAGTGAGATGCCGGCATTGCCGCCACCAATGATCAGCACCTCGTGGCGGGCAGCCATGGGATTACTTCTTCTCGGTCAGGGCAGATGCCTTGTGCGCTGCCCGGGCGCCCGTCTTGGCCGATTCCACCACGTACTGGGGCTCATCCTCGCTGGCACGGTGCTTGTTGCCGTCGAGTTCGAAGTCGCTGGTTTTCTTTTCGACGATCTTGCCGTGCGTCGTGCCCTGCGAAGTGTTCCACTCCACGTGTGTTCCCTTGCTCAACGACATGCCTGCTCCTCTGGTTACCCGTGCCTGACAACAAGTGCACCCCAATAGTAAGCATGGTTAGCTTTTGCGGATATGGCGGTGCTCATCGATTGCTCCGTAACTGCCGTTTTGACGGCTGAAAACGGCGTCTACTCAGCAATCGATGGGTTACTTGAGGCCGGCCCCGGGCAGGAGCTCCGTGGCGCCCAGGGCATCGGCGATGAACGCATAGTCCCAGGCCCGTTCGCGCCACTGCACGTACCGGCCGGAGGCGCCGCCGTGGCCGCCGTCCATCTCGATCTTCATCACGATGGGCTGGGACCCCGTGGTCTTGTTCCGCAGCTCCTGCACCCACTTGGCCGGTTCCACGTAGAGGACCCGGGTGTCGTTGAAGGATGTCACGGCGGCGATCCTGGGGTACGCCACCTCCCGCACGTTCTCATACGGGGAGTAGGACTTCATGTAGGCGTAGGCCTGGGGATCGGTGATGGGGTTGCCCCATTCCTCCCACTCCAGCGCGGACAGCGGCAGGTCCGGATCAAGGATGCTGGTGAGCGGGTCCACGAACGGCACCTGCGCCACAATGGCGGCATACTTTTCCGGTGCCATGTTGGCGACGGCGCCCATCAGCAGGCCACCCGCGGAGCCGCCGAGAGCCGCGATCCGCGCGGGATCCACCCAGCCGGAGCGGGTCAGCCAGTCCGTGGCGTCCACGAAGTCGGTGAAGGTGTTCTTCTTGGTGAGCTTCTTGCCGTCCTCGTACCAGTGCCGGCCAAGCTCGCCGCCGCCGCGGATATGCGCGATTACGAACACCACGCCGCGGTCCAGCAGCGACAGCCGGGCGATGCCGAATCCCGGGTCCATGCTCATCTCATAGGAGCCGTACCCGTACACCAGGCCCGCCGCCGTCGAATCCTGCTTGACGCCCTTGTGCCGCAGGACGGACAGCGGGATGCGGGTGCCGTCGCCGGCGGTGGCCCATTCCCGCGTGGCAACGTAGTCGCTGCCGTCGTAGCCGCCCAGGACGGGACTTTCCTTGCGCAGCAGCAGTTCGCCGGCCGGCTGCTCCGGTGTGGGCAGCACGAAATCGTAAATGCGCGACGGCGTGAAGTAGGACGTGTAGCCCAGCCGGATGACGGGTGCCGAGTAGTCAGAGCCGCCCACCCCGGCGGTGTAGAGCTCCTCGTCGAACGCCGGTTCCACTGGCTCCTGCTGGGCGGACGTGCCCAGCCCGGCCAGTCCCATCACCTGCACGCGCTCGATGGTGTCCTTGCGGATGGACACGATGAGGTGCGTGGCGGTGACGCCCGCGCCATTGACGCGGACGTCGTCGGAATGCCCGACGACGGTCTGCCAGGACTGCTCGGCCAGCGGCTTGTCCAGCTCGGCCGGGTCAGCCAGGGAGACCATGGAGTTGATGGCGCCGCGGTTGTGCGTGAGGAGGATGCGTTCCTGACCGTCCAGCAGGAAAGGCTCTGCCTCATACAGGACCCGCTCGTCGCGGGAAATCACGGTGGTGACCTCCTGCGCGGGGTCGTCGAACCGGATCAGCCTGGTTTCGCTGTACTCCGAGCAGCCGATCCCCAGCACCAGGTGGCGCCGGTCGGCGGACAGCTCGAAGCCCAGCCACATGGCGGCGTCGTCCTCCTGGAACACCACCACGTCATCGGATACGGGCGTGCCCAGGACGTGCGCCTTGACCTGGTAGGGCCGCCAGGACTCGTCCACCACTGTGTAGAAAAGGCGGGTGCCGTCAGGGGAAAAGGCAACCCCGTAGAAGATGTTCTCGATGACGTCCGGCAGCAGTTCACCGGTGCGCAGGTCCTTGATCCGCAGGGTGAAGCGTTCATCGCCGGCGTTGTCCACGGCGTAGGCGTACAGGGTGCCGTCCACGGTGACGGCGGTGCCGCCGATGGAGAAGAATGGCTTGCCTTCGGCCTCCACGTTGCCGTCCAGCAGGACCTCTTCGCCGGGAATGCCCACTCCGGCTTCCACGGCCGGCGGCGTCCAGTCGGCCACCTTGTCTCCGGTGTCCTGTGCCTTCACGCGGCAGTGGATGCCGTACTCCTTGCCCTCGGCCGAGCGGCTGAAGTACCACCAGCCGTCCTTGCGGTGCGGGACGGACAGGTCGGTTTCCTGGGTGCGGCCCTTGATCTCCTGGAAGATGGCCTCGCACAGCGGTTCCTGGCCGGCGGTGACGGCCTCCTGGTAGGCGTTTTCAGCCCGCAGGTGCTCTACGACCTCCGGCGACTCCTTGTCCCGCAGCCACTCGTAGTTGTCCACGAACGTTTCCCCGTGGTGGGTGCGCTCGGTGGGGATTTTCTTGGCGGCCGGGGGTACCGGGATTGCTGTGCCGGCGGAATCCTGCAGGGAGGTGGAGGTCATGAACTCAATATATAGACCTCCTGCTGCGGGCAGGCGGGCCGTTCGCTGACTGCGTGACGTGCCCCGGGCTGCCCGGGGCTGCCGGAACCGGGCGCTGCGCACGCCGGCAGCGTCCCGCCGTCGTGATGCTCCATCACGTAGGGCTCCTAAAACCGGTGTTCAGGGACCGCAACTGATGGAGCAAATGAGGGAGGGGGAGGGTGGTTGCGGGCGGGCGGCAAGCGTAGTCTGATCAGTCCAAGGCACATCCGCCCAGCGTGAAGAGGGGAAGTTCATGACCATCCCGCCAGTGCACGAACCTGAGCCGTTTCCGCCGGAGCCCGGTCCCGAACCCACATCCCCGGACCCTACCCAGCCTCGTCCGCCGGGGCCGCCGTCACCGAATCCTTTCCCCGGACCCCCGGGCCCGCTGCCCGTTCCCGATCCCGGCCCGGCGCCGCTTCGTCCGGACCCCACCAGAGACTGACCGCAAGCTCCACAAGGGGGCCCTCCGGCTGCGCGTTAGCGGTCGGAAGGCCCCCTTTCCGCTGCCCGGGTGAGGCGGAAAATCTTGGCGGATTTGATGTCGAAAGCTCTTGCGGACCTGCTTCTTGAGTGCTAAAAAATCTATGTCAGCCACTATAGATTGGCTGACAAGGAAACGGTGTTGGACCATCTCTTACGAGGAGGGAAGCCATGTTGATGCGAACCGATCCGTTCCGCGAGCTGGACAGGCTGGCCCAGCAGGTCCTCGGCACGGCTGCACGCCCGGCGGCGATGCCAATGGATGCATGGCGCGAGGATCAGGAATTCGTTGTGGCCTTCGATTTGCCCGGCGTAACGGCGGACTCAGTGGACGTCGACGTCGAACGGAATGTCCTGACGGTGCGGGCCGAACGCCCGGAGCCGGTGGGCAAGGACACCGAGTTGGTCGCCGCCGAACGGCCGCGCGGAGTCTTCAGCCGCCAACTGATCCTTGGCGACACGCTGGACACCGACCACGTCTCGGCCAGCTACGACGCAGGCGTGCTGACGCTGCGGATCCCGGTTGCCGAGAAGGCCAAGCCGCGCAGGATTGAGGTTGAAACGAAGGGGGAAAAGCAGGAAATCGCCGCGTAGTTCCATTCAGGACCGGGAAGCGGGCGCATCTGTTGACTGCCTTTAGGGGCGTATCGCCATTCTGGGCACGCCACAGCGCCAGACAGCGCACCGGCAGCGTAGGCCCAGCCTCCCGCCACGGTGGCCCCCGGCTTCGGCCGGGGGCCATCCCTGTGTCTGTGCCAGGCCCGCCGAGTCCATGCCGGCATCCGCGGCCGGGGCCATGCGTCAGACGCTGAGTTCCAGCATCAGGGCGGGCAGTTCATCGGCCAGTTCGCGGGCCAGGAATCCCAGCGGCCCCAGCCTGCTGGCCAGCCGGTCCGCCGCCGCCGCGTGCAGGTGGGTTCCCCAGCATGCTGCCTGGGCGCCGGTGGTTCCACGGGCGCGCAGCCCGGCAATCGCCCCCGCCAGGACGTCGCCGCTGCCGGATGTGCCCAGACCGCCGTATCCCGTCGTGATCTTCCACAGGCCGGGGCCGTCCGGGGCGTGCCCCGGCGGCTGGGTGATCAGTCCCTGGCAGCTGACCACGGCGCTGAACCGTTCCGAGATTTCGGCAAGGTCCTTTTCGAGGTCCTGCACGTCCCGGCCCAGCAGGATCGCGGCTTCCTTTGGGTTCGGGGTGAGGATCAGCCGGCCGCGCCAGGGGTCCAGCCGGCCTTCCAGCTGCGCCACGGCGCCCAGCGCGTAGGCGTCGAGGACGACGGCGGGGCCTCCTTGGTCGCCATCGGAACCGCCGGAACTGCGGTCCCCGCGTTCCAGCAACGCTTCAAGCAGTTCCCCGGCGAGGTCGGGGTCATCCAGACCGGGCCCCACCAGCAGGGTGTCCGCCGCGTCCAAGTACGAGTCGATTGCGGCCAGTTCAGGCTTGACGGATCCTCCGGGAGTCTCGGGCAGGCCGATCGCACCGCATTCCGGCAGGGCAACTCCCAGTTGAACGGCCACCGATTCCGCCACTGCCAGGGTAAGCTTCCCGGCCCCTGCCCGCAGCGCGGAGACGCCGGCCAGCAGCGCAGCCCCGGGCGTGGCCCTGGCCCCGCCCACCACCAGCACCGAGCCGCGGGAATACTTATCCGCCCCTGGCTCCGGCAGAGGCCATTCCCGCAGAAGGGACGGCGCTACCAGGGTGGCGCCGCCGGAGTCACTGCGGCCGGACACTGGTGTCTCCTCCGTGCTCGGTGACCGCGACGCCCTGCTCGGCCAGATGGTCGGCGACATTGAAGCTCTCCAGTGTCCACGGGCCCACCCCGGACGGGCGGACGAACCGGGTCATCGAGGCGTTGAGGATGGACTCCCTGGCAGCAAGGTCCAGCAGCTCCTCCTCGCTGAGCCCTTCCAGCACGTAGCGGAACAGCATGATCACGGCGTCATGGCACACCAACATGACCCGATGGCCGGTGCCCAGGCTGTTCAGTTCCGCCAGCACGGACCGCAGCCGCAGGGCCACGTCCGCCCAGGATTCCCCGCCCGGCGGCCGGTAGTACAGCTTGCCCAGCCAGTCCCGGCGTTCAGACTCCTCGGGGTAGCGGGTTTCCACGCCCAGCCGGGTGAGCCGGTCCAGGATGCCGAGTTCGCGGTCCCGGAGCCGCTCGTCCGTGCGCACCTGCACCGGCCACCCGGCCGTTTCCACCGCAATTTCAGCCGTCTGCAGGGCGCGTGCGTAGGGCGAGGACACCACGGCGTCCGGACGGAACTCGACGGCGATCCGTGCCAGCGCGGTGCCCAGCGCCTTTGCCTGGTCCCTGCCGGTACCGGAGAGGTCCACATCCGCGTCCCGGGCGGGGACCTGGATCACTTCCACGCCGGCCTCGCGGGCCTCGGTGGCCGCTACGTTGCCTTCGCTCTCGCCGTGCCGGACCAGGAGCAGCTCAACGGCCCCCGCACGTTGGGCCGCCGCCGTCATGCCGCCGTCGTCCGAAGTTCCGCCGTCCACACCATCACCCCGTCCTTGCCTTGAACTGGCCGTTCCGTCCGTGTCCTGGGTGCAGGAACACTACCAACGGCGTACCCAGCAAGGGCCGCAGAATAACGGACGACGGCGGCAGGGCACCACGGTGCGTGCGCCCCAGATCGACGCGGATTCCCGTTCGCGCCCCGCAAATTCATCGACGCCCCCCAGATATGGGGGGCGTCAGGAACTCTGGGCGTCGCCGCAAGTTTTGCGCGTCGTGGGGGACCCGCGCGGAGCGGGGTCTACCGTTCGGGGGTCAGGACCTTCGAGAACACGGTGGCGCCGTTGGCATTGCGGAGGCTTACGGTGAAGCTGTTGTCCTCACCCAGCTGGACGTGCCCAAAGAACTGGTTTTCGCCGTCGCGCGGGGACTCGCCGGCGAAGCGTCCGGCCTTGGAGAACACCACCTCGGGGCCAAAGGTGCCGTCCATCGCGTTGGGGCCGAAGGATCCTGCCGCGATGGGTCCGGCCACGAACTCCCAGAACGGGTCGAAGTCGGTGAAGGCTGCGCGTTCGGGGGAGTAGTGGTGGGCGGCGCAATAGTGCACGTCCGCGGTGAGCCACACGGTGTTCTTCACGCCGTTGCGCTTGAACGCGCTGAGCACGCCGGCGATTTCCAGCTCCCGGCCCAGGGGCGCACCGGCGTCGCGGTTGGACACGCTCTCCTCGTTCACCGGGCCGTCCGGGACCACGATCCCCAGGGGCAGGTCGTTGGCGATGACCTTCCACGTCGCCTTGGACTTGCTGACCTCGCTGACCAGCCAGTCCGCCTGCTCCTGGCCCAGGATGGCGGTGGCGTAGGGTTCCTTGCCGTCCGTGTTCGGGGACTTGTAGGTGCGCATGTCCAGGCAGAAGATGTCCAGCTGCGGGCCGCGGGAGATCTTCCGGTAGATGCGTGCCGGCTGGTACGTGCCGGCGTCGTCGAAGGTCCCCGGACGCCAGGTGGCCGAGCTGTCCGCGATGGGCATGTTCTCCTGCCAGGCCTGCCGGCCACGGGCGGCGAGGGTGTTGACGTCCCGTACCGTGTACCGGGAGTCGTCCAGGACCTGGCCGGGGTACCAGTTGTTGTGCGTCTCGTGGTCGTCCCACTGGGCGATCACCGGCACGTCCGCGAACAGGGCCCGCATGTTGGCGTCCATGGAGTTGTAGCGGTGGCGGCCGCGGAACTCGGTGAGCGTCTCGGCCACCTTGGACACCTCTTCGGTCACCAGGTTCCGCCACACCTGCCCGTCCTTTTCGACCACGGTTTCGGCGATGGGGCCATCGGCGTAGACGGTGTCGCCGGAGTGGATGAAGAAGTCGGGACGGGTCTGGTGCATGGCCCGGTAGCCGCGCATGCCGCCGATCTCTTCGTTGATGCCCCACCCCTGGCCCGCGGTGTCGCCTGTCCACACAAAGCTTTGCGCGGACGAGTCCGGGACGTCGCTTCCCTTGCCCGTCCCGCCGGTGCGGCCCTTGCCGTTGACCGTCCCCATGTCCGGTGCCGTGCGGAAGCCGCCGCGGACCGTCTCGCCGGCCGCGCCGCCGTCGTCCTCAAAGCTGATCTCCAGCGCGAACCGGGTGTTGGAGGGCAGATTGCCGGCGTGGATCTTGGCGGTGAAATCGGACGCCTGGGTGGCGCGGGGCCCGCGAAGGACCCGCTCAAAGGCGCCGCGCCCGCGCAGGACCTGGCCGGCGTCGTCCACTGCCCGCAGGACGGCGGTCATCCGCCCGGCGCCCGAAGCGCGGGACCAGAGCACCGCCGAGTCGGAGGTGACGTCGCCGGTGGCGATGCCGCTAGGCAGCGTGAGCCGGTTGCGGACCAGCGCCACGCCGCCGGGAGACTGGCCGGCTGCCGACGCGTTCGCGGCGGGGACGGAAGCCAGGGCAGCAGCGAGGACGGAACTCTTGACGATGGTGCGGCGGGAAACCCCTGCCTGGGAAGACTCAGTCATGTCTCCAGCCTTTCCCGGGCCGGAACACAGCTGCTGGCGGCCGGGTGAACCGGGGGTGTACGACGCGCAAATTCGCCCGCGCGGCGCATGCTCCCCGACGCCCCCTGAATGCGGGCCGCGAAAAGGAAGATGCGCCGCGCAACCCCCGGTGCGCGTCGTTATGCCGGCCGACGATGGCCGCCCGGGCGCCGCGCCCAGCCCGCCCTACGGCTTCGCGAAATCGGCGATCCGGCCCTCCCGCAGGGCCGCGCCTACCGCCGCAATCCCGGCGTAGTCCGGGAACAGCACCGATTGTCCGGCAACGAAGCCGGAGCCCGTCGTCGGAAGCGTCATGGTCCCAATGGCGTTCACGTCAAGGTTCCGCAGGCTGTAGGCCAGCACCGCAGCCTGGACGGGGTCGAAGGCCCGGTCCACCGTCAGGCAGCAGGAAGCAAAATCCACCAGCGACCGCACCGTATTCACGTCATTCAACGCTCCGCCCGCGGTAAGGCGCCCCAGGATGGCGCGCAGCATGATCTGCTGGTCCCGCACGCGCTGGAAGTCCCCGTCCGCGAACGCGTGGCGCTCGCGGGAAAACTCCAGCGCTGCCTGGCCGTCCAGATGGTTCACCCCGGCGCTGAAGACGTGCTGGGTTTCGATCGTGGACTGGAAGGCAACCGGCACGTTGACGTCAATGCCGCCCAGGCCGTCCACCAGGATCTTGAACCCGCCGAAATCGAGCATCAGGGTGTGGTCGATGGTGATTCCCAGCAGCTGCTGGACCGTGGCGGTCTGCATGTCGATCCCGCCGTACTGCAGCGCGGTGTTGATCTTGGCGCCGCCGAAACCGGGGATGTCCACCCAGTTATCGCGGTTGATGGAAATAAGGTAGAGGCTCCGCCGGTCGGCAGGGACGTGGACCACCATGAGCGTGTCTGCCCGCTGGTCCTGCGGTTCACCCGTGGCTGCCGTGTGGGCGGCGGCCTCGCGGGCGGGGGTATCCCGGATGTCGCTGCCGATCACCAGGATGTTCATCGGCGCCGCCGGCAGGTCGGCAATCGGGGCGGGCGGCGGCGGGGCGGCAGGTGCCGGCGGAGGAGTTTCCGACGGCGTTGGGGTGGGAGTGGGAGTGGCGCTGGGCGACTGGGTCTGGGTGGCAGCGGGCTGCGCGTCCTGCCCTGCCCGGTTCAGGCTGAACACAGCAATGCCGGCAGCCACCACCAGCACCAGCGCCAGCAGGGCGGCAATCCACCGGCGGCGGCCCAGGGCCAGCAGCCAGGCAGGCTGGTGGGAACTGGTTGGGCCGGGTTGCCGTGAACCGGGGTTTCCCTCGCCGGGTCCGGATGGATCAGAACCGCCTGGAACGCTCATGCCGCCTCCACCTCATTGTGACTGGTGGGATCAGTGTCCGTCCCTGATGCCCCCATTGGCTACAGGAGTATCCAAACTGTCACCTGGCGTGGCCGGCGGATTGCCCGGCGTCGCCCGCCGCTGAACTGCGAAAACGTCCCAGCGGTCAGTCCACCGTGGCCGGTGCGTTGAGCCGCGCGTGGCGCAGGATGGAGACGATGGCCGGCGCCAGCTGGTCCTCCATCTCCCGGTAGACCTCCGACGAGCGGCGGTACGGGTCCACAATGTCGTTCTCCGAAGCGTCCGCCGGAAGGGAGAGGTGCCGCACCCCGGCGGCCCGCGCAGGCAGCCCCCGCCAGAAGGCGGCGTTGGCTGCGAGCCGGGACTCGTCGTCGGACGCTGCTTCAGGGAACGGCACGACGGCGGCGGGCTGGCTGCTGTTGTCGGCCGCCCTTCGATCGAGGACATCAAGCATGCGGGCGAACTCGCGGATGGTGAATGTCCGCTTGAGCAGGGAGGCATCAAGCTGGAGGACTTCCCCGCGGTGCCCGGAGGTCATGGTGAGTACCAGGTCCACGCCGCGCAGAATCTTCGGGGTAAGCTGCCGTGCCGCGAACCCGTCCGGGTCCCCGCCGAAGGTCCGTACGATCTCCGCCGAGAGGGGCTGCATGGGCTCGCCCACCATCGCCCGCGTTCCGGCACTGGCCACCTGGAAACCACCCGGAACCACCTGGTCCAGCCCCGCCTGCAGCAGCCTTTCGGCCACGGGCGACCGGCAGATGTTCCCGGTGCAGACAGTCAGAATTCGTACCGGTGCGGAAGTGTCCAAGGAGATGATCTCTTTTCCCAGCTGGTGCCAGGCCCGATCCGGCCCGTGGCTTTCAACTTAACACGCAGCGTCGCGGCGGCAGCCTTCCCAGGCCCGGGACCGCCGCCGCGCCGCCTCTATCCGCTGGTCCGGGGACGTGCGGCTACAGCGAGGCCAATAGCTGCTTCATCTGCGTAATCTCCGCCTGCTGGGCGTCAACAATATCGTGGCCCAGCTTCACCGCTTCGGGAGAGTTACCGGCGCTGATCTCCTGTTGGGCCATGTCGATGGCGCCCTCGTGGTGGCCGATCATCTGCTCAAGGAACAGCTTCGCGGCGTCGGTCCCGGTGGCGGACTTGAGCTTGTCGATGCCGGCGTCATCCACCATGCCGGTCATGCCGTGCCCGGAGTGGTCGGTCATGGCGGTGGGAACGTTCCAGCCCTTCAGCCAGCCGGTCATTTGCTCGATTTCCGGTGCCTGCGCCGCCTTGATCTTGGTGGCAAGCGCGGTCACCTCCGCCGGCACACCGGACTTGGCCAGGATGATGTCGCTCATCTCCACCGCCTGCGAGTGGTGCGGGATCATCATCTGGGCAAACCTGACGTCCGCCTGGTTGTGGTCGGCGCCGGCGCTGGGCATCATGCTGCTGGCGCTTGGCATAGTGCTGGACATGGCGCCGGAGCTGCCGTGGTCCATGGGCATGCTGTTGCCGGAACCGGCGTTGGCGGCGCATCCGGCGAGGCCGAGGGAAGCCGCCAGGGCAGCAGCAATGGAAAGGGTCTTAAAAGTGGTGTTCATGGTTGTCCTTCAGGGAGGTCGTGGAACTGGGCCGTGATGGGAGGCGCAGTCCGGTTTACGTCCGGCTGATGGACAGCTCGCAGGGGGTGGGGCTTGGCGGCAGGTAGCCGTAGCCGGACCCGGCGCCGGAGGCTGCCGGCAGGAGCGGCAGGACGGCCAGGGTCGCCTGCGGCGGGGTCACGGAGACCGGGCCGCTGGGCGCCGACGGGATGCAGGGCGCCCCCGATTCCTGTGCCCCTGGGCAGGAACCACCGCAGGCCGCCGAAGCCGGGGTGTCCAGCGCGGAGGCGTGCAGTGCGTGGCCGCCATGCCCGGCTGCAGCGTGCGGAATGGCGCTCTGCGACATGGCGGCTTGGGCCGGCCCGTGAGGGGCTCCGCCGTGCGAGGCGTGCCCCGCCGTCAGCACGTGCATGCCCAGCAGCCCTGCGATAACGGCCAGGGCGGCTGCGAACAGCCAGGCAAGGCGGAAGAGGGACGCCACGGCGCGGGTGGTCATGGCGGTCCCCCCTTCCATGCGGTCTGCAGTACTCAACGTGCCTCTGAGGGATTCAGTTTCAGGCGCCGCAGCAGCTGGGCGTTCAGGGCCACCACCACGGTGGACGCGGACATCAGCACCGCGCCGGCCGCGGGGGAGAGAACCACCCCGGCGAAGGCCAGGACGCCGGCGGCCAGCGGCACGGACAGGACGTTGTATCCGGTGGCCCACACCAGGTTCTGCCACATCTTCCGGTAGCTGGCGCGGGACAGCTCCACCATGGACAGAACGGCACGGGGATCGTTTCCGGCCAGCACCACGCCCGCGGATTCCACGGCCACGTCGGTTCCGGCGCCGATGGCGATGCCCACCTCGGCCCGTGCCAGGGCAGGGGAGTCGTTGACGCCGTCGCCCACCATGGCCACCTTCAGCCCGCGGCCCTGCAACTCGGCCACCTTCTTATCCTTGTCGGCGGGCAGGACCTCGGCGAACACCTCGTCGATATCCAGGTCCGCCGCGACGGCCTGCGCCACCTGGTGGGCATCGCCGGTCACCATGGCCACCTTGATGCCGCGGTGCTGCAGGGCCGCCACGGCCTGGCGCGACTCCGGCCGCACCGCATCCTCCATGCTCACGGCACCCAGGACCTTGCCGTCGTCGACCACGTGCAGCACGGCGGCGCCACGGTCCATCCACGTGCGCGTGCTGACAGCCAAAGCGTCAGGCTCGACGACGCCCAGCTCACGCAGGAGCGCCGGCCCGCCGACGTGCACCGTACGTCCGTCCACGCTGGCCCGGACGCCGCGGCCGGTCAGTGCGGTGAAACCGGTGGCTGCCGGCAGCGGCAGTTTGCGTTCCTTGGCGGCCCGCACGATGGCGCGCGCCACCGGGTGCTCGCTGTCGGATTCAACCGCAGCGGCGAGGGCCAATACGGCATCCGCATCCGTTCCGCCGGCTACAGCGACATCCTTCAGTTCCGGCTCGCCGGTGGTGAGGGTGCCGGTCTTGTCGAACAGGACCACGTCGATGGTGCGCATGCGCTCCAGGGCCATCCGGTTCTTGATCAGCACTCCGGCGCGTGCCGCCTGTTCGGTGGAGATGGCAATCACCAGCGGGATGGCCAGGCCAAGGGCGTGCGGGCAGGCGATCACCAGCACGGTGACGGTGCGGGTGACGGCCTCCGGAACGCTGCCCAGCAGCGTCCACACGATGAAGGTCAGGACACCGGCGCCGGCGGCGAAGTAGAAGAGGAACGCCGCGGCGCGGTCCGCGAGGGCCTGTGCGCGGGAGGACGAGGCCTGGGCTTCCTCCACCAGCCGCTGGATCCCGGCCAGGGCGGTTTGGTCCCCCACGGCCGTGATGCGGACGCGGACGCTGCTGTCCGTGGCCACGGTTCCGGCCACCACGGTGTCCCCGGCACTGCGGGCCACCGTTTTGGACTCGCCGGTGATCATGGACTCGTCGAACTCGGCCTGGCCGTCCACCACGCTGCCGTCGGCCGGCATGCGGGCGCCGGGGCGGACCAGTACCAGGTCGCCCGGGCTGAGCTCGGATACCGGAACGGTCTCGGTGCCGGTGTCCGTGATGCGTTCGGCCTCGTCCGGCAGCAGGGCGGCCAGGGCATCGAGGGCACCCTGCGCGGATCCCAGGGCACGCATCTCGATCCAGTGGCCCAGCAGCATGATGGCCATCAGGAGGGCCAGCTCCCACCAGAAGTCCAGGTCGAAGCCGCCAATCCCCAGGCTGGTGACCCAGGACGCGGCGAAGGCCACAGTGATGGCCATGCCGATCAGCAGCATCATTCCGGGTGCGCGGTCTTTGAGCTCCTGCAGGCCGCCCTTGAGGAACGGCTGGCCGCCGTACAGGAAGATCACCGTGCCCAGGACCGGCGGTATCCAGGCAGAACCGGGGAACTCCGGCGGCATGTAGCCCAGGAGGTGGCCCATCATGGGGCTGAAGTAGACCACGGGGACAGCGAGGGCCAGGGTCAGCCAGAACCTGTTCTTGAACATGGCCGTGCTGTGCCCGGCGTGCTGGCCGTGGGTGTGGACGGCGTGGTCGTCGTCGTGGGCGTGGTGCTGCGCGTGGCCGGCATTATGCGCCGGCGGCGCTGTCAGCGTCCCGGCGGGCGGTTCGTGGTGATCGTGGGAACCGTGGGAATGCTGCATGTGCTGGTGGTCCTGCATGGGTCCTCCTTGGAGGCAATCGCTGCCCGGGCATGGTCTGGAGCCTGCGGAATAGTGGGGGTGTGCCTGGGCCCGGCCGGTTCAGGCCAGCACGTAGCCGGCCGATGCCACGGCCTGTCGGATCTCGGCTGCGGGGGTCACGCCGGTGACCGCCAGACGGGAGCGGCCGCCGGGCACCAGGTCAACGGCGGCGGCTGCCACGCCGGCGACGGCGGACACGGCCGCTTCGACGGTCCGGACGCAGTGTCCGCAGGTCATGCCCTCCACGGCGAAAGTACGCTGCGTGGTGGCAGCAGCGCCGGCGGGTACGACGGCGGCGGGAAAGTCCTGCCTGGCAGGTGCAGCGGGGGCGTGGGGCTGCTCAGCTGCCCCGGCGGGGGCGCAGCAGCTGCAGCCGGAGGATGCGAGCGGGAGCTGGAGCCGGTTTCCGATGTTCATGTCAGTTCCAATCCGTTGAGGGAATCACGGGGCGCTGGGGTTGAACGGCTGTGAAAGGCGGGTGCGGGCACCGGCCGGGACATACCACTTCACTGACAACACCGCCACAATACCCCTAGGGGGTATATCAGTCAAGTGCCCTACAGTATTTTCCCGGGGACTGCCATGGGACCTCCCGCTCTACCTTCTGGTGCCGCGGGCGGCCATACTGGAAGGAGCGAGGACTGGGCCTGCCCGCTGGGGGCTGGCTTCTGCGCGGGAGGCGGATCGGTGACGGAGCTTAGCGACCTGTACACGTATTCCAGTGCCCTGGGGGACAGCGAAAGTGACGCGGGCATCTTCAGGGTGGACATCTCGCCGGCGGGCCCCACCTTCCAATGGTCAGACGGAATGTACCGGCTGCACGGTTACCACCGCGGCGAAGTTGTCCCCACCATGGAACTTGTCTTCGCTCACAAACACCCCGATGACCGGGAGCGGTGCAGGGAAATCGTGGCGCAGGTATCCGCCACCGGCGGGTTCTTCTGCCTCTACCACCGGCTGGTGGACGCCCATGGCAGGACCCGGCGCGTGCTGACCTCGGGTGAGGCGATCCTCGGAGCGGACGGGGCGGTGACTGCGCTCGAAGGCGTGATGGTGGACCTCAGCCGGACACTGCAGCGCGAAACTGAAGAAAGCGCGCGGGAAGCGGTGGCCGGCGCCACGGCAACCCGGACGGTAATTGACCAGGCGCGGGGCATCCTCATGGGACAGCTGAAACTTGGTTCCGATGACGCGTTCCAGATGCTGGTGAGCACCAGCAGCCACCGGAACGTCAAACTCGTGGCGGTGGCGGCTGAGCTGGTGCAGCTTGCCAATTCCCCCGAAGCGCGAAACTACCTTGACCGCGCTGTGCGGGCCATCCAGGTGCACGGGCGGCCGAACCACGCCGGAGGCCGCCGCGCAGGCTAGTGGTGCTCCACCCAACACGCCAGGATGGTGGTGGACAACTGGTAGGCCAGTTCGTTGTGACTGATCGCATTGGGCCCCATGGTGGGCGGAAGCGCGGACGCGTCCACCTGCAGCACAAAGTTGTCTTTTTGGAAGACGGCTGACCCCGCGGTTTCGTAGGCGGGGAAACCCAGGTTGGCCAGACCCTCAATAGGGGTGGCATCGGTGGCGAGTGCCTGCATCGCATCAAAGTATGTCCGCGCCTTCGCCTGGTCAGGAGCTTCCTGCACTGAAATTGTCAGCGCGCCCTCAGCCAGGTGGTAGGTGCAGGTGAAGGTGCTGTTGGCCCAGTTGCTGACCGTATGCGGCTTCTGGCTCAGCGACAGGATGGTGGTCAGCCTGTCCATCGGCTGGTCTCCACACACCATCTTGGCGGCTTCGCTGGGACCTGCGGTGCTTGCTGGCGGGGAGGCAGTGGCGCTGCCGTGGTGGCTGGCATGTGCGCCCGCAGCCGGTCCCGTGGAGGCAGGAGGCCCAGCCGGAGCGGAGGGCCCCGTTGATCCCGCCGCTGCGGCACAACCGGAGAGGAGCAGGGACAGTGCCAGTGGCACCAGCAGGGGAATGCGGTTCTTCATGGCTTATCCATCCTTGCCGTCCTGGTGTGGCGGCCGGTTGTGAGTTGTCAGTTCAGGCTTTGAGCTTGGCGTAAATAACGTAGTTGTCATCGAAGAGGCCTGTGGCGGGGTCATAGCCATCGCAGGTGATGAGCCTCAGTTCAGGGCCTGCCGTATTTCCGTAGACCTCTACCGTGGGGAAACTGTCCTTGCTGTAGAGGGCGCCGCGTTCCACTGTGAAGGTTGCCGTGCTGCCGTCGGCCCGCGTGACACTGACGTCGGATCCCGGCGCGAGTTTGCGGAGGTCGGCGAAGACACCCTTGTGGCCGCCGAGGGCATTGACGTGACCCAGGATGACCGACGGGCCGGGCTGGCCCGGAGTCGGCGAGCCGTTGTACCAGCCGGCGGGGGCCCCACTGCCGGTGTCCTCCGGTACCTCCAGGGACCCGTTTGTGCGCAAGCCCAGGCTGAGTAAATCGGTGCGGAGCCCAATCGACGGAATGTCCAGGACCACCGGTTCGGACCGGGGCATGGAAGGTACGACGACGGCGGGAGCCGCGTCCGCCGACGGGCCGCCGGGTGCAGGTGACGGCGACGGAACGCCCGGCGTGGGTGCCGCCGCGACGCTCGATGGCGGGGTGGAAGCTGAAGGTGCAGGGCCGGCGTCGGACGTTCCGGAAGGGGTGCCGCAGCCTGCCAGGGTAAGCAGGAGGAAAAGCCCGGCGGCCGCGGGAGCCCGAAGGCTCCCGCGGCTGCCGGAATTCAGGAAGAACACAACCTGGTCCAGCCAGCCGGACTTAGGCGGCCGAGCCGGAACCGCGGCGGCGGACCACGTAGGCCCCACCGGCAGCTGCTGCCAGGACCAGGCCTCCGCCCAGGGCGAGGGCGCCGGCATCAACGCCGCCGGCCTGCTGGGCTACACCCGTGTCCGCGCCACCTGCCGGCATCTTCATCTGGCCGGCCGTCAAGGTGCCGCACAGGGCGGGGGAAGTGGCGGCGAGCGGGAGGCTCGGAACAAGGTCGGACTTGGCGGCCTGCCCGGCGGGGCTGAGGGTGGCGGGATCCAGCCCGTGGACAACCACCACGGCGGTGCCGGCTTCCAGCGCAGCCTTGGTCTCGGCGTTGAGGTCAAACGTGCGGTCGACTGTGTAGCTGGCTCCCTGGCCGGCGACCTTAAGGTCCAGGCCCGCAGCGGGGCTGGTGTCACCGCTGGTGGACAGGGTGGTCACGATCCCGCCGTAGCTTGGCGCGCCCTCGGTGGTGGAGACGACGCCGTCGCCGTCCTTGTCGGCCGACGGTGCGGGGCAGGCACCCTGGGCGCCACCGTGGATGTGCTGCACGTGCGGGTACGGGGCATTGTTGAAGGTCGGGGCCAAGCCGGAAACCTTCAGGACGGCGTGGGCCTGGTTGCCGGTGACGTCCACGGTGACGGTGCCCGAGGCCGAGCTGCCGTTGACCTGGGACAACGTGGACTGGTAGGTGTGGTCGGCAGCGGAGGCGGGGCCGCCGGAGAGGGCAAGGGCGCCCAAGGCCAGGGTGGGAACTGCGAGGAATCGAAGTGTCTTGTTCATCGGAAAGCATTCTCCTCATGCGTGTGACGGTTTGCCCCGGATGAGGGACATTAATGGTTCGGTGCCACGGGTGGCCGCGGATGGGTATTCCTGTGAACTGCCCCACAAAAACCTGATATTTCCCCTGGCCGCCGTTTAGCGGTCAGCTGCCACGCCCCGTAGAATGGACCAAAGGTGCGCCGGGAAGTCTGGTCGGCATGGTTTTGTCGAACCCGGATTTAAGGACGCCGAATGAACTCTTCGCCCACGCCCAGCCGGAACAGGTTTTTCGGTTCCACTGTCTTTTCGAGGGGCAGCTACGCGGAAGCGCTCCGCATTGGCGAGATTCTCCGCAAGGAAACGGTAGGCGGCGCCCTCCTGGTCGCAGCCGCAGTTATCGCACTCATCTGGGCCAACTCGCCGGCGTCGGACAGCTACTTCGCCCTCCGCGACTTCAAGGTCGGCTACGAACCCTGGCACCTGGAACTCAGCCTGGGCGCATGGGCGGCAGACGGGCTGCTGGCCATCTTCTTCTTCCTGGTGGGCCTGGAGCTCAAGCGTGAATTCGTGGCCGGCGACCTCCGCCAGATCAGCAAGTCGATCGTTCCGGTGGCCGCTGCCGTGGGCGGCGTGGCCGTTCCGGCGGTGATCTACGCCGTCGTCAACCTCTCCAGCCCCGAGACGCTGCGGGGCTGGGCCATTCCCACGGCAACGGACATTGCCTTCGCTGTCGCAGTCCTGGCCATCATCGGCTCGCACCTCCCCAGCGCCTTGCGCATCTTCCTGCTGACGCTTGCCGTGGTGGATGACCTGATCGCCATCACCATCATCGCGTTCTTCTACTCCAGCGACCTCCAGGTGACGCCGCTGCTCCTGGCCCTGATCCCGCTGGCCATCTACGCCTTCCTGGCACAGAAGTACCGCCGGTTCTTCGGCCGCCACGCAGCCGCCGCCTGGCTGATCCTGCTGCCCCTGGGGGCAGTGACCTGGGCCCTGGTGCATGCGTCGGGCATCCACGCCACCGTGGCCGGTGTGCTCCTGGGCTTCGCCGTTCCCGTGATCCGGTCGCAGGCCTCCGGCGGGCCCGAAGCCGGGCCGGGGCTCGCCGAAATCTTCGAGCACCGGTTCCGGCCCATTTCCGCCGGTGTGGCCGTCCCCATCTTCGCGTTCTTCTCCGCCGGTGTGGCCGTTGGCGGATGGGAGGGGCTGGGCTCAGCCCTGGCCGATCCGGTGGCCCTGGGCATCATCCTGGGCCTGGTACTGGGTAAGCCGATCGGCATCCTCACCACCACCTGGATCCTGACCAAAGCCACCAGGGCTACCCTGGACAGCTCCTTCAAGTGGATCGACGTGTTCGGTGTGGCGCTGCTGGCGGGAATCGGATTCACGGTGTCCCTGCTGGTCGCAGAGCTCAGCTTCGGCAACGGCAGCCTCCACGATGACCATGCCAAGGTGGGAATCCTTGCCGCATCACTGATTGCCGCCCTGCTGGCCACGGCCGTCTTGCGCACCCGCAACCGCCAGTACCGGATCGCCGAGGAACTGGAACAGGTGGACTCGGACCAGGACGGTGTTCCGGACGTGTACCAGCAGCGTTCCTGATACTCCCGTGCCGGGGCTCAGGCGCTGGCGAGGGGCTTGGCCCCGGCTTTCAGCGTGGCCACGGCCGGAGACCCTGCCGGCACGTCCACGGTGACCGGAACCGGGTCCACGTAGCGGATTTCCAGGGCTTCCGGGTCCAGCAGCTTGCGTGCGCCGGTCCGTGCGTCCAGGATCCAGAAAAGTTCCAGGGCCGGGACGACGTCGGTCACCCGGCCTTTGTGGAAGAGCCTGCCCCGGTGCCACGCTTCGATCTGGTCGCCGATGCGGAGCTGGGCGGTGCGTATGCCTTGTGCTTCCATGGTGGGCTGCCTCCTGCTGTTGGATCCCCGTACCCCCAGCATGCCGTTAGCAGGTTGCCGCAGTGTTTCCGCCCGGTGTTTTTCCTGTGACGCCTGTGGCCGGAGGGCTTCAGTCGTCCATGGGGAATGCGACGGCTTCGCCGACAACCCGCAGGCACAGCTCCATGCCGGGCCGGGCGATCGAGGCGTTCCAGTGGCGGATGGTGATCACTTCGCCGCCACCGGGGTAGCGGTGATCGGCATGTTCGGCCACTTCCTTGGGCACGTTCAGCTTCAGCCGGACAGTGGTTTCGGGGCCGAAGTAGTCGGTGTCCACCACCACGCCGCGGATGGGACCGTCCTCGGCGATGCGGATCTGTTCCGGCCGCAGCATCAGCTGCACGCGCCCCTGCGCCGGCGGCCTGCGCACGGGAATCGCGCCCAGCGAGCAGGTGGCCAACGTGCCTTCCAGCCAGGCGTCCAGGATGACGGCGTCGCCCAGGAACTCGGCGGTGGCCCGGTCCGCGGGGCGGGTGTAGACCACGAAGGGGTTCCCGATCTGGGCCAGCTTGCCGCCCCGCATCACCGCCACCTGGTCCGCGAAGGACAGTGCCTCGGCCTGGTCGTGGGTCACCAGGATGGTGGTCACGCCGGTTTCGGCGAGGACCTTGGCCACGGCGCGGCGGGTGGCCACGCGCAGGCCTGCATCCAGGGCGGAGAAGGGCTCGTCCAGGAGCATCAGCTCCGGTTCGCGGGCCAGTGCCCGAGCCAAGGCAACCCGCTGCTGTTGGCCGCCGGAGAGCTGGTGGGGACGGCGCTTGGCCATGGAGGCGTCCAGCGACACCATTTCCAGCAGCTCCGCCACGCGGGCGTTGACGGCTCGGCGGCCGCCCTCGAGCCTGGCCGCGTTCAGGCCGAAGGCGACGTTCTGGCCCACGGTAAGGTGCGGGAACAGGGCGCCGTCCTGGGCCACATAGCCGATCTGCCGCTTGTGCGCCGGGAGCCACGCGCCGTCACCGGCCACGGTGGTTCCGTTGAGCGAGATGGTCCCGGTGTCCGGGTGCTCGAATCCGGCGATCAGGCGCAGGAGCGTGGTCTTGCCGGAACCGGACGGGCCCACGATGGCGGTGGTTCCGCCCTTTGCCACGGACAGGTTGACGCCCCTCAGGACGGCCTGGGGCCCGAAGTTCTTGGTGACGTCAGTGATCTGCAGGTGGCTGTTGGTGGTTGCTGCTACGGAGGGCGCCACCCGTGGCTCGGGCAGCCTGCGGGTTGATGGTGCTGTCACTGTCCGGCTACTTTCTTGGACTGTTGGAAGAGGAGGTAGGTCATGGGGGCGGAGAGCAGGATCATCAGCAGGGCATAGGGCGCGGCGCCGGCGTAATCGATCTCACTGCTCTTGCTCCAGAATTCGGTGGCCAGGGTCCTGGTGCCGTTGGGGGACAGCAGCAACGTGGCGGTGAGCTCGTTGGCGATGGCCAGGAATACCAGCGCTGCCCCGCCGGCTGCGGCCGGGGCGGTGAGCCGCAGGGTGACGCGGATGAAAGCCAGCAGCGGCGGCTTGCCCAGCGCCTGGGCAGCCTCATCCAGTTCCTTGGGGGCCTGGGCCAGCCCGGCCCGCAGGTTCACCAGTGCACGGGGCAGGAACAGGAGCACGTAGGCCGCCACCAGCAGCCCGGCGGTCTGGTACATGCCGGGGACCATGCGGATGCTGACGGTCACGAACGCCAGCGCCACCACGATGCCGGGCATGGAGCTGGTGACGTAGTTGGACAGTTCCAGGGACTTGCTGAACCATCCCGGGTGCCGCACGGCCAGGTATGCCATGGGGAAGGCCACCACGGTGGTGGCTGCGGCGCCTGCCAGGCCATAGGTGAAGGTGGTGAGCAGCGCCGGCAGGAACTCGGACGCGGTCCAGATGTCAGCTCCGCCGGCGAGGATCCAGCGTATGACGTAGTACAGCGGCAGGCCGAACGCCAGCGCGGTCAGGGCCAGCAGGAACACCTGTGCCGGCAGCTGGTAGGCGTGCAGTGGCAGCCGGAGCGCCCTCGCCTGCACGCCGGAACCGATCCGGGCGTAGCGTGCCGTGCCCCGGCTGCGGACCTCGGCCACCAGCAGGAGCAGGCAGAAAAAGACCAGGACGCTGGCCAGCATGTTCCCGGCCGCACCGTTGAAGGTGGACTGGTACTGGGTCATGATCGCCGTGGTGAAGGTATCGAACCGGATCATGGCAAACGCCCCGTATTCGGCCAGCAGGTGCAGCCCCACCAGCAGCGCCCCGCCGGTCAGCGCAATCCGAAGCTGGGGGAGGACCACCCGGAAGAAGGTCCGCCACGCCCCGAGCCCCAGCGCGGCGGCGGACTGCTCGATGGCAGGGTCCAGCCGGCTCAGGGTGGCTGCCGCCGGGATGTATACCAGCGGGAAATAGGAGAGCGTGGAGATCAGGATTCCGGACCACAGACCACCCAGGGACGGGATGGCCGAGACCCAGGCGTAGCTGTTCACGAACGCCGGGACGGCCAGCGGGGCGGCCAGCAGCACGGCCCAGATCCGGTGGCCGCGCAGGCTGGTGCGTTCCACCAGCCAGGCTCCCGCCACGCCAAGCAGCAGGCACAGCGGGATGGTGGCGGCCATCAGGAGCAGGGTGTTCAGCAGCAGTTCGCCCACGCGGGGCCGCAGGATGAGGCCGACGGCGGTATCCCACCCGGTTGCCACCGTCATGTAGGCCACGTACCCCAGCGGGACGAGGGAAAAGAGGGCGATCAGCACCGCCAGGACGGACACCGCGGAAACGCCGAAAGGCGGGCGGGGGCTGGTGCCCCGGCCCGCCGTCGTCGTGCCCGCCCTTGGGGGAGCCGATAGATCGGAGGTCACCGAATTAGAGTAGTCCGGCCTGGGTCATCAGATCGGTGACCTTTTCGGAGTTGAGTTTGGCGGCGTCCACCTTGGGCGCCTGCAGGTCCTTGATGGGAACCAGCTTGTCATTGGCGGGGACGTCCGAGCCGATGGCGTATTCGAAGGACGTGCCGTTCTTCAGGACTTCCTGGCCCTTCTTGCCGGTGATGAACTTCAGGAACTCCTGCGCAGCGGCAGCGTTCTTGGAGGACTTGAGCACGCCGCCGCCGGAGACGGACAGGAACGCGCCCGGATCCTGGTTCTTGAAGTAGAACGGCGTGACGTTGTTGGAGTTCTCGCCGGTCTTGGCCTGGTCGCCGTAGTAGTAGTAGTGGTAGATCAGGGCGGCGTCCACTTCACCGGCGTTGACGGCCTTCATGGCCGTGCTGTTGCCCTTGTAGGCCTTGGAGTTCTCCTTCATGCCCTTCAGCCACTCTTCCGTGGCGGACTCGCCCTTCAGTTCCAGGAGGGCCGAGACGATGGCCTGGAAGTCGGCGCCGCTGGGGGAAGCGGCCCACCTGCCCTTCCATTCCGGCTTGGCCAGGTCAAGCATGGACTTGGGGAGCTGGTCCTCGGTGAGCTTGGTCTTGTTGTAGACCAGGACGGTGGAGCGGGCGGCGATGCCCGTCCACTTGCCGGTGGAGGGCGCGAATTCGGCCGGAACCTGGGCCAGGGTGTCCTTGTCGACGTCGGCGAAGAGGCCGGCGTTCTCCACCTGCGTCATGGCGGGGGAGTTTTCGGTGAGGAAGACGTCCGCGGGGGAGGCCTGGCCTTCCTGGATGATCTGGTTGGAGAGTTCGGTGTCCGAGCCCTGGCGCATGGTCACCTTGATGCCGGTTTCAGCCGTGAAGGCATCCACCCATTCCTTGGTGAGGCTTTCGTGCTGGGCGTTGTACACGGTGATCTCGCCGGAGGGGGCGCCGTCGGAGGCCGGCGAGGTGCCGCCGGCAGTGGTGCCGCCGGCAGTGGTGCCGCCGCCGCATGCGGTCAGGCCAAGAGCTGCGGTGGCGGCGAGAGCGATGCCGGCCAGCGCGCTGTTGCGGATCTTCATTGAGGCTGCTTTCGGTGGGGAAAAAAGTCTGCTTGAACCAGGTTCCTATTCGGCAACATAAATGTTGCCTATGTCAGGAAACTGTAGGGTAGGCATACCTAAGCTCCAAGCCGGAAAGCGCTTTAAGTGACGAGGTTCACATCAATTACGCAAACATGGCGTGACGTAATTACGAGCCCCGGTGTCCGCTGGTCAGCGGGTGGCACCCCACACGGACACTGCCCCGGAGTGACCGGTGGCGATGCTCTGGTACACCAGGAACAGTCCCGCAACCACGCCCAGCGCCGACGTGGCCGGCAGCAGCCAGCGGGAAGCCAGAAGCCCGCCCAGGCCGCGGAAGGCAGCAAACCGGGTCAGCACTGACGGGAAAGCGGCGGCGATCTGGGCTGCCACCGCGATCAGGAAGAACACCGTCACGAACCGCAGGAAGCTTCCCTGCTCAGCGTGCTCTTCAACCAGTCGGGACACTGGCCTGGCCTTCTCCAGTTGCTCCCCCGCCTCCGCCGTGAGGACGGACAGCGGGACCAGCAGCAGGGCCAGGACCCCCAGGGGCCAGGCCAGGTACCGGCGGCTGGGCCGGACCAGCGCGAAAACCACCGCCGCGGCCCCGGCCAGCGGGGCCAGGACCACCACGCCGTGAATCAAAAGGATGTGGGCGGGCAGGCCGGCGATTTCCAGCACGTAGAGGCTCCTGGGCGGTTGCGGATGGGCGGGTGAGGGGAGTGGCTAGGCGATGCCGGTGGTGCCCAGCAGGCTGCCTACCGCGAAGGTGAAGGCCATGGCCAGGGCGCCGCCCACCACCAGCCTGAGGGTTGCCTTGCGCTTGGAGCTTCCGCCGATTTTGGCGCTGATGGTGCCGGTCAGGGCCAGCGCCAGGATGACGGCGACGAACGTGACCGGAATGCGGGCTTGTTCCGGCGGGAAGATGATGGCCAGCATGGGCAGGATGGCGCCGACGGTGAAGGCGATGGCGGAGGCGAAAGCGGCGTGCCAGGGGCTGACTACTTCCTCTTCGTCGATGTTGAGTTCGGCGGACAGGTGTGCCTTCAGGGCGTCCTTCGCCGTCAACTCCTCGGCCACGGTCCTGGCGGTGGCTTCGCTGAGCCCCTTGGCCTGGTAGAGGCCGGCGAGCTCGTCCAGTTCGCCTTCGGGATCGTCCCTGAGTTCCTGGCGTTCCTTTTCGATCAGCGCGCGCTGGCTGTCACTCTGGCTGCTCACCGAAACGTACTCGCCCAGGGCCATGGACACGGCACCGCCCACCACGGCGGCCGTACCCGCCACCAGGATGGGGGAGAGATCGTTGGTCACGCCCGCGACGCCCACCACGGTTGCCGCCACGGAGACGATGCCATCATTCGCGCCCAGGACGCCGGCGCGGAGCCAGTTCAGGCGTGCCGCCACGCTGCTGTCGTGGGGCTCGTTGCGGTTGAGCTTGAGGGTTTCAGACATGCTGGCAGTAAAGCACTGCTGGACGCTTTGCGCCACGAAGGTTTGCATCCCCTAAGCGGGGTGGCCCGGACCAGGGGCGGCACGGCCCGGAGTGGGTTTTGCGCATCAGGCCACTGCCGGGTAGCTGCTGAGGATATAGTCGGCCGCGGCGGGGCCCGTCATCCTCACCCGGGCGTCGCGGACGTCCACGCCACAGCGCAGCATCCCGGCGCGGAATGCCTGGTCCGGCTTTGGCGTCAGCCCGTGCAGCACCGCCCAGCTGACGTAGAGGCCGTAGAGGCAGTCGGGTCCCAAGCGGGAATCACCGGAGGGGTCGGGCGTGGTTGCCTGGTCAAGAAACTGCTGGAAATGCGAGGCCGACATGCTTGGCTCTTTCGCTATTGCATAAGTGCTGCCGTTTGGCTACAGCAGCTGCTCCCGCGGTGGCCTTTGCAGTAGGGCCCGGGAGGACGGCTATGGCGCCCGTCACAGGTTCAAATTTACCCGCGGGTAGGGCTGAAAGTACAGCATGCCGCCGATCGGACCCGGGCAGGCCCGGGCAGGACATCCGGCGGGACGTCAGTAGGTGGTGGCGTTGGGCAGGATGAGCGGCGGCAGCGGTGCCTGGGTGAAGTCGAAGGACTGTGTTAGGTCACCGAGCTGGGGGTTGTCCTCGCGGACATCGGGGCGGGCGTCCGGCCTGCCGTCGGTGGCGGGGTCGATGCGTTCGCCGCCCAGGAAATCGTCCTCGATGAACTTGAAATAGGCGTCCTGGCTGAGGACCTGGTGGTCAATGAAACCCTTCTTCGCGTAGGGGCTGATCACCAGGCCCGGAACCCGGAGCCCGTAGCCGTTGTTGTCCACCACCGGCGGCGTTTCGTGGTCGTAGAAGCCGCCCCAGTCGTCCCAGTTGAGGAAGATGGCGGTGCTGTCCCAGTCCGGTCCGCTCATCACGGCGTTGATGAGGCCGGCCACATAGGCCTGCCCGGTGCTGATCTTTGCGGGGGCATGTTCGCTGACCTTGTCCGTGGGCGCCACCCAGGTGACCGCCGGCAGCGTGCCCTTCCTGGCGGCGTCGTAAAAACCGCCCAGCGGCTTGATGTTGCCCTGCTCGCCGTCCTCCTTGACAGTGTCGAAGTACAGCAGCGGATTCCACAGGCCCGGGGTCTTGGCGTCCTGCTTCACCGGATCGCACGTGGCGGCGTCATTGCGGCAGTCCGGCTCGGTTCCGTCGAACACGTAGTAGGCCCAGGGGACCTGGTGCTTGTGGAGCAGGAAGGTCAGGTCGGTCCAGGCGTAGTCCGGCAGCTCAAGTTTCCTGGCGGCCTCGGTGAGCTTCTTCTTCAGGCCGTCGGAGACCGGGGCTGCATCCACCGCCGCCTGGCAGATGGCGTACGAGTCGGTGGGCTTGCAGCTGGTGCCGATCAGCTGGTCGATCTGCGCGGCAAGGCCCGGATCGATGCCGGCGGCTTCCAGCGCTTCCCGGCAGGGGTCCAGGTCCATCCCGGCCTGGCACTTGCCGATCAGCGTGTCCTTGATGATTTCCGGCTCCGGTGCAGGGTCCGGGTCCTGCAGGGCGTTCACGCACGACGACGGGTCCCCCGCCTTGGTGCATTTCGCCGACCATTCCGAGACCAGGTACAGGTGCGCCGGCAGGCTCCAGGACGCAGCGGACGCGAAGAGGTGGTCCTGCAGGGCGAAGTTCTGCGCGTAGGCCCAGTAGTTGGGCAGGTCCCGACCGTCGTGGTAGCCCATCACGTCGGTGGGCATGGTGGTGCTGTACCGGCACTTGGTGCTGGTGGCGCCGCAGCCGGACAGGCCCTTCTCCGCCTGGGCCACGAACCCGTCCATGGCCCCGCCGTTGATGTCCGCCGTGGCGTCGGAATGGCTGTGCGGTCCGCCGGCGTTGCTGTCCGCCGAGTTGTAGAAGGGCCGCACGCAGCCGCCCTCGGCAGGGTCAGGGACACACACGGCGGGTTTGCCGTCCTTCATGGGGATCCCGTCGGCTCCGGGGTACGTTCCGAAGTAGCTGTCGAAGGACCGGTTCTCCTGGGTGATGATCACCACGTGCTTGATCTTGGAGATCCCTTCCGCGGCAGGCGCGGTGGCGGCCGCAGAAGGAGCGGCCGCGGACGGTGCGTTTGTGGCGGGCGGTCCGGCGCGCAACGCCCAGGGGAGGACGACGGCGAGGATCACCAAAGCCGCCGCCGCGGCACCTGCCAGCACGGCCCGGCGTCGTCCGCTCCCCAGGATCCCCACCTCAGGACTCGTTCCGGTAGACGTCGTCCCCGAACGTCCTGACGCCGGGGTCACCGGCCAGCCCCAGGCGTGGAAGATGGAAGAAGTCCTCGATGGTGGCCAGCAGGCTGTAGTGGTTGTAAGGCCGGTCTGAGGACGTGCCCGCTGCCGCGAACGGGGAAAGGACCAGGGCGCCCACCCTGCCGCCGGCCGTGCCACCGGCGGGGACGCCCGCGTCGCTCCCGGACGGGCCGGAGGCGTCACCCTCGGCCTCGTCGAAGGTGATCACCAGCATGCCGTCCTGCTTGAAAGCCGGTGCGGACAGGATGGCCGGGACCTGCTCCCTGAGCCAGCTGTCCGCAGTCCCCAGGCCGCCCTCAGAACCATCGGCGCAGGTGCCGTCATGCCCGTCGTGGCACAGGTTGGGCGTGATGTAGGCCAGGTTGGGGGTGGTGTCCACTGACTTCAGGTCGTCCTTGAGCGCGGACAAGTCCACCACGTTCCGGGCACAGTCCGGGGATGACGTGATGGACCGGAAGTAGACAAAGGGATTGTGGTGCGTGGAGTACTGCTCCTCCGGGGTGGCTTTGACGTGGTTGTCGGCCTCGCCCAGCACCGGATGCTCACAGGGCCGGGGCATGTCCTCCATGTAGCCCTTCCACGTCTTTCCCTGGGCTGCCAGCTGCCCGGCCACGGTCTGGGTGTCTTCCGGGTAGACGCAGCCGTCCCCCTGCAGGGTCCCGTCCGCGTCCGTGCCGGTGGCGTTGAACTCGGTGTAGGTGTGGCAGTCCAGCTCCGTGCTGTCGTTGGGCCGCTGGCCGGAGATCTGGGCAAGGTAGTTTGGCAGCGAATTGTGGGCGATGCCGTAGTAGTTCTTCAGCAGCACGCCTTTTTTCCGGAGCGTCCCGGACAGGTACGGCGCCGGGGAATTGTCGCCCCAGGTGTCGCCGTACCCCTTGTTCTCCAGGTTGATCACGAAGATGTGCCGGGGCGTACCGGCAGGCTTGGCGGCGTCGCCCTGCTGGGCTGCACCCTTCGTCTGGGCAGTGGAACCAGCCCCTGCCGTGGACGTTGCACTGGCGCTGGATGACGGGGTGGCACCGCCGGCCGGCGTGGCAGTCTGCGGTGCGGGCGGCGGCGTGGGCCCCTGGCAGGCCACCAGCGAGGCTACCAGCAGCGCCAACACGGCCGGCAGCCCGCGGGCCGGAAGCCGCAGGACACCAGCGGGACGGACTGATCGTCGGTTCATGCGCGGCCTCCGCGGTTGGTCCTTCACCTGCGCCCCAGCGCTGCCGCAACTCTTGCACACCATAGCCGCGATGTGCAGGGGCAATGGCTGTGAGTTGGCCGGGAATCCGGGGCCTCATGCGTCCGGCCCGCCCTAGGTCTTTCTGCCCTAGAAGGGGGTGACCGGCAGGCGTTGACTTAAATCGCGGGAAGCTGGGGACCGCGGGCTGGAAACGCACAACGCGTCCCGCCCACATCAGAAAGGAAAGTTCAGTGAAAAAGTGGTATCGGTGGCAGGACTATGTAGCGGTTGCCGCCGGACTCTTCACCGCGGTGGCGGTCCTGTTCACGCGGCAACTCAACATGTCCACCACCCTGATGCTCGTTTTCGGCGGGCTCCTGGTGGTCAGCGGCATTATCAACCTGGCCATGCCGGGAACTCCGGCCATGGAATACGTGCAGGCCATCCTCGCAGCAGGACTGGTCCTCTCGCCATGGCTCGGAACCTACACGGGCGCAACAGGCGCAGCCTGGACGTCGTGGATCGCGGGGGCGGTGGCGCTGGTGGTAACAGCGGTGGCCATTAAGCCCAGCACCGACCTCCGCCACACCTACCGCGTCTCGCATTAGCAGGAGGAATCCGCCATGACTGAGGTGCTGCGCTACGAAGTGGGGTCCGGAACCGTGCTCGTTGAGGCTGCGGACAACAGCTACGGCGTGGACCATCCCGCGCGCAACGAACAGGGGATCCTGGACACAGGCAGGCGCCTGGAAGATGCACTTGCCAGCGTCCGCCCCGCGGCCCGCGCAGCACTGGAGGCCATGGCGGAACTCACCCCCGAACAGATCCAGATCGAGTTCGGCGTAAAGCTTGCCGGGGACGCGGGAGCCGTGATTGCCAAAAGCAGTTCAGACGCCCACTTCGTGCTCCGGATGACCTGGAACCCCGCGGCGGAGCCGCTGCCCGGGGAAGAAATCACACACAACGGGTGACGGCGATGGCTTCGTTTCATGACAGGTCCGACGCCGGGCGGCGGCTGGGCAAACGGCTCGCCGGCCTGCGCGGCCGGGATGTTGTGGTGCTGGGCCTGCCCCGGGGCGGCGTCCCGGTGGCCTTCGAAGTAGCCAAGGCCCTGGAAGCGCCGCTGGATGTGATCGTGGTGCGGAAACTGGGGGTTCCGTTCCAGCCCGAGGTGGCCATGGGAGCCATCGGGGAGGGCAACGTCCGCGTCCTGGACCCCCGCACCATCTCCATGGCCCGGGTGTCCCAGGAAGACCTGCAACGGGTGGAGCGGCAGGAACGCGCCCTGCTGGAAAGCCGGGTGGCACGGTTCCGCCAGGGCCGCCGGCGGATCGACCTCACCGGCCGCACGGCGGTCATCGTTGACGACGGCATCGCCACCGGCTCCACGGCCCGGGTGGCGTGCCAGGTGGCCCGGCAGCTCGGGGCGGCGAGGGTCATCCTGGCCGTTCCCGTTGCGCCGGCCCGCGCCATTGTGGAGCTCAAGGAACCGGACGACATTGTCTGCCTGATGTCCCCCCAGGACTTCCAGGCCGTGGGCTACTACTACCATGACTTCTCGCCCACCGAAGATGGCGAGGTGGTGCAGCTGCTGGACGCCGCCGCCGGCCCGGCGGACCACCGCGACGGGCACGGGGGAGACGGCAGCCTGGAGGACGACGTCGAAATCCCCGACGGACAGGCGATCCTCCGCGGCAGCCTCTACCTGCCGGCCCGGTGCGACGGTACGGTGCTGTTCGCCCACGGCAGCGGCAGCAGCCGGCACAGCCCCCGCAACCGGTTCGTCGCCTCCGTGCTGCACGGCGCCGGCCTGGGCACCCTGCTCCTGGACCTGCTGACACCCGAAGAGGAGGTCAACCGGGCCAACGTGTTCGACATCGCGCTCCTGGCCCACCGGCTCTCTGCTGCCACCCATTGGCTCGAGGCGCGGCACGACGGCTCCGCCGGCCGGATCGGCTACTTAGGGGCCAGTACCGGCGCTGGCGCCGCCCTGTGGGCCGCGGCCGAACCCGGTGCCCAGGTGGCCGCCGTCGTCTCCCGTGGCGGCCGGCCGGACCTGGCAGGCCCCCGGCTCGCCGCCGTGAAAGCGCCCACTCTCCTGATTGTCGGCGGCGCGGACACCCAGGTGCTGGCGCTCAACCGCCAGGCCATGGCGCGCATGCAGGCGCCCACCCGGCTGGAGGTGGTCCCGGGGGCCACCCACCTTTTCGAGGAACCCGGCACCCTCGCCATGGCGGCCACCCTGGCCGCGGACTGGTTCCGGCACTACCTCCTGCCCTCACCGGTGGGACGGCACGCGCCGGGGGCCAGCGAATGAACACCCCCGCAGGCGGCACCGGCCGGTGGGAGGAGCGGGGGGCTGAGCGTGCGGCGGAAGCGGCGCAGATCCGGAGCCTGGCCCACCCTGTGGCCACGGCAGACGACCTCGAACCATTGGTCCGCGCCGCCGCCCCGGCCCGTTTCGTGTGCCTGGGCGAGGCCTCCCACGGCACCCGCGAGTACTACCACTGGCGGGCCCTGCTCAGCCGCCGGCTGATCGAGGAATACGGCTTCACCTGGATCGGCGTGGAGGGCGACTGGCCGGACTGCTGGCGCATCAACCGGTGGGTCCGGGGCGAGGCCGGGCAGGACCTGGATGCCCCCCGGCTGCTGGCGGGGTTTGAACGGTGGCCCACGTGGATGTGGGCCAACTACGAGGTGGCTGAATTCCTCACCTGGCTGCGCGAATGGAACCTGAACCTCCCGGAACACCAACGGACCGGCTTCTACGGCCTGGACGTCTACTCGCTGTGGGACTCGCTGCGGGAAATCTTCGCGTGGCTGGAAGCCAACGCCACAGAGGCCCTCCCGGCGGCACTGCATGCCTGGCACTGTTTCGTCCCGTTCCGCGAGGACCCGCAGCGGTATGCCATGAGCAACCGCCTGGTCCCGCAGTCCTGCGAAGAAGACGTGGTGGCCCTGCTCGCGGCCGTCCGGCGGCAGGCATTGGGCCGGATGCAGGACGACCCCGCAGCGTTTGATGCCATCCAGAACGCGATTGTGGCCACCAACGCCGAGCGGTACTACCGGACCATGGTCCGCGGCGACCAGCAGTCCTGGAACATCCGGGACCACCACATGAGCGACACGATTGACCGGATCTCCCGCCACCACGGGCCGGGATCCAAGGGGCTGGTGTGGGCGCACAACACGCACGTAGGGGATGCCCGGGCCACGGACATGGCCCACAACGGCATGGTCAACATCGGCCAGCTGGTCCGCCAGCGCCACCCCGGAGAAGCGGTGCTGGCCGGTTTCGCGTCCTTCGCCGGGTCCGTCACCGCCGCCGAATCATGGGGCTCCCCGGAATGGGTCATGGAGGTGCCGGCCGCCATGCACGGCAGCCACGAGGACCTCCTCAACGCGGCGCTGGGCGGCCCCTCGCTGCTGGTCTTCGGGCCGGACCGCACGGGCCCGTGGCTGGAATCCTGGCGCGGACACCGGGCCATCGGGGTGGTGTACAACCCCCACCGCGAGTGGGGCAACTACGTGCCCACCCGGATGGGGGACCGCTACGACGCGCTGTTCTGGCATCCGCGGACCGAGGCGCTGCGGCCGCTGCACCACGAATACCAGCCAGGCGAACCAGAGTTTGAAACCGAGCCCACGGGGTTCTAGCACCCAACCAAAGGAACATGATGGACCAGAGGAGCACCGTGACGGCGGCGGTTGGGGGTCCCACGCGCTGGCCTGCCATCACCAAGGACGTGGCCGCCCTTCCAGTCCGGCCCAATCTGCTGGATTACGACGCCGCCTGCCGCGGCTTCAGCTGGGACCAGGCCCGGCAGGCGCTGGCGGGCTTGCCCGGCGGCAGGGGCCTGAACATCGCGTATGAGGCCGTGGACCGGCACGTGGCGGAAGGGCGCGGCGGCAAGGAAGCCCTGCGTTTCGTGATGGCCGACGGCGGCACCCGGTCCCTGAGCTACGGGGACCTTGCGGACGGGTCCGCCAGGTTCGCCGCAGTCCTCAGGACGCTGGGGGTGGGGCGCGGCGACCGGGTCTTTTCGCTCCTGGGCCGCAGCCCCGAACTGTATGCCGCCGTGCTGGGCACCTTCAAGAACGGCAGCGTCTTCTGCCCGCTGTTCTCCGCCTTCGGCCCCGAACCGGTCCGGCAGCGGCTGCACCTCGGGTCCGGCCGGGTGCTGGTGACCACCAGCGCGCTGTACCGCAGGAAAGTGGCCCCGCTCCGGGATTCCCTGCCTGAGCTCCGCCACGTCCTGCTGGTGGATGCGGACGGCAGTCCCGAACCGGGCACCCTGGACCTTGCCGCCCTCCTGGCCCAGGCTGACCCGGTCGGGGAGGTCGCGGACACCCAGCCCGGGGACATGGCCCTGCTGCATTTCACCAGCGGCACCACCGGAACGCCCAAGGGCGCCGTCCACGTCCACGGCGCCGTCACGGCCCACTACGCCACCGGCCGCTTCGCCCTGGACCTGCACCCGGATGACATCTACTGGTGCACCGCCGATCCGGGCTGGGTGACCGGCATGTCCTACGGCATCATCGCGCCGCTGGTGCACGGGGTCACCGCGGTGGTGGACCAGGAGGAACTGGACGCCGACCGCTGGTACCGGATCCTGGCGGAACAGCGCGTCACGGTCTGGTACACCGCGCCCACGGCGCTGCGGATGCTCATGAAGGCCGGGGCTGACCGCGCCGCCGGCCATGACCTGTCCGCGCTGCGCTTCATTGCCAGCGTGGGGGAGCCGCTGAACCCGGAGGCGGTGGTGTGGGGCCAGGAGGTGCTGGGGCTGCCCGTGCACGACAACTGGTGGCAGACCGAGACCGGCGGGATCATGATCGCCAATTACCCCGCCATGGACATCCGCCCCGGCTCCATGGGCCGTCCGCTGCCCGGCATTGAGGCGGCCCTGGTGGCCCGCGACGCCGATGGCAAACCCATCCTCCACGACGGCCAGCCGGTGCTGGTCACCGAGCCGGACACCATGGGGGAACTGGCCCTGCGGCCGGGCTGGCCGTCCATGTTCCGCGGCTACCTCAACGAGGACGAACGCTACCGCCGCTGCTTCGCCGGCGGCTGGTACCTCACGGGTGACCTGGCAAAACGCGACGGCGACGGCTACTTCTGGTTCGTGGGCCGCGGCGACGACGTGATCAAGTCCTCCGGCCACCTGATCGGCCCCTTCGAAGTGGAAAGCTGCCTCATGGAACACCCGGCCGTGGCCGAGGCCGGCGTGATCGGGGTGCCGGACCCGGTAGCCGGCGAGGTGGTCAAGGCCTTCGTTGAGCTCAGGCCCGGGTACCAGCCCACGGAGGAGCTCCAGCTGGAGATCATCGGGTTCGCGCGGAAACGGCTGGGCGCCGCCGTGGCGCCCAGGCTGCTGGACTTCACGGCCACCCTGCCCAAGACCCGCAGCGGCAAGATCCTCCGCCGCCTCCTGAAATCCCGTGAACTCGGCCTGCCGGAAGGCGATACCTCAACGCTGGAGTCCCCGGCGGGGCCCACTGTTGCGCTGAAGGACACCCCATGACCACGCACACGACCCAAGGGATCCCGGACGCGGACCACGCACTGCACCTCCTGCGGCAGATGCTGCGGGTGCGCCGGCTCGAGGAAAAATGCATCGAGCTCTACAGTGCCGCCAAAATCCGCGGCTTCCTGCACGTCTACATCGGCGAGGAAGCAGTGGCGGCCGGGGTGATGGAAGCCCTGGAACGGGAGGACGCCGTGGTGGCCACCTACCGCGAACACGGGCATGCCCTGCTGCGCGGTGTTTCCGCAGGAGCCATCCTCGCCGAAATGTACGGCCACGCCGAGGGCTGCTGCCGGGGACGGGGCGGTTCCATGCACCTCTTCGACGCCGCAACCCGCTTCTACGGCGGAAACGCGATCGTGGCCGGCGGGCTGCCCCTCGCCGTCGGCCTGGCGCTCGCGGACCGGATGGCCGGGCGGCAACGGGTGACCGTGTGCTTCTTCGGCGAAGGCGCCGTGGCCGAAGGCGAGTTCCACGAAAGCATGAACCTGGCCGCGCTGTGGCAGCTGCCCGTGCTGTTCTGCTGCGAAAACAACCTGTACGCCATGGGCACTGCGCTGGGCCGTTCCGAATCCCAGACCGACATCGCGCTCAAGGCTGCCGGCTACGAAATGCCCGCGTGGGCCGTGGACGGCATGGACGTGCTCGCCGCGGAGGAAGCCGCCCGGCGCGCCGTGGACGCGGTGCGGTCCGGCGGCGGCCCGCACTTCCTGGAGCTGCGCACCTACAGGTTCCGGGCCCACTCCATGTTCGATCCCGAGCTGTACCGGGAGAAAGCCGAGGTGGCGCAGTGGATGGAACGTGACCCCATCAGCCTGCTCCGGGGCACCATGCAGGCGGCAGGCCAGCTGGCGGAGAAGGACTGGGCCGCCCTGCAGGAAGACGTGGACGCCGAGATCAGCACCGCCGTCGGATTCGCCGAAAACGGAACACCGGAACCGGTGTCCGAGCTCAGCCGGTTCGTCTACAGCGACCGGCCGGACGACGGCAGCCCCGGCGGCCAGTGGGAGCGGGACAGGAAAGGCGGGGCTGCAGGATGAAAACCACGTACCGGGAAGCCATGCGCGCGGCCCTCCGCGACGCCATGACGCGCGACGAGCGGGTGTTCCTCATGGGCGAGGACGTGGGCCGCTACGGCGGCAGCTTCGCCGTGAGCCTGGGCCTGCTGGAGGAGTTCGGGCCGGACCGGATCCGGGATACGCCGCTCTCCGAGTCCGGGTTCGTGGGCGCAGGGATCGGTGCCGCGCTGGGCGGGATGCGGCCCGTCGTCGAAATCATGACCGTCAACTTCAGCCTGCTGGCGCTGGACCAGATCATCAACAACGCCGCCACCCTGCTGCACATGTCCGGGGGCCAGTTCAACGTGCCCATCGTCATCCGGATGACCACCGGCGCCGGCCGCCAGCTCGGCGCCCAGCACTCGCACAGCCTGGAGGGCTGGTACGCGCACATCCCCGGCCTGCGGATCCTCGCCCCCGCCACCCTGGCGGACGCCCGCGGCATGCTGTGGACCGCGCTGCAGGACCCGGACCCGGTACTGATCTTCGAGCACGGCTCGCTGTACAACGTGGCGGGCGAGCTCGACGACGATGCCGGCGCTGTGGACATCGACAGGGCAACCCTCCTGCGCCACGGGGACGCCATCACGCTCATCACCTACGGCGGCACCCTGCCGCTGGTGCTGGAAGCCGCCGAGCAGCTGGACGGGGAAGGCATCGACGCCGACGTCATCGACCTGCGCACCCTGCGCCCGCTGGATGCCCACACCGTCCTGGACAGCGTGGCCAGGACGCACCGGGCCGTGGTGGTGGACGAAGGCTGGCGCAGCGGCAGCATCTCCGCCGAGATCGCGGCCAGGATCTGCGAACAGGCCTTCTTCGACCTGGACGCACCCGTGGAGCGGGTGTGCAGCCTGGAGGTCCCCGTCCCCTACGCCAAGCACCTGGAGCAGGCGGCGCTGCCGTCGGTGGAGCGGGTCATGGCCGCCGCACGAAGGGCCGTGGGCGCCGGTGGATGAGTTCCGGATGCCGTCCCTGGGCGCGGACATGGAGCACGGCAAGGTGGTGGAGTGGCTGGTCAAACCCGGGGACTACGTCCACAAGGGCGACCTCGTGGCGGCCGTGGACACGGACAAGACCGTCATGGACATCGAGTCGTTCCAGGAAGGCGTGGTGGCCGAGTTCCTGGTGGACATCGGCGACACCGTGGAGGTGGGCACCCCCATCGCCAGGATCACCGCAACCCCGGCAGAGGTCCCGCAACCCCCGCTCACTTCCGGCACTCTTTCCCCCGACGCCCGCTCACCTTTGGCAGCCCAGGAGCCAACGCCCGCTCACCCCGGTGCCGGGGCCGGGCACCCGGAGCTGGGGGCCAAAGCCTCCCCTCCGGTCCGGCACCTGGCGCACACGCTGGGGGTCGACGTCGGACGCATCAGCGGGAGCGGCCCCGGCGGCGGGGTGACCCGGGCCGACGTCGAACACGCCGCGGCCGCCCCCACCGCCCCTGCCGGACGGGCGGGGAGGGACGTGCCGGTGGATCACGCGGCCCACCGGGTGCGGTCATCGCCGCTGGCCCGGCGGCTGGCCGTGGAACTGGGCGTGGACCTGCAGGCCATCGCGGGAACGGGCCCCGGGGGTGCCGTGACGGAGGAGGACGTGCTCGCCGCCGTGCCGCCGCGGGAACGGGCGCCCCGGGACTTACCAGCGGAAATAGCGGCGCAAGCACCGCCGCCGGAAGCTCCGGCAGCGGCACCGCCGCAGGAGGAACCCGTGGAGGCGCCCCTGGAGGCCCCGGGGGAGGCGCCGCAGCGGAAACCCGCGACGGCGGCAGGCGGCAGGGCGGAAAGCCTGCGGCAGGCGGTGGGCGCGCTGATGTCCCGGTCCAAGAAGGAGATCCCGCACTACTACCTCTCCACCACCCTGGACCTGGCCGCGGCGATGGCGTGGATGCTGGCGGCAAACCAGCAGCGGCCGGTCTCGTCCCGGCTGGTCCCGTCCGCCCTGCTGCTGAAGGCCACCGCGCTCGCAGCCAAAGAAGTGCCGGACATGAACGGGTTCTTCACTAGGGGTGCGTTCCAGCCAAGCAGCAGCGTGCACCTGGGCGTGGCGGTGGCGCTGCGGCACGGCGGACTGGTGGCCCCTGCCCTGCACGACGCCGACACCCTGACGCTCGACGAACTCATGGACCAGCTGCGCGACCTGGTGGGCCGGGCCAGGGCCGGCCGGTTGCAGCGCGCGGAGATGGCGGACCCTACCCTCACCGTGACCAACCTGGGTGACCTCGGCGTCGAAAGCGTGTACGGGGTGATCTACCCGCCGCAGGTGGCAATGGTGGGCTTCGGCAAGGTGTTGGAGCAGCCCTGGGCGCACAACGGAATGCTGGGCATCCGGCACGCGGCCATCGCCACGCTGTCCGCGGACCACAGGGTAAGCGACGGGATGCGCGGCGGCCGGTTCCTGGCCCGCATCGACGAACTGCTGCAGAAGCCCGGCGACCTGTGACTGTTGGACCCGTACTCAAGGAGGAGCCGTGAACGAACAGGACGCGCACCAGGCAGTGGCGGCAGCGCTCGGAAAAGTAGCGCCCGACGTCGAGCCTGGCGACCTGGACGGCGGCGCCCGCCTGCGCCAGGACCTGGAGCTCGACTCACTGGATTTCCTCCGCCTGGTGGAGGTCATCGCGGAATCCACGGGGGTGGACATCCCTGAGGCGGACTACCCGGCCGTGGCCACCGTGGACGGACTGATCACCTACGTCGCCGGGCACGGATGACACCGCGGCGGAACCGGCGCTGGCTCCGCCGGCTGGGGATCGCAACGCTGGTTGTCTTGGGGCTGGTCCTGGCCTCGGCGGTGGCCAACGCGGCCCTGGAGGCGCAGGAGAAGGCCACCACCCCCGTCTACGGGGAGCGGATCCCGGTGGCCGGGGGCGTGCTGAACGTGGTCCGCAACGGAAACGCGCAGCAGGGTCCGCCGATCATCCTGCTCAGCGGACTGGGAACCGCCGCACCCGGCCTTGACTTCGCCCCGCTGATCCGCGAACTCAGCGGCTTCGACGTGATGGTGGTGGAAGGGTTCGGCTATGGCTACAGCGACATGGAAGCCAGCACCCGCACCAACGAGCACATCAGCAACGAGCTCCACCAGGTCCTGTCAAAGCTCCAGGTCCGGCAGCCCTACATCCTGGCCGGCCACTCCATCGCCGGGTTCTACCTGCTGGACTACGCCAACCGGTACCTCCCGGAAGTTTCAGCGGTGGTGGGCATCGACGCCACCATTCCCAAGCCGGGCGACCACCCAATGGAGGAGGCGCAGCCCGGCATCAACTGGGTTAAGGTGGTGGCTTCCACCGGGCTGATCCGCGACGTAGCCGCGGTGGCACCGGGTCTGTTCGATCCGGACGGCAACGCCTATTCGGAGGAAGAGCTGAAGCGGATGCGCACCATGATGCTGTGGAACGTGGGCAATGCCGCGGTGGCCGACGAAACAGCCCGCATCGGCAACAACGCGGCAGCCCTCCGAGGAGTCACCTATCCCGCCGACCTGCCCGTCCTGGCGTTCATCGCAGACGAAAAGGACGGCCGGGCAGCCACGAAGGCCGCCGCCGCGGAGGACCTCCTCAAGAACGTCACCCGGCACCGGGTCGTGCCCCTTGAAGGTGGCCACTATCTGCACTGGACGCAGTCCACCCGGATGGCGGCGGAAATCCGGCAGTTCATTGCCCCGGCCGGCTGACGTGCGTTATCCCGCCGTGTGGTCGTTGCCGCGCATCCGGAGGGCCACCACGGCGCCGGAAGCCGCGGTGAGGACCGCGACGGCGGCAATGGCGGCGGGGATGCCGTACAGGTCGGCCAGCACTCCGGAGAGGAGGGCACCCACGGCGAATCCGGCGTCGCGCCATAACCGGTACACGCCCACGGAGCGGGCCCGCCAGGCCGGGTGCGCGACGTCGCCGATGGCCGCCAGCAGGGTGGGGTAGACCAGGGCGGTGCCGATGCCCAGGACGACGGCGGCGGCGAGCCAGGGCCCGAAGCTGTGGGCCGTCGCGGTGATGCCCAGCGCCACGGCCTGGACCAGCATGCCGGCCGTGATCAACCATTTGCGGCCCCACCGGTCGGAGGCCGCGCCGGTCACCAGTTGGGCGGCACCCCAGGCAGCGGGGTAGGCGGCGGCCAGGATGCCGATCTGGCCCAGGCCCAGCCCGGCTCCGGCGAACAGGACGGGAAAGAGGCCCCAGGCAAGGCCGTCGTTGAGGTTGTTGACCAGGCCCGCCTGGCTTGCTGCCGAGAGGGAGCGGTCCTTGAAGCTGGTGAGGGTGAACACCTGGCCGGTGTTAAGGCCGGCGTGGGCGCTGACGGAGGTGCCGGCATGCTGTGTGGCCTCGGCTTTGGCATGGTGGCGGGTTTCCCGGACAGCCAGGACGGTCAGGCCCAGGCCCAGCGCGATGTAGGCGGCGCCAAGCAGGAACGGGGCCGGGCGGAGGCCATAGGCGGTGGCCAGGTGGCCGGTGGCCAGCGCGGTGACCGCCACCCCCAGGTAGCCTGCGGCCTCGTTGAGGCCCATGGCCAGGCCACGCTGCCGGGGACCGGCCAGGTCCATTTTCATGATGACGGCGGTGGACCAGGTCAGTCCTTGGTTGATGCCCAGCAACACATTGGCCGCCACGATCCATGCCCAGGACGGCCCGAAGATGAGCATGAGCGGGACAGGAACCGCGGCCAGCCAGCCGGCGATGAGGACAGGTTTGCGGCCGTACCTGTCCGAAAGCGTGCCGGCGAAGTAGTTCATGGCGGCCTTGGACAGTCCGAACGCCAGGATGTAGGTCAACGCCCCCGTGTACAGGTCCAGGTGGAATTCGCGGGCGGCCAGCAGGGGCAGGACGGTTCGTTCCTGGCCAAGGGTTCCCCCCACCAGGGCGTTGACGGCAACCAGCAGCATGAACTGTGCCAGGTTCTGGCGCAGGCCCAGCGCAGGGCCGGCTGTACCGGTGGCGTGGGGAAGTGTTCCGGCCGGCATTGGCTGCTCCGTTCCTGTCCGGGACGTCGGTGGGGACATTGGTGTGGGCATAAGGGAGGCCCGGGCGTGTGGGGGCACGCCCGGGCCTGGGGCCCGGGCAGGAGGGGGGTCCTGCCCGGGCGGTCTGGGGGAATTGCCTGCTCAGGCTGCGGGGACGCTGTTCCGCCAGGCGTTCCAGGCGGCGTAGCTGCCGTCGAGTTCGACGACGTCGTACCCGGCACGGCGCAGGGCGCTGGCGGCCACGGAGTTGCGCACGCCGGACTGGCAGTAGGACACGATGGTGCCGCCGCCGGGCAGCTCATCCAGGTGCCACATCACGCGGCCGCCGAAGAGCTGGTGGGAGCCGGGGATGTGTCCTGCCTTGTGCTCGGTCTTGTTGCGGACGTCCAGGACCATGGCCGCTTCGAAACCCTCGAGTTCCTCAGGCTGGATCAGGCTCGGCGTGAAGGTGGGCAACCCCTTGATGCCGGTGAGGTAGCCGGCCACGTTGTCGATGCCCACGCGGACCAGATGGTCCCACAGGTCCTGGGCCTGTTCCTGGTCTTTGGCCAGGAGCACCAGCGGGTTCGTGTCCGTTTCCGGGTTGACCACCCAGGCGCCGTAGCTGGCTACGGACTTGCCGGCCGGGACGTTCAGGGAACGGACCACGGTGCCCTGGTGGACCTCGCCGTTGGAGCGGGTGTCGATGAACGTCAGGGTGTCCTCCGCCAGGCCCGCGGCGACGGTTCCGGTGGCGAGCTCGGGCAGGGGAGCGCGCTCACCCATAACGGCCGGGCCTTCACGGTTTTCGCGCTTCATCCGTGCGAAGTAGGCGTGGGCGTCCGGCTGGCCGTCCAGGAGTTCGTTGATGAAACCCTGCTCGTCGTTGGTGGCCAGGTAGGGGCCCCACCAGGCGTAGAGGCGTTCGTAACCCACCGTGGAGGAGGGGATGGCGCCCAGGGCCTTGCCGCAGGCGCTGCCGGCGCCGTGCGCGGGGTGGACCTGGACGTAGTCCGGCAGGGTGAGGAACTTGTCGCGCAGGCTGGCGAAGAGCTGCTTGGCGCCCTCGAAGCGGGTGTCGATGCCGCCGGCGGCTTCGTCCAGCAGGTCCGGGCGGCCCAGATCGCCGGAGAAGACGAAGTCCCCGGAGAGCAGGTAGCCGGGCTTGTCGCTGAACGCGCCGTCGGTCACCAGGAAGGACAGGTGCTCGGGGGTGTGGCCCGGGGTGTGGACTGCCTTGATGCTGATGTTGCCCAGGGTGATGGTGTCGCCGTCGTACAGCCGCTCGCCCTCGAATTCGTACTGCCAGTCCGGTCCGCCTTCGCCGGAGACGTAGATCTTGGCGCCGGTGGCGGCGGCCAGTTCGCGGGTACCGGAGAGGTAGTCGGCGTGGATGTGGGTCTCGGTGACGGCCACGATCTCCATGCCGTTCTTTGCGGCGAGCTCCTGGTACACGGCGATGTCGCGGCGGCCGTCCACCACGATGGCTTCACCCTTGGCCTGGCAGCCGATCAAGTAGCTGGCCTGGGCGAGGTCTTCGTCGTAAATGCGCTCGATAAGCATCTGGTGCTCTCCTTCATTTGAAAGGGGATTGGGAGATTGTTCTGAGATCAGTATAGATACCCCGGGGGGTATCCCGCAAGTGCACTGCGGCCTAGTCGTTTGCCCTGCGGGCAGGCCTTGGCAGCAAGCGCAGGAGGCCTGGTGCGGTGGGGTTTTTGGCTGGTGCGGTATCAGGCGTGCTGGTGGCCGGCCTCGGCACGGAGCTTGTCCATGTCCAGGTTCTTCACGGCCTGGATGACTTCCTCGAGGCCGGTGGCGTTGAGGGCGCCGGGCTGGGAGAAGACCAGGGTCTTGTCCTTGAAGGCCATCAGCGTGGGGATGGAGGTGATGTTCGCGGCGGCCGCGAGGGCCTGTTCGGCCTCGGTGTCCACCTTGGCGAAGGTAATGTCCGGGTGGCGGTCCGCGGCGGCGCCGTAAGTGGGGGCGAACATCCGGCAGGGGCCGCACCAGGCTGCCCAGAAGTCAACGAAGACGATGTCGTTCTCCTCCAGGGTCTGGGCGAAGGATTGCTGGGTGATGTCGATGGTTGCCATGGTCTGTCGTTGTCCTTTCGGGCGGTTGGGGTGGGTGCCCTGCGTTGACGGGGCGGGTGGTGCTAGGTGGTGGGGAGTCCGGCGCGGGTCCAGGCGGTCATGCCGCCGGCCATGGTGTCCGCCTTGTAGCCAACGCCGTTGAGGGCATCGGCCACGGCGGCGCTGCGGTTGCCGCTGCGGCAAACGGCAATCACGGGCACGGCGGGGTCGAGCTCGCCCAGGCGTGCCTGGAGCTGGCCCATGGGAATGTGCAGGGCGCCGGGGATCATGCCTTCGGCGACTTCGAAGTCCTCGCGGACGTCGAGGATGCGGGCGGTGGAGCGGCGCTGTTCGGTTTCGTTGATGGTGATTTCAGCCATGGTGGTTCTCCTTTGAAATGGTGGGTGGCTAAAGCTGGTGTTGCTAGCGGACGGGTTCGCCGGCATGGCGCCAGGCGGCCATGCCGCCGCGCACGGAGTAGGCGTCGTACCCTTTTTCGGCGAGGAGCCGGGCTGCGGAGCCGGAGCGCACGCCGGAGGCGCAGACGGCGATCACCGGCCGGGTCTTCTGGATCCCGGCAGTGCTGGTCTGCAGGCGGTCCAGGGGGACGTGCTTGGCCTGCGGCGCCCGGCCGGTCCGCCATTCCTGGGCGGACCTGACGTCGATGAGCGTGGCCCCGGAACCCAGGAGCTCCTTGGCCTCGGCCACGGAAATGGTTTTATAGGGCTTGCTGAAGGCCTTCTTGAGGAATCGAAAAGTCCCATGGTGTTCTCCTCTGGGGGGTCAGGCGGTGACCGTACCGGCGGTGACCCACGCCGCGACGGCGAAGATGAGTACCGCGAACGAGATGCGGATGTGCTTGTCGTGCAGGTGGCGGGCAAACCGGGCGGCAACGATGGATCCCACGATTGCCGGGACGGCGAACGCCAGGGTGGTGGCCCAGTCGATGGTGAAACCGGCTGCGTGGGCGCTGAACCCGGCCGCCGAGTTGACCACGATGATGGCCAAGGATGTTCCCACTGCCTGCTTCATCCGCAGGCCCAGGAAGATGGTCAGCGCGGGGGTGATGAGGAATCCGCCGCCCACGCCCAGCAGTCCGGTCAGGAACCCGACCAGCAGGCCCACGCCCACGGCCTTCGGGGCGCAGGACCGGAACGCCCGGTGCGGGCCGGTGCTGCAGGATCCTTCGGTTTCGCGGGGCTTGCTGAGCATCCGGATGCCCGCAACCACCATGATCACGGCAAAAGCCAGCATCAGGACGGTGGGGTCCAGCAGCTTGCCCACGGCCGCGCCGGCCCAGGCCGCCGGGATGCCCGCAGCGCCCACCAGGGCGATCACGGGCCAGTTCAGGCCCTCACGGATCCTGGGGAGCAGGGCTGCCAGCGAGGAGATTCCCACCACCAGCAGGGAGGTGGGGATGGCCTGGGCGGGGCTCATGCCCACGCCGTACACCAGGGCCGGAACGGCAATGATGGACCCGCCGCCGCCTACTACGCCCAGTACGACGCCGACGACGAGCCCCAAACCCAGGGCCGGGATCATGCCGCCGCGCCCGCTTCGGCCGTCTGCACGGGAAGCTGCAGGATGGCGCTTTCGCGGGTGGGCTCCTTGGCTGCCTTGTTCCACGGCATCGCGGACAGGGCCTTGCCCATGGCGCAGGTGTTGGTTGCGGCCGAGAACGTCAGCCCGGTGCCGATGGCGCCGGCCAGCATGCGGACCTTGGGCGAGACGAACTTTCCGCCGGCCAGGCCGAGCATTACAAGGGAGCCGGCGGCCAGGCGGACCTGGCGTTCGAGATCCCAGCGGTCCTTGCCCTTGACCACGTCGCCGCCGGCGGAGGCGAAGCCGGGGACGCCGCCGGTCAGGACGTACGCGGTGTCCAGGCCAACCGTGGCCATGCGCTGGCGGGCCTGCTCGGCGCGGACGCCGGACTGGCAGACCAGGACCACCCGCGAACCCAGCCGGGCGGCGAGTTCGTCGGTGTGCTCGGAGAGCAGCGGCAGCGGCACGTTGTAGGAGCCGCGGATGTGCATGGACTCGAACTCAGCGGCAGAGCGGACGTCGATCACTACCAGGTCCTGGTGCTCTTTGATCCAGGACTGCAGGGTCTCGGGAGCGAGTGCGGTAACGGCGGTTGCCTTTGAAGGGGAAGTCATAAGTGGCCTCTCGGAAGGGGTCGGGTGGATACCCCACCGAGTATTGCAGATACCCCCGGGGGTAGTCAAAACACCCATGGGGGTATATAGTTGGGGGCGAGACCCCCACCATTGGAGACCCGTTATGGAACTGAACCCCACCGAACTCACGCCCGTGATCAACCGCCTCAAGCGCGCCCAGGGCCAGCTCGCCGCTGTCACCCGGATGCTTGAAGAGGGGCGCGACTGCAAGGACGTCGTCACCCAGCTTGCCGCCGTGTCCAAGGCCCTTGACCGTGCCGGCTTCGCCATCATCGCCACCGGCCTGGAGCAGTGCATCGTCCAGAAGGACGAGACCATGGACCGGAAGGACCTGGAGAAGCTCTTCCTCTCCCTGGCTTAATTCAACGCCCGCCGGCCCCACCGCAGCGGGGTGGGCGGCAACTTCGAAGGAGCACCATGACGTACACACTGGCCACCACTGTTCCCCTTCCCTGGTCCGAGGCGCTGGAGCGCACCCGCGAAGCCCTTGCCGCGCAGGGGTTCGGGATCCTGACCGAAATCAACATCCGGTCCACCTTCGAAGCCAAGCTCGGCACGGAGGCTGCGGACGCCGTCGGCGATTACGTCATCCTGGGTGCCTGCAACCCGTCCCTCGCCAGCCGCGCCCTGGCGGCCGAGCCGGAGATGGGTGCCCTGCTGCCCTGCAACGTGGTGGTGCGCCGGAACAGCTCAGCGGACTCCACCACGGTCGAAGCGATCGATCCGCAGACCATGGTGCAGCTCAGCAGCGCGCCTTCAGTCAAGGAAGTGGCGGACGACGCCGGCACGCGCCTTCGGAAGGCCCTCGCCAGCCTGGGCGGGGAGAACAGCTAGCGGCATTGGGCGGCGGATGCCGCCACCCGGGGACCGTTCAAATGGACCGTGGGGTGGGTGGCCTGTTCCGGCCCGCCACCCCAACGCTTAGATGCCGAGCAGCAAGTTCTCGGCCGGCGACGCTTCTCCAGCTGCCTGCGCAAACAGCGCGAATCCCAAAGCGATCTTTTCCTGGTCACCGGGGCTGACGCGGCCCAGAATGGCTGCTATTTCCTGCCGCCTTGCCTCCGTGACCTCGTCGACGATCCGAAGGCCTTTCTCTGTTGGCGTGACCAGTACTTCGCGCCTGCTCTCCGGGCTTTGACCGCGAACAATCAAGCCTGCAGCCTCCATGCGGTCAGCGGTCCGGCTGAAGCTTGATTGATGGACGCCCAACAGGTGGGCCAGGTCTCCCATGCGGACCGGCCCCCGGGCGGACAGGATCACCAGCGCCCGGAATTGCGGCAGGGACACAGAATCCAGCGTCCCGGCAAGCGAGCGGGCAACGACGCCCAGCAAGGCACGTGACGCCGTGAGCGTAGGCTCCAGGGCCCGGCCGTCGCCTGGCGTACTTTGCTCGTTCATGGTTCACTCCGGGCTTCAGGTGTCCTAAGGGCCGCCGGGAACACCGTCAACCGCGATTCGTGGCTGTGGTGACGGCATGTTCCCGATTTGTCGGTAACTCAGCCTACCTTCTGTTTCTTCGTTGCCCCGGTGGTCTTTGGCGCATGTGTTGACTGCGGCTTCGGGATTTGCTTCGGTGACGGTTTTGCCGGCGTCCGGAGCATGGCCGGGGGAGGGGCTGGGAAGTCCTTCGCGCTGTACTGCGGGGCTGCCTGGTTCATGAAACGGGCCCATTGGTTGCCGGCCAGGTCCGCTCCGTTGACGACGGGATAATAGCGGCCGTTGATGGTGATGTCCTGGTTTATCCACTCGGGTCCGGTGCCTTTGTAGCTGCCGAACCAGGACGCGGTAGCGACCCCGGAGGTAGCGCCCACGGTCCAGGTATTGATGTTCCCGTCCGTGGTGCCGGTCTTGGCGAAGATGTCGTAGCCGGATTTGTTGACGGGGAGCTTGTAGCCGGACCCCCTGGTCAGGACGTTCTTGAGTGCGTACGTTACGCCTGCTGCCACAGTGGATTTGATGGTTTGGTGGCAGTCCGCCGAAGGGACGGGGAGTTGGTCGCCGCGGTTGTCCGTGATGCCGGTGAGTGCCGTTGGGCTGCAGTAGGTGCCGCCGCTGGCGAAGGTGGCATAGGCGTTGGCCATGGTCAATGGTGCGACGTCAACGGAGCCGATGAGGTTCGAGATCCTGGAGAAATCGTAGGGTTCGTTGGTGTGTCCGTCCTTGATGCCGGCTGCTGTCGTCATTTTCTGGACGTTGCAGAGATCGAGCTGGCTGGCGGACTGGAACGTGATGGTGTTGATGGACTGGTACAGGCCCTGCAGCACGCTCATCTTGTAGTAGTGGTTGGGGTCGTCGTTGGGGAGCAGGTGGGTGCCGGCTGCGGGGTCGTATGCTCCCGACGTCGTGCCGCAGCTGTTCTTCCAGGGGAATGTGGCGGGGTATTTCCGCGCCGCGCCGTTGAGGATGGTGTTCATGGACTTTCCGGCATTGAGCCACTGGGCAAAGATGAAGGGCTTGATGGTGGATCCCACCTGGAAGCCTCCTGCCCCGTCCAGGGGCCTGCCGTTGCTGTCGTTTGCCGGGAGGGCGAAGTTGCCCATGTAATTGCCCGGGGCAGGGGCAGGATCGTAGCGGGTGTTTTGGGCCATGGCCAGGATCTTTCCCGTGCCGGGCTGGACGCTGACCAGTGCAGTGCCCCGCTGCAGGGGATCGTCGCTGGACATCGTGGCCGTGACCAGGTCCTGTGCCTTTTGCTGCAGCGGCAGATCAAGGGTTGTCCGGATGGTGAGTCCGCCGCTGTAAAGGAGGGCGCGGCGGGCCTCCTCATCTGCTCCATACGCAGGGTTGTTGAGGATGAGGCGCTGGACGTAGTCGCAGAAGTAGGGTGCCGTGCGGGCTGCCACGCATCCTTGTCCGGTGGGGTGGAGGTCAAGGCTGACGGGGCTGCCGGCGGCTTTGTCGTGGGCCGCGGCGGTGATTCGTCCCTGCTCGAGCATCTTGTCCAGAACCAGGTTGCGCCGGGAGAGTGCGTGATCGGGCTGGGTGACGGGGTCATAAAACGACGGATTGTTGATGACACCGGCCAGCGTGGCGGCCTGGTCAAGGTTGAGGCTCATGGCGGGAACCCCGAAGTAGTACTGCGAGGCCGCCTCGATCCCGTAAACGTTGTTGCCGAAGTAGATGATGTTCAGGTACCCCTGCAGGATCTGGTCTTTCGTGTGGGTCTTCTCCAGCGAGACGGCCAGCTTCATCTCCCTGAGTTTGTCCCGCAGGGTCTTGTCCTGTCCCAGCTTCACGTCCTCGGGGTGCCCAGCGGCAAGGTGCGACTGGATGGTGACGTTGTTGACGTACTGCTGGGTGATGGTGGAAGCCCCCTGGCGGGTTCCGCCGGCGTTGGCTGCAAGAGCCCGGAGAATTCCCACCGGATCTGTTCCGCCGTGCTCGTAAAAACGGGCATCTTCAATCGCGATGATCGCGTCCTTGATGGACGGTGCCATCTGATCGAGGGGGACGGAATCGCGGTTCTGGCTGAAAAACGTGGCTATCAGGGAGCCGTCGTTGGCCAGGACGGTACTGGCCTGGGCCTGCCTGCTGACCTCGAGTTCGTCCGGGAAGCTCGCCAGCAGCTTGTTGGAGAATCCCGCCGCAGAAGCGCCAACGGCAGCGAACGGCAGTGCCAGTCCTGTCACGAGAAGCCCGGTCAGTGCACTGACCGTGACGAAGAGGAGCAACTTTCCCATGAAGGCCGTGGGCTTCAGCAACAGGGACTACCTTCCTTTCGGTCTGCGCAGACAAGAGGCATGCATGAGGAAATACATAATATGTATTAGTGCATATTTAGACGCTAACAGTGTGTTGCTCCCACGCGGCACCCGATCCAGCCCTCGCCTGGGATTGTTCCTTTACCGTTACTCCGGGACGGCCAGGCGCCGCCGGACCATGAGCCATTGGGCGCCGGTAATCGCTGCCGCAACAATCACAGTGATGAGCACGGTGAGGAGGTCTGTCTGGACCTTGGCCACGATGAATGCCAGCAGGACGGCCAGGTCGAGGATGATCGCCATCCAGGGAATCCAGGTAATGGCCCGGATATCGGACGCCAGGCGGAAAATGACGCCGGCGTGGACGGCGATGTCCATCGCCAGGTAAAGGATTGCCCCGAGTGAGGCGATCCGGGACAAATCAAAGGAACTGGCCAGGACCATGGCCAGGCCGGCCGTGATGTAAAGGGACTGGTGTTTTTGATGTCCCGGAAGGCCCGGCGCCTGGCCCATGTCCCGGAGCATGTCATAGAGCTTCGAGACGGAGAACAGGCTGGCAATCAGGCCCGAAAGCGTGGCCACCACGGCGATCACGACAGTCAGGGTGACGCCCCAGGAACCGAACGCAGGATCGGCGGCCTCTGCCAGCGCGTAGTCCCGCGCCTGCATGATCTTGGGCACCGACAGGCTGCCGGTGACTGCAACGGTGATCAGCAGGTAGAGCACGGTGCACAAGCCGATGGCCAGCATGATGGACCGGCCGATATTTCGTTCCGGGTTCCGCAGGTCTGACCCCTGGTTGGTGATGGTGGTGAAGCCTTTGTACGCCAGGATGCACAAGGTAACTCCTGCCAGGAACCCCACCCACCCCTGCTCGGGAGGGTTCCGTCCCTCCGTCGTAAACAGCCGCCCCAGCGACGGGAGGCCGGCGGCCACGATGCCTGCGACGGCCAGCAGCGCGATGCCTGCGATCTTTATGGCGGCGGTTATTGTCGCGGAGCCTTCAACCCAGCGGTTGCCCACCAGGTTGACCAGTGCCGCGGCTGCAACGGCCGCCACGGCTAGGACCGGGACCCAGAAGGGGGATCCCTGCATCCCGAAAGGGCGCAGCAGGTATGTCGCGAAGGTCCTGCCGAGAAGGGACTCCGCCAGGATCATCGAAACGTACATGAACAGTGAGAAGGAACCTGCCGCGACCCCAGGCCCGTAGGCGGCCTTCAGCAGCATGGCAACCCCGCCGGAAGAAGGGTTTACGGCGGAGTATCGGATGTATGAGTAGGAGCTGAAGGCCACTACGACGGCACCGGCAAAAAAGGCCCAGGGAACCCAGCCGCCCGCCAGTTGCGCCACCTGCCCCACCAGGGCAAAAATGCCCGCCCCGATCATCACGCCCGTTCCCAAGGCAACAGAACCGGTCAGTGACAGTGACTTCTTCGTTGGTTCAGTGGCGGCCATGTCGTGTTGTCCCTCCTCCTGGCTTCATCATCGGTTCGAAAATCACAAAACGCGAATGTTTTCCGCCACGGGTCCGCCGGGGCCGATCGTGACGCTGAACTCAACTTTCAAGTCCTTGACGAGCGCCGGCTGTCCCGTGGCAAGAACGGCCGTGAAATGGGCGAAGACATCCTCTGAACCGTTATCGGGAATGATGAAACCGACGCCCTTTTCCGGACTGAACCACCTGACTATGCCTGTTTCCATGCACCTTCATCCTTGTTTGTCCGTCCCCGTCGGCAGGGGGAGCGGCGAATCGCCGCGGCTGGCGGGCCAGTACCGGTCCTGCCGTCCCGGCGGGCCGAAAGTCGGACGGGACTGTAGTAATAACCGGCGGCATAATATGCCGGATGACATATATGCACGCTAGCAGTGCATCGCGATTGGCCTAAGGGAAAAGCCGCCCAGAGCCCGTTTCGTGCCTCGAACGTTATCGGCCCGCCGGCGACTGCACCCCGGTTTACGGCCCCGCGGCAGTACGGTTACTGTCGAGGGACTGCCAAATCCGGCAGGTGCATGGACGGCGTGCAACAGCGCCCTCTGCGCCTGAAACACCGCTGCAGCAAAGGGGAGAATCCATGGCTGACGTATTCCCGGGGTGGGCGGACCATTGCTGAACGGACGTGTTGCTCTTTGGCTGGATGCGCTGCGGACGCAGCTGTGGCCGCTGCCGGTACTGGCAATTGCAGCTGCCGTGGCACTTGGAGTGGGATTGCCGGCGCTGGATTCCAGTGTGGAGGGACAGCTGCCGGGCAGCGTCAGCGTGTTTTTGTTCAGCGGCGGCCCGGAAGCGGCGAGGGCGGTCCTGCAAGCCATCGCAGGATCCCTTATCACGGTAACCTCCCTGACCTTTTCCCTGACGGTAGTCACCCTGCAGTTGGCCAGCGGCCAGTTTTCGCCCCGGCTCCTGCGGACGTTTACTGCCGACCGCTTTGTCCACGGCACTCTGGCGCTGTTCCTGGCGGCGTTTGCGTTCGCCTTGACAGTGCTCCGCAGCGTCCGCGACCAGACCAGCAGCAACACGGCATTTGTCCCTGAAATATCGGTGACTGTCGCGTTCGTGCTGGCTATTGCCAGTGTGGTGTGCCTGGTGTTGTTCCTCGCGCACCTTGCACGGGAGATCCGGGTGGAAACCATGCTGCGCCGGGTGGGCGGCGAAACGCGGGCCACTATTGACCGGGTGTTTCCCGGTGACCGGCCCACGAACGGCGCCCCGGCCTCCCAACAGCCGGGTGGTTTCCCCATCACGGCAGGGTCCTCGGGGTTCCTCACCTCGCTGGACAAAGATGCCCTTCTGGCGGCGGCGGTCAGCTTCGATGCCGTGGTCAGGATAGACAGGGAGCCGGGCAGCTCCCTGGTAGAAGGGGTTCCGTTTGCCACCGCCTGGCCGCTTGAAGCGGGAGCCCGTCCGGGACCAGAGGCCAGGGAAGATCTGCAGCGGGTGATTAACAGGGCGGTGGGCTCCGGATTTGAACGCACCAGCGTCCAGGACGTTGCGTTCGGGTTCCGGCAGTTGGTGGACGTGGCGGCGAGGGCTTTGTCCCCGGGCATCAATGATCCAACCACGGCAGTGCATGTCCTCGGCCACCTCTCGGCCCTGCTGTGCCGCCTGGTCGACAGGAACCCGGGTCCGGAGCAGATTGTTGACGACGAGGGACGGGTGCGGGTTGTCATGTCGCTTCCGGGGTTGCCCGCGCTGCTGGACCTGTCCGTCGGGCAGATAAGGAACTACGGCGCCGGCGACCCTGACGTGGCCCGGCGTCTGGTGGACCTCCTGTACGAGGTCGGCTGGTGCGACCGGAGGGGCCTGTACCGGGATGCTGTTCTGGACCATCTGGACCGCTTGCGCAGTGCAATAGCCGCCGCTGGGTACGCAGCGGCGGATCGGCGGAGCCTGCTCGACCATGCCGGGTCCTGTGCCGCGCAGGTGCAGGCCGGGCCAGCGGACGTATCGCTGCCGAAATAGGTGCATCCGGCCCTTGACCAGCCCCGTCGCCGGAAACATGCTGACACTGAGCTGAGTGCAGGCAGCAAGCCGGAACGTGCGGATGGAGCCAAGGACGCCGACCTGCTGGGTGTTGGGTCCCGCGGCCACGGGGGCTTTTAGGGGTTTCGGCGGTGCGGGTGACCATCAGGTTAGGGGTTCTGCGGAGCCCCTAATAATTGCGTACGGGGATAGTCTTGCCGCTGGCTGAAGCCCCCTCCTATGGTTGCGCGTAAGGGTGATGGGGCCCGCTGATTCTGGGACTACGGGCCACCGCACCCTCCATTGCCGTCTGGTCCCAGGAGCGTGCCATGAAAGTCCGTCTGCAAAACGTCCGCATCATCCAGGCCGTGGTTTTGTTCCTGGTCCTGGCCGCTGTCAGCCTGGTGGCACCCGGGAAGGCAAATGCAGACCCGGTCTACGGCACGCAGAGCATTTCGTACTCCGGGGTGTCGAATCCACCCACCGCGGACAAGCCGCAGAGCAAGCTGTGGTTCAACGACGGATCCTGGTGGGCGGACATGTGGACCACCGGAGCGGGCTGGAGTATTTACCGGCTGGACCGCCCGTCCAAGACGTGGGTCAACACGGGGATCGTGAACGATACCCGGGCAAGTACGCTCGCGGACGTGCTGTGGGACGGCAGCAAGCTCTACATTGCCTCCCATGTGGTGACGGTGACAGGGGATGGAACCCCGAAGCCCTCGTTGTCCGGTCAGCCCGCGAAGCTGTACCGCTACAGCTACTCGGGCGGCAAGTATGTCCTGGATGCTGGCTTTCCCACCGTCATTTCCAACAACTCCAGCGAGTCCATGACTTTGGACAAGGATTCGCTGGGCGGCGTCTGGGTCACCTGGACGCAGGTGGCCGGCAACTCAACATCCGGGTACACCAATTCGGTCTACGTGAACTATTCCGCCAACGGAGGCGCCAGCTGGCGGTCGCCGTTCGTACTCCCGGTAGCCAGCCCCCACCCAGCGCCGGACGACATTTCTGCGGTGGTGGCGTTTGGCAACAACCAGATCGGCGTGATGTGGAGCGACCACCTTGCCAACACCGTATGGTGGGCCACCCACGCGGACGGGAAAGCTCCGGATTCGAACTGGAAGCTGCAGCCCGCCTTGCGGGGCAAAGGGCAGTCCGATGACCACCTGAACCTGAAGACCCTCCAGACGGACACCTCCGGGCGTGTTTTCGCGGCAGTCAAGACCAGCCTGAACGACTACTCCTCGGACAAGACGCTGCCGCAGCTGGTGCTTCTGGTGTTCAAGCCGGGAACCGGCGCCTTTACCCAGTCCACCATCTCGGTGGCCGGCGACTGCGTCTCCCGTCCACAGATCCTTTTGGACACCCAAAACAACCTGGTCCACGCATTCCAGACCGCGCCGCCAACCTCGGTCAGCGGCTGCCAGTGGTCCGGCATACCGGGCGCCATCTACGAGAAGACGGCGTCCATGGACAACCCGGTCTTCGGCTCTGGCCGGGGAACGCCGGTGATTCAGAGCGCCTCGGCTTCCAAGATGAACGATGTCACCACCACCAAGCAGAGCGTCAACAGCTCCACGGGCATCGTCATCCTGGCCACTGACAATTCGGCCAAGCGTTACTGGTACTCGGACCGGCCCCTGGGATCGGGAACTCCGGCCCCCGCAGCACCCAAGGCATCGTTCACGGCAAACCCCACGTCGGGAACCGCGCCACTGAACGTGGCGTTCACTGACACCTCCACCGGGGCGCCAACGTCCTGGGCCTGGGACTTCGGCGACGGCGGGACGTCCACCGCCCAGAACCCCACCCACAGCTACGCTGCGGCCGGCACCTACACCGCCAAGCTGACCGCCACGAACAGCGGCGGGTCATCCTCCGCCAGCACCGCCATAACGGTTACGAGCGGCACGACCCCACCGCCCGCCGGCGCCGGAATCACCGTAGTGGGTTCCAGCACCACGTACTCGGGCACGGCCGTTGGAAAGGCCGTGCTGACAGTTCCGGCGGGTACGGCGGCCGGGGATGTCCTGGTCGCATCAATTGCCGGTGACCTGAACTCCACGGTGACGCCGCCGGCCGGATGGACACCCATCGTGTCGGGCCTCTCTGTCGGATCCGGGTCACGGCTCTTCAGCTACTACCGGGTGGCAGCGGCAGGAGACCCGGCGAGCCCCTCGTGGACGCTCAATACGGCCGTGAAATGGGGCGGGGGAATGACGGCCTACCGGGGTGTGGACAACGCCAAGCCTCTGGACAGCAGCGTGGTCACGGCGGTGGACACCAGCTGGACCAAGAGCAGCCTCACGGTGGGAAGCGTTACCACCGCCACCAACGGAGCCATGCTGATCGGGGCGATCGCCTGCGACTGTGCCTCGCCCGTCTTCACTGCTCCTGCCGCCTGGACGGAACGCTGGGAAGCGGCCGGCGGGCAGACGGCCGAGCACGCTGACGCGGTGCAGGCGGCGGCGGGGGCGAGCGGGACGGCTACCTGGACCTTCAGCGCCGTCCGCGCCGCTGCCGCCTGGCGTGCCGCGTTGAAGCCGGCCGACTGACGGCGCGCCACCGTCGGCTTCGGCAGCGGTGGCGCACGCCGCAGGAAAAGTTGTAGTCTCTCTTCACGGTGATGGATCCCGCCGGAAGCCCGCGCAGGTGCGCGGTCTTCGAACCGCCGAATGGCTGATGGTTCCTGTCTTTGCTGATACGAAGGCAGGTGAACCGTGCCCGCACCCGGCCCAGTTTTCCTGCCCCACCCCGACAGGAGAGCCTGTGACTGAGCCTGAGAAACCCACCCCCTCCACCGGCCATGCCCCATACATCCCGCAGAAAATCAGCGGCCCGGTGCTCATGGGCGTGGTGCCGGGCCAGCCGCTGGCGGTGGCGCACCGCGCCGCGGACCTGGCCCGCAGCCTGGGCGTGAAGCTGGTCTGCGCCTACGTGGACGTGACCACCTACCTGGTTGAAGAGCCTGGCGGCAGGATGGAAGCCAGCCCCATCGACCCCGACGGGGTTGATGACGACATCGAAGGGATCAGCGCTTCCCTGGCCGGGCACCTCCGCGACGCCCTGGGCGCGGTCGGCGTCGACTGGTCCTTTGTCACCCTCGCCGGCGATCCGGCCCGGGCGCTGGGTCGGTTGGCGGAATCCACCGGCGCGTCCGTCATCGTGGTGGGCACCCGCGAGCGCGGGCTCGGGGCGCGGTTCGAAGAACTCCTGGTGGGATCCGTTGCTGTCCACCTCACCCACCGCCAGCACCGGCCCATCCTGGTTGTCCCGCTGGCCCCGCAGCCCAGGCAGCAACCCAAGGCAGGCCACTGATGGAGCAGCCCGCCCCCCAAACCGAAACAGCCGGCACCACGGACCGGGGGACCCTGGGGGAGGCGCGCGTCCACCGGCCGGTCCACCTGCACCCCGGGTTCGTCCTGGTGGTCATCGCCGGCGGCACCTTCGGCGCCCTGGCCCGCTACGGCCTGGCCGGCGTCCTGCCCGCACCGGGCGGCTGGCCGCTGCCCACGCTCATCATCAACGTGGCTGGGGCGTTCCTCCTTGGTGCCCTGCTCGAAGCACTGGTCCGCCGCGGTCCGGACGCAGGACGGCGGCGGCTGCTCCGGCTGCTGGCCGGCACCGGGTTCCTGGGCGCCTTCACCACCTACAGCACCCTGGCAGTTGAAGCCACCGCCTTGTTCAATGCCGGCCGCAGCGCAGACGCCGTCATGTATGTGGGAGCCTCCGTGCTGGTGGGAGCCGCGGCAACCGTGGCAGGCATCCGGCTGGCAGCTGCCCACCACGCCCGGGCCAGCACCCGGCACGGGGAAACCCCTGGCGCTGCGAAGGAGGAAGACCGGTGAGCGCCCTGGCCATCATCCTGCTGGGGCTCGCCGGCGGCCTCGGCGCTGCTGCCCGGTTCGTCGTCGACGGCCTGGTGCGTGCCAAAATCCGGACCGCCCTTCCGGTGGGCACCATCGCCATCAACGTGACGGGATCGTTCCTGCTGGGCCTGCTGGCCGGTGCCGTGGTCATGCACGCGGCACCACCCGAGCTGCAGGCCATTGCCGGCACCGGGTTCCTGGGCGGCTTCACCACCTTCAGCACCGCGAGCTTCGAAACCGTCCGCCTGGTCCAGTCCCGCCGCACGGGCATGGCACTCCTCAACGCCCTGGGCACCGCGGCCGCCGCGGTGGGTGCCGCCGCCGGCGGCTTCGCCCTCGCCGGGCTGCTGTAGGCCCCCGCCGGCCGGGGCACCAGCCCTACGGCGCCGGCGCGCCCACGTCCCGGAGCCCGGCGCGGTGCAGGCGCTCCAGCTGGAGGACGTCGCGGGCAAAGGACCAGGTCAGCAATGCCAGCGCCAGCTCGGCAACCGATGCAGCGGCCACCGCCGGGACGCCGGGGAGGAGGGCAGCCAGCAGCGCGAACGGCTGGAACGCCCCGATGGCTTTGCGGGAGGCCCTGGGCGGCAGCGCCCTGCGGAGGTGCGGCCGGATCCGGCCCGCGGCCACGAAAGCGTAGTACATGGCGCCGATGCCCAAGGTCCACGGACCGGCCACCGGGACGGCCGCGACGCTGAGCACCAGGACCAGCGCGGCGTCGGTGGCGGCATCGAACCGGGCCCCGGCCGCCGACGAGGTTCCTGTCCGCCTGGCCACCGCGCCGTCCACCCCGTCCAGGAGGAACGCGGCAGCGCCCAGGACCGGGAGGAGGAGGCCGGTGCGTCCGCCCGTGACCAGCTGCGGAACCGCCAGCACCGCGCAGAGCGACACCAGGACAGCGCGCAGCAGGGTGACGCGGTCCGCCGGCGTCGAGAAGCGCGGGATCCGCCGCAGGACGGAGCCGACGGCGGCCACGGTCACCAGTGCTCCTGCCGCCAGTCCCGCCAGTTGGAGGACCGTCCCGGCGGGGGACAGGGATGTCAGCACCAGGGCCGACACCAGGTAGGTGGAGACGGCACCGAACGCGTCCGGCACCGCCCGTTCAGCCCCGCCCATCTGACACCTCTCCCCGCATGCCGGCAACGGCTCCGGTGCTGGTCATCGGCGGCGGCGCCGGGCACCACGCCCGGCCCCGGCGTCGTGCGTCCTCCTGCCGGCACGCACCACCCCGGCGAGCGCCAGCAGCGCCCCTGCTCCCTCGGCCACGGCGCTGAGAATTTTGGAGAAGAACCAGACGGGATCGTACATGGCGGGGATGGGCCCGATGGCGGGGATGTCCACGTACGCGTAAAGCACGACGGCGGCGAACGCGCTGAGGGCAACCACCAGGGCCACGGCATAGGCAGTCCTGCTGCCGCGGACCAGGACGTAGGCGCCGGCCACCAGCGCCACGGTGGCCTCCAGGAGGAAGAGCGTGCCCTGGCTGACGGTGCCGGGCTGCGCATTCTGGTACCCCGGGGCCAGGGAGAGGTGCACGCCGGCATCGATGAACAGCGCCAGGGCGGTCAATAGTCGTAGGGCCACGCTTATGTATACGCCGGAAGTTCCTTTCCGGTTCATTCCGCCCTGTTCTTCCTGTGGCTTCCAGAGGGAATATAGAGGGGTATCCGCAGTCCTGCCCCTGGTGCAGGCGGCTGTGCCTGCGGCCCTACGAGTAAGGAGAATGACCATGACCCTTCCCACGCAACTGACGCCGGGAACATGGACCCTGGACATGTCCCACAGCGAGATCGGCTTCAGTGTCCGCCATGCCGGGATCAGCAAGGTCCGGGGCCGTTTCACCGATGCCCAGGCCGAGGCACGGGTGGGCCAGTCCCTGGCGGACTCCTCGGTGCATGCCACGGTTTCCACCGCCAGCTTCGACTCCGGCGACGCGAACCGTGACGCCCACGTCCGCGGCGAAGACTTCTTCGACGTCGAAAAGTTCCCGCAGATGACCTTCCGCGGCACCGCCATTGAGGGGGACGGCGAGGAATACACCCTGACCGGGGACCTCACCATCAAGGACGTCACCCGCCCCGTAGAGCTGGAAGTCGAGTTCACGGGCGTCGCGGTGGACCCGTTCGGCGCCACCCGGGCCGGGTTCTCCGCAGAGGCCGAGATCAGCCGGAAGGAATTCGGGCTCACCTGGAACGCAGCGCTGGAAGCCGGCGGCCTGCTGGTCAGCGACAAGGTGAAGATCAACCTGGAAGCGGCACTGGTCAAGCAGGGCTGAGCCTGCCGATGACCACGTGGGCGCTTTTGGCCGCACCCGTGGCGCTGCCGCCGTTACTTCGCGATGGTGCGAAGGATTTGCCGCGCTACAAGCCGGTCGATACCGGGCAGCCGGGTGCCGCGGATGATCCACCGGCGCAGCAGCCGCTGCGCCCTGTTCCTGGGAAGGAACGATGCAGCCGCCCGCCGCCCGGATGCCTGCGCCACCTCGACCACGGGCCGCCACTCCTTGTCGAAGCGGGCCAGGGCGCTGTTGATCTGGTCGGAGGCGTTCACTGGCCCCAGGATGTCTCCAAGCAGGGCGGCGCCGGCAATGGCGAGTGAGCCGCCCTGGCCGGCGAGCAGCGAGACGGCGCCCGCGGCATCCCCGACGAGAACCGCACGTTGCTTCTGCCAGCATGGCAGCACCACCTGCGCTACAACGTCGTCGTAGGGATGCTCGGGGCAAAGCTCAAGGAGTCGGTCGACCGCTTCGGTGGCACCGGCGAACTCCGCACGTAAGCGCTCACGCACAGCCTGGAGCTCGGGAACGGACCCGTCCCTGGGCGCCCGGTAGACGAGGAACGCGGCCACCTCGTCATTGCGGAGACTGTAGAGCCCGGCCATCCGGTCGATGGTATCGGTGAGGATGAACCGGTTCCTGAAACGCGCGTTCAATGCGGGATCGGTGACGATGAACGCCGCGGCGCGCATCCCCAGGAGCCTGAGGCAGTCCGTGTCAGGACCGAAGAGGGCGGCCCGCACCACAGAGTGGATGCCATCGGCCCCCACCAGCACATCCGCGGTGAGCACGTCCTCTGGGGCGCCGTCGACGGCGACATGTGCACCGCCGTCGTCCGTCCAGGCGCGCAGGACCCGGGTCCAGTAGCTGAGCCTGACCCGTCCCTCCGGCACGTCGCCAAGTGCGGACAAGGCGGCCCGTTCAATGTCTGGCCGCAGGAGACTCAAAACCTTTCCGCCTGCCAACCGGGAAAACTGGCCGTAGTCGATGCTGCAGGTGCGGCGGCCCGCAGCGTCGACGTAATCAGCAGACTCGATCTGATACGCCGACGCCGCGAGGCGGGGATAGAGGCCGATGCGTTCGGAGGCCTCCACTCCCGGACCGAAGAAGTCCATCATGTAGCCGTCAGACCGGGGGGCCCGGGACTTCTCCAGCAGCTCGACATCCCAGCCGGCCAGGCCGAGCTGACGTGCCGTGACGAGGCCTGCGATTCCTGCACCGGCAACGATGGCTTTCATGCTGCATCCCTACGGCGGCCGCCGCCTGCGGGCGGCACAGGTGCGCGTCGATGGAGCCTGTCAGCCATGACTGGTCTTTTCTTCCGTGCCTGCAGGCTGTCTCCGGGCGAACTGCCGGGCGATGACCACATCCGTGGAGGAATGGGACAGGATGGAGAGCACGATCACCAAGCCCACCAGGTGGTAGACCTCGTCGGCGCGCGCGATGTCCGATTCCAGGATGATCAGGCCGTACACCACCGAGGCGAAGCCTTTCGGCCCGAACCACATGGCTGCCGCCTGTTCGCCCACGGGCAGCCGAGCCCCCAGGAAGGACACCAGGAGGGCCAGCGGCCGTGCCACCACCAGGGCCAGTACGGCGAAGATCCACCCGGCGAGGGGAATCTCCGTGAAAAGGAAGGCCGGCGTAATCAAGGCACCGAAGACCATGATCGCTGCAAGTTTGAGGAGCTCGGTGACCAGCTCTCCGAACTGTTCGAATTCGTGCCGCAGTCCAGGGCTCGTGGTGGCCACCGTGATGCCGGCTGCGAAGGCGCCCAGGAACAGATTGGCGTGGGTCGCCTGGCAGATGGCGAGCACCAGGAGCCCGATGGAAACCGCCAGCAACGGCTGGAGAGACCTGATGGCCTGCAGGAACGGAAGCTTTTCGAGAGAGAGTACGACGACGGGCACCGCCACCCCGACCACGATGCCCAGGATAATTTCGAACAGCAGCTCCTCCCCGCTGGTACTGCTGCCTCCTGCTGCGGCCAGCAGGATCAGCACGATGGGCAGTGCCAGGCCGTCGTTGACTCCGGATTCGACGTTCAGCAGGTGCCGTAGCCGGCCCGGTACCTCTTCCCTGCCCACGATCGCGGCGGCAAACACCGGGTCTGTGGGGGCAAGGATGGCACCGAGGAGGAAGGATTCGAGCCAGGGCAGTCCCGCGATGTAGTGGGCGAACAGCGCCGTGAGAACGAGGGTCAATGGCAGGCCCAGCAGGAGGGCGCGTCCGGGCAGCCGCCATGCGGTGCGCAGGTCCCGGTAGCCGACGTGCATCCCGTCGGTAAAGAGGACCGAGAACAGGGCCAGCTCCGCCAGCCCGCTGACGATTGGATCTCCGGTGGACACGGTGATCAGGCCCATAGCGCCCGGTCCCAGCAGGAATCCGCCCACCAGGAAGAGGACGGCGGTGGACAGCACTGTGCGGTGGGCGCGCTCGGAGATCAGCACCCCGATCAACAGCAGGACGGCGAAGGACAGCAGCAAGGCAGTTTGCATGGCTTCGCTATCGTGGCAAGAGACGGGCTGCAATGCCGGCGCGCGGGATTTCGACGTCGCCGCCGCGCGGACGTCCCAGGCGCGATGGCCCGATCCTGCGGCCGAACGGGATCAGGCCGGACTGCCAGAGGGCGGGCGTTGGTCCGGCGATACCCGCCCCGCAAATAAGCACCTTTGGCTGTCCCACAGGGTCCAGCGTAGTACCAACCAGGTCAAGAAGGACCCACCGCGCCTAGCCGATAACCGGCCGCTCCTCCGGGAGCTGGAAAAGGCGGGGCCGGGAGGAGAGCGCCAAGGCCGAGGCCACAGTGATGGTGCCAATGCGCCCGGTGAACATGAGGATCATCAGCACCCATTGCGCGTCCGGCGGGAGGTGTGGGGTGATGCCTGTGCTGAGGCCGACGGTGGCGAAAGCGGAAACGCATTCGAAGAGCACCCTGTCGAGGGGCTTGTCGGTGAACATGAGCAGGAGCAAGGTGCCGGCCATGACTGCCGCCACCCCCAGCAGCGCCACGGAGAGGGCCTGCCGCTGCGACGATGAACTGATGGAGCGGTGGGCGACAGTCACGTGGTCGCGGCCGCGTATTTCGTTCCAGATGGCGAAGAACAGCACCAGGAAGGTGGTGATCTTGATGCCGCCGGCGGTTCCGGCGCTGCCGCCGCCGATGAACATCAGGATGTTGGTGACCATCAGGGTTTCAGGAGATGCCGCCCCGTAGTCAATGCTGTTGAAACCTGCCGTGCGGGGGAATACGGTGCCCGCCAGGGTGGCGAGGATCTTCCCGCCCACCGGCATGGGGCCCAGGGTCTGCTCCCGGTTCCACTCAAAGGCGGCGAAGAGCGCTGCGCCCGCTGCGAGGAGAATCAGGCTGCCGTAGATGGTCAGGCGCATGTGGACGGTCCAGTCCTTAACCCTGACTCCACCCCGAAGCAGAAAGATGAGCACGGGAAACCCGAGGCCGCCGGCCAGGATGGCAGCGCAAATGGGGACGATGATCCAGGGGTCGCCGGCCACACTGATCAGGCTGTCGCTGTACAGGGCGAAACCAGCGTTGTTGAAAGCGGAGACCGCGTGGAAAACACCGTGCCACAGCGCGGTCAACGGGTTGTGGTCGTAACTGATCCAGAAGCGGACGGTGAGGACCGCGGCGGTGGTGGCCTCGAACAGGACCATGATCCGGGCCACCCCGAAGATCACGGAGCGGACGTCCCCGAAATTCAGGGTGTGGGTCTCGGACTGGGCGATGAGCTGGCCCCGGAGGCCAATGGTCTTGCGGACCAAAAGCGCCAGCAGGGTTGCCAGGGTCATGATGCCGAAGCCGCCCACCTGTATGAGCCCCAGGATCACGCCCTGGCCAAACGGTGTCCAGAAGGTTGCGGTGTCCACGGTGGCCAGGCCGGTGACGCAGACCGCTGAAACCGAGGTGAAGATGGCTGCCAGGAAGGGCTCCGGCTGCAAGGTTCTATGAGCGGCCGGAAGCATCAGCAGCCCGGCGCCCACAGCGATCACCGCCAGGAAGGCCAACGGCACCAGCCGGACGGGATGCAGCAGCACGCGGCCCAGGTTCGTGCCGCCGCCGGGTCTCCCTGGAAGATCGGGGAGTTTGCTGGCACGCGTCGCTCGTCGGGCCATATGCGTCGGGTGCTCCACAGGCCTCAGCGTAGTGCAGCGGCAGGCCGGCTTACAGCAGTTCCAGCGGCCCCCACGCTGCTGCCCGGCGCCGTAAACCACCCACCGCACATCAGGCGTCAAGGAAACATTAAGAAATCCGCTTTTCGCGCTCCCGCCGTTTTGGCCGGTGCTAGCTTCGCAAGGGTCGCGATGCAAAGGGCAGCGCGGAAAGGCAGACATGACCACGTTGAGCAGGCCCCCGGCGGACCCGTCCGCGCCCCACGCCCATGGCAGGAAGGCGCTCCAGGACTGGCTGCTGTTCGGGCTGCAGGACAGCAAGGGAGCCCACCCCGGCCCCGGCGGCGTCCCCACACAGCACGAGAAGAAGCATTCCTGGTGGCAGGTCATGTGCCTGACGGGCGTGGACTACTTCTCCACCCTGGGTTACCAGCCGGCCATCGCCGCGCTCGCCGCAGGGGTCATCTCCCCGCTGGCCACCCTGGTACTGGTGGCCGTGACCCTGCTGGGCGCCCTGCCTGTGTACCGGAGGGTGGCCGGTGAAAGCCCCCGCGGCGAAGGTTCCATTGCCATGCTGGAGCGGCTGCTGCCCCGGTGGGGCGGCAAGCTCTTGGTGCTGGTCCTCCTGGGATTCGCCGCCACTGACTTCATGATCACCATGACCCTCTCGGCAGCGGATGCCTCCGCCCACCTGCTGGGCAACCCCGTCGCCCCGGGCTGGCTGCAGAACCAGAACGTACCCGTCACGCTGTTCCTGCTCGCCCTCCTGGCGGCCGTGTTCCTGCGCGGATTCCGGGAAGCCATTGGCGTCGCCGTCGTCCTGGTGGTCCTCTACCTGGGCCTGAACTCCGTGGTGGTGGTTGCCACCCTGGCGCAGGTGCTCACGCACCCCGCGGCCATGGGGGACTGGTGGACCAACCTGTGGGTGTCGCACGGAAACCCGGTCATGGCCGTGGCCATCGCGCTGCTGGTGTTCCCCAAGCTGGCCCTGGGCTTGTCCGGCTTCGAAACCGGCGTGGCCGTGATGCCGCAGGTCCGCGGCGCCGCGGACGACACCGAGGAGAACCCCGCAGGACGCATCCGCGGTACCCGGCGCATGCTGACCACCGCCGCCGTGATCATGAGCGTGTTCCTGCTGACCACCAGCTTCATCACCGTGGTCCTGATCCCGGAACAGGAGTTCCAGCCCGGCGGGCAGGCCAACGGACGTGCCCTGGCCTTCCTGGCCCACGAGTACCTGGGCGTGGGGTTCGGCAGCGTCTATGACATCAGCACCATCGGCATCCTCTGGTTCGCCGGCGCGTCGGCCATGGCAGGCCTGCTGAACCTGGTGCCGCGCTACCTGCCCCGCTATGGCATGGCGCCGGCGTGGGCCAAGGCAGTGCGTCCGCTGGTACTGGTCTTCACCCTGATCGGCTTCCTGATCACCTTCATCTTCAAGGCCGACGTCGATGCCCAGGGCGGTGCGTACGCCACCGGCGTCCTGGTGCTGATGACCTCCGCCGCCGTGGCGGTCACGTTGTCGGCGCGGCGCCGCAGGCAGCGGAACCTGACCGTGGGCTTCGGCGCCATTGCCGTGGTGTTCGCCTACACCACGGTGGCCAACATCTTTGAGCGGCCCGAGGGCATCCGGATCGCCGCCATCTTCATCCTGGGCATCATCGTCATCTCGCTGCTGTCCCGGGTGCGCCGCTCCTTCGAGCTGCATGCAATCCGGGTGCATCTGGACCAGCAGGCACTGGAGTTTATGTCCAGCGCCCTGGACGGGCCTATCACCATCGTCGCCCACGAGCCGCTGCGGATGACGCCGCAGGCCTACCGGGACAAACTCGAGTCCGCCATCGAGGTCAGCCACCTCCCGCTGGCAGGGGAGGCCCTGTTCCTGGAGGTGGTGGTGGACGATTCCTCGGACTTTGAGACCGAACTGTACGTCCGGGGCATCAACCGCCACGGGTTCCACATCCTGGAAGTCCACGGCCCGGTGGTGCCCAACACCATTGCCTCCGTGCTGCTGCACATCAGGGACGTCACCGGGCTCATGCCGCACATCTATTTCCGCTGGACGGAGGGCAACCCCATCACCAACCTGGTGCGGTTCCTGTTCCTGGGCGAGGGCGAGATCGCGCCGGTGACCCGTGAAGTGCTCCGCGAAGCTGTCCCGGATGTCACCCAGCGGCCGTGGGTCCACGTCGGCTGATGTGCGCCACCGCGGCGGCAACCCGGGCGGCGTCCGCCAGGCTGGAAGGGGCGTTGGCGCTGAAGGCCTCCTCGGCGTCGTCCTCCCAGATGCCCGCGGCGAGCACCACGACGTGGACCATGTCGCCGTAGGAGTCGTTGCAGGCCAGGATGTCGCCGGGAATCCGGTGCGGGTGCGTGCCGGGGGACGGCCAGGGCTGGAAGATCACCCACCACGGGTCGCCGTCCCGGTCCGGGAAGGTGTAGCCCGCCACCGGATGAAGGGCGCGGCCGTTCAGCCCGCGTCCGCCGTAGCCCTCCACGGCGTCGGCGGACGCGGCAAACTTGACCCTGCCGCGGTCCTCCGGCTCCTCATCCCAGCGCATCCGCCCTCCCTGCCATCGCGCCTGCCTATGCCTCCATCAAAGGACCGGAGGGGCGGGATCGGGGCCGGCGGGGTGTTTTATTGACGAATTTTTTACGCCGCCGCCTGCCGCGCTGGCTGATGCCCGACGGCGGTCAGTTCCCGCCGGAGCGGCCGTGCGCCAGGCCGGTGGGGAATCCGACGAGGACGGGTTCGGGCGTGCTGCAGCAGCCGCCGGAGGTTTCGGCCACGAATCCCGCGGTGGCCGGGGCCGGGACGTCGCAGCTGGTGCCGATATCGGAGGAGCAGACGCCGGTTTCGGGGAGGTCGAGCTGGACGGTGTCGGCGGCTTCGCGGTCTCCGGCGAGGGCCGCGGCGACGGAGCGGACCTGCTCGTAGCCGGTGGCCAGCAGGAAGGTGGGAGCCCGGCCGTAGGACTTCATCCCCACGATGTAGAAGTCCTGCTCCGGGTGGGCCAGCATCTTCGCACCGTGCGGTTCGACGGTGCCGCAGGAGTGGAACTCGGGGTCGATCAGCGGGCCGAGCCCGCGGGGTGCTTCCACGCCGGGGTCCAGTTCCAGCCGGAGTTCCCGGAGCATGTCCAGGTTCGGCCGGAACCCGGTTGCCGGGACTACGACGTCGGCACCCAGGGTGCGGCCGTCAGTGGAGGTCAGGGTGACGGCGCCGCCGGCGGTAGCGAGGGCCGCGATCCCGAAGCCCGTGTGCAGTTCCACCGTGCCATCCTCCACGAGGGTGCGGAGCCTGCTGCCGAGCCGGCCGCGGGCGGCGAGACCGTCGGCGTCGCCACCGCCATAGACCTTGGCCGCCGAAGCTCCGCGGATCGCCCAGACGATCTTTGTTCCGGGGGCCTGGGCTGCCAGTTCGGAGAGGTTGATCAGCGTGTTGGCTGCGGAATGGCCCGCGCCGATGACGACGGCGGTGCGGCCGGCGAAGGCTGCCCGGTCCCGTCCCAGGACGTCCGGGAGGGGCGAGGAGATGTGGGCCGCGGCGGCTGCTTCGCCAACGGCGGGCAGGCCGGAGGTACCGAGCGGGTTCCGGGTGGACCAGGTTCCGGAGGCGTCGATGACGGCGGCGGCCTGGTAGTCGCGGACTTCGCCGCCGGCGTGCTCGACCCGGACCACGAACGGGGTGGTGTCGCGGTTCCGGCTGTGGGTCTTGTCCATCCCGAGGCGGGTTACGGCGATGACGCGGGCCCCGGTGTGCAGGCGGGACGCGATCCCGGGCAGCGATGCGAGCGGGGTGAGGTACTGGTCGATCAGTTCGCCCCCGGTGGGCAGCGCGGACGGCTCGGGCGATTCCCAGCCGGCTGCGGCGAGCAGGCGTGCGGCGGCGGCGTCGGTGTTGTACTGCCAGGGGGAAAACAACCGGATGTGGCGCCACTGTTCGATCGCGGCAGCCGCGGCCGGGCCGGCCTCGAGGATCAGCGGCTCCAGGCCGCGTTCCAGCAGGTGTGCCGCCGCGGCGAGGCCGATGGGCCCGGCTCCGATGACAGCTACGCGAAGGGTATGGGGTGCGGCCATGGTGTCCTCTGTTTCATCCGGTGGGGTTGGTTACTTGTTCGCGGGGGCGAGGGAGGCGATGAGGTCCTCGATGCGGGTCTTGATCTCGTCCCGGATCGGGCGGACGGCCTCGACGCCCTGGCCGGCCGGGTCTTCGAGTTCCCAGTCCTCGTAGCGCTTGCCCGGGAAGATGGGGCAGGTATCGCCGCAGCCCATGGTGATGACGACGTCGGATTCCTTGACGGCTTCGGTGGTGAGGACCTTGGGGATCTCGGCGGACATGTCGATGCCGAGTTCGGCCATGGCTTCGACGGCGGCCGGGTTGACCTTGTCGGCGGGGGCGGATCCGGCGGAGCGGACCTCGATGGCGCCGTTGGAGAGGGTGGTGAGGAAGGCGGCGGCCATCTGGGAGCGGCCGGCGTTGTGGACGCAGACGAACAGGACGGAGGGCTTCTTGCCGGTTTCGGTGCTCATGGGTTTCTCCTGAAGGTTTTGGGGTTCAGACGGAAAGCGGGCTCGGGGTGAAGTAGCGCTTGCGGGCCCAGAGGGCGGCGTAAACCAGCGCGACCAGGACGGGAACTTCGATCAGGGGCCCGACGACGCCGGCCAGCGCCTGGCCTGAGGTGACACCGAAGGTGCCGATCGCGACGGCGATGGCGAGTTCGAAGTTGTTGCCTGCCGCGGTGAACGCCAGGGTGGTGGTTTTGGCGTAGCCCAGGCCCAGCCCTTTACCGATGGCCATGCCGGCGCCGAAGACCACCAGGAAGTAGGCCAGCAGCGGCAGGGCGATCCGGACGACGTCGAGCGGGCGGGAGGTGATGGTGCTGCCCTGCAGGGCGAACAGCAGGGTGATGGTGAACAGCAGGCCGTACAGCGCCCACGGGCCCAGTCTGGGCAGGAACGTGCCTTCGTACCAGTCGCGGCCTTTGGCCTTTTCGCCGAGGGTGCGGGTGAGGAAGCCGGCCAGCAGCGGGATCCCGAGGAACACCAGCACGGAGCCGGTGATGGCCCAGAAGGAGAAGTCGGCGCTGGTGGTGGGCAGGCCCAGCCAGGACGGCAGGAGCTGGAGGTAGAACCAGCCCAGGGCGCCGAACGCGATGACCTGGAAGACGGAGTTGATGGCCACCAGCACGGCCGCGGCTTCGCGGTCGCCGCACGCAAGATCGTTCCAGATCATCACCATGGCGATGCAGCGGGCCAGGCCCACAATGATCAGGCCGGTGCGGTATTCGGGCAGGTCCGGGATGAAGATCCACGCCAGGGCGAACATGAATGCCGGCGCCAGTACCCAGTTGAGCACCAGGGAGGTGATCATCAGTTTGCGGTCGCCGATCACGCGGTGCGCCTGGTCGTAGCGGACTTTTGCGAGGACCGGATACATCATCACGAGGAGGCCGACGGCGATCGGCAGGGACACTTCACCGATCTTCACTGCCTCGAGCGCGGTGTTCAGGCCCGGAATGACGCTTCCCAGCAGCAGGCCCAGGGCCATGGCGGCGATGATCCAGACCGGCAGGAAGCGGTCCAGGGTGGAAAGCTTACCGACGACGGCGGCCTCCCCATCACGGGTGGGCGGCGGGTCAGTCTGGGTGCTCACGGAACTCCTGTGCGGCTCTTCGATAAATTGATGGATGTCGATATGAAGTATCCTCAACCATATCGATGAATGTCAATCTATGTGCATAATGGACAGATGAACTCTCTGCAAACCATTGAGCCGGGCCTCGACGAGGCCTGCTGTGCGCCGTCGGACCTGCCTGCTCTGGGTGCAGAGGAGGCCCAGCAGAAGGCTTTGGTCTTCAAAGCCCTGTCAGATCCCAACAGGTTGCGGCTGCTCTCGATCGTCAAGGGTGCCGGCGGCGGTGAAGCCTGTGTTTGCGACCTGACCGAGCCTTTGGACCTGGGCCAGCCCACCGTGTCCCACCACCTGAAGATCCTGGTCGACGCCGGCCTGCTGCACCGCGAAAAGCGCGGCACGTGGGCCTACTACTCCCTGGTCCCCGGCGCGCTGGAGAAGACGGCAGGGATCCTGGCCGCCCTGTAAAGCCGGGTGCACCCGCCGGGCCGCGGCCGCCGTCGGACCTGTTTCACGCTGGTTGGGAGCTGAGCTCGGTCAGTGCGGACAGCTTCGCCTCGCCGACGGGTTCCTCGGCGAGCAGGGGAATCAGGGCCACCCGGTTCGTCAGCGTATGCACCTTCCTGATCTGCCCAATTTCGCCGGCGGCGCGGGCCTGCAGGAACGGCGTCCGCGGGTGGGCGGCGGCGATCGAGTTGTTGACCACCCAGGCCCACGGATGAATGCCGGCCCGTTCCAGGTCGGTCTTCAGCTCTTCGGCTTCCAATACCGGCGTCGTCTCGGCCAGCGTGACCAGCACAACCTTGGTCAATGACGGGTCCTGGAGCCGCATCAGGGGAGTCACGAATCCCATGGTTGCACCCACTTGGCGGACCATTTCGCGGTGGTAGGACCCCGTGGCGTCCAGCAGCAGCAGCGTGTGGCCGGTGGGGGCGGTGTCGATCACCACGAAGTGCCGGCGGGACTCCTGGACTGCCTTGGAGAACTGCCGGAACACCGCCACTTCGTCATTGCACGGGGACATCAGGTCCTCTGCCAGGGCGGCGCGGCCGTCGTCGTCCAGGCTTTTGCCCTTGGTTTGCATCACATGGCTTCGGTACTCCTGGATGGCCGCGTCGGGGTCGATGCGTGACACGGTCAAGCCCGGGATGGAGCCATGAAGGGTTTCCGTGAGATGGGCTGCCGGGTCGGTAGTGGTCAGGTGGACCTCGTGGCCCCGCTTTGCCAGGGCAACTGCGATGGCGGCCGCAACGGTGGTCTTCCCTACACCGCCCTTGCCCATGCACAGGATCAGGCCGTGGTTCTGGAGTGCCAGTTCGTCCACCAGCGCACCCAGCGGGGCGTCCTCAAGCCCGGGCAGCGGCGCTGCGTTTCCGGTGTCGCCGGCGCCGGCGGAGGGGGCGAGCAACGACTCCAGCGCGGGAATGCCCACCATGTTGCCCGGTTTCAGGTCCAGGACATCGCGGGGAAGGCCGGCTATCGCGGCGGGAATGCCGGCTATTGCCGCCGCTTCACGGGCCCGGAGCGCCCGGGCCAGGTCCTCCGTGCCTGCGGCTTCCGGCAGGACGCCGTTTATGATCACGTAGCCGCCGGTGATCCCGATCTGGCTGAGCTCCAGGTAGGTCCGTTCGATCTCCGTCAATGAGGAGGCCTGCGCCCGGCTCACCAGCACCAGCCGGGTGCGGGACGGGTCCGTGAGGACCTGGACTGCCTTGGCGTAGACCTGCTTCTGCTTCTCCAGCCCCGAGAGCGGCCCCAGGCAGGACGGGTCGCCTTTGCCCGCCGCCAGGAAAGCGGTCCAGGATCCGGGGAGTTGCAGCAGCCGGATGGTGTGGCCTGTTGGGGCGGTGTCGAAGATGACGTGCCCGTAGCTGCCGTAGGCCGTTTCGTCGGCCAGCAGGTTGGTGAACTCATCGAAGGACGCGATCTCCGTGGTGCAGGAACCGGCCAGGCCCTCGGCGATGCCGGCCAGTTCTGCCGGGGGAAGCTGTCCACGGACGGGTGCCAGGATTCTCTCGCGGTAGGCCTCGACGGCCTGCTCGGGGTCGATCTCCAGGGCGGAAAGCCCTGGCACCTCCGGGATGGGGGTCACGGTGTTGCCGATGGCCAGGCCAAAGACCTGCCCCACATTTGAGGCAGGATCGGTACTGACCAACAGCACCTTTCTGCCTGCCCTGGCCAGTGCAAGTGCCGTTGCGCAGGCTACCGAGGTTTTGCCCACCCCACCCTTGCCGGTGAAAAACAGGAACCGGGGCGGATCGTCGAGGAACTTCATGGCAACAGCCTGCGGCAGTCCGTTGGGCCGCCGCAGGCAGCACGTTGGCGCGTTCCGATGGCAGGCATACGGTCCTCCGTCGTGGTTCTTCCAGGCCTCGACCAGTCCGGTGTGAGCCGCTCCCAGCGTATCGACCTTCGTCGATGGACAGAAGACCCATAATGGGAACCATGGACCGCCCCGTAACCATCCGCCCCATGTGCCCCACCGACTGGGCCGCCGTCCACACCATTTACGCCGCGGGCATCGCCACGGGGGAGGCAACCTTCGAGAGTGAGCCGCCCACGTGGGAAGCGTTCGACGCCGTGCGGTTGCCCGAGCATCGCATCGTCGCCGAGGATGCGGGGCGGGTCCTGGGCTGGGCTGCCGTGTCCCGGGTTTCCTCGCGTGAGGTGTACCGGGGGTTGGTGGAGCATTCCATCTATGTTGACCCGGCGGCGCAGGGCCGTGGCGTGGGCCGGCTTCTCCTGGCCGCCCTGATCGGATCCACGGAAGCTGCGGGCATCTGGACCATCCAGTCCAGCATCTTCCCGGGGAACACCCCCAGCCTGGTGCTGCACCGGAAGCTGGGTTTCCGGGTGGTGGGCACCCGGGAGCGGATCGCCCGGATCAGCAACGGACCCAAGGCCGGGCACTGGCAGGACACGCTGCTGCTGGAACGCCGCAGCACCGTGGTGGGGACGGAGTAGCGCCTGCCGGGATGGGAGTATGCCGGCCCCGCGGGTATGACGGACCAGACAAAGACGTTGCCACATCGCGCATCTGCCATTTTCCGAACGCGTCTGCACGAAATCCCTTGATATTCCGGGAGATGTGCAGTCGAGTTTGGACGTCTGGTTTCCAAATTCCTCTGCACAAGGCTTCGCTCTGATCGGGAATCGCCTGAACAGAATGTCATTGGACGGCGTTTCACGGTGTGCCGGCTCACTAAGTGGTGGACCAGCCAGAGGCTAGCCCGATTAGGGATCCTTTAGCGCACCAGGGAGCGCCTTCAGAGGCCAGCGGCGTCGGACTCCGCGAGCTTGAGCTCGCAGTACCGTCCGGTTGGCTGCCCGCCGATGTTGAACTCGAAACGGAGCGTCCGGGCCTCCGCGGGTGGGGTCGGGATGTAGATCCAATGGGCTTGCCATTCCGTGCCACCGCCCGCTACCTGGCCTTCTGACCACTGATACTCAGTCCCGAGATCATCAGACACGACTGTGGTCAGCCGCTCAAAGACAGCGACAGCAGGCATCACCGGCGCGTTCTCGGTTGTATCCGCTCCCGCAGCCTTGCGCCGTTCCGCCCACTCATAGCGTCCCGTTCGAACAAGACGTCCCGAGACATCGTCTCTTCACCGCGTACACCACTGAGGAACAAGTGGATACCGGCCCTTCGTGCAGTGGCACCACCGAGGTCGCCCGGTGTGTCTTTCAACTGGACTCCGGCGAAGCGCACGTCGACACCATCGCTCGTTCCGATGACGAGGTCAGCAGGAGCATGTGTGAGTACCTTCATGCTGTCACCTTAATGGCTCTCAGGCGTCTAATCATGAAGGCCAACCTCCGAAATCCTCCGTCCGACAAGCTCATCGGCTCGAGATGTCACGGCGAGGGGTCCGGATGCGCACCCGTGAGGGAATGGCGGTCGCTAAAGCCAAGGGCCGGTTGAAAGGAAAGCAGCCTAAGCTGTCTAAGACGCAGCGGAAGCATCTTTTCACGCTGCACGACGCCGGGGAGCGCACGCAGGCGGAACTCGCGGAGCTGTTCGGCGTATCCAGGACCACGGTGTACCGCGAGCTCCAAAGGCGCACCATCTGAAGACCGACGCGGTGCCGACTGCTACGAACGCGCCAAATAGCGCCGCGAAAAGACCGCCATTTACCGCCGTAAGTCACAGGTCATGGCACTGATTGGGTTGGTGCGGGTAAGCACCGACGCGCAGGAGACGCAGCGGCAGCACGATGCCCTGGGCCCGCTCTGTTGGCGGGTATTCGAAGAACGGGTCAGCGGCAAACTAGCCTTGACGAAGGCCCCGGACTGGCGGCCGCCGTGAAGGAGTTGCGGCCAGGGGACATGCTCGCGGTGATAGAGGTGGACCGGCTTTCCCGAAACTTGCTTGAAGGGCTGCTGACACTGAACGAGCTGTTCCAGCGGGGAGTGGCCGTGAAAATCCTCGATGGCATTGCCGCGGGTGAACACGCTCAAAGTTCGTTCCGGCTGAATCTAGCCCTTGCCTTGGCCGAGGACCGGCGTCGGGACATTTCCCGTAAAACCAATGACGGGCTGGCCGCAGCTGCTCGCCGCGGCCGCAAAGGCGGCCGCCCCTCGAAAATGACCCCGGACCGGCTGGAACAGGCACGCAACATGCGCGCCGAAAGAATCTCCTACCGTCGCATCGGCCAAGCGCTGGGCGTCAGCGAGATCACCATCCGCCGCGCCTTAGCGGTCCCGTTGCCGGCACCAAGCTAATCGATTCCTACAGCCACTCGGCGGCCGCAGGAAGGAGGGATTGACTCGAATAGAGCCAATCCCTCCGTTCCGTCGGTCCACGCCACGGTGCGGAGCGAGGCGCCTTTTGTTACTGCTGGAACCAGACTTCTTCGAGAATGAGTCCGGGTGGACTCTGTCGCCTGACGGACTCGAATTCACTGCTGGCTGCGAACAGCACCACACGAAGTGGGTTTTCACCCTGGGCGTTGAGGCCCTGCCCTATGGAAATGACCAAACCTTCGGGAAGGTTGGCCAGTGCTTCCCTTGCATCTGAGACATCCAGCGCGGACCAAGAGGCCCGGACCAGAAAGAGATAGCCAGGGGCGAAGAAGGGGCCCAGGATTTTACGCACCTCGTTTGGGTCGCGGGCGGCAATCACCGTGACCTTCTCGCCTGGACGCACAGTCAGCACCGAGCGCGAAACAACTCGCCCATCAGCGAAGAGACTTTGGATTGTTGCCTCCCCTGCCTCCTGCTCGGCGGAGTTCAAGAACGGTGTCTTTTGCCGCTGTTGAGCGCTTAGGTGCCTGGTCAGTTGTGTGGCACCCTCGGTAATCGGGTCTTGGACCTCCGGTCCTTCTTGCCAGGACGTGAGGTCAAGTCCGTCATGTTCCCACCGAGCGATAAGTTCGCCGTGAACGGGGGTTCCGGCTGCACCGGCAGGGACGCCGCTGAGAACTTCAATCCCGGTTTGGGCTCCTTCCGGCTGCTGAGGAGCACGGTGCGTGAACCAAGTCCGTCCATCTGTTCGGGTCAGCCAACCTCGCGCCCGGACCGTGGAATTCCACGGGATTAGAGTGTCACTTATCCGCATAGCGGTGCAGGTTCCTTTGCGGAATCAGCAACCACCCGGTATTCAGTGACCTGGCCACCGGACCTTTCCGAGGTGGTGGGAGCGAAACAACCGAAACCGTCATCGACGTAAGCATCCATCGACCACTTGGCATCACCCGGTCCGCGGTAGCACTTGAAACCTATCCAGTCCGGCTGCAACTGAAGCATCCTGTTACCTTGGCTCATGCACTTGGCCTCGTCGTAGAACCAGTTGTTGTAGTACCGCTCTTTGACTTCAAGCGCCTGCGCTGGCGCTGCCGAAACGAAAAATCCCGCGACAATGGCCAACACGGCCACAACTGATGACAGAAAACGGCGTGGAGTGCTTTTCATCTTAGATCCCCCCAATAGGTAGGTGCCCCAGTGGACACACCAACCACCCTCGCAGAGCGGCCTCCGTAGTCAAATCAAGTAGCTCAGAACGGATGCCGGGGCACGATTCGGAACGCGGGAGCGGCCCAGGTCCTCATCGTCAAGGTCTGGTGGTGCTCAGCTTGGAGACTTGCTTGGAACGCAAGAACTACTGAGATTCAACCGGCGAGTCGCGAGCAAACCTGATTCAAGCCGTCACATTAGTGATCGGCCACACCACCATCCGTCGGGGGCGTCCTGATTTCGACGTCGTCCCGAAAGCCGGTCCCTCAGCGCGCATGTTCGATGCGCGTCATGCCGCCGACCGCCCAGACTATGGGCGATGTACGCTTACCCTGCACGAAGAGAATGTGCACACAGGAGCCTTATACGTGCGTCAGTGGGTCATCGCCGGCCGTGGTTTGCCTGCCCGTTACATTTATTCCGTCCCCGAAGGTCGGGGATTTGGTCGCTGGACCTGGTATGACTTTCTTGCCCTGTCACTGATGATCCGGGGGGTGTTGTCGCCAGGTTCGGAGACACGCGTTGACTGCTGATAGGGACACGGCCGGCTCCTTTCGCAGGGGCCAGGTCTCTTTGTAACGTGGGTGCCAGCATCGGGTGTCGTGACTGCGGCCAGAAGTGGTGCAAAGGAGCGCCGGATGGACGAAGGTTACGAGGTCTACTGCGGGCTTGAAGTTGGCAAGTCCGAGCATCACGCCGCGGCGTTGAACGCGACCGGTGAGCGGGTTTTCGACAAGCCGTTGCCTCAGGATGAGGGGCGGCTGCGCGAGCTTTTCACCGGCCTGCAGCAGGCACGGCAGGGTGCTGGTGATCGTGGACCAGCCCAACACCATCGGCGCACTACCGATAGCCGTGGCCCGGGACTGCGGCTGCACTGTTGCATACCTGCCTGGCTTGGCGATGCGTAAAGCCGCTGACCTGTACCCGGGAAAGTCCAAGACGAACGCGCGGGATGCGTTCATCATCGCCGAAACGGCGCGGGCGATGCCACACACACTGCGGGCCGTTGACCGGGACAGCGAGGTGCTTGCGGCGCTAAAGGTCCTCTCGGGATTCGACGCCGATCTGACCCATGAGTGCACCAGGGCGATCAACCGTCTGCGGTCCCTGCTGCTGCAGATCTTTCCCGCCCTGGAACGTGTCTTCCCCGGAACCGTGCTGACCCGGTCCCTGGTCTTGGAGCTGTTCATCAAGTACGCCGGGCCGACCGGCTTGCGTGTGGCCGGGCGGTCCAACGTGCTGCGCTGGGCCAGGAACCACAGCCGCAAGGACCCGGTGAACCTGGTTGACGCCATCTTCACGGCACTGGGCGAGCAGACGGCTACCGTCATCGGCACCGAAGCCGTCGAACTGGTCATCCCCCGCGTCGCAGCCCAGATTAAAGAACTCAAACACCAGCGAGCCATCGTGGCCGAAGAAGTCGAAAAGCTCCTCGACGACTTCCCTCTTTCCCGGGTCTTGATGTCCATGCCAGGAGTAGGCATCAAGACCGCAGCGACGATACTCCTGACCATCGGCGATGCCGGCACCTTCACCTCCGCTGGACACCTCGCGGCCTACTCAGGCATCGCCCCAGTCACACGACGCTCAGGCAGCTCGATCCGCGGTGAATTCGCTGCCCGATCAGGCAACAAGCAGCTCAAGAACGCACTGTTCAGATCCGCTTGGATCGCCAGCTGCCACCACGCGGCCTCGAAGGCCTACTACCAAAAGAAACGGGACCAGGGGAAGAAGCACAACGCCGCCGTCATCTGCCTTGCTCGGCGCCGCTGCGACGTCATCTACTCAATGCTCAGAAACGGCACCCTCTACGAGGAGGAACCCGCCCAAGCCGCTTGACGAAAAGCATAGGGACACCCCCCAACCTGACGCTGACGTTCCGTGCAGGCAACTCCCGATCAAAGTGACGCTTTGTGCAGGGGACTTCGGAAACCAGATATCCATACTCGACTACACAACGCCCGGAATTCCAAGGCAGTTCGTGCAGACGACTTCGGAAAATGACAGCAACCGTGCGGACCCTGCCAGCCACCTCCTTGTGCACGCTGATCGACCGGCTTACGGGACGCTGTGGTCATGCCCCAAGGCGGGACCATGTGCCCCGATTGGGGCACGTCCAGGTCCTCCTCCAAATTGCGTTGACGGATCTTCGGCATCTTCCCGCTCAAGGCAACGTATGGTGTGGGCATGGAAGACAAGGACAACGCCCGTGAACGGGCTCCGGAACAGGTGTTGGCTCTCATCACCTTGGTCGCGTCGTCCGGCTGGCCCGCCACGGAAGCCGAACAAGATAGCTACTTTCAGATGCTTGGACTGGGGCAACTCCCCGGAGCTCCCCAGAAGGGAGCATCACCGGCAGTAGTCGGAGGGATAATCACTGATTCTGCATCGACCACTCCAGTCGGCTCTTGGATGGCACACGAGGGCGAACTGGTTGGAATCAGCCTCTTCCTCGAACAAGAGCCGCGCAGTCCAGCCACGCCACCTTTTGATCTATTCGACTCCGTACACTCCCTGATCCTCGCTAAATTCGGAGAACCACTGGACGACTCGATACAACCAGCCGGCAACGCGTCTGCCCTCTGGAAGGTCAACGGAACAGGCATCGAGCTCTACAGACACGTCAACCCGCCAGTAGCCGTCCAAGTCGGACTCAACAACCTTGAGCGCACCTCAGCCGTGGAACGACTGGTGGCTACCCGGAACCTTTAATTGCGTCGTTGAGAGGAAGTCGTGGCTAAAGAGGCAACAGCTTCCCACCGCGGTTCAGTCTCTCCGTAAGCCGATGGTGCATAGGCCACCTGCTTTCGACTTCGCGGCGTAGGCTCGGCCCATGCGAATTGTGCGAGCTGCTCCAGATGACTCCGTCGGAGGTGGCGATCTACCGCCGAGCTACAGAGTGCGTCTTTGGTTTCCACCGCCGGCCATGAATTTCGCGTGGCTCGTTGATGAATGGGATATCACCGATGCCAGAGAAGTCACGGACGTCATTGCATGGGCAAGAAGCAAAGCGGGAAGAAATCCCTTCGAGATTTTCCTGCGCTGGAGGGATCACCATACGTCCAAAGACGATCAGCTAGAGCCATACTCCCGGTATGCACTGATCTACGGGAAGCCTGCAGTCGAAGACGCGACCACAGAGACCATCTCCTTCGAATCGAAGTGAACCGAGCGACGCTGCGGTGTTCGGTGAAGGATCCCGTTCCGGGCGCTGAAGCGTCCGGAAAGCAACCGGCTTACGGGGACGTTTTGCGAGCCGCATACTTCGGCTGTGACTTGCGTTGGATGCCCGAGTGGGTAGGCTCGCGGCATGGCATGCTCCTATATACCGCTGGCTTGGTTCGAAAATGGCATGATCCAAAAGCCCACAGAACTGGGAAAATGATGACTGCCGGACGATGGGGACTACTCGTCGTTGCAGTTGTGGTCCTGGTCGTCTCCGTAGTTCTCGCTGTTCAGGGTTCCAACGGCCTCTCGTTCACTGCAACGGCCATGGGCATCCTGATCTTCGCTACCTTGCGTGCAGGGCACTCACGGCCAAAGGGGTGCTGCTCAGTCTCGGCGTAAGCACGCACGATCCGAATGACCCCGTGGGCCGGCTGCTATTTACGTCCTGGGGATGGTGGCGGAGTTCGAGGCGGACCTGATCCGGATGCACACCCGCGAGGGAATGGCTGTCGCTAAGGCGAAGGGGGGGGGGTTGAAAGGAAAGCAGACTAAGTTGTCCAAGCCGCAGCGGAAGCATCTGTTCACACTGCACGACGCAGGGGAGCACACGCAGGCGGAACTCGCGGAGCTGTTCGGAGTGTCCAGGACCACGGTGTACCGCGAACTCCAACGACGGTCCACGTAGAAGTTACGGCTGTGCAGAGGACTTTGGACATTTGTGCAGACGGCTTCGGAAAATGACGGCATCCTTTAGGCTGATGCCATGAATAACACCATGAGGGCAACGCTCATTTGGTCGCTGGGGGCAGTTATTTTCTCTCTTGTCGGCGTATATGTCGCACTGAATTCCAACGGCGTCTGGTACAGCGTCGTCTCGGCGGTGATACTGCTGCTCGCCGGCGTAATCTTCGCCTCCAAGGCCATTCTTTCGCTTCGTGCCGCGGGCCGCAGTTCCTAATCACGACGCGACCCCGGCGCCGAGCACTGGTATCCGACGGATCCGAGCGGCAATTCACCCCGGTAGGGTGGCTGGATGGCTGATGTGGGGGCAGTTCTCGAGGTTGAGCAGTTGTTAGTGGGGTACGCCGGCGCACCGGTCTGTGGCGAGGTATCGGTGCGGCTTCAGGCAGGCGGGGTGCTGGGAGTGGTGGGACTCAACGGTGCGGGCAAGTCAACGGTTGCCCGGACCATCGCCGGACGGCAGCTGCCGCTGGCCGGGGAGGTCAGGGTCCAGGGCGGCCCCGTAGACCCTGATGCCGTGTCGTTCCGCCGCGACGTCGCCTCCGTTTTCGATGATGACCTGTTCTTTCCCTCCCTGACGGTCCGTGAGCACCTGCTCCTGATCGCACGCGGACATTCACTGGAGAATCCGGACCAGGCAGTCGACGCCGAGCTCGAATTCTTTGGCTTGACCGGCCGGTCCGGCGTCGTGCCGGACTCCCTGTCGTCCGGACAACGCCGCCGGCTGCTGCTGGCTGCGGGCCTGATGCGTCCTTCGGCGCTGGTGATCCTTGATGAGCCCGAACAGCGGCTTGATCCGTTGATGCGGGAGGCTCTGGCGCAACGCCTGATCGGGCACGCCCGGGACGGCGGAGCCGTGGTGCTGGTTACCCACGACCCTGCGCTCCTGGAGGCGGTTGCCTCGACATGCCTGGTGATTGACGACGTCGTCAACGAGGTCACGCCCGAGCAGGGGGCACTGACCATTGCCGGGAGTTGACGCCAGGACACTGGTTGGCGGCGCGGCAGCCAGCCCTACCCGGGACCTGTCCGCGGAAATCACCGCCTTCACCCGCCGGTCCTCGCGCCGGTACAACCGCAGCCGGACATCATTGCGGGATCTGTTCTCGGACCTTTACAGCTACGCGCTTGCCCTGGGGTGCGTCGTTGCTTTGGCGGCCTCGTTCGTGGCGGGTCTGCAGGGTGAGATCATCAGCCGGGGCACGGCCGGGCGCGTGACCGTCAGCGGCCATTGGCCCTTGATTCCCGCTCCGGTGCTCTGGGCCCTGCTGGTGTACGCGGCGCTTGCCGCGGTCATGACGCTCTCCCGGCGGCTCGGTCCCATCACGGTCCAGGGGCCCGAGGGGCAATGGTGGCTGCCGTTGCCGGTGGACCGGCGGCCGATGGTCCTGCCTCCCTTCCTGCGCCGGTGCATTGTTGGCGGCGTCGCGTCAGGTGCCGCGTTCCTGCCCTTCAGCGTCCTGACTTCAGTGGAGCGGAGCTTTCCCGGGCACCTGCTGGCATCGGCTACTTTCGGCGCAGTCGGCGTCGTGGCCATCGCCTTGGCGGGGCTGATGCAGCTGGAGATCATGTCCCACCGGGCCGGACGCCTGGCCTCAGCGGCTGCCCTGGTTCCGTGCGCGGTCCTACCCTGCGTGGCTGCCTCGCCGTGGCCCTTGGCAATCGCAGTACTGGCCGCCGTCCTTCTTCTGGGCATCGTGGGCTCGCGGGCCGGCCAGGTCCGCGGGGCAGACCTGATCCGCGGCGGGGCAGTGGCCGGTCACGCAGCGTCCTCGCTGTTCTTCATGGATACCAACGAACTGTTCCGGTCGCTCCACGGAGCCGGGCAGCGCGGCGACGCCCGCAGGGCGGCACGCTTCTACGCCAAGCCCGCACGGGGTCCCTTCGGCGCCCTGGTCCGCGCTGACATCGTGGCTTTTGTCCGGCTGCACCCGTCCTTGACGGTGCCGGTGGTGTGGTTGGGGGTCATTATTGCGGTACTGCTCGTCGACTACGGGCTGCCGGCACTGGCCCAGATCGCTGTCATCGCCATCGCCGGCTGCGCCGTCGCCTCCAGCGCGGGCACGGTGGCACGCCGAACAGTCCTGGTTCCCGGACTCGATACCCTGCTGCCGGTACCACTGGCCTTCATCCGAGCCAGCCGGACACTCATGCCCGCCTTGGCGCTGAGTCTCTGGATGGCGTGCCTGGGCGGGGTCCTGGTGCTGCTGGGTGTAGCGGGACCTGCCCTGATCCTGCTGGGGGCCCTGGCGGGGATTGGCATGGGGGCGGGTGCCGTACGCGGGGCCGCCCGCCCCGTTTCCGACTGGTCCGTTCCTCCCGTTGAAACCCCGTTCGGTCCGCTCCCGCAGGCACAACTCGTCACCCTGTTCCACGGACTGGATGTGACCATGCTGGCGCTGGCGCCGGTGCTGGTGTCCGTTTATGTTGGCGGCGTCCACCCAGTCACCGTGATGGTGCAAGGCCTCATCAGCGCGGGCGCCCTCGCTGCCGTCCTCTTCAGGTCCCGCTGAAGAGTTCTTACCGCGAGGGCAGGGTCAGGATTTCCGCGCCGTCCTCGGTGATGGCGATGGTGTGTTCGGTGTGCGCCGTCCGGCAGCCCGTGGCGCTCCTGAGGGTCCAGCCGTCGTCGTCTGTCACCAGCTCCGCCGTGTCCGCCATGATCCACGGCTCCAGCGCCAGCAACAGCCCTGGGCGCAGTTTGAAGCCGCGCCCTGGCCGCCCGGTGTTGGGGACGTGCGGGTCCTGGTGCATGGTGGAGCCGATGCCGTGGCCGCCGAACTGCGTGTTGACCGGGTACCCCGCGTCGATGAGGACGCGGCCGATTGCGTAGGAGATGTCGCCGATCTTGGCGGCCGGCCCGGCGGCGGCGATTCCTGCGGCTAGTGCCCGCTCGGTGGCCTCGATCATGGCCACGCTTTCCGCCGGGCGTGATTCGCCCACGATGAAGCTGATGGCGGCGTCGGCGGCCACGCCGTTCTTGACGACGGCGAGGTCCAGGGTGAGCAGGTCGCCGTCGGCCAGCTGGTAGTCGTGGGGGAGCCCGTGCAGCACGGCATCGTTCACGCCGGTGCAGATGTAATGCCCGAACGGGCCGCGCCCAAACGACGGGGCATAGTCCACGTAGCAGGATTCGGCGCCGGCCCCGGTGATCATCTCCTTGGTCCACTGGTCGATGTCCAGGAGGTTGGTGCCCACCGTGGCGCGGGCCTTCATGGCCTGCAGGATGTCCGCCACCAGCGCGCCGGTTTCCCGGGCGCGCGCCACCTCCGCGGGGTTGAGGATCTCGATCATGGGGCGCCCTTCGTCTCCGGCCGGTAAACCTACGGGCCATCCTATTTGTCCCCGCTCCGCGCACGGCAAGGCCGAGGCCATATTCGGCGGGAAATGTGGGTATTGCCACTGGTCCGCGGTGATGCGGGAAAGTACCTGGGCGGGACTGCTCGGTGGTGGCTGCGCCTAGTCGATGTCGGTGCTGGTGCTCAACTCCTGCCACTGGTCCAGCTCGGCGCGCTGCGCGTCGGCCACCATGCCGAACGCGCCGAAGGCGTCCGTGCCCAGGACCAGCAGGCCCGGCGGGTTGGGGGAATCGACGACGGCGAGGATCGCCTTGGCTGCCTTGTCAGGGTCCCCGGGCTGGTTGCCGTGGGCGGTGTCGACTTCCTTGCGGCGCTTGCCGGCCGTGTCCGCGTAGTCACCGATCGCGGATGCGGACTGGGTGAGTGAGCGGCCGGCGAAGTCGGTGCGGAAGCCGCCGGGTTCGATGGCGGTGACGTTGATGCCCAGCGGCTTCAGTTCGTTGCGGAGCGATCCGGTCATGCCTTCCAGCGCTGCCTTGGTGGCCGCGTAGTAGCCGGAGCCGGCCGGGGTGATCCGCGCCCCGATCGAGGAGATGTTCAGGATGGACCCCGACTTGTTGGCGCGCATGCCGGGGACCACGGCCTTGATCATGTCCACGGCGCCAAAGAAGTTGGTGTCGAACAGGCGGCGGATGTCGGCGTCGTCCGCTTCCTCCACGGCGGCCCGGTAGCCGTAGCCGGCGTTGTTCACCAACACGTCGATGCTGCCGAACTTTTCCCGGGCCGCGCCCACGGCCGCGGTGATCTGCGCCTTGTCCGTCACATCGAGGGGGAGCGGGAGCCCGGTGTCCGGGAAGCCGGCGGTGATGTCCTTGACCGTCTCCACGTCCCGGGCGGTGACCACCGCGTTGTGCCCGGACGCGAGCACTGTTTCCGCGAGTGCGCGGCCAAGTCCGGTGGAGCAGCCTGTGATGAGCCACGTAGCCATGGGTGTGTCCTTTCGTAGGGGAGTGTTAGGTGGGGTGGGCAGCTAAGCCCGTTGCCGGCGTCGTGCGTGTGCTGTCAGTTCGTAGGCGCCGTAGCTGTTGTCGTCCGGGTTGAGGGTGACGCCGGGGGCCACCAGCTGGTCGATCCGGTCCAGGACCTCGGGTGCCAGGACGGTGTCCGCGGCGGGGAGGTAGGACTCCAGCTGTTCCATGGTGCGCGGGCCCACGATCGCGGAGGTGACGCCGGGATGGTTGATGACGAACGCGATGGCCATCTCGATCAGGGTGACGCCGGCCCATTCGGCCACCTGCGCCAGCTCCTCCACGACGTCCAGCTTGCGCTGGTTGGCGGGCTGGCTCATGTCGAACCGGGCGCTGGGCCGGCGGGACGAGGTGGGCCGGGAGGGGGAGTCCTTCCGCCACCGGCCGGAGAGCCAGCCGCCCGCCAGCGGACTGTAGGTGAGCGTGCCCATCCCGTGCCGCTGCACCGTGGGCAGGACGTCCTCCTCGATCCCGCGGGCCAGGATGGAGTACGGCGGCTGCTCGGTGACGAACCGCTCCAAATTGCGCTCGCGCGACGCCCACTGCGCCTCCACGATCTGCGAGCCGCCGTAGGACGAGGAGCCGATGTAGCGGACCTTCCCCTGGCGGACCAGGTCGGTGAGGGCGCCCAAGGTCTCCTCCACATCGGTGTCCGGGCTGGGCCGGTGAACCTGGTAGAGGTCGATGTAGTCAGTGTTCAGCCGGCGCAGCGAGTTCTCCACCTCCCGCATGATCCAGCGCCGGGAACCGCCGCGCTGGTTGGGGTCGTTCTCGTCCATGGGCATGAAGAACTTGGTGGCCAGGAAAACGTCGTCGCGCCTGCCGGCGATCGCCTCGCCCACGATCTCCTCCGAGGCGCCGCCGGAGTACACGTCCGCGGTGTCGATGAAGTTGATCCCGGCGTCCAGGGCGCGGTGGATGATGCGGGTGGCGTCGGCGCGGTCGTCATTGCCCCAGGGGCCGAACATCATGGCACCGAGGCAGAGGGGGCTGACCTGCACACCGGTGCGGCCAAGGGGACGGTATTCCATAGGTGTTGCTCCTTTAGGCTTCGGGGATGACCATGGCGAACCGCTCCGGGCGGGCCACTTCGGGGTCCGGTCCGCTGCGGACGCCGGTGTCCAGAGCGTCGATGGTCCGGAGCTCTGCCGGGGACAGCTCGAAGCCGAACACGTCGAAGTTTTCCGCGATGCGGACCGGGTTGGTGGACTTTGGGATGGCCGAGCGGCCCTGCTGCAGGTGCCAGCGGAGCATCACCTGGGCGGGGGTCTTGCCGTGGGACTGCGCGACGGCGGCAATCGCCGGGTCCCGCATGACGTTCTTCCGGTTCTCACCCCAGCCCGGATAGAAGGTGATGCCGCCGATTGGGGACCACGCCTGGGTGAGGATGCCGTGCTCCGCGTCCGCTGCCTGGACCTCGCGCTGCTGGAAGTAGGGGTGCAGCTCGATCTGGTTCACGGCCGGGACGGTCTCCGTCTCGCCGAGCAGCTGCTGCAGGTGGTGCGGCATGAAGTTGCTGACGCCGATGGCCCGCACCCGCCCGTCCTGGAGCAGGGTTTCCAGGGCCTTGTACGCGGCGATGGTCTTTTCCATCCGGTCCGGCGCGGGCTGGTGCAGGATCAGCAGGTCCAGCTGGTCCACGCCGAGCTTGCCCACCGCCTTGTCCCAGGCGTGCAGGGCCTGGTCGTAGCCGTAGTCGCTGACCCACACTTTCGTTTCGATGAAGACCTCTTCGCGTGGCAGCCCGGACCGGCGGATCCCTTCGCCCACCTCCCGCTCATTGCCGTACGCGGCGGCTGTGTCGATGTGCCGGTAGCCCACCTCGAGCGCTGTCTGGACTGCCGCCGTCGTCTCTTCCGGGGGACTTTGGAAAACGCCCAGGCCAAGTGCCGGCATGCTGACGCCGTTGTTGAGTTTCAGTTCCATGCCTCCACGCTATTTCGGCGCGCGGGATTGTGGGAGGGCTTGCCAGTCCCTCCTTCGCTGGCTGCCCGGGGCGTAGCGTGGGGGCATGACCAACAGCGAGGATGTGCGGAAATTCCTGACCTCCCGCCGCGCCCGGCTTACCCCGGAGGACGCCGGGCTGCCTGCCTACGGCGGCAACCGGCGCGTGGCGGGGCTGCGGCGTGAGGAGGTAGCCATGCTCGCGGGGATGAGCATTGACTACTACATCCGGCTGGAGCGGGGAAGCCTTTCAGGAGCGTCGGACAGCGTTCTGGAGGCGTTGGCGCGGGTGCTGCAGTTGGACGACGCCGAGACGGCCCACCTTTTCGACCTGGCCCGCGCGGCCACGGCAGCTCCGCGGGTGCGGCGGAAGCGGAGCACCCTCACCGTGCGCCCCAGCGTGCAGCGGGTGATTGACGCGATCACCGCGGCCCCCGCCTGGGTCCGCAACGACCGCGGTGACGTGCTGGCCGCCAATGAGCTGGGACGGGCCCTGTACCTGGACATGATGGCGGACGCGGTGGCCCCGCCCAACAGTGCACGGTTCACGTTCCTGAATCCGAAGGCCCGGCATTTCTTCCGGGACTGGGAGCGCAGCGCGGACGACATTGTGGCCGTGCTGCGCTCCACAGCCGGAAGGAACCCGTACGACAAGGACCTTTCGGACCTGGTGGGCGAGCTGTCCACCCGCAGCGAGGAGTTCCGCGTCCGCTGGGCCCGGCACGACGTGAAGTACCACCGCACCGGCCGGAAACGGCTGCACCACCCGGTGGTGGGGGACCTGGACCTGACGTACGAGGCGATGGAGCTCCCAGCGGACCCGGGCCTGCGAATCAACATCTACACCGCCGAGCCCGGAACGCCCGCCGAGGACGCTCTGAAGGTCCTGGCCAGCTGGGCAGCGACGCAGCGGACTGAGACTGTGGGGGTCCGAGACGGTGGGGGCCGGTCAACGGAACAGCCAGGCGTTCCGGCATCTGACGTTGCGGCGCGGGAGACCTGAACCCTGCGACTTCCGCTGCGCAGATTACCTACCGAGGCGCAGATTCCGTTGCGCGGCCCACATTCCGGGGGGCGACGATGAACGGGCGTGTCGCAGGGGGATTTGCGTATCGAAAACAGCAAGGAATCGGACGACGGCGGCCCGCGGCTCAGGACTCAGCGTTGATGAATCCGATGATGATCGCCGTCCACCAGCAGAGTTGCGAGACCGCCAGGCACGCCACCATGTGGAGGCGCTGGCCGCGGGTCAGGTCCGTGAACCTGGCCTCGGCTGGAAGCCTGGCGAGGCGCCGCATGAGGGGGATCAGCATGATCCCGTTCAGGCTGAGCACAAGGACCGCCCCCAGCTTGAATTCCGTCATCGGGTTGTCCAGGTGTGGGCTGAGGAACACGCCCGTGGCCAGCAGCCCGGCCAGGCCACCCCAGATCAGCGGTGTTGCTGCCGCATCAAGCCGGATGATCTCGCCGAGTTTGCGCCGGCCGATCAGCCACAGAAAGCCGTGCCAGTCCACCAGGATGATGGCGCCAAAGGCCACCACCAGGAAGAGGTCATGGACTGCGAGATCAACGTTGTGGACGTCGTCGCCCACGTTGACCAGGGCTGAGAACGTCACGGACAGCAGCCAGGCCAGGACCGCTCCGGTGGAGAGGGCAACCACCAGGCGCCGGGTGGACCGTTCGGACTCCCGGTGGCGCCTGATGGTGCGCCTGCTGACGGGAACGTAACTAATGGCGTGCCTCTGCGAGACCTGGAACCGATGGCCGTCCCAGCAGGGCCCGGGATAGCACCAAGATAGCCCTGTCAGGACCGGCCAACAACTGGAATAGCAGGGCTTGAGGGTCCGCCGCACCTCGCCCGCGGAGTAGGCTCGACGGAACCAACGCCTGAGGGGGCAGACGCATGGGACTGGAAGACAGTGACTACGCCGAACGGGTTGCCGCGAGGTCAGCGAACGAACGGCGCGTTGAGAAGGTGTTCGGCTCCTGGGCCAGCGCCATCGGGGCCCTCTTTGTCATGGCGCCTTCGGTGTACCGGCTCGTCTCGGGCCCGGAGCAGTGGTACGACGTGGTGTCCGTCGTCGTGGGCATCGGGCTGGTGAGCTTTCACGCTGTACGGCTGGTCCGCCTCCGGCGCAGCGCTGCGCAGGTTCCTGCCCGACGCGCAGATTCCTCGGCGCACCCGGGATAGGCGCCGCGTCCGGGGGGCGTGCGGGTCACAGGCGGTTTTGCGCGTCGAGGATGGCAGAACGCGTGCGACGGCGGGCCACGCCTGCCGCGGCCAGCTTACGTTCCAGCGTGCCCGGCGACGCGAGCTCGGTCCAGTCCCACCGCACCACGTTAATCCCCAGGGCACGGATCCGGTTTTCCCGGTTCTTCTCCGCCACGACGGCCTGGGAGGGGGTCAGGCCTTTGAGGTAGGCGTCTCCGACGTACTTCTCCTCGCCGTCGAACTCGCCAACCACCCTGGCCTGCTTCCAGTAGAAGTCCGAGAAACCTACCAGCCCCGCCGCATCGGAGAATTGCTGCTGGAGGACCGGCGGCTCGAACCCGGCCACGTGGATTCGCGCCCGGCTCCAGGACTCCCCGGCGGAGGCAGACCTGGGATCGGCAAAGGCAACGGCAGCCCTGATTCGTCGCCCCGCCGCAGCGGTATAGATAGTGCCGATGCCCGCCTCCAACTGTTCTTTCGTCAGGGCAGGCAGTCCGTGGACCGGATCCGGCCGCAGCACGTAATCCAGCGGCACTATGGCTTCGGCGAAGGGACTGAATGCCGCCAGGTCCAGGATCGTGCGGACGCGGTCGGTGACCAGGAGGCCCTCCCGCCTGACCACCCCCAAGCCCTCCCGGGCACCAAAGTGGCGGATGACTCCGGCACGTGACCTCCCGCCGTCGTTCTTCAAAGTGAGGGCGCAGACGGGACCCGCGATGAACGGGATACTCCACACGCTGGCTGCGGAATGGCGGGCGAAGATGGTGGGCTTTTCGAAGGTCTCCGCAGCTGCCTGGACGCGCACCCGGTACTGTTCCCAGGTCTTCAGCGCACGCCACGCGGGCCCATCGTCGTACACCCCGTGCCGGACCCGTTCCAATGCCCCGGACTTGGTGCGTTTGGCGAGATCGTTCGCGCTGAGTCCGTGGAGGATTCGGTCCCGGGAGAGGAAGAACGGCGGCAGATCGGTCATGCACCTACGGTGCCGGGCAGCGCGCCTTCCGGGAAGCGCCGACGCCGGCTATGTGGAAAGCGTGCCGCGGCAATGCCCGCACGCGCTGGCGACGCGCATGTTCCCTGCCGACCGGCGTCGCCGTTGCCGCACCCGATATGTGAGCCGCGGAGGGGAGCGCCCGTGTCGGTAGGGATGGTGCGCGTCGATGAGGATGCGCCGGGCAGGTAAAGGATCATGCGCGTCGCGAGGAGTGCTGGCCGCATGCAGGGAGGACGCCGCGCTGGCGGGAGCTTTCGAGAGCGCGCCCTCCCAACCCGATTAGGGGCTTTGGCACATTGACATTCATTTTCAAGCTGAGGATCCTCAAATTTACGTAGTTCAGGTACTTCAACCCGGCTGAGGTGTCCCGTGGGCGGTGCTGGCTGTGGACATTTGGAATTGGACCTGCTCCGGTTTTGGCAGCTGCGCCGCGACGGAGAAATTGTCCATGTTGCCCTTCGCCAGCAGCGCCTGATCGCCGCGCTCGCCATCCGCGGCCCCCGGGTCCGGAACTACGTGGCCGGGCTCCTCTGGCCGGAATGCCCGGAGCCCAGGGCACTGGAAAGCCTCAGGGTGAGTGTCCATCTGGTCTCGCGGCAGGTCCCCGGCCTGCTGGCGAAAGACGGATCGGTGCTGGCGTTGGATCCCGTCGTGGAGGTGGACCTGAACCGGGTCAGGGCCCTGCTCCAGGAAACAGCGGGGGGAATGGAAACCGCGTCGGGGCGCCAGGAATCGGGAACCGGCAGCGCCCCCAAGACCGCGCTGCTGGCCCTCAGGGACGCGGACCTGCTGCCCGGCTGGTACGAGGACTGGGTGGTGTTCGAGCAGAGCCGGTTGCACCAGGACCGGCTGCACGCGCTGACGCTGCTGTCGCGTTCACTGCTGGCAACGGGGGACTGCGAGTGCGCTGTGGAAGCGGCAACCGCCGCGCTGGAAATCGAGCCCCTGTACGAGAGCGCCGTGCGGGCCCTGGTCACCGCGGAGCTGGCCCTGGGGAACCCCGTCTCCGCGCTGCACGCCTATGAGAACTACGCCACGGCACTGCGTCGGGACACGGGCGTCCTGCCCTCCGAAGCCCTGGACAACCTCATCAAGGGGCTGGCGGGGCCGTTATCCGTCCTGGGCGGACAGCCATTGCCGGACCGCGCGGAGGACTTCCTCCCGGTCCGCCGCGGACATGCTGCCGTGCTCCCCGGCGCCCTCGCTGTAGGTGACGCGGGCGCGGAACCCGTGTTCGCCGTCGGGCTCCCGCCAGGTGCGGATCACCAGGGTGCCGCCGCTGCCGGGGACCGGGACCCCGGGCCGGCCAGGGGCGCTGTGGTCGGTCATGGTGTTCTCTGACTCCTTCCGTTGACCCTCATCCTGCGCGAAAAACCATCACCAACCCGCGGTTTTTCCTGAAAGATTGGCGCAAGATCCGCCAACGCAAAGACGCCGGCACGCCGCCAGTAACGGGGCAGTAACGCCTGGCATGGTCAGCTACGTTGCGCAGGCGGTGTGCCGGCAGCGGAACTGCGAGGGACTCGATGCCGTGGGTAATGGACCTCAGTGGCCGGCAGGCCTGGGCCAGTGAGGCCATCGCAGCCCTCCGCGCCGCGAAGATCCAGCTGCAGCCGGCGGACGCCCCCGGCACAGCCGACACTGCAGGCATCATCCTCGCCGGCACCCACAGCCAGGACCTGGATTCGGCCCTGGGGATGGCGGAGTACGGCCGGTGCCGGGTGCTGGTGTTCGGCCCGCCGGACGGCCGGCTGAAACCCTGGCCCGTTCTGGAGGCGGGGGCCGCGGAATGCCTGGCCTGGCACGGCCGGGTGGAGCAGGTGGCAGCCTGGCTGCAGCGGATCGAGGACGTGGAATCGGTGATCGACTCCGCCCCGGTCCGGGACACGCTGGCGGGGCAGAGCCCGGCCCTGCGGACCGCGCTCCGGGACCTGGTAGTGGCCGCGAAGTTCGGGAACGCCCCCATCCTGATCCAGGGGGAGACCGGCACCGGCAAGGAACTGGCGGCCCGGGTGGCGCACGCGGTCAGCAGCCAGCGCGGCAACCTGGTGGTGGTGGACTGCACCACCATCGTTTCCACGCTGATGGGCAGCGAGCTCTTCGGGCATGAACGCGGCGCCTTCACCGGCGCGGTGAGCGTGCGGACCGGCGCCTGCTCCGCCGCCGACCAGGGCTCCCTGTTCCTGGACGAGGTGGGCGAACTGCCCCTGGAACTCCAGCCCGAACTGCTCCGCGTCGTCCAGGAAGGCACGTACAAGCGGGTGGGTGGCGACCGGTGGCTGCACAGCAAGTTCCGGCTGATCTGTGCCACCAACCGCGACCTCGCCCGCGAAGTGTCCGCCGGCGGCTTCCGCACCGACCTCTACCACCGCATCGCAGCTTCCGTGGTCACCATGCCGCCGCTGCGGGACCGGCTGGAGGACATCCTGGGCCTCTTCGCCCGGTTTTGCCGCGAAGCCACCGGCGCCCGGACTGACCCGGACGTGGATCCCGCCGTCCAGGACGTCCTGCTCCGCCGCAGCTACCCCGGCAACCTGCGCGACCTCCGGCAGCTGGCCTTCCGCATCGCGGCGCGGCACGTCGGGCCCGGGGCCATCACCCCCGGCGACCTGCCCCGCGAAGACAGGCCCCGCGCAGGGCACCCGACGGGGCACCCGTTCGACGGCGGCCCGGCGGCTGACCAGGACAGGAACACGTACGACGGCGGCCCGGCAGGCGCCGCGGACCCCCTCGCCACAGCGGTGGCCTGGGCAGTTGATGCCGGCCTGGGGCTGCGGGAGATCAAGGAACGGGCCGCCGAGGCAGCCGTGGCGGTGGCGGTGGAGCGCAGCGGCGGGAACGTCCATTCGGCTGCCACCATGCTGGGGCTCACGGACCGTGCCGTCCAGCAGCGGCAGGCCCGCCGGACAGACACCGGCGGCCAGGGCGGCTAACGCAGGCAAGGCAGCTAACGCCCGCCACAGCCCGCCACAGCCGGCTAAACCCCGTGCCCCAGCTCGTCCGCCACCTCGTGCCAGTACCCGTCCCCGGTCTCCAGGGCGAGTTCGTGGAACAGGTCCCCGAGTTCCCGCCAGAGCACGTCCGGCCCCTTCCGCCCCGGACGCCGGCCGCGGTAGTTGGCGCGCTTGTAGATCCTGCCGAACTGCTGGCGGACCAGGTCCTCGACGGCCAGCCCGAACATGTCCGGCTGCCGCTCCGGTGACGGAAACGGGATGGTCTTTGCCAGCGGGACGGGAGGCAGTTCGCGGCGGGACTTCACCAGGTCCTTCGTGGCCGGAAGCCGGTCATCCCTGGTGCTCCTGGCCACCAGCTTGTCCCTGGCGATGTCGTGGGCAAAGATGCGCACCTGGCTGGGCGCCGGCCCCGGCGGCCACGGCCGGTAGGTGACCAGCCAGACGGAGTCCCGCTGCGGCTCGGTGCCGGACATCCACGCGGGCCGGGCCGCCCGGCTGCCCGGCCCCGCCCGCCGCGAGGCGTCGCTCTGGCGCAGGTAGGCGCGCAGCTGGTTGAGCCCGTCCCTGATGGCCGGGCCGTTGTCCGGTTTGATCTCGGCCATACCCGGCGCCCTGATCGGCGCCGGGAGCCCGGCCGGTGCAGGCATGTTCGCAATCATGGCTTGTTCCTCCTGTCAGGTCCCGCAATTGGTGTGGCAGCGCCCGCTCCGGGCGGCGGCCGTCAGTCTGAGGACGTTGCCGCCCAGGATGAGGGCCCGGTCAGCCGGCGGCATGCCCAGCGCGAAGATTTTGGCGAGCTCCGGGGCGGGGTGCAGGTACGGCCCGTCGCTGCCGAATAGCACCTTCCGCGATCCGGCCCGGGCCACGGCCTCCTCCAGCAGGTCGAAGTACCGCACCCCGGAGGTGTCCGTGAAGACGTTGGGCACCCGGACCAGCACGTCGGTGAGCCGCTTCTGGGCCCGCCAGTCGTCGTTGAAGGCGGACAGGTGCGGCACGATCCACGCCACATCCGGGTGCCGCCCGGCCAAGTAGCACACCTGCTGCACGTCCCCACCGGGGTCGAAAAGCACCGGCATCCGGTGGCGTTCGGCGGCGAGCGCCACCTCGTCCGTGGCGGGCCCGTCGGACCAGTGCACCTTGATGCCGCAGGCGCCGCGCGCGTGGGCGGCCGCCACCACGGCATCCACCCGTCCCCGGTCGGCCACGGGATTGACGAACACGTACCAGAGCCACCGGCCCGGCTCCCTCGCGGCCAGGTGCGCCACGGTCCGGTTGGCTGCCGCGTAGCTGCCCACCGGCGCGGCCATCAGCACCCCCCGGGAAATTCCGACGGCGGCAGCCCGCTTCCGCCACAGCGCAAAGGATGCGGCGGGGCCGGCCGGGCCCAGCGGAACGCCGGCGGTGCCCACGTGCACGTGCGAGTCCACGATCATCAGGCCGCCCGCCTGTCCCACGTCACCGCGGCAAGTCCGCGCACCAGCGCGTCCAGGTCGGCCTGGGTGTGGTCGGCCCGCACCACGGCGGACAACACCGCCCCGGGCCGGCAGCGGGGCAGCTGCACCAGCACCTGCACACCCCGGGCCGCGAGCGCGCTCCGCCACCGGCGTGCCAGCGGCAGCGAGTCCACCCGGGTTCCCACGATCGGGAACGGAAGTCCCAGCGGCGGCAGGCCCAGGCCGGCGAACGTCCGCCGCAGCCACAGGGTCAGCCGCCACAGCCGCCGCCGCAGCCGGGGCAGGCTGCTGCTGCGGAGGGCGCCGAGCCCGGCGGCAAGGTCAGCTGCCGACGGCGGGCTGCTGTGCATCCGGTTCCCGCCGTTCCGGGCCACCAGCCCCACCGTGGCGGCATCGCCGGTGATCACCGTGACCGGCGTGCCGTAGGCCTTGGCCAGCGAACCAAGCCACAGCAGCCGGTCATGGGACACGCCCAGCCACCGGGCCGTGCCGGTCCCGTCCCCGAACCCCTGCGGACCCGTTGCCCGGCCCAGGACGCCGAACGCCAGGGAGTCGTCAACGATCACCTGCCCGCCGGTCCGCGCGGCGATGGCCTGCAGCGCCGCGAGCGGTGCCGGCCGCCCGCACCCCTGGCACCAGCCGTCCGTCACCAGAAAGGTCTTGACGGGAGGTACGACGCCGGGCGGCCGGAAATGCGGGTACGTCGCCACCCGCACGCCCCGGGGAAGCGAGGCCCGGCACGCCCACTGGGTGAGCGGGTAGGCGGCCTCGTCCACCAGGAGCACATCCCCGGGACGGGGGAGTGACTGCAGCACATCCATCATCCCGTGCAGCGCAGACCTGGCCACCAGGCCGCCGTCGGCCCCTTGCTGCGCGGCAACCAGGGAGGCCAGCTCAGCGGCGGCTGGCAGCTCCCGCAACACGGCGGGCACCCCGGTGGTGAACTCCGTCCACGGGGCCAGCGCGGCGCTGGGGTGGTGCTGGCCCAGGAACAGCGCGGAGGTGAAGTCCGTTCCGCCCCGTGACCCGGCCATCTCCTGTACCTAACCCTTTCCTGACCAGGCCATGTCCTAGTACCGGACCAGCTTCCGGGCCAGCCGGCGCTGGAGCAGGGCGGAGGGCATGGTGGTGTCCACGCGCTCGCTGAGGTCCACCCCGGTGACGGCCCGGTAGGCGTGGATGTAGCGCTGCACGGACGGCTTCCACTTGAGGGCCCAGTTCTTGGCGTCGTCGCTGGTCATGCCGGACTCGTTCCACCGCCCGTGCCGCACGGACAGCAGCAGCTGCTCGCCGTGGACGGCAAGGTCGTAGAAGTGGGTGATGCTGGCGTCGGACCATTCCTGCATCAGCTTCATGGTGTCCACGCGCCCCATCCACTCTTCCTGGTAGGGGACCATGGTGCGGCCGCCCAGGAACTCGCGCATCTCGGGCTGGGCCAGCATCCACTGCACGTCCAGGGTTTCAATCCGGGCGGACAGGGACACGTCGGCGAACTGGTTGTTCGCGCCGGCGGCGAGGACCAGGTGCAGTTCCTGCAGGTTGCTCAGCAGCGGGAACGCGTCCGCGTCCACGGTCTTGTCGCTGAACTCCTTGTAGTAGCGGTGGCAGGCGTTGAGCAGGCTGTGGAACGCGTCCAGGAACTGGGTGCGCCGCTCCACCAGCATTTCCGCCGGCGGGATGGCGCGGCCAATCAGCTGCAGGCCGTACTGGTATTCGTACTCCGCGGCCCGGCGGCGCAGCGAGAGCCGGTCCTTCTCGGCCTCGGCCAGGCCCCACAGGAGCCCGCGCAGCGGCAGCAGCGGACTGACGGCCAGCCGCGAGAGCGCATCGCCTTCCGGCTGGGACCGCCGGTTCTGGAAACGGGCCAGGATCCGGTTCAGGGACTGGAACAGCATGCCCTCCTCCAGCCAGTACACGTAGATCAACTCCACGAACGGCACCTGGTCCAGCGGGTACTGGCCGTTCGGGATGCCCTCCGGGAACGGCCGGGCCAGGTCATCGTCCTGGTCGCTGACGTAGGACCTTGCAACTGCTGCGGCAGTATCGGTACCTGGACTCCATGACCTCGCGGAACTATAGCTTTGACCTATAGCGGTTTGAGTAACGAACGTACTGGACAGCATGTGCAGGCTTTGGTAGGTGCGGGCACCGTATGGCGGCCTGGCGTTGAAGCCTCCAGGATTTTTGGTGACGAACGCAGCGAAACTCTTGAAGGTAAGGTTTTTGGAAACATCCTCGATGAACTGCCACAGGACGCTATGGATGCTGCTCGGTATTGCATTTGCCTCGAGGGCCACCTTGACCACAGGAACAGGTTCCGGTTCCTTCACGCTTATCGTGTCGAGGGGATACCAGTTGTTCCTATTGTTGATCTTATTGTTCTTCATGATTCGACGGGACTGAACCCTGTACTCGCCGGCCTCTTCAAATAAGACCCTGGGCTCATAGTTCTTTCCTGGAGCCATGTACTTTGTGACGGAGCGCTTCTTACCTTCGATAGGAACAGGACCGCCATTTTTGTCGATAATCCTGAATTCGTAATCTCCGACTGGCTCGCCCCAACTCGTTTCGAGTTTGAACTCGAAGGCAACTTCCTGGCCGGCGAACACTGGCGTTCCCGGGGTGCGCATGAAATCCATGGCTATCTCCTTGTTGTTAGTGCTGGTGTGGTGCGTTGTGGTGGGTCAATGCCGGCCGGGGGTGCGGGGGCGCCCATGTCGTCCAGGCTGCTGCGGACGGCCCAGGCGGTGAGCAGCGAGGACAGCTGGGCGCTTTCGTCCTCGGCGGTGAGCCGGCCGGCAGCTTTGGCCTGGCCCAGGACGGCGAACACCAGTGCCGGCCGCTGCCGGGCCATGACCCCGAAATCCCCGCCCCAGGCCTGGTACAGGCGCATCAGGCGTTCGGGCCGCCGCTCCCGGGTGGGCCAGAGGGTCCCCAGTTTCCGGCCCCCAGCCGCCGGGACCGGATGGTTCATGAGGAGGGAGACCAGGTCGCCGATGTGGGCCTCGCACCTGCTGATCCAGGCGAGGTGCTCCGCGGGCAGCCCGGCGGGCGGGTACATGGCCCGCCACACGGAGGCCAGGCCCCGCCACTGGGGGTGCGGGTAGAGGGCGTCGCCCAGGGCCGCGGAGATCAGAACCCGGAGGTAGGGCATGGGGTGGGGGTCGGTGCCGCCGGGCCGGAACACGAAGTAGCGGGGCAGGCTGACCACCGCCAGCAGGCCCACGGTGGAGGTGATGCCCACGGTGGCCACGGACCACATGTCCGCCACGATTTCGCTGATCCACAGGGACCATACATCCCAGCTGCCGTCCGGGTCCTGCCGTGCGCGGCGGTCCAGTTCGGCGCGGAGGGACGCCACCAGATCCAGCTGGGCCGCGCCCTGGTGGCCCACCTCGTGGGCCAGGGAGGAGGCGATCCCGCTGCCCACCATCCGCTCCCGCGGCAGCCGGATGATTCCCACCGGGTTCGGTTTGCCGCCGGGCAGGCGGGTCTTGGCCCGCCGGATGGCAGCACCCGCGCCCCGGGCGAGGTAGACCACCAGCCGGGCGTCGCCGTCGTCGTGGTTTCCCTGCAGCCGCAGCGCATCCTGGGCCAGGATGTCCAGCCCGGAGAGCCAGACGCCGGTGGAGTGCTCGCTGCGCTGGGTGACCACCTCGGTGAAGAGGTCGAACTGGGCCAGCACCACGTTGAACTGGAGCCGGATGAGGACAAACCGGCGCTGCTGTTCGGCGGGGCTGGCGGTCCTGCCGTCCCCGTGCAGCCAGTCCAGGAACTCGGCAACCTGGAGCCGGAGCTCGTGGCGGCCGGCGTGGAGGAAGCGTTCAATCAGCAGCTGGGCGTCCCGGGGCAGTGCGGCGGCCAGGACCATGGTCTCCTGCATGACGAAGGGTTTGATCTGGTCCAGCCGGGACACCAGGCCGTCCGCCTCGCTCTCGATGAGCGCGGTGCTGATGGTGTTCGTTTCCATTCCGATCGCCTGCCGTCAGCCGCTGCCAGGTCAGAGCCCCAGCAGGATGACGCGGCCGTCGCGGCGGATCCAGCGGCCCTCGTCGGCGCCCGTTCCGGAGTTGCCGTTGCCGTCCGGCTGGTTGTCCCAGCCTTCGTCCGGGGCGCCCCAGACGGCGCCGGAGTACTGGGTGTTGTAGACCCGGGTGCCGCCGCCGCGGTAGCCGCGGGTCTGGCGCCGGGCGGCCTGGCGGGCGCGGAGCAGGGAGGGGGCGTACCGGCGGGCGGCGGCGGTTGCCGCGGCGCGGGCGGCGGCGTTGGGAGGGACGGAGACGGGGGTGCGCGCGGCGTTGCGGTAGGCGGCCCGGGCGAACCGGACGTACCGGCGGGCGGCTTCTTCCTCCGCCTCTGATTCGTCCATGGCTTCGGCTTCCTCAACCTCCAGCAGGCCGCCGGCCAAGGAGCCCAGCTTGCTTCCAATGGCGGTCCCGACGCCTGGAGCCACGAAGGAGCCGATGGCACCGCCCACAATGGGCAGCGCCCTCTTGGCGACGGATTTGAGGGCACCGCCAAGGGCCTTGCCAATGGGGGACTTGATGAACCGGCCGGCGTTCTTCACCACGCTGCGGGCCAGGCTGCCCAGGAACTGGTCCAGTTCCTCTTCGGAGTTGATGCTGAGCAGTTCCATGGCCAGTTCGGTCTCGAGGTTCTCCTCGTGGTCCTGTCCGCCCTCGTAACCGCTGAAGTTTCCTTCGTCCTCGTCCTCCTGCGCCCAGGGTGCGGACTCGGTCTCGTAGTAGTTGGTGCTCATGGCAATGTCCTTCGGGTTGGTGGTGCCGGGATGGGTGGTGTGCGTTGGTTGAGGTGGCGCCGGTTTGGGTGGTGCTGGTTTAGGTGGTGCTGGTTTGGTTGGCGCCCGGTCAGCGGGCGTTGAGGATCACGATGTTGCGGCCGCGGCGGACCCAGCGGCCGCTGGCGGGACGGCCGGGTTGTCCGGGCCGGGAGTTCTGGCCGAGGAGGCCGGGAAGGTGTTGCCGGGCGGCTACGGTGGCGGCCTGCTGGGCTGCCTGCAGCGGGGGGACGTTCCGGGGGGTGGCGGCGGCGCGCTGGGCGGTGGAGGTGGCGAACCGAACAAAGGCGCGGGCGGTTTCCAGGTCGCGGTCCTCGGGAGAGAGGCCTTCCAGCTGGAGCCCGGACTCGAACTTGGTGCCGAGCCACTTGCCCACTTGGCGTCCGGCTTGCCCGCCCGCTCCTGGAACGAAGAAGTTGCCCCCGGCCTGCCCCAGCTGCGGGAGGGCCTTCCGGGCCGCGGATTTGAGGACCTTGCCCACGGCCTGTCCCGCGGCGCTGCCGGCGAAGTCCTTGGCGGCGGAGACGGCCTTCCGGGCCAGGTCGCCCAGGAACTGGTCAAGTTCGTCCTCGTCGGTGACTTCGAGCAGTTCGGCGGCCAGGGCAAGCTCGTCAGTTTCCTGGTTGTCGGCCTCGCCCCAGAGCCCCCCGGCCTCGTTGGCGTCCTCGCCCTGGAAGGACGACAGTTCGTCCTCGTAGGAGTAGCCGGGCCCCTCGTCCATCACCTCACCCCAGGTGCCCTCGTCCTGGCCTTCGAACAGTGCCCTATCGATGTCATGCATGAGTATTTCCTTTCCGGAGTTTGCAGGTGCCCGGGGAGGCACCACCGCGGAACACCGCATACTCTCCTACTGCACAATTCGTGCCAACTCCGGTGGGGCTGGTGCAGGGACGCTGTGGGGCGCTGCGCGGCGGAACGATCGGCGTGCGCGGGCGGGGCGGCGGCGCGGGCGCGAACCGGAGTTCGCCGGCGCGAAGACGGGTTCGCTGCGGGCGTGCGCCGCCGGGTGTGCCGCTTCAGAGAGCCCTGTCCGCAGCCTGCCTACGCGTCCTGCTGGAGCGAGCGCCGGTATTTGTTCACGGTCCGCCGGGCGATCGCAAAGCCGCTGCGGGCCAGCGCGCCGCGGAGCTGTTCGTCGGAGGCTGCCCCGCCCGCCGCCGTCGTCATGTACTCCTGGAGTGCGGCCCGCGCAGCCTGGCCCTTGCCGAAGAGGCAGGCCAGGTCGGTGACGGTCCCGGAGGGCAGGCGCAGCCGCTTCCCGCTTACAGCCCGGCTCACGGTGGAGGGGTGCAGCCCGGTTTCCTGCGCGACGGCGGTGCGCGTCAGGGGGCGGTGGTGCCCGGCGTCGCCGTGGTCCAGGAAGTCCTTCTGGTGCGTCACGGCGCATTCGGTGATGCGGAGGAGGGCGCTGGCCCGCCGGTCGATCTGGTAGAGGAGCCGCCGGGCCTCGAGCTCATGCTCCGTGAGCCACTGCTTCGCTCCGGATGCGTCCGTGAGGCCGGCGGAGAGGTCCACCACCTGCAGGCCGAACCAGGCGCTCGCGGGAACCTCCACCTCCAGGGACCCGTCCGGCCGCCGGTACAGGAACACGTCAGCGGTTTGGATGGCGGACGTTTCGGCGCTGGTGTCCATGGCCACGAACGGCCGCAGCCGCTCCCGCACTATGGCCAGCCCGGCAAGGACCTGCTCCCCGGACAGCCCCAGGACACTGGCCGCGGCGTCGGTGCTTCCGGCGGCCAGGTCCGCCAGGTGCCCGCGGACCAGGTGGGGCAGCCAGTCCGGGACCTCCCCGGCGGCCGCGAGCGCTTCCGCCTGGAGCGCGAGCAGTTCCACCACGCTGGTGGCGGCAATCCCGGGCGGACCCACGGCGCGGAGGGCCCGGAGCGCTTCGTGCACCTGGCCGGGGTGCAGGCCGTGCAGAAGCGCGAGCTGTTCCGGGCCGCAGTCCAGGAGGCCGCGGGAGGTCAGGTGTGCCAGCACGAGTTCCAGTGCGTGGCGGGAGTCCGGCCGGACTTCCACCCGCGCGTCTTCGTCCAGCGATGCGAACGGGTTGACGGCCGGTTCGGGGCCGTCCTGGAACCGCGAGACGCCTTGCCCGCCCCGGCAGCGGAAGCAGGTTCCGGACGCCACGTGCCGGCCGCACCCGGGGCAGGGGTGGCCCTCGGCGCGCTCCAGGACCGGGTTGCTGGCCAGCGCGCGTTCGGTGGCTGTGACTACTTCCGCGTGAGTCATGGCCAGCATGCCCAGGGCCTTCAGCAGGCCGGGCAGCGCGCGCAGCTCGGGTTGCAGCCCCGCCTGCAGCTGCAGTCCGGGGCCGGGCCCATCAGTGCCCATGACTCAGGCTAGCCCCGCGGCATGGTGCGGCGGTAGACAGATTTCTGCGTGATTCGGGGCTGTGCGGCCGCTTTCCGTCGGTTTCCGCGGTGGCGGCTGGCCACGCTGACGACGCGCATCCTCATCGCCGCTGCGCATATTCCCCGGCGCGGCCCGTTTTTGGGGTGCGACAACGGGCACGCGCGTCGCCAGCGGATTCGCGCGTCGGCAGCGGACACGGGTGTCGGCAGGGAATGTCCGCGTCGAAAACCCACAGCAGCGCACGACGCCGGCCCTCGCCGTGGGCGGAAGGGTGCAGGATGTGAGCGGGCGTTGGGCGGAAGGGTGCAGGATGTGAGCGGGCGTGGGGGAAAGGGGTGCAGGACGTGAGCGGGCGTTGGGGGGACGGGGTCAGCGGGCCAGGGGAAGCGTCAGCTGCATGGTGGTTCCGTCCGGCCCGGTGCGGACCACCTTCACGGTGCCGCCGGCCGCGGATGCAATGTCGCGGACCAGGGCCAGGCCGATCCCGAAGCTCCGCCGGCCTTGCGCGTCGCCGGTCCGGCCAGCGCGGACAAAGCGGTCGAAGATCCGGTCCGGGTCTACCCCGCTGATCCCCGAGCCGGTGTCGGAAACCCGGACCAGCGCGCGCGGACCGTCAACGGCGACAGAAGCGTGGATGCGTCCGCCCGCCGGTGTATGCCCCAGCGCGTTGTCCGCCAGGGCCAGGACGGCGCGCCGGAACGAACTGGGATCGATCCGCACCAAAGCCGGCCCGCCGCCGTCGAACACCAGCCGGACGTCCTGCTGCCGGGCGAGGTCCTGGAGGCTGTCCGCAACGGACCCGGCAATAAGGGAAACGTCCACCGGGGACAGATCCGCCACGGGCTCGGCGGCAGTCGCCGCCAGGAGCAGCTCGTTGACGATCCCGGTCAGCGTGGACGCGTCATCCCGGATTTTCGCCAAAGCGAGCGAAGGCTCGGATCCGGGCTCGGCTTTGCGCTGGGCCAGCTGGATGCGCGTGTCGAGGATGGCCAGCGGGGTCCGCAGCTCGTGGCTGGCGTCCTGCACGAACCGCCGTTGCCGGGCCAGCGCTTCCCCCAGGGGCCGGATGGCGCTGCGCGCGCTGAGCCAGCCCACCACGCCGGCCAGCACCACGCCGCCAAGCCCGGCCAGGATCATTCCCTCGATCAGGTCCCTGGAATCGATGTAGGTGTACGGTTTCCCGGGTTCAGAAGCGGGCAGAACCGGGTGGGCCAGCTTGTACATCAGGAAGGCGGTGGCGGCGGCCAGGAGGATGAGCACCAGGGCGGCTACCCCGGCGCTGATCCGCAACGCCACCTTCAGCGACGCGCGGCGCAGGATGTCCCGGTCCGGGTCGCCGGCGGCAGGAGGAGGCGGGGTGCCCGGCCCGGAAGGAACGGAAGCAGTCATGAGGGGTCGCCGATCTGGTAGCCAACGCCGTGGACGGTGCGGATCACGGTCCTGTCGATCTTGCGGCGCAGGTGGTGGACGTAGGTGTCGATCACGCCGGGCTGGTCCGTCTCCTGGAAGTGCGCGGCGAGCAGCTCGTCCCTGGTGAACACCCGGTTCGGTTCGGCGGCCAGCGCGGCCAGGACTTCGGCTTCCTTGGCGGTCAGCGTTACGGTGTCGCCGTACAGGGAGCGGACAACGCGCGACGCCGGGTGGAAGTCCCAGGTGCCGATGCTCACCTGCCCGGCGGCCAGCCCCTGCCCCGTGGGCGGACCGTAGCTGCGCGTCAGTGCGCGCAGGCGCGCGGCCAGTTCGCCGCCGTCGAACGGTTTTGTCAGGTAGTCGTTGGCGCCGGCGTCCAGGCCGCGGACTTTCTCCGCGGTGTCGCCCAGTGCGGTGAGGATCAGGATGGGCGTGCCGATGCCCTTGGCCCGCAGGGCGGTGATGAGGCTGATGCCGTCCATGACGGGCAGGCCGCGGTCGATCACCATCGCGTCCCACGACTGCGTCAGCCCGAGGTGCAGGCCTTCCTGCCCGTTCGCCGCGAGCCGGACCGTGAAGTCGGGCTCCAGCAGCTCGGCAATCAGCGGACCCAGGACGGGATCGTCCTCCACCAGCAGCAGGGCCGGCGCCTCACCTGTCGTCATGGCGCCTATTCTTCCGCAGCCGCCTCAACGCCGCGGTCAACAGGGTCCGCAGCCGCCAGCTTTGCCTTTCGGCGGCGCTTCAGATATTCCACGATCCACGGCACCACGGAGACCAGGACCATCACCACGGCAATGACGTCGATGTTCTTGGCGATGATCTCGTAGTGTCCCAGCCAGGTGCCCAGCAGCGTCACGGAGGTTGCCCAGGCCAGGGCGCCCACCATGTTCCAGAGCGTGAACGCCTTGTATTCGTAGCGGGCAATGCCGGCGGTGACCGGCGCGAACGTCCGCACCATTGGCACGAAGCGGGCGAGGATGACGGCGGCGCCGCCGTGCCGGCGGAAGAACTCTTCCGTGACGGTCAGGTGGGAGGTTTTGAGGATGCGGGCATCGTCCTTGAACCAGCGGCGGCCGAATTTGCGGCCCAGCAGGTACCCCACCTGGTCACCGCCGATCGCGGCCGCGGTGATCACGCCGATCAGCAGGGGCAGGGCCAGGTTCAGCTGCTGGTGCAGCAGGCCGGCGGTAAAGAGGAGGGAGTCGCCGGGCAGGAAGGGGAACAGGACGCCGGATTCGATGAACACCATCGCGGCGATCACGCCCAGCGCGGCCGGGCCGAAGCCCTCCAGCAGGCCGGCGGGGTCAAGGAGCGACGGCGGGCCGGAGGCTGCCAGGGAGGTCAGAAGGCTGTGCATGGCTGCTCCTTACGCCCGGCGGGAGGGGTGGAGGATCCTGGCGGGAACGCGTTCCACCAGGGCGGGGGCAAAACGGTTCCAGAGCCCGGCGAGCAGGATGGCGGCGGCGCTGGCGGCGAAGAAGGAGGCCGCGACGTCGGTGGGGTAGTGGACCCCCACGTACAGCCTGGACCAGGCGACGATCAGCGCCACGGCGGCCCCGCCCACGGCAACCGGCGTGGCCCACCGGGTCCTGCGGGCCAGGAAGTAGAGGGCGAAGGCCAGCGCCACCGCAAAGCTGACGTGCCCGCTGGGGAAGCTGTTGGAGCCGGTCTCGGGTGCCAGGGGATCGAACAGCAGGGCCGGGTTGGGCCGCTGCCGGGCGAACAGGAGCTTGAAGGCCTCGCTCGCCACCCAGCCCGAGCATGCGGTGAGCCCGAAGGCCACGGCAGCCACCAGATCGCGCCGGAAGAACCAGATGGCCAGGGCTGCGGCGGCGATCAGGAGCAGGCCCACCACCGGGCCGAACAGCAGGTTGATCCCCATGGCCACGGCGGTCAGTGCGGCAACGTGGTGCAGGCTGAGGTTCTGGTCAACGCCCAGTTCCGCGGTGGCGTCGCCGGGGACCAGTTGCACAGCAACGCCCAGCACCACGACGGCGGCGCACAGCACAATGCCCAGCGGCAGCCAGTGCCGGGGCTGGGGGAGTGCCCTGAACCGGGTGCCGGCGGCCGGGGGTGCCGTGGGTGCGGTGTGCTGGTTCAGGCGGTCATGGTGGGCTGATCCGTGCATTTCTTCCTTTGGGAGGCGTGGGAGACGGGGCGTGGTGCAGGGCATTGGTCGGCCCGCAGTTCAACTCTCCCCTGTGGGTTTTAAGAAAGGCTTAAGAAGTGCGGGTGCCGGCTTGCGGGCAGGGGCGTACGACGGCGGCCCGCGCCTTCCGCGCGCGGCGTGCCGGCGACGCGCAAACCCGTTTCCGCTGCGCAGATTCCCCCGCGCACCCCGAATGTGGGCCGCGCAGGGGAACTTCTGCAGCGGGGATGAGGATCCGCGTCGACAGCCGGCAGTGAAAGACGGGGTGCACGCTTGACGGCCCCGCCCGCTCCCGCATATCCTGAACGAACGGTCGGTAAATAATTCCGAGACGCCCGACAGGTCTTTGCATAGGAGCAACCATGGCAGCGCAGAACTTGCAGTCAGTGCCGGCTGAGCTAACCCCGGAAGAGGATGCGGCAGGCCAGGCCCACTTCGACCGGATCATCGCCGAGGACTCGCGCATCGAGCCCCGCGACTGGATGCCGGCGGCCTACCGCAAGACGCTCCTGCGCCAGGTCTCCCAGCACGCGCACTCCGAAATCATCGGCATGCAGCCGGAGGCCAACTGGATTTCCCGCGCCCCCAGCCTGAAGCGCAAGGCCATCCTCATGGCCAAGGTCCAGGACGAGGCCGGCCACGGGCTCTACCTCTACTCGGCCGCGGAAACGCTCGGCCAGTCCCGGGACAAGATGATGGACGACCTCATCGCCGGCAAGGCCCGCTACTCCAGCATCTTCAACTACCCGGCCCGCACCTGGGCGGACATGGGCGCCATCGGCTGGCTGGTGGACGGCGCAGCCATCTGCAACCAGGTCCCGCTGTGCCGCGCCTCGTACGGCCCCTACGGCCGCGCCATGGTGCGCGTCTGCAAGGAAGAGTCCTTCCACCAGCGCCAGGGCTTCGAGATCCTCCTGGAACTCTCCAACGGCACCCCCGAGCAGAAGCAGATGGCCCAGGACGCCGTCAACCGCTGGTACGCCCCGGCGCTGATGATGTTCGGCCCGCCGGATGACGATTCCCCCAACTCCAAGCAGTCCATGGCCTGGAACATCAAGCGGTTCAGCAATGACGAGCTCCGCAGCCGGTTCGTGGGCATGATGGTGGAGCAGGTCAAGGTCCTGGGCCTCACCCTCCCGGATGACCAGATCCGCTTCAACGAGGACACCAAAAAGTGGGAGCACGGCCCGCTGGACTGGGACGAGTTCCACGAAGTCCTGGCTGGCCGCGGTCCCTGCAACGCCCAGCGCCTTGAGCGCCGGCGGGCAGCGCACGACGACGGCGCCTGGGTCCGCGAGGCAGCAGCCGCCTACGCAGCAAAACAGTCAAAGAAGACGAAGGAATACGCAGCATGAGCCCGCACGGCAACCCGGACGCACCCGCAAGCGCCGCCATTGACATCAACCGCGAAGCCCCCAAAGTTTCGCCTGCACCGGACCACCACGACCGCTCCACCTGGGGCCTCTGGGAGGTCTTCGTCCGCTCCAGCCGCGGCCTGAGCCACGTCCACGCCGGCTCCCTTCACGCCCCGGACGCCGCCATGGCCCTCCGGAACGCGCGGGACCTCTACACCCGCCGCAACGAGGGCGTGTCCATCTGGGTGGTCCCGGCCGACGCCATCGCCGCCAGCGACCCCGACTCCAAGGGCTCCTTCTTCGAGTCGCCCCAGGGCAAGGACTACCGGCACGCCACGTACTACACCAAGAGCGAGGGAGTGAAGCACCTGTGAGCACCCCCAACGCCCCCACCACAGGCCACGGCGACATCTCCACCGGTGTGGCCGGCGGCGACTCCAACGCCTCCGCCACCCGGATCACCCCCGGCAACGCCCTCCGCCCGGAGGACATCGCGCTGGAGGTCAGGACCGGCCTGGCCAAGCCCACCGAAGACGTGGCCGAGTACGCCCTCCGCCTGGGCGATGACGCCCTGATCCTCGCGCAGCGCCTGGGCCACTGGATCTCCCGGGCACCCGAACTGGAGGAAGACATCGCTCTGGGCAACATCGCCCTGGACCAGCTGGGCCACGCCCGCAGCTTCCTCACCTACGCCGGCGCCAGCATGCCCAACGAGGACGGCAACCCGCAGTCAGAGGATGACCTGGCCTACTTCCGCCGCGAGCACGAGTTCCGCAGCGTGCAGCTGTTCGAGCAGCCCAACGGGGACTTCGCGGCCACCATCGCCCGCCAGTTCGTGGTGAGCTACTACCAGTACGAGCTCTACCGCCGCCTCACCGAATCCACTGACGCCACCCTGGCCGCCATCGCCGCCAAGGCCGTCAAGGAAGTGGACTACCACCGCGACCACAGCGCCCAGTGGGTCCTGCGCCTGGCCGGCGGCACGGACGAATCGCGGCAGCGCATGATCCACGGCCTGCGGACCATGTGGCCGTACGTCAACGAACTGTTCCAGGACGACGAACTGACCGAAAGGCTCGCCCAGGCGGGCGCCGCCGTCGCGCCTTCCAGCCTTAAAGCCGACTTTGACCGCCTCATCGAGGACGTCCTCAAGGAAGCCGAACTCGAGGTTCCGGACGTGCCCGCAGCCCCCGGCGGCGGCCGTTACGGCAGGCACTCGGAGCACCTGGGCTACATCCTCGCGGAGATGCAGGTGCTGGCCCGCGAGCACCCCGGCGCCAGCTGGTGACAGCCGTGTACATCTCGGACTTCGAATCCCGCACCCGCACCCCGCAGCAGGACGCCTGGGACATCGCCGCCACCGTGGTGGACCCGGAAATCCCGGTGCTCACCATCGCGGACCTGGGCATCCTGCGGGACGTGCAGGTCACGGACAACAAAGTCACCGTGACCATCACGCCCACGTACTCGGGCTGCCCGGCCATGGACGCCATCCGGGACGACCTCTTCACGGCCTTCAAGAAGGAAGGCTATGAGGATGTGCACGTGGACCTGGTCCTGGCCCCGGCGTGGACCACGGACTGGATGACCGAGGCCGGCAAGCAGAAGCTGCAGGAATACGGCATCGCCCCGCCCAGCGGGAACTCCCGCGCCGGCGGCCACTCCGGCCCCATCCGGCTGAGCCTGGCCGTGAAGTGCCCGCAGTGCAACAGCCTCAACACCAAGGAACTCACCCGCTTCGGTTCCACGTCCTGCAAGGCGCTGTATGTGTGCCAGGACTGCAAGGAACCGTTCGACTACTTCAAAGTCCTGTAAGGAAGCCCCCATGCCTGTTGTCCGCCAGACCGCCGCCGAAGAGGCTGAGGTGACCGGCCGCCGTCGTCCGTCCTTCCATTCCCTTGCGGTGAAGGAGGTGCGCCGGCTCACCGACGATGCCATCGAGGTCAGCTTCCATGTGCCGGCCGGGCTCGCCGGCAAGTTCGATTACCTGCCCGGCCAGTACGTGGCCCTGCGCACCACCCTGCCGGATGAGGCCGGCGAGCCGAAGGAAATCCGCCGCAGCTACTCCATTTGCGCCGAGCCGCGCAGCTTCGCGGACGGCACCAGCGAGATCCGCGTGGCCATCAAAAAGGACCTGGGCGGGCTGTTCTCCACGTGGGCCAACGCCGAGCTGAAGGCGGGGGACACCCTGGACGTGATGAGCCCCATGGGCGCGTTCGTGTCCAAGCACGGCCGCGACGGTGTGGCCGTGGAGCAGAACGTCATGAACTCCATGAACCACCCGGAGGACCTCGCGGGGGAGGCCGGGAACTTCGTGGCCATCGCGGCCGGGTCCGGCATCACCCCGGTGATCGCCATCGCCCGGACGCTGCTGGCCGCCAACCCGGACACCCGGTTCGACCTGATCTACGCCAACAAGGCCGCCATGGACGTGATGTTCCTGGAGGAACTGGCGGACCTGAAGGACAAGTACCCGCAGCGGCTGGCCATCCACCACGTGCTGAGCCGTGAGCAGCGGATTGCGCCGCTGCTCTCCGGCCGGATCGATGCCGAGAAGCTGCAGCAGCTGCTGGGCACGGCCCTGCACGCGGACGATGTTGACGAGTGGTTCCTGTGCGGGCCGTTCGAGCTGGTGCAGCTGTGCCGGGACACCCTGGCCGAGCGCGGGGTGAAGCCGGAGAACGTCCGGTTCGAGCTGTTCACCTCCGGCAAGCCGGACCGCCCGGAGGGCCACGCCGGCCGTCCCGTGGTGGTGGACGAGTCCAAGGAGACGTACAAGATCACGTTCAAGCTGGACGGCCTGCAGGGCGAGGTGGCCAGCCCCACGCACGCCCGCGAGTCCATCCTGAACGCGGCGCTGCGGGTGCGCCCCGACGTGCCGTTCGCGTGCGCCGGGGGAGTGTGCGGCACCTGCCGGGCCAAGGTGGTCACCGGCAGCGTGACCATGGATGAGAACTACGCGCTGGAGCAGGATGAGCTGGACAAGGGCTACGTCCTGACCTGCCAGAGCCACCCCAGCAGCAAGGAAGTCACGGTCGACTTCGACGTCTGATCCGTTCTCCGCCGCCTGAATCCGCCCCACCCGAGGAGCCTCATGATTTCCCTTTCCATCAGCAACGGCATCGCCGAGGTAGTGCTGGACGCCCCGCACAAGCTGAACTCCCTGGATGAGCAGGCGCTGCGGGATTTAACCCAGGCGTACGACGACGCTGCTGCCGCCTCGCGCGGCGAGGTGCGGGCGCTGCTGCTCAGGGGTGAGGGCCGGGCGTTCTGCGCGGGCCGGGACATCTCCGGGGTTACCCCGGAGAGCGACGACGCCGCGGCGTACCTGGGCGGGCTGGTGGAGCCGCTGCTGCAGAAGATGGCGGCCTTCCCCGCACCCACGTTTGCTGCGGCGCAGGGGGCGTGCCTGGGCGTGGGGCTGGGGCTCCTGCTGGCCACGGACGTGGTGTACGTGGCGGAGAACGCGAAGTTCGGTTCGCCGTTCGCCAAGCTGGGGGCCACGCTGGATTCGGGCGGGCACTGGTATTTCACGGAGCGGCTGGGCATGCACCGGACGCTGGACCTGATCTACACCGCGGACTTGATCTCCGGCGCCGAGGCCGTGGCGCAGGGGATGTTCAGCCGCGCCATGCCGGCTGACTCTCTGCTGGATTCCACCCGGGAAATTGTGTCGCGGGTGGCTGCCGGTGCCACGGGGGCCTTTGTTGCCTCCAAGAGGCTGGTGGCGCACATCCGCGACCAGCGCCTGGGCCTGTGGCAGGCCATGCAGGAGGAGAACGTGGAGCAGGCCCGGCTGTGCAAGACCGAGGACTACGCGGAGGGATTCCGGGCGTTCCAGGAAAAGCGTGTGCCCAAATTCACGGGCCGCGGCCGCTAAATTTATCCAACGATTTCCGTCCCGATTGCGGGTCTCTCCATCAAATTTGTTAAGGTTCAGCTATGACTACGGGGAAAGCTATTACCAAAGCCGTCATTCCTGCTGCCGGATTGGGAACACGCTTCCTGCCCGCCACCAAGGCAATGCCGAAGGAAATGTTGCCGGTGGTAGACCGCCCGGCCATCCAGTATGTGGTGGAGGAAGCCATCAACGCTGGTCTCTCTGACCTGCTGATGATCACGGGCCGCAACAAGCGCGCCCTGGAAGACCACTTCGACCGGGAACCCGGCCTGGAAGCTGCCCTGGAAGCCAAGGGCGACAAGGACAAGCTGGGACTGGTGGAGTACGCCTCCAACCTGGGCCCCATCCACTACGTCCGCCAGGGCGAGGCCAAGGGCCTGGGCCACGCCGTGCTCTGCGCCCAGCAGCACGTGGGTGACGAGCCCTTCGCGGTGCTCTTGGGTGACGACCTCATCGACGAGGCAGAGGACCTGCTGAGCACCATGATGGCGGTGCAGCAGAAGACCGGCGGTTCGGTTATCGCCCTGATCGAGGTTGATCCCTCCCAGATCAGTGCCTACGGCTGCGCTGACATCTCGGTTGTTGAAGGCGAGGACTACGTCCGCGTCAACAGCCTGGTGGAGAAGCCGGCCGTCGCGGACGCACCGTCCAACCTGGCCGTGATCGGCCGCTACGTGCTGCACCACTCGGTGTTCGGCGTCCTGGAGAATACCGCTCCCGGCCGTGGCAACGAGATCCAGCTGACCGACGCCCTGCAGACCCTCGCCGCCGGCGAGGGTGAAGGTTCGGGCGTGTACGGCGTGGTCTTCAAGGGCCGCCGTTATGACACGGGCGACAAGCTGAGCTACCTCAAGGCGGTCATCACGCTGGCGTCCGAGCGCGTGGAGTTCGGTGAGGACCTGAAGACCTGGATGAAGGGCTTCGTCGGGTAGTCCTGGCGTTCTATTGTTTTTGGGAGGCCCGTTGCCGGAAGGCGGCGGGCCTCCTTTCTTGCATGGCCACGAGTGCCACTAGGGCGCCGATGACAGCACCTGACGTGTTGGTCATGACATCTGACGGGCTTGCAAAGCGGCTGTGAAGAAACAGGAACTGACCCAGTTCGATGCAGCCGGAAACGAGCATTCCGAAAGCTCCGATTTGCCACCATTTTTTGTTGGGAAATGCCAGGGCGCCAACGAAGCCAACGGGAAGGAACAATGCAACGTTGGCGGACCGTTCCACAAAGTCGTAGTTAAACCAGCGGGGAATGCCGTGGTGGTGGAGGAAATTCAACACAATGGCCAGCTGCCCTGAGACGGGCTGGTCCACGGGTGTCGGCCAGAAAGCGACGAGCGCCAACGGAACCACCATGGCCGCGAGGATGAGCTGCCACAGCCGGTGGTTGTTGAGGATTCTCAAATGGGCCTCAGGACGTCCGTAGAAGGGCAAAAGCGGCGGTGGCGAAGGCGCAGGCCGCGAGGAGAACGAGGAGGGCGTAGCCGAGCACCTGTGGGCGGGGGAGTGGGACGGAAAAGTCGTATTCGCGTGGTGCCCTGCGCCAATGTCTCCCCATAGCCCTAATAGTTACCACAAAACAAGTGTTGCATTAGCTTGTCGAAGTCAACGTTGCGGAAACCCACACCCAACCGGTGGCCGAGCCTGTCGAAACCTTGAAACTAAAGCAAAAGGTGGATGCACCTCCGTTTCCGGAGATGCACCCACCTTCTTTGGTGCTAGGAGCTGCTGCGGTTAGGCGGCTACCTCAGCCTTGGCGCGGCGGCGAACCACCACAACCGAGGTTGCGCCGGCGGCCAGTGCGCCTGCGCCCACCAGGGTCCACAAGATCAGGCCGGAGTCGGCCCCGGTGTTGGCCAGGCCGCCCGTGTTGGCCAGCGGAGCGCCGCCGGTGGTGCCGGCAGCGGTGCCGCCGGTGTTGGCCAGTGCTGCTGCAACGGTGACGGTGACGGGACCGACGGTTACGCCTGAGGTGTTGCCCTTGGCGGTGATGCTGTACGTGCCAGCTTCGCTGATTGCCAGCGGAACGGAGATCTTGCCCTGGGCGTCAGCGGTCGCGCTAAGCGTCTGCGGAGCCTGGAACACGGGGATCTTGGCGGAAACGGCGGTTCCGCCAGCGTTTGCCGCGCCAGTGGTGGCCACGGTGATCGTGATGGTAATGGTTTCGCCGGGCAGGAAGCCCTGGGCGGTGAAGACGAAGGTCTGGCCCGGTGCGGGAGTTCCGTCAGAGACACCAACTGCCGGCGGAAGTGCCGGGTAGGTTGCGGCCATGGCGGGCGCGGAGCCAACGAGTGCGATTGAGCCGGCAAGTGCGAGTGCGGCGAGTGTTTTCTTCATGTGTGTCCCCCCGGAGACGTTTCAGTTTTGATTACCCGATTTTGGGGAAATGTCCCCTCCACACGAGACCATGTGCAGAACTACGGATAGATATCCCAAGTAGAAGGTACCATCCCGGATAGGTTGTAACCAACCTCAATCCAGTCGGTTTACATAGTGTTAACGCGACCGTCACTGGCCCTGATCGCAGGACGCATTTTCGGATGGGAGGATGACGTCCTTGACATGCTGGACGGTGGGTGTGACAACCACGTTAGGTTCCGTGTGCTGAACGATTTTTCCGAAAGTGAATTCCACGGTCTTGCTCTCGCCCGGGGCAAGTTGCTGCGCAACCACGCCGACTGGTCTGTTCGCATGGATGTAAGGAGCGAAGGGAGTCTTCTGGCCGTCCACCACGGCTGACTCCACGTTTGCCTGTGCGGGTCCGTAGGCGACGACATTTGTTTGGACCGTGCCCGGTGGGATACCAAAAGCACCTGCACCTGTGACATACGCCGGGAGTGTGGTGGCAGCGTCGCCTGGCGCTGTATTGGTACTGGTAACTCGAACCGTTGTTTGTTCGTAGCCGTCTGCCGGACATTCCTTGATGAGCTTCACCGTGCGTTTGACGTAGTAGTCCATTTTCGCGCCAGTGCCATCGTTGAAGTAAACGCCAAACTGGGCCGGCGACACACTGGGACCGGAGATGGCGCCGCTCAGAGTGTACTTGGAGATGACGGACTGCTCGGATTCGTTGGCGGACCACACCAGGACCCGCCCTTCTTCCGTCCCGCGAGTCAAGCCATTGATGAGACTCTGGGCCTCGCCTTTCCCGCTGGAAAGCGCTGAAAAGACTTCTTTCGCTACGCCTGCAAAATATGCATCTTGCATTTTGGGTTGTTTGATTTTTGCGTATACGTCCGAAAGAAGCGTCGGGACGACATTTTCACCCGTGAGCACGGTGGGCAGACCTGATGCCTTCACACCCGCCAGTTCGGGTCCGTTGACGGAAACTGGGCCCGTGGACTGGAGGATGTAGCTCAGGACCATTGGGTCAATGGAGATGACACCATCCACACGCTGTCCGGTCTTTCTTTCCCACATCGTCTGTGCGGTACTTGCAGCGGTCGGAAAGTCGGGGGTGAGGTTTACGTCCTGTAGATACTTTCCGAGACGCCCCGAGTAGATCTGCTGCTGCTGAGGATCCACGGCTACCACGGGTGACATTACCCCGAGCTCTCCGGCGCTACTCTGCTGTCCGAGTGACAGCTTGCCTTTGTCGAGCGTGAGAACGGCCAGCGCACCAGGAATGCCACCAGATGCGCGGGTCTCGGCATTATTTTGAATCACCAGGAGGTAGTTCCGTGCCCCATTAGAGCCAAGCATTGACGGGGCTATGTTCGTTGCATCAGCAGCGACATTGAGCACATCGCTTGCCTGTTTCAACTCTGCCGTTGCTTGGTTAAGGGGAGTAACTATTTGTGGCAGCAGGTTTTCCGACTGGATTGCTTCTAGCCGTTCCCACGAGACTCGCACCGCGTAGGCAGACGATGAAACGCTGGGCGCAGCTGCCTTAATCGGTTCAAGATTGGCGCCTGAACCACTGGGCATCAACGATTCCCAGTTCAAAGAGTCGTAAACACTCACCAACGGACTCAACCCTAAAGTCGCGACGTCATCAGCAGACCTAGCAACTTCGGAGATTGCAGTGAGGTTTGGTCCTGCCCAGGGAATACCTGAAGCCAAGGTCCATATAGGATCCTCAGTATCTGCTTTAGCCGCAGATGTGTGATCCCGAAGCTTCGAGACCGTATCTTCAGCTAGATTCGCTTTGGACGAAACGATTTCTTCCTTCAGCTGAGGCACTAGATTGGCGGCGGCTTCGAGGTGGGCCTTGATTGACGTCACCTTGAAGCCCAGCCAGGCTGCACTCCCTCCCAAGGCGACGCCCAATGCCAGGATGGGCAGGCCTATGCGCAGAAGGCGACGCCGTTTAACTCGGTGGTCGCGTCGCGTGGAACGGCTGGGCACTTCAGAAAAGGAGGGCTTGGTGACTATCTGGTCGTCCATTCTACGGACGACCAAGCCCGCGGTAGGTCCACCCGGCCGCTCGCCACTTAGTTGGGTCCAGTACGTTCCGGCCATCCAGTATCTTCAGTCCAGAGACTTTGGCCGCTGTCTCGTAGGGATCGAGGTCTCGATATTCACGCCACTCGGTCAGAAGTAGGAGCGCGTCCGCACGGCGGAGCGCTTCATCAGTTGAAGCTTCATAATGGAGTTCCGGGAATCGTCGAGCCGCGTTTCCGAGAGCTTCAGGATCAGTAACAGTCACCACTGCTCCCTGCAACTGCAATTGTGCGGCGATGCTTAGCGCTGGAGAGTCCCTGACGTCATCACTCTCAGGCTTGAATGCTGCCCCTAGTACTGTTATCCGTTGACCTAGGAGTGAGCCGCCGCAAACTTCCCGCGTCAGTTCTACAACCCTGGTTCGCCGCCGCATGTTAATTGCATCAACTTCGCGCAGGAATGTGAGCGCCTGATCCGCACCAAGTTCGCCGGCGCGGGCCATGAAGGCCCGGATGTCTTTCGGAAGACAACCCCCGCCGAAACCGATGCCAGCATTTAGAAATTTTCTGCCGATTCTGTCGTCCATTCCTATGGCATCGGCTAGCAGGCTGACATCTGCGCCTGCGGCATCGCAAAGCTCGGCCATCGCATTAATGAAAGATATTTTTGTTGCCAGAAAGGAGTTCGCCGCGGTCTTGACTAATTCGGCTGTGGGTAAGTCTGTCACCAGCCTTGGGGTACCAGCTTCGAGGGGTTGGGCATACACGGCATCGAGAATTTTGACCGCATCGTGTTGCTCGGATCCGTCATGAACTCCGTACACGAGTCGGTCGGGCTGCAGTGTGTCTGATACGGCGTGCCCTTCTCGTAGAAACTCTGGGTTCCACACGAGATCAGCGCTGGGCTGTTGACTTTTGACTAGTTCAGCAAGCCTGGCGGCGGTGCCTACGGGAACCGTCGACTTTCCCACAACGAGATCGCCGGGCGAAAGGTAAGGCGTTAAAGCCGTGATAGCCGAGTCGACGTATCTGAGATCGGCCGCGTTTTCCCCCTTCTTTTGGGGGGTACCTACGCAGACGAAGTGGACTTGACTTCCTTCGGTTGCAGACATGTCCGTCACAAAAGAAAGACGACCAGTCGATTGAACCTCTTGGAGAAGTTCTTCGAGGCCCGGCTCGAAGAACGGGGCACGCCCTGCGGACAGTTCGCTAATCTTGTTCGCATCGACGTCGACACCGACGACATCGTGACCCAGTTTGGCCATGCACGCGGCATGGACGGCACCCAGATATCCACAACCAATGACAGAAATTCGCATGATATTTTTTCCCCCGTGAATTAGGATTGCCACCGGCCTGCTGACCGCCAGCTGTTTTATCAGACTGCGCCGGTGCTTGCAAAGACAGCGCGAAAAGTTTTGAACAAGATGACCACGTCACCCATCAGTGACCAGTTTTCGACGTAGTAGAGGTCGAGACGGATGCTTTCGTCCCAGCTCAGATTAGACCGTCCGCTTACCTGCCACAGGCCGCTCATGCCAGGACTAACGTATAGCCGGCGGTGGGCAGCGTCATCGTATAGAGCGACCTCACCAGCGCGCTGGGGTCTGGGACCCACCAAACTCATACTCCCGCCCAATACGTTCAGCAGTTGGGGAAGCTCGTCCAGAGAAAATTTGCGTAAAATGCGCCCGAGTCGAGTGATGCGAGGATCGTTTTCAATCTTGAACAGGGGGGTCGAGTCGGATCCTTGTTTGATTAGGAGCGCAGCGAGCTGCTCATCCGCGTTTACCTTCATCGAGCGGAACTTGAGCATATGAAAAGTCGTTCCTCGCAACCCCACGCGCTCTTGGCGATAAAACACTGGGCCACGGTCAGTAATTTTTACTAAGAACGCCAAAAGAACGAATAGCGGGAAAAGAAGTAGCACAAGGGTTCCAGCGACAGCTATGTCAAAGGCGCGCTTAGCCACTTTCTTACCACCCGTTAGCTTCGGAGTGGACACGTGAATCAAAGGCAATCCTGCAACCGGTTGGGTATGGATACGAGGCCCAGCCACATCAGTAAGAGCTGGTGCCAGGATCATGCCTATGTTCTTGGCAGCGAGTTCCCATCCAAGACGTCGAAGATCTCTCGGATGCAGATTCACACCAGCCGAAATGGCGACTGCATCAACTTGCGACTCTGTGATGACTGTCATTAGGGCTTCAAAATCTGATTCCGTGCCAGTAATTGCCACATCAAAGTTAGTCGAGTCGACAGCTTCGTTTGACGCCCCGGGGAGGTGGACCGCCACCGGCACATAACCAGCCGCCGGTGCGGACCTCAACGACCGCACCAAGTGCTCTGAAGAATGTGGACCACCGATGATAAGTACATGTGAGCTACCCTTACCAGATCTACGATCGACACTCAGGTGCTGACGAATCAGCCACCGCCCAATAAGCAGTCCTAGGACACCCGCGGGAAACGCCAGACCAACGAAGCCCCGTGCTGTATCGATTCTCAAGGCATAAGAAACCACTGCCACAAAGCCAAAGAGCCAGGCCGATGCTGCGACGACGCGCTTGTATTCTTCCGAGCCAGCTCCTAGAATCCGGAATTCGCGGCTGCCCCAGACGCCTAGCATGAACCACCACGAAAGCGCCAGAAGGACCGAAAGCAGCAGATAGCTGTCACCTTGTGACTCTATGTTTGGAGAATCGGTTAGACGGAATCGTATTCCGTATGCGCCGACTATTGCCCAGATTATCACGAAGGCATCGATAAATCTGATTCGTCGCGCGTACCGCACACGCCACTCGCTTACATTCACCGCGCCACTGCCCCCCCAACTGAAAAACTTCCAACAATAATTACTAACAATTTAAAAAACAGGCCACTTAATATCTATGGCTTCCCTACTATTCGCGCCGGGACGCCTACAACCACAGAATTACTGGGCACATCCCTTAGGACTACAGAATTGGCCCCCACAGTCACGGAATCTCCGATAACTATCGCACCGATCACCCTTGCACCCGCTCCCACTTTGACGCCATTTCCGATGGTAGGTGAGTCGGCAGAACCATGCCCGTATCTTCCAGAACTTCCGAGTGTGACCCCTTGTTGAATATCGCAATCCCTTCCAATAACCACGTCGGGGCCGATTACCACTCCAGAGGGATGGAAGAGAACGAGCCCGGAATCTATGCGAGCCTGCCACGCGATGTCGGCACCGGTTATCAGTTGATTGAGTTGCTTGACTGTTAGCCCTAGGAGGCCGCTTATTCGTCCTGCTCGAGCGGACAGGCGATATAGAAACGTGGCCTGGTACCTAATTGTTGCAAACGTCAGTAGCTTTGTGACTAATTCAGACCCCACCGAAGAAGTGAGTTGAGAATTTCTGGCTAGGTCAATGAGCATATGAATAACCCCTCTCTTGATGGGCGCAATTATAAATCAAGAGGGACGCGGGTCCCAAGCGCCTTTGGTCGAATCTCTGGAGGGCTGTCGCCTGGGCTTTAACCCCCAAACGACGACGTAGCGCTTGATCCTTCACAAGCGTTGCGACGTACTCCACGAGTTCTTCGTCCGTGTCGTAAATGAAGCCAGTCACTCCATGTTCGACCAGGTCAACGTTCCCGACGCAATTGGAGACAACACATGGTACCCCAAGGGCTTGTGCTTGCATCACCGAGATTGGGAGACCCTCCCAAAGTGACGTCGAGACGTAGATGTCCAGCTCTGATAACCGTTTTAGGGCTTCCTCTTCAGTGAGCCAGCCCGAGACACTCACCGCAGTTGCAGGAAGCCAGTCATCCACATCTTTTGAGGCTCCGCCAATCCAATGAAAGTCTGCGAGCTCTCTTAACTCCTTGGCGAGCCCTGCAAACCTCCATGGAGCTTTCTGATAGGCAACACGGCCAGCGCTACCGACTCTTAGATGATTCCCACTCTGCTGCAGTTTAGGCAAGTCATTGAGTGCTAGTCCATTCTCTAGGACGAAAAGTCGGCTTTTCGAAACGTTGAGTGAAGCGGCGTTCTTTTCTGATTCCGACACTAGGATCATGCTGCTCCCCAGAGTATGGAAGCATCTTTCAGCAAGGGCAACGGCCTTTGCAGCCCGCGCAGTCAGGTCTTGTCGTAGGAAAGCAAAGCCATGCGGGCTGTAATACGTGGATGTGGATCTGCGAGCAACGAACGCGGCCAGCCGCCCCACTGCACCAGCAAACGATGAATGAAGATGCAAGGCATCGGGATTCATGGCTCGAAGAGTCCGCAGCAGACTGAGCATAAGATTCCAAGCAGCGGCTAGGCCCATTCCCCTACCACCTACGCGAATCAGCGAAATATTAGGCCCGAAAAGCTGTGCAAGATCCTTTTGGGAAGGAGTATCGGTGCGCTCTGTGTACATGACGCTCACTTCGACACCAACCTCTAACTGTGACTTTGCGAGTTGGATCATCGCATTTAGCACGCCACCACTACTTGCTTGTGTGACATGAAGTACCCGTACTGGTCTAGGCATGTGAACTGAAGCCATCTTTCACTTTGGTTGCGAGGTGCCTGGGCGATCTGTCGGACTTGTATGCTTGAAAAAACATAATTGTCATGGCCAGCGCCAACACGAGGGAACAAGTCAGTGCGGAAAATACCGCGCTTATGGGTCCGATAAGAGGAATCAGGATTAGATTCATCAATATGGCAGCGCATGCTACACCAAATTGCACGAGGCTTCTGGCAGCTTGTTTTCCGAGGCCCATGAGCGCGTCGCCTAGCAGATAATGGACACCGTTCAGTGCAATAATTGGTGCAATTAGACCAAGAAAGCCGCTTGTCTCGCTGTAGCTGGTCCCAAGAATTATTGGGACGAGTGGAGATGCGAATGCGAGCACACAGGCGCACAAGATCCCGTACAGCAGTACGAAGCCGAGAGGCCATTGAATGACGGACCAGGACCTTCGGGCTCCCATATGTCCTGCGCGGAATAGTCTGGTGTTTAACGAATAGACGATAGCTTGTATGGGCGCAAAAGCCATAGTCGTGATCTTGGTTGTAGCTGAGAAAGCGCCTGAGGCGGAATATAACCCGTACGAAGTAAGTAGGAACTTATCCGCATCCATGTAAAGGGTGCGGGAAGCAGTACCGAGACTGAAGAACACTCCCGTGCGCCAAGTACTGCGGATACTTGCCCACTCGAATACCGGTTTTCCAGCCCGGATTACCGCCCAGCCTACGACCACGCCGGCAGTTGCAATGGTGGTTGCGGCGTAGCAGAAGGACCACTGAGAAGCGGAGGGAGAAGATGCAATCAGGTAGTAAACGGCAGCAATTGTCAGACGCAGGGCTCCCGCGAGGATGCCGCAAGCAGACGTGCGTCCCAACTCCTCGCGAGCTTGGAAAATCTGCTGTGCGAGATCGAAAAGACGCAGTGTGAATATCTCTGAGACAACGAGTGGCAGTAAAACGGCTAGGAAGTCTGGGCCGGAGAACCAACCCACCGCGATTGCTACGAGGCTTAAGGGCACTGCGGTGGCCAAAATGTAGACAACCGATGTTCCAAATTGGATGCGAAGCAGGGATGGGTCCCGGGCTGCCTTCAGCACCAGCACGTTTCCGCCGCCTAGTCCCACAAGCGACGCCAGAACTGCAACTAGGGCTATAGCGCCGGCGAAGAGTCCAAACTCCTTCGCCCCCAGGGTTCTGGCCGTTATTACGAAATAAAGCCCCTGACTGACAAAACCGAACACGTAGGAAGTTAGCATCCTCATCGCACCGGATTTGGCTAGCTTTGCGAGGCGCCTCATCGCACGGGCCCCGCATGTATTGCCCTGGCAGCGCGGCTCTCGGCATTGCCGTAGATGATCCATCTAAAAAATACGGCAGCGCATAGCGCCATATACGTATACCTAAAATCGCCCATAAGGGCGTTGACGAAAAATGACCAGAATATGGACACTATAAGCATAGCGAGGATGGGAAGAGCCGAAACAGCGCCAAGGCTATACAGTCTCAGCGATAAAGCCGCAAAGAAGCCAAGAAGAAAGGACATCAATATCAAGCCCGCCCACCCAAAGTCTAGAAAAAAATCAAGGAACGAAGTTCCGGTATTTGTCGTGAACGGTATGCCAAATATATCTACCGAGTAATAATCCAATGAGTGCGGCGCTACCGGAACAGGAAGGCGCAATCGATTCAAGATTGTATATAGCCCGGTAAAAGTATATGAACCGTATCCTGGCGACGGCGCTACTTGTCCGGTTATTTCGGCAGGAGGAACTGCAATCGAGGAATCCGAGAAGATCCTTGCATTGAGGCCAGCTACAGATGACAGTAAGTACTGAGCCAGCGATTCCAAGCCGGTCGAATTGTGAGAAGTATTGTTTCTTTGCTGAATCGGATACAACAAAACCGGAATAACAACAAGACCGCCGATTATCGCGGTCATAACTTTGCCTCGGTTTTTCCGCGAAAATTCTTGACTAGACCGATAGCTTGACGTCGTTACCATATTCTTGCTGAAGATGTATGAAACAACAAATATCAAGAAGCACATAAAAAAGGAAGTGCGCTGAAGGCTGAAAAGACTATATGCTCCTGCAAAAATCAATGGAAGCGATGCTATGAAGCGTTTTCCGGACCGCCAAAGAATTGCACCCGTAAATAGCGAAATATGCCCCAGGAAAAGCACATATCCAAGTGAACTAGAAAGAAAAGATGCGCTGTCTAGTGCGGATGAAGTAGTTTCCAATCGAACTTGTGAATATTGGTATTTATATTCATTTCCAAGCCCGCTGCTTGCGGAAAAAATCGCCTTGACGCCCCCCAGGCTCTGGAGGACGGGCCATGCGTCAACGGCCTGGAGAACCCCATATATTCCTAGTACAAATGAAAGTATCTTGTGTACGAAGGCAAGCCTATTAAGCTGAATTGGTTTCGCATTTTGAAGTCTAGTGCGGGGCTTTTCCCCAAGGACCAGCCAGCCGGTTATGGAACCCACTGCAATAGAACTGAACCCGGCCAGGACGATTGCCCAAAGTTCGGAAGAAAGTCGCGGCTCGATCGCTCCGGGAATTGAAGCCAAGACCATAACCGTCAACCACGGAAAGACAAGCGCGGTAATCGGGTTTACGAATGGCATTTTCAAGAAATTCGCAATTGCGACCAGAGAAGCCGAAATTAGGATGAAGGCAAATATCATCGACTTGGCAGTCTATAGGACCGCGTGACGAGCAGCATCGACCGGTCGGTTACCATTGGTATCCAAAGCGTCAGAAGCAGCACGATGAATAAGACGATACTGAGCAAGTCTCCTCGTCCTAATAGCGTATCCTGCGGCTACTATCAGGAAGATCCAGCGATTCAATTGCAGCTGGATGCGCTTATAAGCTCCTCGTGCTTGGGAGCTATCAAACATTACGCGGTTACGAACAGAAAAATACGTCCTATTTTCGTTATCAGCCAAAATAAGACCTTTCAGTCCGCTGCTTCCCGCCCCATTCGACCATTTGGCATCAATGTCTTCCACACTTGCCGCCCTGCAGAGCAACAGAGAACCACCCATTGCGGGGATCCGCGAAGTGTACTCTGTGTCATCCTCATACAGCACCAGGTCTTTCTTGGGATAGCCGATGAGCTTGATGGTTGCGCGACTTAGCAATAGTCCGCCGTATGGTGCATATGGAATTTCTGCGAACGGAACGCGTCGAGTGGCAGGCGTTTTCTTGGCTGTCGGGAACTTCGTCAGAATCCTACTCAGGAGGTCAAAATACATAAAGGAGCCGACTGGCGGATAAAGGAAACTTGCCGTTCGCCCTTCCAAGAAGGCGGCGTGGCGAGTGTTCGCCGGCCGGACTGCCGCTGTGGCACATGGTAGTGAAGGCCCCAGCGTTGCCTCACGCTTCTTCAACACATGCAGGAGTTCCTTGAGTGCATCTTCGGCAGGCAAGTTGTCATCATCGAGCATCCAGAGGTAATCGTCATTCATCTGATCGACGAAATGCTGCATTCCCTTTCCGAATGCTGGCGCCGATCCCTCATTTTCGACGTTTCGTATGACGACTATCCGCGCGTTACCGGCAGCTAGCGCATCAATCTTCGCAGATGATTGCTGTGTCGACCCATTATCGACAATAATCATCCTGGCAGCGCCCGCTTTGAACGCAGACTCTACCGCCTTCTCTAGCAACTCAAAGCGGTTACCGTAGGTGACCGTCAGGGCAGTTACTCGAGTTGGATCATCTTCAGATGAAACTAGAATGTCCGCCAAGCTCTTCAAGTAGAGACTGGCTTGTTGAAACTCGATCTCTTCAAGTGGGGCCCACTTACGGGCATAGAGAGCTTCTGCAACGACTGGCATATCTCCGCCTAGCAAAACGATCTCCTTAGCGAAAGAAGATAAAGTTCTCTTGAATTTCGAGGCGTAAGACGGTTCCAGATGCGCATACATCTTGAGTATTTTTCGATTGTATGCCTCATTGCGGCGAAGGCGTTTCGAGGACATAGACCTTGGAACGCGGTAGAAAAGTAAGCGATCGGGGAGTTTGAGAAATCTGCTCTTGCTCCAGGTCCTTAGCCAAAGCTCTTTATCTTGGCCGCGGAGAAGATTTTCGTCGTAGGGATGACTGCGGAACCATTCGGTTCGTCCCATAACGGTAGGGTGCGAGAAGGCATTACTTCGCAAATACCCTGCTCCAGAGGTTGGCAGTTCGGGTTCGAGGAACTTACCAATTAACAGGCAATCTTCGTCGATGAGGTAAGCATGTGAACCTACAAGATCGAGATCTGGGTCTGAGTCCAGTGCTTCCTTTTGTCGCGCTATTCGTTGAGGGTGCATCACGTCATCCCCGTCCATTCGCGCGAGAATAGGATATTTCGCGAGGTGCGCGACCTTGTTGAGTGTGGCGGCGAGACCAACTCGCGTGTCACTCTCGAACACTCGAATTCTCGGATCGTTGTACCGAGATACAATCGCGGATGATTTTGCGCTCGGACCGTCGCCCACGAGCAAGAGTTCCCAGTCCTGATGTGTCTGTGCGAGAACAGACTCGATGGCTAAAGCTAATTCTTCGCCTTGATCCGTGTAGGGAATACCTATGGATACGTGATTCACAAAGCTCACCCGGCGTGGTTGCTATGTGTATCGAATAGGGCCTCCGGCAAAGACTCCATCCAGGAAACTTGAGACTCGAGGCCTTCTCGGATGTCGATAGTCGGTGTCCAATCGAGCAGTTCCTTGGCGCGGTTCGTACTTCCACCGGTACGAAAAACGTCGCCGGCAACCTTTGCTGCGTACTCGACGCTCAGTGGCTTCTGGAGTATGGACGCAAGTACCTCCAAAGTTTCATTCACCGTGACAGAAGACCCACCGGACAAGTTGATCACCGAACCAGGTGCTGGAGACGCGCGAAGGACCGCAATATTCGCCCGTACAATGTCAGCCACGTGTGTGAATTCGCGGATTTGTCGGCCATCACCGTATATGGTCAGCTTCCGATCGCGGAGACCAGCACGAATGAACTTGTTGAAGGCCATATCTGGGCGTTGGCCAGGTCCGTACACCGTGAAGTAGCGGAGCGACGTTGTCGGTACGCCGAAATTCTTCGCGTAGAGCGTGACGAGATGTTCTGCGGCAAGCTTGCTTACTCCGTAAGGACTCATGGGCCGAGGAAGGTCGGACTCATGGGTCGGGAAGCCTTCGGCATCCCCGTAGACGGAGGAGGAGGAGGCATAGACAAACGACTTCATGGTGGTGGAGGACTTGGCGGCCTCCAACAGTCGTTGAGTGACGGCGATATTGTTGCGTGTATACGTTTCGAATTCGCTACCCCAGGACTTCCGTACCCCTGGCTGCCCCGCCTGATGAAATACCGCGTCAACGTCCTGCAGCAGATCGGTCAGATCCATGCTGGATAGATCATCTTCGACGAGCGTGAATCCCCTATCACCAAGAGACAAGACATTCTGACGTTTTATCTCGGGATTGTAATAGTCTGTGAAACTGTCTATCCCAATTACTTCGACTGTTTTATCTTTGAGCAGTTCGCGAGTTAAATTACCCCCGATGAATCCCGCTGCCCCCGTTACTACGACCTTCATAAGGAATTCCTATCGACTTTTTTTTTGGAGAATTAAGATTGTGACGCAAAAATTGTATTGTTAATCTCGAGCCTCAGCGCGAAATGTGGCAGCTGGCCGCATATCAGCATGCCCGTAATGCGTCGCCACATCCTTGTTGGCGTAATGCTGGTTGGAAGACGTGAAACGTCTGCTGTGCTTTTTGTCTCTCGTCGCGAGGGCGCCATCATCACTAGAGCCGTAGTAGCTGTAGGCGTAGGCATCAGGTCCTTTGACGGGCAACCTGTTCAGCACTATTCCGAGGAGATCCGCGGAAACCATTTCCAGGGCGCTCAGAGATTTTGCCAAGTCCTGTACTTTGAGCTTTTGGGACCCAACTACCAGCACTACGCCACTAACGTGCTGTGAGAGGACGGCGGCGTCCGTTACCGGCAGGAGGGGCGGTGCATCGATGATCACCGTGTCGAACGTTGACTCCAGCGAATCGACAAGATTTTGCATCTCGGTTGATCCCAGAAGCTCACTTGGATTTGGAGGGATAACGCCGCTGGTTAGCACGTAGAGGTTGTCTTCACCCCAACTCTGCAGCAAATCGTTGACGTGCGCTTGGCCCACGAGAGCTGTTGTCAAACCGGCAGACCGGTCCAATCCTAGATATTCATTCACCATTGGACGACGCAAGTCGGCATCGATGAGGCAGACCGTTTGGCCAGCCTGGGCGAGAGCGATGGCCAGATTTGTGGCTGTAGTACTTTTTCCTTCCCCGGGTAAAGAAGAGGTGACTAGCACTGACTTGGCACTCCCAGACACGTTAGCAAACTGCAAGTTGGTTCTAAGCTGGCGAAATGATTCGGCTCTTGGACTCTGATGTCCACTTTGCGTGAGTAGAGGCCTCCGAGAAGCGTCTTGATCAAATGCAATCCCGCCCAAGATAGGCGTATCAGTGATATGCCGCAAATCAGCCTCGCCTCGGATGCGATTATCCAAAGCGGTCCGAAGTACTGACACAGCTAGACCAGCCGCGAGTCCCGACAGTAGGCCGGCCATCAGGTTGAGGCGCGTATTGGGAGCCGAGGGAGTCGATGGAGCGGCCGCGGGCGTAATCACGGAAAGACCGATGGGCGAAGTTCCGCCTGTTCTGGGCTTCTCAAGCGTGTCCACTGCCTTAATCAGGCTGTCTGCTACCGCCTGTGCAACGGCTGCCGCCCGGACAGGGCTGTCATCATCTACCGAGATGTTGATGAGTACAGTATTGAGGTCGGTGCTTGCTTTCACCTGTTTCGCCAACTGGTCGGGAGTCTGTGGAAGCCCTAGGGCGTCTATGACAGGCTGAAGCACGACAGGCGTCGTCACTGTCTTGACGTAGGATTGCACACGCGCCTGGCTGAAAGTGTTTCCCTGTTGCAACTCTTGTACAGTTCCAGCATTTTGTATGGAAACGAAAAGCTGCGTCTGGGAAGTGTAGGTAGGCTTTACCAGCATCGACGCAGCAGCGCCGCCGAGGAGACCAATTAACGTGGCTGCCGTAATCAAAATCCAGCTACGACGCAGTATGCGTAGGTAATCGCGTAAGTCCAAGCCGGGGTCCCCCTGTGTCGAATCCTAGGGCACCCGCTCAGATGCCACCAGAACGGCAATATTCGTGCGGTCCCGGCAATTGTACCCGGATCCAAACTGTGCGAAGAGTCTCCAAGCCGACTGGTGGTGTAACTTGACCGTCAGCCGAAAGGTTTGGCCAACGCGTGGATGACGGGTCACAGCTTAAGGGCAACATAGACTGTGACCACAGACGGGACATCAAAGTACACCCTCTGATACCTCATCCGTTGGACTCAGCTGGCTGACAACTTATCGCCGCCAACCTAAAGGCGAACCCCTGGGTGTAAGACGTTTGACGTGTGGGCATCTAGTTCTATCGGGCGCTACCCTCGGACGTCTGGTGGCTTTATTCGGCGCTCAAAGAGTTTTCTGCATGTCGGGCATTGCTTGGTTGCAGGTAGATAGAATCGGTTACCAAGACGAACGCACACTGCTTTGCCGGAGGTACGGAGAAACAATGTCGGAATGGCTCGAAGTCGGCACGGACAACTATGTACTGGTCACTGAAGGATCCCTGCTGAACACGGGCCTGATCGTCGGCTCCGAACGCGCCATGGTCATCGACACTGGATGCGGCCCCCGCCAAGGACGCGAAATCCTGGACGCAGTCAGGGAGAAGATAGACCTGCCGCTCGTGGTCGTCAACACCCATGCCCACTACGACCACTTCTTCGGCAACGCGGTCTTCGCCGAAGCCGGAGTGACAGAATTCTGGGCCCATCAGAACTGCGCCACCGAAATTGACCAGCGCGGTGACGTTCAGCGCCGGCACGTTGGAACACTGGAGCCCGAGATGGCCGCCGGCGACGGCGAGAACGTCGAGCTCGTGGTCCCAAATGCAATCGTCAAAGACCAGCCCGTTCTGGTGGACCTGGGAGGCCTGACGGCAACGCTGTTTTACCTGGGTCGGGGCCACACCGATGGTGATCTGCTGGTGGGGACGCCCACCACTCTCTACGTAGGTGACCTGGTGGAACAAGGCGCCCACCCCTCCTTCGAGGACTCCTTCCCCGAGGAATGGGCCGACGCCCTCCGGCACATCTCCGCCCTGCGCCACCGCTACGAATTCCTGATTCCCGGCCACGGGAAGCCCTGCAGCGACCAGTTCGTCAAAACTATGGCCAACACCATGACCACCGCCGTCCGCCAGGCCCGCCAGTCCATCCGCGACACCCCCAACGACGCCACAAAGGCCATCCCCGTCCTGCCCTATGGGCCCGAACAGTCCAGGTGGTTCATCAAGCGACTCCAGCAGATGCGCGAAGAATCAAGCCTATGAGCCATAGAGTGTCAAGATTGAAGACGATGCGCCCCACTAACGATAAGCCAGGGCAAAGCTGTATGAGCGTCAATAGGAGCCATCAAGGTCCGAGCCGCGGGACATAACCGGTCGTATTGGCCCTACGGCTCGTCGAGGTCGCCCACGGGCCACGGACTGTACACTCGGCTACATCCTCGGGGGGGGCAATGAATCGAATCCAACTGCCGGACTATGTCGCTGCAAAGGTAGGGCGGGCAGAGCATCATCTTCAAGATCTAGATGAATTGCTCAGCAAGCAGGCTCAGCCGATCTCAAGTACCGCTGAATCGGTATTCCAGCCGTTTGACGACGGTATTGGAGCATGGGGTGCAAAACTCCGCATTACGGGTCGCGTGCCCGACGAAGTGCCTCTCATAGTCGGGGACTTCCTGCATAACTTACGAGCCAGCTTGGACTACTTGGCCCAAGCCCTCGTTAGAACCTCGGGTAATGAACCAATAGACGGGGTTGGCGGAACATCCTTTCCCATCCTGGATAAGCCGAAGCCTCATGGTCAACTGACTGTAAAGGGCGGCGTAGATCCTGCAATCGGTTTAGCAATCGAAGCTTTGCAGCCCTACCAGACTGACCCTAACCTGATGCACTGGAACCCGCTTTTGCTCCTGCACAAACTGTCAAACAGGGATAAGCACCGGCAATTGCATTTTCCGCTTGCCGTGGCTGTTGAACCTGTATCGATGATGGTCGGTCTCCTGCCAGACAAGCCTGTGGGGCTTATTCAATCAACGATGAGATCATTTTCCGACGGTGAATGGCTGTTCCATCCAGTTGCTCAGTTTCCCTCCGATGTTCGCGTGGAGGTCGTTGTCGCTGCCAAGCCGCCGATGATCACGTTGGAAGGCGCGTCTTGCCATCCGGGCGGGGGGACCGTCGATTTGGTAGACAGCCTGGACTACATGCTCAGGCATGTGAGGGGCGAAGTTGTTCCATGCTTCCGAGAATACTTTTTAGAGCCGTGGCCGGAGGACACCTTCACGGCTGATCCCGTGCCCGGGCCACTAGGCATTCCTGAGCGCTCTCCGGATGAGCATTCGGCCTTAGTTGACGCGATGATCTCGGTCATGGCCTCAGAGTATGGAAGTGATCGTTACCTTGTGCTCGGCCTCGCGGATGGGTTTAGCGCATAGTCCCTAGCCAGGACGTAGAATATTGGCAATTCACATCTGCTCTTGGGGGAATATCTATGCCTGGTCGCAATCGTCCGCAGCGCCGGAAAGTTTTCATCGCCGCTGGCCTCGCGGCGGTTGCTGTTGCCGCTTCGGTCGCTGTAGGTATGAGCCTTCTCCAGACTCCAGAGCCGGCGGCCGCGCCCGGGTTCGATGCTTCCGCTGCCGCCTCACGTATGGCCGCCGACAGGGCTGCCTTCGAGGCGAAGCAGAAGGCAGAGGTCGAGAACACCTTCCTGCCGGTCACTTTCCCCAAAGATCATCCGCTCCGCGTTCTGTACGTGGGTGACTCCCTGGGAAACGGGTATGCGGCCACCAGTGACGCTCAATTCTTCCGGAACATCGCCACGGAGAAGCTGAAGGCATATGGCCCCGTTGAAGCCACCTTTGCAGGCCGGCCGTCCCTCACAGCTGAGGCTGCCCTCGCGGAGTACCGGGACAAGATCAGCGCCGAATATGATCTTGTGGTTATGGAGATTGGTACCAACGACTGGTCAAAAGTCCCCGTCCCCACGTTCACTGAGACGTACCCTGCGCTGATCAAGGCTGTTCGTGCTGCGTCTCCGAATGCCGCTTTGCTCTGCTTGGGGGCATGGGGAGATGGCATCAAGGTTGGCCCATTCAATATGGTCATCCAGCCGACGTGTCAAGCCGCAGGCGGGAAGTACCGCGACCTGAATGCAGTGTTCGCTCCCTCCGGCAACAAGTGGATCAACGGCGTCCGGGACAACGGCACGAAGGTCGATACCTTCCACCCGAACGACAAGGGCCACGCCGCTATCGCGGACGTGATCCTTGCCGCCCTTCGAATCAGCTAGAGCGCCAGCGTGGGACGCCAGAAGCCGCGCACATAGACTTTGCCGCTGTCGATGGTCACCTTGCCGTCTGGCGAGGTGGTGAGGATGTCCAGCAGCGTCAGCGTCCCATCAGGCAGGACAGCGAAGAGACCGTCCACATTGCCGCCAGCCACCCCGTTGATGGACACGAAGTAGTAGATGCCCGTCGCCGGGTCCACAGCACCGTAGTAGGCCATCGCGCCCCACGCTCCACCGCCAAGGATCGCCGTGGTGGTGGACCCTGTGACGGTTGCGGCCTTCGATGAGTACACCGCTGCCGTGGTCGCGTTCGTAACCGAAGCGATGCAGGCGTCAATGGGGATCGTGTTCTGGCCGGTAGTGCGGATGCGGGAGCCGACATCCGCGGATGTGAACGCTGCCGTGGCGGAGGTGATGGTTGCCGAGCCGCTGGTAGTGGTCAGGTCCGTGATGCGGCGCGAAGGGAGCCCTGCCGGTACCGGAAGGTAGCGATGGGACTGTTTACCCGTCCACCGTGGTGTCAGGGTCGCCCGGTCTGCCTTGAACGCGGAGAAGTTGCTGGTGGTGTCCGGGCCGAAGTAGATCCAGTCAGCGTCGAACGATACCTGCACGGCCTGCCACGCCTGGTTGGTGCCGAGGTCGCCTGGAATGATCGTCCAGGTGGCGCCGTAGTTTGTTGACCGGTAGTGGTAGCCGGCAGAGCCAGCGTCACCGCAGGACAGCCAGACGTGGCCGGGGTTGTATGGGTCCGGGAAGATGCCGTGGACGTGGCGTGCGGCGAACGTGTCAGGGCCGAGTACCTTTGTCCAAGTGGTCCCGTCTGGGGACCGCCACACGGACGGCCCAGTAGCAGGGTCGCCGTACTCAGCCCAGTAGATGTAATTCGCGTCGGCAGCCAGTGCGGTGCTGATGATGTTTGATCCGGTCGATCCGTTGAGCAGCGACGTTGACCAGGTAAAGTCCGTTGCCCCTGTGACGGGCGCGGCGCGGAAGATGCCCGGCAGGCCATCGCTGGTCTTCTTGGCTTGCAGGTAGTAGTTGCCCTTGAAGAGAACCACCCAACCTGCCCCAGCGGTTGCGGCAGAGGTTGGGACGTCGGCGGGCAGGGCCTTGCTCGTCCAGGTCGTACCGGAGTTCTCTGACTGCGACAGACCGAAGCTTGACCACGACAACAGCGTGCTGCCGAAGATACCGACGATTGCCCTGCCTGAAGGAGCCTGAGAGGTCGCCTGCTGCGGCTGCGGTGAGCTGAGCCGGACAACGGGCGCGTATTTCTTCTTGACGTCAGCCTTCGCCATGCCGAGGGTTACGGGGTCCATCATGCCGCCTTCGTGATGGAGGTCAGGTTGCCGCTGGTATACCCATAATTCCTTGTGGTCGTCACGCCGTTGACGGTGCGGGAATCGGTGGCAACGGTCCCATCGGTGTTATAGGTGTAGGTCGTAGTGATGCCCGCCTTGGTGACCGTCGCAACACTGCCGTCACTGTTGTAAGTGATTGCCTGGGCATCTGCGAAAGATAGGTCATAAGTGGCAGTAAGTTGCTCTCCTTAGGGGGTGTCAAGTTTTCTGTGTAAGGGACCGGTCGGTGATCCGGTCTGCCGGGTG
>NZ_JABFMW010000008.1 GCF_013359725.1 Pseudarthrobacter sp. C4D7 | reverse complement strand
GGACCCACCGCGTCTCCCTCGATGAAGTCATCATCACCATGCGCGAAACCGGCAAGGACATGTCCGACAAATACAAAGAAACCGCCATGGGCGGCCTCGCCGTCAACGTCGTCGAATGCTGACACCCCACCCACACCCCGCCACCCACCGTGGGCCGGGCGCTGCGCCTAGTTGTGCGCTGCCGCCCACCAGTTGAGGCTTGCGGCGAACACCAGCCACGATACGTAGGGGAGCAGGAGCAGTCCGGCCGTGCGGCTGATAGGACCGAAAGACATCACGGTCACCGTCACCGCGGCGATCAGGGACACAATAATGGCCAGTCCGAGCCACAGAGCCGCCGCACCAAGGGCCGGGTACAGGGCAAAGAATGCCGGGGTCCAGGCCAGGTTCAGGGCGAGCTGGATGGCGTAAACCACCATGGCCTGCCGGGTCCCGTCGGCGCGTTGGCGCCAGACCAGCCACGCTGCAACTGCCATGGCCGCATACAGGACGGTCCATACGGGACCGAACACGCCGTTGGGCGGGGACCAAGGGGCCTTGTCCGCCGTGGCATACCAGCCGTCGACGTTCGCAGCGGATGCCAGGCCGCCCAGCGCCGCCACCAGCAGTGACGCCACCAGGAAACCTGCCAGCGCGGCCGCCTGGACCCACGCACTGTAAGGACTTCCCGTGTCCGCGGGAGTGGTGCTGTGTTCCCTATCCGGCCTCATACCCCAACCCTTGTTGAACTTCGTGAGCTCCGTCAAGGTGGCGCGCCCGTACCTGGGCAATGCCGTCCCGGGCACGCTGAAGAAATGCCTGCCCCGCCTGAGGCTTTAGACTTGATGCTGCATGTCCGCACGCATCCAGAAGTACCGAAACCGCGCACAAACCCGATTGGACACGGCCCCCTTGCGAGAATTCACCGCACGTTTTGCCACAGCCGAAGAAATTGAGAACTGGGACAAGCACGTCACGGCCAACCCCAACGGCGGCAACATGCTGCAGTCCGCCGCCTACGCATCGGTCAAGAACGGAAGCGGGTGGAAAGTCCGGTTCCTGGTCCTGGAAGGCAGCGGGAATGCCAGCTACAACCTGGTATTGGAAAAAAGCTTCCCCGTCCTGGGCCGGCTCTGGTACCTCATCAAGGGCCCTGACCTGGCAGGAGCAGCAGACCTGGGAGCTGCCCTCGAGGCATGCGCGGAACTGGTCCGCACCAGCAAGTTGAGGGTCTTCACCATCAAAGTGGAACCAGACATCATCGACTCGGACGAAGCGCAGCGTGAACTGGCTGCCGCCCACCTGGCCAAGGCCCCGAATATCCAGTCCAACGATTCGACCGCCATCCTGGATATCTCCGGTACGGAGGAAGAGGTCTTCAAAGCCATTTCGTCCCGGGCCAGGAACGCCATCCGGCGCGCAGAGCGCGAGGGCTGCCACGTGGTCCGGAAGGAACAAGGACCCGAAACGTACCGGGCGTTGTACGACCTGATGGCCAACACCGTCAGTGCCAAGGGCTCCATGCCCCTGCGCAGCTACGACTACTACGCACAGTTCTGGGACGAGTTCTGCAACCGCGGCCAGGGCAACTTCTTCTTCGCCTACGAGGACGGAAAACCCAGCGTGGGCGCCTTCGTCATCAACTACGGCGCCAAGGCCACCTACAAGGACGGCGGTTCCACCCAGAACCGCAAGCAGTACGGTGACTCGCACCTGGTGCAATGGGCGGCCATCCGGAGAATGCAGGAACTCGGCTGCACGGAATACGACTTCTGCGGCACCCCGCCGGCTGCGCGCATCAAGGACAAGACCCACAACCTCTACGGAATGGGCATGTTCAAGACCAGCTTCACCAAGACGGTCACCGACTTCGTCGGCTGCCACGACTATGTCCTGTCCCCGCTCCGGCACAGGCTCTGGGTCAACGGCGGAGAAAAGGTGTTCCGCCGGATCGAGACCGCACGAACCGGGCAGCAGTTCTACTGACCCGCTGCCGCCAGGGCCCGCCGCCGCACTGCCACCGCACGCACCCGCGCCGGACACCCTGAACCCGGCACCCAGAACACCGTCCCCCAACGCGAGCCCACCGGCCGCGAAGAGTACAGAAGAAGGTCACCCTTGAATCCCGTTACCGCCGCGACAGGGCTTGAATACGCCAACCTCAGCGACGCCGAATTTGAGGCCTTCGCCCTGAAACACCCCCAGAACAGCTTCCTGCAGTCCATCGACTTTGCCCGTTTCCAGCGTGCCCGTGGCCAGCAGGTGGAACTCTTCGGGGTCCGGCGGGACGGCGAACTGGTGGCAGCCGGAAAGCTCAACTACACCACCACCCGGCTCGGGTACACCGTCTGCGAATGCGCCAAGGGCCCCCTCATGGACTACGCGGACCCTGAACTGGTGCGCGCCGTCGTCGACCTCCTCCGCCGGCATGCCGCTGAGCGCAAAGCGGCTGAACTGCGGATCTCGCCCAACATCAGGTACATCGCCCGTGACGCCGACGGTGCCGAGCACCCGGACGTCGAGGACAACCGCCCGCTGGTGGCCGAACTGCAACGGCTCGGATTCCAACACCAGGGCCTGGACATGAACTTCGTCAACGTCAACTGGATGTTCATCAAGAACCTTGTAGGCATCCAGGACGCCGAAGAACTGATCATGGGCACCAGCTACCGGACCCGGAAGGCCATCCGCAAAGCCGAGAAGAACGGTGTGTTCCTCGAACAGGCCACCCTGGCGACGCTTGATGATTTCTACGGGGCCTTGAGCCGGGCCGGCGACGAAAAAGGCTTCGTGTACCGCGAACGTGCCTACTACGAGAACCTGCTCCGCACCACCTCCGCAGAGTTCACCAAGCTGATGATGGCCAAGATCGACATCCCGGCCTACCGCAAATCCATCACCGAGCGCCTGGCTGCGGAGTCGACAACGGCAGCGGAGCTCCGCCGCGAGGTGGAGGAGACCGGCAGCAAGAAGAAGGCCAACCGGCTCAAAGTGGTCCAGGACCTGGTGGACAGCTACGAGCGGAGCCTCAAGGACATTGAGCGTTTCCCCGACTCCGTGGGAACGGCCACCGTGGCGGCCATCCACTTCGTCTGCTATGGCGATGAGGTGGTGTGTGTCATTGGCGGAACGGTCCAGGACTACATCTACTTCAACGGCGCAACCTCCCTGTATTGGGGAATGATGCTGCATGCCCTGGAGAAGGGCTACCCGCGGTACAACTTCTACGGCACGTTCGGCATCTCCGGGCAGGACGAGGAAGGCCACGGCGGCTACGAATTCAAGAAGGGATTCGGTGGGGAAGTGGTCCAGCTGGTGGGGGACTTCGTCCTCCCCGTCCGTCCGGCCGTCTTCAAAGCCAACAAGCTCGCAAGGTCCGCTGCCGCGGCTGCCCGCACACTGCTGGGCAAGCTGCCGCTGAAGCGCGCATCCTGACAGTCCAGCAACCGCGCACAGGGAGGAAACGGGCATGACCAACCGGCCCGAACGGCCAGGGTCCAGGCCGGCAACTGACGGCCTGCCCAAGACCGAACCGCTGACCCCTGCGCAGCTGCGGCAGGACGCTGCCGCGAAAAGGATGCTGCGCCGCCTGGTACAGGGCGAGAGTCCTCCCACGGCTCCGCTGAGCATTGTGGACCGGCTCGCCGGCAGCCCCTACGCCAACCCCACCATCCAGGTGGGCGGCGTGGACACGTCCGCCCGCAAAACCCTCGACTTTGCGCTGCACCTGGCCGAGACGATGTTCCGCTACGGCGCCGGTGCCCTGGAAGTTGAAACCAGCATCATCGCCGTCACCGCGGCACTGGGTTTGAAGAACATCGAGGTGGACATCACCAACCAGTCCGTGGGCATCAACTACGCGCCCAAGGACCAGACCCCCATCGCGCTGCTGCGCGTGGTGCGGTCCTGGACCAACAACTACGCCGGCCTGGCAACGGTGCACCAGCTGGTCACCGACATCGTTGCCGGCGGCGTGGGCCGTGACGAAGCGATCCGCAGGCTCAATGAAGCCATCACCAGCCCCAAGCCGTACCCGCGGTGGATGGTCACCGTGGCATTCGGCATCTTCGCCGCGGTCTTCGTGGGCGTGCTGGGCGGTGGACCGGTGTCATCGGCGATCGCTTTCGTGGCCAACATCGGCATCAGCCTGCTGGCCCGGCAGCTGGGACGCTGGCGCGTGCCCGACTTCTTCATTACCGCCAGCTGCTCCTTCGTGGTGACCATCCTGGCGCTGCTGCTCTGGCAGCTGAAGCTCACCGCATCGCCGTCCATCGTGGTGGTGGGCGGTATCCTGCTGCTCCTTCCCACCGGGCGCCTGGTGTCTTCCGTGCAGGACGCCATCAACGGCTTCCCGGTGACGGCCGCGGGGCGGTTCCTCTCCACCCTCCTGACGTTCGGCGCCATCGTGGCCGGAATCGCCGTCGCTTTCGTGGTGGGGGAACTGACCGGGCTGCAGCGCATCGACGTCACGCAGACCTTCCCGCCCGCCTATGACCTCTGGGTCCTGGTCCTTTTCGTGGCCGCCGCGGTGATGGCCATCGGCATCACCGAACAGACCACATGGAAGCTCCTGCTGCCCACGGCAGCCGTTGGTGTGGCCGGCTACCTGGTGCTGCTCGGCTGCGGCCTGCTGGGAATCGGTGACCGGTTCTCCCCGGCCATGGCCGCCGTCGTCATTGGCCTGCTGGCACGCGTGGTGGCCCTGCGCATGGGTGCGCCGCAGCTGGTGGTGGCTGTCCCCGCGGCACTGATCCTGCTGCCTGGCCTGACGATCTTCCGGTCCATGTATGTGCTCACCGTCGAGGAGTCCGAGATCCTGGCCGGTGCCGGCGGGATGCTCAGCGCCGGAGCCATCGTGCTGGGGACAGCCGGCGGGATTGTCCTGGGCGACGTGCTGGCCCGTCCGCTGACCCGCAGCCTTGCCAGCAACGAGCGGCGCCGGGCACGCCGCCGGTAAGCCTGGCCGCCGGTGGTGGGCTAGATTTGGCCCACCGGGAGCTTTTTCTCGGCCTGGAACACGTCCTCCACGCGGCCCTGCGCCCAGTACCCGGAGAGTGAGACCTGCCGGCGCTCCAGGCCGCGCTGCTTGAACAGGACCTCCCGCAGGGCCTTCATGTAGCCGCGTTCGCCGTGCGCAAAGACGTCCACCGTTCCGCCTGGCCACTCCGCGTCAGCCACGGCATTGGCCAGCAGGTCGCTGGACCCGGCCGGAGCGCCGTTGCGGGGCAACCAGGTGATGCGCAGTCCCGTGGGTGCGGCAAGGGGCTGGATGTCTTCCTCTGTCCCGACCTCCAGGAAGGCCAGGCCGGTGGCCCCTGCCGGCAGTGACTCGATGCAGGCGGCGATGGCGGGCAGGGCCGCCTCGTCCCCGGCAAAGAGGTACCAGTCGGCCTCGGGGTTGGGGTTGTAGGCGCCGCCGGGGCCGGTGAAGGTCAGCGTCTCGCCCGGCCGGGCATTGGCCGCCCAGGGACCGGCAAGCCCTTCGTCCCCGTGGACCACGAAGTCGATGGCCAGCTCCCGGGCTTCGGGATCCACCCAGCGCAGCGTGTAGGTGCGGGTAAAGGGCCACTGTTCCCGCGGCATAGTCTCCCGGACCTTCCAAAGGTCAAGCGGGGACGGGTACTCGACGCCGGGCTGGGGGAAGACGATCTTCACGTAGCGGTCCACGAACCCGTTATTGGCGAAGTCGCCGAAGCCTTCTCCGCCGGCCACGATCCGGACCATGTGCGGGGACAGCTGCTCCTTCCGCAGCACGGTGAGATTGACCTGCGGGCGGCTGTTCCTGGTTGCGCTGGTGGCGGCGGGGACGGTGCTCATAAGGCAAGCCTAGCTAGGGCAGCGGCGGGAGTTCCCAGGTTACGTCCGGGGCGCCTTGTTCCCGCAGCAGCTGGTTCGCGCGGCTGAACGGCCGGGAGCCAAAGAATCCACGGGATGCGGACAGCGGGCTGGGGTGCGGGCTGGTGACGGCGGGGGCGCCGTCCAGGAGCGCCCGGACCCCCTCGGCCTCCTTGCCCCACAACACTGCCACCAGCGGCGTCCTGCTCCCGTCCGGGGCCGTGCGGGAGGCCAGCGCGGTGACTGCCGCCGTCGTAATCTCCTCCCAGCCCTTGCCGCGGTGCGAGCCTGCCGCACCTGCCCTTACGGTGAGCACCCGGTTCAGCAGCAGCACGCCCTGCTCCGTCCACGCCGAGAGATCGCCATGGACACGCGGGGGGACGCCAAGGTCCGATTCCAGCTCCCGGTAAATGTTGACCAGGCTTCGGGGGAGGGGCCGGACATGCGGATCAACCGAAAAGGACAGGCCGACGGCGTGTCCCGGCGTAGGGTACGGGTCCTGCCCCACGATGAGGACCCTCACGTCCGCGAGGGGCTGACGGAAAGTGCGCAGGACGTTCGACGGCGACGGCAGGAGCTGGTGCCCTTGGGCCTCTTCGGCTGCCAGGAAGCCAAGGACCTTCCGGAGCTGGGCTTCCACACCCTGGAGGGCCGCGGCCCAGTCCGGAGCCATGAGCTCCGGGAGCGGCAACCGGGCGAGGCCGGCGAAGGTGGCGGTGTCCGCCGGGTCCTGCTGAAGCTCGAAGAGGGCATCCGATTCAACCATCGTTCCATTGTCGCAGGGACGGCGCCGGGCCGGGCCGGGAACAGCCCCGGGCGGGTGCGGCAAATGACACCCTTGTTATTCGACGGTTACCATGGGAAGGAGACATTGACCTTTACCAGCGAAGGAGTGCGCCGTGGCGGAACCGGCCCGGGAACACCTGCCGGAGCAGGATCCAGGGAAGTCCCTCCTGGCGGATTTCGTCCTTCGCGAGTCCTCCCTGTCCGAGCGCGAACAACAAATGCTGGCCCTGGAGCGGCAATGGTGGAAGTACGCCGGGGCCAAGGAACAGGCCATCCGGGAGCTGTTCGATCTCTCCGCCACCCACTACTACCAGCTCCTCAATGCGTTGATCGACCGCGAGGATGCGTTGGCCCACGATCCCATGCTGGTCAAGAGATTGCGTAGACTACGTACGTCGCGCCACCGGGCACGCACTGCCCGTCGCCTGGGATCCGACGCTTAAGACGACCCTCGCCGGGACAACAGCCGCACTGAACAAGGATGTCCTTCCACCATGACCAGATACGCCCGCGATGAATTCGACAAAGTCCCGGAGGCTGCGTCGCGACAAGGTGTCCACCGGGCGGCGTCGGCCCCGTCCCGCGTTCGGCTGTGGCCCATCCTGGCTGTAGGGGTGGCGGCCCTTGCCATTGGGCTGGTGTCCTTCCTGATCCTTCCCAAGCTTGGCTTCAACGCCACCGCCAGCCAGGCATCGGCCAGCGTGGAGGCAGCTCCGCTGGCGGCTACCGGAACCACCCCCTCGGCTGCGCCGTCCGCATCAGCGCCCGTTGGGTCCCCGGCGCCTGAAACGTCCTCCGAGGCCACCCAAAGCACCGGGCCCCTTCCGGAGTCCGCAGCATCTCCCACCCAGCCGCCCGCCGTCGACCGGACCCAGGCCGTGGCCGTCTATAACGCCGCCGGCACCGCCGGATTGGCCGGCCGGGTGGGCGGAACTGTCCAGGGCGACGGCTGGCGGCTGGGCCAGGTGGGTAACTGGTCCGGCGCGCCGCAGAAGTCGTCCGTGATCTTCTATGCCGGTCCGCAGCAGCTGGCAAACGCCCAGGAACTCGCCGCACTGCTGAACATTTCCAGCGTGGTGGACAGCCCCGAATTTCAGGCCCCGCTGGTTGTGGTCCTGGGCCCGGGCTACCGGTAGGCCCACACCACCACTCACGCCGGTCCGGTCTCATCCTGGCCCCAACGGAAAAGAGTTGTTCATCATGGCACTGGGAACCGTCAAATGGTTCAATGCCGAAAAGGGCTATGGCTTCATCACCGTTGACGGCTCCGGGGACGACGTCTTTGTCCACTGGTCCGCCATCCAGGTGGAGGGGTACCGTGCCCTGGCCGAGGGCCAGCGCGTCCAACTTGACGTGGGCGAGGGTGAAAAGGGGCCCCAGGCGGAAAACGTCCGGCCCGCGCCGTGATGTCTGCTCTTCGGCCGGGAACCCCGGTCCTCGCAGCGCTCGCCGTGTCCGTGGGAGCTGTCCTCTCCCTGACGGCATGCGCCGGAACGGGCGGCAACGCCCGGGTGGAGCCGGCTGAGGCCTCCGGCGACGGTGTGCTGAGGGTGGGCCTGATCCTGGATAGCACCGGGGACAATGCGTTCCTGAACGCACCCCAGCAGGCTGCCACCAAACTGGCTGTCCAGGACATCAACGCCGCCGGCGGCCACAAGGGCCGGCCGGTGGAGTTCCTCCCGGTGCACCCGGACCAGGACACTGCAGCCCAGGCCAGGGACCTGGCAGCCGCCAAAGCGGACGTCGTGGTGGGACCCACCGATTCCAGCCATGCGGCTGCCGCGGTGGACATCCTGTCCCAGGCGCGCATACCGCTTATCTCGCCGGCCAACACCGCTGCAGGCCTCTCCGGGGCGCCCAACGGGGGCTACTATTTCCGCACCGCCGCTGCCGATGTCGCGCAGGGCCCCGTCCTGGCGAAGCTGGCCAAAGATGCGGGCGCTGCCACCATCAGCGTGCTGTACCAGGAAGGTGCCTACGGCAAGGAGCTGTCGGCCGCCGTCACCGACGCCGCCAAGTCGTCCGGACTCACCGTCCTGCCCGGAGCGGGCTTCAAGGACGGTGCTCCCGCGGACGCCGTGCGCGCGGTGTCCAAGGCCACGCCGGACGCCGTCGTCCTGGTTGCCCGCGACGGCGCGCGCGGAGCCGTTGCCGAGCTCAGCGGTGCCGGCCTCACTGGTTCACGCCTGATCTTCAGCGACGGTGCCTTCGCCCGGTACGGGTCCGGGCTCCCGGCCCGGGCCCTGGAGGGTGCCCGCGGCGTCGTCCCCGGGCAGCTGCCCAGCGCCGCTTTCCAGGCGAAACTGCTGGCTGTGGACCCGGCCCTCAAAGACGTCTCGTACGCTGCTGAAACGTACGATGCCGTCACGCTGGCGGCCCTTGCTGCGGCCCGTGCCCAGGATGATGCCGGGCGCTCGATTGCCGCCAACCTGATAGCCGTCTCAGGCGGGGCCATGGATGCCGGAACCGGGGTGCCGGCTGCCCCATGCCTGAGCTACCGGGAGTGCCTGGGCGGCCTTGCCGGCGGACCGGACATCAACTACGACGGCGAATCGGGCCCGGTTGCCTTCGATTCCAACGGGGACATCACCACGGCCGTCTTCTCCGTGTACACCTTCGGAGCAGACAACAACCCCACTTTGTCGGGCCGTGAGTCGGCCGGGCACTCCGGCTGATCGCCCTGGGCGAAGCCGCCGGCCCGAGGCGGGCGTGGAGCGTCTTTTCGCTTGCACTCTCACCTGGGGAGTGCTAATTATTGAGTTAGCACTCTGACGTACCGACTGCTAAAGCACCGCCTGCTTCCGGCCGGCGGCGCACGGCGCCGGACGATGAGCGAAAGAAACACCTCACTTCAGTGAGATCCCCGCCCGGAGGCATACAGAGGCCGCCGGCAAAAGGATCGTCCGTCGCGGGCACTGCAGCGAAGGTTCATTCTTAACGACTGTCCCGAAAGGACTACTGCCGTTATGGCCAAGATCATTGCATTTGATGAAGAGGCACGCCGCGGCCTTGAGCGTGGCCTGAACACCCTCGCCGACGCCGTTAAGGTCACCCTCGGCCCGCGTGGACGCAACGTCGTCCTCGAAAAGAAGTGGGGCGCCCCCACGATCACCAACGATGGTGTTTCCATCGCCAAGGAGATCGAGCTGGACGATCCCTACGAGAAGATCGGCGCAGAGCTGGTCAAGGAAGTTGCCAAGAAGACCGACGACGTTGCCGGTGACGGCACCACCACGGCAACCGTCCTGGCACAGGCCCTGGTCAAGGAAGGCCTGCGCAACGTTGCCGCCGGCGCCGACCCGCTGTCCCTCAAGCGCGGCATCGAGAAGGCTGTTGACGCCGTCACCGCCGAGCTGCTGAACTCCGCCAAGGAAATCGAAACCAAGGAAGAGATCGCGGCCACCGCCTCCATCTCTGCCGGTGACGACGAGATCGGTGCCCTCATCGCCGAAGCCCTGGACAAGGTGGGCAAGGAAGGCGTCATCACGGTCGAGGAATCCAACACCTTCGGCCTGGAGCTCGAACTCACCGAAGGCATGCGCTTCGACAAGGGTTACATCTCCGCCTACTTCGTCACCGACGCTGAGCGCCAGGAAACGGTCCTTGAGGATCCGTACATCCTGATCGTCAACTCCAAGATCTCCAACGTCAAGGAACTGGTTGCTGTCCTGGAAAAGGTCATGCAGTCCAACAAGCCGCTGCTGATCATCGCCGAAGACATCGAGGGCGAAGCCCTGGCCACCCTGATCGTCAACAAGATCCGTGGCACCTTCAAGTCCGTCGCCGTCAAGGCTCCGGGCTTCGGCGACCGCCGCAAGGCCCAGCTGGCAGACATCGCCGTCCTCACCGGCGGCCAGGTCATCTCCGAAGAGGTTGGCCTCAAGCTGGAGAACGCCGGCCTGGAACTCCTGGGCCAGGCACGCAAGGTTGTTGTCACCAAGGACGAGACCACCATCGTTGAAGGTGCCGGCGACGCCGACCAGATCGCCGGCCGCGTGTCCCAGATCCGCGCCGAGATCGAGAACTCGGACTCCGACTACGACCGCGAGAAGCTGCAGGAACGCCTGGCCAAGCTGGCCGGCGGCGTGGCAGTCATCAAGGCCGGTGCCGCCACCGAGGTTGAGCTCAAGGAGCGCAAGCACCGCATTGAGGACGCTGTCCGCAACGCCAAGGCTGCAGTTGAAGAAGGCATCGTTGCCGGTGGCGGCGTGGCCCTCATTCAGGCCGGCGCCAAGGCATTCGCCAACCTGCAGCTGTCCGGTGACGAAGCAACGGGCGCCAACATCGTCCGCGTTGCCATCGACGCCCCGCTGAAGCAGATCGCGTTCAACGCCGGCATGGAGCCCGGTGTTGTCGTGGACAAGGTCCGCGGCCTGCCCGCCGGCCACGGCCTGAACGCAGCCACCGGCGAGTACGTCGACCTGCTGGCAGCCGGCGTCAACGATCCGGTAAAGGTCACCCGCTCCGCCCTGCAGAACGCGGCATCCATCGCTGGCCTGTTCCTCACCACGGAAGCAGTTGTCGCCGACAAGCCGGAGAAGGCTTCTGCCCCCGCCGGTGGAGACGACATGGGCGGCATGGGCGGCATGGGCGGCTTCTAAGCCTCCCGGCCGGGACCAGCCCGCCAACAACAAAAGTGCGGCCCCCTCCGGAGGGGGCCGCACTTTTGTCTTAAGCAAGAGGCCTTGGGGCGGCCTACTTCCTGGCTGAGTCCAGCATCCCCTGGACTTCCTTCTTGAAGGCCTCCGCCGCGGCCTGCGGACTCAGCCGGTCGTACAGCACTTCATCGGTGTAGCGCTTGATGACGTTCTGGACGCTGCCGGCACCGACAGGAGGCACCGGCGGCGCATCCTTGATATCGGCCGCAACATCCTTCAGGAACCCGACCACGGTGGTGTCGGCAGGCTTCAGTGACGGCGTAATGTCAGCAACGATCTCGCTGTTGGTGGGCACGCCCCTGTCCGTCATCAGGATGGCGCCTGCCTCCGGGCTGTTGGTCAGGTAATTGATGAATTCCGCCGCCTGCTGGGGATGCTTTGACCGGGAGGAGGCGGACCAGAACATGGTGGGCTTGTAGTACATGCCGTTGTTGGCCGAGGACCCGTCCACGCTCGGAGCCCGGAGCATCTTGATGTTGCTGCCGGTAGTGGCTTCGAGCGAACCAAGCTGGTTGGTCCACCACCATGCCATGCCCACCCGGTTTGTCCCGAAGAGGCTCTCTTCCAGGCCGGCCCCGCCGTCCTCCGTGGCCACCGTGGCCGGAGGGCTGGCCTTGGAGTCCCGCTGCTCCTTGAGCCGCTCCCAGAAGGAGGCGGCGGTCGCCGTCTCGAAGTCCAGCTTGCCGTCGCTGGAGTACAGGTTTTCGCCGTGCTGGCGCAACCAGATAATCAGGTCGGCCTCGTTGCTGCCGTAGGCGGCTCCGTAGGTCTTGCCATCACCGGCGGCGCTGATCTTCGCCGCGGTATCCATGAAGTCCTTCCACGTCCACGTCGTGTCGTCAGGGACGGGGACTCCTGCCGCTTCGAACACCTTCGTGTTGGCCATGATGACATAGGCATTTTGGCCCGTGCTCAGCCCGTACTGTGCATTGTCGTACTGTCCGGAGGCCAGTGCTTCCTTATCCAGCTTTGAGGTGTCCAGGCCGCTTTGCTTGGAGAGGTCCAGGAGGGCGCCGCGTCCGCCGTATTCCGCGATGTACTTCTGGTCCATCTGGATGACGTCGGGTGCATCATTGGCCGCGGTCTTGGTTGCCAGTTTGTCCCAGTAACCGGCCCATTCGCCGGGCTCGGTCTTGATCTTGATGTTCGGGTGGGACGCCTCAAACGCTGCGATGACCTTGTCCGTCTGTCCGTTGAGGTATTCGTTGCCCCACCACGCGAACCGCAGCGTCACCTGGCCGTTGTCGCCTGATCCGCCCGGGGCTCCGCAACCCGTCGCCAGGATGGACAGGGCCAGCGCCGCAGCGCCAAGCTGGAACCTGCGCCGGCTTACGACTGGAATCGTCATTGATGTTCCTTTCGGGGGCCTACGGATGGGGCGGCGGCGATGCAACCGGGCCGTCCAGCATCCAAGAAACCGTTTTCTCGAGTGATGCTGTGATTGTTTCGCGTCCGCGGCGACTTCGTCAAGAACTTTCGGTAAACGTTTTCCCGGATGGTCGCCAGGCTGCTGTCGGTCGCTTCTGGCAGGATGGACCGGTGACGATTACTGCAGCGGCTGATGGTTCGGCCTTGGGAAACCCCGGCCCGGCCGGCTGGGCCTGGTACGTGAACGACGATTGCTGGCGCGCCGGCGGTTGGCCCCACGGGACCAACAACCAGGGAGAGCTGATGGCGGTGCTTGACCTGCTGCGCGCTACCGCGCACGTGCCGGGGGAGGACCTGCGCATTCTTTGCGACAGCCAGTACGTGATCAACTCGATCACCAAGTGGATGCCGGGGTGGAAGCGGAAGGGCTGGCGCAAGGCTGACGGAAAACCCGTCCTGAACGTGGAACTGTTGAAGGAACTCGACAGGGAACTGGCAGGCAGGACCTACACCTTCGAGTGGGTCAAGGGCCATGCCGGGCACGACTTGAACGAGGCAGCCGACGAACGGGCCAGGGCGGCAGCCACCGCCTACCAGCAAGGTGTCGCGGCGAGATCCGGCCCGGGTTTCCCGGGTGGCCACCACCCGGCGGCCGCCGGTGATCTTCAGCCCGCCACGCTGGACATCCCGGCCGCCGGCCAGGCAAGCCCGCCGGCAGCGCCGGTCGGCAGGACGCCCCCAGCGGGTGGTCCGGTTGTTTCGACCGGCGGGGGCAACGCTGGGGGAAAGCCGCGTGCGACTCCTGCCCCTGTTTCTGCGGCCTTCGAAGAACTTGACCTGTTCAGCGAGCTGGACAACGAAGCCCTTGACGTGGCCGAGGCAACCCAGCAGGGCAGCTCCATCGAGCCCGAAGCGCTGGTGGAAGAGCTGGAACGTGAGCTGCTGGGCCCCTTGGTGAGGGGGGACATCGGCCGGACGGCCGTCCTGCTCCATCCGGACTTCATGGAAATCGGCAGTTCCGGGCGGGTGTGGACCCGCGATGCCATGATGATGGCCCTGGAAGAAGACCCGGGGGAACGGACTGACATTGAAGTCCTGGGAGCGGAGCGCATCGGCACCAGCGCGGTCCTGCTGACGTACCGAAGCTTTGCGCGCTCCGGCACGACCCTCCGCAGCTCCCTGTGGGTCCTCGACGGTGGGCGGTGGCGCCTTCGGTTCCACCAGGGGACCCCGGAGGCCTGAGCCGGCCTCTCAGCTGAAGCGCTGCGCGTTGCCCTGCTCGGCCTGGGCATACGTGGCGGCGGCTGAGGCAAGAGCGGTGTTGATCGAGGCCAGGGAAGCCTCCACCCTGCCCTGGGTGATGGTCCACTCGGTGACCAGGGCCTGGAAGTTGGTGGCTGCAGAGCCCCGCCACGACCCCTGCAGTTCATCCAGCCCGCGCTTCATGGTTTGGACATCGCTGCTGATCCGCTCCACCGTGGCCTGCACATTGGCGGCCTTCAATTGCAGCAGTTCTGTGTCGACGGAAATAATGCTCATGGCTGTGCCTCTCGAGTTGGGCGGGTATACCCGCGCCCGGCGGATCCGGGCTGCTGCGACGAGCCTATGGAGCACGCGCGGGAGGCTGCCATGGCCGGAAGACTATATGTGGATAACCGAGCCGCCGTTGTCCTTCGCGGCCGGGGCAGCCTCCCCAGCGGCGTCCTCCCCGCTGCTGTCATTGACGTCTGCGTCATCAGCCCGGGGCAGGCTGACCACCAGGGTGGCGCCGCCGCCGTCGGTCTTTTCCACCCGGACGGTGCCGCCGTGGGAGCCCACGATCGCCGCAACGATGGCGAGCCCCAGGCCGCTGCCGCCGGTCTCCCGGGTGCGGGAGGTGTCCGCCCGGTAGAAGCGCTCAAACACCTTGGCTGCGTCCTCTTCGGATATGCCCGGACCGTGGTCCCGCACTTCAATGACGGACCACTGCCCGCGGTCGGACTCCCGGACACCTACTGCGAGTTCGATCGGGCTGCCCTCCGGGGTGTAACGCAAAGCATTGCCCACAAGGTTGCCCACCACCTGGCGGAGCTTGGCTTCGTCCCCGAGCACCGGGGCCGGTGCCGCCGGTCCGCCGTCGAGCCCGGTCAGGGAGATCGCCCTGGAGCGGTCGCTGGCCTGGGTGTCCACCACGGCATCGTGGGCGACCAGCTGCAGGTCCACCGGCTTCTGCTGCAGGGGGCGCTGCTCATCCAGGCGGGCCAGCAGGAGCAGGTCCTCCACCATGGAGCCCATGCGTTTGGCTTCGCTTTCGATCCGTCCCATGGCTGTGGCCACGTCCTCGTCCGTGGCCAGGGCACCGTGGCGGTACAGTTCGGAGAATCCACGGATGGTCACCAGCGGGGTGCGCAGTTCATGGGAGGCGTCAGCGGCAAAGCGGCGCATCCTTGCCTCCGAAGCCGTGCGCGCCGCGAACGCTGTTTCGATATGCGCCAGCATGGCGTTCAGGGAGCTGCTCAGCCGGCCCAGTTCGGTGGCCGGGTTCTCCACTTCCACGCGGCGGGAGAGGTCTCCGGCGGCGATGGCAGCGGCCGTCTTTTCCACCCTGGCCAGCGGACGGAAGGACCGGGACACGGTCCAGCTCGCTATCAGCGAGGCCAGCAGCAGGGTCAGCAGGCCCACGCCCGTGACCACGAGGGTGGCGTGCTTGAGGACATCGTCAACGCTTTCCAGCGGCAGCCCGATCACCACCACAGACGTGGTGGGGCCGTTCTGGACCGTCACCGCCACGACCCGCCAGTTTTCGCCGTCCGTACCGCGGACCTGGAAGGGGACCAGCTGCAGCGCCTGGGCCTGATCCACCGTTATGGCGGTGATATCGGGGTGGTCGTCCGGGTCCCCGCCGAACGTGTAGGGGTCCTCGCCGGGGGCGAAGAGCATCAGTGAATAGTCGGTGGGGATGGAACTGGGCGCCTGCAGCTGGGTGAAGGAACGCTGTTTCCGGGCAGAGTCGACGGCGGCGTTGAGTTTGTCATCCACCTGGCCCTGGAGGTAGCTGTGCAGCAGCGTCAGGGTCACCGCACCGGTCACCGTCAGCGCCACGATCAGCAGGGCCATGATCATGGCCACCAGCTGTGACCTGAGCGAGGCCGACTTCCACCGCTTCAGCAAGGTCAGCGCTTTTCAGCCGTCCGCAGGACGTAGCCCACCCCGCGCTTGGTCTGGATCAGGGCCGGTGCCTCGGGGTCGATGTCCACTTTCCGCCGGAGGTAGGAGATGTAGGACTCCACGATGGAAGCGTCGCCGTTGAAGTTGTACTCCCAGACGTGGTCCAGGATCTGGGACTTGGACAGGACCCGGTTGGGGTTGAGCATCAGGTAGCGCAGCAGCTTGAACTCGGTGGGGGAGAGCTCGATGACGGTCCCGCCGCGCCGCACCTCATGGGCATCGTCGTCGAGTTCGAGGTCGTCCACGCGGATGACAGCGTCGTCGTCCAGCAGGGGCTGGGTGCGGCGGAGCACGGCCCGGATCCTTGCCACTACTTCGTCGAGGCTGAAGGGTTTGGTGACGTAGTCGTCGCCGCCCACGGTCAGGCCCGTGACCTTGTCCTCGGTGTCGTCCTTGGCAGTGAGGAACAGGACAGGGAAGTGCTTCCCGGAGGCACGAAGCCTGCGGGTCACGGTGAAGCCGTCCATGTCCGGAAGCATGACGTCCAGCACGGCAAGATCGGGGGCGTGGGTATCGGCAGCGGCGAGCGCATCGCGGCCGTTGGCGGCGGAGACCACTTCGAAGCCGGCGAACCGCAGCGACGTGGAGAGGAGCTCGCGGATGTTGGGTTCATCATCGACGACGAGCAGCCTGGCTTCTGGACCGTTCTTGTTCATGCTCCCATCATGCTCCCAGTCTCTGGGAGTTGTCTGGATATTCGTTGTGAGCATGATGGGGGCCGGCCCGCAGTTACCAGCCCATTGTCCCCGGTTCACCCTTGAACGGGCCCACCACCCGGCTAGTGATCCAGCCGCCGTAGAAACGTCCCGGCTGTGCCGTGACCCGCTCGCCGTCCACTTCGCAGTAATCCACCCGGCCGGGGTACACGGCCACCCGGTCAGCGAGCGCCTCGAAGCCGGTTGCAGGCTCAGGGTAGGACCAGGCGGCGCTGGTTGCTTCCTTGCCGCCGCCACGGACGGTCAGGTACTTCGCGGCACCCTTGAATTCGCAGAAGCTGCTGCCCGAAGCCGGCTCGAGGGAACCGGCGGTGAATGCTGATTCGGGGACGTAGTACACCGGCGGGTGGCTGGTTTCGAGCACGCGCAGCGAGTCGGTGGTATCGAGGATCAGTTCTCCGCCCAGGACGATGCGGATCCGTTCGGTGCTGCGTTCGATCCGGGGAGGGCGGGGGTAGTCCCATACCGACTCCTGCCCGGGCCCGGGCGTGGCCGGCACGATTCTTGTCGTCATGCTTCCAGTGTGCGTCCACTTACTGGATTCCGCAGCAGGGAACCCAATTTGAGGCAAGAACGTTCCGCGCCCCGCATCTTCCCCAGCCTTTAAAGCGGGAATACAGTGATGCTTGCCGCTCCTGGCCCATCGAAGGGGACTGATTATCATGACTGACCTGAGTGCCACTGACAATCCAGCTGCAAACGACCGCAGCATCCGCGACTGGGCGGACCTTGCCGAGGAGATGTGGTCGTATCTCACCGGCAAAGGTGCCGCGATCAATTACCAGTTCATCGACATGACTGTTGAGGTTCCGCGTGACATCGGCCCCGACGCTCCGCGTGCCACCTGGAAGCTCAACGGAAGCCTGCGCGTCACCACCAGTGACCGGGACGCCGCTGGAGCTGACTCGAACCGCGGTTGACGGACATGACGGAGCACCGTCTGGACATTGACCTGGACTTTTCGTACACGGACGGTTCGGGTGGGGTCACCAGCGGCCATGCCAGCGCCGCCGGAACCGAGGTCACCGTGTCCCTGGGGGGTCTGGCGCCCCTGACGGGCGGCGGCCTCCCGCCGCTGGACGAGATCAAGCCGCTGGCTGAGCTGTTGGCCCGCAAGGGGGTCAGCGTCACCGTTGCAGGACCGGGCGGAACCATCGTCAGCCTGGGCAACGTGGACGCTCCGGCGTCGCAGCGTCTGGTGACGCGCTCGCCCCACATCAAGCTGGGCAAGCTCGGTTCGCTCTTGCCGCTGGTCCGGCAGGGCCGGCGGAAGGCCCGGGGCGTGCCCTTGCTGCCCCCCGCCACCCCGTTGCCCCTGGTTCCCACCGTCCAGCGGAAGATCGTCCGGCGCATCACCACCACGCATTACGCCAGGGGCGGGGGCCGGCCGCGTCTGATCTTCGTCCAGGACGCCGCCACCTGGACGGGCCAGATCCCCCGGGAGGTTGCCCTCTCGGAGGACGTCACCACGATTGGCAGCGGACCAGGATCCGATGTCCAGCTGGAGGGCCTGGAAGCACTCCACGCCGAAATCCGGCACGACGAGCAGGACGAGTACGTCCTGGTGCCAATGGGGCCCGTCAGCGGCAGTGTTTCCAGGACGGAGCCCTCCGTCCTGCGCACCGGCGCAAGGATCCAAATGGGGCAGTGGTGCCTTGCGTTCTTCCGTGAGGAATTTGCCGACCACGGCCGCCCTTATGGCGGCCGCAGCGGCGGGGAACTGGCCTACGAACGTCCACAGCTGGATCCCCGGACCGGAACCATGGAACGGGACAGTTCCGAGGGCGTCCGCTGAGGCGACAAGTGCGGAGGGGATACGTGCAGGCCGGGGTTTACTCCGCGGCCTGCACGTCCTTGGCGTCCATGATGCGGTAGGCGTAGCCCTGCTCGGCAAGGAACCGTTGGCGCTTGGCCGCGAACTCCTGGTCCAGGGTGTCCCGTGCCACCAGGGAATAAAAGCGGGCGGCCCGGCCGTCCTTCTTGGGCCGCAGCAGCCGGCCCAGCCGCTGGGCCTCTTCCTGCCGTGAACCGAACGAACCGGACACCTGGATGGCAACGGAGGCCTCGGGCAGGTCGATGGAGAAGTTGGCCACCTTGGACACCACCAGGGTTTGCAGATCGCCGGAACGGAACGCGTCAAAGAGCTTCTGCCGCGCCTTGACGGGGGTGTCACCCTTGATCACGGGCGCGTCCAGGCGCACTCCAAGCTCGTCGAGCTGGTCGATGTACTGGCCGATCACCAGCAGTTGTTCCCCGGCGTGCCGTGCCACCAGCTGCTCCACCACCTGGGTCTTGGACTCTGAGGTGGCGCAGAGCCGGTACTTGTCGGCGTCGTCGGCCATGGCGTAGGCAACGCGTTCATCATCTGGCAGGTCCACGCGGACCTCCACGCAGTCGGCGGGCGCGATATAGCCCTGGGACTCGATGTCCTTCCAGGGTGCGTCATACCGCTTGGGCCCGATCAGGCTGAACACTTCGCCCTCGCGTCCGTCCTCGCGGACCAGGGTGGCGGTGAGCCCTAGGCGGCGGCGGGCCTGCAGGTCGGCCGTCATCCTGAAGATTGGGGCGGGGAGGAGGTGGACCTCGTCGTAGATGATCAGGCCCCAGTCGTGGCCGTCCACCAGTTCCAGGTGGGGATAGATGCCGCCGCGCTTGGTGGTGAGCACCTGGTAGGTGGCGATGGTCACCGGCCGGACCTCTTTGACGGCGCCGGAGTATTCACCCACCTCATCCTCGGTCAGCGAGGTCCGCTTGACCAGCTCGTCCTTCCACTGCCGGGCGGCCACGGTGTTGGTGACCAGGATAAGGGTGGTGGTGGAACCGGTGGCCATGGCCGCGGCTCCCACCAGGGTCTTGCCGGCCCCGCAGGGCAGGACCACCACGCCGCTGCCGCCCGCCCAGAAGTTTTCACTGGCCAGGCGCTGGTAGGGCCGCAGCTCCCAGCCATCCTCGTTGAGCGAGATCAGGTGCGGGGCGCCGTCCACGTAGCCGGCCAGGTCCTCCGCGGGCCAGCCGATCTTCAGCAGCAGCTGCTTGAGCTGGCCACGCTGCGAGGCATGGACCACCACCGTCTCGCCGTCGATCCTGGGGCCCAGCAGCGGCGCGATCTTCTTGGCCCGGATCACTTCCTCCAGGACCGGGTAGTCGTCCGTCCGCATGACCAGCCCGTGGCGTGGGTCCTTTTCCAGGCGGAGCCGGCCGTACCGGGACATGGTTTCCGCGACATCGACCAGCAGGGAATGGGGCACCGGAAAACGGGAGTACTTCAGCAGGGCGTCGAGGACCTTTTCGGCGTCCAGCCCGGCGGCGCGGGCGTTCCACAGGCCCAGCGGAGTCAGCCGGTAGCTGTGCACGTGCTCAGGGGCCCGCTCCAGCTCGGCGAACGGTGCGATGGCGTGCCGGGCCTCGGTGGCCAGCTCGTGGTCCACCTCCAGGAGGATGGTCTTGTCGCTTTGGACGATCAGGGGTCCGTCGGTCACAGGGGGAGATCCTTCACTGGCGCAGCTCTTCTGCGGCCTCGATATCGATGATGCGGTGCACGGACAGGACCCGTTCCGTGTCCCTGGCGGGATCGAAGACGCGGACCCTGCCCCCGCTCACAGAGAGCGGAACAACCACTTCCAGGCTGGCATTCCCCAGGCTGTCCACCACGTTCATCTGGACCCGCTTCTTCAGCCGGATGGCCCTTTGCAGCGCCTCCAGTCCCAGCTGGGTGGCTGCCTCGCTGCCGGTAGCGGCACCGGGATGGTGCCCGACGCCGGCCCCCGCCCGCCGCAGGACGTCCAGTTGGGCGTCAACGTCCTCGGCCAGGGGTGATATCCCGGGGGCGGTGTAGACGGGGCGGGAGCTTTCCTGCGGCACGGCAGGCCGGCGCAGGTGCGCCGATGGGGCAGCCCCGTCCACAGCCGGGGAGAGGCCCAGGCTCCGCAGTGCGGCGGCCAGTTCCCGTGGGGGCGCCGATGACGTGAGGACCGTCGGCGACAGGCTGGCCAGTCCCAGCTGCGCCGCTTTCGGCCCTGCCAGCAGCCCGCGCAGGGCCGCTTCGTCGTCGCTCTGGATGAAGCTGGCCGCCTGGCCCACCCGGAGCCTGCCGTGCCGGGACGCCGTGTCCTCCACCAGGTACTCCAGCGGCTGCGGCACGGCCGTGGCCGAGTGTTCGCGGAGGAACGCCAACAGGGCAGCGGAGTCGTAGCCGTGGTCCAGTGCGCGCTTAATGGAGTCAGCGGAGAACCGGTAGATGGTGGCGGGACCCTGCCCTTCAGCGTCCGCCATGACCAATAGCTTTTCCGTCAGTGCCGGAGCGAGGTAGCCCGGTGCAACGGCCGTAAGATCCGCCTGGAGCAGCACGTGGTTCAATGCCGCGGGAAGGTGTTCGCCCAAAATGGCCAAGGCGGCATCCGGATTGTCCCCGGCGATGGCACTGCCCACCTGGCTCAAGGCACCCGACCCGACCAGCCCCAGCAACTCCGCTTCGGCCAGGACACCCCGGATCAGTGAGCTGAACCGACGCGCCATCCGCGGCTGCGACCACTCCGCGCGCTGGAGGACCGCGGCGGCGTCGAGGACGGGCGCGGTCCCGTCGGCCGCGGACGCTTCCTGGGTCAGTTCATGCAGGATCTCCAGGATCCGCTTGCGGACCACGGGAGCGTCGGGCCGCTGCGCTCCGGCAGACAGGGCAGTGATGGTGGTCCCGGATGCCGTCCGTCCAGCCGCGGCGCCGGGCGCCGCATTGGAGGGCTGGCCCACCATGGACGGCACGCGTTCGCTGGCCAGCCAGGCGTTCACCAGCCATAGCCACTGTTCCTGCCGGGGAAGGACCAGCCATTCCAGGTCCGGTGGCTGCACCCACGAGGAGGAGTCGACGTCAAGCCGGATCAGGCCGGCCAGGGCGCACAGTTCCAGCAGCAGGCCTACGGCGCCCTGCTCGATCCGCAGGTGCTCGGCCACGCGGCGTATCTCGCGCACGCCCACGCCCCCGCTGCGCAGGGTGGGAAGCGGATGTTCCCGCACGGCATGCAGCAGTTCGGTGACCAGGCGCAGGGTTTCGGCGATGGAGCTCAACGCCGCGTTCCGGCGCAGTGCCGCCGTGGTCGTGCCGAGATCGGGGACCGGAGGCGCAAGGGTGAAGTCGTTGATGATGGCACCGCCGTGCAGCGCCAGCCCCACGCTGTGGGGCAGTTCCACGTGGGCGGCATCCAAGGGAACCAGCAGGCCGCGGGCGAGCAGCCAGTCGATGGGCCCGACGTCGGGGCCCTCCGTGGTGACCGACGCCTTCCGCTGCGCCTGGGGGACCGCACCCATGGCCCAGTTCCGGAACCTGGCGAGCAGCGCCGTCGTCCGTTCGGGTGCGCCGGCCAGGAGGCGCTGCAGCGCCTCCGGGGAGGAGGTCCATTGCTGGAGGGCCAAGGCAGCCTCCATGGGTGTGGTGGCTTCATGGATGGTGAACCCGCTGCGGTGCAGTTCGGAGACCAGCTGCACTGCCCTCAGCGCGAAGGCCGGCTGCAGGCGGACCAGTTCGGTGTAGCTGCGGCCCAGCCCCGCCGGATAGATTCCCACCACGTCCTTGAGCGAGCCCACCGGCAGGTAGAACGGCTGGCCGGCAGCCGGGGAGGGGGTGCCGTGCGGGGGAGGAGCGGGGTGCACCAGGGCCAGCTCCTGCAGGGTCTCCAGGATGCGGGCGACGGTTTCCAGGGCGGCCCCGTGGATCAGCCTGTGCACTCCTTCAGCGGAGGCACTGTGCCCGGTGTCGGTGTTGGTGCACAGATGCAGGGTTTCCAGCACCTGCATCTGTGGCCGGGTGAGCCGCTCAAGGGCCCGCTGGACGCTGACCCTGGACGTGGCGCGTGCCGCAAGGGCGGCGAAGTCAGGAACCGACGGTGACAGAAGGTCCGGCCGCGCGGCGAAGAGCGCCCGCAACGAGTCGTCGCTGCGTGCCTCCAGGTCCTTGCCAAGCGCGCGAATGAGGGACATCAGTCCAACGTTACCGCTGCCGCGCCCTTCCTGCCCGACGGCGGGCGGCGACTCCATCCAGGACCAGCAGGAGCATCAGGATGAAGGCAACCGGCAGGCCGTAAAGAGCGGTGTAGGTGATCCAGGCGGGAGCCACCAAGCCGGCAAAGGCCAGCGCCATGACAGCGGCAACGGCGATCAGGGACAGCACGGCAACAACTGCGGCGAGGACCATCAGCGGCTGCCGGTAACGCGGGGGAGTCATGGACGCAACGCTACCGCGCCGGCGAGGGGCGCTGGTAAAAGCCTGCGCCTGCGGCGGAACAGTGCTTCCCAAAGCGTCAATCGGCCATGGGGCAGGATAACCTTGAAGCATACAGACCAACATGGTTTCCGTTGCCATACCCTGAACCCGCACAACAATGCGGATGCGGTGGCAGCTGGCCGTGTCTCATGACAGCAGAACGAAGAAGGTTGATTACGTGCCTACCGGCAAGGTCAAGTGGTATGACAAGGACAAGGGCTTTGGGTTCCTCGCGGGCGAAGACGGCCAGGAGGTTTTCCTGCCCAAGTCGTCGCTGCCCGAGGGCGTTACGGAGCTGAAGGCTGGCACCCGCGTGGAGTTCGGCGTCGCGGACGGGCGCAAGGGTGCCCAGGCCCTGGGCCTGCGGGTCCTGGAGAAGACCCCTTCGATTGCCAAGGCCAAGCGCCCCAGCGCCAAGGACCTCGCACCGCTGGTCCAGGACCTGGTGACGGTCCTGGACAACCTGTCCGGGACCCTGTCCAAGGGCAAGTACCCGGAGGGCAACAAGGGCAAGGCCATCGCTGCCGCCCTGCGCAAGGTCGCCGACGAGCTGGACGTTTAGGCGCCCATGACTGCCGAACCTGAAGTGCCGGGCACGCCAGTGCAGGAGCAGGCCGCCAAGACGCCACCCAAGCGCAAGGCCGGTGTGCCAGTGTGGCGCACGGGCAAGCCGGACGCTTTCCTCGCTGCTTCGGTGGACGCTGCCCGGGCCGCCGTGGAAGGCATCACGCCGTCGGCCACCATCGGTCCTCACCTGGCCGCCAAGAGCGAAGGTGACCGGCTGGTGACCCACCTGTTTGAGTCGCGTCTTCCCGGCTACGCAGGGTGGCAGTGGTACGCGGTGTTGACCCGCAACTCGCGCTCCAAGGTGGTCACGGTCAATGAGCTGGGCCTGCTGCCCTCCGAGGACTCGATCCTCGCGCCGGAGTGGGTGCCCTGGGCCGAGCGCGTGCGTCCCGAGGACCAGCAGGAGGAGCCCGAAGCGGCCGCCCCGGAACCCGGGACTGAAGCACCCGCGGCCGGCATTCCCGACGCGGACGGCCAGGAACCGGCGGGGGAGTCCGCGGGGACCACGGACGACGACGGCGCCCGGGCAGGGGCCTGAGCGCACCTTCGCCGGGACACCGGCCGTCCCTTGCCGGGACAACAGCAACGAAAACGGCGCCGCCCGGGATGAACCCGGGCGGCGCCGTCGTGCGTTGCGTGGACCTGTTGTACCGCCTACTTCCGCAGCTGGCCCACCACGTAGTCAATGCAGGACAGCAGGGCCGAGACGTCGCTGGGCTCGATGGCCACGAAGGTGGCGATCCGCAGCTGGTTGCGGCCCAGCTTCCGGTACGGCTCGGTATCAACGATGCCGTTGGCGCGCAGGACCTTCGCCACGAGTGCGGCATCAACCGACTCGTCGAAGTCGATGGTGGCGATGACGTTGGAGCGGTCCTCCGCCTTGGCCACGAACGGGGTGGCGAACTCGGAGGCCTCAGCCCAGCTGTAGATGCGCCCGGCGGAGTCCGCGGTGCGGGCGGCGGCAAAGTCCAGGCCGCCGTTGGAGTTCAGCCACTGGACCTGGGCGTCCAGCGTGACCAGGGTGGAGAGCGACGGCGTGTTGTAGGTCTGGTTCAGGCGTGAGTTGTCGATGGCCGTCTGGAGGTCCAGGAAGTCCGGGATCCAGCGGCCGCCGGCCTTGATCCGCGCGGCACGCTCAAGGGCTGCGGGGGAGAAGAGGCCAAGCCAGAGGCCGCCGTCGGAGGCAAAGTTCTTTTGCGGGGCGAAGTAGTAGACATCGCTCTGGGCCACGTCCACGTCCAGGCCGCCGGCCGCGGAGGTGGCGTCAACCAGGACGAGTGAGCCCTCGTCGGCGCCGGCCACCCGCTGGACGGGAGCGGCCACGCCGGTGGAGGTTTCATTCTGCGGCCAGGCATAAACGTCAACGCCGGACTCGGCCTGCGCTTCCGGGCGGGTGCCGGGCTCCGCCTTGATGATCGAGGAAGCCTCCAGGAAGGGCGCCTTGTCCGTGGCCGAGGCGAACTTGGACCCAAACTCGCCGAAGGACAGGTGCTGGGCCTTCTTCTCCACCAGGCCAAAGCTGGCGACGTCCCAGAACGCGGTGGAGCCCCCTACGCCGAGGACCACCTCGTAGCCCTCCGGGGCCCGGAAAAACTGGCTCAGCCCCGCACGGACGGAACCCACCAGGTTCTTGACCGGCGCCTGCCGGTGCGAGGTGCCGAGGATGGTCTTGGACGCTGCTGCCAACGCATCGATCTGTTCTTGGCGGACCTTTGACGGGCCGGCGCCGAACCGCCCATCCTTGGGCAGGAGGTCGGCGGGGATCGTGATGCTGGTGTCGCTCACAGGTGCTCCAATTCGGCGGGGACGGAAGTTTGGTCCGGACGGGCGGGTCATAGGTGGCCGGCAGCACGCGGTGGCTGCGTAACAGGCCTGTTCCATTCTGCCTGAATGGCCGTGCGGGCGGGAGCCGGAGGGGCCAAAGTCCAGACAATGAGACGTTCCCGGCGCGGACCGGCCGCCCGGACGCCGGCTATTCGGACAAAGTCAAAATAGGCTAAGCTTGCCCCCGGACTACCTCGCGGGACATGGCGATACGGTGGAACAACGCAAGGTACTGCGCTCGAGGAGCTGAGCTGGATGACGGATCTGATCGACACTACGGAGATGTACCTCAGGACCATCCTGGAGCTTGAGGAAGAAAACATCGTTGCCCTCCGGGCCCGTATCGCCGAGCGGCTGCGCCACTCCGGGCCCACCGTGTCCCAGACGATCGGCAGGATGGAGCGCGACGGGCTCGTCGTCGTCTCCGGTGACAGGCACCTGGAGCTGACAGACACGGGCCGGAAGCGGGCCACTGAAGTGATGCGGAAGCACCGCCTGGCCGAACGCCTGCTGGCGGACGTCATCGGTTTGGACTGGGCCTACGTGCATGACGAAGCCTGCCGCTGGGAACACGTCATGAGCGAGCGGGTTGAGCGCCGCATCTACGAATTGCTCAACCATCCCACCGAGTCGCCCTACGGCAACCCCATCCCCGGCCTCGCGGCCTTGGGCGGGCAGCCGGCCAACGGCTTCTCCGATGGTGCCATCAGCCTGGTTGAGGCGATGAAGAGCTACGCCCGGGCCTCCGCGGTGACCATCAGCCGCCTCGCTGAACCGATCCAGGTGGAACCGGAACTCCTGGCGCAGCTGGACGAAGGCGGCATCCGGCCAGGCGCTGCCGTGACGCTGGAGCGCGTGGGTGATTACATCTCCGTGCGCGTATCCGGAATTGAAGGTGCGCTGGAGCTGCCCCCCGAGGTTGCCGCCCACGTTTTCGTGGCCGTGGATCAGGCCTGAACCAGCTCCTTTTACCCCGACGAGGGACGTCCAGGCAAAGATAACGGAATTGTTACCTAGGGTCTTAAGGCCCTATAGTGGAACCAATCGTTGATACTTAAGCGTTACCCGATCCGGAGCCGAGCTCTGCCAGCGGATCGGGTGCACGAGTCGTTACTGGCAGAGGCGGGGGAACCACAACCGGCAGCTGGGGGGCTGCCTTGGGGTGAAGTCCGTCAGCAGCGAGCCTCTCCAGTGAAGGATTCTCCAGGGATACCCCTGTGCAGAAGACCGTGCGGAAGCTTGCCTATGACAGACCGGGTCTTTGATCTCTCTGACCCGAATCCGACAGCTAACTCCGCAGGCTTCTCCAGAGAGGAACCCTTCTTGACCATGCAGACCTCCAGGGGCCGCCGCCGCGCGGCGGGTCCCCCTTCGGCACCCCGGGTTGTCGAGGATGTCGCAGCGGAGCGCCCCCGTGACCTGCACCGCGACGCGCGACGCCGCCGGGGTCCGTTCCGCCAGGTGACCGAGTTTGCCGCCGCCAGTGGAATCGGCCAAAAAGCCGGAATCGCCCTCGCGGCCACCGGCCTCGTACTAACCGTGACGGTCCCTGCCACCAGCCCCGTCATGGCCACGGACGCCTCAGGCAACGTGCCCCTAGCAGCGTCCTCCGTGACCCTGCAGCCGCAGATCGCCGCTGATATCGGCGCCCAGATCGACTTCAGCCGCTCGGCAGTGGTGACCCAGGCAGATCCTGACGGAAAACTGAAGCAGCTCCTGAGCGCCCAGTCCGCCGGCTCCGTCACGCGCGCCGCGTCTGCCGGCACCCTGGCCGCGCCACTTGCATCCCTTGCAACTGCATCTCCTTTCGGTTACCGGGTAAGCCCCATCACCGGCGGCTCCGGAGACTTCCACCGTGGCCAGGATTTCGTGGCCCAATGCGGAACGTCTGTCCTTGCAGCCGCAACCGGCACCGTGACCTTCGCCGGCTGGCACCAGTTCGGCGGCGGGAACCGCGTGGTCATCGACCATGGGAACGGGCTGGAGACCACGTACAACCACCTGTCGTCCTTCAACGTGAAGGTGGGACAGACGGTCTCCCGCGGCGAGGTGGTGGCCCTCAGCGGAACCACCGGGGCGTCCACCGGATGCCACCTGCACTTCGAAGTCCAGGTCAATGGCGAAGTAGTCGATCCTATGGGTTGGCTGTAACCGAATGGTTGCCCACTCTCAGATTCCGGCGGTCCGCCGTGACCTGAATGTGACATTGACCGAAAACTGCTGTACCGTCTAACTCGCGTCAACTTTTCCGAAGTTGACGCTCTTGAGTGGATTGCCTAACTCTGCCACCGCTCAAGGTCCGTTCGCATTTCATCGTCTGGCAGGGGCGGGGGAACCAATTTTGGCCTTTGTGTTTTGAAGGCCTTGGGGTTAAGTCACGAGCTTCCCAGGAAGCGAAGTGGCCGGGTGACTCCCATCCGAATCCGACAGCTCACCTCGCAGGCATTGGGAGAGGCTACCTTCGTGTCTTCACGCCATCATTCTGCGCGCCACCGTGCGCAAACGGTTCGCACCAACCCCCTGGACGCCATGTCCAAGGCTGTCAGCGCAAATGCCGGGACCGTAGGCCGCCAGGCTGCCGTTGTGGCAGCCGCATCGGGCCTCATCTTGAGCATGGGCCTTCCCGCCAATGCAGCTGACACCACCGCCGGTGTGTCTGCTTCCACCGAGTCCGGCCCGGCCCAGACGGCACTCGCCGTCACCGCCGCCCCCACGGCCACGGTGTCCTTTGAACGCCCGGTGGTCAAGACCACCGCCGCTCCAAAGGTGGAAGCGGTGCGTCCCCAGTCCACCGCTCCGGCAGAACGCGCCGCCACGGCAACGGCCACGGCTGCCGCAGCCCAGGACGCTGCTCCCGCCGCCAAGGCTGTCGAGACCGTCTCCGCTGCGACCTCCGGCATTGCGGCCATCGCCTACACCGGCATCGGCCACTCCTACGTATGGGGCGGCACCAGCCCCGTCACCGGCTGGGACTGCTCCGGATTCGTCCAGTGGGTCTACGCCCAGGCCGGGATCAGCATCCCCCGCACCAACGCGTGGAACATCATGACCCCCACCTCCACCCCGCAGCCGGGCGACCTCGTCGTCCAGAACGGTGGCGCACACGTGGGCATCTACGTCGGCAACGGCATGATGATCAGCGCACTCAACCCCTCCCAGGGCACGCTGCTCCACTCGCCTGCAGCCACCGGTACGTCGTCGTACTACCACCTCAACAAGTAGTTCTTGGGCTTAATGCTCCAAGGGCTATTTCTTTGCCCAAGGCTTTCCCGCTAGAAACCAATTCCCCGTTCGGGATGCGCCGGCGTACCCCCAAGATGCCGGCGCGTCCAGCCCCCTTTTGCCTGCCTGCCCGCGGTCCGAAGGAAAAACGAAAGAGAGAACCCATGACGACTCGTGCCACCGCACGGCACCGCGCCGAGGTCACCAAAACGAACTCGATTGCCATCATTGCCAAGGCTGTCAGCAACAACGCCGGCGGCATGGGCCGCCAGGCTGCGGTTATCGCCGCAGCTTCCGGCCTGGTCCTGACCAGCGGCATCGCAGCCAATGCTGCCGACGCCAACGTCAAGCGCGACTCCGCTCCCGCCTCCCAGCTGGAGGTGGAGTCCGTCGTCGACGCCCCCATCTCTGCGGCATCCACCATTGCCATCAGCTACGAAAAGCCGGCCGTGACCACCACGCCGGCTCCCGTCGTCGAGCCTGAGCCCCAGGTGCAGGTGCAGGAAGCTGCTCCCGCCCCCCAGCCCGCAGCCGCTCCCAAGGTCACGGCCAAGGTTGCCACCGCTGCCGCTGTCGCTCCGGCTGCCCCTGCGGCCCAGGCTTCTGCCAGCGGCAAGGGTGCCGCCATCCTCTCCGCCGCCTACGCACAGCTGGGCGTCATGCAGGACTGCACCATGCTGGTCACCAATTCCCTCGCCGCCGTGGGCATCCACTTCCACGACTGGCCTGCAGGTTACCTGTCCCTGGGCCGCACCGTGAGTGCAGCCGAAGCGCAGCCGGGCGACCTCATCTACTACGCCAACGGCGGATCAGGCATGGCCCACATCGCTGTGTACGCCGGAAACGGCATGGCCGTCCACGGCGGCTACAACGGAAACCAGACCGTGGTTTTCAGCGCCAACGTTGGCTCCGGCCCCGTTTTCATCCGCGTCAACTAAGCATCCACTCTGCGGCCCGCCCCGGCCGTGTTCCAAAGGACCCCCGCCACCAGGCGGGGGTCCTTTGCGTTTCCGGCCCATTTCAACGGCTGCCGTGCCGTATCCCGGCCGCCGTGTCCGAATCGGGCGCCGGGGCGGCGATTACCTGATTCTGCACATCTTTGTTTACTCTTGTGATGTCGATCCATAGCCCGGACATGCCGAGGGCAGCCGGCCCTCGTGCCCCTGACGGGTGCGGCCGTGAAGAGGTAGTGCATGCGCACTCTCGTTCTGAATGCTGGATATGAACCGCTGGCGGTTATCACGTTCCGCCGGGCGCTGGTGCTTGTGCTGACAGGCAAGGCGAGCGTCGTGGCCGAAGGGGATGACCCGGTGGTGGGACCCACCGACGTCCTGGGCCGGCCGTCCGTGATCCTCCTCAACCGCTATATCAGGCCCCGGTACAACCACTCCACGGCAGTCAGCCGCAGGGGCGTCCTCCGGCGCGACGGGCATAAATGCGCCTACTGCGGCAAGGCGGCGCACACCATCGACCACGTCCACCCAAAGTCACGGGGCGGCGCCGATTCGTGGGAGAACCTGGTGGCCGCCTGCCTCCGGTGCAACAACGCCAAGGGGGACCATACGCCTGCCGAGATGGGCTGGACCCTTCGGTTCGTCCCCGAACCGCCGCACGGCACGATCTGGCAGATCAAGGAACTGGAAAAACCGACCCCCGCATGGGATCCGTTCCTGCTGCCGGAGCGCGCTGCCTGACCTGGGCAGCGGCCACCCATTCCATGCTGCGTAACGCGGAGGCCGCCCGGAGCGGATTCCCGGCGCGTGCGCATCCCACCCTGCACAGATCGCTAGGCTGGGGGAGTGCAAGGGAACAGGTTGGTTTTCGACGCCGTGATCCTGGCCGGAGGGCGGTCATCCCGGCTGGGCGGTGTGCCCAAGCAGTCATTGGTGTTCCAGGGTGAAACACTCCTCGAACGCGCAGTCGCCGCGGCGGATGGTGCCCGGCGCACCGTGATTGTCGGTGATGGGGAAACCCTGGCGGGAGTGGCGCGGACCAAAGGTCCGTTGACCGGGGAGACGGGGCCGCCCACCCTGCTCACGTGCCGCGAAGAGCCGCCCTTCGCCGGTCCGGCGGCCGCCATTGCGGCTGGCCTGGCGGCCTTGTCCGGCATGGGGGAAGGAGCCCCCTACTGCCTGGTGCTGGCGTGCGACATGCCGCTGGCCGCCCGTGCGGTGGCGGTGCTCAAGGACGCCTTGGAACAACCGACCGGTCCGGCGGGTGGGGCCGGGGTGATGGCCTGCGCCGAGGACGGCAGGATGCAGCCGCTGGCAGGTTTTTATAGCACGCATGAGTTAAGAAAATCCTGCCAGGACCTGGCGTCCCGCAACGCGCTGGTTAACGGTTCTGTCAGGTCGCTCCTTGCTAGTCTGGACGTGCAGCTTGTCACCGTCCCTGCCGGGTCCACTTCCGATGTGGACACCTGGGATGATGCTGCCGCGCTGGGGATTGCCGCCGGGAGCCAACGCGTAGGCCAGGACCGGCGCACGGGTGGAGCTAACGTGGGAGGCACGTCGTGAAAAGCCAGGATGAAACGCTGGAAGAGTGGTGCAGGGCGCTGCTCCAGGCGTACAGGATCGAGGACGTGCAGGTGGACGTCAATGCCGTGCTGTCACTTGCGGGCGTCGCCGCCCACTCGGTTGTCCGGCCGGCCGCACCGCTGACCACCTTCATCGCAGGCCTGGCCGCGGGACTGGCGGCATCTTCCGGCGGGAAGGTGGACGCTGCCTCCATGGACGAGGCGCTGTCCGTCGCACGCACCCTGGCGGAAGACTACGACGCTGAAGCCGCCGGGACTCCCGGCGAATGACCGAAGCGCCCCGCAGCGATCCGGAAGCGCAACCGGACAGTCACGCCCGAACGCAGCCGGGGACAACCGACGACGTGCATGGCGGCCATCATCATCTGGCCCACACCTGGCAGGAGGCCCGGCAGGCTGCGTTTGATGCGGTAACTCCGATTCCCCCCGGTCCCGTGCCCCTGGGGCTGGCTTTAGGCCGCAGGCTGGACCGGGACATCGTGGCCCTCCAGGACATGCCGCACTACGCGTCTTCTGCCATGGACGGCTGGGCCGTCAACGGCAGCGGCCCATGGATCCCTGTGGACCCGGCAACCCGGCTGGCACCGCACCAGGCCAGCCCCATTGCCACAGGAGGCCTCATCCCGCCGGGAGCCAAGGCTGTTCTCCGCTTGGAGAGTGCTGTCCTTGGCCGGGACGATGAGGGGCTCCCCGTCCTGATGACCGGCGGGAAGGCACGCCCCGGCGAGCCCCGCGCCGGAGAGCACATCAGGAAGGCCGGCGAAGAAGCGCTGGAAGGGGATGCCCTGGTGAAGGCAGGGGTGGAGCTCAATCCGGCGCACCTGGCCCTGGCGGCCCTGGCCGGGTATGACGAAGTCCAGGTCCAGGGAAAGCCGGTGGTCCGCCTGGTGCTGACAGGGTCAGAGGTGGTGGAGCAGGGTACGCCCGCTCCAGGCCAGGTGCGCGATACGTTCGGTCCGCAGTTGCCGGACGTCGTGGCCATGCTGGGCGGCATCGCCGGGGGCCGGCAGCGGGTCGGCGACTCCTACGCCGAGTGGCTGGCGGCGCTCGAAGATGTGCTGCCGGAGGTGCCCGGCGCCCCGGACCTGCCTGCCGACGTCGTCATCACCACCGGGGGCACGGGGCGTTCCGGAACGGACCACCTCCGCCGGGCGGTGGCCGAACTCGGCGGCCGGCTCATCATCGACGGCGTGGCCATGCGGCCGGGACACCCCGCAGTTCTCGCCGAGCTTCCGGACGGCCGGTTCGTCCTGGGGCTGCCGGGAAATCCGCTGGCTGCCATGATGGCCCTTTCCACCGTGGGAGCCCCGCTTCTGGCCGCATTGGGCCACCGCAGCATGCCGGCAGTAGCGGAAGTGCCGTGCGGGACCATGATCGAGCCGGACCCCGGACGGACCCGGCTGATGCCGTTCCGGCTGCTGTACGGCATGGCCTCCCCGGCGCAGCACACGGGACCGGGCATGATGCGCGGGCTTGCCGCCGCCGATGGCGTCCTGGTGGTGCCGCCGCACGGGGTACAGCTGGGTGAAGCGGTGCCGGCCTTTGCCTTGCCGTGGGGCCCGCCCATTCCGCGCCCGGACGCGGAAGCCAAAGCCAAGCCCCGGAGCAACGCCCGGACCGGCCAGCCGAAGGCCAAACCGGCGCCAAGCGGCCCCGTGGATTGGAGTGCGCTCCTGGGCTGAGCGCGCCGGAGCAGGGGCCGTTGGTGCCATGATGGAGTCATGAAGATGCAGGGTGGAACATGGGACGAGTGACCCGGCGCCGCAAGGTGCATAAATACCTCCTGGACGGTTCCGCCGCCGCCCTGGAGTATCCGGTCCGCCACCGGGAAGATGTGCTCGCCGTGGAGGAGCCGCTGGAGATCCGCCTGGGCGGCCTTTCCTATTCGGTCACCATGCGGACGCCCGGCGACGATTTTGACCTGGTGGCAGGCTTCCTGGTGTCCGAAGGAGTCATCTGGGCCCCCGAGCAGCTGGTGTCACTGCGGTTCTGCGCCGGCGAGGACGAAAACGGGGTCCAGACGTTCAACGTGGTGGAGGCCCAGCTGCGGCCGGACGTTCCACTCCCCGACACCGGCCGCAGGGTCTATACGTCCAGCTCGTGCGGCATCTGCGGGACAGACTCCATCGAAGCCGTGCAGAAGTCCTCGCACCACAGCCCCCAGGCGGACCCGCTCACCGTGGACGCCAGGGTCCTGGCCTCCCTGCCGGACCTGCTGCGGGACTCCCAGCGCCTCTTCGACGACACCGGCGGAGTGCACGCGGCCGGCCTTTTCAGGATTGACGACGACGGTGCGCCTCACCTCCTGTGCCTGCGCGAAGATGTGGGGCGGCACAACGCCGTGGACAAGGTGGTGGGGTGGGCACTGCGCGAGGGCCTGCTGCCGTTGACCGGTACGGTCCTGCAGGTATCCGGCAGGGCATCCTTTGAGCTGGTCCAGAAAGCCTCGCTCGCCGGAATTCCTGTCCTCGCCGCCGTCAGTGCCCCGTCCAGCCTTGCCGTGGAACTCGCGGAGGCGAACGGGCTCACCGTCGCCGGATTCAGCCGGGGCACCAGCTTCAATATCTATTCCGGGAATTCCCGGATCCTTAGGCCCCAGCCCGCCATGCCGCGAACGTAGCGCGCTGACGCCCTGGCCCGCAGCCGCAACGGGCAGGGGGTTGGTTGCAGTGCTGCCAGCGGGTAGATTTATCCATCGAATGGACTCGATGCTCCAGTCTCCAGTTTAAAGAGGACCTATAGTGCATGACGACCGCAGGATCACGGAAGTCCGCCTGGCAAGGTTTGTGCGGGAGCGCATTTCCCCTGCCGTATACAGCAGGACGGTTCCGCTTTCCCTGAGCAGTTGGGAGACCCCCGGTGAGCCGGTCCCCGCGCTCGAGGCAATGCGGCAGGACTATCAGCCGCAGGAGCACGGCGCCCCCTGGGGCCGGCCGTGGGGGACCACCTGGCTGCGGCTGCAAGGTGAAGTGCCTGAAGCCTGGGGTGGCGGGCCGGACACCACCGTGGAGGTTGTGGTGGACCTGGGGTTCACCACCGAGGCCCCGGGGTTCCAGTGCGAGGGCATCGCCTGGCGCTCCGACGGCAGCATTATCAAGGCGATTTCACCCCGCAACCAGTACATCCCGCTCAAGCTGCTGGGCGGCGGCATGGCCGTGGATTTCTACGTGGAGGCTGCGGCGAATCCGGACATGGCCCAGGGCTGGACGTTTGCTGCCACCCCGCTGGGGGACAAGGCGACCGCCGGGCAGGCCCCGCAGTACCGGCTGGGAAACATCGCCATCGCCGAACTGAACCAGGGCGTGTGGGAACTCCAACAGGACATCTGGACGCTTGCCGGCCTCATGGAGCAGCTTCCGCTGGAACTTCCGCGCCGCCATGAGATCCTCCGCGCCCTGGAGCGAATGATGGACGTCATGGATCCGGATGACGTGGCCGGGACCGCGGCGGCGGGACGTGAGGCGCTCGCGGACGTCCTCGCCAGGCCTGCGTATGCGTCGGCGCACCAGCTGGTGGCCACCGGGCATGCGCATATCGATTCCGCGTGGCTGTGGCCCGTCAGGGAAACCATCCGCAAATGCGCCAGGACGTTCTCCAACGTGGTGGCCCTGATGGATGAAGACCCTGGCTTTGTCTTTTCCTGTTCCTCTGCCCAGCAGCTGTCCTGGATCAAGGAGTTCTACCCAGACCTGTTCAGCCGCATCAGGGAAAAAGTCCGGGCAGGCCAGTTCGTCCCTGTGGGTGGCATGTGGGTGGAATCGGACACCAACATGCCCGGCGGCGAAGCCATGGCCCGGCAGTTCGTGGAGGGCAAGGGCTTCTTCCTGTCCGAGTTTGGCATTGAATGCAGGGAAGCGTGGCTTCCGGATTCGTTCGGCTACAGCGCGGCCCTGCCCCAGATCGTGAAGGCTGCGGGCAGCCGCTGGTTCCTCACGCAGAAGATCTCCTGGAACCAGACCAACAGGATGCCCCACCACACCTTCAACTGGGAGGGAATCGACGGCACCCGGCTGTTCACCCATTTCCCGCCGGTGGATACCTACAACTCAGACCTCAGCGGCAGGGACCTGGCCCACGCCGAACGCAACTACCGGGACCACGGCCGCGGCACGGTGTCCCTGGTGCCGTTCGGCTACGGCGACGGCGGCGGCGGCCCCACCCGCGAAATGCTTGCCGCCGCTGCACGCACGGCAGACCTTGAAGGATCGCCCAAGGTGCGGATCGGCTCAGCGGAAAGCTTCTTCCAGCAGGCCGAGGAGGATTATCCCGCCCTGCCGGTCTGGATGGGCGAGATGTACCTGGAGCTGCACCGCGGCACGTATACCAGCCAGGCACGGACCAAGAAGGGGAACCGGCGCAGCGAACACCTGCTGCGAGAAGCCGAACTGTGGTGCGCCACGGCTGCTGTCCGCGGCGGGGGTGCCTACGAATATCCCGGAGCCGAGCTCACGCGCCTCTGGCAGCTGGTGCTGCTGCAGCAGTTCCACGACATCCTTCCCGGCAGCTCCATTGCCTGGGTCCACCAGGACGCCGAACGGAACTACCAGGCCATCGAAACCGCCCTTGAATCGCTGATCAGAGGTGCCGCAGCGGCCATGCTGGGACCCGGCAGCCGGCAGTTCCTGCTGAACGCTGCACCCCATGCCAGGGGAGGAGTCCCGGCGCTGGCGGCAGCCGAACCGGCGGAGGGCGCGGGGGCGGTCCAGGCAACACCGCACGACGGCGGCTACATCCTGGATAACGGGGTCATCCGGGCCGTTGTGGACGGCGACGGGCTGCTGTCCTCCCTGCGGGACCACGCCACCGGCCGTGAAGCGATCGCGCCCGGCGGGCGCGGCAACCTGCTCGAACTGCACCGGGATACCCCCAACGAATGGGATGCCTGGGACATCGACGAGTTCTACCGGCGCAACGTCACACCGCTGGTCCATGCGGAGTCGGTCCGGCTCGACAGCGACGGCGGCAGCGCCGTGGTGGTGGTGGAGCGGCTGGCCGGGGCCTCGCCGCTGACCCAGCGCATCACGCTTTCCCCCGGCAGCCCGTCACTGCAGATCACCACCTCCGTGGACTGGCAGGAACGCGAAAAGCTGCTGAAACTTGGCTTTGCCCTGGATGTGCGGGCTGACCGTTCTGCGGCCGAAACGCAGTTCGGCCACGTCTTCCGGCCCACCCACACCAATACCTCATGGGAAGCTGCGAAGTTCGAAATATGCGCCCACCGGTGGATCCATGTGGGTGAACCCGGCTACGGCGTGGCCGTCTCCAACTCATCCACGTATGGCCATGACGTGGGTAGGAACATCAGGGAGGCCGACGGCGGGACCACCACCACCGTGCGCCTGTCCCTGTTGCGGGCTCCCAAGTTCCCGGACCCGGAGGCAGACCGGGGGCAGCACGAGCTCACCGTGACCATCCGTCCTGGTGCGGATATCGCCGACGCCGTCCAGGAGGGGTACCGGACAAACCTGGCACCCCGGCTGGTCAGCGGCGGCGCGGCAGTGGAGCCCCTCTTCTCCGTCAGCAACCCTGCACTGGTCATCGAGGCGGTCAAGCTGGCGCAGGACGGGTCGGGGGACGTGGTGGTCCGGCTTTACGAGTCGCTGGGGCAGCGTTCCACGGGCAGCATCACGGCGAACTTTCCGGTGCGGGAGGTCGCGTCCACGGACCTTTTGGAGCGCCTTGCTGACGGTCCGGGTTTTGAGGCCACGGGCACGGGTGCCGTGCTCAGGCTCCGGCCGTTCCAGTTGGTGACCTTGAGGTTCTCCCGGACCTAGCTGCCCGGTGTGGAAGGTTCCCGTGTGGAAGGTCCTGTCCCGGGTGGGGTGACTGCCCGGGGCGGGGCCTGCGGTCTGTAAAAAGTGGCCTTAAACAGGCTGAGTGGGGGCGGTCCCCAACGATCCGCCACCACTCATCCCCCCAATGTGCGCGAAGGCCCCCGGGCGCCTGCGTTTAGGAATTTTTCCCCGTTCGAAAACGCTCAGCAGCCCTGCCTTCACACATTCATGATTGTGTCACAGTCTAATGATTTTGTGAAAGCTGACAAGGTTACGTTTCGGTAGATTTCTTCCGCCGGGGCACGCCACGGCTGTTAACCACCCTGGCCGCCCAGATCAAGGCCAACCCAATCACGTAGCAGAGCACTGCCGTGTAGTTGATGATGAATTCCAGGGCAGCCATGGAAGGCGGGATCGCGGGAAAGAGCAGCGTGAGGGCAATGGCGACGCCGCCCAGGGCCAGCAGTGCGGCAGCACCCCGGACCAGTACCGGCAGCCGGTCCTTCACCGCACGCACCATTGCCGGCACCAGGGCGAGCCCCACGTAGGCGGGGTAGGCCCTGCCCGCGGCACCATAGAACTCCACGAGCGCGAAGTTCCGGCTGTCCTTGTCGGAGACGGCCTTCAGCCCCGCGGAGGAACCAGCGGTGTCCATCATGAAGAAGACACCGATCATGACCACCGAGACGGCCAGCAGGACCAGCATGCCGCCCCGTCCCGTAATGAGGCGGTGCGCGCCCTGCGCGTCGAAGCCCCTGGAAGTGCGGATACCAAGGAAGTAGATGGCACCGAAGGTCACGAAACGAAGCAGCAGGTTGGCGATATTGATGCCTCCCAGCGCCTGGTCGATCACCAGGTAGGGGCCCTGGATGCTCAAGAGGATAGCCAGGGTCATCATGGCGAAGATTCCGAACAGGGAGCGGTTCTCGCCACGGAGCGTACTGGGAATGCGGGCCGCTGCCACGAAGGCACAGATGGCCAGCGTGGTCCATTGAAGCGTCTCGATCATCCCAGGTTCTCCCAAATCTTTTCTGCCTGCGCCCGGTCCTGTTCCTGCCGGCGCAATACTCTGCCCAGTGCCTGGAGCCTGTCTCCCGCAAGCGCGGTAAGTTCTCCGTCGGAGAGGCTCTCCAGTGCCGCCTGCCGGGCTCCGGGAGGCCAGCCTGCCTCTTCCTCGGTGATGACGCCTGTGGCCACCAGCCCGCCGGCGGGGCCCACGCCGGCAGCCATTGCCGTGGCCAGGGCGAGTTCGGGGGACAAGCGGTTGGCAGTCAATTGCGCGGAATAATTCTGCGGAGCCACCCCGGTGGAGGCCGACACGCGGTGCCTGACCTCGCCGTCGTCGATTGCGTCCACCCAGTTCTTCACCGCCGTTGCGTGCGGTGCCGGGCTGAGGGCGGGGGCGGCTTCCCCGCGCGCGGCGTCCATGGCCGGCCGGGCCAGGAGCGCGCGCAGCAGGTCCGCGCTGGAAATCTGGCTCACCAGCTCGTTCCGGGAGGGCGGCCGGGGCGGGCCGGCAAGGGCGCTGTAGGCCTCGAAGCCGGCCAGCGCCGCCACCGGGTTGATGTTGTAGGCGCGGCTGATGCTGACCACCGTGCTCACGGAGACCTTGCCCCGCACCAGCTGCTGGGCAAGCGTGGTCCGCTTGATCCCCGAGACCCGGCAGACGTCGGCGGTGCTGGCATCAGGTGCGATGCTTTGCAGCCAGCGCTGGAACGCCTTGGCGGAAAGGGTCATGGGGGTGCTCTCTGCAGAACGGGTGGTGACCACGATTTTACCGTGCCGGCATGCCGCGCCGGTCCGCGCGCGCGGACCGGGGGATTTTGCCGACGCCCCGTTTTCATCTATAGTTGTTGGTCGAGCCCGCTGGTCCGTACACCCCCCAAGTCCGGACCAGCGGGTTCTTCTATGTCCTGCAGCCCCAGCGGCGCCGCGGCCCGCGTTTGCGCCGCCTCTGCCGGCCGTCAACGGCTGTCCAGGCAGCGGCGAAAGGACGAATCAATGACTGCAACCCTTGTTGCCAAGGACGTCTCCGGTGGCCACGGGCACCGCACGCTTTTTTCCGGGCTGTCGCTCACGGTGGCGCCCGGCGACGTGGTGGGTGTCGTGGGCGCCAACGGCGCCGGAAAGTCCACGCTGCTGCGCCTCCTTGCCGGCGTCGACCAGCCACAGGGCGGCTCCGTGAGCCTCGCCCCGGCCGACGCCTTTGTTGGCTGGCTGCCGCAGGAACACGAGCGTGTTTCCGGAGAGACCGTGGCCGGCTACATAGCCCGCCGGACTGGCTGCGCGGAAGCCACCCATGAGATGGAATCTACTGCAGAGGGCCTGGGCTCGGGTGCTCCCGGTGCAGATGATGCCTATGCGCGGGCCTTCGACCGCTGGATGGCCTCGGGCGCCGCGGACCTGGATGACCGTATCCCTGCCGTGTTGGCCGAGCTGGGGCTGGATTCCGGCCCGGAGGCGCTGATGACCGGGCTCTCCGGCGGCCAGGCGGCCCGGGTGGCGCTCGCGGCCCTGCTGCTGAGCCGGTTCGACGTGGTTCTGCTGGACGAGCCTACGAACGACCTGGACCTTGCCGGCCTGGCCACCCTCGAAAATTTCGTGACGGGGCTGCGCGGCGGTGTGGTGCTGGTCAGCCACGACCGGGAGTTCCTGGCCCGCTGCGTGACCAGGGTGGTGGAACTGGACCTGGCCCAGAACAGCGTGGCCGTATACGACGGCGGCTACGACGCCTTCCTCGACGAGCGCGCCGTGGCGCGGCGGCATGCCCGGGAGAAGTACGAGGAGTTCGCCGCCACCAAGGCGGACCTGGTGTCCCGGGCCCGGACCCAGCGGGAGTGGAGTTCGCAGGGCGTCCGGAACGCCATGAAGAAGAATCCGGACAACGACAAGATCCGCCGCGCCGCCAGCACCGAGTCCTCCGAGAAACAGGCCCAGAAGGTCCGCCAGATGGAATCACGGATCGCCCGGCTGGACGTGGTGGAGGAGCCCCGGAAGGAATGGCAGCTCCAGTTCAGCATTGGCCAGGCGCCGCGTTCCAGCGCCGTGGTCGCCACCCTGCGCAACGCCGTGGCACGCCAGGGCAGCTTCACGCTGGGCCCGGTGAACCTCCAGCTCAACGGGGGTGAGCGGATCGGGATTACGGGCCCCAACGGTGCCGGGAAGTCCACCCTGCTGCGCCTTTTGCTGGGCACCCAGGCGCCGGACGACGGCGACGCCTCCATGGGTGCCGCCGTCGCCGTCGGGGAAATCGACCAGGCCCGCGGCCTGCTGGACGGTGCCCAACCACTGGGAGACGCCGTCGAAGCCGTACTGGCCGACTGGAACAGCGCCGACGTCCGCACCCTGCTGGCCAAGTTCGGCCTCAAGGCGGACCACACTTCACGGACCGTTGATTCGCTGTCGCCGGGGGAGCGGACGCGGGCAGCCCTGGCCCTGCTCCAGGCGCGCGGCGTGAACCTGCTGGTGCTGGACGAACCCACCAACCACCTCGACCTGCCTGCCATCGAGCAGCTGGAAGAGGCCCTTGAAAGCTATGACGGAGCGCTGCTGCTGGTCACCCACGACCGCCGGCTGCTCGAAAACGTCCGACTCGACTACCGGTGGCACCTGGAAAACGGCACGATCCAGGAGTTCCACCACAACGCAAGCCAGGAGAACTGACCATGAGCATGGACCGCGTGGCGTGGAGCTCGCTCTACAACATCAGCACCGCCAAGAGCGGCTCCAAGCCGTTCTCCAAGGAAACCCTGAAACGGGTGTTGGCCTTCGCCGCCCCGCACAAGGGCAAGCTCATCGCCTTCGTGCTCTCGTCCATCGCAGCGGCCGTCCTGGCCGTCGCCACCCCGGTGCTCGCCGGCCAGGTGGTTGACGCCATCATCGACAACGCCGCCGCCGGCACGGTGATCTGGCTGGCCGTGCTGATCGCCATCGTGGCCGTGGGCGAAGCGGGCGTGGGGCTGCTGACCCGCTGGCTGTCCTCGACCATCGGCGAAGGCGTCATCGTGGACCTGCGCACCCGGGTGTTCGACCACGTGCAGCGCATGCCCATCGCCTTCTTCACCCGCACCCGGACGGGAGCCCTGGTCAGCCGCCTCAACAACGATGTCATCGGGGCGCAGTCCGCCTTTGCCGGCACGCTCTCCGGCGTGGTGAGCAACTCCGTGGCGTTGATCCTGACCCTGGCCGTGATGCTCAACAAGTCCTGGCTGGTCACCGTCCTCGCCATGGTGCTGCTGCCGATCTTCCTGATCCCGGCCCGGCGCATGGGCTCCAAGCTGGCAGACCTGCGCCGCGAAGCCGCCGCGCACAACGCGGCCATGGGCACCCAGATGACAGAGCGGTTCTCCGCGCCCGGCGCCACGCTGGTCAAGCTGTTCGGCCGCCCGGATGAGGAATCCCGCGAATTCGCTGCCCGCGCGGGCCGTGTCCGCGACATCGGCGTCCGCATGGCCATGCTGCAGTTCACGTTCGTCACGGCACTGACCCTGGTCTCCGCGCTCGCACTGGCCCTGGTCTATGGCCTCGGTGGCTGGCTGGCCCTGGCCGGGCAGCTGGCCCCTGGCGACGTGGTGGTCCTGGCACTGCTCCTGACGCGTCTTTACGCTCCGCTCACGGCGCTGTCCAATGCCCGGGTGGAAGTCATGAGCGCCCTGGTCAGCTTTGAACGGGTGTTTGAAATCCTGGACCTGAAGCCGCTCATCCAGCAGAAGCCGGACGCGGTGCCAGTCCCGGCCGGCCCGGTGTCCGTTGAGTTCGACGACGTCCGCTTCGCCTACCCCTCGGCGGACAAGGTCTCCCTTGCCTCGCTGGAGGAAGTCTCCACCCTGGACACCCGCGGCGGCGAGGAAGTGCTGCACGGCGTCAGCTTCCGGGTTGAGCCGGGCCAGACAGTGGCGCTGGTGGGTTCCTCCGGCGCCGGCAAGTCCACCATCGCCCAGCTGCTGTCGCGGCTGTACGACGTCGACTCGGGCGCGGTGCGGCTTGGCGGCACCGCACCGGGGACGGGGCTGGACGTCCGGGACACCACCTTCGATTCGCTGCGGGACACCCTGGGCATGGTGACCCAGGACGGCCACCTCTTCCACGAAACCATCTCCTCCAACCTCCGGCTGGCCCGGCCCGACGCCACGGACGAAGACATGTGGGACGTCCTGCGCCAGGCACGCCTCGAAACCATGATCAGGTCCCTTCCGGACGGCCTGGAAACCGTGGTGGGGGAACGTGGCTACCGGCTTTCCGGCGGTGAACGCCAGCGCCTCACCATTGCCCGGCTCCTGATCGCCCAGCCCCGGGTGGTCATCCTCGATGAGGCCACGGCGGCGCTGGACTCCACGAACGAAGCCGCCGTGCAGGCTGCCCTGGGTGCCGCACTCGAGGGACGCACCGCCGTCGTGATTGCGCACCGGCTCTCCACCGTCCGCGCGGCCGACGCCATCCTGGTGGTGGAGGGCGGCCGGATCGTGGAACGCGGAAGCCACACCGAGCTCCTGGCGGCAGACGGACGCTACGCGGAGCTGTACCGGACGCAGTTTGCCGAGGCCACGGCCGTAGCGCAGGAAGCTGTCCCCGAGCTCTAGCGGCGGTCCGTTCCGGGGCGGGTCCTCACACTGCCCGCGTGGCCAGCAGGGGCAGGATGTGGTCCGTCAGCAGCGGCGCGAGGTCCCGGGCGGGGGCCGCGCCCGCCGGCGTGCTGATGTCCAGCCACCGGATCTCGGCGATCTCGGCAGCGGGAGTGGCCTGCCATGTTCCCGGGGCGAGGAAGACGGTGGCTTCGATATCGGTGGCGGCCTCGTTGGCGGCGTCGGCGATCCAGACCCCCATGAGGTCCAGGTCCTCCGGACGCACCACGATGCCCACCTCCTCGGCGAGTTCCCTCGCCGCGGCCTCCACTGCCGTTTCGCCCGGCTCCGGCTTGCCGCCGGGGTGCATGAACATGCCGGTCCCGCGCTTCCGCACGGTCAGGAGGCGGCCCGCGTCATCAAACACGCAGACGGCAGAGACCACGATCCGATCTTTCACGGGGAAATCCTTTCCAGGCGCGAGACGAGCAGCAAATCCTTGCGGGGACCGGTCACATCCCAGCTGTAACTGAAGGCCTCCGGGCCTTGGCGGGTATAGGAAACACGGTACGTGTCCGGATCACACCAGTGGCTGTCCTGGCTGGTGTCAGGGGTGAAGCTCATTCTGTGGAACGGCCTGCCGTCGGGAAAGAACACGTCCAGCGCATCGGGCTGCGGCAGGGGTTTCAGGACGTACTTGCGGGAGGCGGGGCCGGTAAAAGATGGCCAGCGCATGGTGCCTTCCTCGCGAAGGGCCAGGCCGCCGTCGTCCGTCGGCGTGTACACCACGACGCCGGAAAAGGTTCCGCAGGTGCCGTCCGACCTGTCCAGCAGGTCCCGCTCCAGCTGCCAGCGCCCCGGCGTTCCAGGGTGGTCCGCTGCATTGCTGCCCAACAGGTAGGCGCGGAGGCTTGGCTCCGGGGAAGGAGGATTCAAGTGCCCTCGATTGGAATCGAACCAACGACACCGGCTTTAGGAGAGCCGTGCTCTATCCACTGAGCTACGAGGGCGGGCATCCGGTGGGGTTCGGCAGGGCCGGTCCGTCCGGACACGGTTACAAGCATACAAGGTGCCGGGCCGTACTACGCTCAAGGCATGAGTCCAGCCCCTCCTGCCGCTCCAGCCACTGCAGTCATCCCGAACGTGGCGTCCACCCGGCAGTACATCGGGGCGTGGGCGGTGCTGAGCGTGCTGCAGTATTTCGCCGCCGAAGCTGCCGTGGCCATGGCGTGGGCGGGAAAACGTCCGTACGACCTGCGGACCGGCTACATCAGCGACCTGGGGGCCCTGCACTGCGGGATCTATTCAGGCCGGGATGTCTGTTCGCCCTTGAACTGGCTAATGAACGCCTCCTTCGTGGTCCAGGGCCTCGGGCTGCTGGTGGGGGCGGTGCTGCTGACCTCCGGGCTGCTGCGCGTGGCCGCCCGGCCGGGAACCCGGGTTGATTGGGCCCGCAGGGAGCCGTGGGTGGCAGCCTCCGCTGTCCGGCTGCTCACCGGCGCCGCCGGGGCCGGAACCATCATGGTGGGGCTGGTGCCGGAGGATGCGGGCTCACCATTGCATTACGCCGGCGCCATCACGTATTTCGTCGCTGGTGGGGCTGCCCTTCTGGTGCTGGGAGCCCTCTGGCTGCGGAAGGCCGGGATGGCGTGGTTTCTCCTGGTCTGCGGCGGTGTGTCGCTGGCGGCCACGGCCACCGGCGGGCTGACCCGCATGATGGTTCCCGAGCCGGGCACGCTGGAGCGCCTGATGGGTTATCCGGTCACGGTGGGGATGGCCGCTGCGGGGCTGGTGATTGCCCAGCGGGTGCACCGGCACCGGAAGCAGCGGCAGGCTGCGGCGGCTGCCGCTGCTGCGCGGGCAACCGCCGTTTAGCGCTTTTGGCGTTGGCGGCTGTTGAGGAGCACCGCCGCGCCGCCGGCCAGCAGGCTCAGTACCAACAGCACCCAGCCCGCAATAGTGAGGCCGGACGCCAAGGCCACCTGGCCGGCGTCGGGACCCGTCGTGGCCATCATGGCGTCAATGGCCACGTTTCCCCCGAGGCGCACTACGACGAACAGCATGGGCAATGCCCAGAGCGCCCAGCGCAACGACTTCCTCGCCACGTTGGTTCCAATGAGCAGCAGCCACGTGAAGCCGAAGATCAGTGGGAAGAGCGTCCCCGCGGTCTTGTGGACGTAGCTCAGCTGGCCCATGGCATCGGCGTTCATCACGCCCTGGAGCCGCCCGATGTAGCCGGGATCGAAACCACCCACCAGCGAATCCGGCATGGCCATGCCCTGCGAAAGTTGCGTGAGCTGGTCCAGGGTCAACAGGTGCAGGTACCAGAACAGGAACAGGCTGGCCACCACGCCGGCAATGACGATCAGGTTGCTGTTGCCTTGCGCCTTTTCCGGCGTGCGCGCGGTGGTGGGGTTCACCACTGGGGGCAGGTGGTGCTGCGGGACCGCCGCGTTGGCGCCGTGTTTCTTGATCCGCTGGGCGGGGGTTTTGGCCATGGCTCCATTATCCCGCCCCCTACACTGAACCCATGACCACTGGCCGACACAGCGCAGCTGTTCTTGACCCCTCACTGGACGACTACCAATTGGCGGCGGCCCTGGTCCGCGAAGCCGGACAACTGGCGCTCCTGATGCGCATGGCCGGGCTGGAAGCTGAACAAAAGACCTCCGTGTCCGACGTCGTAACCGCCGCTGACCGCGCCGCCGAGGCCTACGTGCTGGAACAGTTGCGGCGCTGCAGGCCGGAGGACGGCATCCTGGGCGAGGAAGGTGCCTCCGTCCAGGGGACCAGCGGCCGTACCTGGGTCATCGACCCCGTGGACGGCACGTACAACTTCCTGCACGGCTCCACCTACTGGTGCTCTGCCATCGCGCTCAAGGACAGCCGGGACGTACTGCTGGGAGCAGTTTTCCAACCCGAAGAGGACAAGCTGTGGGTTGGCGGGCAGGACCGGCCGGCCACGCTGAACGGTGAAGTGCTGACATCGTTTTCCGACGACGGTGGCAGGCGGAACGCCACCGCCGTTGCCGAACTTGGCGCGGCCACCTACATCCACCCCAGCTGGTTGATGGACCCCATGTGCGCCATGCCATGGCATGCGGCGGCAACCTCCGCCGCATCCCTCCGCATGCTCGGATCCGGGTCCTGCGACCTGGGACGCGTGGCCGACGGGCAGCTGGGATGCTGGTTCCAGCACAGCTGCCCGGAATGGGACTGGCTGCCGGGCAAGGCGATCGTCCTCGCCGCCGGCGGCGCCGTGGACACCGTCCGGATCAACGGGCTGGAGTGGTTCATCGCAGGAGGAACGACGGCGGTGCGCCAGTTGCGTGCCGCCCTCGAGTCAGGCTCGGTGGGCTGAGACGATGGCCCGCGCAGCCGGCGTCATCCACAGCCTGGAAGGCGTTGTCGGTCCCACCGCCTAGACTTGTAGGCACCATGGATATGTTGTTTGACCCGTACTCTGACGGACCGTTCAAGGCCACTCCTGCCGCCACCGCCCGCACCAGGACGGGTCCGGAGGGCGTTGCCACCACGGCAGGGCCGGGCGGAATGCCGGACCCCGGCGCCGGCGGGCACAACAACTCCGGGGGTTGGCAACAGCCCAACCAGCACGGCGGCAACCGTCAGCACGACGCCGGCCACCACGGCGGCGGCCGCCCCGGCGCTGCCCAGCTGCTTGAGGGATTGAACCCGCAGCAGGAGGAAGCGGTCAAGCACGGCGGATCGGCGCTGCTGATTGTCGCCGGCGCGGGCTCGGGCAAGACCCGTGTGCTCAGTAACCGGATCGCGTACCTGATCGCCACCGGCCGCGCCCACCACGGCGAAATCCTGGCCATCACGTTCACCAACAAAGCGGCCGCGGAAATGCGGGAGCGCATCGAGGCGCTGGTGGGCGGGCGCGCCAAGATCATGTGGATCTCCACGTTCCACTCGTCCTGCGTCCGGATCCTGCGGCAGGAAGCGGCGAACGTCGGCCTGAAATCCAACTTCTCCATCTACGACTCCGCGGATTCGCTGCGCCTGGTCACCCAGGTGTCCAAAACCCTGGACCTGGACCCCAAGAAGTTTGCGCCCAAGGCCATCCAGCACAAGATTTCCGCGTTGAAGAACGAGCTCATCGACGCCGACTCCTTTGCCTCGGACGCCAACTACAACGATCCCTTCGAACATGCGGTGGCGGACGTCTACAAGGGCTACACGCAGCGCCTCCGGCAGGCCAACGCCATGGACTTCGACGACCTCATTGCCGAGACCGTCTACATGTTCCGTGCCTTCCCGGCGCTGGCGGAGTCCTACCGCCGCCGGTTCCGCCACGTCCTGGTGGACGAGTACCAGGACACCAACCACGCCCAGTACGCCCTGGTCCGGGAGATCGTGGGCGAGGGCCCCGGCGCCTCGGAGCTCACCGTGGTGGGCGACTCGGACCAGTCCATCTATGCCTTCCGCGGTGCGGACATCCGGAACATCGTGGAGTTCGAAAAGGACTACCCCGAGGCCCGCACCATCAAGCTGGAACAGAACTACCGCTCCACCCAGAACATCCTGAGCGCAGCCAACTCGGTCATCTCCCGCAACCCCAACCGGCCGGAAAAGCGGCTCTGGACCGCCGAGGGCGAAGGCCACAAAATCATCGGCTACGTTGGCGAAAACGAGCATGACGAAGCGCAGTTCATCGCCAAGGAAATCGACCGGCTCCAGGATGAGGAGAACCTCCGCCCGGGCGACGTCGCCATCTTCTACCGCACCAACGCCCAGTCCCGCTCCATCGAGGACGTGCTGGTGCGCGTGGGCCTGCCGTACAAGGTGGTGGGCGGCACCCGCTTCTACGAGCGCAAGGAAATCAAGGACGCCCTGGCGTACCTGCGCGTCCTGGTGAACCCGGACGACGACGTCAACCTCCGCCGGGTCCTCAACGAACCCAAGCGGGGCATCGGCGACCGCGCCGAAGGGGCCGTGGCGGCCCTCGCCAGCCGCGAACGCACGTCCTTCATGGCGGCGGCCCGCCGCGCGGACCAGGCCCCCGGCATGGCCACCCGTTCCGTCAACGCGGTCCTGGGCTTCGTGAAGATGCTGGACGACCTCGCCGAGGTGGCGGCCGGGTCGGGGGCCGCCGCGGCACTCGAGGCAGTCCTTGAACAGACTGGCTACCTTGCCGCGCTGCGCTCCAGCACCGATCCGCAGGACGAATCCCGCGTGGAGAACCTCGCCGAACTCGTGGCCGTGGTGCGCGAATACGAACAGGAGAATCCGGAAGGCAGCCTCGGCGCATTCCTGGAACAGGTGTCCCTCGTGGCGGACGCAGACCAGATCCCCGATGCGCCCGGCGCGGACATCGACGCCGCCGTCGCCGAAGCCAAACGGCTGGGCGTGGTGACCCTGATGACCCTGCACACGGCCAAGGGCCTGGAGTTCCCGGTGGTCTTCCTCACCGGCATGGAGCACGGACTCTTCCCGCACCAGCGCTCCGCCACCGACCCCAAGGAACTGGCCGAGGAACGCCGGCTGGCCTACGTGGGCCTCACCCGCGCCCGGAAGCGGCTGTACGTGACCCGGTCCGAGGTTCGCAGCATGTGGGGCCAGAGCCAGTACAACCCGGCCAGCCAGTTCCTCGAGGAAATTCCCGCAGAGCTCCTGGAATGGAAACGCGAGGGAACCAGCCGGCAGTCGTGGGCGGGCGGCGGGTCCATCGGGTCGGGCCGGTACAGCGGGTCCTTCTGGGGGGCCGGCACCGCGCGCGGTGCCGCGGCGGATTCCTCCGCCGGATTCAACGCTGATGTTCCGGCGTTCATTGCCAAGAACCGGGTGCAGCCGCAAAAGGAGATCGTCGCCGTCAGCGTGGGGGACAAGGTCAACCACACCAGCTTCGGCAACGGAACGGTCCTGGCCCTCGAGGGGGCCGGAGACAAGACCGTGGCAAAGGTGAAGTTCGACGTCGGCGAGAAGCGGCTGCTGCTGCGCTACGCCCCGCTCACCAAACTCGACGCCTGAGGCGGGCCGCGGCCGGGCATAATGGAGCCCATGCGACGGACTGTATGGGGAATGCTCGCCGCCCTGCTCCTTATGACTGCCACGGGCTGCACCGTGACCACCAAGGACCCGGCCTACGTTCCGCCGGCTCCGCTGCCACCCATGGAGCAGCTGGAAAGTGCGCCCCTGACGGACGCCAAAGCGTTCTCCAGCGGCACGGACGTCCTTTCGTTCATCACCGCTGACCGGACCATCGCGTGCTCGCTCACCTCCGCCCGCGGGGAACACGTGAACCTGCCGTATGAGCAGAACAACTACAGCGACGCCGCCAATAACAAGCTGCCCATCGTCCCGGTGGCCCACTGCGAGCTTGCCACCTACCCGGCGCCCCAGCCGGCGGACATCAAGGACGACTGCGCCGGAACCCACCTTGGGTACCTGGGCGGCGTGGCCCTCCTGTCCCCGGACACGGCCCGTTACGGGGAATGCCGCTCCGGCGTCACATCCATGGAAGGGACCTACGGGCCCAAGGGGAACAAGCAGGGCGCCCTCACCCAGCTCCCCGTGCTCGCGGAAGGCCAGAACCTGGAACGCAACGGGCTGCGGTGCTCCGCCTACAACCGTGGCGTGGCGTGCGGGAACGTGTCAGCCGGCGTCGGATTCTTTGTTTCCCCCGAACGTTACGAGCTGATTCCCGGGCCGGACAAAAGCAGTGGGCCGCCGCAGCCGGAGGGCTCAAAATCCCCGTAAATCCGCGGTTTTTCTACGCTCCATAGAATAGTGTGCTTACTCACATAAGGGGTAGTCTGGGACGGCCCGGTCCCTCCAAAGGACTAGAGTTCCCCATGGAGCATTACGCCGCGTGGCTCGTTTCCAGACAGGCCTCCGGTGCGTGCAATCCGCAGCCCGGTCACCGTCTTCGCCGATGGTGTCCGGCTGTACAGAAACTACTTCGACGTAGAAGGACACTAAACCGTGGACCTGTTTGAATACCAGGCGCGCGATATGTTCGAGGCGCACGGTGTACCCGTGCTTGCCGGCATCGTGGCGTACACCCCAGAAGAAGCAAAGGCAGCTGCCGAGAAGATCGGCGGCGTTACCGTTGTCAAGGCACAGGTCAAGGTAGGCGGCCGTGGCAAGGCCGGCGGCGTCAAGGTCGCAAAGTCCGCTGATGAGGCGTTTGAGCACGCCACCAACATCCTCGGCATGGACATCAAGGGCCACACCGTCAACAAGGTGATGATTGCCCAGGGTGCGGACATCGCCGAGGAGTTCTACTTCTCCGTCCTGCTGGACCGCGCCAACCGCAACTACCTGGCCATGTGCTCGGTTGAGGGCGGTATGGAAATCGAGCAGCTCGCCGTCGAACGTCCCGAAGCGCTGGCCAAGATCGCCATCGACCCCGCCGTGGGCATCGACCAGGCCAAGGCCGACGAAATCGTTGCAGCTGCAGGCTTCGCCGAGGAACTGCGCGGCAAGGTCGCCGCCGTGATCCTCAAGCTCTGGGACGTCTTCAAGAAGGAAGACGCCACCCTGGTGGAGGTCAACCCGCTGGTCAAGACCGGCGCCGGCGACATCGTTGCCCTGGACGGCAAGGTCTCCCTGGACGAGAACGCCGACTTCCGCCACGCCAAGCACGCGCAGCTCGAGGACAAGGACGCTGCCGACCCGCTTGAGGCCAAGGCAAAGGCGCAGGACCTCAACTACGTCAAGCTCGACGGCGAAGTGGGCATCATCGGCAACGGTGCAGGCCTGGTCATGTCCACCCTGGACGTCGTTGCCTACGCCGGTGAAAACCACGGCAACGTCAAGCCCGCCAACTTCCTGGACATCGGCGGTGGAGCCTCGGCCGAGGTCATGGCCGCCGGCCTGGACGTCATCCTGGGTGACGAGCAGGTCAAGTCCGTGTTCGTGAACGTCTTCGGCGGCATCACCGCATGCGACGCCGTCGCCAAGGGCATCGTCGGCGCACTGGCCGAACTGGGCAGCTCCGCCAACAAGCCGCTGGTAGTCCGCCTTGACGGCAACAACGTCGAGGAAGGCCGCCGCATCCTCACCGAGGCCAACCACCCGCTGGTTACCCTGGCCGCCACCATGGACGAGGGCGCCGACAAGGCCGCCGAGCTCGCCAACGCAGCGAAGTAAGGGACGCACCATGTCTATTTATCTGAACAAAGACTCCAAGGTCATCGTCCAGGGCATCACCGGCGGCGAAGGCACCAAGCACACCGCCCTGATGCTCAAGGCCGGCACCAACATTGTTGGCGGCGTCAACGCCCGCAAGGCCGGCACCACGGTCCTGCACGGCGATAAGGAAATCAACGTCTACGGCACCGTCAAGGAAGCCATGGCTGAAACCGGCGCCGACGTCTCCATCGTCTTCGTGCCGCCGGCGTTCACCAAGAACGCCGTTGTCGAAGCCATCGAGGCCGGCATCGGCCTGGTCGTGGTCATCACCGAAGGCGTTCCCGTGCAGGACTCCGCCGAATTCTGGGCCCTGGCCCAGTCCAAGGTGGATGCAGACGGCAACCAGGTCACCCGCATCATCGGCCCGAACTGCCCCGGCATCATCACCCCCGGCGAAGCACTGGTTGGCATCACCCCCGCCAACATCACCGGCAAGGGCCCCATCGGCCTGGTCTCCAAGTCCGGCACGCTGACCTACCAGATGATGTACGAACTGCGCGACCTGGGCTTCTCCACCGCCATCGGCATCGGCGGCGACCCCGTCATCGGCACCACCCACATCGACGCCCTGGCTGCGTTCGAGGCTGACCCCGAGACCAAGGCCATCGTGATGATCGGCGAAATCGGCGGCGACGCCGAAGAGCGCGCGGCCGACTTCATCAAGGCCAACGTCACCAAGCCGGTTGTCGGCTACGTGGCCGGCTTCACCGCCCCCGAAGGCAAGACCATGGGCCACGCAGGTGCCATCGTCTCCGGTTCCGCCGGTACCGCCCAGGCCAAGAAGGAAGCCCTCGAGGCTGCAGGCGTGAAGGTCGGCAAGACGCCGTCCGAGACCGCCAAGCTGCTCCGCGAGGTCTACTCCGCCCTCTAGGCAGTACTTCACGCCGCGGGGCCACCCCGGTCCGTGTCCCTTCAGGGGACGGACCCCGGGTGGCCCCGCGTTCGTTTTTTAACGGATGGTGCCGACGGCGGTCGCCGGCTGCCCCGGCAGGGTCGAGTAGTGTTGGGAGCGGAGTATCGGGCCGCCGTGGGCGCGCAGGCAGGGGAACAACGATGGCAGAGAAGCGACCAACCCTGGTCGACGCCGTCGTGGAAAAGGTCCTTGAGCACATCATCAGCGGGGAGATCAAGGCCGACGACGCCCTGCCGCCGGAGGCCGACATCGCCAAGGAATCGGGTGTCAGCAGGCTGACGGCCCGGGAAGCCATGAAGGTGCTGAAAGCGCAGGACGTCGTCTACGTCAGGCGCGGCCTGGGTACCTTCGTCAATCCGCCCGAGCGCTGGACCGGGCTGGATGCCATCATGCGCGCAGCCTCCAGGGGAGTGGCCTCGGACCAGGTGGCCCTGCGCCTCCTCGAAGTGCGCCGCATGGTGGAGACCGGGGCGGCCGAACTGGCTGCCTCCCGCCACCGGCCGGGTGACCTCGCTGCCCTGCAGGACAGCGTGGAGAAGATGGAAGCCGCCCACCTTTCCGGGGACGTTGATGCCCTGACCGTGGCGGACATCGCCTTCCATGACACCGTCCTGCGGGCCTCCGGCAATCCGTTCGTACCCGCCCTCCTGGGCCAATTGTCCACCCTGCTTTTTGCGATGCGCCGGGAAACGTCTGCCTTCCCGGATGTCCAACGCCACGCCATCCACCACCACAAGATGGTCCTCGCCGCCATCGCCGCGGGCGATCCGGCGACCGCACGATCCACCATGGACGCGCACATTACGCAGACCTTCGAGGACTACGAGCAGTACCTCGCGCTGGCCAGCCGCAGCGGTACTGCTGCCGGCTGAGGGGATTCCGGCGCCCAGGGCGCGGGTGCGTCCGGAGGGCGGGTGCGGGCCCAATGCGCAGGAGGCTGTCTGTGTTGACGCCCACATCTTCCTGTGATTAGAATCGCAGTCAGACATCAGACATCTGATATCAATCCCCCCAAAATGCCGCAGGCCAAAGGAGTCTCCATGCGCGCGCATTCCCCTTTTGAGGGCCCCTACACCTGCACCGGAGGTCTGAAATGACCACCCGTGCCACTGCCCCCGCACTCGGCCAGTTGGGCGAGACCACCCTCCGCAAGGTCCGCCGGCGGCTCATGCCCCTGATCGTCCTTCTCTATTTCATCGCCTACCTGGACCGCAACAACGTGGGCTTTGCCAAGCTCGGCATGCAGGGTGACATCGGCCTGACCGAGGCTGCCTACGGCCTGGGTGCCGGCATCTTCTTCCTGGGTTACGCCCTGCTGGAGATCCCGTCGAATGGCGGCATGTACCGCTTCGGCGCCCGTAAGTGGATTGCCCGCATCCTGATCAGCTGGGGCATCTTCGCCACGGCCATGTTCCTGGTGAATGGTGAAGCCACCTTCTACGTCATCCGCTTCCTCCTGGGCGCGGCAGAAGCCGGCTTCTTCCCGGCGATCCTCTTCTACCTGACGCTCTGGTTCCCGGCAGCGCAGCGCGTGACGGTCTTGGGCATCTTCATCCTGGCCCAGCCCATCTCCAACGCCCTCGGCGCCCCAGTGTCCGGCATGCTCCTGAACCTTGAAGGCGTCGCCGGCCTGCACGGCTGGCAGTGGCTCTACATCCTCGAGGGCATCCCGGCCATCATCCTGGGCATCATCACGCCCTTCGTCATGACGGACCGCCCGGAACACGCCAAATGGCTCAAGCCGGAGGAGCGCGAATGGCTCTCCACCACCATGGCTGCGGAGCTGGCGGACAAGCAGAAGGCAGGCAACCACAACTTCCTTGCCGGCCTGAAGGATCCCCGCACCATCGCGTATTCGGCCCTGTACTTTGGCCTGGTGTGCGGTATCTATGGCCTGGGCCTCTGGCTGCCCACCATTGTGAAGGCGCTTGGTAAGTTCGACTCCACCCAGGTGGGATTCATCGTCTTCATCCCGTATGCCATTGCCGCGGTGTTCGTCTACTTCTGGAGCAAGCGTTCGGACCGTACGGGAAACCGCGTATGGCATGCCAGCGCCAGCATGGTGCTTGCCGCCATCGGGCTCCTGGGTGCCGGCTTCCTCCTCCCCGTCAATGCCGTCCTCGCCATGGTCTTCCTGACCCTCGCGGCCATGGGTATCTACTCCGCAATTGCGCCCTTCCTGGCCATGCCGTCCGCCGCCCTCACGGGCGCCGCGGCGGCAGCAGGACTGGCCATGGTCAACTCACTGGGCAACCTGGGCGGCTTCGTAGCCCCCTACATCGTGGGCATCCTCAAGGACGCCACCGGAAACAGCCAGACCGGCCTGGTCTTCCTGGCAGCCTGCCTCGCGGTGACCGCCGTCGCAACCTATCTCTACGCCCGCAACCGGCCTGAAGGTGTCTCCGCGCCCGGAGCCACCGTCCCTGCCGCTGAACACCACTAGGAAGCAGCCATGACTACAGAGCACGCATTTCCAACCGAACGCACCGCGGTCCTGACCGGCGCGGCGTCCGCCCGGGGCATCGGCCGCGCCGCCGCGGACCGGCTGGCCAGCCAGGGCTGGTCCATTGCCATCCTGGACATCAATGCCGAAGACGCCAAGGCGGCAGCGGCCGAGATCGGCTCCAGCCGTGCCGTCAAGGCCATTGGCGTCGGCGCCGACGTCTCCGACGAGGCATCGGTGGACCGTGCCATCACGGAAATCGAACAGTCCATGCCGCCCATTGTGGGGCTGGTCAACCTGGCCGGAATCAGTTCCCCCACCCCCTTCATGGAAACCACGGTGGCGGAGTGGGACAAGGTCTTCGCCATCAACATGCGTGGCACGTTCGTGGTGTCCCAGCGCGTGCTCAAGGGCATGATCGAACGGGAACTGGGCAGGATTGTCAGCATCTCCTCCATCTCAGCCCAGCGTGGCGGCGGAACCTACTCCAAGGTGGCCTACAGCGCTTCCAAGGCCGGCATCCTGGGCTTCACCCGTGCGCTGGCCCGCGAGGTGGGGGAGCACAACATCACCGTGAATGCCGTCGCGCCAGGCCCGATCGACACGGACATCATGGGCGGGACGCTCAGCGATGAGCGCAAGGCCCAGATGTCCGAGGGAATCATGATGGGCCGGGTGGGGACCCGTGAGGAAGTGGCGGCCCTGATCGCGTTCCTCCTCAGCGGGGACGCGGGCTACATCACAGCCGCCACCTATGACATCAATGGCGGCCTGCAGGTTTCCTGACCTCCCGGCAATTCCGGCGTACAGTGCCCTGCTGCCTTGCAGCTGCGCGGCACTGTACGTCCGGGGTGCGTCATCGGCAACGTCCCGCACCCTTAGCGGCTATAGGATTCCTACATGGCAACCAAGAACAAGTCCACCGGCGGGGTGAGCAGGCAGGTCCTCGCGGACCACGTCTACGAAGCGCTGTTGGTTGCCCTGATGGACGGCCGGCTGGAAGCGGGCACGCCCGTCAGTATCGATGGAATGGCCCGTGAGCTGGACGTCTCGCCCACCCCGGTGCGGGAAGCGCTGGCACGCCTGGAAGCCACCGGCATGGTTCGGCGAACGGCCTTGCGGGGCTACCGCGTGGCCCCGCTGTTCTCTCCCGAGGAGCTTGCGGACCTGATGGACGCACGGCTGGTGATTGAACCGGCCAACGCCTTCATGGCCTGCAGGCACGCGGGCAGGGAACTGGCCGGCAAGCTCCAACAGGCCATCGAAGACCTGAAGGCCGCGCCCCGTGGACCGTCTTTCGCGGAATTCCGTGCGTACTGGGAAGCTGACGAACGCTTCCACCGCCTTATCGCCGAATCGGCGGACAACCAGTTCCTGCTCTCTGCCTACAACGCCTTGGGCGGCCAGGTGCAGCGCTTCCGCTTCTTCGGCGGACTGGGCGTGACCGACGCCGATTTCGCCATTGCGGAACACACAGAGATCCTGAAAGCCTTCGAAGCCGGCGATCCCGAGCTCGCCCGCCAAAAAATGATCGACCACATCGAAGGCGTCAAGCAGCGCTCGCAGCACGACAGCGAAGTGCGCAGCTAGCAGCCCGCTCCGGGGCCCTAAGCCCCTTGCTCCATCCCTGCCTCAACAATCCAACCCTTGACAGGACACACTGCCAACGTAGATCCTATAGGAAATGCGATTCCTAACTTGGAGTGACAATGCCGTACACCGCTGAAAACTGGCCCATCGCCGCCGCCCTGCTTCAGTTCCCCGGAACGAGGCCGGACGGGACCACCGCCCAGGAAGCCCCCGCCAGCGACTGGCAGCAGGTCTTCGAAGAGGTGGCGGATTCCGGTTTCACCAACGCCGACCTCACGGACAGCTGGGTCCGCCCGGGTGATCTTTCCAGTGCACGCCTGGACGAACTGAAGGCTGCCGCCACCACCGCCGGCCTGGGACTTCCCTCCATCTCCGCCATCCGCCGCAGCGTGATCGAGGAAAGCAACTGGGAGGAGAACCTGGCCTACACCCACCGCACCCTGGAGGCCGCCGCCCAGCTCGGCTGCGAAGTCGTCTCGATCGGCCTGCACCAGGCCATCACCCCGGAACAGCAGAAGCAGCTGTGGTTCTGGACCGTCGAAGGCCACAAGGACCCGGTGGGGGACAAGGACACCTGGAACAACGCCGTCACCCGCATCCGCGAAGTAGGCAAGCACGCCGCCGAACTGGGACTCCTGGTGTCCCTGGAAATGTACGAGGACACGTACCTGGGCACCGGCGATTCCTCCGTGCAGCTGGTCCAGGACATCGACCTGCCCAACGTTGGGCTGAACCCGGACCTGGGAAACCTGATCCGCCTGCACCGGCCCATCGAGGACTGGCGCGAGCTGGTACACAAGACCCTGCCGTACTCCAACTACTGGCACGTCAAGAACTACATCCGCGACGAGGACCAGGCACGGAACCAGTACGTCGCCATGCCGGCCCCCATGGAATCAGGCCTGATCAGCTACCGCGAGGCTTTCCAGTTCGCCATATCCGTCGGCTTCCAGGGCATCATCTGCACGGAGCACTACGGTGGCGACGGCCTGAGCGTCACCGCCGCCAACCAGGACTACCTGCGCCGCCAGGTCCTGCCCAAGCGCGAAGGCTACGCCCTGGGCACCAGCCTGGTGGCGCAGGGCCGGCAGGCTCCAGCAGCAGTTCCCGCACACTAGCCGGCAGCATCCCCATCAAGAACACCGGTTCAACGAGGAATCATGACAAAGATATTTGACGATCCAGCGCAGTTCGCAGACGACGCCCTCGACGGCTTCGTCGCCGCCAACCGCCAGTACGTGGCGCGCGTTGACGGCGGAGTTGTCCGCTCCACAGAATCACCCGCCGGCCAGGTGGCACTGGTCATCGGCGGCGGATCCGGCCACTACCCGGCCTTTGCCGGCCTGGTGGGTGCCGGCCTGGCGGCCGGAAGCGCCTGCGGCAACATGTTTGCCTCCCCTGCAGCGGGGCAGGTGTACCGGGTGGCCAAGGCATCCCAGGCCGGCGGGGGAGTCCTGCTCAGCTACGGAAACTATGCCGGCGACGTCCTCCACTTCGGGCAGGCCCAGGACAAACTGAACGCCGAAGGCATCGAAACCCGGACCGTCGTGGTCACCGATGACATCGCCAGCGCGCCGCTGGCGGAAATCGACAAGCGGCGCGGCATTGCCGGGGACCTCACGGTCTTCAAAGTGGCCGGTGCGGCAGCCGAAGCCGGCCTGGACCTGGACGAGGTGGAGCGCCTGGCCATCAAGGCCAACCACCACACCCGCTCGCTAGGCGTGGCCTTCGCCGGCTGCACCCTGCCCGGGGCGGCGGAACCTCTCTTTACGGTCCCCGAAGGCATGATGTCGGTGGGGCTGGGCATCCACGGTGAACCAGGCATCTCCGAACAGCCCCTGCCAACTGCCAGCGAGCTGGCCCGGCTCCTGGTGGACGGCCTGCTCAAGGACAAGCCTGATGCCGCGGGCACCCGGGTTGTGCCGATCCTGAATGGCCTGGGAACGGTGAAGTACGACGAACTGTTCCTGTTGTTCGGGAAGGTCGAGGAGCTGCTCACCGGGGCTGGCCTGGAGATCGTGGAACCGGAGTGCGGCGAACTGGTGACCAGCCTGGACATGTCCGGACTGTCCCTGACGCTGTTCTGGCTGGACGCGGAACTGGAGAAATTCTGGGCCGCACCCGCCGATACCCCTGCCTTCCGCAAGGGCAACCTTGCGCCGCGCCGGGCCCGCTCCGTCGACTCCCTCGCTGAGGCAGCAACGGCGCCTGCGCTGGAAGCCACCGCCGCTTCCACTGCCTTGGCCGCCACCGCTGTGGGCGCGCTGAAGGAAGCGCGCGCCGTCGTCGTCGAACATGAGGACGCCCTGGGAAAACTGGACGCGATCGCCGGGGACGGCGACCACGGCATCGGCATGCGCCGGGGCGTCGATGCCGCCGTTGAAGCCGCGGAGAAGTCGCACGCAGCAGGCGCCGGGCTGGAGGAACTCCTCACCGCCGCGGGCGAGCAGTGGGCCGAGCGTGCCGGCGGCACCTCCGGCGCCCTGTGGGGCGCGGCCGTCGCCGCCGTCGGGAAAACCCTGGGCAGCAAGGATTCCTATACCGCCTCGGATGCGGCCGCAGCCGTCAATGCCCTCCGCGACGCCATCATCACCCTGGGCAAGGCCGAAGCCGGGGACAAGACCATGGTGGATGCGCTTCTTCCGTTCGCTGACACCTTTACCCGGGCACTTGACGACGGCGGCAGCCTGGCCGGGAGCCTCCGGGCAGCAGCGGACGCGGCAGCAAAAGCCGCCGATGAGACAGCCGGCCTCAGCCCGAAGAAGGGCCGCGCCCGGCCCCTGGCCGAAAAGAGCCTGGGCCACCCCGACCCCGGTGCTGTGTCCTTCGGCCTCATCGCCCGCAGGGTGGCCGATTACGCCGCCACCATCGAAAGCCACTGAAGGAGAACCGTTATGACTGAGCAATCCCCAACCGGCTGGCGCATCGTCGTCGGCAATGACGAAGCAGGCGTCGAATACAAGAACGCCCTGCGGGAACTGCTGGAGGCGGACCCCCGGGTCGCTTCCGTGGAGGATGTGGGAGTCGGCGCCGACGACACCACCGCCTACCCCCACCTGGCCGTCGCCGCCGCCCGCAAAGTGGCTGCCGGTGAGGCGGACCGTGCCCTGCTGATCTGCGGCACCGGCCTGGGCGTGGCTATCTCCGCCAACAAGGTACCGGGCATCCGGGCCGTGACGGCCCACGACAGCTACTCCGTGGAGCGGTCCGTGCTCTCCAACAACGCGCAGGTGCTGACCCTGGGCCAGCGCGTCATCGGCCTGGAACTGGCCAAGAAGCTGGTGGGCGAATGGCTCAACTACCGCTTCGATGAAAACTCCGCATCCGCGGCCAAAGTAGACGCCATCTGCTCCTATGAGGGCGCGTCGGAAGGACTTGAAACCACATGAGCATCCGTAATATCGCCGTCGTCGGTTCCGGCTACATGGGCGGAGGAATCGCCCAGGTCCTGGCTCTTGCCGGGGCCCGCGTGGCGCTCGCCGACGTCTCCGCTGAGATCGCCCAGGGCAACTACGAGCGCCTGCTGAAGGAATCCGACGAATTCGTGGCTGCCGGCCTCTTCCCGGCCAACGCCACGGACCTGCTGAAGGAAAACCTCTGGGCCGCCAAGGACATCGAGGAGGCGGTGGCGGACGCCGAATACATCGAGGAGGCCGTGCCGGAAGTCCTCGAGATCAAGCACGCCACCCTGGGCCGGATCAGCGCCGCCGCGCGCCCGGACGCCATCATTGGCTCCAACACCTCCACTATTTCCATTGCCAAGCTGGCCGAAGTGGTGGAGAACCCGGAGCGCTTCCTGGGCGTCCACTTCTCCAACCCGGCACCGTTCATCCCCGGCGTGGAAGTCATCCCGCACGAAGGGACCTCCGAGGCGACCGTGCAGGCCGCCCGCACCATCGTGGGGGAGACCGGCAAGGAAACGGCCACGGTCAAGGATGTCACCGGCTTCGTGCTGAACCGGCTCCAGTACGCCCTCTTCCACGAAGCCGCCCAGGTGGTGGAGGAAGGCATCGCCACGGCCGAGGACGTGGACACGCTGGTCCGAACCACTTTCGGCTTCCGGCTGCCGTTCTTCGGCCCCTTCGCCATCGCGGACATGGCCGGCCTGGACGTCTACGCGTTCTGCTACAAGTCGCTGCAGACCGGCTTCCCGGAGCGGTTCGCCACCCCGCAGATCCTGCAGGAAAAGGTCGACGCCGGCCAGCTGGGCACCAAGACCGGCTCCGGCTTCCTCGACGTCCCGGCTGAGCGCACCGCAGCTTTGGTTGCCTACCGGAACAAGGCCTACGTCGCCATGCAGAAGCTCATCGAGGACCTGGGCCCGGCCCCGCTGTCCTAGCCCCTCCCTGAACCAGAAGGAACATTCCATGACAGTTTTCCCCGCAGACCGCACCGTGATTGTCACCGGCGCCGTCTCTGAACGCGGCATCGGCCGCGCCACGGCCGTCTACCTTGCCGAACGCGGCTGGAACATCGGCGTGATCGACCTTGACGACGCCGCCAGCAAGAGCCTGGCCAAGGAACTGGCCGAAAAGCACGGTGTCAAGGCCCACGGTGCCGGCGCCAACATCGGCGACGAAGCCTCGGTCCGCGCCGCCATCGATGAGATCGAAGCCGAGCTTCCGCAGCTGGTGGCGCTGGCGAACATCGCGGGCGTCAGCTCCCCGGTTCCCTACCTCGAGCTCGACGCCGGCGAATGGGACCGGGTGCTCAACATCAACATGAACGGCGTGCACTACGCGACCCGTCGGGCCGCCGAATCGATGGTGAAGAACCGGCTGGGCCGGATCGTGAACATCTCTTCGGTCTCCGCCCAGCGCGGCGGCGGCACGTTCAGCAAGACCCCGTACTCCGTAGCGAAGGCCGGCGTGATCGGACTGACCCGCGCCACCGCCCGCGAACTGGGTGAGTACGACATCACAGTCAATGCGATCTCGCCCGGTCCGATCGACACCGACATCATGGGCGGCACCCTCAGCGAGGAACGCAAGGATGAACTGGTCATGGACCTCGTGGTGAACCGGGTGGGCACCACCCGCGACATCGCGGCTGCCATCTCCTTCCTCATCGGCGAGGACGCCGGCTACATCTCCGGCCAGACGCTGAACGTCGACGGCGGCCTGTACATGCACTGACCGCGTCCCCGGCATCACCGACCGGGCGCCCCCATAAGCCCCGCAGGCCGCCGGCCTGCCAGGGAACCCCAACGTCACCACTCGAAGGAGAGTGTTGTGTCAGAAACCACCGCAACATCCAAGGAACTTCTGGGCCGTCCGGTCCTGAAGTCCGCGATTTCCAAGGCGGCCCGCCGGCTCATGCCGATGCTGGTCATCCTGTACGTCGTGTCTTTCCTTGACCGCACCAACGTCGGCTTTGCCGAGGCGGCCCTGGGAGCAGACAAGGGGGTGTCCGCCGCGGCCTTCGCCCTCGGTGCCGGCATCTTCTTCATTGGCTACGCCATCTTCGAAATCCCCAGCAACCTGCTGCTCAAGAAGGTTGGCGCCAAGATCTGGCTGGCGCGCATCGCCATCACCTGGGGCATCGTCTCCGCGTGTTTCGCGTTCGTGCAGGGCGAGACCTCGTTCGTGATCCTGCGTTTCCTCCTGGGCGTCACCGAGGCCGGGCTGTTCCCCGGCGTCATCATGTACCTCGCCGAGTGGTTCCCCAACAAGGTACGGGTCCAGATGTTCGCCATCTTCTACCTGGCCCAGCCGTTCTCCCAGATGATCGGCAACCCGCTTTCGGGCTGGCTGATCAACATTGGCGACCAGGTGCCGGGCCTGCGCGGCTGGCAGGTCATGTTCTTCGTCGAAGGCCTGCTGGCCGTCCTGGCAGGCATTGCGGCCTTCTTCTTCCTGATCAACGGCCCGGAAAAGGCCAAATTCCTCAGCCGCGAGGAAAAGTATGCGCTGAAGGAGGTCATGGCACTTGAAGACACCATCAAGGACGAGACCGGGCCCCGCGGCATCCTCGCCGCCATGCGCAACGGCCGCGTCTGGTACTTCACCGTCATCTACTTCTGCCTCCAGGTCGCCGTCTATGGTGTGACCTTCTTCCTTCCGCAGCAGGTGTCCTCCCTCACCGGGCAGAAGGTGGGACTCGCCGTCGGCCTGCTGATCGCCGTTCCATGGTTCTTCGGCATCTTCTCCTGCTACTTCATCGGCAAGGCGGCAGATACCGTGGCCAAGCGCCGGAAGTTCGGCACCATCCTGTTCATCTCCACCGGCCTGTGCATCTTTGGCTCGGCGTGGGCGGGGACCAACCACCAGCCGGTGCTGGGCATGATCTTCATTACCCTGGCAGTCTGCAGCTTCCTGGCCGTTGGCCCCGTGGTGTGGTCGTACCCCACCGCGTTCCTCGCCGGGTCTGCTGCCGCGGCAGGCATCGGGTTGATCAACTCCCTCGGCAACCTGGGCGGCTTCGTGGCACCCATCCTGCGGACCGCAGTCAATGAGGCCACCCAGTCGCCAACGGGCTCCATGGGCGTCTATGCCCTGGGCGTCCTGCCGTTTGTGGCGGCCGCAATGATGTTCGCCACGAGGCGGTTCAAGAACAAGGCCGACGACCTGCTCGACTGAGCGCACCACACCATCCACGCAAGGAAACCATGAGCACCTCCGGCAGCAGCACAGGCAACGGCCCCCGCTACATCGGTGTCAGCACCAAGATGTACCTGGGTTACCAGGAAAGCCTGCGCTGGCTGTCGGAGGTGCGTTCCATCGTGGATGACAGGCCCGGACTGGGCACGGATTCCGCCGCGGAGTCCCCGGTCCGGGTCTTCGTCATTCCATCCTTCCCGGTCCTGGAGCCTGCCGCGCGGATCCTGGCGGGGTCGCCGGTACTCCTTGGAGCGCAGAACTGCGCCTGGGGCGACGGGCCGCTGACCGGTGAAGTCAGCCCCGGCATGCTGGCCGAGCTCGGCGTCTCACTTGTCGAGATCGGCCACGCAGAACGCCGCCGGCTGTTCGGTGAGGATGACGCCGTGGTGGCACGCAAGGTGCGTGCCGCCGTCGACCATTCCCTCACCCCGCTGCTCTGTATCGGCGAACCGGACAGGCTCGACGCCGGGGCTGCCGCCACCTTCTGCGTGGAGCAGGCACGCGCCGCCACGGACGGCGATCCGGCGCTGCTGAACCGCCTGGTCCTGGCCTACGAACCGGTCTGGGCCATCGGTGCGCAGGAGCCCGCCCCGCCGCACCACGTCAACGCCGTCCTGGCGCAGATCCGGGCAGCCCTGGAGCCGGCCTGCCCCCTCATCTACGGCGGGAGCGCCGGCCCCGGGCTGCTTCCCCGGCTGCCGGCCGCGGACGGACTCTTCCTGGGCCGCTTCGCCCACGATACGGCCAACCTCGGCCACGTACTGGACGAAGCCCTCCGCCTGCGTCAGGCCGGCGTGCCCGCCAACAGTTCGTCCAGCCGCTCGTAGCCTTCGGACATGCCGCCCTCCATGCCGGAGTGGAGCATGCCGTCCCGTGCCTCCATGCTCTGATACATGGCGTGGCCGCGGAGCCGGCACCGGCCGGCGTCGAGCTCCTCAAACGTCATGGACTCCAGGCTGACCGAGTCCGGATAGCCGCCGAACTCGAAGGTCTGCAGGGCGAACTCGTTCTCGCGCACCGTGTGGAAGACGCCACGGAACTCATACGGCACCCCCTCCGGACCGGTATGGATGTACCGGTAGCTGCCGCCGGTGCGGAAGTCGTAGTGGTCCATTTCCATCTTCATGCCCCGTGGGCCGAGCCATTGGGCCACCAGCTCGGGGTCCTTGTGGGCCCGGAACACGTCCGCCAGCGGAAAGTCGAACTCCCGCTCGAAGTCGATGTAGGGGAGTCCCTCGGGGGCCGTGATCTTTAGTGGATTGGTCATTTTCTGTCCTTTGCCGTGGGCGCCGTGTGCCCGGCGCTGGATTCAAGCACCGCATCGAGGCTGCGGAACTGCCCTTCGCGGACCAGCCGGTACCGATCGATCCAGGCCGTAAGCGCCTCCAGCCGTGCAGGGTTCAGGTGGACGGGCCGGCGCTGGGCGTCCCTGCTGCGGGTGACCAATTGCGCCTGCTCGAGTACCTGGATGTGCTTCGAGACTGCCTGCTTGGAAATCTCGAAGGGCTCGGCCAGCTCGTTCACCGTGGCCGGACCGTGGCTTAGCCGGGCAATGATGCGGCGGCGGACGGGGTCGGCCAGGGCCGTGAAGGCCACGTCCAGGGCCGCGTCGTCATCTGCCATCATTTCCGCCTTCAATAATCAACTAAAAGGTTGATCAACAGAATAGTTGATTAACGATATGCCCGCATCTGCTGACTCCGCAAGGGGTTCTTGCGCGGACAGACCGGTGCTTGTTAGTATGTCAGTACAAACTACTGCGAGGGAGAGATCTCATGCCATTGGTTCGCATTGACGTTAATGAAGGCCGCGCCGCGGAGGAGCTGCAGCAGTTGAGCCGCAGTATCCACGATGCCATCCTTGCGGAATACGGCATCCCCGAGCGCGATTACTTCCACATCATTACCGAGCACCCGCAGGGCCGGATCTTCGCCCAGGACGCCGGACTGGGCTTCGAGCGGACCAGCGGAGTGGTGATGATTCAGATCTTCACCCAAGGTGGCCGGTCCCAGGAGGCCAGGCAGCAGCTCTTTGCCTCAGTGGCGGACAGGCTCGCAGCGGTGGGCGTGGCCGGAGAGGACGTCTTCATTGGCTATGTCGAAAACACTGCCGCCGACTGGTCCTTCGGCTTTGGCCGCGCGCAGTACGTGACCGGCGAACTGGCCGTCCCCGGCAGCTAGCGGCGGGGTGGGTCATTGTCTGCGTGCACACCAAATTCTTGATGTAAGCATGTCAGTACAAACCTTTGACAGGACATTTATTGTAGGGCAGAGTGGTCCCTGTGGCCCACGCCACGGCCTGCCAGCTCCGGAAGTCCTGTTCCCCACAGGGCCCGGGCCAGACTCCAGAAAGGTCCACGATTCCCGTGACCCACGAGCTCCTTACGATCGGGCGCATCAGCGTTGATATCTACCCGAACGACATCGGGGTTGGCCTGGAGGACGTCAACTCCTTCGGCAAATACCTTGGCGGTTCACCGTCCAATGTTGCTGTTGCCGCTGCCCGGCACGGCCGGCGGACCGGCGTCATCACCCGCACCGGGGATGATGCATTCGGCACCTACCTCCACCGCGAACTGCACAAGTTCAGCGTCGACGACACTTTCGTCACGCCGGTCCCGGGCCTGCAGACACCGGTGACCTTTTGCGCGATCAAGCCCGCCACGGACGAGTTTCCGCTGTATTTCTACGGCCGGTTCCCCACCGCCCCGGACCTGCAGATCGAGGCTGAAGAGCTGGACCTGGGAGCCATCCGCAACGCCGGGATCTTCTGGTCCACGGTGACGGGGCTGTGCCAGGAACCGTCCCGGTCCGCGCACCTCGCCGCCCACCAGGCCCGCCCCCGCACAGGCCTGGGCCAGGGGCAGTTCACCGTCCTGGACCTGGACTACCGGCCCATGTTCTGGGCGTCCGAAGAGGAAGCCCGCGCCCAGGTGGCCAGGATCCTCCCGCACGTCACCGTGGCCATCGGCAATGACAGGGAGTGCGCCGTGGCCGTGGGGGAGGGGACCCCTGATGAGCAGGCGGACAGGCTGCTTGCCGCCGGCGTTGAGATCGCCGTCGTCAAGCTCGGTGCTGAAGGCGTGATGGCCAAAACCCGTACCGAGCGCGTGGTCTCCGCCCCCGTTCCGGTGGAAACCCTCAACGGCCTGGGTGCCGGCGATTCCTTCGGCGGCGCCTTCTGCCACGGCCTGCTGTCCGGGTGGCCGCTGGAGCAGGTCCTGGACTACGCCAACGCCGCCGGTGCCATTGTGGCCTCCCGCCTGTCCTGCGCCGATGCGATGCCGACGCCGGACGAGGTCACCTCGCTGCTGGCCGAACGCGGACGCGCTGTGCCGGCTACGGGCTCCGGTGCTTCGCAGCTTGCCACCGAAGGAGCAGCACTGTGACCCTCACCCCCGTCGCCTCGAGCAACGCCGTGGAGAATGATCCCCGCCGGTACGAGCACCTGAGCACCATCCGCCTCGAAGATCCGGAGGCCGTGGCCCGGGCGGCGACGTCCCGCCGCCGCCACCCAGGGGTGAAAGCCGGGCGGCAGAACTTTATCGTCGCCGCCGACCACCCGGCCCGGGGCGCCCTGTCCGTCGGCGGCGATCCCGTGGCCATGGCAGACCGCCGGCAGCTGCTGGACCGCTTGCAGGTGGCGCTGGCCAACCCGGCCGTGGACGGCGTCCTGGCCTCCCCGGACATCTTGGACGACCTGCTCCTGCTGGGCGCCCTGGACGGAAAACTGGTGTTTGGTTCGATGAACCGGGGCGGCCTGTCCGGGCTGGTCAACGAGTTCGACGACCGTTTCACCGGCCATACCGCTGCCGCACTCAAAGCGCTCGGTGCCGACGGCGGCAAGATGCTGACCCGGATCTGCCTGGGCGACCCCGACACCGTGGTGACCTTGGAAGCGACGGCCAAGGCCATCGACTCGCTGGCGGCGCGGAAGCTGATTGCCATGGTGGAGCCGTTCCTCTCCGTCCGCGAGAACGGCCGGGTCCGCAACGACCTCTCTACCAACGCCGTCATCAAGTCCATCGCCATCGCCGAGGGCTTGGGGTCCACCAGCGCCTATACGTGGATGAAGATTCCCGTAGTGGCCGAGATGGAACGCGTCATGGCTGCCACCACCATGCCCACCGTCCTGCTGGGCGGTGACCCGGACGGATCCCAGGACGAGGTTTTCGCCAGCTGGGGGGCCGCGCTTGCCCTTCCCGGCGTGCAGGGCCTCACGGTTGGCCGCGCCCTCCTCTACCCCGCTGACGGGGACGTCGCCGGCGCTGTTGCCGCGGCCGCCTCGCTTCTGCACCACACCACTGAAACCCCGGAGAACTAGCCATGGGCACAGCATCAGGAACGCGCAGGATGACGGTGGCGCAGGCCGTCGTCGAATACCTTTCCCAGCAGTACACCGTGGACACGGTGGGCGGCGTTGACTACCGTGAGCGGCTCATCCCAGGCACCTTCGGGATCTTCGGGCATGGCAATGTGGCCGGCGTGGGCCAGGCGCTGAAGCAGTACCAGCAGCAGGACCCGGCGTTGATGCCGTACTACCAGGGCCGGAACGAACAGGCCCAGGTGCACCAGGCCGTCGGCTACGCCCGGCACACGCGCCGCCGGCAGACCTTCGCGATCAGCACTTCCATCGGCCCGGGTTCGTCCAACCTGCTCACCGGTGCCGCGCTGGCCACCGCCAACCGGCTCCCGGTGCTGCTGCTGCCGTCCGACACGTTCGCCACCCGCGCCGCCGACCCCGTCCTGCAGCAGCTCGAGCAGCCCTACGCCTACGACATCACCGTCAACGACGCGTTCCGGCCACTGTCCAAGTTCTTTGACCGGGTGAACCGGCCGGAGCAGCTGTTCTCCGCCTTCCACCACGGCCTGCGTGTCCTCACCGACCCGGCCGAGACCGGGGCGGTGACCATTTCGCTGCCGCAGGACGTCCAGGCCGAAGCCCTCGATGTGCCTGTCGAATTCCTGGCCGAGCGGGAGTGGCGGATCCGCCGCCCCGATGCCGACGACGAGGACATCGCCCGCGCCGCAGCTCTTATCCGTGCAGCCAAGCGCCCGCTGATCATCGCCGGCGGCGGCGTCCTTTACGCCTACGCGAACGAGGAACTGGCGAAGTTCGCCGAGCTGACCGGCATCCCGGTGGGCAACACCCAGGCCGGCGTCGGCGTCCTGCCCTGGGACCACCGGCTCTCCCTCGGCGCCGTCGGCTCCACCGGCACCACGGTGGCCAACGCCATCGCCGCCGAGGCGGACTTGATCATCGGTATCGGCACCCGCTACGAGGACTTCACCACCGCATCCCGCACCGCGTTCCAGAACCCGGACGTGAAGTTCGTGAACATCAACGTCGCCCCGATCGACGCGTACAAGCACGGCACCCCGTTGCCGATCGTCGCCGACGCCCGCAAGGCCCTGGCCAAGCTCAATGCAGCCCTGGGCGGCTACCGCGTGGGCGCGGACCTGGAACAAAAGATTGCGGCCGGTAAGAAGCGCTGGAACGCCACCGTGGATGAAGCCTTCGACACCCGCTCCACCCCGCTCCCGGCGCAGAACGAAATCATCGGCGCCACCAACCGCGCGATGGACGCCCGCGACGTGGTGGTTTGCGCCGCCGGCTCCCTGCCCGGTGACCTGCACAAGATGTGGCGGGTCCAGGACCCGTTTGGCTACCACGTGGAATACGCCTACTCCTGCATGGGCTACGAAATACCTGGCGGCCTGGGCGTCAAGCGCGCAGCCATCGCCGAAGCAGCAAGGACGACGGCGGCAGGCGGCCCGGGTGACCAGGTGCGGGACGTCGTCGTGATGGTGGGGGACGGCTCCTACCTGATGATGCACACCGAACTGGTCACCGCCGTCGCCGAACGCATCAAGCTGATCGTGGTCCTGATCCAGAACCACGGTTACGCGTCCATCGGCTCGCTGTCCGAATCCCTCGGGTCGCAGCGGTTCGGCACCCGGTACCGGACGCTGAATGAGGAGCAGCACAGCTTCGACGACGGCGGGACGCTGCCTGTTGACCTGGCCCTGAACGCCGAGTCCCTGGGCGTGAAAGTCATCCGGATCGAACCGGGGGAAAAGGTCATCGCCGAACTCGAGCAGGCCATCCGCGACGCCAAAGCCGCCCCCGAAAACAGCGGACCAGTCCTGATCCACGTCGAATCAGACCCCCTGCTGGACGCCCCGTCCTCCGAAGCCTGGTGGGACGTGCCCGTCTCCCAGGTCTCGGAACTTGACTCCACCAAGCAGGCGTTCCAAACCTACGTCGACCACAAGTCACGCCAGCGCAAACTGCTCGGCTAACCACACTTTTTCACTATTCAAGGAAGAGTCCCATGACTGCCACCACCACCGAAACAACGGTCATCAACCACTTCATCAACGGCACCGAGACCGCCGGCGAAGGCGACCGCACCACCAATGTGTACAACCCGGCCACCGGTGCCGTGTCCGGCGAACTGCGCCTGGCCAACCGCGCCGACCTGGATACCGCCGTCGCCGCTGCCCGCAAGGCCGCCGACGCCTGGGGCCAGACCTCCCTGGCCAAGCGCACCGCCGTGCTGTTCACGTTCCGCGAGCTCGTCGCCGCCCACGTCGACGAGCTCGCCCAGCTGGTCACCGCCGAGCACGGCAAGGTCCTCTCCGACGCCAAGGGCGAGATTGGCCGTGGCCTCGAAGTGGTCGAATACGCGTGCGGCATCCCCACCCTGCTCAAGGGCGACTACTCGGACCAGGTCTCCACCGGCATCGATGTGTTCTCCTTCCGCGAGCCCCTTGGCGTCGTCGCGGGCATCACCCCATTCAACTTCCCCGTCATGGTGCCGCTGTGGATGGCCCCGATGGCAATCGCCACCGGCAACGCGTTCATCCTCAAACCCTCCGAACGCGACCCCTCCGCCTCGCTCCTGCTGGCCAGGCTCTGGAAGGAAGCCGGCCTGCCGGACGGTGTGTTCCAGGTCCTGCACGGCGACAAGGAAACCGTCGACGGGCTGCTGACCCACCCGGACGTGGACGGCATCAGTTTCGTTGGGTCCACCCCGATCGCCCAGTACGTCCACGAAACCGCCACCAAGCATGGGAAGCGGGTCCAGGCGTTGGGCGGCGCGAAAAACCACGCCATCGTCCTGCCCGACGCCGACCTGGACAACGCCGCCGACCACCTGGCCGCCGCCGCGTTCGGCTCTGCCGGGGAACGCTGCATGGCCATCTCGGTCGCCGTCGCCGTCGGAGACGCCGCGGACGCCCTGGTCGCGAAGGTCCAGGAACGCGCTGAGGCCGTCAAGGTGGACAACGGCACCGAACCCGGCGCCGAAATGGGCCCGGTCATCACCCCTGCCTCCAAGGAACGCATCGTCAGGATCGTTACCGAAGCAGAAACCGCCGGCGCCGCCATGGTGGTGGACGGCCGCGACGTGGTGGTGCCCGGCCACGAAAACGGCTTCTGGGTGGGCCCCACCGTCCTGGACCACGTCAAGACCGAAATGATCGCCTACAAAGAAGAAATCTTCGGACCCGTCCTGGTGGTTGTCCGCGTCGACACCCTTGAGGACGGCATCGCACTCATCAATGCCAATCCGTACGGCAACGGCACCGCCATCTTCACCTCCTCCGGCGCCGCCGCCCGCACGTTCCAGCGCTCGGTGACCGTGGGGATGATCGGCATCAACGTTCCGCTCCCCGTGCCGGTTGCCTACCACTCTTTCGGCGGCTGGAAGGCATCCCTCTTCGGCGACAAGCACATGTACGGCCCCGAAGGCGTCAGCTTCTATACCCGCGGCAAGGTGGTCACCTCCCGCTGGCCCGAAACCCACCACGCCTCCGGCGCCTCCTACAACTTCCCCTCCAACTGACACCCCGCCGATTGCTCCGTACTTGTCGTTTTGAGCGTCCAAAACGACAACAGGGCCCACGCCGGCCGGGTTCCCTGGCCGAGCTTGCGAGGCGAGGGAGCCGGTGGGGAGCAATCGATGCAGAGAAATGGACAACGCTGTCATGACTGAGAACAAGCTGATCATCGGCACGGCGCCGGACTCCTGGGGCGTCTGGTTCGCGGACGACCCCAAGCAGACTCCCTGGGAACGTTTCCTGGACGAGGTGGCCGAGTCCGGCTACAAGTGGATCGAGCTGGGCCCCTACGGCTACCTCCCCACGGACCCCGCCCGCCTGGCGGAGGAACTGAAGCAGCGGGACCTGAAAGTCACCGCCGGCACCGTGTTCACCGCATTCCACCGAGGCCTGGACCAGTGGGCAACGGCCTGGGAGCCCGCCCGGAAGGTGGCTGAACTGACCGCGGCCATGGGCGGCGAGCACATCGTGGTCATCCCGGCCATGTGGCGCGACGACGTCACCGGCGAAGCCGTGGAAAGCGGCACGCTGAGCGAAAAGGCATGGGACGACCTGTTCGCCGGGCACAACAGGCTGGGAAAGACCCTGCTGGAAGACTTCGGCCTGCAGCAGCAGTTCCACTCCCACGCCGATTCGCATGTCGGGGCGCAGGAGGACATCGAAACCCTCATGGCCGCCACCGACCCGCAGTACCTGAACCTCTGCCTGGACACCGGCCACGCCGAGTACTGCGGTGCCTCCAGCCTGGACCTGATCAAGAACTACCCGGACCGCATCGGCTACCTGCACCTGAAGCAGATCAACCCGGAGATCCTCAGGAAGGTCAACGAGGAGGACATGACGTGGGCCGCCGCCAACCTGGCCGGTGTCATGACCGAACCGCCCAACGGGCTGCCGGACCTGCGCGCCGTGATTGAAGCCGTCGAGGCCCTGGACCGGCCCGTCTTCGGCATCGTGGAGCAGGACATGTACCCGGTGGCCTTCGATGTGCCCATGCCCATCGCCAAGCGCACCCGCAACTACCTGCTGTCCTGCGGTTCCCGCACCGCCGCCAGCTAATCCGCCACCGAGACCAGAAGGACAGAACACATGACTGAAACCCTCCGCGTTGCCGTCATCGGCGCAGGCCGCATGGGCGCCGACCACATCCAGCGCCTCAGCAAGCGCATCCACGGAGCCGAGGTTGCCGCCGTCGTGGACGTTGACCTGGCCCGTGCCCAGGCTGCCATTGAAGGTATCCCCGGCGCTGTGGCCCTGGCCGACGCAGAGGAGGCCCTCAACAACGGCGACGTCAACGCCGTCCTGATTGCCACCCCCGGCTTCCTGCACGAGGACATCCTGCTCAAGGCCCTGGCCAAGGACATCCCGATCCTGTGCGAAAAGCCGCTCACCCCCGATGCCGCATCCGCCTGGCGGATCGTCGAAGCCGAGGTGGCGCTGGGCCACCAGCGGATCCAGGTGGGCTTCATGCGGCGCTTCGACGCCGAATACGCCACGCTGGGTTCGATCATCCGCAACCACGAACTCGGTGAACTGCTGATGCTGCACCACCAGCACCGCAACCCGAACACGCCCCCGGGCTTCACCAATGAGATGCTCATCAACGACTCCGTGGTCCACGAGTTCGACGCCGTCCGGTTCTTCACCGGTGAGGAAATCACCAGTGTCCAGGTCCGGCTGGGCAAGTCCACCCGGAACGCCCCGAACGGCCAGCACGACCCCCAGCACGTCCTGCTCAAGACCGAGTCAGGCGTCCTGGCCGACGTCGAAATCTACGTCAACGCCAAGTTTGGCTACGAAGTGGCCACCCAGGCCGCCTTCGAGGACGGGATTGTCAACATTGGCGGCGACAAAGGCCCCTACACCCGCAGCTCCGGCCGCTGGGGCGGCAACGTTACCCCCGGCTTCGAGGAGCGGTTCGGCGCGGCGTACGACGTCGAAATCCAGTCGTGGGTTGATGCTGCGCTGAGGGGCGGCATCGGCGGCCCCTCCGCCTGGGACGGATACGCCACCGCCGCGTGCTGCGAAGCGGGCGTTGAAGCACAGAAGAACGGCGAAAAGGTCGCCGTGAAGCTGGCGGCCAAGCCCGACCTCTACAAGGAGGACTGAACAAAAAGGGGGGCGGAGGGATCCGTCCCCCCTTTTGTGTCCGCATCCCTGCTGGTCCACAATGGAGTGTTTAAGTGAAATCCACTCCTGACCACCATGCGTCGCACTTGCTGCGGCACGCCACCCAGCAGCCGGGCAACCACAGGCGGTCCCTGCGCACCATCACCATCATCTCCACCTTCGGCGGCCTGCTCTTCGGCTACGACACGGGCGTGATCAATGGCGCGCTGCCGTACATGCAGGAAGACCTCGGGCTGACCCCGCTCACCGAGGGCCTGGTCACCTCAGCCCTGTTGCTCGGCGCAGCATTCGGTGCCCTGTTCGGTGGCCGGTTGGCGGACCGCAACGGGCGCCGGACGATGATCATGGTGCTGGCGGTCATTTTCTTCGCCGGCACGCTTGCCTGCACCTTCTCGCCAGGCACCGAGGTGATGATTGCGGCCAGGTTCATCCTGGGCCTGGCCGTGGGCGGAGCCTCCGTGACTGTTCCGGTGTATCTTGCCGAAGTGTCGCCGAGCGACCGGCGCGGGCGGATTGTCACCCAGAACGAACTGATGATCGTCACCGGCCAGCTGCTGGCTTTCGCCTTCAACGCCTACCTGGGCAACTCGTTCGGGGAGTCCCACGGCATCTGGCGCTGGATGCTGGTCATCGCCACCCTGCCGGCCATCGCCCTGTGGATCGGGACGCACTTCTTGCCCGAGACTCCCCGCTGGCTGGCCTCCATCGGCAGCTTCGGCGAGACGCTCAGCGTGCTGCAGCGGATTCGGCCGCAGGAGGAGGCCCGCAGGGAGTTCGAGGAAGTCAAAGCCATGGCCGTGGAGGACTACAAGTCCAAGATGGGCTCATGGAAGGACCTGGGCATTCCTTGGCTCCGCCGGATCTTCGTGGTGGGCCTGGGCCTCGCGGTTATCCAGCAGATCACCGGCGTGAACTCGATCATGTACTACGGCACCCAGATCCTCGCGGAGTCCGGTTTTGGCCGCGAAGCTGCACTGACGGCCAACATTGCCAATGGCGTCATCTCGGTGCTGGCCACGTTCGTGGGAATCTGGCTGCTGGGCAGGGTGGGGCGGCGCAGGATGCTGATCACGGGCCAGGTGGGAACCACCACGGCGCTGCTGCTGATCGGCTTTTTCTCCCTGATCCTGCCTGAAGGCGCAGCCCGGGGCTTCGTTATCCTGGCACTCACCGTCACTTTCCTGGCCTTCCAGCAGGGCGCCATTTCCCCGGTCACCTGGCTGATGCTCTCGGAAATCTTTCCGCTGAAAATCCGCGGGCTGGGCGTGGGGGCGTCGGCCTTCCTGCTGTGGATGGTGAACTTCCTGATCGGGTTCGGGTTCCCGCAGCTGCTGGCCGCCATCGGCATCTCCAACACATTCTTTGCCTTCGCAGCCCTGGGCGTTGGTGCCATTGCCTTCGCCGCGAAGTACGTTCCCGAGACCAGGGACAAGAGCCTCGAGGACCTGGAGCACTATTTCAAAAGCGTCGCCGGTGGCAAAGCCGAGGAGGCGGCCGCCAAGGTTTCCTGACGGGAGAACTGCTGTCTTTTTGGTGCTGGGCTGTCTCAGGTGCGTACGTGCAGCCGCGGCAGGGCATCAACCAGCGGTGCCAGCTCCGGAATGGCCAGAGCGTCTTCGAGGGCGCGTTCCAGGGTGGCGTCGTGCACGGGCCGCGCTTCCGCGAGCAGGCTGCTTCCGCTGGCGGTGAGCTCAGTGTAAATACCGCGACGGTCGTCGTCGCACAGGATCCTGGTCAGCAGGCCGCGGTCCTCCAGCCGGTTGACCAGCCGGGTGGTTGCGCTCGGGCTCAGCGCCGTGGCCCGCGCCAGCTGCTGCATCCGCATGTGCCACCCGTCCTGCCGGCTGAGGGCATCGAGGACCGTGTATTCCACCACGGAAAGTTTGGACTCTGCCTGGAGTCCGCGTTCGAGTTCGTTTTCAATCAGTCCGTGCAGGGCGGCCAGGGTGCGCCAGCCCTGGGCCCTGACCTCGACGGCGTCGTCCTTGATGCCCATGGATGCTCCTTCGGGGGTGGCTGTACGCCATCAGTTAGGGGTGGACAGAGATAGTTGCTTGCGCGGTATATTTGCATGTGCAACAATAAATACCGCGCCTGCAACTATCTTAGGCGTCATCCCTTCTTCGGGACAACCACACCTAACCGCTCAAAGGAGCACTCTTATGCCTGTTGGCCTGATAGCACTCGCCTTGGGAGGCTTCGGCATCGGACTCACCGAGTTTGTGATCGCCGGCCTGCTTCCACAGGTGGCAGCCGATTTTGGGGTCAGTGAGGCCTCTGCCGGCTGGTTCATTTCCGGCTACGCGCTGTCCGTGGTGGTGGGCGCACTTGGCCTCACCGCGGCCGTCACCCGTTTCCCGCGCAAGCCTGTCCTGGCAGGACTGCTGGTCCTGTTCATTGCCGGCAACCTGCTCTCCGCCACGGCGGACGGTTACTGGGCCATGATGCTCGGGCGTGTCATCGCGGCGCTTTCGCACGGCGCCTTCTTCGGGATCGGAGCTGTGGTGGCGGCCGGCATGGTTCCGCCCAGCAAGAAGGCGGGGGCCATCGCCCTGATGTTCACCGGGCTGACCGCTGCAAACGTCCTGGGCGTCCCGTTCGGTACCCTGCTGGGCCAGGCCGCGGGTTGGCGGGCCACCTTCTGGGCCATCACCGTCATTGGCGTGGCCGCGCTCGCAGGCATCCTGGCACTCGTCCCCTCCCGGGCTGGTGAAACGGAAGGAGCGGCCAGCCTCCGCTCCGAACTGCGCGCCTTCCGTTCCGGCCAGGTATGGCTGTCCATCGTGGTGACCATCCTGGGCTTCGGCGGCATGTTCGGTGCGTTCACCTACATCGCCTACACCCTCACCGAGGTCTCCGGATTTGCTGCATCCACCGTGCCGTGGCTGCTCATCGTCTTCGGCGTTGGCCTCTTCGCCGGCAATACCCTGGGCGGCAAGGCGGCCGACCGCAACGTGGACCGGACGCTGCTCGTGGTGCTCGCCGTGCTGACAGTGGTCCTGGCGGCCTTTGCCCTGACGGCCGTGAATCCCGTCCTGACGGTGATCTCCCTGGTCCTCATGGGCGGCTTCGGCTTTGCCACCGTCCCGGGCCTGCAGATGCGGGTCATGAAGTACGCGCCCGGTGCCCCCACCCTGGCATCCGGCGCCAACATTGGTGCCTTCAACGTGGGCAACGCCCTGGGCGCCTGGCTTGGCGGGGTCACCATCACCGCGGGCTTCGGCTACACCTCGCCCATCTGGGCCGGCGCGCTGATCACCCTGCTGGGCGTTGCCGTCATGGCGTTTGCCGCGGCAGCGGCCAGGAAGGGCGAAGAACGCAGCAGCGACCGGGTCGCGGTCCAGGCCGGTGAGGAACTGGTCAGCCGCTAAGGGCGCCTATGCCCCGAACGGGAGCCGGGGATCCACGTCCTGGTTCTCCCAGGTCTGCCGCACCCACCCGTGATGCGGGTCGTCGCTGATCAGCCACTCCCGCACGGGTCCGGGGCCGGCCATGACATTCAGGTAATAGAGGTCGTACCCCGGCGCGGCCATGGCGGGCCCGTGCCAGCCATAGGGGACCAGGACCACGTCGCCGGTGCGCACCTCCGCCGCCACGTCGATGGGCCGCTCATCCGAGGCGTAGACGCGCTGGTAACCGATGGCATCGGCGTCGGAGGGTGATCCGGAGGCCGCCGCCACCTGGGTTTCGAAATAGTAGATCTCCTCAAGGGCGGTCTCGCCGTCCTTCTCCTCGTCGTGTTTGTGGGGAGGGTAGGAGGACCAGTTGCCGGCGGGGGTAAGGACCTCGCAGACAATGAAACGGTCCGCCTCCAAGGATGCGGGGGTACCAAAGTTGTGGACCTGGCGCGAGCAGTTGCCCGCGCCGCGCAGTTCAACCGGCGTTTCCGCGGCGGTCACCAGGCGGGTGGGGTACGAGGCACTGGCCGGGGCGGTGGCAACGGCCACGCGGCCGCCGTCGGACGAGCTGATGCTGACGGCGCGCCCAATGCCGGAGTAGAGCACGTCCGTGGGGCCGGAGAATACGGAGGGGCGGCCGTTCAGCGGGAATTCCGTTCCGTCCACCGTCACGGTGAAGGACCCGTTGAGGGGCACGACGATCCGTTCCTCATCCCCGGCGGAGAGTTCGACGGCGGTGCCCGCGGCCAGGGTGGCGACCTTCAGGCCGGTGTGCGCCCAGCCGTCCACGGCCAGGGTTGAATCCGACGTTCCGATGGAAACATCCCACGAGCCGTCGGTGGCGGCGCCCAGGGGGTAGACCCAGTTGGTCATGGAGGTGGCTCCTTGGGATTATCGCTGGACGAGTGTCATTTCGAAGCTGTACGAATCGGCGCGGTACACGTGGTGGCCGGTTTCCACCCGGCGGCCGGTATCGTCCACCGCGGTGCGTTCCATCGTCACCAGTGCCGAGCCCGCAGAAGTGTCCAGCATGGAGGCCTGGTAGTCATTGGCGGTCATGGCGCCGATGCGCTGGTTGGCCAGCCGGAAGTTCACGCCGCCGCGGCGAAGGATCGAATAGAGGCCCTCAGCCTTGAGCATGGCCTCGTCCATCTCAGCAATATCGTCCCGCACCCAGTTCTCCATCAGGGCCAGCGGCTTGCCGGCCACCCGCCGGAGCCGGGTGAAGTGGTACACCTTGGACCCCGCGGGAAGCTGCAGCGTGGTGATCGTGGCGTCGTCCGCCTCCAGGTGCGAGAAGCTCAGCACTTCCGTGGTGGGTTTCTTGCCGTTGTTGCTGAGGTCGTCATAGAGGCTGGAAAGCTCCAGGGGCCGGCGGACCTGGCTTGAGACCACCTGCGTTCCCACGCCCCGCTTGCGGACCAGCAGGCCGGAACGGACCAGTTCATCCATGGCTTTGCGCATGGTGGGCCGGGAAAGATTGAGCTGGGCCGCAAGGTCGATCTCGTTGTCCAGCCTGCTGCCGGGCTCCAGTACTCCGCTGTAGATTGCTGCCTCGATGCCCTGGACCACCTGGTGGTACAGGGGTACGGGGGAGGAGCGGTCGATGGTGAGTCCCAGGTTGTTCGCCACGGTGCGTTCCCTCGTCTTCGGTGTCTGCGCCTCCGGCCAGGATGGCGGCGGCGCCAGCGGACGCTGTGCCGCTATATGTTCGCTTGATAGGACATACTTCCTTCCTCGATCGTAGCAGCCAGGCTGCCGCGGTCAAGAGGGCAGCCTCCGCAGCAGCAGGCTATGTCGTTGAAGTCTATTGTGCTGACAATAAGACTTTGATCTGTGGAGAAAGGGCCGTGCTCCGGCGACCGAGGTGTGCTCGCCGGGCGCCCCTGCGCCGCCCCCAAGGCTGCGGTGCTTGGCCTAGGCTGACTCCATGACCTGGACTTCGCTGAACGGCACCGCGGGGCAACACCCATGAATTTCGCCGGAAGCCTTGGCCCCCGCCCCCGCAACCTTGAGGTCCAGGACCTTGCCAGCTTCGACCGCCTGGTCTCCGGCGGTGCGGTCAATCTGCACGGCTGGCACGCCCAGTCGCTGGATCTCCGTGGGCGGTCGGCGGCACTCACGCACGTCAGCGTCGAAGGCGCGATGTTCCTGGGCTGCACGTTCGACGACGGCATGGAAGCCACCCTCCGCAGCCGCGGCGCCCTGATCTTCCCCCGTTTGGAGGGCGTCCCATTCGATCCCTACCGCGCCACGCTCTATACCCCGGCCGAACTTTACGAGGGGCTGGCAGCCGCGCCCTACGAAGAGTTGCCGGATGCGCGCATCTACCACTGGAGCATCCAGCGCGGCCAGCGGCACCGCGTGGATGCCACGCTGGCGTCAGCGCTGCATGATCACTCGATCGGCGACGCGCTGGATGAGCTGATCCGGTCCGGAGCCTGGCCCCGCCGCTCGATCGTCGGCGTGATGGGCGGCCACGCAGCGCCCCGCGGCAGCGGGGAGTTCGCGGCTGCGGCCCGGCTGGGCAGGCTGCTGGCCCTCGACGGCCACTCGGTGGCCACGGGCGGCGGCCCCGGCGCCATGGAGGCAGCGAACCTTGGGGCGTACCTCAGCCGGGCGTCCGACGGCGACCTGCTCGCGGCGCTTGATACGCTCGCCGCTGTTCCGGGGTTCCGTCCCTCGGTGTCGGCGTGGGCGCGTGCGGCGGCAGCCGTCGTCGAACGCCATCCGGGCGGGACGCCGTCGCTGGGGATCCCCACCTGGTTCTACGGGCACGAACCGCCCAACTACTTCGCCACGCACATCGCCAAATACTTCGCCAACTCCATCCGCGAGGCCATCCTGCTGGAACTGTGCCACGGGGGGATCATTTTCCTGCCAGGTGCCGCCGGAACCGTGCAGGAGATCTTCCAGGACGCCTGCGAGAACTACTACGGTGCCCGCGAGAAGGTGGCTCCCATGGTGCTGGTGGGGCGGCGCCACTGGGGGCAGGAGTACCCGGCCTGGCCCATGCTCCGGAGCCTCGCCGCCGGCCGCGCCATGGCGGACTACATCCACCTCGTTGACACGGCGGAGGAAGCAGTGGAGGTCCTCCGACAGCGCTGAGCACCGCCGGAGGACCTCCGGGAATGATTGTCCGCTGCTGTTAGCCGACGGCGGTGCCGAAGAGCAGGCCCAGCAGGTACGTTATGGCTGCAGCGCCCAGGCCGATGGCCAGTTGCCGCAGCCCGCGGGTCAGCGGGGACGTGCCGGACAGCAGGCCCACGGCCGCGCCGGTTGCCAGGAGCGCGATGCCCACCAGGGCCCCCGCCACCACCAGGGCTGCCACGCCGGTCAGGCCGAACAGGAACGGCAGGATGGGGATGATGGCGCCGGAGGCGAAGAAGCAGAAGCTGGACAGCGCCGCCCCCCAGGCGGTGCCCACGGCCTCGTGCTGGTCCTCTTCCTCCGCGAGCTCCGGCTGCAGGGACAGGCTGGGATCGCAGTCGCAGGACAGCTGGCCCGTGCGCTCGGCCACCCGGTGCTCTGCCGCCTCGCGGGTCATTCCCCGGGCCAGATACACCAGGAGCAGTTCGTTGTTTTCGAGGTCAAGCTTGGGGGCGGCCGCCAGCGTGACCTGGGTGGGCCGGGTGGCGGCCAGCAGTTCGCGCTGGGAGCGGACGGAGATGAATTCGCCGGCGCCCATGGACATGGCACCGGCCAGGAGGCCGGCGATGCCGCTGAGCAGCACTACGCTGCTGGCAACGCCGGACGCCGCCATACCCATGACCAGGGACAGATTGCTGACCAGGCCATCGTTCGCGCCGAAGACTGCAGCGCGGAAGGTTCCGGCCAGCCGGTTGCGGCCGCGGGTCGCCAGGCCCCGCACCACTTCTTCATGGATCTGCTCATCGGCGGCCATGGCGTCGGTGGCGTTGGGGTCCTTGGCGTACGGGGAGCGGCCTTCGGCGCGCTGGGCCAGGGCCAGGACGAACACGGAGCCGAAGTGGCGGGCCAGGAATCCGAGGAAGCGGCTCCGGGCGGAGGCCCGCCTGGGCTTGCCCGCGTGGTCGCCAAGAAGTGCCAGCCAGTGGGCCTCGTGCCGGCCTTCGGCTTCAGCCAGGGCCAGGAGGATGGCCCGCTCCTCGCCCTCGCGGTTCTGGGCCAGGTCCCGGTAGACAGCTGCCTCGGCACGCTCGTCGGCCAGGTATTGGCGCCACCGCTTGATGTTCGCTGCGGAGGGCTGGGATGGGCCGGCAGCCTCCGGGGGCATGGCATGGGATGGGGACTGGGCGTGCTGTGACACTGAAACTCCTGTGCTGGAAAGGGCATGTACTCGCGCCTTTGCCCTGCCAGCCTACTGCGGATTTCCGCGGATTTTTGGCTGGCAAACCTCGCTGGAAAGTTTCGGTTGACCTTAAAACTGCGGCGGCCGGCGTCCCCGCAGAAGGCGCCGCTGAGGCTATTGACCCGTCCGCCCGGACGGTGCTGTGATGAGGGTGTGGCGCAGGCTGCGCCTTCCCTGGAAGAGCACGTCAGGCGAATAAACGGAGGTTGAATCATGGGTATCACCGGACAGCACCCGGACATGCCGCACCTGGACGCCGTGGAAGCGGACCCCGCCTACGACTACGCTGAGGATTCACCGGTAGATGACGCGGACTGGGACACGGAGGACGGGTCCATCGACCAGGAGGAGCCGGTAGTCCGGCCGACGCCGGTGGTTATCGACGCCGAGGACCGCGAGGTCCCCCTGGACGACGACGGGCACAGCACGGGGGAGTAGGACTGACGACGCCGGCACCTCCTTCCGCGTGAGGGCGGGAGGACGTGCCGGCGTCGTACTTCAATGCCTGCTGGTCAGCGGCCGGCGAAGACGTCCTCGGGAGTCCCTTCCGTCGCCTGGCCTGCGACGCGGCGCTGCCAGGCGCGCATGACCGCGGGATCCGTGGGGCGCGTAAGAAGTGAAGCGGCCACGTAGACAATGGCCGAGGTGAGCAGGCCGTAGTAAATGGGTTCGTTGGCGTAGATGCCGTCCAGCGGGACCTCGGCGTTGACCTCCAGGATGATCATGGTGCCAAGGGTGACCACGGAACCGACAGTCATCGAAGCAGCGGCGGCGATGCCGGTTCCGCGCTTCCACACCAGGCCGCCGAGAATGGCCACCAGAAGGCCGCCCACCAGGATGTCGTACGCAATGGTCAGGGCGGCCACAACGTCCTTGGTGACGATGGCGATGACAATGGCCACGATGCCCAGGCCCAGCACCCAAAGCCTGTTGGCTTTGACGTCGTGCTCCGGGTTCTCGGTGTCCCCGGTGTTGACGGTCTTGCCGAACCACCCGGCCACGAAGGGCAGTACGTCGGCGCGGGCAACGGTGGCAGCAGCGATCAGCGCTCCGGATGCGGTGGACATCATGGCCGCCACGGCAGCCGCCAGGACCAGTCCGCCAATGCCGATGGGCAGGATGTTCTGGGCAACCTCGGCGTAGACGTCGTCCTTGGCGGCGATCTTGACATTGGACAGTGCGACGTTCGCTGCCATGCCGATCAGGGAGCCGGCAACACCGTAGAGGATGCAGTAGATTCCGGCCGTGGCCCCGCCCCAGCGGGCCACCTTGGGGGTCTTGGCGGTGAATACGCGCTGCCAGATGTCCTGGCCGATCAGCAAGCCAAGGGTGTAGACCACAAAATAGGTGATGATCGTCTGGATGCCGATGCCGTCAATCTGGAAGAAGCTGGCATCCACCCGGCTGCGGATCCCGTCCAGGCCGCCGGCGGCGTTCAGTGTAAAGGGCAGCATCAGGAAGAAGATGCCAACAGTTTTGATGACGAACTGGACCTGGTCGGCCAGCGTGATGGACCACATGCCGCCGATGGTGGAGTACACCAATACGATGGCGCCGCCGATGGCGATGGCCAGTGCCCGGTCAAGGCCGAAGAGAACGACGAAGATGGTGGCGTAGGCGCCGGTGGAGGTGGCGCAGAGCATCAGGGTGTACGCCAGCATGACAATGCCCGATGCCTCGGTGGCCCGGCTTCCGTAGCGGAGCGTGAGCATCTGCGACACCGTGTAGATCTTCAGCTTCTGGATGGTCCCGGCAAAGAGCAGGCTCAGGAGCAGGACGCCCGCGCCGATGGCCACCACCAACCACATCCCGGAGATGCCGAATTTGTAGCCGAGCCCCACGCCGCCCACGGTGGATGCCCCGCCCAGGACGACGGCAGCCATGGTGCCGGTGTAGAGGAACGGGCCAAGGCGGCGGCCGGCTACCAGGAAATCGCTGTTGTTGCGGGTGCGGGACTTGCCCCACCAGCCAAAGGCCAGCATGGCGAGGAGATACACCGCCACAATGGCGATGTTGATGGCGCTTGCATCCATGAGGGGCTCCTTGGAGCTGTTGGGGCCGGGGGTGGAACCGTGCGCGGGAACGCCCGGAACCGCCGCGGACAAATACGGGGAACGGTTCTTAAATTGCCTTATAGGCAACAGGAGTTTCCAAAGACTAGGGTGTGACGTGGCTGACAGTCAAGAAGGGCGGCCCGGCAGGCGGCGTGGTGTGGCATGCGCGTGTCACAAAAGCGCCGCCGATTAGGATGGCTCCAGAGTTGAGCCGGACTGCCGGCCATGAAAGGTTCGTAGATGAAGGCACTGCCAGTTGAGCCGAGCAATGTCCCCGTTGCCATCGGCTCCAGGATCCGGGCCGCCAGGCAGTCCCAGCGGCTCACCATTGAGCAGGTGGCCGACGCCACGGGGCTGACCAAGGGTTTCCTCAGCCGCGTGGAGCGGGACCTGACGTCGCCGTCGGTCGCTTCGCTGGTGACACTCTGCCAGGTGCTGTCCATTTCCATCGGCGACCTGTTTGTTGCGCCGGAAACCCACCTCACCAAACGGAATGACGGTCCGCGGATATCGCTGGGCGGCGAAGGGATTGTGGAGCGGCTCTTGACCGCCCGCTCCGAGCGCCGGGTCCAGATCATCCAGGCGGTGATCGAGCCGCACGGCCGCGGTGAGTCCGAGCTCTATGCCGTGGACTGCGACGTCGATGTGCTGCATGTGGTCAAGGGGTCCATCAAGCTGATCCTCACCAATGAGGAATACGACCTTGATACGGGCGATACTGTGACGTTCCCGGGCCGCGAACCCCATACCTGGGTCAACCCCACGGACAAGCCGGTCGAGGTGCTCTGGGTCCTGGTACCCGCCGCGAGCCGCTGACCCGCCAAGTGCGCGCACCTGCCGGCCTCGGTCCGGCGTCACGTGGCGCACTCTTTTACCGGCGTCCCGCCAGGCTTCCCGCTGGAATCCGGGCTTCCTGTGGCTTCCGGCTGCCCAAAACGTGCCCTGCTTGACGGGGGTATCCCAGTGCGGTCATGATCTGGTAAACAACCGATGCCCATTGGAAAACCTGGGTGTATGATGGCAGTCACACAGTCCCTCAACTCCTCGAAGGAGAGGCCTCCATTGGAAGAGCTGCGCATTGAAGCCAACGGCAACCTTGGCCCCATCGATTCATCCCGGATTCCCCGTTACGCCGGAGCCGCCACGTATGCGCGCCTTCCCCGGCTGGACCAGGTAGCCACAGCCGATGTGACAGTGGTGGGCGTGCCGTTCGATTCGGGCGTTTCCTACCGTCCGGGTGCCCGGTTCGGCGCGAACCACGTCCGCGAGGCCAGCCGGCTGCTCCGCCCCTACAACCCTGCCTGGGACGTCAGCCCGTTCGAGAACATCCAGATGGCCGACGCCGGGGACATGGCCGTCAACCCGTTCAACATCAACGAAGCGATTGAGACCATCCAGCAGAATGCCCTGGACCTCACGGCTGCCGGCAGCAGGCTGCTGACCCTGGGTGGCGACCACACCATCGCCCTCCCGTTGCTGCGCGCTGCCGCCGAACGCGCCGGCGGACCCATCGCCATGCTCCACTTCGACGCCCACCTGGACACCTGGGACACGTACTTCGGCGCCGAATACACCCACGGCACCCCCTTCCGCCGCGCAGTGGAGGAAGGCATCCTGGACACTGAGGCCATCAGCCACATCGGCACGCGCGGCCCCCTGTACGGCAAAAAGGACCTCGACGACGACCACCGCTTTGGGTTCGGCATCGTCACCTCCGCGGACGTCTACTACCGGGGTGTCCTGGAAACGGTGGCCAAGGTCCGCGACCGCATCGGCAACCGTCCGCTCTACATCTCGGTGGACATTGACGTCCTGGACCCGGCACACGCCCCCGGCACGGGTACCCCCGAAGCCGGCGGCATCACCAGCCGTGAACTCCTGGAGATCATCCGGGGCTTCCGCGGCATGAACCTGGTGGGCGCCGACGTCGTCGAAGTGTCCCCTGCCTATGACCACGCCGAGATCACCGGCGTGGCCGCCAGCCACGTCGCCTACGAACTGGTCACCCTCATGGCGGACAACGCCGTGCCCGGCAACCGGTTCGGGGCGGAGACCGGGTACCAGGCCCAGGCGCTCGGGCAGGAATCCCTCCGGCCGGCCGGCTTCGCCGCAGCCGGCAAGGAGTAGGGCCGTGGCGGACGTCGGCGCCGCCCCCGCCCCGGGGCAGGGGAGCGGCGTGCGCAACGGTGGGGACCTCGTCGTCGAGACCCTCGAAGCGCTGGGTGCCAAGACCGTCTTCGGTATCCCGGGCCAACACGCACTGGGACTCTTCGATGCCATGGGCCGCGGCAACCTCCAGTTTGTCTCCTCCCGGGTGGAGAACAACAGCGCCTTCGCGGCGGACGGATACTCCCGTGCCACCGGAGAGGTGGGCGTCCTGTTCCTCTCCACCGGCCCCGGCGCGCTGACCTCGCTGGCCGGACTCCAGGAGGCCTACGCCACCGGCGTGCCCATGGTGGTGGTGGCCAGTCAGATCCCCCTGGAGGGCCTGGGCGCCCGGCGCAAGGGCATGCTGCACCAACTCGATGACCAGAAAGCCTCTGCCGCCAACGTCACCAAGAGCCAGCGGCTGATCCAGCACGCCTCCGGCATCCCGTCGGCCATCCAGGACGCATGGACGGAGGCCATCTCATCCCCGCAAGGCCCGGTGTGGCTCGAGATCCCGCAAAACGTCCTGCTGGACCCCATCATGGTGCCGCCCGTGGAGGATGCCCTGGCCGAAGCGGCGGACAACCCGCCGCGGGTGGAACTGGTGCGCGAGGCCGTCAAGTGGCTGGAATCAGCCGAGCGCCCGGCCATCATCGCCGGCGGTGGAACGCGCCGCGGCAAGGCGGAGAAGTCGCTGCTCTCCATCGCGGAGAAGCTGCGCGCCCCCGTCATCTGCACCCCTGGCGGCAACGGTGCGTTCCCCTGGAACCACGGGCTGTCCCTGCAGTCCTGGATCGAGGACCGCTACATGACCGACCTCCTGGAGGATGCGGATGTCCTGATAGTCATCGGATCGTCCTTGGGTGAGGTCACGTCCAACTACTTCACCTTTGAGCCGCGCGGCCGGATCATCCAGATCGACGCCGAACCCCGGGTGCTGGAGTCCAACCGGCCAGGCCTGGGCATCCGCGCTGACGCCGGCCAGGCGCTCGCGGCACTGGATGCAGCCCTTGAGCCGGGCGGGACCACCACGCCGGACTGGCACGGCAGCACCCCGGAAGAACTGGTTCAGCAGACGCTTGCGAAAGTCCGGGCCCGGCTGGAATCACAGGACCTGGCCAAGGAATTGACGTTCATGGCGGACATCCGCGAGGCCGTGCCGGCGGACATGCAGACGTTCTGGGACATGACCATCGCCGCCTACTGGGGCTGGTCATGCTGGGACGCCCGTGAAGGGCAGTTCCACTCGGCCCAGGGTGCCGGCGGACTGGGCTACGCGTTTCCCGGGGCCATCGGTGCCGCCGTAGGGCTGGAGACGCTGGGCAGGCCGGGCCGGGTCCTGGCCGTCTCCGGTGACGGTTCGTCCATGTACTCCATCGCGGAACTTGCCACCGCCAGGCAGCACAATGTGCCGGTCACCTGGCTGATTGTTGACGACGGCGGCTACGGCATCCTGCGCGAATACATGGTGGGCGCCTTCGGCAAGGCGACCGCCACCGAGCTGGCCAGGCCGGATTTCGTCAAGCTTGCCGAGTCCTTTGGCGTGCCGGCAACCCGAGTGGCCCCCGAGGATGTGGGGGACGCGCTCCGGGCGGGGTTCGCTGCCGACGGGCCGAACGTCGTGGTGGTGGAAACCCTCCTGAAGATGTTCGGACCCACCCATTTGTCACCCTGACCCGATCCCGAACAGGAGAGCTCCCTTGCCCACCGGACCATGTCCGGGCGGCGGGGGAGCTTTCCTTTTTATCGCCGGCTCAGCAATAACTTCGTTTCCCTAAGCAACCTTTTGCTGATACAGTTGCTTGCAGCAACTAATTCTTAGGGAGCATCATGTCTGTCGCACCGGCCACCGCAGCCGACCTCGTCAGCCACATCTATGACCTCCAGCGCGCACTGCGCTGCGTCACCATGGTTAACGTCAAAGGCCAGGACACCGGCATCGCCCTCCAGGGCGTACTCAGGTTTATCGGCGAAGGGGAAACCCGCGCAGCCCACCTGGCTGAACGGCTGGGGGTCAGCGCGCCGGTGCTCAGCCGGCATGTTGCCGAACTGGCGGACGCGGGGCTGGTGCTCCGCACCCCGGATCCGGACGACGGCAGGGCCCAGCTGCTGGCACTTTCCCCGCGGGGCAAGGAAAGGCTGGCAGAACTGGTGCGGCACCGCGCGGAGACTTTGCAGGCGTACCTCGCCGACTGGAACGAGGACGACGCCGCCGCAACAGCGGCCATGCTGAACAAGCTCACCGCATCCCTCAAGAATTCCATCCGGGCAAGGGCGGCCGGAACCACCACCGAACACACAACGCAGGAGTCCATCAATGGCTAACGTCACCGCCGCCGCGGACCAGGAGCAGGAGCGCCAGCGCGAACGCACCGCCAGACAGGAATCGCGGCAATCCAAACGCCACGAGCCCGGTGCGCCCATGAACCACCGGCAGATCATGGAGGCCCTGACCGGCCTCCTCGCTGCTTTCTTCACCGCAATCCTCAGCAGCACCATCGTGGCCAACGCGCTGCCCACCATCATGTCCGAGCTCAAGGGCACCCAGACGGACTTCGCCTGGGTCATTACAGCCGCACTGCTGGCCAACGCAGCCACCACTCCCATCTGGGGCAAGCTCGCCGACCTCTTTGACAAGAAGGTCCTGGTCCAGCTCAGCATCGTCATCTTCGTGGCCGGCTCGGTCATGGCAGGGTTCTCCGAAAGCATCCCGTTCCTGCTCACCGCCCGCGTGATCCAGGGCATCGCCATGGGCGGCCTCACAGCTTTGGCGCAGGCCATCATCGGCTCCATCATCCCGCCGCGTGAACGCGGCAAGTACTCCGGCTACATGGGTGCCGTCATGGCTGTGGGCACCGCCGGCGGCCCGCTGCTGGGCGGCTTTATCGTGGACAGCTCGCTGGGCTGGCGCTGGACGTTCTTTGTCTGCGTGCCGCTGGCCGTCGTCGCCCTGATCCTGCTCCAGGTCACGCTGAAGATCCCGCACGTCAAGCGCCCCGCCAAGATCGACTGGGTCGGCTCCATCCTCCTGACCTCCGGCGTCAGCCTGCTCCTGATCTGGGTTTCGTTCGCCGGCAAGGCCGACTACTACGACTGGTGGTCCTGGCAGTCCGTTGTCATGGTGGGCGGCGGCATCCTGCTCCTCGCGCTCCTGGTCCTGGTTGAATCCAAGGTGTCAGCACCGATCATCCCGCTGAAGATCATCTCGGAGCGGACCACGGCGCTGGCCATCGTGGCATCCGTGGCCGTCGGCGTTGCCATGTTCGGTTCCTCCACCTTCCTGGGCCAGTACTACCAGGTGGCCCGCGGTGCCACCCCCACCGAAGCCGGCCTGCTGACCCTGCCCATGATCGCCGGCAACCTCATCGGCTCCGTCGCCTCCGGCCAGCTCATCAGCCGGTACGGCAAATGGAAGCGCTTCCTGATCGGCGGCACCATCCTGCTGATCGGCGGCCTTGCGCTCGCCGGAACCATGGACCACACCACCGAACTCTGGCTGACCGGCCTCTACACCGGTATCTTCGGCGTCGGCCTGGGCATGCTCATGCAGAACCTGGTCCTCGCCGTCCAGAACACCGTCCAGGCCAAGGACATCGGCTCCGCCAGTGCCTCCGTGGCTTTCTTCCGCTCCGTCGGCGGCGCCATCGGCGTCTCCGTCCTGGGCGCCGTCATGGCCAACCACGTCAAGGACCTGGCCACCGACGGACTCTCCAAGCTGGGCATCCAGCCCGGCGGCAACAGTGGTGCCACGCTGGACCTCAAGGACCTGCCCGCGCCGGTCGCCGACGTCATGCGGGCCGCCTACGGTGACGCCACTGCCGGCATCTTCATGATCTCCGCGGTTGTGAGCGCCGTAGCCCTTATCGCCGTGATCTTCATCAAGGAAGTTCCGCTGCGCAAGACGGTGGACATCACCCCTGAGGCCAGGCTCCAGGCCAACGCCGCCGGTGAAGCGGGGATGACGGCCATGACCGGCCAGGTGCCCGTAGTCTCCGCCGCCGTGCCGGACAGGGGCGCTCCGGCCGGAGCACCAGGCGGACGCAGTGCCTCACATGTGGCCGCGGCCCCCGCAAAGGTGTACGACGGCGGTGCTGCCGCTGCAACGGCAGCGTCCGGCAGGATTGCCACGGATGACTTCGAGGAAGCCTTTGCCAGGAGTTTCCGCTCCGAGGAGCTGGACCTGCGTTCAGCCGACAACGTGGACAAGGCTGCCGATGCGATCGCCAGTGCCGCGGTTACCCTGCAGAAGCTGCAGGACACGCAGCACCTGCTGGCCCGGCAGCAGGCCGAACTGGGCACGCTGGTCCTGGACATGCAGGAACAGCTTCGCTCCCAGCAGGAGGTGGCTGCCAGCCAGGCCGCCACGGCTGCCGAGCTTGGCCGGATGCAACGCAAGCTCCTGAAGGAACGCAAGGTCCAGGCGGCAGCCGCGCTGTACCTGGCCGGGCGCGGCAAGCACAGTGCCGCAGCCCCGCCTGCCACACCGTCCGCCGGTGCCGCCCAGGAACCGGGCCAGGGACTGTAACCGGCCTCCCTTGCCGCCCCGGCGGCAAGGCACTCCTGGTGGAACCCGCTGATCACAGCGGGTTCCACCAGGAAAAGATGCGTGCGCATGGCCCAATTGTCGGTGGCCATTACTAGAGTTGAGTCCATGCTCCTCACCCTCATACGGCGCTACTCCAAACCGTATATGTCATACATCCTGGCTGTGCTGGTCTTCCAGCTCGCATCCACCATCGCGGCGCTGTACCTCCCCAGCCTGAACGCCCAGATCATTGACCAGGGCGTCGCACGCGGGGACACCGATTTCATCTGGCAGACAGGCGCGGTGATGCTCCTGGTGGCCTTCGTCCAGGTGGCCGCGGCCATCGCGGGCGTTTACTTCGGCTCCCGGACAGCCATGGCGGTGGGCCGGGACCTGCGCCGGGCCGTTTTCGGCAAGGTCACCAGTTTTTCCGCCAAGGACGTCAACGCGTTTGGCGCCCCCACGCTCATCACCCGGGGCACCAACGACGTCCAGCAGGTGCAGATGCTCCTCCTGATGGGGTTGAACTTCATGGTGGCCACCCCCATCATGTGCGTCGGCGGCATCATCATGGCGCTGCGCGAGGACCTCAACCTGTCCTGGCTGGTCTGGGTGTCGGTCCCGCTCCTCGCCGTGGTGGTGGGTTACCTGGTGGTCCGGCTCATGCCGCTGTTCCGCACCATGCAGCGGAAGATCGACCGGATCAACGCCGTCCTGCGCGAACAGATCATCGGCATCCGGGTGGTGCGGGCTTTCGTGCGCGAACCGTATGAAACAGAGCGCTTTGGCGGGGCCAACAAGGAACTCACGGACGTCTCGCTCCGCATCGGCGCCCTGTTCGTCCTCATGTTCCCGGCCATCAGCATGATCCTGCACCTGTCCACGGCCGCCGTGCTGTGGTTTGGCGGGCAGCGGGTGGACGCCGGTGCCATGCAGGTGGGGTCGCTGACGGCGTTCCTGCAGTACCTGCTGCAGATCCTGATGGCCGTCATGATGGGCACCTTCATGGCCATGATGATCCCGCGTGCCTCCGTATGCGCCGACCGCATCGGCGAGGTGCTCGACGTCGAGCCCTCCATCCACGATCCCCTGAGCCCCGAGGCCCCGGCATCCCTGGCCGGCGTGGTGGAGTACCGCGATGTGACCTTCGCCTACCCCGGCGCCGAGTCGCCGGTGCTCAGCAACATCAGCTTCACGGCCCGGCCGGGCCAGACCATCGCCATCATTGGTTCCACCGGCGCCGGCAAGACCTCCCTCCTGTCCCTCCTGCCGCGGCTGTACGACCCCGTGGCAGGCCAGGTGCTGCTGGACGGTGTGCCCGTGGACAGGCTTGACCGGGCCGAGATCACCAGGCGGGTGGCACTGGTGCCGCAGCGGCCCTACCTGTTCTCCGGCACCATCGAACACAACCTGCGGTTTGGCAAGACCGAGGCCACGGACCAGGAACTGTGGGACGCCCTGCGGGTGGCCCAGGGGGAATCCTTCGTCCGTGAGAAGAAGAACGGCCTGGACGCCCGTATTTCCCAGGGCGGCACCAATGTTTCCGGCGGCCAACGCCAGCGGCTCTGCATTGCGCGCGCCCTGGTGACCAAGCCGCGCGTCTACCTCTTCGATGACTCCTTCTCCGCCCTTGACGTCGCCACTGACGCCCGGCTGCGTGCCGCGCTCAAGGAAACCACCAAGGACGCCACGGTGATCATCGTGGCCCAGCGCATTTCCACCATCACCGAGGCGGACCAGATCCTGGTGCTGGACAACGGGCGGATCGTGGACCGCGGTTCGCACGAGGAACTCCTGGAAACCTCGCCCACCTACCAGGAAATTGTCGAATCCCAGTTGAGCGTGGAGGAAGTGGCATGAGCCCCCGCAGGAAAGACTCCGCGTCCGTGGAACAGGCCACGCCGTCCGCCCCGCAGGACGAGGACTTCCTCGAGGAGGAGTTCACGCCCTCCGAGGCAGACGGGGACATGTTTGGCGGCATGCCCGCCAAGAAGGCCCAGCACTTCTGGCCTTCCGCGAAACGCCTCATGGGCCTGTTGCAGCCGGAAGCCATGGGCATCTACGCGGTGGTGGGCCTGGTGGTCATCTCCGTCGTGCTGAACGTCATCGCCCCCAAGATCCTGGGGCAGGCCATGGACGTCATCTTCGCCGGCGTGGTGGGGAAGCAGCTGCCTGCCGGTGCCAGCAAGGAGCAGTTCGTGGCAGGCCTGCGCCAGCAGGGCCAGGAGAACTTCGCGGACATGGTTTCCAGGATGGAGCTGGTACCGGGCACCGGCATCAACTTCAGCAAGCTCAGCATGCTCATCGCCGTCGTCCTGCTCATGTACTTCGTGGCCAACATCTTCATGTGGCTCCAGGGCTACGTGCTGAACCGCATCGTCATGAAAGTGATCCGGCGGCTCCGCGACGATACTGAAAGCAAACTGAACCGGCTGCCGCTGAACTACTTCGACACGCGGCAGCGAGGCGACGTGCTGTCCCGCGTGACCAACGACGTCGACAACATCCAGCAGGCCCTCCAGCAGGCGTTCGCGCAGCTGGTGAACTCCGTGCTGACCGTGGTGGGCATCGTCATCATGATGTTCATCGTCTCCTGGCAGCTGGCACTGATCGCACTGGTCGCGCTCCCGCTGTCCGGGGTGGCGGCCGGACTGATCGGAGCCCGGAGCCAGAAGCTGTTCGCAGCCCAATGGAAGAACACCGGCTCCTTGAACGGCCAGATCGAGGAATCCTTCTCCGGCCATGACCTGGTCCGCGTCTTCGGCCGGGACGCTGACATGCTGGCCCGGTTCGAGGAACGCAACGAGGCACTGTACAAGGCAAGCTTCGGAGCCCAGTTCGTCTCCGGAATCATCTTCCCCGTCATGCAGTTCGTGTCCTACCTAAGCTACGTGGGCATCGCCGTGGTAGGCGGACTCCGGGTTGCCTCCGGTGCCATGTCGCTGGGCGATGCCACCGCGTTCATCCAGTACTCCCGCGAGTTCACCCAGCCGCTGGGCCAAATGGCCGGCATGGCCAATATGCTCCAGTCAGGGGTGGCGTCCTCGGAACGGGTCTTCGAATTCCTGGACGCCGACGAACAGGACACCGAAACCGCCACGGAACACCTGCCGGCCAAGACCGACGGGCACGTGGACTTCAGGAACGTCACCTTCAGTTACACCCCGGACAAGCCGCTCATCGAGAACCTGTCCTTCACGGCGGAACCGGGCAACACCGTGGCCATCGTCGGGCCCACGGGAGCCGGCAAGACCACCCTGGTGAACCTGGTGATGCGTTTCTACGAACTGACCTCGGGCTCCATCATGCTGGACGGCGTGGACGTCACCCACCTCAGCCGCTCCGAACTGCGCTCCAAGGTGGGCATGGTCCTGCAGGACGCCTGGCTGTTTGGCGGCTCCATCTACGACAACATCCGGTACGGCAACCTTGAGGCCACTGAGGAGCAGGTCATGGCGGCCGCCAGGGCAACGTTCGTTGACCGCTTCGTCCGCGCCCTCCCGGAGGGGTACAACACCGTCATTGACGAAGAGGGCAACAACGTCAGTGCCGGCGAGAAGCAGCTGATCACCATTGCCCGCGCGTTCGTGGCCAACCCCTCGCTGCTGATCCTGGACGAGGCCACCAGTTCCGTGGACACCCGCACCGAGCTCCTGGTGCAGAAAGCCATGGCGGCGCTGAGGTCGGACCGGACCAGTTTCGTCATTGCGCACCGGCTTTCCACCATCCGGGATGCCGATACCATCCTGGTTATGGAGAACGGACGAATCGTTGAACAGGGCAGCCACCACGGGCTGCTCGCTGCCGGCGGGGCGTACCACCGCCTCTACATGTCGCAGTTCGCGGGCGCGGACGCCGGGGACCTGCCGGTGGACGATTCGACGGCGGTGCACAGCTGAGCGCGCACGGAGGCCAGTGGATCCAGGTGCTGGTGCCCATGCGCTGGGGTGACATGGATGCCTACGGCCACATCAACAACGTCCAGATCGTACGGATGCTGGAAGAGGCCAGAATCGCAGCCTTCGGCCCGCCGCGAGGCGCTGGCCTTCCCGGCGTCGAACCGCCGGTTTCACTGTTCAACGACGTCCCTGAGGGCACCCTTGCCCTGGTGGTGGACCACAAGATCCGGTACGTCCGCACGCTGGAGTACCGCAATGTGCCAGCTGTGATCCAGGTCTGGATCGGTGCCGTCAAGGGCGCCAGCTTCGACATCCACTACCTGCTCCAGGACCCCGTCACGGGGGAGGACTGCGTGAAGGCGAGCAGCCATCTGGCATTCGTGGACGAAGCCACGGGCCGGGTGCAAAGACTCAGCCAGGAGCAAAAAGACCGGATGGCCCCCTACAGGCACTAAGACTCTGGACCGGACTGCACCGGACCCAGTGGACTGGAACCACCTCGTACAGCGAAAGGAAGCCTTCATGGCCAACAACAAGAACCGCACCCGGAAGAAGAAGACCTGGAAGGAGATGTCACCTTCAGCCAAGGCGGGCACCATCGTGACCGCATTGGTGCAGGTGTCCCTGCTGGTGGCAGCGCAGCGGGACATTTCCCGGCGCCCGGCGGAACTGATCAACGGGCCCAAGGCCGCGTGGCGGGCAGCGTCTTTCGTGAATTTCATCGGTCCCATGGGGTACTTCATCTTCGGACGGAAGCACACCGCCTCCGGCAAGTAGCCTCACCCGGGAGCAGCACGGCCAGGCATCGCGGAGCCGCCGTCCGGCTCCACCCTGTAAATTTGACTGCATGACCCCCACCGCCACTTTTGCCATGACCCGCGCCCTCGGCATCTCCCGGGAGATTGAGGACGCGGCGTGGTTTGTGCTGGGTCCGGGCCTCCAGGGCAAGGCCTCGCCCCTGGACGGCCGCACCAGGACGTGGTCTGTTCCGGCGGCGGCGGAGCTGCTGGACCGGCTGGAACGCGGCTTCGCGGACCCCAAGGCCCCGATGATGACTAACCTCCGCGAAAACTTGCAGGGTGCCACCCGCGGGGCCAAGCAGCTGGCCGTGGAACTGCTGTTTCTGCAGTCCCTCCCGCTGGCCCACGAAGTGAAGTCACTCAAGGTCAAGCGGGCTCGCGTGGCCGAGGCCGCCGGCTGGCTGGAACCGCCGCTGGAGCTGCCCGAAGAGCTGTACGCCGGGATGACCGACCACGGCGTGATCCGGGACCGGACCGCCGAATTCAACTGGACCATCTGGGACCACCTGAAATGGCTGTGCCGGTTCGTGCGGAATGTTGCCCAACGGCCGGCCGCCGTGGTGCAGGCAGCCATCAAGGATCCCCTCCAGTTCCACCGCCTCGCCGCATCAACGCCGGACGACCAGCCCGCCATCCGCCGAAGCATCGAGTTCCTGGCGTGGCCCAGCTACTTCGAGCCCGTCGTGGCGGATGTGGAGCGCCAGGAAATCAGGGACGCCTTCGCCTCCCTGGTGGGCGGGGCCAACGGCGAGGGCGAAGAGGACATCACCGCAGATATCCACCGCATCCGCCTGCACCTGGACGAGCAGGCAGGCCAGCGCATCGACTGGTACTCCCGCCAGCTGGTCAGCCAATGGCGCAAGGTGGGCGACCCCGGCCGCCGCGCCTGGCTGCTCCGGACGCACAGCGACCATGCCGAGCTGCTCACCGCCTGGCACGGCGAAGAAAAGGTGACCCTCGACGTCGAACATCTGCGCACACTGGACCCGGGCGTCACCGCCGGGCTGGTGCAGCACGCCGTGGACGAGGACTACAAACACCTTGGCTACGTGGAACGCGAGGACACCAAAACCGCCGTCTTTGCCTTCCTGACCGTCATGAAGCCCGGCGACCTGGTGCTTTACCAGCACAACGGAACCGTACGGCTGGGCGGCGTCCTGGGGGAGCCCGAGTACAACGACGGCAACCGGCGCCTGCGCCGCAAGGTGCGCTGGTTCGACGACGGCCACACCACCACCAGCCTGCCCCGGCATGTCCAGCGCCAGCTCGCCACGCCGGGCATCGTGGTGGACGTGACCCGCGTGGTCCAGGCGCTGCAGTCGCTGCTGCCGGCCGAGGCGGAAACCGAGCCCGACGGCGACACGGACGGTGCCGCCGTCGTTCCCCCGGTGCAGGAGGGTTTCCGGCCGCTGACGGAGGAATTCGCGGCCTCGCTGCACATGGATCTGGAACCCCTCCAGGAGATCGCGGACCTGCTGGAGGAGAACCGCCAGCTGGTCCTCTTTGGCCCTCCCGGCACGGGAAAGACCTACTTGGCCAAGCACGTCGCCGCGGAACTGGCGCACGACACGACGGATGAACGCGTCAAGCTGGTCCAGTTCCATCCGTCCTATGCCTACGAGGACTTCTTCGAGGGCTACCGGCCGGACAAGACCGATGAAGGCCAGGTGTCCTTCAAGCTGGTGGCCGGTCCGCTGCGCCGGCTGGCGGAGGAAGCTGCCAAGCCGGGGAACGAGAAGAAACCGTATTTCCTGATCATCGATGAGATGAACCGCGCCAACCTGCCCAAGGTGTTCGGCGAGCTCTACTTCCTGCTCGAATACCGTGATGACCGGATCTACCTGCAGTACAGCCCCAACGAGCCGTTCACGCTGCCGGACAACCTCTACATCATCGGCACCATCAACACCGCCGACCGGTCCATCGCCATGATGGACGCCGCCATCCGCCGCCGATTCTCCTTCATCGAACTGCACCCGCAGACGGAGCCGGTCAAGGGTTCCCTGCTCCGGTTCCTGAAGGCCCGCCAGCTGGATACCACCCCGGCGCTCCTGCTGGACGCCCTCAACGGGGCAATCGATGAGTGGGACCGGGACCTGATGATCGGCCCGTCATACTTCATGAAACCGGCCGCCCAGACCCCTGCCGGGCTGCGCCGGATCTGGAAGTACGAGCTCATGCCGCTGCTGGCGGAGCACTACCATGGCCAGCTGACGCGGGCCCAGCTGGAGGAGCGGTTCGGGCTGGACCAGCTGCTGGGACGCATTGCAGCGCGCTGACCTTAGGGCGGCCGGAACTCCAACCGGCCCAGCGCGGCACCTGGCCCTGGACGAGCTGTCCGGCGGGCTGGTGGAGCGGCTGGATGCGCCCAGCGCTTCTTTTGTGAACTCCAGCGGCCTGGCCAAGGCCTCGCCCATGGGCCTGGGGCTGTACAGGATTGAGCCGGTGGGCAAGGTGGGCTCGGTGCGCACCCCTACCGTCCAGCTGGATGTCCGGCCCAAAGACAGGCTGGGGCTGAGCCGTTTGCTGTTCCTGCTCAGCTATGCGGGGGAGCAGGGCTTCCGGCCGGACCCGGTGGCTGCGCATGAGGACCGCGACCTGTGGAGCGCGCTCGCGGAGTCACTGGCCCAGCTTGCTGAACGGGCGCTGGGCCGCGGTGTCCTGCAGGGCTACCTCACCGTTGACGAGTCCCTGCGCACGGTGAAGGGCCGCATCCGGATATCGGACCAGATTTCCCGGCGACCCGGCATGCTGGTGCCACTGGAAGTTTCCTATGACGAGTTCACCGAGGACATCGCCGAAAACCGCATCCTGCGCGCCGCGCTGGACCGGATGGGACAGGTGCCCGGGGTCCGCCCGGCGGTGCTGGGCCGGCTGCGCACGCTGCAGGGAAAGCTCGACGCCGTGACGCGTCTTCCAGCGGGCGCCCCGGTGCCGCCGTGGAAGCCCACCAGGATGAACCTGCGCTATCACGCCGTCCTGCGCCTGTCCGAACTGGTCCTGCGCAACGCCTCCGCTGAAGCGGGTGAGGGCAGGCAGCAGACGGCGTCGTTCGTGGTGGACATGGCGCAGGTGTTCGAAGACTTCGTGGGAACGGCGCTGCGCAGTGCCATGGCGGCATACCCAGGGGAGCTGCGGCTGAGGTACAACGCCCTCCTCAGCGAGGCGGTGCGCGATTCCGACCGGCTGTCCGTGCGCCCGGATGCCGTCCACATGCTTGGTGGCCGGCCGGTGGTGGCCTACAACGCCAAGTACCGGGCGGCGTCGGATGCCGGCGCGTCGCTTACCGCCGACCATTACCAGATGCTGGCCCACTGCACCGCGCTTGCCGTGCCCACCGCCTGGCTGGTTTACGCCGGCAGGGGCGAGATGAAACTGCGCCGCATCCTGAACACGGACATCGACATCGTGGAGTTTCCGCTGGACCTCAGCCAGCCGCCGTCGGCCATCCTGGCGGACATCAAGGAACTTGCCTCCCAGTCCTGGGGTGAAGTGGTCAGGACGGCTGCACCGGCACCCGGAAGGTAAACGTCGTCCCCTCGCCCAGCGTGCTCTCGACGTCGATGGTTCCGCCGTGGGCTTCGACGATCGCCTTGCTGATGGGCAGGCCCAGGCCGACGCCCGGGATGGCGGTCCGCCGGACGTTGCTGGTGCGGAAGAACTTGGCAAAGACCTCGGAGGCGTCCTCCGGGCTCATGCCCATGCCGGTGTCCGTGACCCGGCAGGCCACATGGCCGTTTTCCCGTGCCAGCGACACCACGACCTCGCCGCCGTCGGGGGAGTATTTGATTGCATTCGATACCAGGTTGTCCAGGACCTGGGAGATCCTGGCGCTGTCCACGCGGGCCTCCAGCCGCTCCGGGGTTTCGGTCCGCAGTTCGACGCCCGCGGCGGCTGCGCGCGGCAACGCAGAGGACACGCTGCTGCGCACCAGTTCGGCGACGTCCACCGCTTCCGGCGAGACGATCAGCTGGCCGTTCCGGCTCGCCAACAGGTCTGACACCAGCGTCAGGAGGCGCTCGGAATTGCGCCGGATGATCTCCAACATCTCCTGCTGGGACTCGTCCGGATCGTCGGCCAGCAGGATCTCCACGTAGCCCAGGATGGACGTCAGCGGGGTGCGGAATTCGTGCGAAACGCTGGAGACGAAGTCGTCCTTGGCCGTCAGCGCGTTCATCAGGTCCGTGACGTCGCTGAAGACGATCACCGAGCCGGTGAACTTGCCGTCGGAGTCCTTCATGGCGCGGGCTGTGGTCACGAGTGCTCGTTGGTCCTTCCCGTCACCGAGCCAGACCAGATAATCGGTAAAGGTTTCCCCCAGGACAGCGCGGCGGACCGGACGCTCGTGGACGGGCATGAGGGTTTTGCGGTCCGGACCGTAGACCAGCAGCTGGGATTCGTTGGGGTCGGCAATATTCTTTGGGCGGGCCAATTCATGGTTTGCCCGCTGCTTGCGGTTCATCAGGACGTCGTGGCCGTCGGCATCAACAGCCAGGACCCCCAGGTGCACCGTATCCAGCACAGTGTTCAGCAGCGATTCCTGGCGTTTGCTGGTGCGAAGGTTGGCCCGCAGCTGTTCGTCCTTTTCCTCCAGCTGCTTCTGCTGGCGCATCATGCTCAACGTCAGGACACTGACTGACACGCCAATGCCCAGCATCATGACGGGCAGCAGCAGTGAACGGGCGAAGTCCTGCGGCGTTGAGTTCCCCTTGAAGAACAGTGGCAGCCAGATGATGGCCAGCGGGCCCAGGAAGGAGAACCACAGTGCGGCCCGCGGGTAATACCCGGATGCGCAGAGCCAGATAACCGGGAACACGGCCAGCAGGCTGATTCCCGTCAGGCTGTCCTGACCGCCTTCCCTGCCCGCAGCGATGGAGATGAAATCCAGGAGCGGGATAATCAGGAAGCTGGTGAACGGCAGCCGCTCCCAGGGGACGGTGTAGCACAGTGCCATGATGGCCAGCTGTGAAACGAGGAACGCGATGAACAGCGGATTGCCCATCGTGGTCGGGAAGAATCCCCACACCAGCACTGCCGTCAGGATGGTGGTCACGAACAGCGGCATCTGGCTCATCGCTACCCGGTCCGTCAGCCGGTACTCATGGAAGGGCCGTTTGAAAAGCCGCAGCCTTCCCGCGGACCAGGGGGTGGGGTCGCTCATGGTGCGGAGGACGCGGACGGTGGGGTGTGCGGGACCATACCAGCAGGATATCCGCAGCCAGCTATACTTCAGACGTTGGCACTGAGGGGGCTCTATGAGTGAGGCACGTGTGGGTCTGGTCATCGAAGATGACCACGACATTCGGGAACTGGTACGCACTGTGCTGACCCAGGCAGGATTTGATGTGACTGTCGCCAGCGGCGGCGCTGAAGGCGTCCTGGTGGCCAAGAGCCTTAATCCGGATGTCATCACCCTTGACCTGGGGCTGCCGGACATCGATGGTTTCGAGGTTTCCCGGCAGATCCGTGAGTTCTCGGATGCCTACATCGTGATGCTGACGGCTCGCACCGAGGAGCTGGACACCCTGATCGGGCTCGAATCGGGCGCCGATGACTACCTCACCAAGCCGTTCCGTCCGCGGGAGCTGCGCGCGCGGGTTGCGGCCATGATGCGCCGGCCGCGGTCCGTTCCCGATCCCCAAGGTGTCTCCGTGGACGCCTCTGCGGAGAGTGCGGCCCATCCGGAACGTGGAAACTTCAGCCACAACGGCCTGGAACTCAGTTACGCCTCCCGAACCGTCACCGTTGACGGCAAAGAGATGAACCTGACCCGGACGGAGTTCGAGCTCCTGTACGCGCTCCTCGAAGCCGGACGGACGGTCAGGACCAAATCCGACCTGGTGCGTCGCCTCCGCGACGAGGATTACGACGTCGGCAGTTACATCAGCGAGGCTGACGAACGTTCCGTTGAGGTCCACATGGGGAACCTGCGCAAAAAGTTGGGTGACTCGCCTCAGCAGCCCCGGTGGCTGCAGACGGTTCGCGGGGTTGGTTACCGCTTGGCGCCCGGGCAGCACTGAGCCTGCAACCGGTGCATGGTCTGCCTGCTGCACTGGGTAATGGGCCGCAGGTAGCTGGCCGCCATCCTTGGCAGCGCCACCGCCATGTCAGCGTGGCGGGCCTCGGCCCGGATCTCGTTCTCCAGGTCCAGGGCAAGTCCGGCCAGGCGCTCGGCTCCCACCATCTGGCTTGATGTTTTGAGGCTCAGGACGGCGTCCAGGGAGCCCTCCAGGTCGCCGGTGGTCAATGCCAGCCGCAACCGGCCCAGCCGCTGCGGCAGGTATTCGATGAAGTTCCCCACAAAGACCCGGCTGTAGCCTTCCTCCTCCTCGAGTTCGTCCCGCAGCCGGTCCAGGACCGACTGGTCTACCAGCGGCCTGGGGGCATCATCCGAGGTGCTCATGACACTCCTTTCTGCTGGATTTATCGACTTGGGAAAGAGGGCGGCAGCGCCGGGGCGCTTGCTCTTTTTCAGGTTAGGACTGTTCCCGAAACCTGGCAGAAGACTCAGGAAGAATTGTGGTTTTCTTGATGGGAGTGCGGTTTTTTGCCCATAGGATCAAGGCCAGTGCTTTCTGCATTGACGTTCACCGGTGGCCGTGGCCGCCTCAATCTGGGGATAGATTGCCGTGTTCCGAATACGCAGGTCTTTTTTTGCCGCGCTCGTTATCGGGATTGGATTGACGGTGTCCGTCATCCAACCAGCCGGCGCGGCCACATCGCCGCAAATTTCGCTCAACCCAGCCTCCGGCCCGGCAGGTTCCGCCGTGACTGTCGCGGGAACGGGCTTCCGGGCGTCCACCACCGGCACGGTGATTATCGGTGCCACAACATTCCCGTTCCAAACCACGTCGGTGGGCGCGTTCAGCACCGGCGTCACCAGTCCGGCGGCCGCAGCCGGCAACCTCACCATCACTGCCAAGACGGCGTCCATCAAGGCTTCCGCCACGTTTACCGTCCAGGCGGCTCCGGCTCCGGCTCCCGCACCGGCGCCCAGCATCAGCTCGGCACCCTTGCGCTTTGGCGCGGCTACCCCGGGAGGGCCGCTGGCCAGCGCAGAGCTGGACCAGGTGGCCACAGTGTCCGGGGAGATTCCGTCCATTGTGATGAGCTACAAGGATTTCCTGCAGTCCCCGCCCATCACTGAGCTGGACGCTGTCCGCTCCCGTGGAGCCACTCCGCTGGTTACGTGGGAGCCGTGGGCCTGGGGAGGTGGCGTCACGCAGCCGGCGTATTCGCTGGCCCGGATTACCGCCGGGGACTTCGATGGGTACATCAGCCAATGGGGCCAGTCCCTTGCGGCCTGGGGCAAGCCGGTCATGCTGCGCTTTGCGCACGAGATGAACGGTAACTGGTACCCGTGGGCCGAAGGAGTCAATGGCAACCAGGCAGGGGACTACGTGGCCGCCTGGCGGCATGTTCACGATGTGGTTGCTGCCACCGGCGCCGGCAACGTCCAGTGGGTCTGGTCGCCGAACGTCCCCTACTGGGGCTCAACGGACCTGGCAGGCCTGTATCCCGGGCCGGGCTACGCGGACATCGTGGCCCTGGACGGCTACAACTGGGGGGCTTCCCAAACCTGGAGCAGCTGGGTTTCCCCGGTGGACCTCCTGGGCCCCGGCATCTCCCAGCTCCGCACCCTGGCACCCGGCAAGCCCGTGCTGATAGCGGAAACCGCTTCCAGCGAACTGGGAGGCTCCAAGGCGACCTGGAACACGGATCTGGTGTCCTACCTGGCCGCCCAGCCTGACGTCATGGGTTTCGTCTGGTTCCATATGCAAAAAGAAACAGACTGGCGCATCAACAGCAGCGACTCGTCGGCTTCTGCCTTCAAGGCCGCCCTGCTGGCACGGAGAAGCTAGGGGATAGGGGTTAGCTGTTCCGGGCCGTCAGTGGCGGATGCCGGTGTGCGGCACTCATTTATGGTGCCGCACCTGGATCAAGGCCGGTGATGGGAGCAGCGAAAGATTTCCTCAAGATTGGCTGTTTACAAGCCTTCAGGCGCCGGCTTCGAGGAAGTGCACCAACTGGGCTTCGAGTGCTGATCGATCCTTCAGTTCGCACTCCCAAACCGTCAGTACTTCCCAGCCGGCGTCTTCCAGCTGCCGTCGTTGTCCGGCGTCGCGCTCACGGGTCCGGGTGCGCTTCGCAGCCCAGAATTCGGCGTTGGCCTTGGGGGCGTGCAGGCCCACCCTGCAGTCATGGAAGTGCCAGAAGCAGCCGTTCACGAAAATCACCTTGTGCCGTGAGGCGAAGACGAGGTCCGGGTTGCCGGGCAGCTTTGTAGGGCCGGACCTGCCGTGCAGCCGGTACCTGTAGCCCTTGGTGTGAAGGAGCTTACGCACCAACAGCTCGGGCTTGGTGTTCTTTCCGCGGATCCGGGACATGTTCCAGCTGCGTTGCTCAGGGGTGAGCTTGTCCGCGGAGGGTTTCCCGGCGGTGGAAGAGTCCGGCATTCTTCCAGTCTAGGAGCGCCTAGATCTCCCGCTCCGGCTGTTCACCGAAGACGAAGTGCCGGCCACTGACGGAGGTTGGCTGAATCTCGACGTAGAAGTCTTTGAGGGTGGGGACCCAGGTCTTCAAGCCAAGTTCTTCGATGGCTGCGAGCTCGGCCGAGTTGCTCAAGACCCGTGCCGTGCCCCGCAGCACAACAGACCAGGCTTCCTGTGACAGGATGCCGTCGGTTTCGAAAAGCACCTTGGCGTTGATGGTCAGCTGCGCCAGTTTGTTCCCGGGCGCCGTGCGCAGGTAGAGCTTCCGATGGGAGGTGACATAGTTGACCGGGAATATGTCCGGTTCCCCTGCGACGGACACCACCAACCGGCCGTGCTGCGTTGCCGCCAGAAGCCGCCATGACTGCTCATCATCGAGTTCCAGGACCGGATTGCCGTCCGCGTGTTCAAACATCATGCGGCCATTCTTCTACGTGGAGTAGAAATGCGCCAGAGGCTTTGTGCCCGCATTCCTGACGATTTATGACAGATCCGTCAAGGCTTAACACTATGGAAACAGGGCCGTGACGCCGCCGTATTTCCGGCTGGATAGCGTCGCACGCAGAGCCACGAAGGCTGAATGCAAACGAAAGCGACGCACCCCATGGGCAACGACACAGAAACAACGCAACTCCTGGAACCGGCGGCACCCGCCGGTGCCGCCGACGTCGGACGTTCTCCGGCATCTGCCATGGCCGGCAACACCGCCGCCGTCAACGCCACCAAGGAAAGCCTGGAGGACTATACGCTGCGGTTCGCGCCGCGCTCCTACCGCAAATGGAGTGCGGGCGTGGTGGCCACCAGCGCGCTCGGCGGCATCGCATACCTGGCGGACTTTTCAATCGGGGCCAACATCGGCATCTCCTACGGGACGGTCAACGCGATCCTGGGAATCGTGGTGGCGGCCGTTGTCATCTTCGCGACGGGTTTCCCCTTGGCCTATTACGCGGCCCGCTACAACATCGACCTGGACCTGATCACCCGCGGCTCCGGCTTCGGCTACTACGGGTCCGTGGTCACCAACGTCATCTTTGCCACCTTCACGTTCATCTTCTTCGCGCTGGAAGGCTCCATCATGGCTCAGGGGCTGGAGCTGGGGCTCGGCATTCCGCAGTGGATGGGATACGCCGCGTCCACCGTGATCATCATTCCGTTGGTCATCTACGGCATGAACACGCTGGCCAAGCTCCAGGTCTGGACCACTCCGCTGTGGCTGCTGCTGATGGTGGTGCCTGTGGGTTACCTGCTGGTCTCGCACCCGGAGAGCATCGACAGCTTCTTTGCCTATACCGGTGCAACCGGCGACGGCGGGCCGAACCTGGCCTCCGTGATGCTCGCCGCGGGCGTGTGCCTGTCACTGATGGCGCAGATCGCTGAGCAGATCGACTACCTCCGTTTCATGCCGCCCCGCACCGACGCCAACCGCGCCGCGTGGTGGCGCGCCGTCATCCTGGCCGGGCCGGGATGGGTGATCTTCGGCGCCATCAAGCAGATCGTGGGCCTGTTCATTGCCATCTACCTGATTGCCACGCTGGATCCGGCAGCCTCGGCCACGGCCAACGAGCCCGTGCACCAGTTCCTTGGCGTGTACCAGGAGATGATGCCGGCCTGGCTGGCAATGACGCTCGCCGTGGTGCTGGTGGTCATTTCCCAGATCAAGATCAACGTCACCAATGCGTACTCGGGTTCGCTGGCATGGACCAATTCCTTCACGCGCATCACCAAGACCTACCCGGGCCGCATGGTGTTCGTGGTGGTGAACCTGCTGATTGCCCTGGTCCTCATGGAAGCGAACATGTTCGACTTCCTCAACACCATCCTCGGGTTCTACGCCAACTGCGCCATGGCCTGGGTTGTCACCGTGGCATCCGACATTGCCATCAACAAGTACCTGCTGAAGATCTCACCCAAGGTTCCTGAGTTCCGCCGCGGCATGCTTTACGCCGTGAACCCGGTGGGATTTGTATCCATGCTGGTGTCCGCAGGCGTATCCATTGCCGTGTTCTTCGGGGCTTTTGGTTCCGGCATCCAGCCCTATTCGCCGATCTTCGCCGTCGGCCTGGCACTGGTCCTGCCGCTCGTGCTGGCCGTTCTGACCCGCGGCAGGTTCTACCTGCGGCGGTTTGACGACGGCATCGACCTGCCCATGTTCGACGCCGACGGGAACCCGAGCGACGCAAAGCTCACCTGCCACGTGACCGGCCTTGAGTTCGAACGGCCCGACATGGTGCGTTCGGCGCAGGACGCGCCCGACGGCGGCCCGCAGTATGTTTCGTCGCTCGCCTTGTCGACCGACAAGACAGGGGAGTTGGTCCTTCCGGCGCAGAAGTAGGGTCTTCTTTCCCACCTCTTTGTTGACGGGGAGCCGGTGCTTTGTGCGCCGGCTCCCTGTGTCGTTTCCTGCTGTCACCGTCCCGCGGTTGGGCGGGTGCTAGGGGGTGTGGATAAGTTTGATCGGCCAATTGTGACGTGGGCTACCCTTAAGGCACTGTTCGGAGCAAGCCGTCTGGAAACTACTGGGGGATTAGCGGCCCATGACATCACAGAAATTTTTCACGACCCGCGCTTCAGGGTTCGGCGCTCTGCGGTCAGGTGCGGCAGTCCTCGCTGTTGGTTCCGCGCTCGCCTTGTCCGGGTGCGGCGCCGGAGGGGCACCCGAGCCCGGCGGCTCATCCTCACAGTCGGCTTCCGAAACACCCACTCCCACCGCATCGGCCACTCCCACCTCCACGCCCAGCGCCGTCTACAAGCCCGCCGACGCCTCCGGACCCGCCCAAAACGTTCCAGTGCCCGTGCTGCCCGAGGTGGCTAAGACGGAGACGAAGGAAGGTGCGGAAGCGTTCGCCAAGTATTGGTTCTCGGTCTTGAGCTACGCATACGAGACGGGGGATGCCGCCTTATTCGAGAGCATTGCTCCAAGTCCTTGCGAAGCGTGCCAGAAGGTCAGCAAGGTGATCAAAGATTGGCACGCTGAGGGGCGCTGGTTGGTTGGCGGAAGGCTGTCAACGCCTGTCGCAAATACAACGTTCACAAAAGGCCAGAATGGTACATATCAAGTTGCAGCTCAGGTTCATCAGGATCCGCTGACTTATATGCGGGCAGACGGCACTGTTGCTCGGACAGATCCGCAGGCGCCAGACCAGGGAAATCTTCTTGTCCTCGCCTACGCTGACGGGAAATGGTCAGTGGTTGAGCTCGGAAACATCGTCGGGTAGACATGTCGTACTCGCGGCTGCGCGCATTTTTGGCTGTGGTGGTCATGTGCGTTTTGTTCACTGCCTGCCCCGCGCGTGCGGAGAATGGTGAAGACCCGGAGTTTGGCGGCGCTTGGAGTCCTGGCCTCACGATGGGTGGGCATATCTGGGATCCCGAGCGGAACGAGTTTATTCCTGCCCGCCCTGATGTCGTCTCCGAAGACCCCAACGAGTATAAGTACGAACTTCAGTGCCATCTCGGCGGAGGCGACTTTGATACCCCGTGCCTCGCCAGCCAGCTCGACTGCAAGGACAGGGCGGACGGTGCCAGGGGTATTCCGGTGATGTGGCTGTCGAGGCCCAGGGGTGTTCCGGGAGCCGTGTGGGCGCATCACTCCGGGCCCACCTGCCTTTACGATGCGAAGCCGGAGGATCTTCTGCCCCGAATCGCCGCGGACATCCAGAGGCAGTTCCAGAACCTGCCGGTCAGTGCCGGGGCAGTAGTGGCCCAGCCCAGTCCCAACACCCTTCGCGGAGCCGAAACGAACTTCTATGCAGAAACAACTGAACAGCAGTTCGACATCACCATGTTCGGGCAGCAGGTCCATGTCGTAGCGACTCCTGTGCAGTACACATGGAACTACGGTGACGGCACCGTCTTCGGCCCCCAGCCGTCAATGGGCGGTCCACTGCCGCAGGACCGGTGGGGCGAGAAGACACGGACCAGCCACGCGTACGCGTCCACGGGCGACTTCCAGGTTGTCCTGACCACCTCGTTCCAAGGCACGTATTCGGTCAACTCCGGGCCCCCACTGCCGGTGCCGGGACAAGGCCAGTTCAGCGCCCCACCCCAAAGCATCAGCGTGTGGCGTTCACTCACCCGAAACTATGCAGACGACTGCAACGCCAACCCGCAGGGCCAAGGCTGCCCGGGCGTCGGAGGCTAGGGCGGGACGAAGCGGCGGCTGTGATCCCGGTCGCACTCACCGAATCCCGGAATAGTTGCACGCGCTCCACAGTTGGCAAAGACAGAACGTCATAGCCTTCGAAAGGAACTGCGCATGCTGTTTTCCCCACTCACCCTCGGCGAACTTGAACTTCCCAACCGCCTGGTCATGGCACCCCTGACCCGCCTCCGCGCGGGCGAGAAAGGCATCCCGGGCCCGCTGCTCGCGGAGCACTACCGCCAGCGCGCCTCGTTGGGCCTGATCGTGAGTGAAGGCACGTACCCCACTCCTGCGGGCCAGGCTTACCCGGGCCAGCCCGGCATCGTGACAGAAGAGCAGGTGGCCGGGTGGAAGACGGTTACGGAGGCTGTCCATGCCGAAGGCGGCCGCATGTTCGCCCAGATCATGCACAGCGGAAGGGTGTCCCACTCTGACATCACCGGCGGTGTGCCCATCGTCGCTCCCAGCGCCGTTGCCATCGACGGTATTGTCCGCACACCGGCCGGCAAGCAGCCGTACCCGGTGCCCCACGCACTCACCACCGACGAACTTCCCATGGTCATTCAAGAGTTCGTTAATGCGTCGCTGAATGCCATCGAGGCAGGGTTCGACGGCGTTGAGCTGCACGCCGCCAACGGTTACCTCCTCCACGAATTCCTGGCGCCGAACTCCAACGTCCGGACGGACAGCTACGGCGGCTCACCGGAAAACCGCGCCCGATTCGTCATCGAAACCGTCAACGCAGTGGTGGCCGCGCTCGGCGCAAACCGCGTGGGCATTCGTATTTCCCCCGAGCACAACGTGCAGGGCATCGCCGAGACAGACGCAGCGGACGTCCGCAACACCTATGAGGTCCTTGTGGACAGCATCGCGCCGCTCAACTTGGCGTACCTCAGCATCCTGCACCACGAGCCCACCGGCGACCTTGTCCAGGACCTTCGTGAGCGCTTCGGCGGTACCTTCCTGGTCAACACCGGCTTCGGCGTGATCACCACGCGTGAAGAAGCCGTAAACCTGGTCTCTGAAGGCCACGCTGACGCCGTCGTAGTGGGCCGCCCCGCGATTGCCAACCCGGACCTCGCCCGCCGCTGGAAGGAAGGCCTTCCCCTCAACGAGCCGGACGCTTCCACGTTCTATGCCGAAGGCGCCACCGGGTACACGGATTACCCGGCGTACCAAGGCTAGCCAGCGGTACTTAGGCAGCCCGGATTAAACGACGACGGCGGCACCCACTGCGGGTGCCGCCGTCGTTGGCTGTCAGGGGTGCTGGTCCCCGACAGCGGAGCTGGAGGCCATCCGACGACCTCCGGCTGAAGACTTTTGTGTGGCCCGCCGGACCCCACTGGGAAGCCGGCGGTGATCAGATGCTACTCCAACGAATGGACTCTTTCCAGAGCCAGTTTTGCAGCCCCGGACACGTGGCTACAGAACAGCCTCCCGGCCGGTGCCCTCCTTCATCAGCAGGCGCCCGTCCTCGATCGATACGAGCACGCTCTTCGGTTTCCCGCTGACTTTGGTAATGGCCTTCAGCCCCCGGTTGGTCACCTCTACGCCCACCTGCGCGCCCTTTGCCGGCAACTCCACGGACACCTCGGACGCAATGCCGAGAAGTGGGTTGGTGGAAATCCCCAAGTCCCGGCGCACCTCCTTGCCGTTGACCGTCACGGTGATGTTGGCGTCGTCGAACCCCTCCTGAAACACCACAAGCACTTCCCGCATGATCGCCTCTTCCTTGAGCATCGGCGCCAGTAACGGCATGTCCACTACAGCACTTTGCAAGGCTTAGCGGAATACCCCTTTTGTTGCCGCCGCGCTCCGGCTGCCGAAGGGCCCAGTGGAGCCCGGGATGCCGTTAGGGCAAGATGTTCAGGTGACTCAACTGCCTGCACCCCCTGCCGTCTCCACGTCCTCCCCCGCCTCGGAGGAGGACGCGATCTTCGCCCAGATCGCTGAAGAACTGGCGGTGAAGGCCTGGCAAGTAAAGGCGGCAGTAGGACTGCTGGACGGCGGGGCAACTGTTCCTTTCGTTGCCCGGTACCGGAAGGAAGCCACCGGCACGCTGGACGATACCCAGCTCCGCGACCTTGACGAACGCCTGCGCTACCTCCGCGAACTGGGGGACCGTCGTCGCGCAGTCCTCGAAGCGATTGAAGCGCAGGGCCAGCTGACACTGGAGCTGCGCACAGCGATCCTGGCAGCGGATACCAAGTCGCGGCTCGAAGACATCTACCTGCCGTTCAAGTCAAAGCGCCGGACCAAGGCCCAGATTGCCCGGGAGGCTGGCTTGGAGCCCCTCGCCGATACGCTGCTGCAACGGCCTGACCTGGATCCCGAACGCGAAGCCGGGAAATATCTCAGCAGTGAGCACGCCATCGGTGATTCCGCTGCCGCGCTTGCAGGCGCCCGGGCCATCCTGGTGGAGCGGGTGGCCCAGGATCCCGACCTTGCTGCCAACCTGCGGGACAGGATGTGGACCCAGGGCCGCATGGTTTCGCGGGTCAAGAAAGGCAAGGAGGCCGAAGGACAGAAGTTCGCGGACTACTTCGAGTTCGCGCAGGCACCGGACCGGATGCCGTCCCACCGGGTGCTTGCACTGTTCCGTGGCGAGAAGGATGGCGTCCTTGAGCTGGACCTCGCCGAAGCGGATCCCAAGGACGACGCCGCCCTCACCGCCGCCCGCGCCCGCTACGAGTCCGCAGTGGCAAAGTTCCTCGGCGTGTCCGACCGCGGCCGCCCCGCCGACGCGTGGTTGAAACAGACAGCCCAAGTGGTCTGGCGTTCACGCGTGCTGGCCCGCCTCACCTCCGACCTGCGGGCCAGGCTGTTCGCCGCAGCGGAGGACGAAGCGGTGCGGGTCTTCGCTGCCAATCTGAGGGATGTCCTGCTGGCCGCCCCGGCCGGCAACCGTGCCACTCTGGGCCTGGACCCGGGGCTCCGGACCGGCGTAAAGGTCGCCGTGGTTGACGGCACCGGGAAGGTGGTTGCCACTGACACGGTCTACCCGCACGCCCCGGCCCGGAAATGGGACGAATCCTTGGCCACCCTGGTCCGTCTGGCGCGGCAGCACGCCGTCGAACTTGTGGCCATTGGCAATGGAACCGCCTCGCGGGAGACGGACAAACTGGCTGCTGAATTGATCAAGCTGCTTCCGGAGGTGGACCGGAAGCCGCAGAAAATTGTGGTGTCCGAGGCCGGCGCCTCAGTCTACTCGGCCTCGGCGCTCGCCGCCGCAGAGCTCCCCGGGATGGATGTATCGCTGCGCGGCGCGGTATCCATTGCGCGCCGGTTGCAGGATCCGCTCGCTGAACTGGTCAAGATCGATCCCAAGTCCATCGGCGTGGGCCAGTACCAGCACGACGTGACCGCCTCGAAGCTTGACCGGAGCCTGGATGCGGTGGTGGAGGACTGTGTGAATGCTGTGGGCGTGGACGTCAACACTGCCTCGCCGGCGCTGCTGAGCCGGGTTGCCGGCGTCGGGCCTCTGCTGAGTGAGAACATCGTGGCCTACCGGAACGAGCACGGACCCTTCAACAAACGGACCGACCTCAAAAAGGTGCCGCGGTTGGGGGCCAAAGCGTTCGAGCAGTGCGCCGGCTTCCTGAGGATTACCGGGGGAGCAGAGCCGCTGGACGCGTCGAGCGTACACCCCGAATCGTACGCGGTGGCGAGAAAGATCCTCGTGGCCGCCGGCTCCGCCCCTGCCTCCTCCCTGGACCCGCAGAAGTTCGTCGACGGGACGTTCGGCCTGCCCACCGTCAGGGACATCCTCGCGGAACTGGACAAACCCGGGCGCGACCCCCGGCCCGCTTTTGCCGCCGCCACGTTCTCGGAAGGCGTTGAGAAGATTTCGGACCTGGTGCCGGGCATGATCCTCGAAGGAACGGTAACCAACGTTGCGGCATTTGGTGCGTTCGTGGACGTTGGGGTCCACCAGGACGGGCTGGTCCACGTTTCCGCCCTGTCCAACCGCTTCGTGTCCGATCCGCGCGAAGTGGTCAAGTCCGGCCAGGTGGTCCGGGTGAAAGTACTGGAGGCGGATCCGGAACGGAAGCGGATTTCGCTGACGTTGAGGCTCGACGACGAACCCGGCGCCGGCGGCGGAGGGTCAGGCCGGCGCGACGCAGGGCGCGACGCAGGTTCCGGTCGGCGGGATTCCGGCGGCCGGAAGGCCGGGCGTGCCGGGCACCCGGACCGTCAACAGCCGGCCAAACAGGGACCCGGCCCGTCCGGCGGGAGCGTCAAATCCACCCCCAAACCCCAGCCCGCCAATACGGCAATGGCCGAGGCACTTCGAAAAGCCGGCCTGGGCAAGTAGTCCAGAACTGGCGCGTGGTCAGGGATGCGGGTCTTCAGTCGGTAGTTTCCAGCATGCGTGGCCGGCCAAACCTTGTCCGGACTCCAGGGGAGTAGAGGGCGGACTCTGGCGGGCCTTCGACACCGATGCCGGCAGCCTTCACAAGTCCGTCGCTGAGCCGATGAACCGTGGCGTTGAAGAGCGGCCATTCGTGGTGGGTGTTCGGGACGTAGATACTTCTGCCGTAGAAGCGCCCGTGCATGCCGTACCGGGCAGTCAGGAAAATGGACAAAGGGTCGGCAGCTGCGGATTGCAGATTGGGGATGACCCCGAAGTGGCTGCGTGCGCCGGCAGCGCCAAACCGGCGCACCGAGTAGCCGGCCGCGGATGGGTCCGCACTTCCGGCTGTACCGGCGGCTCGGCTGGCGCGTTGCCGCCCCTCGCCGCCGGGAAAGGGCTGCCATTGCCGGATCTGCGACCACACGTATGGGATCCCGGCAGCGCGCGTGGCCAGAACAACCGGCAGCCTGGTGGCGTCCAGGCTTAGGAAAACCACACCGCGCGTCCCATCCGGCTCCCGGGAGTACAACCGGACATTCACCTCGTTGAAGCTTCCCAGATATGGGATACCGGGGCCGGTTCCAAGTCCCGCCTGTTCCATGCGGAAGCCGATCAGGCCCACCCAGGAACTGCCATCGAACACATCCGGTTCAACGCTACTTGGCATGAACCGGGCAGCTGCTGCCGCCGGAATCCGCCAGTGAAGGAAGACGGCGTCAAGCCATCGCTGGTCGGAGAAGACCGGTTTGGGAAGCGCCGGCGGACGCGGCCACATTCCGGTGGCATTCAGGTTTCCGGTCACGGTTCCGGCACCCCTTCGCTTGGTTCAGGTAACGAAGCTTCTGATAGTCAGCCTGTTGGACTAGTTCAGTGGTCGTGTGCCCTCGGGAAGCCGGCCGCCGGCGAGAAGACTGGCCGCTGTGTCAGCCAAGGCAGTCAGTGCTACCCGCTGCGTCCATGGACCGTACGAGATGCGGGCCACACCCAGTTCCTGCAGTTTCGCCGGCGGCAGGGACCCGGGCACGTTGATGACCGAGACCTTGTTCCAGCCAATGCCTTCCACGAGGGCCATGACCGTGGGTTCAACCAACAGGCCGGGGACAAAAACAGTGGTGGCGCCGACGTCCAGGAAGGCCTTGCCACGCGCGATGGCATCGGCAAGAACGTCCTGAGGATCCCGGTCCTTGCCCTTGAGGAAGGCATCAGTCCGTGCGTTGAGAACGAAGTCGATTCCCTCTGCCGCGCCGGCGTGCACGACGGCTGCCATCTGGTTCACAGCATCCTCAAGCGGGCGCATCTGGTCCTCGATATTGGCACCTACTATTCCGACTCCGATGGCCTTGCGGGTTGTCTCGCCGGGGTTGCCGTAGCCGGACTCAAGGTCGGCGCTGACCGGCAGGTGGGTGGCAGCCGCGATACGGCCCACAAAGTTGATCATCTCGTCGACGGGAATGTTCTCGCCGTCTTCGTAGCCCAGGGTAGCGGCGATCGAATGGCTTGCCGTCGCCAGGGCCGTGGTTTCAGGAATGTCCGTGATGACTTTGGCCGTGATCGCATCCCAAACGTTGACCACCTGGAGAATTTCTGGGGCCTGGTGAAGGCTGAGGAGTTTGGAGGCTTTTGCGCTGCTGTTTTCGGTCATGGGGGAAGCCTAACTGACGGCCGTGGACAGTCCTTATTGCCGGGGGCGGGGCGGTGGAGGCGGTTTGAAGTAATGGTTTTGCTGGGGTGTTTGGGTGGGATCGATGTGGGGTGGGGGAATGAATGCGGGCGTTCCAGAGGCAGCGGTGGTGATGGCCCATTGTTCTTTGTGGATGAGGTGATGGTGGTGGCTGCAGAGCAGGGTGCCGTTGCTGGTGGTGGTGGGTCCGCCGCGGGACCAGTAGGTGATGTGGTGGGCTTCGCACCAGGGGGCGGGGATGGTGCAGTTGGGAAAGGTGCAACCTTGGTCGCGGGCTGTAAGGGCGTTGCGTTGGGCGGGGGTAAAAAGGCGGGTTTTTCGGCCGAGGTCGAGGATTTCGCCAGTGGTGCCTAGGAGGGCGGGGATGATGTCGGCGTCACAGGCCATTTTGCGGAGGGTGGCTGCCGGGATGGGGCCGGTGAAGGCGAAGGTCCCGCTCCCTCTTTTCGCGCTGCGGTCCTTGGCTGTGGAGGGATCCGGGTTGGCGGGGAAGAGGTCCTGGTAGCGGATGGTGGCGATGACTTGGGGTCGGCTGCCGCCGGTGCCGGGCAGGGCATTGGTGGCGAGGGCGGTTTTGGCGGCGGCGACGAGGCCGTCGAGTTGCTTCTGGGCGCGTGTGCGCCGGTCCAGGTCGGGCAATGGGGTGTGCCCACGCGCGCCGTGTTCTGTGGGGTTGTCCGCCGCCAGGGGCCGGGTTCTGTCTGGACGGCCTGAGCTGTCCTGGCTGTCCGGACTCGCTGCAGTCCTGGCGGTGGCACGGGGATTGGTAGCGGAGTTCATGACCGTGAGGAGGTGTTCGTATTGGTCGGTGGTGGCGAAGATTTCGACGTGGTGGAGGCCATGGCGGGGCTTGCGGATAAAGGCGCCCTGGGTGTGGCGGAGGGCTTCTTCGGTGGGTTCGGTGCCATCGGCGTCGATGATATCGGTCCAGCGTTGGGCCAGGCGGGTGAGGAAGTCGGGGTCGGTGGCGCAGGCGGCTTTGGGGAGATTGTCTTCAATCGCGTCCAGGATCTGCGTGGTGGCGTGGTGTTGGAGCCGGTCGAGGGTGGCGGTGATGATGGTCGCGGCGTGTGAGGACACGGCCGGCCCGTGACCTGGTTCTGGAACGCCGGTGTCGGTGTTCGTGGTGGGGGTGATGGCGGCGGCGAGGTGGGGCCGGGGTGGTGGAAGTGGTTCTCCGGTGAGGTTGGTGGCTGGGAGGACCTGGTGGGCGAGGATGAGGCGGCGGCGGGCTTCGCGGATGGGAATCCGCAGGCGCAGGCGGAGAAATTCTGCAGTGTTTCGGCACCCGTCATCTGCTGGGGACGTGACGGCCCGGTGGGTGATGGCCTGCGTGCGAGTCCGGTGCACCGCACCGGCACCCAAAAGCTGCAGATATTCCACGCCCCGGGCGAGGTCCTCTGCGCGGGCGGCAAACTCGGCGGCTTCCAGGTAGGAGGAAGACGCCAGTACGTCCGGGGCGCCCAAGGCGGCGGCTGCGATCTGGACCGCCAGGCCAGCCATGAGGTCTTGGCCGGAAGACGCGGCGCCGCGGTGCTGTGAAGCCTTCCGGGGGACGGTGTGGAGGCGGGGAAGCCGCGGAAGGCCGCCGTCGGCATCGTGCGCTGTGCCGCCGTGCGCCCTCAGATCTTCCCCAATGGCCTCCATAACCCCACTCTGCCAGCCACCACTGACACCCGAGAGACCCCAAACGCCCTATGTGGAAAACCTGGGCAGCGAACCCCAGCTGGGCGCCGCGCTGGAACCAGGCTCCCGTTACGGGTGGCGGACGCCGTTCCCTGCTACAACGTCCGTGTACCCTTCACGGAACGTCGGAAACGTGAAGGCGAAGCCCGTGCTGCGGAGCAATTCATTGCGGCAGCGCTTGTTACCACCGCGGGCAGGCCCGGCATCGCCAACGGGAGGCGAGGGCCGGCCCAGTTCAGCCGCCACGAAGCGCAGCACGGTGCCCAGATCCGCTGGTTCATTATCCACACCGATATATGCGGGAGCAGGCACATCTGCCATCGTGGCAAGGTGCACTATCGCAGCCGCCGCGTCATCACGGTGGATCCGGTTGGTATAGCGCACGTCCTCAGGGATGACGGCGGAACCGGATTTCACCTGGTCAATCAGGCGCGTCCGGCCCGGCCCGTAGATGCCGCCCAGCCTGAGCGCCGTGGCAGTGGTTCCCGTTCCTGCAAGCCTGGCGTGCAGGAGGTCTTCGGCTTCCAGGAGCAGCCGCCCAGAGAAGCCCGCTGGATTCGGCTCAGTGGCCTCATCCACCCAGCCGCCACCGGCGTCCCCGTACACCGCAGTGGAGGATACGAAGATGATCCGCTCCGGCTCCACCTGGTCGCGTTCCAGGGCGTCCAGGACGTTTGCCGCGCCGCGTACATACGCGGCGCGGTACGCCTCCTCCGTGGGGGCGTCGGCGGCCACGACGATGACGACGGCGGTGGTGTCCGCCGGGACGGCCGGCAGGTTCGTGGATCCCAGGTCCGCCGCAACACCTTCGATGGCCGCCGGAAGTTTCGCGGGGGAGCGGCGCCAGCCCACCACCCGGTGGCCGAGGGCAGCAAACCGCAGCCCTGCCTCGGTGCCCAGGTCTCCGCACCCTGCCAGAAGGACCGTCATGGCTTACGGTGCCTCAACCGGGAAAAAGACCCGAGGATCCTGCAGCAGGGCAGGGTAGGCGAACGCTGACCGGTCGATGATTTCGGTGACTTCGAAATTCCTTCCAAAGCGGCCGTCCGTAAGGGTGATCGGGCGGCCTACCACCTGTCCAAGGGCGAACCTTGCTCCGTTCTCGAACGGAACGGCAACCGGCGTCTTCCCCGGCAGGGTCCGGAAGGCCTCTTCCTGCGCCTGGCGCTTACGGGTGGGCTTCTTCAGCTGCGGCCTGGGCGGAGCCTTCTTGGGAGCCCGGGATGGCCGGCGGGAGCCGTCCTCCACGTACACGGGGGAGTAGCCGTCCCCGGCGGACGCTGTGGCCGCGGCCGCGGCATTCCGGTTCACGGGCGGAAGCGCCACGGTGGTGAGGGACTGGGGGTCGACGTCGGCATGCGGCTCCCGAAGGATCCACAGGATGTCCCCCTCGGGCTCCTGTGGCAGGAACTCGTGCCGCGGCTCCGGCCAGACGTAGTCCATGTCCGGAACAGCGTCCGGGAACACGGGGGTGTAGAACTTGGGTTCCTTGTGCACCAGCTTGGACCGGTGGCTCAGGTGGAAGTTGGGTTCCCCGAGCCACGGAGGCATGACAATTTTGGCGGCGTAGTCGGGGTGGGCGGCCTGCGGCGCGAACTCGGCAATGTTTGCCCGGGTGTTGTCCGGGTGGCCACGCTCCATCCACTCGTCCGCCATGGCCAGGCCATACATCGTCAGGGCGGGAACATGGCCCATCCACATCCGGATGGCCGGGTGCGTCTGCCAGCCATACTCCGGAATCACCAGTGCGCGGAGGGTCTGCAGGGCTTCGACCCGCTGCTTGCCCAGCCGTGCGGTGTCCAGGGCTTTGGCGCTTTGGCGGAAGTCAGGGTACGGGAGGAAGGTTTGCATCCATTCAGTTTGACGGTCCCCGGCGGAAGTGCCAATTGCTGTGCCGGCGGCCACACGCAGCGGACCAAACTGTCCAAATAATGGACGCATGCATACGCGCTCCAGGTTGACCCACTAGGATCACCGCAACCACCCCCGCATTTCGGAAGCTCTCTCATGACATCTACACCTGACAAAGCCGTCGACCACGCCCGCACTGCACTGCCCCGCTACGGGCAGATGCTGGGCCCGGAAGCCCAGGGCATCCTGGTTCTGGATGAGTTCACCATCGATCCCGCCGCCGCGCGCAAGGATCAGCACCGGTTCCGCGACGGCATGGCCGCCGTTGCCCGCACGGTCCGCCGCATCGCCGCCCTCAGGGTAGTCATTGCGCTTGTGGCCATCGGAAACCTGCCGCTGTTCCTGCTCTCCAGCGGGTGGTGGATTTACGGCGTCTCACTGACCCTCGTGGTTGCGGTGCATGCCGCCGTGACCCTCCTCAACCGGCACGAGCCGCGCCTCAAGCAACGTTCGGCACTGGAACTGCACATGCACCGTGAGCGGAGCGCCAACTACCGCCAGCTGCGTGACGCCGTGAAGTACATGATCGATACCCCCAGCCGGATGAACGAACAGCTGTACCTCGAGCTGCTGGCTGTGAAGCGGGTTGCCCTCAACCTTGCCCATGGCACGGTGGCCCTGCTGGACACCAGTGACGAGTCGGCCTGGAAGGTGCGGATCATCCGCGAGCTCCCCGCCAGCTGACAGGCCGGCTCCTTAGCCGCCTGGGGCGCCAGGGGCTGGCTGGTTAGAAAGTACGACGCCGGCACATCCCTTGTGGGGGTGTGCCGGCGTCGTTCTTTGGTCGACGGAATTTGTCTATCGCCGACCTGTCTGTGGCGCCCGTCAAAGGCGCTGCGGCCGAAGCCGCTGGTGCAATGTCCCGTGTTAGGCCGGGAGCTGGATGACCTGTCCCGCGAACACGAGGTTCGGATCTGAAATGGTGTCCAGGTTGGCGTCGGCAAGGTGCTGCCAGCCGCCCTGGATGCCGAGCTTCTGGGCCACAATGCTCAGGGTGTCCCCGGCCTGCAGGGTGTACGTCTCGCCGCTGAGCGGAACCGAGGTGGCATGCGGCGCCGGTGCCTGCTGGACGGGCGCGCTGTGGACCTGGGTGCTCTGAAGCTGCGTTGCCTGGACGGGCGCACTCTGGACGGGTGCGCTCTGGACCGGTGCTCCGCCGCCACCGCTCAGTCCGAGCTGGGACGAGCAGGACGGCCAGGCGCCCCAACCCTGGGAAGCCTGAACGCGCTCGGCTACGGCGATCTGCTGTTCACGGCTGGCGTTCTCGGGAGCGCCGGTTCCGCCGTAGGCTGACCAGGTGCTGGAGGTGAACTGCAGGCCGCCGGAGAAGCCGTTGCCTGTGTTGGTGGACCAGTTTCCGCCACTCTCGCACTGGGCCAGTGCGTCCCAGGTGGACGTCGGGGTTGCTGCGTTGGCCGCTGTAGCCGAGAGGGCCAAACCTGCCGCTGAGACGGCGGCCAGGGTGATTCCGCGGCGTGCGGCAGTACGGAATTTGGTGTTTTGCATGATGGTGATGCTCCTGAAGGCCACCTGCGCTGGTTCCGTCCCCGGAGATCGTCGCGCCACTGCCCGCCCCTGACAAATAGAGGTCACTGTCGGTGGCTGCCGCTGGGCAGTTCTGGTGGAGGCAGCACCGGGCAATCGAAAGGCCCGCCGAACGGGCATGTATTTCACGCTAAAACATCAACTGGCCGTTATCAAATCGAGATTCCCGCGGATTCCCGGGCGCGAGCCTGGTACCCACAGCGCCGCGGCAGCCGCCAGGAGCGCGGGCAGGCGCGAAACCGGGAGGGGCACTATCCTGACCGGATGGATAACTTTCCCGGCGGCAGCGCCATGCCCGAAACCGAAACGGACTTAGCGGAACCTGCAGTCCCATTCCAGCCCCTCCCGGTGGCCGAACTGCACCTGCATATTGAAGGCACGCTGCAGCCAGAGCTCATTTTCAAGCTAGCCGAACGCAACGGCATTGCACTGCCGTATTCCAGCCTTGATGAACTCCGCGAGAAGTATGAGTTCACGGACCTGCAGTCCTTCCTGGACCTGTACTACGCCAACATGGCGGTACTGCGCACCGAACAGGACTTCGCAGACATGACCCGTGCTTACCTGGAGCGGGCGGCGGCGGCCGGGGTCCGGCACGCGGAAATCATGATGGACCCGCAGGCGCACCTTTCCCGCGGCATCCCCCTGGAGGCATGCGTGAAGGGCGTGGCTTCGGTGCTGGCAACATCGGAAGAGGAATTCGGGATCTCCACCATCCTGATCGCGGCCTTCCTGCGGGATCTGCCGGAGGACTCTGCGCTGGAAGTCCTGGGCCGGCTGCTGGCCATGAACGCACCAATCGGCGCCATCGGCCTGGACTCGGCCGAGGTGGGAAACCCGCCGTCCAAGTTCGAACGGCTCTACGCAAAGGCGCGCGAAGCAGGCCTGCGCTTGACGGCGCACGCGGGCGAGGAGGGCCCGGCGTCGTACATCATCGAGGCCCTGGACATCCTGGGCGTGGAGCGGATCGACCACGGAATCCGGTGCATGGACGACCCCGACCTGGTGGAGCGCCTGGTGGATGCCCGCATTCCCCTGACCGTCTGCCCGCTGTCCAACGTCAGGCTCCGCGCGGTAGACACCCTCGCCGACCATCCCTTGCCAGCCATGCTGGCAGCCGGCCTCAACGTCTCGGTGAATTCGGACGATCCTGCGTATTTCGGCGGCTACGTCGATGACAACTTCGCCCAGCTCACCGCGGTGTTCGACCTCTCCGAATTCGACAGGGCGCGCCTGGCCGCGAACTCCATCCATTCGTCCTTCGCATCGGAGGAACGGAAGGCGGAACTGGTGGCGGAATTGAACGGCCGGGAAGTCGCCGACTGACCGCGACAGTGTCGGGGGCAACACCCGGGCTATCCGCCCGGTAAACTGGGTGCCGCAGGCGTGTCTGGGGAGTGCAGTGCAGCACCCATGTCAGCGCTTCAGGGTTATGCAGACGGCCCTTACCCGAGACCTCCGCCTCACTTGCGGCACCAACCGCTTCACAGTCGGTCACGACACGCAGAGTTAACCAATTAAAGTCGCGCGATTTAATGGGCAGTTGGCAAGATGCCTAAGACCGATCGCTTTTATATAAGGGGAATCATGGCCAAGTCCACCGCAGAAAACACTTACCTTCGACTCAAGACCGTCCTGGATGTCCTGACCGAAGGCGTGTGGTCCGGCGATGCACTGAACGCAGGCCAGGTCCTGGCAGAGGCAACCGCCCGCGTGCCGTTCAACGACCATGAGTCCGAGCTCCTCAGCGGCGGGATCCCGCGCGGCCACAAGACCCTCACCTCGGCCACCGCCAAGCTGGTCAAGGCCGGCTGGCTGATCAAGGGCCGTTCGGGCTGGACCATCACCGAGGATGGCATGCGTGCCACCGTCGCCTTCCCGGATGCGGATTCCTTCGCGGCCGCGCTCGACGCCGGCACTCCCGTCCCTGCCGACACCCCGGTTCCCACGGCTCCCGCAGGGTTTGTCCGTCCCGTCTCCGCTGCTGCGGCCACACTTGAGGTCCCGGCCAAGTCGGCGGCGCCTAAGAAGACCGCCCGGAAGGCCCCTGCCAAGAAGGCTGCTTCCGTTGTCGGCAAGGCAGCCAAGGCGATCGAAGACGCCGTGGAACCCGTAGTGGCGGCTGTCCTCAAGAAAGCCCCCGCCAAGGACGCGCCCGCCGCCGCAGAGCCGCTGGAGGGCCCCGACGAAGAAACGCTGCCGCAGCCTGAGGCCGTGGCACTGGCCGGTGACTTCAACACCCTCCTGGGTGCACCGGAGAACTGGGCGCCCCAGTACGACGAGGCACAGATGGAGTTCGACTTCCTGGACCAGCTGTGGAAGAAGAGCGCCGAGCTTCCCGCCGGCTACTACACGTTCAAGATTGCCCTGAACCGCTCCTGGACTGAGAATTATGGCGCTTTCGGCACGTTCGATGGCCCCAACCACGAACTGCACCACGACGGTGGCACCGTGACCATCCGCTACAACCACGCCACCCGCGACATCACCATCAACTAAGCGCACACGGCCGCCCTTAGGGCCGCAGCAACCCCGCCCTCATCTGGACGACGGCTGCTGCGGCCCGGCGGCCGCGGGCACTGTCCGGAGGAGGAGCACCATGGGCAGGCACGCAGGCCCGGCGCACGAACCGGCGCAGGACGGTTCGGCGCCGGACGTTGTCCGGCTGGACGCCCGGGTGTTTGGGGTGGTCCAGGGTGTGGGATTCCGCTACTGGACCGCGGGCACTGCGGAGGAGCTTGGACTGTCCGGAGAGGTAAGCAACCTCGCCGACGGCTCCGTTTCCGTGGCCGCCGAAGGCCCCGAACCGCAGGTCCGGAAACTGTTGGACTGGCTCGGATCGGACCGGACCCCTGGCCGGGTGGAGCGGGTCGAATCAGGTTTTTCGGCTGCGCGCGGGACCTTCCGCGGGTTCCGGGCCCACTGAAGGCCCCTGTCGTATCCCTAGGGCTGCTCCCGGGGGCTTAGCCCGATGAACGCCCCGAGCTCCTCCAGCGCCGCGGGCTTGTGCGGCATGTAGTTGGTGAGCTCGGGGGAGCGGATGATCACCGCCCGCCATTGTCCGCGGGACACGGCCACATTGATACGGTTCCGGTTCAGCAGGAACTCAGCTCCGCGCGGAGCCTCGGCCACTGCCGAACAGGCCATGGAGATCAGTACCACCGGGGCTTCCTGACCCTGGAATTTGTCCACGGTACCCACCCGGACATCAGGCAGCCCGGCCTCTGACAAATGCTTTCGGACCACATGGACCTGGGCGTTGTAGGCAGCAACCACCAGCAGGTCCTGCTGCCCGAGGGGACGGGATGCGTGCTCCGGGCCGCCGGTCCACTTCAGGCCAAGATGGCGGCGGGCCTGGCGAACCACTTCCGCTGCCTCCTCCTCGGATGCTGTGGTGCGCCCCGAATGGTTGACAAAGACCGTCTCCACGCCCGGGTCCAGCTGCTCCAGTTCGCGGAGGGAGGCGGCAGGGGCTGAGTGCAGCTTTCCTTCGTAGCTGAGGGTGGAGACCGCCCGGCACAGCTCCGGATGCATGCGCCACGAGTCTGCCAGGAAATATCCCAGGCTGGTGGGCAGGGTTGCATGGCCGGCGGCCAGCCAACCGAGTGCGGATTCGTCAACGGGCTCGGGGTGCGTGCCCTGCGTAACCTGCGGGAGTTGTTGGGGATCGCCCAGCAGGAGCAGGCGCTTGGCCGCCAGGGACACAGCCAAGGTGTTGGCCAGCGAAAACTGGCCGGCCTCGTCAATGACCAGGAGATCCAGCGACCCCGCCGGGACTTCCTTGCCCGTCATGGTCCACGCGGTGCCGCCCACCAGGCATCCGCCCGGCGATGCCAGCAGCCTGGCAACATCGCCCTCCGACGTCAGGTTCCATGGAACCGGATGCGGTGCGGCGAGTTTCTTGGCCACCAGCCGAGAGTCCACGTGGCCGACGTCAATGGCCCGGGACAGCAGGTTTTCCACCACGTTGTGCGACTGGCCCACCACTCCGATCTTCCATCCCCGGGCCACGAGCCTGCCGATTACATGGGCACCAACGAAAGTCTTGCCCGTTCCGGGCGGCCCCTGGACGGCCAGATAGGAGTGGTCCAGGTCCTGCAGTGACGCGGCTATGGCGCCCGTGTAGTCGGCGGCGCCGTCATCACCGTGCAGCACTTCCACCGGTCCGTCCAGCGAGCGGAACCGCGGTGGCAGCTTCCGCAGGATATCCAGGCCCGGTTGGGCAGGGAGGGATGGCACGGCGGAGCCCACCGTCTGGGCTATCGCCGCGACGGCGGCTTCAATGCTGGCAGTGGCCAGCGGCTGGTCCTCGGTCAGGGCAACCGGGAAATGCGGGTACGCCTGGACTTTCGCGGTCTCCTTTTCGGCAATGGTGATGACGTGCTCAGGGCTGTCCTGCACTGCTTCCAGTTCACTGATCCTGGTTCCGAACGTGAAGGCCCTGGCCTCTGGTGCGGACTGGGGATCGGCCATGCCGTCCGGTCCGGGCGCGTCATACAGCCGGCACCAGGTGGACCCGGGCCGGAAATCCGAGCCCTCCGTCATGGTGCCGCGCAGCCTCAGGAAACGAGTGCGCATCCGCTCCCGGGGCTTGGCCAAGGCCCAATCGGACACGACATCCGCCGAGGACACGACGAACACGTTCCGTTGGTCGGACCAGCTCTCCAGGGGGGCCTCTGCCCGGTCGAAGTGCTGCCACCAGAACTGCTTCCGCTCGCGGCGGTGGTATCCGGTGGCGGCCGCAACCATGGCGATGGCACGTTCGTCGTCGGTCCAGGGACGGTTGTCCGGCAGGCTGGCCAGGTACTCCCGCAGCTGCGCCTCTTCCGGGGTGTCGTCCGGCCGCCGCGTGGCGTCGTCGCCTTTCCCGCTGGCGGGTGCCACCGCAGTGGGCGACCCGTCCATGGCCGCCCCAGCGGTTTCGCCTTCCGCCGCCCGGGGCGCGGTTTCCAGCAGCCAGTCCCGGAGCCGAAGGGTGGAGAGGCAGTCGTACCGGTTGTAGTCCGAGATGGACGCCAGGATGTGGTTGGCGTCCTCTGCGTTTCCGCCATCACGGGCGGCGCAGTAGGCGGCATAGGCAACCACCGACGCGCCGGCGTCCTTTACCTCCCCGGACCGCAGATTGTCTCCCATGTAGAGCGGTTCAAGCTTCTTGATGGAATACGAGGCCTCCGAGATACGGATGGAGTGCCGGACCGTGGCGTACAGGTCCACCAGCAGCCCCTGCCGCAGCCAGTCGTCCACAATGTCCTCGCCGGCCTGGTGGGTGAGGGACAGATTCCGCAGCGCCGTTTTCTCGTACGCCGCGTAATGGTAGACATGCATGTCCGGGTTTGCGGCGCGGCGTTTCTCCACGTACTCCAGGAACTCGAGGAAGGCACGGCGTTCCCCGGACCGGGAGTGTGCCCAGAACGGCCGGAACATCGGCTCGCCGTCGGCGCCTGCCACCGGAGCCTCGACGACGCCAAAGAGGTATTCAATGCCCCACGCGCCTGTGGCTGGATCCTGCCACAGCGGATCACCTTCGAAATCGAAGAAAATGTCACCGGCACTGGGGGCAGGAAGCGATCCGATCGTATGGTCCGGGAGCACGCTGAACGACACGGTGTGCGGCTGCCCATCCTTGGTGAATGTCCGGGAGCCGGCTGTTTGATCCAGGCCCAGTTGCATCCGCGCCTGGGCACGCAGCCGGACCACAGAGTTCCTGGCCTTCCCGGCTGGCATCGCCGCCAGCTGGTCGATGGTGGTGACGCCGTCCGCGTGCAGATTACGCCGCTGGACCACGGACATGCCCGCCACCATCAGGAGATCCCGGTGGAGCTGCACCTGCTCCGCGCAGTAGTCGCAGCGCCCGCAATGCACGACGCCGGGCTGTTGCCACTGAACTGCGCCGCCACTTTCCCGGTGGCTGGCTGTGAGGTGGCGGAAGCGCCGGCGTCGTTCCCGGAAGACGGGCAGGAGGTCCGGCAGGGAATGGCTGCTCCGGAGCCAGTCATCACCCAGCCGCGTGCCAAGTACCAGGGTGACCACCGGGGCTGGCTCCAGGCCCATCCCCAGGAGTTGGTCGCCGTAGGCGGCAAGCTGCAGCAGCGCCCCCACCTTTGCATGGCGGGCGAGCTTGGTGTCCCACACCTCGTAGCGGCCAGGGCTCCCGGTCCCGGCGGCCTCGTTGACCAGGAAATCGGCGTAGCCCAAGAACTCGCCGTCGAAGAACGTGGCCTGGAAAACCACATCTGCGCCGGAGCGGAGGGCGAGTTCGGTTTCGGCATGCTTGGCCTGCAGGTCACCGCGCAGGTTTTGGCCGCGTTCCAGTGAGTAGACCCCCGCGCCGCGGCCCGCATCCCATTCGCCGTACTTGGCCACCAGGCCCGCGAGCACGGTCTGTTCGTGCTGGTCGCCCAATTCACCGGCGCGTTTCTGCATCTCGTCCGGGGGAAACTCCGCCTTGGCGGTGCGGCCCAGCTTTTCATCCAGGATACGGAGCGTGCGGTACTCGCATTCGCTGGCGGCCACCAGGTCGCTGGCCGAGAAAACCAGATCCCGGGGCGTGCCGGCTCCGGCGTGCACACCGGCAGCATCGAGCAGAAACACGGGGCCTCCCCAACTGTTCGTGGACCGGAGGAGTGTTCCCCTGGCCTTGAATCAAACGTAGCAAGAGGGGCTGACAACCACTCCTGAAAGCCTCAGCCTTCGTTGGCGGCAGCCCGCACCTGGGCCTTGTCGTGCTCGTCGTGGGCTTTCCGGATCAGGTCCAGGAACTCGGTCTCGTTCCTGACCAGCCGCTTGTACTTCTCCGGAAGCTTGCGGATCTGGTCCTCCTCGCGGACCATCTTGGCGAAGATTTTGTCCCGCTCCGCCATGTCCGTTTCGTAGTTCAGGTCCACGTATTCGCTGGCATGGCGCCGTGCCCCGGAGACCGCATTCTTGGCCTTGCCCTTGGGGCTGAAGACGGATGCCAGGATGGTCACCACCAGGACGCCGAGGATCACGCTGAGCGAGAGCCCGGTGCTGACCTCCACCACGTTGACGTGCTCGCCGTCGTTGATGAACGGCAGCGTGTTCTCGTGCAGGGCGTGCAGGATGAGCTTCACGCCGATGAAACCCAGGATGACTGCCAGCCCGTAGGAAAGGAAGATCAGCCGGTCCAGCAGGCCGTCAATCAGGAAGAACAGCTGCCGCAGGCCCATCAGCGAGAACGCGGTGGCCGTGAAAACGACAAAGACGTTCTGGGTCAGCCCAAAGATGGCCGGGATCGAGTCCAGGGCGAACAGGATGTCCGTACCGCCAATGGCCACCATGACCAGGAGCATCGGCGTCAGGACGCGCTTGCCGTTCTCCACGGTGAAGAGTTTGTCGCCGTCGTAATGTTCGGAGGCCGGCAGCAGTTTCTTGGCGAGCCGGACCACCAGGCCGTCCGAATCGTCGTCGTGGTCGTCGGGCTTGAGCAGGTTCCCGGCCGTGACCAGCAGGATGAGCCCAAAGATGTAGAACACCCAGGCGAAGCTGTTGATCAGCGCGGCGCCCAGGAAGATGAACGCCGTGCGGGCGATCAGGGAGAACACGATGCCGAACAGCAGCACTTTCTGCTGGTCCGCGCGGGGCACCTTGAAGCTGGCCATGACGATGAGGAAGACGAACAGGTTATCCACGGAAAGCGCCTTTTCCGTGACGTAGCCGGCGAAGTATTCGGTGCCCATGTCGGGGCCGCCGAACAGCAGGACAATCAGGCCAAACACCACAGCGATGCTGACGTAAATGGCGGACCACACGGCCGATTCCTTGAGGGAGGGTGTGTGGGCTTTGCGCACGTGGAAGAAGAAATCGAAGGCCAGCAGCCCGATGATTCCCGCAATGGTCAGGGTCCAGACATACGCAGGTACTTCCACGCGGGGGGCCTTTCGTCGGAGGGTTCCTCCAGAGTACCTAAGCAGGCTTCAGGAGTTGATGCTCCACCACTGCTGCGCGGGACAGTGTCTTGTATCCTTCCTGCTCGAAGAGAACCGTGATGACGTCGTCCTCGTGCCGCATCACCAGACCCGGGCCCCACTCCTTGTGGACCACCGCTGACTGCAGCGGGAAGGGCTCTTCCGCCGGTGCACCCGGCGCCCCGCCGTCGGACTTTTTAGCCCTGGCGTGGGCGGCAGCCGCAGCGCACACGTCGCAGTTTCCGCAGGGTTCGGGCAGGTCCTCGCCGAAGTAGCCCAGGAGGAACTGCCTGCGGCAGCCGTCCGTCTCGGCATAGGCGCGCATCATGGTGAGCCGCGAATGGTCCACGCGCTGCCGGGCTTCGGCCAGTTCGACGGCGTCGTCCACCAGCGAGGGCAGCTTGGCCTTGGATGCCAGCCGGACGCCGCGCTTTCCGACGACGACGGCTCCGATTTCCGCCAATTGGTTCACCAGGGAAGTGACGCGCCGCGCCTTGAATCCGGTCAACTCTGCGAGGGAGGATCTTGGCGTGGGGGCGTGCGCCGCCTTGAGGACCTTCAGGACGTCCAGGAGCGCATCGGGGTCGGGGGAGTGGGTGCCGAAGAACTTCCGCAGGCCGAGGTCCTCCGAGCGGTAGTGAAGAACAGCGGAAGCGGGCTGGCCGTCCCTGCCCGACCGCCCGATCTCCTGGTAGTACGAATCGAGTGATTCGGGAATGTCGGCATGGACCACGAAGCGGACGTTGGGTTTGTCGATTCCCATGCCAAAAGCTGTGGTGGCCACCACCACGTCGAGCCCGTCGTCCAGGAACAGTTCATGGATGCGCTCGCGTTCCTTGGCGGAACGGCCGGCGTGGTACGCCTCCGCCCGGAGCCCCCCGCCCACCAGTTTGGCCGCGTACTTTTCCGTGTCCTTCCGGGTGGCGGCGTACAGCAGACCGTGCCCGTCCCTGGCCAGGTCCGCCACCTGTTCAAGCACGGCCCTGCGCTTGCCCTTGTCCTCGTGGTGCCGGACCACGTCAAGGGTGATGTTGGGGCGATCGAAGCCATGCACCAGCACCAACGGCTTCTTCATGCCGAGCCGCTCCACGATCTCGTCGCGGACCGGCGGGGACGCGGTAGCGGTCAGGGCGGCCACGGTGGGGTTGCCCAATTGCTCGCGGACGTTTCCCAGCGCGAGGTAGTCCGGCCGGAAATCGTGCCCCCACGAGGAGACGCAGTGTGCCTCGTCCACCACGAACAGCGCGATGTCCAGGTCCTTGATCCGGTCCACGGTTGCCTGCTTGGCCAGCTGCTCCGGGGCGAGGAAGAGGAACACTGCGGTGCCGTCCTTGGCGGCCCGCCAGGCGGCCTCGACTTGGGCGTCGCTGTGCGAGGAGTTAATGGCCACCGCGGTGCCCGGCCCGAGGGCGTGCGACAGGCCGTCCAGCTGGTCCTCCTGCAGGGCAATCAGCGGAGAAACCACGACGGCGGGGCGTCCCGTTGCCTGGTGCAGGTACAGGGCTGCCACTTGGTAGATGGCGGACTTCCCGTAGCCGGTGGGCATGAGGGCCAGCACATCGCGGCCCTCCGCAAGGGCGGCCATGCCGGCCAGTTGACCGGCCCGAAGGTCCGGCAGGTTGAAGGAAGAAGCAGCAAGCGCCCGGAGGGCGGGTTCGTCGGACATATGACGGGGCTCCGCACAGAAGAAAACAAGGGCCGCTTGCTTCAGCCGTACGAACCACCCTACGCCAGCTCCGCCCCGCCGTCGTGAACACGGTGCCGGTGCTCCACGCACAGGCGGCCAGGACCCGCATAAGCGGCGCCGGCCGGCACCGCTTATGCGGGGAAGGGCCGCCCGTGCGGGCTCCGCGGGGCTACGTGTCGATGGTGGACATGTTGGGGTAGCGCGCACCGGCGGTGGACCCCGCCGGCGCCAGCTCGTCCAGCAGCTGAAGATCGTCCTGGGCCAGTTCCACGTTGACGGCGCCCAGGTTTTCGCGCAGGCGCTCGCGTTTCTTGGTGCCCGGGATTGGAACGATGTGCTCGCCCTGCGCCAGCAGCCACGCGAGCGCCAGCTGCCCGGGAGTGCACTGCTTCCGGTCCGCCAGCTCCTTGACCCGGTCCACGAGTTCCAGGTTCCGTGTGAAGTTCTCCCCCTGGAAGCGGGGGGAGTGCCTGCGGAAATCGTCCTCGGCGAAGTCGTCCGCGCTGCGGATCTGGCCGGTGAGGAAGCCGCGGCCCAACGGGCTGTACGGGACGAAACCAATGCCCAGCTCCGCGAGCACAGGGAACACCTTGGTCTCGGGCTCCCGCTCCCACAGCGAATACTCCGTTTGCAGGGCGGTGATGGGGTGCACCGCATGGGCCCGCCGGATGGTCTCCGCCGATGCTTCGGACAGCCCAAGGTGCCGGACCTTCCCGGCCTGGACCAGTTCCGCCATGGCCCCCACGGTGTCTTCGATGGGCACCGTCTTGTCCACACGGTGCTGGTAGTAGAGATCGATATGGTCCACGCCCAGCCGCTGCAGGCTTGCGTCGCATGCGGACCGCACGTACTCGGGGCGGCCGTTGATGCCCACCCAGGACCCATCCGCACGGCGTTCATTGCCGAACTTGGTGGCAAGCACGACGTCGCCGCGGCGGCCGGCGATGGCCCGGCCCACAAGCTCTTCATTGGTGAACGGGCCATACATGTCCGCGGTGTCCAGCAGCGATCCGCCTGCATCAAGGAATTCATGGATGGTGGCAAGCGACTCCTGCTCGTCACCGCCGCCGTAAAACTCGCTCATGCCCATGCAGCCAAGGCCGAGGGCGGAAACTGTCAGTTGTCCGATGGTGCGTGTTTTCATGCCGTTCTCCTCAACGGTAGAACTTGCCTGGGGACCGGCCAGCCTGCAGGCATGGCACCGGTGGGTACAGCGTACGCCGCAGCTGGTACGTCCCCACGGACGGCAGCCGGTAAACAAGGGGCCCTAACCCCTAGACCGTCCTGGGGGCCGTGCTTAGACTGGGCGGATCCCCTCCCGGGAACCGTTACCTGACCACACCAAATATCAGGACGCACCAACCGGCCAGGACTGTTCCCCGCACGGGATGTCCCACCTACCCAGATCACGGCCGTCCCACCGGACGCCTGACAACAGGAGCGATAGATGACAGGGAACAAAGCCGTTGCCTACAAAGAAGCCGGCAAGGTCGAAGTAATTGACATTGACTACCCAACGTTCGAGCTCAAGGACGGGCCAGGAGTCAACCCCGCGAACGTGGGGCGCCCGGTCCACCACGGGGTCATCCTCAAGACCGTAGCCACCAACATTTGCGGTTCGGACCAGCACATGGTCCGCGGCCGCACCACAGCTCCGCCCAACCTGGTGCTGGGCCACGAAATCACCGGTGAAGTGGTGGAAGTGGGCCGGGACGTCGAATTCATCAAGGTGGGGGACATCTGTTCCGTGCCGTTCAACATCGCCTGCGGCCGGTGCCGGAACTGCAAGGAGCGCAAGACGGGCATCTGCCTGAACGTGAACCCTGACCGCCCCGGCAGCGCCTACGGCTATGTGGACATGGGCGGCTGGGTTGGCGGCCAGGCCAATTACGTCCTGGTTCCGTATGCGGACTGGAACCTCCTGAAGTTCCCGGACAGGGATCAGGCGCTGGCAAAGATGATGGACCTGACCATGCTTTCGGATATCTTCCCCACCGGCTTCCACGGCGCTGTGACGGCAGGCGTTGGCGTCGGCTCCACGGTGTATGTGGCGGGCGCCGGTCCCGTGGGCTTGGCCGCTGCCACCAGCGCACATCTGCTGGGTGCCGCCGTCGTGATTGTGGGCGACATGAACGCAGACCGCCTGGCCCAGGCCCGCACGTTCGGCTGCGAGACGGTGGACCTCACCAAGGGCGGACCGGCTGAGCAGATCGAACAGATCCTGGGGATCCCGGAGGTGGACTGCGGTGTGGATGCCGTGGGCTTCGAGGCCCGGGGACACGGGCAGGGCGCGTCCGAGGCTCCGGCCACCGTGCTGAACTCCCTGATGGAGATCACCGCGGCCGGCGGCGCCCTGGGTATCCCGGGCCTCTACGTCACCGGTGATCCGGGCGGCGTTGACGAGGCAGCCAAGAAGGGTGCCCTGAGCCTGAGCCTGGGCACTGGCTGGGCGAAGTCGCTGAGCTTCACCACCGGCCAGTGTCCGGTGATGAAGTACAACCGGCAGCTGATGATGGCCATCCTGAATGACAAGGTCAGCATCGCCAAGAACGTCAATGCCAAGGCCATTCCGCTTGAGGACGCACCGAAGGGCTACGCCGAATTCGACGCCGGCGCCGCCACGAAGTACGTGCTGAACCCGAACGGCTACCTGAGCTGACGCGGGCGCGGACGGGGATGTCGCCAGGGAGCCGCCTCCTGCGGAAATAAGTGCCGGCCGTGCCGGGTTAGGCTTTGCACGGTCAGCACCACCCCGCAACTGAAGGAGTTCCCTTGAGCGACATCACCGTCCGCCACAACCCCGGGCGCGAACGCTTTGAGATTCTTGATGCCGGCAATGTGATCGGCAAAGCGGCATACAAGGAGTACGACGGCGGGGAGTCGCCGCAGCGGATTTTCTACCACACGGTGATCAACGAGGAATACGGCGGGCAGGGCCTGGCCAGCCAACTGGCCACGGCTGCCCTGGACAGCACCGTGGCGGACGGCATCGGCATCGTCCCGGTATGCCCCTTCATCAAGAAGTTCCTGGCCAAGCACTCGGAATACCTGCCCAGTGCCGTTGCCGTTGCGCCGGCGCACCTCGAATTCCTGGAGACTGCGATCGCCGCCCGCACCCGCGGCTAGCTTTTCGACGCGCAAAAGGTCTCCCGACAGGCAACCTGGCTTCTGCTTCCACCCGGATTTCGACGCGCAAACTGCTTCCCGGGACGCCCGTTCCCTGACGCGGCCGAAATACGGGCCGCGCGAGGCAACCAGCGCGTCGGCAGCGGTTTTGTGCGTCGGCGGAACGGCACCGCGATCCGCCCGGCACGCCTTCAGGAAGCTCCCAACCTCCGGTGATTTAATCAGCATCTGTCAGCGCGGCTCAACGCCGCGCTGACTGTGTTTTGTGAATGCCGAGGCGGGACAGGAGCCCTTGTATGTCCATGCACCCCGTGGTGCCCAAACCGGGCCGTGATGCTCCGCAGCCAACACCGGGCAAGCCGGCTCCAGGTGCGGGGCGGGACATCAGGACGCTGCTGATCCTGGCCCTCGCCGTGCTGCTGGTCATCGTGGGCACCCTCACGCTGGCCGTGGTCCGGTCCGGGCCGCCGTTGGGCGCTGGGGTGCCCGCCCAGCCGGCGGTGCCGGCCGCACCGGTAGCGGCAGCCCCGGCGTCGTTGCGCGACAATGTGGACAAAATCCTCCAGGAATCGGACGAATACCGCATCGGCCTGGCGCTCGCTGATGTGTCTGGGGGCGCTGAGCTGACCTTCGGCGACGAAAGCACTTTTACCGCAGCCAGCACCGCGAAAATCCTCACCGCTGCCGCGTACTACCACCTGGTGGAGCTGGGGCAGGCAAGCCTGGACGATCCCATGGGCGACTACGACGCCGCTTTCCAGCTCAAGGCCATGGTCAACGACAGCAACAACGATTCCTGGCTGCTGTTGATGGATGCGGTGGGTTACCCGCAGCTGACGGCTTATGCGGCCTCGCTGGGTGTCACGTACGACCCCGAGCAGAACCTGCTGACCGCAGCGGACATGGCCCTGATCCTGAAGAAGCTGTACGCCGGGGAGCTGTTGGACAAGGACCACACAGACCAGCTGCTGGGCTACATGCAGGACACCAACAACGAGGACCTCATCCCCGCGGGGTCCCGGTCCGGCGTGGACGTCCACCACAAATACGGTGAAATCTCCGGCGAGCTGCACGACGCGGCCCTGCTGAGCTACCGCGGATCGACGTTTGCGCTGGTGATTTACACGGAGAACCCGGCGGGCGTGCCGGATGACGGCCAGGCCGACGTCATCCGCGACCTCACCAAGGCAGTGGAGGATGCGCTGTTCCCTGTCGGGCTGACAGGCAAATAGCCGCGCCAGGGCCAGGCAAGTCGTCCCCGCTGGCGCCTGTGGGCCAGACTGTTACCGTGAGCAACAACCCCCGGACTGCCCTTGCCGTCGCCGGCCTAAGCCTGGGCACGGCACTGAACCCGTTGAACTCTTCCATGATTGCCGTGGCCCTGGTGGTGCTGCGCGCCGACTTCGGTCTCGACGTCGCTGCCGTCACCTGGGTGGTTACCTCCTTCTACCTGGCTTCCGCCGCCGGCCAGCCCGTCATGGGCAGGCTGGCTGACCGGTTCGGCCCGCGCCGGATGTTCCTGCTGGGCATGGGCCTGGTTGCCATCACCTGCGCCCTGGCGCCGCTGGCCCCCAACTTCGGGCTGCTCTGCGTCGCCCGGGCGGTCATGGCCCTGGGGACGGCCACCGCGTATCCCAGTGCGGTGGTGATGGTGGGTGCCCTGGCGCAGCAGGCGAAGGTGGACCCGGCGCGCCCGCTGGGCCGGCTGCAGATGGCCAACACCTCCGCCGCTGCGGTGGGTCCCGTGGTGGGCGGCCTGCTGGTGGGCTTCGTGGGCTGGCAGTCCCTGTTCCTGGTCAATGTTCCGCTGGCCTTCGCTGCGCTGCTGATCGTCCGGAAGGCCGCCCCGCCGGACAAGGTCCGGGAACGCGGCAGCGTAGCGGAGCTTCTCCGGGATTCCGACCTTCCCGGCATCGCCGGATTCATCAGTGCACTGCTTTTGGTCATGATGGCCGCCTTGAACGTGGCCCCGGAGTACCGCTGGCTGATGCTGGCCGGTGGCACCGTGGTGGGAGCGCTGTTTGCCTGGCGGGAGCTGCGGTTCGCCAAGCCTTTCCTGGACCTGCGGCTGCTGGGCCGTAACCGGCCGCTGATGCTGGTGTACCTGGCGTTCGCCGTTTTCAGCAGCGTCTACTACTTCGTCTTCTTCGGCCTTCCGCAGCTGCTGCAGGAGGCCGGCGGCTACGATCCCGGCGTCGTGGGGCTGTTGATGCTGCCGCTGGCCGGAATGTCCGTACTAGCCACCCCCTGGGCTGTCTCCGCGATGGGAAGGTTCGGGGTCCGGCGGGTGCTGATTGCCGGCGTCGTGCTCCTGACGGTGGTGGCCGCCCTCATGTGGCTGCTGACCGGCACGCTGGCCATCCCGGTGGTAGTGGTCCTCACCGCGTTGATGGGCATCCCGTACGGGACCGTGGGCATCGCCTCGAACCAAGGCATGTTCCTGTCCACCCGGCCGCAGGACAGGGGCGTCGCTGCCGGGATCTACCAGACCTGCCGTTACGTGGGGGCGATTACCGCCACCGTGATGATCGGCGTCTTCGCCTCCGGCGGGGTGCACCAGGACAGCTGGATGCGCATGGTCCTTGCCATGCTGGTGCTCTGTGCCATCACACTGGGGATTTCCGTATTCTGGCGGCAGCAAAAGGCTTAGGCCCACCCTTCGGAGGGCCGTCTCTGGTTCGTGGTCAGGACGCAGGGCGGTTCAGGACCGGCGGAGCCACACCGCGTTGTCCGGCTGCAGCCAGCCTTCCTGCTCCAGCGGGAAGGCGCTGAAAAGGACGACGCCGGGCGGCAGCTCCACCGGTTCGCTCCCCATGGCGACCGCCACCAGGAAGCGGGGGCTGCGTTCGCACGTCAGAAGGTTCCCCGCCCGCAGACGCCAGGTGCCGGCGTCGTCCGCCGTGAAGGTGCCGTCAGCCCACAACTGCCGCCGCAGGGCAAGGGCACGGGCTGCAAACGCCAACGCGGACCCTGGGTCCTGCTGCTGGCTCTCGATCGCGTTGTCTCCCCAGCCGTCCGGGAGCGGCAGCCACGGTGGGGTGGCCGTGGGCCCCGTCGAGAAACCGTGGTTTCCGGCAGGGTCTTCGGTCCAGGGGAGGGGAACCCGGGAGCCGTCGCGGGTGACGCCGCCGCGGGCCCACATCGGGTCCACGCGCGCCTCCACCGGGACATCGACTTCGGGCAGGCCCAACTCCTGGCCCTGGTAAATGTAGGCCGCGCCGGGGAGGCCCAGCAGGGCGGCCAGCGCTGCACGGGCACGCCGCGCTCCCTGATCGCCGCCGCCGAAACGGGTCACTGTGCGGACAATATCGTGGTTTTCCAGGGCCCAGGTGGGGGCTGCGCCGTGGAGCAGCCGGGCCTCTTCCAGTTCGCTGCCAGCCTGCGCCCACGCTGCAGCGTCCCAGCCGAGCTTCACGAACGCGAAGGCGAACGCCTGGTGCATCTCGTCGGCGCGGGTGTACCGGGCGGCACGCGACGGTTCCAGGTTTACCTCGCCCACCAGCAGGCGGTGGGGCTGGTATTTTTCCGCCAGGCGCCGCCAGCGGCGGTACACCTCATGCACCTCCTCCTGGTCGGACACCAAGGGGTTGGAGCGCAGGCCGTCCACCACAGGACTTTCCGACGGTGCGTCCGGTAGCCCGTCCGCCTTGAAGAGTGCGTGGGCCACATCGATCCGGAGTCCGTCCACGCCCTTGTCGAACCAGAAGCGGAGCACGCCGTCGAAGTAATCGCCTACCGCTGGGTTCCGCCAGTTCCAGTCCGGCTGGCCGGCAGAGAACAAGTGCAGGTACCACTCGGTGTCCGTTTCTGAACCCGGGTTCGCCCGCGACCAGGCCGTCCCGCCGAACACGCTTTGCCAATTGTTGGGCGGCAGGTCGCTGGGGTGTTCCGGCGATGAGCTCCGTCCTTCCACAAAATGGAAGAGTCCGCGTTCAGGTGAACCCGGGCCGGCGGCCAGCGCTGCCTGGAACAGGGGGTGCCGAGACGAGCAGTGGTTGGGGACCACGTCCAGCAGAACCCGCAGGCCAAGGGCGTGCGCCCCGGCCAGTAACCGCTCAAAGTCGGCCATGCTGCCAAAGAGCGGGTCCACGCCGCAGTAGTCGCTGACGTCGTAGCCCTGGTCAACCTGCGGGGACGGCTGGAAGGGCGTCATCCAAATGCCGTCCACCCCCAGCGAAGCGATGTACGGCAGCCGGTGGATCAGTCCGGCAAGGTCGCCCACGCCGTCACCGTCCCCGTCGGCGAAGGACCGGGGGTATACCTCGTAGATGACGGCGGACTGCCACCAGTGGTCGGCGGGACCTGCCGGGGACAGGACCACCGGGCTGGCGGCGGCTGCGGACGCCCTGTCGTCATGGGCTGGCTGGGCGGAGATCGGGGTAGTCACGCCACCACACTACGGTGAGGCGGGCGCGGGGCGCCCCGGCCCTGCGCTGTCCCCGCCGATCCCGGCCGAGGACCAGCGCCTTGCCGGGTGGATGGGTCCTGGCCGCCGCCGTCCTAGGATGCGGAAGTCCGGGGGCGGAGCCGAAGGGCCTGCATGCCGCCGTCCACCGCCAGGTCCACGCCCGTGGTGGAGCCGGAAAGCGGACTGGCAAGGTAAACCACCGCTCCCGCAACTTCTTCCGGGGAAACAAGCCGGCCGTGCGGCTGGCGGGCCTCCAGCGCGGCCCGTTCCGCGGCAGGGTCCGGTGCAGTGGCGAGCAGCCGGCCGATCCAGGGAGTGTCTGCGGTCCCCGGGTTTACACAATTGACCCTGATGCCTTCGTGCAGGTGGTCAGCGGCCATGGCCAGGGTGAGCGACAGCACCGCACCCTTGGTTGCGCTGTACAGGGCGCGCTGGGGAAGTCCTGCAGTGGCCGCCACCGAGCACGTGTTGACGATCGCTGCGTGGCCGGACCTGCGCAGGTAGGGCAGGGCTGCCCGGGAGACCCGGACCATGCCCAGGACGTTGACATCGAACACCCGGTGCCATTCGTCGTCGTCGTTGGCCTCGATGGTTCCCTGGGCGCCCACCCCGGCATTGTTGACGACGACGTCGATGCCGCCCAGTTGCCCTGCAGCCTCTTCGACGGCCTGCCGGACGGAGGCGTCGCTGGACACGTCGCAGTGGAACGCTTTTACTCCTGCGGCCTGGTCAGGGTTGAGGTCCAGGACGGCGACGTCGGCGCCGCGCTCCTGGAGCATTTTCGCTGTCGCGGCCCCGATCCCCGAGGCTCCACCGGTAACGATGGCTTTGATACCCGCAAACTCCATTGGTTGGTCCTTTCGTGGTTAGCCCTGGAAGAATTCCTGGCGCTGGCGGCCCAGTCCGGCCACTTCAAGTTCGACGACGTCTCCCGCCCTGAGGTAGGGGAAACGCCCGGACAGGGCTACTCCCTCCGGAGTGCCGGTGCAGACCAGGTCGCCCGACTCCAGGACGAGGAACTGGCTGAGGTCGTAGACCACCTGCTCCACGCCGAAGATCAGGTCGCGGGTGGAAGAATCCTGCCGGATTTCTCCGTTCACCCAGCTGCGCAGCCGCAGGTCGCCGGCGTCCACCTCGTCCGGGGTCACAAGGTACGGGCCGGTGGGGCAGAAACCCGCGCAGCTTTTTCCCTTGGACCACTGGCCTCCGGATACCTCCAGCTGGAAGGTGCGCTCCGAGAGGTCGTTGACGGTGACGAAGCCGGCGATGTGGTCGCGGGCCTGAGCCGGGGAGTCCAGGTAGGAGGCACGCCGGCCGATGACCACGCCCAGTTCCACTTCCCAGTCGGTCTTGGTGGACCCGCGCGGAATGGCCACCGGATCGAACGGCCCGGCCACCGTGTTGGGGGCCTTATGGAAAATGATGGGCACGGACGGGGGAGCCGAGCCGGATTCGGCGGCGTGGGCTGCGTAGTTCATGCCGACGCAGATCACGGCGGACGGCCGGGTGATCGGAGCGCCGATCCGGGCCCCGTCAACGGCGAGTTCGGCCAGTTCCCCGGCGGCGAGTGCTGCTGCGGCTCTTCCCGGCCCGTCGGATTCCCAGAAATCCGCGTCGATGTCCTTCGCGATCTGTTCCAGGGAGTAGTGCTTCGTGTCGTGCAGCAGGGCGGGGACTTCCTTGCCTGTAGGACCTATGCGCGCAAATTTCATGTGTCTCGTCTTTTCTCGGTAGTTGGTGGGTGTTCTTTCAGGCGATCAGTCCGCGCCGGCGCAGGTCATCCCACAACTCCGCCGGGACACGGTGGGCAGCCAGGTCAAGGTTGTGCTTCACCTGGTCAGGCGTCCGCATGCCCAGGACAACGCTGGTGACGGCCGGGTGCCCGTAGGGGAAGTGCAGGGCCGCAGCCGGCAGGGTGGTCCCGTGCGATGCGCAGATGTCCGCCAGCAGGTTCGCCTTGTCCAACAGCTCCTGCGGGGCAGGTGCGTAGTTGTAAGTAGCGTTGGCGGCGGGCCGTTCCTTGGACAGGAGCCCTGAGTTGAAGACGCCCACATTGACCACGCCGACTCCGCGTTCCAGGCAGGCAGGGAGCAGCTCCTGCGCCGCGCCCTGCTCCAGGAGGGTGTACCTTCCGGCGAGCATGACCACGTCGATGTCCGTCTCGGCGACGAACCGGTGGAGCATCTCCGACTGGTTCATTCCCGCGCCCCAGGCTCCGATCACGCCCTCGTCGCGCAATGCCGACAGCGTTGGGGCGGCGCCTTCAACGGCCTCGGTCCAGTAGTCGTCGGGATCGTGGATGAAGACGACGTCGATCTGGTCGGTGCGCAGGCGCTGCAGGCTTTCCTCAATGGAGCGCAGCACGCCGTCGCGGGAATAGTCCCGGACCCGGTGGATGTCGTCGGGGACGTCGAAGCCTTCGGTGTCCTTACCCTGCGGCGAGGGGTTGGGCCGGAGGAGCCGGCCGATCTTGGTGCTGAGCACATAACTGCCACGGTCCTGCCCGGCCAGCGCCGCGCCCAGGCGGCGTTCGGACAGGCCCAGCCCATAGTGCGGCGCCGTATCGAAGTACCGGACGCCGCCCTCCCAAGCCGCGGTGACGGCGTCGAGCGCTTCCTGCTCCGGCACCTCCCGGAAGAGGTTCCCGATGGGTGCCCCGCCAAAGCCGAGCACCGGCAGCTTCACCTCCGTGCCGGGAATGGTGCGGGTTTCTGCTTGCATTGTCAGTCCTTCTCCTGGTTGGTGGTGGCCGCTACTGGTGCTTCCGTGAGCTGGTAGGCGCGGGCTGCTGTCCGGTGCATGACGCTGGCGCGCTCGCCGTCGGAGGCGCCAGCCACGGCTTCTTCGACGATGGTGATCCAGTCCTGGTAGGCGGCAGGGCGGGCCAGGGAGACCGGACAATCGCTGCCAACCATGCAGCGGTCAGCGCCGAAAAGCCGCAATGTCTCCCGGATGAACGGCAGGGCCTGGGCTGCGAGGGGCCGGTTCGGGTCCGCCTCGGCGCCGGCCCCGGAGATTTTGACGACGACGTTGGGCAGCTTCGCCAGTTCACGCATCCCTCTGCTCCAGGACGCTTCGTCACCGCCGGCGATGGGTGGCTTGCCCATGTGGTCCAGCACAATGGCCAGATCGGGGACGCGGCGGGCAAAGGCCGCCAGGGCTCCGAGCTGACCTGCCCGGATGCAGGCGTCGAAAACCAGTCCCGCAGCGGCTACCTGCCATGCGCCCGCCAGGGTGTCCGGGTGCTGAATGAAGGATTCATCGCGGTCCTGAAGCAGCTGCCGGACGCCGCGGACCAGGGGCCGTTCCAGCAGTTGGCACAGGTCCTGCTCGACGGCGTCGCCCTTGCTGACGGGCGCAAACGCTACGATCCCGGCGAGCAGAGGCCAGTCCGTGCCGAGTCCGGATACCCAGTCAACTTCCCTCAGGGCCTGGTCGTCACGGCAGTCGGCCTGGACAAAAACAGCGGCCCGGGTGTTGGCACTGGTGTGCGGGAGGTGTGCGGGCAGGAACGGCCTGTCCATGCCGGGCGAGTCCGCCAGCCAGGAGTAGTCGAGCACCGCCGGATCCCACACGTGGACGTGGGCATCAATGACCCGCACTGAAGGCGTTCCCATCAGGCAGTGCCGTCGGGCCGCACACCGATGGTCAGCAGGAGGTTCGCATAGTGCCGGGTATCCCCACTGGCAATGACGACGGCGACATCAGGGGAGCGCGCGGCGTCATAGAACTCGAAGCGCTGATGGGACTCGATGGGGACGCCGGCGCCAAGCGTGCGTGCGTAGCCCTTGACAGCCTCCGTCCAGGTGCCGTCCGGGGGCGTCATGACTGCAGCTGCTTCCAAGGGCACGGCATCAACCAGTACTTCGAGGATTTGGTCGATGGTCAGCAGGCCGGGCCGCAGGTTCAGCGCGATGCGCCGTGCTGAGGCTGGTGCCCCGGTGTTGTGCGGGTAGTTGGCATCGGCGATAAGGATTTTCGATCCGTGCCCGGACTCGGCAAGGGCTGCCAGCAGCCCGGGATGGGTGAGTGTGTAGTTGATCATGCCTGCGCCTCCCGCCGAGCGCTGGCGAAGGCGACCCGGCCGGGTATGTTGCCGGCACGCCACGCCTGTTCAGCGCTGCCGGCTTGAGTTCCTGCCCAGTAACTGCCGTAGGGGAAGGCGTATTCCTGCAACGTCTGTTCCTTGAGTTCGGCTGAATATCCAGCGTTTGCCGGCATGACGTAAGCGCCGTCCCTGACGATGCACGGGTCCACGAAATGTTCGTGCAGGTGGTCCACGAACTCCGTCACCCTCCCGGTGAGGTCGCCGGAGACGGCAATAAAGTCGAAGATGGACAGGTGCTGGACCAGCTCGCAGAGGCCCACTCCGCCGGCGTGCGGGCACACCGGGACGCCGAACTTGGCCGCCATCAACTGCACCGCGAGTACTTCGTTCACGCTGGCAAGCCGGCAGGCGTCCAGCTGGCAGTAGTCGATGGAACCTGCCTGGAAGAGCTGCTTAAAGAGCACCCGGTTCATGCCGTGTTCGCCCGTGGCCACTCCGATCGGCTGGACAGCGCGGCGGATTTCGGCATGGCCCAGAACATCGTCCGGACTGGTGGGTTCCTCGATCCATAGCGGGTTGAATTCGGAAAGCTGCTTGACCCAGTCGATGGCCTGCGGAACGTCCCACACCTGGTTTGCGTCGATCATCAGGTTGCCCTCCGGGCCGATGACCTCCCGGGCGATGCCGAGGCGGCGGATATCGTCCTCAAGGGACGCGCCCACCTTGAGCTTGATGTGGCGGTAGCCCTGGTCGACTGCCTCCTGGCACAGCCGTCGAAGCTTTTCGTCCGAGTAGCCCAGCCAGCCGGCAGACGTGGTGTAGCAGGGGTAACCCTCCCGGGCCAACTGCCCAAGGCGTTCCTGCCTGGTGGGGGCAAGACGGGCCAGCAGACCCAGCGCCTCTTCGCGGGTCAGGGCATCCGAGAGATAGGTCAAATCCGCTGCATCAACGATCTGTTCAGCCGTCATGTCCACCAGGAGCTGCCACAGGGGCTTTCCCGCGCGCCGCGCCGCCAGGTCCCACACAGCGTTCATCACCGCTCCGAGGGCCAGATGCTCCACCCCCTTGTCGGGCCCCAGCCAGCGAAGCTGGGAATCCCGCTTCAAACTGCGGTACGTTTCCCCAAGGGCGCCGCAGATCCCGTCAGCATCCCGTCCCACCAAGGGGCGGGCCCGCAGTTCGATGGCGGCAGCGCAGAGATCGTTGCCGCGGCCGATGGCGAAGGTGAAGCCACAGCCGTACACCTCAGGATCATCGGTCTTCAGCACGATGTAGGCAGCGGAATAGTCGCCGTCCTTGTTCATCGCATCCGAGCCGTCCGCGGACAGCGACGTGGGAAACCGTACGTCATAAACATCAAAACCGGTGATGTGTGCCAAGGTGAGCCCTCCAGGTCCGCCCTATCCGGCGGGAGCGACTCGACGGACACATGTCATCTGATGTATTTTGCCTTTATCCGTGAGACTATAGCTATTACTTGCAATTTCCAAGGTAAAGATCGGATGACTCTATATGAGTAACCAGCCCGAAAGTAGGGTCGGAGCGGTAGACCTGGCATTCAAGGGCGGCATGTCCCAAACCGACGTCGTCATAGCCGGTGTCAAAGGAATGCTGTCCTCGGGCCGGCTGCGGCCTGGGGACCGGCTGCCAGTGGAGAAGGATCTCGCGGCTGAGTTGCAGGTATCCCGGGGATCCCTGCGCGAGGGGGTGCGGGCGCTGTCCACCATGGGGATCCTGGAAACCCGGCAGGGTGCCGGAACCTTTGTCACCGCTCTTGAGCCCTCAGCCATCCTTTCGGCCATGGAATTTTGGGTGGGCCTGCAGGATGGGGAGCGGGCCAGCCAGGTGCATCAGGTGCGCCGCGCCCTGGAAACAGAGGCCGCCGCAGCCGCCGCGGCATCCATCACTGAGCGGCAGTTGGACGAGGCCGCCCGAATCCTGGAACGCGCCCACACCGCCATCCATGCGACGCCCATCGACCACGAGGCCGCCATGCAGTGCGATATTGCCTTCCACCGGCTGATCGCCGAGTCGTCGGGAAACCATGTGCTGTCAGCGCTGATCGAAACAGTTTCCACCAAGACAATCCGGGGACGGATGTGGCGGTCCGTCCACGACAATGCCGGACTGCTGACCACCCATGGCGAGCATCTTGGCCTTCTGGAGGCATTGAAGCGCCACGATCCGGACCGCGCCAGGACCCGGATGGCAAACCATTTGTACGCGGTGGAGGACTACCTCACGGCCATCCCGGACCGGGATCTCCAGGCTTCAACGTCGAACGAACAACCACAGACGAATAATCGGAGCGCATCATGACTGAAACCACCGCCACGCCCGAAGAGTGGAGCACGTTGTCCCGGCCCGTCCCGGAGTGGTTCCGGAACGCACCGTTCGGCATCTTCATCCACTGGGGCGCGTACTCTGTTCCCGCCTGGGCGGAGCCGATCGGCGCCCTCGGCACCATTGATGATCACGAGTGGTTCAAGCACAACCCCTACGCGGAGTGGTACTGCAACACCATCCGCATCGACGGCAGCCCTGCCCGGCAGCACCACAAGGAAATATTCGGCGGCGAGGACTACGACGCCTTCCTAGACCAATGGAAAGCCGAGCAATTCGACCCGGCCGACTGGGTAGAGCTCTTCAAGTCCGCCGGCGCTGACTACGTGGTTCCCACGACGAAGCACCACGACGGCATCGCCCTCTGGGATGCCCCGGGCACGGGGGAGCGGAACACGGTCAAGCGAGGACCGCGCAGGGACCTGATCGGCGAAATTGCCCGTGCAGTAGAGGATAAAGGCCTGAAGCTCGGCCTGTACTACTCCGGCGGCCTGGACTGGCACGTGCGTCCCTTCCCGCCGCACACCACCAGCGAAAGCGTCCACGACACGTCCCGTCCCAAGGACGCCGGCTACGCGGAGTACGCCTACAACCACGTGGTGGACCTGGTGGACAAGTACCGCCCCCATGTCCTGTGGAACGACATTGAATGGCCCGACGCCGGCAAGCACTTTGGCGAGCACGGGCTGGGAACGTTGTTTGAACACTTCTACGCCGCTGTCCCGGAGGGCGTGGTGAACGACCGATGGGGTGCTACGCACCAGGATTACGGCACCAGCGAGTATGAAGCCGCTAGGGAGAACGAGTCTGAGTCCGAGTGGGAAAACTGCAGGGGGATCGGATTCTCCTTCGGTTATAACCAGGTGGAAGGTCCGGAACAGTCGCTCACAGGCAAACAGTTGGCCCGCCACCTGGCAGACGTGGTGTCCCGCGGCGGGCACTTCCTGCTGAACGTTGGGCCGCGGGCTGACGGCACCATCCCGGACATCCAGCGCCAGGCCCTGACCGATCTCGGACAGTGGATGGCCGGGGCAAAGCCGTATCTCGTCGGCGCCCGCCCGCTGGAGGACGCACCGGCCATGAACCAGGCAGAGGCGTGGGTCCGGTGGGTGGATCGCGGGACGGACGTTGTGGCCTTCGTTGACTCACAAGCCGAAGCGGGCCAGGTGTCGATTGCGCTGGGCGGTCGCCGGTTTGATCTTCCAAAAGCAACGGTGGAAGGAGCCGGCGGCACCGTGCAAACGGACGGCGACACCCTGGACGTGACGCTGTCACCTGGCCGCCCGGGCCCCGCCATTGTCCGCATCCCCAGGGCCTAGCCACCCCGCGAAGCACCTCAGCGGTGGCCGTCCCGGGGACGGAACGGCCACCGCCGTCGTGCGCTGCCCAGGACCGGCGGGCTACGTGTACATCAGCGAGCCCGGCGTGGTGAGCTTCTCGCCGGTCTCCAGCCAGGTTTTCAGGCCGGAGAGGATCATCGGCCAGCCACCGTAAAGCTGTTCGTTGGCGCCTTCCCGCAGGTCGCTGTGCGTGACCGTCAGGTGGCAGGAATCGCCCACCGGTTCAATCTCCCAGGTGATGGTGGAGGTGCCCTCGGCCTTGACGTCTTCGCCCCACAGGGCCCGCATGGTCTGCACCAGCCTCCGCGGCGGATCCACTTCGAGGTTTTCGCCTTCGCCAAGGATCTGCCCTGCCTTGGGGTTGCCCATCTCGAAGCGGCCGCCGGGCGTCCAGTCAGACTGCAGTGTGTTGCCGAACTGGTATTTGCTGCGGATGTCGCTGTCCGTGATGGCTTCCCAGAGCCGTTCGGGCGTGGTTTTGATGTAAATCTCGAAGATCTTTTCCATGGGACTTTCCAATCTGGATTTGAGGTCGCTAAGGGCAGCGGCCCATGGTTCTGCGTATTTGCTGACCCACCGGTCGTGGACCAGGCGGATGGGAACCGGATTCAGGAAATGCAGCTTTTCCCGTCCCCGACGGCGGGTGACCACCAGGCCTGCGTCCTCCAGGATGCGGAGGTGCTTGGCGATCCCGAACCGGGTCATGCTGAACCGTGCCTCAAGCGCGCTCAGGGTCTGGCCGTCCTCGCGGAACAGCTCGTCGAGCAGGTCCCTGCGGGTGGGGTCGGAGAGCGCTTTGAACACGTCGTCCATGCCCTCAATCATAGGTGACCATATGGTCACCTATCAAGGGGTCCTAGTTGTGCGAGGCCAGGTTCCGGTCGCGTTCCTCGAACACCTCATCGCCGGGGCCGGTGAAGGCCCGCGAGCGTTCCACGGCCTCGATGGATCCCGTGAACAGCTGCGACTCGTGCGGGTCTGCCGGAGTGTTTGCGCCCGCCTTCCCGGACTGGCCCAGGCCGCGCAATGGTGCCCTGCCACGGGTGGCCGTGCCGGCGTCGTCCGCCGCCTGCTCCCAGCGCTGGTGCGGCAGCGCCTGGGGATGGCTCTGCTGGAGGAACGTCACCATGGTTTCGCGGACCAGGCAGCGCAGGTCGAACAGCGCTGCGCTGTCCGCCGCGCTGACCAGGATCCGGACCCGGACAAAGCCTCCGGTGGCATCAGTGATCTGCAGGACGCCCACGCGCTCGTCCCACAGTTCGGTGCCGGCCAGGACCCGGCGCAGTTCGGTCCGCATGTCCTCCACGGGGGCGCGCCAGTCGAGGTCGAACTCCACGGTGCCCATCACCTCGGACTGGCGGCGGGTCCAGTTCTCGAACGGCGTGGTGGTGAAGTAGGTGGAGGGCAGGATCAGCCGGCGGTCGTCCCAGAGATGGACCACCACATAGGTGAGGGTGATCTCCTCGATCCGGCCCCACTCCTTCTGGACCACCACCACATCGTCAACGCGGATGGCATCGGTGAACGCGAGCTGCATGCCGGCGAAGACATTCACCAGGGATGTCTGCGCGGCGAGGCCTGCCACGATCGAGATCACGCCCGCGGACGCCAGCAGCCCGGCCCCGAGCGCCTGGATCGCGGGGAACGTCAGCATGGCCGTGCCGACGGCGAGCACAACCACCAGCGCCACGGCGATCCTCCGGGCCAGGATCATCTGCGTGCGCAGCCGCCGGGCGCGCCGGTTGTCCGCCACGTCCACGCTGTGCCGGTTCAGCACCACGGCTTCCACGATCAGCAGGACCGCGATGGCAAGCCACGCGAACGCGCCGATCATGGCGATCAGCAGGAGATGGTCGACGCCGGCGTGCCAGCTTTCGCCGGCAGCCGTCAGCCCCAGCGCGGCGCGGACGCCCACCAGGCACAGTGCCAGCCGCAGCGGCTGGCGGGCCACCCGGGAGGTGGCCTGCAGCTCGGGCCGCTTGTGGTTGAGCTTGAGGACGATCTTGCGGAGCAGCCAGGACAGGGTGAGTCCGGCCACCACCGCCAGGGCCATAGCGATGAAGGGCAGGGCGGGATTCAGGAAGTCAGGCATCCTTTAACGTCTATCAAGCCTTTGCCGGGCTCTGAAATCGGGTACCCCCGCGGCGTGCCCGCTGTAAGGCTCCAGCGGCCGGTGCGGACGGTGTTTGCGGAGCGATTACGGACCGAAGGGCAGCAGGAGCAGGGCCACCAGGGCAGGGACCGTTGCCGCGAGGGTCCCCGGCACGCTGTCCCACTTCCTGGGATAGTGCCCCTGGAGGTCTGCGAGCAGCATGGTGGGCGCAGTGAGGACCATGTTTGCGCAGCAGTAGACCACCAGCGTGTAGCCCACCACCAGCTGGCCGGAGTTGGCCGCGACCACGCCCGCAAGCACCCCCAGCCCAACCAGCAGGTTCCGGTACCCGGTGGGGATGGCCCACATCATCACGGCGGGGACGTTCTCCGGCGGCGTACTCAGGAACTTCTGCGCCCACCTGTTGCGGCGGAGGAGGAAGCTCTCCACCGGAAAGACGAAGAGATAGATGACCGCGGCCATCACCGCGAAGATCTGCGACACGGTGTTCATGCCCGAAGAGTAGGCCCCGCCCCGCCGTTACTCCATCCCCTCCCCGGGGGATTTCCACCTGGCGTCCACGGGAAGAAACCGGCCCCCAGAAGCCGTGAACGCGGGTAGCCTTGGGCGCATGCAGAAGATATCGATCGACGCGCTGGCCCGGCAGCAGCTTGAGGCGGCGGTTACCTCCAGTAATGGGCGCGCTGCGGACACGGTGTACGGCGGCCACGAAAAAATCCTCCGGCAGACGGTCATGGCCATGAAGGCCGGAACCCAATTGAGTGAGCACCAGAACCCCGGCGATGCCACGGTCTTCGTGATCCAGGGCTGCCTCAGCCTCAAAGCCGGCGGCGAGTCATGGCAGGGCAAAGCCGGCGACCTGCTGATCGTCCCGGCCGGCCTGCACAGCCTCCACGCCGAGGAGGACTCCACGTTCCTGTTCACGGTGGCCAAGTACCGCAACTGAGCCCTGAGCCCTGGCCTGGCTGGACGACGGCGGCTGCCGGGCTTCCCCCAGCGGAAGTCCGGCAGCCGCCGTCGGGCCTTGACGGACGGTCCTGGTCCGCGGAACTACGCCTGCGGGGCGTAGGCCTTGGGCAGCTTCAAGCCGCGCTCGTCCATGACCCCGCGCAGGCGCGTGGGGTAGTCGGTGATGATGCCGTCCACGCCCTGGTCCATCAGGCGCTCCATGTCCGTGGCCTTGTTGACGGTCCACGGGATGACGGCGAGGCCCAGCTGGTGTGCCTCGGCGATCATCTGCGGGGTGACGGAGCTGAACGCGGGGGAGATGACGTTGTACCCCTGGGCAGCTGCGGCCTTGGCGAGGGAGCCGCCGTAGGTGTCGATGTCGATGCCGCCCAGCTCGGGCGCGGCACCGGGCTGGCCCACCTGCATCCACTGATCCCCGCTGGACAGCGCAACGAGCGTCAGTTCCGGTGCCAGCTTTTTGGTGAGGTTCAGCGAGGACCAGTCGAAGGACTGGATGGTGGTGCGGTCCGCGGCGCCGGAGGCCTGGACTTCTGCCACCACGGCTTTGGTCAGCGCCACCATGCCTTCGCCGCCGGCCTTGCCGTCCTCCACCTTGGTCTCCACGTTGAAGCGGACCTTTTTGGCATTGTACTGCTCCGCCAGGCGGTAGACGTCTTTGAGCTCGGCGATGCGGTTCCCTTCGATCACGTCCTGCCCGGGGAAGCCGGGCAGCTGCATGAAGCCGCAGTTGAGGGTCTTGACCTGGGCCAGGGACAGCTCGGCCACGCGGCGGCCGACGTACGGGAACTTGGGGTCGCCGGCGGTGGCCGGGGCGGTGTCGATGCACTTGTTGGCCTGGATGGTGTCGTCATGCCAGATGATGATCTTCCCGTCCTCGGTGAGGTGGGTGTCCAGTTCCAGGGTGCTGACGCCGAGCTTCAGGGAATTGCCGAATGCCGACAGGGACTCCTCGGTCCACTCGCCGCGGCCGCCGCGGTGCGCCTGGAGATCGAAGGAACCGTTGCGCTCGTTCGTCTTGATGGCAGGGGTGGCGGCACCGGCAGCGTTCGACGACGGCGTGCCGGCCACAGGGCCGTCGGCGGCGAAGGCGGTGGCCGGGGCCGCGATGGCGGCAGCGAGCAGGGCGGCAGTGGCCGCGGCGTTAAGGACTGTGCGCATGGGGATGGTTCCTCCGGGGTGACGGGTTCCGGCGGCGCCGGTTGATCCACCGCGCTAGTTGTAATTCCCACTGAGGTTGTGAACGCGGCTGATGGGGGTTGTGCCGCCGATGCC
>NZ_JABFMW010000007.1 GCF_013359725.1 Pseudarthrobacter sp. C4D7 | reverse complement strand
ACGGCAACAACGGCTGGATGCGGGCCCACTGCCCATCAGTCAAAACAGAAGTACGCGACACCCATCAAGCATCCCGCCTAAACCAACCCAGGTTTAGGAGACACGCCCTAGTGCCGCACGGGAATAAATACGCGCGGCTGTTCCGTCCAGGTATCCGCCATTTGCGTCATAGTGCGCCGCATGATGCGGTCTGAGGCCTCACGCGCCGAGGCAGCGTCACCACGCGCGATCGCCTCCGCCACATCCTGGTGCCACTGCAGGGCAGCCTGATGGGGATGGTCGGGCATCAGTCCGTGGACGGTGCGCCCCGTCAGTGTTTCGGCAACCTGGCCCATGAGGTTGGCGAACATCTCGTTTCCGGAGCCGGAGAGCAGCAGCGAGTGGAAGCGAATGTCCAGCTCCAGGAACCGCGCCACCTCGCCGTTGTTGCCGGCCTCACGCATGGCGCGGGCCACGTCCACGAGCTCCATGCGCAGCGCGGCCGGAGCGTTTTGAGCGGCCAGTTCGGCAGCTGCCGGCTCAACGGCCGCGCGAAGTTCGGCCAGGGAGCGCAGCTGGGCGCCGCGCGCACCGCTGGCCAGCCGCCAGCGGATGACCTGCGGATCAAAGGGATTCCACCGGCTGGCAGGCAGCACCCGGATACCCACCCGCTTGGTGGTTTCCACCAGCCCCAGGGACTGCAACACGCGGACAGCTTCGCGGACCACGGACCGGGACACCTTGAGTTCAACCTCCAGCTGCTCTGCGAGCATAATGTGGCCCGCAGGGAGATCGCCTGAGATGATCCGGGTACCCAGACTATCGATGGCACGGTGGTGGAGGCTGCTGGTCATGCTGATAAGCCTAGTTGTTGGCAAACACCTGGCCGGCAGCGGGCCGTGACCGGCACCGACACAAATGGTCCGGACAGAGGGCCGCCACTTTCGCCACGCACCAAGAATATATATGCTTTATTCCGACCCCCTGATCTGCCCCGGTGGCTTCCGCCCGCGGAACTCCGCAGCCGAGGCGAACTACGAATTGGAGTTATTGATGTCCGCACACATCGGTGTCACCGGCCTCGCCGTCATGGGCGCCAACCTTGCCCGCAACCTGGCCCGCAACGGCTTTACCGTTGCGCTCCACAACAGGTCCGTGGAGAAGACGGACGCGCTGCTGGAAAAGCACGGCTCTGAAGGTGACTTCATCCGCACCGAAACCCTGCAGGAACTGGTTGACTCCCTGGAGAAGCCGCGCCGCGTCCTCATCATGGTCAAGGCCGGCAAGCCGGTGGACTCCGTGATTGAACAGCTGGAGCCGCTGCTGGAGCCGGGCGACATCATCATCGACGCCGGCAACTCCCACTACGAGGACACGCGCCGCCGTGAAGCGGCCCTGGCCAAGAAGGACCTGCACTTCGTGGGCGTCGGCGTATCCGGCGGCGAGGAAGGCGCGCTGAACGGCCCGTCCATCATGCCCGGCGGCTCCAAGGAGTCCTACAAGGCACTCGGCCCGCTGCTGGAAAAGATCTCCGCAAAGGTCGACGGCGAGCCCTGCTGCGCCTGGATCGGCACCGACGGCGCGGGCCACTTCGTCAAGATGGTCCACAACGGCATCGAATACGCCGACATGCAGGTCATCGGCGAGGCCTTCGACCTGCTCCGCTCCGGTGCAGGCATCGAGCCGGCCGAGCAGGCAAAGATCTTCTCCGAATGGAACAAGGGTGATCTCTCGTCGTTCCTGATCGAGATCTCCGCTGAGGTCCTGGGCCACGTTGACGCCAAGACGGGCAAGCCGTTCGTCGACGTCGTCGTTGATGCTGCCGGCCAGAAGGGCACGGGCCGCTGGACCGTCATCTCCGCCCTGGAACTGGGCTCACCGGTCTCCGGCATCGCCGAGTCCGTTTTTGCCCGCGCCCTCTCTTCCCAGGCCGCACAGCGCAAGCTGGGCCAGGAACTGCTGGCCGGCAACGAGGCCACGGTGGAAATCCCCGAGACGTTCGTTGAGGACGTCCGCCAGGCGCTCTACGCCTCCAAGCTGGTTTCCTACGCCCAGGGCCTGGACATGCTCACCTCCGCCGCCAAAGAATACGGCTGGGACCTGAAGCTCGACGAAATCGCTTCGCTGTGGCGCGCAGGCTGCATCATCCGTGCCGAACTGCTCAAGGACATCACCAAGGCCTACGCCGCCGATGAAAAGCCTGCCAACCTGCTTTTCGCCCCGGCGTTCACCAAGGCCATTGCCGACGCCCTGCCGGCCTGGCGCCGAGTGGTAGCCACCGCCGTCCAGCTTGGCATCCCGGTTCCGGTGTTCTCCTCGTCGCTGGCCTACTACGACGGCCTGCGGCGCAAGCGGGTGGCCGCCGCCCTGATCCAGGGGCAGCGCGACCTGTTCGGCGCCCACACGTACGGCCGCGTCGACACTGAAGGCACTTTCCACACCCTCTGGGGCGAGGACAAGTCCGAGGTTGAAGCGGTTGACACGCACTAGCACCTGCACCGCATGACAAAGGCGGGCAGGTTCCCGGTGATCCGGGGTCCTGCCCGCCTTTTGCGTATCCTGTCGGAGCGCTAGATCCGGTATTCGATGTCGTATTCCGCCGGGTCCACCGCGGGCGTGGTTTCCCGCTGCGCATCCCGGTGCCGCCACTTGGCGGGCACCCCGGTGATGATGGACTCCGGCGGCGCGTCCTTGACCACCACGGCGTTTGCGCCCACGGCGCTGTCACGGCCGATGGTGATGGGCCCCAGGATTTTGGCTCCGGCGCCGATGGTGACGCGGTCGCCGATGGTGGGGTGCCGCTTGATCCGGGCCAGGGAACGGCCACCCAGGGTCACCCCGTGGTAGATCATCACGTCCTCACCGATCTCGGCGGTTTCACCGATCACCACGCCCATGCCATGGTCGATGAAGAAACGGCGGCCAACGGTGGCACCCGGATGGATTTCGATTCCGGTCCAGGACCTGCCCAGCTGCGAAAGAAGGCGGGCAGGAAACCGCAGCTCCGGCTTCTGCCACATGCGGTGCGTCAGCCGGTGGATCCAGATGGCATGCAGGCCGGAGTAGGCGAAAAAGTTCTCAAAAGAACCCCGGGCCGCCGGGTCATGTGACCGGGCGGCGTCGAGGTCTTCTTTTAGTCTTGCGAAAAAGCCCACAAAGTTCTTTCTACAGGAAACGGGCGGAATGCGGACTGCTTAGCCGCGGATGTCGTCATAGAGCACCGTGGAGATGTAACGCTCGCCGAAGTCGCACACGATGGCGACGATCAGCTTGCCGGCGTTCTCCGGCCGCTTGGCCAGCTCCAGGGCTGCCCACACGATGGCGCCCGAGGAGATGCCGCCCAGGATTCCCTCCTTGACGCCCAGCTCGCGGGCTACCCGGACTGAATCCTCAAGGGTGGCGTCGATGACTTCGTCATAGACGTTGGTGTCCAGCAGCTCCGGGATGAAGTTGGCGCCCAGGCCCTGGATCTTGTGCGGGCCGGGTGCCCCGCCATTGAGGATGGGGGAGTCCTTGGGTTCGACGGCGACGATCTGCACGCCGGGCTTGCGCTCCTTCAGGACCTGCCCGACGCCGGTGACGGTACCACCGGTGCCTACGCCTGCCACGAAAATGTCCACGGCGCCGTCGGTGTCCTCCCAGACTTCCTCCGCGGTGGTCCTGCGGTGGATCTCCGGGTTGGCTTCGTTGGCGAACTGCTGGGCCCAGATGGAGTTTTCGGTGTTGGCCACGATTTCCTGGGCCTTCTCCACGGCGCCGCGCATGCCCTCTGAGCCGGGCGTGAGCACGATCTCGGCCCCGAACGCGCGCAGCATGACGCGGCGTTCCGTGGACATGGTCTCGGGCATGGTGAGGATGACCTTGTACCCGCGGGCGGCGCCCACCATGGCCAGGGCGATGCCCGTGTTGCCGGAGGTGCCCTCAACGATGGTGCCGCCGGGCTTCAAAGCCCCCGACTTCTCCGCGGCGTCGATGATGGCCACGCCAATGCGGTCCTTGACGCTGTTGGCCGGGTTGTAGAACTCCAGCTTCACGGCAACGGTGGCATCCAGGCCCTCGCTGAGCCGGTTCAACCGAACCAGCGGGGTCCCGCCGACCAGCTGCGTTACATCGTCATAGATCCGTGCCATGTACATACGCCTATCTCTAAGGGGTGGATACTGAGGTCAGCCTAACGAGGCCGCGTAATGGTGGGCTAAGCGTTAAGCCATGAAGAGTAATATTTCCGGGCCTTGGCGAGCTTGGGGTTGATGATCACCTGGCAGTATCCCTGCTCGGGGTGCTTTGCGTAGTAATCCTGGTGGAATTCCTCGGCGACATGGAAACGCGGAAGCCGGCTGACCTCGGTAACGATCGGGTGGGACCATAAGGCCTGGTTCCGGTCGATCGCTTCCTCGAACAGGATCTTTTCCTCATCCGTTGCGTAGAACATCGAGGAGCGGTACTGGGTGCCCACGTCATACCCCTGCCGGTTCAGCGTGGTGGGGTCATGCAGCGCGAAGAACATGTCCAGGATGACCTCCGCCGGGATGATGTCCTCGTCGAAGCTCACCGCCACAACTTCGGCGTGGCCGGTGGTCCCGCTGCAGACCGAGTAGTAGTCAGGCTGGGGATCGTGGCCGCCGGTGTAGCCGGACACCACGGAGGTGACGCCCCTGGTTTTCTGGTAGACGGCGTCAAGGCACCAGAAGCACCCTCCGCCCAGAACAAAAGTTTTCATGACCTCTTCAATGGTTGACGGCGCCGGAAGATTCCCCGGCCGTCCGCTGCCGTGCCGCAAACTGCGGAGGCGGGAAGCCGATGGGGTAAAACTAAGACTATGGAACCTGTGGACACCGACGTTACCGGCCAGGCAGATCACGACGGCGAGGCCTCCTCCGACACGCCGGCTCCGGCCGGTTCCGCGGAGGCACCCACGCTTGCCGAGGTGCTCCTCGCGGTTGAGGAGCTGTGGCCCGAATCCCTGGCGGAGAACTGGGATGAGGTAGGCCTCGTGGCAGGCCACCCGTCCGCCCCGGTCACAAAAGTGATGTTTGCGGTGGATCCCACCCTCGAGGTCATCGAGGAGGCGGTTGAGTGGGGAGCGGAGCTGCTGATCACCCACCATCCCTTGTTGCTGAAGGGCGTCACGTCGGTGGCCGCCACGTCGGCCAAGGGCCGGGCCGTCCACCGGCTGATTGAGTCGGGAACGGCACTGTTGACCGTGCACACCAACGGGGACTCCGCCGTCGGAGGGGTCTCCGACGTCCTGGCGGACGCACTGGGGCTCCAGGACGTGGCCCCCCTTACCGTTGCCGCGAACGGCCTGCCGGAGGAAGGCATCGGGCGTGTCGGCGATCTTCCGGATGCGGTGAGCCTGGGCGACTTCGCCGCGCGCGTGTTCGGAATCCTTCCGTCTGTGGCCGGGGGAGTGCGCGTTTCCGGCGACAAGGACGGGCTGGTGCGGCGCATCGCCGTCTGCGGAGGTGCCGGCGACTCGCTGTTCAACGAAGTCCGGGCCAGCGAGGCCGACGTCTACGTCACCGCGGACCTCCGCCACCACCCGGCGTCGGAAGCCCGCGAAGCCGCGCACAACGGGCGGCCCTACCTGGTGGATGTCTCGCACTTCGCCAGCGAATGGCTCTGGCTGCCGGCCGCATCGGCTGCCCTGGGCAACGTCCTGGCCGATCAGGGCCATGACGTGGAGATCCTGGTCAGCACCACCAACACCGATCCGTGGGACTTCATCCTCACTCCGGGCTAGAGTCTAGGAAGCGCCGGTTCGGCGCCCGGCCCCGGCCGGATGGGATCCAGCGGAGGTAAACGTGGCTAAGGCAGCACCGGCGGAACAGTTGAAGTTGCTCGAACTGCAGGGCCTTGATGCCCGGCTGAAGGGCCTCACCAACCGCCGCCGCACGCTGGAAAATGATCCCCGCATCAAGGACCTGGAGGCTGCGCTGTCCGTCGCCAATGGTGAACTGGGCGCGGCCAAGGTGGCCGTGCACGACGCCGAGGCCGCGCTGAAGCGGGCCGAGGCCGACGTCGAGCAGGTCGCCACGCGCATTGAACGGGACGAAGCCAGGCTTAACAGCGGCACCGGCCTGTCCAAGGACCTGGTGGCGCTGCAAAAAGACATCGTGTCACTGAACAAGCGGCGCTCCGACCTTGAAGACGTGGAACTCGAAGTCATGGAACGGCTCGACTCGCTGCGGGAGCGGCAGGCGGCCCAGCAGCAGATCGTCGATGACATCCAGGGCTCCTTTGGAACCATCAGGGCCGAACTCGATGCGGCCCTCGCTGACGTGGAAGCCGAAGCGTCCGGGCTGCGTGGCCAGCGCACCGAATTTGCGCAGGGCGTGGACGCTGGCCTGGTGTCGGTGTACGAAAAGACGTTGGCAAAGCGGGGAGTGGGCGCGGCGCGGCTTTTCCACGGCACATCGGAAGCCTCAGGCATGAAGCTCAGCCCCGGCGACCTCGCCGAGATCAAGGCAGCCGCTGCCGATGACATTGTTTTCTGCCCGGACTCCGGCGCCATCCTGGTCCGTTCCGACGACTGGAACTAGGCAGCCGGCGGGCGTCCGTCCGGGCGGTCAGCCCGGCAGGATGATGTTCAGGGCGTGCGGTTTGCGCGCCGTGCCCGGCACGAGTTCGGCGTCCCACTTTTCGCGGGCAGCCTTCTGGAGGTCCGACGGCGCCCCGGGGGCCTTTCCGCGGCGCACCAGCAGGTGCCGCGCCAGTTCGCCGCGGGTGTGCTTGGCGAAGTGGCTCACCACTTTCCGGACACCGCCGCTTTCGGTGAAGACGTTGACCGTGACAGTCTGCTCCGCCGGCGGAGCCCACGCCGCCGCATAGGTGCTGGACCGGCAGTCCACCAGCAGGTGCCCCCGCGCTGCGGCGCCCAGCGTATCCCCAAGCTGTGCCTTCCAGAACGGAGCCAGCCGCCCGACGTCGGGCAGGGCAGTTCCCATCGACAGCCGGTAGGCGGGAACGCTGTCGCCAAAGCGAAGGGCTCCCCACAACGCCGAGATCACCAGGACGGACTCATCGGCCTTGCGGCGCTGCACCGGTGTCAGGGTCCGGTAGCCCAGGGCGTCGTACAGGACACCCGAGTAGATGCTGTGGGCAGGGGCCGCCGGTTCGGCGTGCAGGCGGGTGTTGCGCTCGACGTCGTCCCGCAGCGATGCCCCTACGCCCAGCAGGGCGAGGGCGTCATGGTGTGCGCTGACTGTGCCGAGCGCTTCGAGGACCTTGGCGCGGTACGGGTTGAGCTCCGGGAAGCCCAGGGCGGTCCAGTCGACGGCGGGGCCGCGGAGCGCGGGTGTCTTGCCTTCGGAAGGGGGAAGCAGAATCAGCACCGTCCGATCCTACCGGCGGCAAACGGGGGCACGCAGCGCCGGTAGACTGGGTCCTGGATGGGACAGCCAGACGGCCGCGCGCCACGCAAGTAGCTCGAGGAACGTCCGGGCTCCGCAGGGCAGGGTGGTGGGTAACGCCCACTCGGGGTAACCCGCAGGCCAGTGCCACAGAAAACAGACCGCCTGCATTTCCGGCCCCGGCCGGGGAGCGCAGGTAAGGGTGAAACGGTGGTGTAAGAGACCACCAGCTTCCCGGGTGACCGGGAAGGCTAGGTAAACCCCACCCGGAGCAAGGCCAGACAGGACACGTTCGAGGGCTGCCCGCCCGAGTGTCCGGGTAGGCCGCTGGAGGGTGCCGGCAACGGTACTCGTAGATGGATGGCCGTCGCTCCCTTGCCGGTAACGGCAGGGGAGAACAGAACCCGGCGTATCGGCTGTCCCATCCACAAAACCGCGTTTGACCACGCGCTATGCGTCGGGGATCCTGAACCGTGCCCGTAATTCCTGAAACAAGACCCGCATCCGCAGCGGGCATTCCCGGCATCCGCTCCCAAGGCATCGCCCTCGCCGGTTTCCTGGCCCTCTCAGCCCTTGCATGGGTGGCCGCCTCTGTTCCCATCATCCTGAATTCCGGCGGCTGGTACGCCGGTTCGCTGAAGGCGCCGTGGATGCCGCCGTCGTGGATGTTCCGCAGTGCGTGGGTTGTGCTCTATGCCGGGGTAGCGCTGGCGGCCTGGCTGGTGTGGCGCAAAGGGGGCCTGTCCGGGGTTACCCGTGCCGGTTACGTGGTGCAGCTGTTGCTCAACACCGCATGGCCGCTGACCTTCTTCGCCCTGTACCCGCTGCTGGGAGTGTCCGCCCTCTGGGCTGCCTTTGCGGTCATCTGCCTGCTCACCGCCACCCTGGCATTCCTGATCCTGCGTTTCGGGCCGGTGGACGCCACCGCCGGATACCTTGTATTGCCGTACTTTTCCTGGCTGGTGTTCTCCGCCAGCCTTAACCTCTATGCGGCGATCCACAACTAAGGCTCCGGAACCGCCTCCGCTGTCCATGTGAGTGATTTCACGCAGCGCAAGCGTGTTCCCTGCAGCGGGCCAAATTAGAATGGATCCCGGACGCAGGAGTTCTACCGCCGAAAGTTGCGTCAGCAGCCGGCGGTTTTTCTTTTCACGCGATCCGGGCGCCTGGGGGCCATCCCTGCAGGCGCCGGTGCCCCTGGACATCATCAGGTGGCCTACATCCGTGTACGAAGACGTACACGGCTGAACCGAGGAAGGTATTTCTGTGAGCCAGACGTCTGATTCTTGTCTTGATACGTGGATGGGCCGGGAGGCCCTCGCCGAGGCCATGATCCCGGTGATCGGCAGGCTGTACCGCGAAAACAACGTGGTGACCAGCATCCACGGCCGGAGCCTGATCAACAAGTCCACCATGAACATCCTCAAGGCACACCGCTTCGCACGCCGGATGAGCAAGGACGAACTGCTCCTGGAGGACACGGCGCCCCTGCTGGACACACTGGCCGGCCTTGAGCTTGGTGCCGCCGCGATCGACATCGCCCGCCTGAACCAGAAGTTCAAGGAAGAGGGAAACGGCGCCACCCTGGAGGAGTTCCTCCGCGCAGAGCTCGCCGAGATCGTCGGCAAGCGCGGCGGCGATGACCGCACCAGCACCGACGTCGTCCTGTACGGTTTTGGCCGCATCGGCCGCCTCCTGGCCCGCATCCTCATCGAGAAGGCAGGCGGTGGCCACGGGCTGCGCCTGCGTGCCATCGTGGTGCGCCGCGGGTCCGACAACGACCTCTCCAAGCGTGCCAGCCTGCTGCGCCGCGACTCCGTCCACGGCTCCTTCGAAGGCACCATCCGGATCGACGAGGACGCCAACACCATCACGGCCAATGGCGTCCAGATCCAGGTCATCTACTCGAACGACCCCGCCACGATCGACTACACCGCCTACGGCATCAACAATGCCCTGGTAGTGGACAACACCGGCCGCTGGCGCGACGCCGAGGGCCTGTCCCAGCACCTCCAGAGCAAGGGCGTTGCACGGGTCCTGCTGACCGCGCCGGGCAAGGGCGAACTGAAGAACATCGTCCACGGCATCAACCATCGGGACATTACGGACTCGGACAAGATCGTTTCTGCTGCGTCCTGCACCACCAACGCCATCACCCCGGTCCTGAAGGCCATCAACGACAAGTTCGGCGTGGTCCACGGCCACGTGGAAACCGTCCACTCCTTCACCAACGACCAGAACCTGATCGACAACTTCCACAAGGGCGACCGCCGCGGCCGCTCCGCTGCGCTGAACATGGTTATCACGGAAACCGGTGCCGCCAAGGCAGTAGCCAAGGCCCTGCCCGAACTCCTGGGCAAGCTCACCGGCAGCTCCATCCGCGTCCCTACCCCGGACGTGTCCCTGGCCATCCTGAACCTCACCCTTGAAAACGGCACCACCAAGGACGAGGTCAACAACTACCTGCGCGAAATGTCGCTGCACTCGGACCTGCGCAAGCAGATCGACTACATCGACTCGCCCGAGGTTGTCTCCACCGACTTCGTGGGATCCCGCCGCGCCGGGATCGTGGACGGCCTGGCCACCGTGTCCACGGACAAGAACCTGGTCCTCTACGTCTGGTACGACAACGAGTTCGGCTACAGCTGCCAGGTGGTCCGCGTCATGGAAGAGATGGCAGGCGTGAACCCGCCATCGTTCCCGGCCAAGGAAAGCGCAGCCGCCCTGGCCGCGATCGCCGTCTAGCCAATTTTTTCGCATCCAGCGAATTCCCGGCTGGTTCTCTGGAATCAGCCGGGAATCGGGACCACACTGGTGCCATGGACAACGAATCGACGCTTCAGCACGAGACCACCCTTGAGCACGCCCTGGACGTGGCGAAAGCCAACCATAAGGAAGCCGTGCGGCTGCTTGAGCACGCCCGTGCCGCCCAGAAGACCGGCGACGTCACCGACGAGCGGGTGAGTCAGCTCGAGAACCTGCTGGCCGTTGCGGAAGAAGACCTCCGAAGGGTCACCAGGGAACAGTAATCCGTCGGCCACCAACCGGCGCTGTGACCCATCACTCGTCCTCAACACTGTGGATATCGCCGGACGGACGTGCCCTCTGTCCTAGTCTCTTGGGGTGCCTGACTTTCCCTTCCCGGCGTCATCCCCATGACCGTCAGCTGGTCTGCCTACCGCCGCGCCCGCCGCCGTTCCCGGCAAGCCTGGGCAATCCTCGCGACGGCCGCAGTGTCAATCATTGCGGCGCTTTTCTGGTTCTTCACCGCCGGGCAGTTCGCGGCAGCCGGTCCCGCGGCGGAAGGACCCACGGAGGCGCCGGTCTTCGATCCCGCATTCATGAAACCGGTCCACGAACCCAACACGGTCCCGGCCGGCAGCGCCCTTGCGGCCCTGGACGGCCTGGCAGTCAAAGGCCGTGCACCCGCCACCGACTACAGCCGGGAAGCCTTCGGCCAGGCCTGGCTGGATGTTGACCGCAACGGCTGCGATACCCGCAATGACATCCTCCGCCGGGACCTCGCCGATGTTGTCTTTTCCGAGGGTTCTACCTGCAAGGTGACGGCCGGGCACTTCCGGGAACCCTATACGGGACAGGCCATCGATTTCCGGCGCGGTTCCGAGAGCAGCCGGGCGGTCCAGATCGACCACGTCGTGGCGCTCGGCGATGCGTGGCAAAAGGGCGCCCAGCGGCTGGACCTCAAGGAACGCCAGAGCCTGGCCAACGATCCGCTGAACCTCATCGCGGCGGACGGAGCCGCAAACCAGCAAAAGAGCGCCGGCGACGCCGCCACCTGGCTCCCGAAGAACACGGCGATCCGCTGCCATTACGTGGCCAGGCAGATTTCCGTGAAGACTGCCTACGGGCTGTGGGTGACGGCGGCAGAGAAGGATGCCATGACGCGCGTCCTGGCCTCCTGTCCCCAGCAGCAGACCATCAGCGCAGGCTGACCGGATCCGCCGGCCCCAGACCTTTGCGGTCGGAAGCCGATACGGTCAGTGGCCGAACGGGTCCGGATCAACGCCGGGCATCCAGGTCAGTCCCGGCACGCCCCAACCGTTTTTCTTGACCTGCTTCATGGCCTTGCGGGAATACCGGTCCAGGAGTCGGTTGACGTACAGCTTTCCATCGAGGTGGTCGTACTCGTGCTGGATCACCCTGGCAAACCAGCCGGTGGCTTCGAACCGCACCGGTTCACCGAATCCGTCGAAACCCTCCACGCGGGCCCATTCGGCCCGTTTGAGCGGGTACTGCTCGCCCGGGAAGGACAGGCAACCCTCTTCTTCCTCGTCGGGGTCGGGCGCAGCGCCGGAGACCTTGGACAGGGTCAGGACGGGATTGACCACGACGCCGGTGGGGGGAGCGCCATCCTCATTGGCGTACTTGTAGACAAACAGCCGCTTGCCGACGCCCACCTGCGGGGCGGCCAGCCCAACCCCGTTGGCGGCGTCATTGGTTTCAAACATGTCGGCAATCAGGGTGCGGAGCCCGTCGTCGAACACCTCCACCTCGGCGGCGCGGCGGTGGAGGACAGGCTCGCCCCAGATGGTGATCGGCAGAACGGTCATATCAGTAGTCCTTCGGCTTCGCGGTGTCCCCGGCTGCGGTGCACGTACCCGGTAGGGCACGAAAAAGGAGGCCGCACCGGATATCCGGTGCGGCCTCCTTCATTGACGGCTGCATAAGCCGCCCCGTGAGGGTGAGCGACGGGGGTTGAACCCGCGACCTCCTGGACCACAACCAGGCGCTCTGCCAACTGAGCTACGCCCACCATGTGCCTCAAGGGACTTCCACCGGAGTGGCTCCCTGGAAACGCAACTCAAACAGCTTACCTGCTCCGAAGGGGTGCTTTGTCCACTTTCTGCGATTTGACCCAAAATTTCGGTCAAACGTGGCGCAGATTACTTTCCGGGCTGGTCCGCCGCGTCCTCGTTGGCGATGCCGCGGGCGATTTTTTGGGCGGTGGCGCTGTCCGGCCCGGGTGCGGGGACGAACACTGCCTCCCGGTAGTACCGGAGCTCATCGATGGAATCCTTGATGTCTCCCAGCGCGCGGTGGCCGCCCTTTTTGGCCGGCGACTGGAAATACGCCCGGGCGAACCAGCGCCGCGAGAGCTCCTTGATGGTGCTGACGTCGATGACCCGGTAGTGCAGGTGCTCCACGACGGCAGGCATGTCGCGGGACAGGAACACGCGGTCGGTGCCCACCGAGTTGCCGCCCAGCGGCGCTTTGCGCGGGTCCGGGACCCAGGCGGAGATGTACTCCATGACGGCGGCTTCTGCTTCCGCCATGGTCCTGCCGTGCGGCAGCTCCGCGAGCAGCCCTGATTTGGTGTGCATGTCGCGCACGAAGTCGGACATCTGGGCCACGGCCGCGTCGTCGGGTTTGATGACGACGTCAACACCGTCGCCCAGGATGTTCAGCTCCGAATCGGTGACCAGTGCTGCCACCTCTATCAGTGCATCGTTTTTGATGTCCAGGCCGGTCATTTCGCAGTCGATCCAGACGATTCGTTCGTTAGATATAGGCACCGGACCAGCCTACCGTTACACGTCCGGGCACCCTGCCGATGCTAGGATTTCGGGTATGCGGCGGGTCGCCCTTCCGCCCTTAAACGTGTCCCGGCCGGCCTGCGCGGCCCGCCGGGTGGACCGCGCAAAACGCATAAAGATTGGACGATCCTGAGATGACGGCGCCTGTGCCCGCAACGGGGGAGATGGCGGCGGCCGGCAGTGCCGGAACGGGCAGCGCCCAGGTGGACAATCCGCTGTCGCCCCTGATTGCCGGCTTCCTGGGCTCCATGTTTATGATGATCGGCTCCATTGGCGTGGGATGGCTGGCCCCGGTCTCCGAACTGCGCCGCATGCCCGTTTTCATCTGGATGCGGACCGAGGCTCCGGGCGTGGCGCTGTCCATTGTTTTGGTGGCCGCCGGCGGGATGCTCCTGGTGCGTGCCTGGCTGCGGCTGGGCCAGAAAGTGCGTGTGTGGGGCGAACAGGCACGCAGGGCAACCCTGTCCGCAGTGGTGGCATGGGGGCTGCCCATGATGTTCAGCGTGCCGTTGTTCAGCCGGGATGTCTACGCCTACATCGGGCAGGGGCGCCTGATGGTGGAGGGCTTCAACCCGTACGAAAACGGTATCTCCGCCCTGTCCAACTACTTCCAGCTGGGCGCCGACAAAATGTGGACCGAGGCGCCGGTTCCCTACGGGCAGCTGTTCCTGTGGATCGAGCAGTTCGTTGTCTGGGCCACCAACGTCCAGCCGGAGGCATGCGTCATGCTCTTCCGGCTGGTGGCACTGGCCGGCGTGGTGCTCTGCGTCATCTATGTACCCCGGCTCGCCGAACTCCATGGCGTGAACCCGCACCGTGCCCTCTGGCTGACCGTGGCCAACCCGCTCTTCCTCACCAACTTCATCGCCAGCGTCCACAACGACTCCCTGATGATCGGGCTGGCCCTCGCAGGCCTCTACTATTCGGCGACGCGGCGCCAGGTCCGCGGCATCGTCCTGGTGACCCTGTCCATCGCCGTGAAGCCCATCACCATCGTGTTCCTGCCGTTCATCGGGCTCCTCTGGGCCGGGCGGCATGCCGGCTGGCTCCGGAAAGTTGCCTTCTGGGCGCTGACGGGAGGCCTGAGCCTGGCGCTGCTGACGGCCATGAGCATGGTCAACGGCTTTGGCTTCGGCTGGATCAACGGACTTTCCGCGCCGGGCAGTATCTCCATCTGGTATGCCCCTGTGGGCCTGATCGGCATGGTGGTGGGGTCCCTGGCGCACGCTTTCGGGTTCGATGGCTCGGTGCCCGCCGGGTGGGTGTTCGACGCCGGGAAGCTGCTTGCGGTGGGCGTTGCCGCCTGGCAGATCTTCAAGGGGGACTACGACCGCATCATGCGGCGCCTGACGCTTGCCCTGGCCGCCGTGGTCCTGCTGGCCCCCATCATCCAGGCCTGGTATGTCGTGTGGCTGATTCCGCTGTTCGCCGTCACGGGCATCCGCAATGACTGGCAGGTTAAGGCCCTCTACTTCGTGGTGTCCTTCTTCATGATCTACGCCATCTCGGACCAGCTGGATGTTTTTCCCTACCTGCAGACCCAGGACCTCGGCTTTGCCCTCGCGCTTGCCCGCATCGCGGCAGCCCTGACAGCCCTCCTCTTCGCCCTGTACCTGATCTTCTGGGACCCCGGCACGCGCAGGCTGTTCCGCAAGTCGCACCAGCCCGTCGTCGAACGTCCGGTGATTTAGCAGCCGCTACTGCCGTGGGGCCCGCCGCTGATCCTGCGCAGGGCTTCCCGCCGCGTCAACGGACTCATGGCCTCCCGGTGCCGGGTGGCGAACGCTTCCACCCAGTCCGGTGCCGTCTTGCCGTACTCCCGCAGCGCCCAGCCGATCGCCTTTTGGATGAAGAACTCCTGGTCCGCAAGGTTCGGCTCGATGACATCGGCGAGCAGTTGCGGATCGGTGTCCTTCTTTGCCCGCAGCTGCGAGGTGATGGCCGCCCGTCGGATCCAGTGGTCCGGATCCTGGCTCCACTGCCGGAGGATCCCGGACATTTCCCGTGGGTGCGCCTGCAGCAGGCTGCAGATCCGGCCGGACACGCCATCGACGAGGTCCCACCAGGCGCCGGTCCGAATGATCTCCTCGTAAACAGCAAGCATGTCCGGATCGGCGGCCAGGAGCCGGTGCGCCGTCAGGTCGATCGCGGCGTACTTTTCCTCCCGGTATGTGGAGGTGCGCCACAGGTCCAGCACGGTGGAGCGGAGCTGCGCCGCTGACAGTGGCGGATGCTCCCGCACTGCCCGCGCCGCGATCCGCCGGACGTCAGGTACGCGGACGCCCAGCGACGGGATCCGGGACTTCATGTAGGCCTGGGCGGCCGCCGCACGCGCGGGATCGGCGTGCTCCAGGAGCGCGCTCCTGACGAAGGAAATAAGGAACTGGTCTGCGGGCGTGTCCATGGGGGCAACTGTAGCCAAGGGTGCGGAATCAACGGTGCGGTACGCTGGTGAGCGCTAACACATCTCGATGCGGAGGGAACCATGCCCGGAACCGAAGTCCACCTCGCCCACGGACCGTACTCCGCCGTCGTCACCTTGCGCGGCGGGGCCCTCCGCGAGCTGCGCCACGGCGGCAGGGACCTGGTGGTGGGCTTTGGTCCAGAGGGGGCCGTCCCCGATTACCGCGGCGTCATCTGCGCGCCCTGGCCCAACCGGCTGGCGGACGGCACCTACGCCTACGCGGGCAGGTCCTACGCCGCAGCCGTCAATGAACCCGAGCGCGGAGCTGCCCTGCACGGGCTTGCCATCCACGCGTCATGGGACGCGCTGGAAACGGCGCCCGACCGGGCCGTGCTGGGCTGCCGCATCCCTGCCGGACCCGCCTACCCGGGGGACCTGGACCTTGCCGTGACTTACTCGCTGTCCGACGACGGCCTCCATGCCACGGTACGGGCGGTCAACACAGGCACTGCTGCCGCACCGTACGGCGTATGCCCCCACCCCTACCTGGTGGCCGGTCCCGCCCCGCTGGATGACTGGTCGCTGGAACTTCCGGCCGCGGCCTACCTGGACGTAACCCCGGACCGGCTGCTGCCCGTTGGCATGCGGCAGGTGGACGGGAATCCATTCGACTTCAGGTCGCCCCGGCGGCTGGGGCCGGTGAAGATCGACCACGCCTTCACCGAGATCGCCCGGGAGGCATCGGGCATGGCCCGGGTACGCGTCATGGATCCGTCGGGGACCGGTGTGGAGCTCGAGTGGGGCACCGAATGGCCCTGGGTCCAGGTGCACACCGCCGACAAGCCCGTGGGGCCGGACCGGCTGGGCCTGGCCGTTGAGCCGATGACCTGCCCGCCGGACGCCTTTCATTCAGGCACGGACCTGGTGCACCTGCAGCCCGGCCAGTCCCAGGCCGCAAGCTGGACCATCCGCGCCCTGGGTTAGCCGGCGGCCCCGGCAGGGGTGTCCGTCCACCCGGCCCGGTCCAGCCAGGCCGCGCACAACGCCGTCCACTGCGCGGGGCCGGGCTGGTCTGTGGCCAGCCCCAGCCCGTGCCGCCCCTCGGGGAAGATGTGCAGCTCTGCAGGAACGCCGGCGGCAAAGAGCGCCCTGGCATAGTTCATGCTGTTGCTGACCGGAACGGCGGCGTCATCGGCCGTATGCCAGAGGAACGCCGGAGGCGTCAGGGCAGTGACATTCAGCTCCGCGGAGAGCGCCGCAAGAAGGTCCGACGGCGGCGCATCGCCAAGGAGGCTGGCCACCGACCCCTGGTGCGGTTCGTGCGTCATTGATGCAACGAGGTAGCAGAGCACCGAAAGATCCGGGACTGCTTCAGATACGTCAAGGTCCAGGTTCCCCGTGGCGGCCGCCGTGCTGAGCGTGGCGGCCAGGTGGCCGCCGGCGGAGAATCCCAGCACCCCGACGCGCCCCGGGTCCACGTCCAGGCCATGCCCGCCATTCCTGATGTGCAGCATGGCCTCCTTTGCATCCTCCAAGGGGGCGGGGTGCCGGTGGGGGGCCACCCGGTAGCGGAGCACGAAAGCATGGATTCCAAGGGATGCCAGCCATTCCGCCACGGGCTCTGCCTCATGGTCCGCCTGCCGGACATACCCACCGCCAGGCAGGATCAGGAAAGCGGGCCGCGGGCCGGCACCTTCCGGGCGCGCGGGAACTGCCGTCAGGCCCCGGGGCGCCATCAGGCGGCCGTCTCGGTGCTGCGCCGAAGAGTTACCTCGCCGGCGATGCCGGCCGGAGCAGCGTCTTCCGCCGCGTCGCCAGCGGCCGGTCCGCGTCCGGTGGCCCGGGTGGCCAGCCGCCCAATGTCCTCCAGCGGCAGACGGACGGTGGAAAGGGCCGGACGGAAGTCGCGGAGGGTTTCAATGTCATCGAATCCGGCAATCGCGGCGTCGCGGGGGATGCGGAGGCCCTCGGACCGCAGGGCTGCTGCGGCTCCAATCGCCATCACATCGTTCACGGCGAAGATGCACAGTTTTGGATCGGCCGCCCCTTCAGCGGAACGTCCCGCCTTGATCCGGGCAGCCAGTTCCAGGCCGGCCTCATATCCGCCGGACCGGTTGAAGGCGCTGCGGAGCACCTCCGCAGGGCGGCGGCCCGCCCGCGCCAGGCCCTCCTGGAAACCGTTGACCCGGTCGTCGGAGGTCAGCAGGCCTTCGGGCCCGCCGACAATCACGAAGTCCCCGTCCCAGCTGCCTGCAAGCTCGGTGGCGAGCCGGTCGGCGAGCTCCCGGTTGGGAACCCGAAGGACGTGGTAACCCTCCGGCGCGGTTGCACCCACGACGGGGTGTCCCACCACGGCCACCTGGCCGCCGTTGCGGCAGTACCGGTCAAGTTCAGCGGCCAGCGCGGTATTGCCATCGTGGTCCTCTTCCCGGCAGGAGCGGGAGCCGGCAATGACGATGGAGTCTGCCCGGCGGGCCGCGAAGGCGGCCACTGCTTCCCTTTCCTCTGCGGGGCCGCCGCCGGTGGTGGCCAGCAGCACCATCTTCCGCTGTTCGCGGGCAGCCTCCTGCACTCCGCGGGCAATGGCTGCGAAGTAGGGGTCGGCGATGTCATGGACGATCAGGCCGATCAGGCCGGAACTGGATTTCGCCAGGCCCTGTGCCTGGGCGTTGGGGACGTAACCGAGTGACTCGGCGGCCTGGCGCACCCGGTCGGCAATGTCCTTTCCCGGCTTCCGGGCGGATCCGTTCAACACGCGGGAGGCCGTGGCGGGGGACACGCCGGCCAGGCGGGCCACCTCGGTAAGGGTACTTGCAGCCACAGCAACTCCTGGTCTTGGACGGGCTCAAAGGTAAAGCACATTATGGCAGTTCAAACTACTTGCGGAAAGCGCTTGCCAACAGGAAGCGCGCCGTGCATCATAGAAGCAGTGGGAATGCGCTTTCCCAATTAGCTTGAGTACACGCTCACTCACCGTGGAGGACACATGGGCTTCGAAACAAAGACGATCCGCATCGCCATGAACGGCATCACCGGCCGGATGGGCTACCGCCAGCATCTGCTGCGCTCCATCCTGCCCATCCGCGACGCGGGCGGCTTTACGCTGGAGGACGGCACCCGGGTCCAGGTTGAACCCATCCTGGTGGGGCGCAATGAGGCCAAGATCCGGGAACTGGCGGAAAAGCACAAGGTGTCTGAGTGGACCACGGACCTGGATGCCGTGATCAACGATCCCTCCGTGGACATCATCTTCGACGCCTCCATGACCAGCCTCCGCGCGGCCACCCTCAAGAAGGCCATGCTGGCCGGCAAGCACATCTTTACTGAGAAGCCCACAGCCGAAACGCTGGAAGAGGCCATCGAGCTGGCACGCATTGGCAAGGAAGCAGGCGTGACGGCCGGCGTTGTGCACGACAAGCTCTATCTCCCGGGCCTGGTCAAACTGCGCCGCCTGGTGGACGAAGGATTCTTCGGCCGCATCCTCTCGATCCGCGGCGAATTCGGCTACTGGGTCTTCGAAGGCGATATCCAGGCAGCACAGCGCCCGTCCTGGAACTACCGGAAGGAAGACGGCGGTGGCATGACCACCGACATGTTCTGCCACTGGAACTACGTCCTCGAAGGCATCATTGGCAAGGTTAAGAGCGTCAACGCCAAGACCGCCACCCACATCCCCGCCCGCTGGGACGAGGCAGGCAAGGAATACAAAGCCACCGCCGACGACGCCTCCTACGGCATCTTCGAACTCCAGACCCCGGGCGGCGACGAGGTCATTGGCCAGATCAACTCCTCCTGGGCAGTGCGTGTCTACCGCGACGAACTGGTGGAATTCCAGGTGGACGGCACCCACGGTTCCGCCGTCGCCGGCCTGAACAAGTGCGTGGCCCAGCAGCGCGCCCACACGCCGAAGCCGGTCTGGAACCCCGACCTTCCCGTGACCGAGTCCTTCCGTGACCAGTGGCAGGAAGTTCCCGCCAACGCGGACCTGGACAACGGCTTCAAGCTGCAGTGGGAAGAGTTCCTCCGCGACGTTGTCGCCGGCCGGGAACACCGCTTCGGCCTGCTCTCCGCCGCCCGCGGCGTCCAGCTCGCAGAACTTGGCCTGCAGTCCAACGATGAACGCCGCACCATCGACATCCCGGAGATCACGCTCTAATGACGTCCCTCATCCTTCCCTCCGACGACGGCGGCACCAGGGAGTACCGGCTCCAGGGCACCACGGCCTGGGCCCGCCCCACTGCTCCGCTCACCGCCCGGCGCGCCTACGCCGCAGCCCACGTCATCCCTGAAGTGCTCGCGGACAACACCCCGGGAGCCCCGGCCCTCCTGGACTGGGACGCCACCATGGCCTACCGGCACGAACTGTGGTCGTATGGCCTGGGCGTTGCCGACGCGATGGACACGGCCCAGCGGGGCATGGGCCTTGACTGGGCTGCCACGCAGCAGCTCATCAAGCGCACCGGCGTCGAAGCAGCCTCGGTGGTCGCGGCCAACAACCCGGCCACCGCCGGCAAGTCGGTCCGTGACCTCGTCTCCTGCGGTGCCGGCACCGACCAGCTCGATCCTGCCACGCTGCCCACCGGCGAAGCCGGCCTCAAAGCTGTCCTTGAGGCCTACCGTGAACAGATCGCCGTCATTGCCGAGGCAGGCCCCAAAGTCATCATCATGGCCTCCCGGGCCCTCGCCAAGGCGGCCCGCGGCCCCGAGGACTACCTGGCGGTCTATTCCACCCTCCTGCAGGAAGTGGACCAGCCCGTCATCCTGCATTGGCTGGGCACCATGTTCGATCCCGCACTGGCAGGGTACTGGGGATCCGATGACGTCCCCACCGCCACCGAAACCTTCCTGGGCCTGATCAGGGACAACGCGGACAAAGTGGACGGCGTCAAGGTCTCCCTGCTCGATGCCAGCCACGAAGTTGCCCTCCGCGCCGCACTGCCTGAAGGCGTCCGTCTCTACACCGGCGACGACTTCAACTACCCCGAGCTCATCGACGGCGACGGGACCCACCACTCGGACGCCCTACTCGGCATCTTTGCTGCGATCTACCCGGCTGCTTCCGTGGCACTGCAGAACTACGATGCAGGAAACGCCGCGAAAGCGCGCGAAATCCTGGACTCCACCCGTGAACTGGGAAAGCATATTTTCAGTGCCCCCACGTTCTACTACAAGACCGGCATCGCCTTTATGTCCTGGCTCAACGGCAAACAACCGGGCTTCCAGATGGTGGGCGGCCTCCATTCCGGCCGGTCCGTCCGCCACCTCGCCAGGACTTTTGAACTCGCCGACCAGGCAGGCCTGCTGAAGGACCCCGCCCTGGCCGCCTTCCGGATGTCCGACTACCTGCGGATCAACGGGGTGGGAGCATGAGTGACTTCTCCCGCCTGTCCATTAACAGCGCCACCACGAAGAAATGGACCCTCGCCCAGGTGGTCGAAGGCTGCGTGGACGCAGGGATCCCCGCTATCGGGCCCTGGCGTGACCGGGTGGCTGAGGCGGGCCTGGACAAGGCCGCACGCCTGATCAAGGACGCGGGGCTGCGTGTCTCCTCGCTTTGCCGCGGCGGGTTCCTCACCGCCGCAGACCCGGAAGGCCAGGCAAGCGCGCTCGTCGACAACCGTGCAGCCATCCTCGAAGCCGTGGCGCTGGACACCAGGGAACTGTTCCTGGTGGTCGGCGGTCTCGCGCCGGGGGAGAAGGACGTAGTGGCAGCCCGTCAGCGGGTGGCCGACCGGCTCGCGGACCTGGTCCCGTTTGCACAGGAACAAGGCGTCCGCCTGGTCCTGGAACCGCTGCACCCCATGTACGCCGCGGACCGCGCACTGATCTCGACGCTGAGGCAGGCCCTTGACCTCGCCGCGCCTTTTGACGCAGCCACGGTGGGGGTCGCCGTCGACACCTTCCATGTCTGGTGGGACCCGGAACTGAAGGCGCAGATCCAACGGGCCGGCCGGGAGAACCGGATCGCCTCCTACCAGGTGTGCGACTTCAACATGCCCATCGCCGCCGATCCGCTGCTCTCCCGCGGCTACATGGGCGACGGCGTGGTGGACTTCGCCACGATCGGAACCTGGGTGCGCGACGCCGGGTACACCGGCGACATCGAAGTGGAGATTTTCAATCAGGAGATCTGGGACACGGACGGCACTACCGTCCTGGCCACGGTCAAGGAGCGCTACGCGGACCTCGTCCAGCCGTTCGCCTGACCTGATCCAAGACCGCGGGCTTCTGCTACGTCACGGCAGGAGCCTGCGCCCCACATGAAAGGACCCGGCCCAGGGGAGGTTGTCCCACCCCTGGGCCGGGTCCTTTTTCACGTCCCCGCCCGTCGCCGCCTTAGGCGTAGAGGGAGGCGAACCTGCGGTACCGCGCCAGGACGCCGGCGTCGTCTTTCTCCGGGGGAAGCCCGACGGCGTCTGCCGCCCATGCCGGGAAGCGTCCGGTAAGTGCCGCCGCAGCCTGGCGTGCAGCGCCGTCGGCCACGTACTCGCCCGGCTGCGGCACCGTGACGTCCGCTCCCAGCAGGCCCGCCGCCACTGACTGCACGGCTGCTGACTGGGCGCCGCCGCCCACCAGCAGGATCCGCCGGACAGAGACCCCTTGATCCTGTAGTGCCGCAAGGCCGTCCGCCAGCGAGCAGACAACACCTTCGACGGCGGCGCGCGCCAGGTTGGCAGGGGTGTAGTTGGCACGTGTGATGCCGTGCAGGGAGCCGGTGGCGTCCGGCAGGTTGGGTGTCCTTTCCCCATCGAAGTACGGGACCAGGGTGAGTCCGCCCGCGCCGGGTTCGGCGGACAAAGCGAGCCGGTTGAACTCCGCCAGGTCCACATCCAGCAGGGCAGCAGTGGCATCGAAAATGCGGGTGGCATTCAGGGTGCACACCAGCGGGAGGTAGTGTCCCGCGGCGTCCGCAAAGCCCGCCACCAGTCCCGAGGCGTCGGCCGCCGGCGTATCCGAGACCGCGAAGACGGTCCCGGACGTGCCCAGTGACATCACCACATCGCCCAGACCGGCCCCGGCGCCCAGCGCGGCCGCCGCGTTGTCTCCCGCGCCCGCGGCCAGGAGGCTGCCTGCCGGCGTCCTTCCTGCTGATTCCAGGGGGCCGAGGACACGGGGGAGGACCGGTACGTGGCCGAGCGCCGCTGCGAGGACATCCGGCAGGTACGTGCCGTCCGCCGTCGAGTAGTAGCCCGTGCCCGATGCGTCGGAGCGGTCGGTGGCCAGCGCGGCCAGCCCCTCAGAGCCGCTGCCAAGCCCGTAGCCGGCGAGCCGCCAGGTGAGCCAGTCATGCGGCAGGCAGACCGCAGCCACCCGGGCGGCGTTTTCCGGCTCGTTTTCGGCCAGCCAGCGCAGCTTGGTCAGCGTCAGGGAGGCTACCGGCACCGTGCCGGTGGCGTGTGCCCAGTACTCCGCGCCGGCGGCGGGATCGCCACCGCCGGCATTGTTGATGAGTTCCGTGGCAGCGCCGGCGCTGCGGGTATCGTTCCACAGCAGCGCCGGCCGGATCACCTCTCCGTCGCTGTCCAGGCAGACCATGCCGTGCTGCTGGCCCCCCACAGATACGGCGCTGACGTCATCCAGCCCGCCGGCGTCCGCCGCAGCCTTCTGCAGCGCCGTCCACCAGTGGTCAGGGTGGACCTCGGTGCCGTCAGGATGCGGGGCCCGGCCCTGGCGGACCAGCGCTCCGGTGGCAGCGTCCCGGATGACCACCTTGCATGACTGGGTGGAGCTGTCGATGCCTGCGACGAGCACCATGGCCTAGTGGGCGCCCAGAAGGTGCTCGATGGCGAGCTGGTTGAGGCGGACGAACGCGAAGGAGCGCTCGGCGGCCTTGTCGGCGTCGAAGTCCTCGAAGGAAGCGGCGTCAGCCAGCAGGTCCGCGGTGCTCTCGCCTGCTGCGAGGGTGGGCTCGCCAAGTTCAAAGACACCGGAAGCCTGGAGTGCTTCCTGGACCTGGGGATCCGCGCGGAAGGCCAGTGCCCGTTCCTTGAGGAGCAGGTACATGGCCATGTTGGACTTGGCGGATTCCCATACGCCGTCGTAGCCGTCGGTGCGGGAAGGCTTGTAGTCAAAGTGGCGGGGGCCGTCGTACTTGGGGCCGCCGCCCGGGAAGCCGTTCTCCAGCAGGTCCACCGTGAAGAAGGCGCTGGTGAGGTCGCCGTGGCCAAAGACGAGGTCCTGGTCGTACTTGATGCCGCGCTGGCCGTTGAGATCGATGTGGAAGAGCTTGCCCGCCCAAAGGGCCTGGGCGATGCCGTGGGTGAAGTTCAGGCCGGCCATCTGTTCGTGGCCGGTTTCCGGGTTCAGTCCCACGATGTCGCCGTGCTCCAGCTGGGCGATGAAGGCCAGTCCGTGGCCCACGGTGGGCAGGAAGATGTCGCCGCGGGGCTCATTTGGCTTCGGCTCCAGGGCAATCCGCAGGTTGTAAGCCTTGTCCTTGATGTAGCCGGCCGCGGTGTCCACGCCTTCCTTCATGCGGTCCAACGCTGCCGCCAGGTCCTTGGAGCCGTCGTATTCGCTGCCTTCTCGGCCGCCCCACATCACGAACGTTTCGGCGCCGAGCTCTGCGGCGAGGTCGATGTTGCGCAGGACCTTGGACAGCGCGAAGCGCCGGACCGAGCGGTCGTTGGAGGTGAAGCCGCCGTCCTTGAACACCGGGTGGCTGAAGAGGTTGGTAGTGACCATGGGAACCTTCAGCCCGGTCTCAGCCAGGGCCGTGCGGAAGTTCTTCAGGATGAGCTCACGCTCCGACGCCGAGGCGTCAAAGGGGACGAGGTCATTGTCGTGGAACGTGATGCCGTAGGCACCGAGTTCGGCGAGGCGGTGGACAGCCTCCACCGGGTCCAGCGCGGATCGGGTGGCCACGCCGAAGGGGTCGGCGCCGGTCCAGCCGACGGTCCAGAGCCCGAAGGTGAACTTGTCAGCGGGGGTGGGGGAAAGAGTCATGATGCGTCCTTGCGATCGGTCGTTCCGCCGGGTTGCGGAGTATTAGTTCATTGCCTGAACTATATGAGCGGACGTAGGGTTGGGTCAATAGGCCGGCAGTGGAACGGCTGGACAAACGTGGCGGAAGCGCCCGACCGAGGAGCTATGTGATGGTGATGCCGGCGCCTGCAGCGGCGGGGCCCGGAGGGGCGGCCCCCGGAAGCGTCGGAGACGTCAGGCGCAGCAACCTGGCGCTGGTCCTGGGCGCCATTGCCGAATTCCCGCCCGGTATCCACCCCAGCCGGGCCCAGGTTGCCGGCGCCACCGGTTTGACCAAAGCCTCCGTGTCCAGCCTGGTCCTGGACCTTTTGGACGCCGGTGTGATCCGCGAAATCGGTTTGAACCCCCAGGGACGTGGCCGTCCGGGCGTGGGGCTGGAACTCAGTCCCAGCCGTTCGGTCATGGGGATGGAAATCAACGTCGACTACATCTCGGCGGCAGTTGTTGGCCTCTCCGGCACCGTATTGCTTCGCCAGGTGGAGGAACGCGATAACCGGAACAGCATGGACAAGCCGGTGCTGGCAGCGCTCGCAGCCTTGGCGGCAGAAGTGCGCAGCGCTGCCAGGGACCAGGGCGTGGAAGTCCTGGGCGGCGGACTCGCGGTGCCGGGTCTGGTGGATCCGGCCAGGGCCCGCGTGCTGACTGCTCCCAACCTGGGCTGGGTGGACGTGGACCTCGATCTTGACGCCCTGCTGCCCGGGACCGCCTTGGGGGTGGCACTCTTCAACGAAGCCAATGCTGCTGCCCTGGCTGAGCTCCGGCACCGCGCGGACCGGGGCTCCACCTTCCTCTTCGTCTCCGGTGAAGTGGGCGTGGGTGGCGGAATCGTGATCGGTTCCGAGCTGTTCACCGGCCCCGGAGGCCATGCCGGGGAAGTCGGCCATATTGTCGTGGACCCGGATGGCGGCCATTGTTCCTGCGGAGGTACCGGATGCCTGGAAACGGTGGCCGGCCAGGACGCCATTTTTATCGCTGCCGGACTTGCCCCGGATGTGGGCTCCCGTTCTGCCACCATGTCCGCCCTCCTGCAGGCGCTGGAGAGCAGGGTTCCCCAGGCCGTCACGGCCGTTGAACGTGCAGGATATTTCCTGGGAATGGCACTGGCGTCAACGGCGCGGGTGGTCGACATCGATTCGGTGGTCCTGGGCGGCCACTTCGCCGTCCTCGAGCCTTGGCTGCGTGCCCCTTTGCTGGAAAGCCTGCATAAGTATGCGCCGGGAAAGTATGCGTCGGAGCAGGTGACAGTGTCCGCGGTAGGGGAGTTTGGCGCGTTGCTGGGCGCCGCTGGCAGTGTGATCCGCTCACTCGTGGAAGCGCCGCACCGTCTGCAGCCCTAACCGGAGACGCGTCAACGCCCCGGTCCGAAGACCGGGGCGTCAGCCACCAAGGTGCCCCAGGAGGGAATCGAACCCCCGACCGGCGGATTAGAAGGCCGCTGCTCTATCCCCTGAGCTACTGAGGCATCGGTGCCAGGCCTGTGGGCCCGGCGCCTCAAAAAGTTTACATTGCCCGGGCTGCAGGCGGCGTCATCCTGGCCCCACTGGTCCTCCACACGTGCCGTCAAGGGTCTGTTATCCACATACGGCAACCCGTGCCTCCAGTCGTGCGTCGTCCGGCGCGATGCTGGTCATGCCTGCTCCAGGCGCCACCATCCAGACAGGACAACGACATGAGCGAAACGATTACCATCCGGGGTTTTGTTGCCACCGAGATCACCAGTTCCACCACACCGGGGGGAGTGGCAACGGCCTCCTTCCGGCTCGGTTCCACCACCCGCCGATTCGACCGGGAATCCAAAACCTGGGGTGACGGGCACACCAACTGGTTCACGGTGCAGGGCTACCGCAACCTGGCAGGGACCCTTGGCTGCAGCATCCGGAAAGGCCAGCCTGTCATTGTGGTGGGCAAGCTGAAGATCCGCAGCTGGGAAAAGGAAGGCCGGGTCTACCACTCCACCATCATCGATGCTGACGCCGTGGGTCATGACCTTTCCTTTGGATCGGCAAACTTCATCCGGACAGCTTCCAGGCCGGCGCTTTCCCTCGTAGAGACGCCGCAGTCCCCGGAGGATGCCCCTGCGGTGGACCCGGCCCTGGACGAACCAGAGGATCGTGAGGACGAGCATCCGGATGACCATGGACATGCGTCGGTGGTCATCGAGGACAACGACGGCGAACTCTCTTCCCTTGACCTGGAAACCGGGGAGCTTGCCGAAGTCTAGGGAACGCAGATCTGTTATCCGTTCCCGCCCAGCCCGGGCGGACGGATGGAGGCACCCCCCGGCTTCCTTCCGTCCGCCCGCCACACCGCGTGGTGCAGCCGGGCCGGGTCCAGGCCATCGGGTCATCCAGGCCCAGCGTCCTGGTGCATGGCACAATGGCACCATGCCTCCCATCCCTCATCGCCGGCCGTCAAACCGGGCCGGTGCCGTGCTGACGTGCGCTGTCCTGGCCGTCCTCGTGAACGGCTGCAGCGTCGGTAATGCGGCGGACAACCCGCGGGTCGAAGGCGCCGGTGAAGGGTCATCGACATCAACCCCGGCAGCGCCCGCCGCGCAGGAAACGGGGGCCCAGTCGTCCGGTCCTGCCACGCAAAGCAGTGCCTCCGGCGGGGAACCGCTGGCCAACACGTCGGCCGGGGCCCAGACGCAGGCCGAAGCAGCAGCCACGGAGGGCGTCAAGCGGAAGGTAACCGACACCCTGTCCGCGCTGGCTGCGGGAACCCCCAAGCCGGCCACGGCCCAGGTCAGTGACGCCTTGACCGGAGCCGGGATAGCACCGGCGGTGCTTCAGGTCTCGCAGAGCCGGACTCCCACCGGGTTGGAGGCTGATGCCATTGAGGCCGCGGTCCTGCAGGGCAAGGACTGCGTCATTGGCCAGGTGCGCGAAGGCGCAGTAACCGTCACCGTCCTTCCCGTCCTCGCCAGCGGCAAGTGCTTCGTGGGCTCCTGAGCCTGCCGGCTTTCGCCTGAAAATGTGAGATATGCCCGCCAACCCACTAGATTTGAGACCATGGCGGAATTTATCTACACAATGACCAAGGCCCGTAAGGCCGTTGGCGAAAAACTCATTCTTGATGACGTAAGCATGTCCTTCTTCCCGGGCGCCAAGATTGGTGTTGTGGGCCCGAACGGTGCCGGTAAGTCCACCATCCTGAAGATCATGGCAGGGCTGGACACGCCCTCCAACGGTGAAGCCAGGCTCAGCCCCGGCTACAGCGTTGGTATCCTGCTGCAGGAACCGCCCCTTAATGAAGAAAAGACGGTCCTGGGCAACGTCCAGGAAGGCGTGGGCGAGATCTACGGCAAGATCCAGCGCTTCAACGAGATCTCCGAGGAAATGGCCAGCCCCGACGCTGACTACGACACCCTCCTTGAGGAAATGGGCAAGCTGCAGGAAGCGATCGACGCCGCTGACGCCTGGGACCTCGACTCCCAGCTGGAGCAGGCCATGGACGCCCTCCGCTGCCCGCCGGCCGATGCCGACGTCACCAACCTTTCCGGTGGTGAACGCCGCCGGGTGGCTTTGTGCAAGCTCCTCCTGCAGAAGCCTGACCTGCTGCTCCTCGACGAGCCCACCAACCACCTGGACGCCGAAAGTGTCCTGTGGCTCGAGCAGCACCTCTCCAGCTACCCCGGCGCCGTCCTCGCCGTCACCCACGACCGGTACTTCCTGGACCACGTGGCGGAATGGATTGCCGAAGTGGACCGCGGCCACCTGTACCCCTACGAGGGCAACTACTCCACCTACCTGGAGAAGAAGCGTGCCCGCCTTGAAATCCAGGGCAAGAAGGACGCCAAGCAGGCCAAGCGCCTTGCCGAGGAACTCGAATGGGTCCGCTCCAACGCCAAGGGCCGCCAGACCAAGTCGAAGGCCCGCTTGGCCCGGTACGAGGAAATGGCCGCGGAAGCTGACCGCACCCGCAAGCTCGACTTCGAGGAAATCCAGATCCCGCCGGGACCGCGCCTGGGTGGCCTGGTCCTGGAGGCCAAGAACCTCCAGAAGGGCTTCGAGGACCGTGTCCTGATCGACGGACTCTCCTTCAGCCTGCCGCGCAACGGCATCGTCGGCGTCATCGGTCCCAACGGTGTGGGCAAGTCCACGCTCTTCAAGACCATCGTGGGCCTGGAACCGCTCGACGGCGGCGAACTGAAGATCGGCGACTCGGTCAAGATCTCCTACGCCGACCAGAGCCGCGGCGGCATCGACCCCAACAAGACCCTGTGGGAAGTCGTCTCCGACGGACTCGACTTCATCCAGGTGGGCAACGTGGAAATGCCGTCCCGCGCCTACGTGGCAGCCTTTGGCTTCAAGGGCCCGGACCAGCAGAAGAAGGCAGGCGTCCTCTCCGGCGGTGAGCGCAACCGCCTGAATCTGGCCCTGACCCTTAAGCAGGGCGGAAACCTGCTGCTCCTCGACGAACCCACCAACGACCTCGACGTCGAAACCCTCAGCAGCCTGGAAAACGCGCTGCTCGAGTTCCCCGGCTGTGCCGTGGTGGTCTCGCACGACCGCTGGTTCCTGGACCGGGTAGCCACCCACATCCTGGCCTACGAAGGTGACGAGGAGAACCCCTCCAAGTGGTACTGGTTCGAGGGCAACTTCGAATCCTACGAGGAGAACAAGGTCGACCGCCTCGGCCCCGACGCCGCCAAGCCGCACCGCGTCACCCACCGGCGCCTGACCCGCGACTAACATCGCGGAAAGACCGCCTAAAGACTGACCTCACAACGAAGGCCGGCACCCCGGGAATTCCCGTGGTGCCGGCCTTCGTCATGCCAGGTCAGCCTGCCTGCGCGGTGACGGGCGCGTTGGTATCAGGCGCCGGGGGGATCGGTGGGAATGCGCACCATCCCCTCCTGCGCAACGGACGCCACATGCTGGCCGTCGCGGTTGAAGATCTTGCCGGTTGCCAGGCCGCGTGCACCGTGGGCACTGGGGGATTCCTGGACGTAGAGCAGCCACTCATCGACCCGGGCGGGCCGGTGCCACCACATCGCGTGGTCCAGGCTGGCGACGTTCATGCCAGGGGTGATCCAGCTCAGCCCATGGCGCCGGAGAACGGATTCAAGCAGGGTGTAATCGCTGGCGTAGGCCAGCGCGGCACGGTGCAGGTTGGAGTCGTCCGGCATCGGACCGAACGTCTTCATCCAGACGGCGTTGCGGGCTTCGCGGGGCCCTGATGCGGAAACGTAGAGTGCGGGGTCCACATGCCTGATGTCGAAGGGCCGCTCGTACGCCCAGTGCCGTGCCACCGGGTGGTCGAACCTGCCCAGCAGGTCCGCCGTGCTGGGCAGCGATTCAGGGTCCGGGATTCCTTCCGGCATCACTGAGGAGTGTTCGATTCCTTCGTCCTCACCCTGGAACGAGGCAATCATCGAAAGGATGGGCACGCCGTCCTGGTACGCGTGCACCCGCCTGGCTGAAAACGACCTGCCGTCCCGCAGCCGCTGCACGCCAAACGTAATGGGCTTGTTGGCATCCCCGGGCCGCAGGAAATAACCGTGCATGGAGTGGACAAACCTTTGGGGATCCACGGTCCGGATCGACGCTACGAGTGACTGTGCCAGCACCTGGCCGCCAAACACCCTGTGGTGCGGCTGCCGCTGCGAGGGGCCAAGGAAAATATCCTCATCCGTCCGGGCTCCCTCCAGCTCACCAAGGTCCAGCAGTTCGATCAGCGATGAGGTGGGGTCGCCCCCTGGTGGCGCCAGCAATCCGGCTTCGGCTTCAGTCATGGTCCGACTCTAGACGGCGGCCCGCAAACCACTCAACCGGGACGCAGCCGGTAGTGTTCTGGATGTGTCTGATCTTCTTACCTCTTCCTTCCGTTTCGCCGATCCGCGGGACCTTGCCGACCTGAAAACTTTCGCCACCCGGGCCAAGGCCATTGACGACGGCGCCATCCGGCTTCAGGCCGCCGGCTCCGTCCTGGCCGCATATGTGTGCGTCCTGCGGCCCCGGCTCCTGGGCGAAGGGACCCCCACCATCCTGGGCCTGCGGACCATGGCACTGGCAGAACCGTCCGGAACCGATGTCACGGTGGCGTTGTCGTCCGTCCTGGACCGGCTGGCGCGGGCGGGGGAGGGCGACGTCGAGTTGCCGGTTCCACCCACCACCCTCACCGAGTCCTGGACCGGCGTTGGCGCCCCCCGGGGCGGGTGGGAGATGCTGGGGTCCGTCAGTGATGACCGGTTGCGGGCGGCCGCCGAGGCGGGCATCGCCGAAGTGGCGGGCATTGTGCCGGACAAGCCGGGAGCGCTGATCGTGAACAATGCGCGGGCCTCGGTGTGGGGACGGGCACTGGACGACGCCGGCCTGCCCGCCGGCGCTGCCTTCGCGGCCTTTGCGCTGGGCTTCCTGGGGGACGGCGACCAAAAGCTCTACCGGAACGGGCGCTGGTTCCGGTTGTCAGGGCCCCGCGGCCACGTCCTCGCCCGGACCGGCAGCGGCCTGCCCTAGGTCAGGCGAGGCAGGCCGGAGAGCGGATCAGGAACCCGCGGGGCTGTTGATCATGGACAGCGCAGCGCGCTCCATGTAGTCCCACAACGTCCCCTCATACAGCGGCGGCAGCTCCAGGGCATCCACTGCAGTGCGCATGTGGAACAGCCACCGGTCTTTGGCTTCCGGCGTGACTTTGAAGGGCATGTGCCGCATGCGCAGGCGCGGGTGCCCGCGCTCTTCGCTGTAGGTGGTGGGTCCGCCCCAGTACTGTTCCAGGAACATCAGGAAGCGGCGCTTCGCCGGGGCCAGGTCCTCTTCCGGATACATCGGGCGCAGCACGGGATCGCCGGCCACGCCGTCGTAGAAGACGTCGATGAGCTTCACGAAGGTGTCGTGGCCGCCCACGGCGTCATAGAAGCTGTCGGTGTAGTCCGGCTTGCTGAACGGATCGTTCTGCATCAACTGGGGCCGCTGCCCCGGGCGTGGCTCAATGGGAAGCGACATGCTAGTCCCCGGCTTTCTGGTCGGTCTTCTTGGCCTCGACGTGCACCGAGCCCTGGTCGGTGGTGCCGTCGTCGGACTCGTGCAGTGGAACGTACCGCCCTTGCGACCGGTTGCCCACGCGCAGGATCTCGCCGTTGCGCAGGTACCAGATGGCGCCGTCGTCGGAGCGTACCCGCGTGATCCGCAGCCCCATGGACTCCACCACACCCACCACTTCACTGGTTTCGATCACGTCACCGATCCCGTACTGGTCTTCAATGGTGATGAAGATGCCGGCCAGGAAGTCGCGGATCAACTGCTGGGCGCCAAAACCGATGGCGACACCGAGGATACCCACACTGGTCAGCAGCGGGGCGATATTGATGTCCAGGTTCTGCAGCACGTACATGCCGGTAATGATCACCACCAGCACGCCCACCACGCTGTTAAGCAGCGACCCGATGGTTTCGGCACGCTGGACACGGCGTTCGTGGTCGAGGGCACGGAAGGCAGGAGCTGCCCATCTGAACGTGGGCTTCTTGAAGAAGTTGCTCCCGGACGCCACCCGCTTGGTGATGCGGGAAATGATGAACGTGGCCACGAGCCAAACGGTTACGCCAACGCCAAGGCTGATGGCGATGCCGGGGACGCTCACGCCGCTCGGCTGGCTGGCGGGGGGAAGGATGGACAACATGCTGACCATGGGTGGAAATAGCTCCTTGGGATATTGCTCTGTTCTCTTTCAACCCTAGCGCCGTAGCGTGGACCAATGCGCATCCTCGTCCTCGGCGGAACGGCCTCCCTCTCCAGCACCATCGCGGCCCAGGCACTGGCGGCCGGGCACGCTGTCACCTGCCTCGCGCGGGGAACCGCGGCTGAGCCCCCTCCCGGCGCGGACTGGGTCAAAGCCGACCGGTCAAACGGGACCGTGGCCTACGCCGGGCTGACGGGCGAATGGGACGCCGTGATCGAGGTTGCGAGGGATCCCCAACCCGCGCGGGAGGCCCTTGCCTCCCTGGCCGGCAGGGCCGGGCACTGGACCTTTGTTTCCAGCAGCTCGGCCTACGCAGAGCACGCCACGCCCGGTGCGGCGGAGGACGCCCCGCTGCTGCCGCCCCTGCCGGCAGGGGTTCCCTTCAGCCCGGAAAACTATGGCGAATCCAAGGCGGCCATTGAGGAGGCCACCCTGGAGGCCACGAACGGCGCGGCCCACCTGTGCCGCGCCGGCCTGGTCAGCGGCCCCGGGGACCCCACCGACCGCTACGGCTACTGGCCTGGCCGCTTCGAGCGGTCCCCGGCGCCGGTGCTTGTCCCGGATATCGGCCCGGAGCCCACGCAGGTCATAGACGTCCGGGACCTGGCGGCCTGGATCCTGCGCGCAGCCGAACAGGGAACCACGGGCCCGCTGAACGCAACAGGTGATCCGGTGCCCTTCACCCACCTCCTCGATTCCTGCCGCGAGGAGTCCGGGTCCAGCGCCACCACCATCCCTGCCAACGAAGACTGGCTGGTGGAGCAGGGCGTCAACTATTGGTCCGGGCCCGATTCCCTTCCGCTCTGGCTGCCGCCCCGCCACGAGGGATTCATGGCCCGCAGCAACCAGGCAGCCAAAGCGGCGGGCATGGTGCTGCGGCCCTGGCAGGAAACCCTGGCCGACACCCTGGCAGATGAACGCGCCAGGGGACTGGACCGGCCCCGGAAGGCCGGCCTGTCACCCGCCACGGAGCAACGGCTCCTCAAGCTGCTCCAGGGCGGGTAAGGCAGGGCGGGGATGGCTAGGCGGCCGTGGTGACTGGCTGGTGCTCTACCGGGAAGTTCACGCTCCGGGCAATAAAGCAGACCTGGTTGGCCTCGCGGTGCAGCGATGCCGCCAGTTCCGCCTGTGCCTGGTCCGCCACCGTCACGTGCGGGTTCAGGAGCACCCGCTCGAACTGACCGCTGCCATCCCGGTTCAGCCGCATCAGCCCGGTGGCCTCATCCCGGTAGTCCGTGACCACCACGCCGTGCTTCACCGTCACGTGCAGGTAGGACAGCATGTGGCACTGCGCCAGAGCAGCCAGGAGGAGCTGCTCGGGGTTGTAGCGGCCGCGGTCGCCGTGGAACGTGGGATCGGCCGAGCCTTTCAGGACCGGCAGGCCGGGAATGGTGACGTCGTGGTCCCGGGAGTAGCCCCGGTAGGACGACGTCCCCGCCCCCAGGTTGCCGGTCCACTGGACCGTCAGCGCGTACCGGTGCTCGTGCAGGTTCACTTCTGGCTGCCCTCCGGCAAGACATCGGCGGCACGGGCACGCAGGGCGCGGGCCACGCCGTCACGGTTCTCCAGCATCATCCGCCGCAGCGCAGCGCTCTCGGCCGGCAGGGACGCCAGGAAGGTGTCCGTGCGGTCGATGGTTGCCTGCGTGGTCAGCAGTGACGGGTAGAGGCCGACGACGATTTGCTGGGCGAGTGCGTGGGTGCGCGTTGCCGAGATGGCCGGCACGGCCGCGAAGTACTTTTCGGCGTACGGCTCCAGCAGCGAACGGTCCAGCACCCGCATGAAGCCGGCCACCGCCGATCCCTGCAGCGCGTTGGACAGCTCTCCCTTGACCACGATGGATTCCCAGGCTGCGGCCTTCGCCTCGGGGGTGGGAATGGCGGCCTGGGCCAGGGCGGCGGCGTTCTGGCCGCTGGAGGTGTTGTCCCGCTCCAGTTCGGCGTCGATGCCGTCCTGCCCCATCCGGCCGCCGGAAACCAGCGAGGCCACCAGCTCCCAGCGGAGGTCCTGGTCAACAACCAGGCCCTCCAGCACCACCGTCCCGTCCAGCAGGGCCGCCACCCGGTCCAGCTGCCCGCTGCTGCGGGCCAGGAGTGCGAAGGACTTGATGAACTGCAGCTGGCCGTCGGAGCCGGCCGGCACGGTCGATGCCAGCTCCCACAACCGGTCCACGGCGGCGACCGCGGTGGCTTCGCGGTGTTCCTCGGCCACGTAGAAGTTCAGGGTGGTGGCCAGCTGCCGGAGCTGGACCAGGATCACCGAGGAATCCGTCTCCGCGCCGACGTTGCTAAGGATCAAATCCACGTACGTCCGTGCCGGGGACTCGCCGTCGCGGGCAGCGTCCCACGCGGAGTTCCAGACGAGTGTCCTTGGCAGGCTCTCACCGAAATCCTTCAGGTGCGCGGTGGCAGTCGCCAGGGACTTAGGATCGAGGCGCACCTTCGCGTAGGCAAGGTCGTCGTCGTTGATGAGGATCAGGTCCGGCTGCGCCAGGCCGGCCAGCGCCGGCACCTCGGTGCGTTCGCCGTCGACATCCAGCTCCTCGCGGTGCACCCGGGTGAGCTTGCCGGCGTCGTCCAGGTTGTAGAACCCGACGGCCAGGCGGTGCGGACGGATGGTGGGCCACTCCGGAACAGCGGACTGCAGGATGGCGAAAGAGCGCAGTGTCCCGTCGGCGTCCACGTCCAGCTCGGGCGCAAGCGTGTTCACGCCCGCGGTCTCCAGCCACTGCTGGCCCCAGCGGTCCAGGTCACGGCCGCTGGCCTTTTCCAGCTCAACCAGCAGATCCTGCAGCTCCGTGTTGTGCCAGGAGTGCTTGGCGAAGTACTCCCGGACACCGGCCATGAACTGCTCAGGTCCAACCCAGGCCACCAGCTGCCGCAGGACCGAGGCGCCCTTGGCGTAGGTGATGCCGTCGAAGTTGACCTCCACGTCCTGCAGGTCGTTGATCTCCGCGAAAATGGGGTGCGTGGTGGGCAGCTGGTCCTGCCGGTAGGCCCAGGACTTCTCCACGGAGGCAAAGGTGGTCCACGCGCTGGTGAAGGACGTGGCCTCCACCGCCGCCAGGTGCGACATGTACTCGGCGAAGGATTCATTAAGCCACAGGTCGTTCCACCAGCGCATGGTTACCAGGTCGCCGAACCACATATGCGCCAGTTCGTGGAGCACGGTGATGGCACGCCGTTCGATCTGGGCGCCGGTGACCTTGCTGCGGAAGACGTAGCCTTCCAGGATGGTCACGGCCCCGGCGTTCTCCATGGCGCCGGCGTTGAATTCCGGAACGAACAGCTGGTCGTACTTCGCGAACGGGTACGGGCAGCCGAATTGCGCCTCAAAGAACCCGAACCCCTGGCGCGTCAGCTCGAAGATGTTGTCCGCATCGAGATACTGCATCAGGGACTTGCGGGCGAACACGCCCAGCGGGATGACCCGGCCGTCCGAGCTGGTGACCTCGCTGCGGACGGACTGGTACGGCCCCGCGATCAGGGCCGTGACATAGGAGGACAGCCGGGGTGTGGGCTCGAAGGTCCACACAGACCTGGCGGAACCGTCTCCGGCGGGCAGCGCCGGCGCCGGTTCAGGAGTGGGCGAGTTGGAAATGACATCCCAGTGGGAAGGCGCCGTTACGGTGAAGGCGAAGGTGGCCTTCAGGTCCGGCTGCTCAAAGACGGAGAACATCCTGCGGGAATCCGGAACCTCGAACTGCGTATACAGGTAGACCTCGCCGTCCACCGGATCCACGAACCGGTGCAGTCCTTCCCCCGTGTTCATGTAGGGCATGTCGGCCACGACCGTCAGCTCGTTGTCCTCGGCGAGGTCCGGCAGCTGGATCCGCACGCCGTCGGCCACCGCCGCTGGATCAAGGGCGCGGCCGTTCAGGCTCACGCTGTGCACGGTCCGGGTGACGGCGTCGATGAAGGTGGCAGATCCGGGCGATGCCGTGAACTTCACGGTGGTGGTGCTGCCGAAAACGTCTTCGCCGCGGGTCAGGTCCAGGCTGACATCGTAGGACTCGACGGTAATCAGCTCGGCGCGCTCACGGGCTTCGGCGCGCGTCAGGTTCATGCCTGGCAAAAGGGGGCCTCCAGAGAAGTTGCGGCTGCCGGCCGGTGGTCCCGGTTCCGGCACTGTGATGCATTCTTTCATCCCTCGCGGCCTTGGCAAGTTGCGCAGCTCACAGCCGGGCCGGAGCCGGCCGGCCGCCACGCCGGGCAGCCACAGGGGTAGCGTTAAAAGCATGGGAAAGCTGCTGGATTTGGTGGACGTCAAGGCCCTGCGATTCGCTGTCGGGTTTCCCGTTCTCCTGGCCGCCGCCTTCGTTTACTGCGCGTCGCTGCTGCGCCCGGACCTTCCGGAGCCGCTCGCGATTCTTTGGACGAACGACGGCGGTGCCGCCTTCGCCCCGTTCTGGGCCTACGTGGGCGGCGGCGCAGCGGGGATCGTCCTGACCGGCTGGCTGGTCCTGCTCCAGGCGGCGCCGTTGGGCAGGCCCGTCCTGATGCGCCGGATCATGATGGGCATCGGTTTCTTCCTCAGCCTGTTCATCACCTCCGTCCTCGCCGCGGGCCTGATCGGCCAGACCGGACTGGCCGACGCCCGGCAGTCGCACGTGGACATGACCGTCCTGGCCCTCGGCAGCGGCGCCGCGGTATCGCTCGGCGTGACCATGGCCATGGTGTACAAAGCCGACCGGCAATGGTCGCCGGATGACGACCGCGCGCTCCGGTCCGCCATCGTGACGGAGCTGGACCCCGACCTTGCCCGGGACACCATCAGGCTCTGGGTCCACGCCCGGAGTTCGGTGTTCGTCATGATCGGCATAGCGTTCCTGTTTCCGGCCGCACTCCTTGCCGTCGTGGTGCCCTGGCTCGGGATCCTCCTCGTGGCCCTGGCCATCGTTGGCGCCGGTTTCCTGTTCGCTCGCGTCAGCGCGGACCGGCGCGGGTTGAGGGTCCTGCTGGCCGGGGTGGTGCCCGTCATGGACGTGCCCGCCGGTGCCATTTCCGCGGCCAGCGCCGCCGACGTGAAGGCCGCCGACTATGGCGGGTGGGGCTACCGCCACCACCAGGGAACCGCAGCGATGCTCGTCAGCAGCGGGCCCGCCGTCGTCGTCAGCAGGACCGACGGGGGCCGCCTCGCCATCAGCGGCGGCAGCCAGGCCTCGGCCGCGCGGCTTGCCGACGTGCTCACCCGAGTAGCCGCCAGGGCCAGGCGCGGCAGCAACCCCCAGCCCCCGGCGGAGGGCCGAAGCCCGGACCCCGGGCCGCCCTAGTATCCTTATCCGTGTCGTTCCGGCCCCAAGCCCGGTGGCCGCCAGCTCCCACAACCGAACGGACTTAGCACGTGACCACTACCCCTGCCTTCCCGCGGGTCCACATCGCCACCGACCACGCCGGCATGGAACTCAGCGCCCACCTGGTGTCCCACCTGACCGGGAAGGGGTACGAGGTGGTGGACCACGGGCCCAAGGTCTACGACGCCCAAGACGACTACCCCTCGTTCTGCATCAACGCCGCCCTCGCTGTCGTCGCGGACCGGGAGGCCGGCGTCCACGCCCTGGGCATCGTGCTGGGCGGGTCCGGCAACGGCGAACAGATTGCCGCCAACAAGGTGCGGGGGATCCGCGCCGCCCTGGCCTGGAACCTCTCCACGGCAACACTCGCCCGCGAACACAATGACGCCAACGTGGTGGCACTGGGCGGACGCCAGCACACGGTGGAAGAGGCCACCGAGCTGGTGGAGGCATTCCTGGCCGAACCCTTCAGCAACGATGAACGCCACATCCGCAGGATTGAAAAGATCGCCCTTTTTGAAGCAACCGGCGAGGTCATCGAGTAGTGCCCGAAGGCCATTCTGTCCGCAGGCTCGCACGCCAGTTCGGCGATGTGTTCACCGGCGAGGCGCTGGCTGTGTCCAGTCCCCAGGGCCGGTTCACCGGGGGAGCGGCGCTGCTGGACGGCCACACCATGGTCGCCGCCGAGGCGCACGGCAAGCACCTGTTCCTCCACTTCGACAACGCGCTGGTGCTGCATGTGCACCTTGGCCTCTATGGGGCCTGGAGCTTCGGGGGTGACAGCACGTTCGCCGGGGCGTCCAGCATTGGTGCTCCCCGGCGCGTAGGGGAGCAGGAAACGTCCGCCGACGGCGACGTCGACGCCGGGACGCCCTATGCGGGTCCGCCGGCACCCGTCGGGGCCGTGCGCGTCCGGCTGGCAGGCAGCCACGGCTGGGCGGACCTTCGCGGGGCCACCACCTGCGAGACCATTACTGCCGCGGAGGTGGACGCCGTCCTTGCCCGGCTGGGACCTGATCCGCTGCGCAACCTTCGCGGGGATGCCGGCCGGTTCGCCGCCAACATCCGGGCCCGGAAGACGCCGCTGGCAGCGCTGCTCATGGACCAGAAGGTGATTGCCGGCGTTGGGAATGTCTACCGCGCCGAGGTCCTGTTCCGCCGCCGGCTCGATCCGTTGCTGCCGGGCAGCGCACTTCCGGACAGTGATGCCCGGAAGCTGTGGCGCGACATTGTTGCTGTGATGAACGACGGCTTGGCGGACGGCCGGATCATCACCACCCCGCCAAAGTATTGGACGCTCAGTGGCACCACGGCCGCCAAGGCTGCCGCGTCCGGGAAGCCGGTGCCGGCCAAGAGTGCCCGTTTCCCGCGCCGCGACGACGTCCACTACGTCTACAAACGGCACGGGCTGCCCTGCAGGGTATGCCGCACCATCGTGCTCATGGCCGACCTCGCCGGCCGGAACCTCTACTGGTGCCCGTTCTGCCAGCAACCGCAGGCCTAGGCTGACAGACAAAAAAGGCCCCTCAAGCTGAGGGGCCTTTTTTGTTGTCCTGGAGGGGACGACGGGAATCGAACCCGCGTAATCAGTTTGGAAGACTGAGGCTTTACCATTAAGCTACGTCCCCGAAGGAAGATCCGTTTATCAGCGGAAACTCCGGGCTGGCTGTTCAAGCCGGATACAACTAAACCTAATCCATGGCCTACGTGTCAAATGTGCAATCACGGCGCGTATCACCGTAGACTTGCCTGTGCACTTACGGGGTGTAGCTCAGCTTGGCTAGAGCGCCTGCTTTGGGAGCAGGAAGTCGCAGGTTCAAATCCTGTCACCCCGACTCTGCGGCCAGGACCAGCAGGCCTGGACACACATTGCGTTTGCAGAAAACCCCATCCCACAACCCAGGAGTACTTAGACCGTGAAGAGCGCTGTCGAGAACCTCACCCCCACGCGGGTCAAGCTCAATGTTGAGGTCCCCTTTGAGGAACTGAAGCCCAGCATCGACTCGGCCTACAAGACTGTTGCGTCGCAGATCCAGGTCCCCGGGTTCCGCAAGGGCAAGGTTCCCGCCAAGCTGATCGACCAGCGCGTCGGCCGTGGCTACGTCCTGGAAACCGCGATCAACGACGGCCTCAATGGCTGGTACCAGGCTGCCGTGCAGGAATCCGGCATCCGCCCGCTGAGCCGTCCCGAGGTGGAGATCACCGAGGTCCCCGATCCCTCCGCTACCGACGGTGGCCTGAAGTTCGCTGCCGAGGTTGACGTCCGCCCCGAAATCGAACTCCCGGACTACGCCGGCATCGAGGTCCAGGTTGCAGCTGCGGAATCCTCCGACGCCGACGTGGACAAGGCCCTGGACGAACTCCGCGGACGCTTCGGCACCCTGAAGTCCGTTGACCGTCCCGCCGCCGATGGTGACTTCCTCACCATCGACATCACCGCCACGATCGACGGCGAAGAGGTCGACTCCGCTGCCGGCCTGTCCTACCAGGTTGGCGCCGGCACCATGCTTGAGGGCATGGACGAAGCCGTGACCGGCCTCAGCGCCGACGAGGACGCCATCTTCGACACCACCCTGGTTGGTGGCGACCACGCCGGCGAAGCCGCCCAGGTCAAGGTTGTGGTGAAGGCCGTCAAGGAACGCGAACTGCCCGAAGCGAACGACGACTTCGCCCAGCTGGCCTCCGAGTTCGACACCCTCGCCGAACTCCGCGAAGACCTGGCCAAGCAGGCCGCTGAATCCAAGATCGTGGAGCAGGGCGTTGAAGCCCGCGACAAGGTCCTGGACAAGCTGGTGGAACTCGTCGAGGTTCCCGTTCCGGACTCCGTCGTCGAAGAGCAGCTCGAAGCCCACTTCCAGGAGGGCAACGGCCACGGCGACGGCGAGCACGACACCGAGGAGCACCGCGAAGAGGTCCGCGCCAACACGGCCCGCGCCTTCCAGAACGAGATCATCCTCGACGCCATCGCGGAGAAGGAAGAAGTCAACGTCAGCCAGAACGAGCTGATCGACTACATCGTCACCACGGCCAGCCAGTACGGCATGGACCCGAACCAGTTCGCCCAGATCATCGATCAGAGCGGCCAGGTCCCCATGATGGTTTCCGAGGTCCGCCGCCGCAAGGCACTGGCCGTCGTCCTGGGCCAGGCCACCGTGACCGACACCGACGGCAAGGCTGTTGACCTGAGCGACTTCGTCCGCCCCGCCGGCGAGGAAGCACCCGCCGCGGAAGCAGCCGACGCTGACGCAACCGAAGCCGCCGAGGCAGAGGTTGTCGACGCCGAAGACGCCAAGGCATAGTCCTTACTGAACCGCAGCAACGGCCCCTGGATCCCCTGGATCCGGGGGCCGTTCGCGTTGGAGCGGAAGTTGTCCGCTTCCGGTTCGATGATCGTGCGCCGTCAGCGAACAGCCGTCGGTGCGCGAACAAAACACCCGTGAAACCGGTTAGTGTCCAAGTAGTGATTTTCAGTGATGTCACCGTCACCAGTGAGAGGTAAGTAAACATGTCACAGCACTCAGAGGCCCCCCGGATGGCGACCGTCGATCCTGCAGCCCAGGACAACTACATTTACAACCGCCTTCTCAAGGAGCGGATCATCTGGCTGGGCTCGGAGGTGCGTGACGACAACGCCAACGCGATCTGCTCGCAGCTGCTCCTGCTCTCGGCCGAGAACCCCGAGAAGGACATCTACCTCTACATCAACTCGCCCGGCGGCTCCGTCACGGCGGGCATGGCCATCTATGACACCATGCAGTTCATCCCCAACGACGTCGTCACCGTCGCCACCGGCCTGGCCGCGTCCATGGGGCAGTTCCTGCTCTCCTCCGGCACCAAGGGCAAGCGCTACGCCACCCCCAACGCCCGCGTGCTGATGCACCAGCCCTCCGGCGGCATTGGCGGCACCGCCTCGGATATCAAGATCCAGGCTGAACTCATCCTGCACATGAAAAAGGTCATGGCGGAACTCACCGCCGAACAGACCGGCCAGACCGTTGAAACCATCCTCAAGGACAACGACCGCGACAAGTGGTTCACCGCCACAGAAGCCCTCGAATACGGTTTCTTCGACAAGATCGCCGCGCACGCGGGATCCGTCTCAGGCGGCGGCGGAACGTCCAACGGCTCCGGCGAATCAGCCTCCCAGAACTAACCGGCATCCAGAACCCCTTTCGATCAGGAGCAAACACAATGAACTACAACTTCGGGTGGTCAGCCGGCAATCTTCCGTCCAGCCGCTACGTCCTGCCGCAGTTCGAGGAACGCACCCCCTACGGCTTCAAGCGCCAGGACCCGTACACCAAGCTCTTCGAGGACCGCATCATCTTCCTCGGCGTGCAGGTGGACGACGCCTCCGCTGACGACATCATGGCCCAGCTGCTGGTCCTGGAGTCCACTGACCCGGACCGCGACATTACGCTGTACATCAACTCGCCCGGCGGTTCGTTCACGGCCATGACGGCGATCTACGACACCATGCAGTACATCCGTCCGGAGATCCAGACGGTCTGCCTGGGCCAGGCAGCCAGCGCGGCCGCCGTCCTGCTGGCAGCCGGCACCCCCGGCAAACGCCTGGCCCTGCCCAACGCCCGCGTGCTGATCCACCAGCCGGCGCTGTCCGGCGGCCAGGGCGGCCAGGCCTCCGACCTGGAAATCCAGGCTGCAGAGGTCATGCGCATGCGCTCCTGGCTCGAGGACACCCTGGCCCAGCACTCCGGCCGCACGTCGGAGCAGGTCAACAACGACATCGAGCGCGACAAGATCCTCACCGCCGACGAGGCCCAGGCTTACGGCCTCATCGACCAGGTTCTTGATTCCCGCAAGATCAAGCCCCAGGCGATCACGCGCTAAGCAGTACCAAAAGCCGGTGCGGCCAGTTCATTTGGCCGCACCGGCCTTTTCCTTCCACCCTCCGGGCCGAATGTGACCTAGAGTGGATGTTGTCACAAACCGGGCCGTGCCGGCCGGGAAAGATTTCAGCAATGGTGCAGCGCTGCCTGGCAGCAGGATACTAAGGGGTTCATATATGGCTCGGATTGGCGAGAGCACGGATCTGCTGAAGTGCTCTTTCTGCGGAAAGAGCCAGAAGCAGGTGCGCAAGCTCATTGCCGGCCCCGGTGTCTACATCTGCGATGAGTGCATCGAGTTGTGCAACGAAATCATCGAAGAGGAGCTCGCGGAGGTCGCTGACCTCGGCAGTTTCGAACTGCCCAAGCCGCGTGAAATCTTCGACTTCCTGCAGGAATATGTCATCGGCCAGGAGCCTGCCAAGCGCTCCCTCGCCGTCGCGGTCTACAACCACTACAAGCGCATTCAGGCGGGCCACGCGCCCAAGTCCGGGAACCTGGGGGACGGCGGGCACCACGACGACGTCGAGATCGCCAAGTCGAACATCCTCCTCATCGGTCCCACCGGCTGCGGCAAGACCTACCTCGCCCAGACCCTTGCCCGCCGCCTGAACGTGCCGTTCGCCGTCGCTGATGCCACCGCCCTGACGGAGGCTGGCTATGTGGGCGAGGACGTGGAAAACATCCTCCTCAAGCTCATCCAGGCCGCTGACTACGACGTCAAGAAGGCCGAACAGGGCATCATCTACATCGATGAGATCGACAAGATCTCCCGCAAAAGCGAGAACCCCTCCATTACCCGTGACGTCTCCGGCGAAGGTGTCCAGCAGGCCCTCCTGAAGATCCTGGAAGGGACGGTTGCCTCGGTACCGCCGCAGGGCGGACGCAAGCACCCGCACCAGGAATTCATCCAGATCGACACCACGAACGTCCTGTTCATCGTGGCCGGTGCCTTCGCGGGCCTGGAAGAGATCATTGGCTCCCGCTCCGGCCGCAAGGGCATTGGTTTCGGTGCCCCACTGAATGAGGCAAGCAAGAAGGTGGACTCCTACGGTGAGGTCATGCCGGAGGACCTGCTGAAGTTCGGCCTGATCCCGGAATTTATCGGCAGGCTCCCGGTCATCACCACCGTGTCCAACCTGGACCGCGATGCCCTGATCCAGATCCTGTCCACCCCCAAGAACGCCCTGGTGAAGCAGTACCAGAAGATGTTCCAGATCGACGGCGTGGAGCTGGTCTTCGACGACACCGCCCTGGAAGCCATCGCCGACCAGGCGCTGGAACGGGGCACCGGAGCCCGTGGCCTGCGCGCAATCCTGGAAGAAGTCCTGCTCCCCGTAATGTTCGATCTTCCCAGCCGTGAGGACGTGGCCAGCGTGGTGATCACCGAAGATGTGGTGCTTCGCGGGGCCGAGCCCACCATGGTGCCGCACGTGGCCAAGCGCCGCAAGTCTGCCTGACCGAGAGGACCTCTGTGACTTCCCCTGCAAAAAACAAAGCCGATTTCTGGTTCGACCCCCTCTGCCCGTTCGCGTGGGTCACGTCCCGCTGGATCGGGGAAGTGGAAGCTGTCCGGGACATCGAGACGGAATGGCACGTGATGAGCCTTGCCGTCCTGAACGAAGGGCGCGACCTGGAACCCGGCTACCGCGAATCCATGGACAACGCGTGGGGCATGGTCCGGGTGATCATCGCGGCCAGCGAAGAACACGGGCCGCAGGTCATCAAGCCGCTCTATGACTCCATGGGAACCTTGATCCACAACCAGGGCGAGAAGGATCGGACCCAGGTCATCGCCAAGGCGCTTGCAGAGTGCGGCCTCCCCGCTTCCCTCGCGGATGCCGCTGCGACGGACGCCTACGACCAGCAGCTGCGGGCGAGCCACGAGGAAGGCATTTCCCTGGTGGGCCAGGATGTGGGAACCCCCGTGGTTGCCTTCAACGGAACAGCGTTCTTCGGACCGGTCCTGACCCGCATCCCCCGTGGAGAAGACGCCGGCAGGATCTGGGACGCCACCACAACCATCGCCGCATATCCGCATTTTTTCGAACTGAAGCGCAGCCGTACGGAAAGCCCCGAGTTCGACTGAGCTTCCGGCCGGACCGCTGAACGCGGCGCGCAGCCGCTCCGCAAGGGCCCTGGGAAAACTACCTGATTGTAGTTTTTCCGGGGCCCTTGCACGTGGACCTGCGGAGGAGAACAATGGTTCCTACCACTTCGAAAGAAGGGGACGCAGGAACCAAAGATTCAGTGATGTGTATCTCGACGCAGCCATCGGCAAAGTCGACTGCAAGCTACCAGTGACGGGGTAGTAAGACCTGAAAGTCAGCGGATCCTGCCAGACCATCAGAGCACGTCACCGGATGGCCGAAAAAGTCGAAGCCCCACCAACGGCAAAACGCTGATGGGGCTTCCCCTTTGCCCGGAACACGCCCAGGCTTGAACCGTGCCGGTATCAGGCCTTCGCAGGCTCGTCAGTGGGCGCCAGGGCAACGTCGGTGACGGTGAGTTCCCCGTCGCCCACCTCGACGGAGATGTCCCGGGCGTTGGACGCAGCCTTCAAATCAGCCAGGCCCGCCTGCAGCTGTGCGGCCAGTGCCTCCGGGGCAGCAATGGTCGCAGAGAGCACTTCGGTGCGCTGCTTGACCTTGGCTTCGGACTTGGCCTTGCGCACACCGCTGAGTGCCACGCCCACCGTGGCGAGCATGGTGGTGTCGCCGCCGGGAATCTCCAATGCCTCCGGCCATGCGGCGCGGTGTACGGACCCGCTGCGCCACCAGCTCCAGACCTCCTCGGTGGCGAACGGCAGGAACGGGGCAAACAGCCGCAGCAGGGTGTCCAGCGTGGTGGCCAGTGCGGCCAGCACCGAGGCCTGTTCGGCCTCGCCCGCGGCACCGTACGCGCGGTCCTTGATGAGCTCCACGTAGTCGTCGGTGAACTGCCAGAAGAAGGACTCCGTGAGCTGCAGTGCGCGGGCGTAGTCGTAGTTGTCGAACGCCTTGGTGGAGAGCGCCACGACGTCGGCCAACTGGGCCAGCAGGGCGCGGTCAAGGGGATTTGCCAGGACCGTCAGGTCCGCCGACAGCACTGAGTTCTCCGTGGCGCCGAGGTTCAGCACGAACTTGGAGGCGTTCAGCAGCTTGATGGCCAGGCGGCGGCCGATCTTCATCTGCGCAATTTCGTAGGCCGTGTCGGCGCCCAGGCGTGCCGAGGCCGCCCAGTACCGCACGGCGTCGGAGCCGTACTCGTTCAGTACGTCCGTGGGGACCACCACATTGCCCTTGGACTTGGACATCTTCTTGCGGTCCGGGTCAAGGATCCACCCTGAGATGGCTGCGTGCTTCCATGGCGCGCAGTCCTGGAGGGCGTCCGCGCGGACCACCGAGGAGAACAGCCAGGTACGGATGATGTCGTGGCCCTGCGGGCGCAGGTCGAAGGGGTACACCTTGGCGAACAGGTCCTCGTCCCGGCTCCAGCCGCCCACGATCTGCGGGGTCAGGGAGGACGTGGCCCAGGTGTCCAGGACGTCGGCATCGCCCGTGAAGCCGTTGGGCTGGTCGCGCTGGGACTCATCAAAGCCCGGGGCGGCGTCCGCGGCGGGGTCCACCGGGAGCATCCCGTCGGCGGGAAGGACCGGGTTGTCGTAGTCCGGGTTGCCCTGCGCATCGAGCGGGTACCAGACCGGGATGGGCACGCCGAAGAAGCGCTGACGGGAGACCAGCCAGTCACCGTTCAGGCCCGCGATCCAGTTTTCGTAGCGGGAGCGCATGAAGGACGGGTGGAAGTCGATGTCCTTGCCACGGCCAATGAGGCGTTCGCGTCGGTCCTCGTCGCGGCCGCCGTTGCGGATGTACCACTGGCGGGACGTGACAACTTCCAGGGGCTTGTCGCCCTTTTCGAAGAAGTTCACCGGGTGTGTGATTTTCTTGGGTTCGCCGTCGAGCAGGCCGGCTTCCTTCAGCAGCTCCACCACGGCTTCCTTGGCGGAGAAGGCAGTCTTTCCGGCGATGGCGGCGTAGGCCTCCTTGCCCGCTTCGGTGGTGATCCACTCGGGGGTTTCTGCGATGATGCGCCCGTCGCGGCCCATGATGGCGCGGGTGGGCAGTTGGAGTTCACGCCACCAGGTGACGTCGGTCAGGTCGCCGAAGGTACACACCATGGCGATGCCGGACCCCTTGTCCGCCTTGGCCAGCGGGTGGGCCTTGACCTCAAGCTCCACGTCGAACAGCGGCGACGTGACGGTCTTGCCGAACAGCGGCTGGTACCGCTCGTCGTCGGGGTTGGCCACCAGTGCAGCGCACGCGGCCAGCAGCTCAGGGCGGGTGGTTTCGATGAAGACCTTCTGCCCGTCTTCGGTGAAGAAGGGGTAGCGGTAGTACGCGCCGGGAACCTCGCGGTCCTCCAGCTCGGCCTGCGCCACGGCAGTGCGGAAGGTGACGTCCCACAGGGTGGGTGCCTCGGCCATGTAGGCGTCCCCGGCGGCCAGGTTGGCCAGGAACGCGCGCTGGGACACCGCGCGGGAGGTGTCATCGATGGTGCGGTAGGTGAGGTCCCAGTCGACGGACAGGCCCAGCGTCTGGAACAGGTTCTCGAAGACCTTCTCATCCTCTACAGCCAGTTCCTCGCAGAGTTCGATGAAGTTCTGCCGGGACACGACGTCAAAGTCGCGCTGGTTCTTGGCCGGCTGCGCAGGCGGCCGGTAGTCGGCGTTGTATGGGATGGCGGGATCGCAGCGGACGCCATAGTAATTCTGGACGCGGCGTTCGGTGGGCAGTCCGTTGTCATCCCAGCCCATGGGGTAGAAGACGTTCTTGCCGGTCATGCGCATGTAGCGGGCCTGGACGTCCGTCTGGGTGAAGGAGAACATGTGCCCCACATGCAGGGAGCCCGACGCGGTGGGCGGGGGAGTGTCGATCGAGTAGACCTGTTCCCGGGTGGTGTCGGGATTGAACTTGTAGGTTCCCTCGGCCAGCCAGCGCCGGGTGAGCGCGGCTTCGAGGCCTTCGAGGGCCGGCTTGTCCGGAACGTTGATGGGGGCGGTGGTGGGCGTGTCTGTACCCTGCGTGTCTTCAGCCATTGGGCAATTCTTTCATGCCCGCTTCCATCCCACCCAACCCGTCCCTGACGGGCGGCCGCGAACGCGGGTAGCATGCGGTCCATGGGAGAGTCCCGGGGAACCTTCGGCGTGAAGCGCATCTTCGAGCCGCCGGCGGACGGCGACGGGTTCCGGGTACTGGTGGACCGGCTTTGGCCGCGGGGGATGGCCAAGGAAGACGCCGCCGTCGACCTCTGGCTCAAGGACGTGGCTCCCTCCACGCAGCTCCGCAAGGAGTTCAACCACCGGCCGGAAAGGTTTGCCGGTTTCAGCGAACGCTACCGGCTGGAACTGGACGCCAACCCAGCCGTAGAGGCACTCCTCAAGCTCGCCGCGGAACACCCCCGCACCACCTTGCTGTACGCGGCACGCAACACCGAAGCCAACCACGCGCTGGTGCTGCTCGAATACCTCCGTGGACGGCCGGCCGGCTGATCCCGCTAGGGTGGTGCCATGACAGAGGACATGCAGAAAAAGGCAGCACTGGTGACCGGCGCGAGCAGCGGAATCGGAGAGGCAACAGTGCATGCGCTGCGCGACGCCGGCTGGACGGTCTTTGCCGTGGCGCGCCGGGCTGACAGGCTCGCGGCGCTGGAGGACAAGACAGGCGCCGTGGCGCTGCCCGCGGACATTGCAGAGGACGACGACGTGTCCCGGCTCCTTGCCCAGGTCACCGCGGCGGGCGGCATTGACACTTTGATCAACATTGCCGGCGGCGCCCGGGGTGCGGACAAGGTAGGCGACGCCAACACCGCCGACTGGGAATGGATGTACAGGGTCAACGTCCTGGGCACCCTGAAGCTGACCCGCGCGTTCCTTCCCATGCTCCGGGCAACCGGCCGTGGCACGGTCCTCAACCTAACCTCCACTGCTGGGCTGGACGCCTACGAAGGCGGGGCCGGCTACAACGCCGCCAAGTTCGGGCAGCACGCCATGACCAAGGCCCTCCGGCTGGAGGAGGCCGAGCACAACGTCCGGGTCATCGAAGTTGCTCCTGGCCTGGTGCAGACTGAAGAGTTCGCGCTCAACCGCCTGGGGGATGCGCAGTCCGCGCAAAAGGTCTACCAGGGCGTGGAGAAACCGCTCACGGGAGAGGATGTGGCCAACGTCGTGCGCTACGCCGTCAGCGCCCCGCACCACGTCAACCTCGACCAGATCGTCATCCGCCCGGTGGCCCAGGCAGCCACGCACAAGCTCATCAGAAACGGTTAGGGAAGGTGGATGCGCAGGGTGGCCACCACCGCCGCATGGTCCGTTCCCCCGACCCGGTGGACTGAGTAGCCGGCAGCGGTAATGTCACGGCTGGTCACCAGGTGGTCCAGCGTGATTCCGGGCAGGCGGTAACCGCGCATGGGCCAGGTGGGAACCAGCCTGCTGCCCACTGATGCAGCCACGTCCACCAGCGACCGGCCCCCGCCCTGGCCGGCCAGCAGCGTCCGGAACTCCCGGTGGTCGTACGTGGCGTTGAAGTCGCCCGCCAGCAGGAGGGGACCAGAACCGGTGTCGGCGCTGCCCACAACGGCCAGGTCCCGGCGCCACTGGGCCACCGCACCACCCACCGGCGCCAGCGTGTGGACGGCCACCACCCGAAGGGCTGCGCCGCTGCCGTCGGCCAGTTCAACGCTGGCCACCGGCATGGTGAACTGCGTGTCCGGCAGCACCCCGACGGTCTTCAGGGGGAACGAGGAAAAAATGGCGGTGCCGCCCGCGCCGTCGCGGGCACGGGCAACCCGGTGGGGGAGCAAGGCCTCCAGTCCTGCCGCTGTGAGCCTGCTGGAGAGCTGGGGCGTGAACTCCTCCACCGCCAGCACCTCCACGTGCTGTTCCCGGACCAGGTCCACAATGCCGGCAGCATCCGCGCCGCCCAGTTCTGCGTTGATGCTCATGGCAACGAGGGAAACGGGCCGGCCCGCGGCCTCGGCCGACGGCCCGCGGACATCCACCGGGAACAGCCAGAACGCCTGGCACACCACCAGGAAAGCCGCCAGGACCTGCTGCCACCGGCTTTTCCCCAGGAAAGCCAGTCCCAGCGCCGCCACGGCAGGCACTGCGAGCCACGGCGTGAACGCCACCAGCTGGACCCCCAGCACAGGCCACTCCGCAGGCACCGCGCGCACGGCGGACACCGCCGCGACCGGCAGTGCAACAGGGACGAACAGCCACCGGCATGCCGTGGCCGCGCGCCTCCACCCGGCCGGGCGCCCGGAAGCAGTCATGTGCCGAGTCTAGGGAATGGGCTGAGCCGGCGTCAGCCCCAATGTTCCCGGAGCACCTGAATGGCACAGGACGCCGCGGCGATAGTAGACTCAATACGGCTATGACCCGGCAATCACCGGTGAGCTTCCGGAAGAACACGCAGTTTCCCCTGCCGGGGCGGCAGCGCCATTAGAACCGGACGGGTAAGCCCGTCACAGCAGTAATGAGAGGCCGGGGCAGCGCGTGTTCCGCACGGAAGACACGCGGCGCCGGTAAGTGAGGTGGTACCGCGGTGGGTGTGCAGTCTTTCAAAGACGGCACGGAAGCCGTCCTCGCATCCTGAACGGAACCTCCGGCAATGCCGGGGTTCACCACGCTCAACCCAGGATGTCGAACATGACGTTTTACCCCAAGGCCTCCGCCTCCAGCACCTCCGCCAGCGCCGGCGTATCCGCCTCCGTGAAGTTCCCGGAGATCGAAGAGCGCATCCTGAAGTACTGGGACCAGGACGGCACCTTCCAGGCCAGCATCGACCAGCGCAGTGCCGACGCCCCAGGAGGGGAGCCCGGCAGCAACGAATTCGTGTTCTACGACGGCCCGCCCTTCGCCAACGGACTGCCGCACTACGGCCACCTCCTGACCGGCTACGCCAAGGACCTGGTGGGCCGCTACCAGACCCAGCGCGGCAAGCGCGTTGAGCGCCGCTTCGGTTGGGACACCCACGGTCTGCCCGCCGAACTGGAAGCCATGAAGCAACTGGGCATGACGGACAAGACCCAGATCGAAGCCATGGGCATCGACAAGTTCAACGACGCCTGCCGCGCCTCCGTCATGAAGTATGCCGACGAATGGCGGAGCTACGTCACCCGCCAGGCCCGCTGGGTGGACTTCGACAACGACTACAAGACCCTCAACGTCGAGTACATGGAATCGGTCCTGTGGGCGTTCAAGCAGCTCCATGACAAGGGCCTGACCTACAACGGCTACCGGGTCCTGCCGTATTGCTGGAAAGACGAAACGCCGCTGTCCAACCATGAACTGCGCATGGATGACGACGTCTACAAGAACCGCCAGGATCAGACCGTTACCGTCACGTTCCCCATCCTCGCCGGGGAGTCCGCTCTCTCCAGGGAACTTGCCGGGGTGCAGGCGCTCGCCTGGACCACCACCCCCTGGACGCTGCCCACCAACGCCGCGCTCGCCGTCGGGCCCTCCATCACCTACGCCGTGCTGCCCGCCGGGCCCAACGGCATCAAGGCGGCCTCGGCGGACGCCCCCGTCACCGGCAGCTTCCTGCTCGCCGCGGACCTGCTGGGCAGCTACGCCAAGGACCTGGGCTACGACAGCTTCGAGGAAGCGGAAGCCGCCGTCGTCTCCACCCACACCGGTGCCGAGCTGGAAGGGCTGGAATACCAGCGGCTGTGGGACGACTTCGCCGACAACGAGAAGTACGGCATGGAGAACGCCTGGCGCTTCGTGGTGGCCGACTACGTCACCACCACGGACGGCACCGGCGTCGTCCACCAGGCACCCGCCTATGGTGAGGACGACCAGAAGGTCTGCGAGGAGGCGGGCATCCCCGTGGTGCTCTCCGTGGACGAGGGAGCAAAGTTCCTGCCCCTGTTCAAGCACGGCGACCTCCACGACATCGTGGGGCTGCAGGTCTTCGAGGCCAACAAGCCCATCACCCAGGTGCTCCGCGCGCAGGGCCGCCTGGTCCGCCAGGCCAGCTACGAGCACAGCTACCCGCACTGCTGGCGCTGCCGCAACCCCCTGATCTACCGCGCGGTTTCCTCCTGGTACGTGGAGGTCACCAAGTTCAAGGACCGGATGTCCGAACTGAACCAGGAGATCAACTGGATCCCGGGCAACGTCAAGGACGGCCAGTTCGGCAAGTGGCTGGCCAACGCCCGTGACTGGTCCATCAGCCGCAACCGCTTCTGGGGCAGCCCCATCCCGGTATGGCAGTCCAGCGACCCCGAATACCCCCGCACGGACGTCTACGGCTCGCTGGCCGAGATCGAAGCCGACTTCGGCCGGCTGCCGCTGAACAAGGACGGACAGGTGGACCTGCACCGCCCGTTCATCGACGAGCTCACCCGGCCCAACCCGGATGACCCCCGCACGCCCGAAGAAGGCCAGTCCGTCATGCGCCGCGTGGAGGACGTCCTGGACGTCTGGTTCGACTCCGGCTCCATGCCGTACGGCCAGGTGCACTACCCGTTCGAGAACGAAGCCTGGTTCAACACCCACAACCCGGCCGACTTCATCGTGGAGTACATCGGCCAGACCCGTGGCTGGTTCTACATGCTGCACATCCTCTCCACCGCGCTGTTCGACCGGCCGGCGTTCCGGAACGTCATCAGCCACGGCATCGTGCTCGGCTCCGACGGACAAAAGATGTCCAAGAGCCTGCGCAACTACCCGGACGTCTCCGAGGTCCTGGACCGCGACGGCTCCGATGCCATGCGCTGGTTCCTGATGTCCAGCCCCATCCTGCGCGGCGGAAACCTGATCGTCACCGAACAGGGCATCCGCGACGGCGTCCGCCAGGTGATCCTGCCGCTGTGGAACGTTTACAGCTTCTTCACGCTGTACACCAATGCTGCGAATGGCGGCTCGGGATACGACGCCAAGCTGCGCTACGACGGCTACGCGGACACCCTGGACCAGTACCTGATGGCCAACACCGGCGACCTGGTGCGGAACATGACCGCCCAGCTGGACACCTACGACATCTCCGGCGCCTGCGACTCGCTCCGCAGCTACCTGGACATGCTCACCAACTGGTACGTCCGCCGCAGCCGGCAGCGCTTCTTCGACGAGGACCAGGACGCCTTCGACGCCCTGTTCACCGCCCTGGAGACCGTGGCCCGCGCCGCCGCGTCACTGCTGCCGCTGGTCTCGGAGGAGATCTGGCGCGGCCTGACCGGAGGCCGCTCCGTGCACCTGGCCGACTGGCCGGACGCTGACCTCTTCCCCGCGAACCCATCCCTGGTGGAAGCCATGGACCGGGTCCAGCAGATCTGCTCCACCGGCTCCTCGCTCCGCAAGGCAGCCAACCTCCGTGTCCGCCTCCCGCTGCAGGAACTCACCGTGGTGGCACCCGGGGCGGATGCGCTGGAAGGCTTTGCCGCCGTCGTCGCCGATGAACTCAACCTCCGCTCCGTCCGCCTGCTGGACGCTGCCACCGCTTCCCCCGAGGAGTTCGGCATCCAGCAGAAACTGGTGGTCAACGCCCGTGCTGCCGGCCCGCGCCTGGGCAAGAACGTCCAGGTGGCCATCAAGGGGGCCAAGTCCGGTGACTGGTCCGTGGACGACGACGGTGTGGTCACCGCCGGCGGCCTGCAGCTGGAGCCCCAGGAGTACACGCTGGAGACCGTGGTGGCCGAGTCCGAGGGCGGTTCCGCCGCAGTCGCCGTGCTGCCCGGCGGCGGGTTCGTGGTCCTGAACACGGAAGTCACCCCCGAGCTGGAGGCTGAAGGCCTGGCGCGCGACATGGTCCGTGCCATCCAGCAGGCCCGCAAGGACGCCGGACTCAACGTCAGCGACCGGATCCGGACCACCGTCACGGCGCAGCAGAACGTGGTGGATGCCCTGCTGGCCAACGCTGAACTGGTCAAGGGCGAAACCCTGACGGTGGAGCTGGCCGCCGGGCCGGGCGACGTGTCCGAACCCGCCGTCGTTGTCGAAAAAGTGGAGGCCTAGGACATGACCGACGAATTCTCCGTGGAAAGCGTCTACGCCGAACTGCTGGGCCGGGCGCCGGAAAACAAGATGGAGCCCCGCCTGGCGCCGCTGTTCCGTGCGATGGACGTGCTCGGCGAGCCCAACAAGGCCTTCCCGATCATCCATGTCACCGGAACCAACGGCAAAACTTCCACGTCGCGGATGATCGAATCCGTGCTCCGCGCCCACGGCCTGAGCACGGGACGGTACACCAGCCCCCACCTGTCCAAGGTCACCGAACGGATCAGCATCGACGGCCACCCCGTCTCCGACGAGACGTTCGTCAGGATCTGGGACGAAATCCGGCCCTACCTGCAGATCGTGGACTCCGAGCTGGAAGCCGAAGGTCAGCCCCGGCTGACCTATTTCGAGTGCCTCACCATCCTGGGCTTCGCCATCTTCGCCGACCAGCCGGTCAACGTGGCCATTATCGAGGTGGGCCTGGGCGGGATCACCGACGCCACCAACGTGGGCGACGGGCAGGTGTCCGTGGTGACGCCAATTTCGCTGGACCACACGGACCTGCTGGGCGACACCACCGAGGACATCGCCTACGAAAAAGCCGGCATCATCAAGCCCGGCGGCTACCTCGTCAGCGCGGCGCAGCCCCTCGACGCGGCCCAGGTGCTGCTGGAAAAGGCCAAGGAAGTGGGCGTGCCCTTCCGCTTCGAAGGCGTGGAGTTTGGCGTTGAATCGCGGACTGTGGCCGTAGGCGGCCAAATGGTCACCATCCAGGGCATCGCCGGCCGCTACCCTGACCTGCTGGTACCGCTCCACGGCGCCCACCAGGCTCAGAACGCCGCCGTAGCCGTGGCCGCCCTCGAAGCATTCTTTGGCGGCGAAAAGGAGCTCGACTTCGAGGTCCTGCAGGAAGGCTTCGCCGCAGTGACGTCACCGGGCCGCCTCGAAGTGGTGCGCACGGCACCCACCATCATTGTGGACGCCGCGCACAACCCCGACGGCATCAGGGCCTCCGCTGCGGCCCTGCAGGAGGCATTCACCTTTACGCGCCTGGTGCCCGTGGTGGGCGTGCTCAAGGAAAAGGATGCAGAAGAAATCCTGCGCGAGCTGAGGGAATCCCTGGGCGACGTGGCCGTGGAGTACTGCTTCACCCAGTCCAACTCACCGCGCGCCGTACCGGCGGCGGACCTCGCAGAGCTTGCCATCGACCTGGGCTTCGGCGAGGACAACGTCCACGTCGCCGAGAAACTGGACGATGCCCTGGAATGGGCCGTGGAGCGGGCCGAAGCCAATGATGACCTCTCCGGGGCCGTGCTGGTCACCGGATCGATCACCCTGGTGGCCGAGGCCCGGATCCTGCTCGGAAAAACGGAGGCGTGAGCATGGCCAGACTGACAAAAGCGCAGCGGGAATGGCGTCCCGGCATGCCGAAGAAGCGACGCTCCACCAAGGTGATGTTTGCCTCCACGGTGCTGCTCCTGGAAGCATTCGTCATGTTCTTCGCCACCCTGGTGGTGTTCGGCCTGCGCCGCGGGGAGTTCCCGCCAGCCCTGATCCTCGGTGTGGGCATCGGCCTCAGCGTGGTCATCGTCTTCGCCTGCGCGGTCCTGAACAAACCGTGGGGCATCGGCCTGGGCTGGATCCTCCAGCTCGTCCTGATCCTCACCGGCATCTTCGAGCCCGCCATGTTCCTGGTGGGCGCGCTGTTCGCTCTGGCCTGGTGGTACGGCATCCGCACCGGCATCCGGCTTGACCGGGAAGCGGTGCAGCGCGAACGCGAACAGGCCGAATGGGAAGCCGCCCACCCGGACCAGGCCGCCGGCCCCGCCCAGCCGCAATCCCCGTAAGCCAGTCCCCGTAGACTTGTCCCGAAAACCCACCAACGCATTGGAGCAGTTGTGACCACAGAGCGCACCCTCGTCCTGATCAAGCCCGACGGCGTCGCCCGTAACCTGACCGGCGACATCCTGGCCCGGATTGAAGCCAAGGGCTACAGCCTTGTTGAGCTCAAGAAGGTAGATGCCACCCGTGAGCTGCTGGAGCAGCACTACGAGGAGCACGTTGGCAAGCCCTTCTACGAGCCCCTGGTGCAATTCATGCTCAGCGGACCCGTCGTGGCGGCCATCTTCGAAGGCCACCGCGTCATCGAAGGCTTCCGCTCCCTGGCGGGTACCACGGATCCCACGACGGCGGCCCCGGGCACCATCCGCGGCGACTTCGGCCGGGACTGGGGCCTGAAGGTGCAGCAGAACCTGGTGCACGGATCCGACTCTCCGGAATCCGCGGACCGGGAAATCAAGATCTGGTTCCAGTAAGCCCGGCGGCATAACAGATAAGGCCAATGTTCTTTGTGAACATTGGCCTTATCTGTTGATCGGGCGTCAGGAGTGGGCGAGTGCGCCGCTAGAACCCCGAGGTTCCTGCGAAGACCTGGATGAACGCGAAGAAGATGGTGGCGATGACCGCCACGTACAGCAGCGCGGTGATGATCCAGCCGGAATCAGCCACAATGCGCGCCGCGCCCGCCGGCATCGGAATGACTCCGGCGGAGATGTTCCGGATGGTGGTCCACACGAAGAGCGGGATCATGGCCGCCCAGACGATCATGCACAAGGGGCACAGGATGTGGATGGAGTACAGTGCCTGCGACCACAGCCAGACGACGAACGCGAAACCGAGCGTCACGCCCGCCTGCAGCCCCAGCCAGTACCAGCAGGCAAAGGTCGCGCCGGAGAGGAGGGCCATGCCCACCGTGATGATGATGGCGAAAGCCACGATCCCGATGAACATGTTGGGGAAGCCGAACAGCGAACTCTGCCAGGTCTGCATCACCTGGCCGCAGGAGATCCAGGGATTCACATCGCACACCGTGGTGTGGTTGGGATCCTTGAGTACCTCAAGTTTCTCCAGAACCAAGGTTCCGGAGGCAAGCCAGCCCACGATTCCGGTGACCACCAGCAACCAGCCGTAAGGCCGGTTCCCGGCCATGCGTGGAATGCTGCCTTCGGTACGGGTCCGCGGGTGCGCGGCCCGTTCCTCTTCATGGGCGCTGACGGGGGAGATGCTGGGCATGGGTGTTTGCGTCCTTTTCGTCCGGTGCTCCTGTGCCTGATTGTAACGCCGGCGGCTGGACCCACCACACAGCATCGGCACCGGCAACGGCCGCTTCCGCGGCGATCCGGCGTGGGTGTGAGAGAATGAACATGGCTGGAAGCCGATCCACATTCGGACTCCGGTCCGGTGGTTTGTTCCCAAGACCGCCAATGATGAGCAGGGCAGGCTTCGGATTCCTCCGGCACACCCGCGACTCCATTGGGCGGCACCTGGTTGTAGCACGCAGAACAACGGGTTTTCAGAACAGCCACCGGCTCCCACGGGCTGCCGCACCCCAATGACGGTGCGAACCTGGGAGTATCCACTTGACTTCTGTCAATGCCCGCGGGTGTTGACAATATGTGCCCCAATGGGTGCCGGATGTGGCGGTACGTCAGGGGCAGGAGTGTCGCCACATATGGACAATGATCAGGAACTGGCCGTTAACGACGAAGCAGCGGCTGCTGCACCCAAGAGGGCGCCTCGCGTCCGCCGCAAGGCGGCCCCGAAGACCGACGCCCCGGCGGAAGCCGTAGCCACGGCGCCGGAAGCCGCCGGCCAGGGCTCCGACGGCAACGCAGCGGCCGAAGCTGCCGCCGGTGAAGAGTCCGCCACGGCACCCAAGGCCCCCGCCCGCCGCACGCGTGCACGGAAAAAGGTGGACGCCGCGGAACCGCTGCCCGACTTCGCCCACGAAACGGAACCGTCCGTCGCTGCCGCCAACGACGCGCCCGCGGCCTCCGGCGCAGCGGGCGAAAGCCCCACCGCCTCCCCGGTCCCGGAGGTGGCGCAGGATGCCGAAACCAAACCGGTCCGCCGCCGTCGGGTAGCCACGCGCAAGGCTGCGTCCCCCGCCTCCGCGCCCGCTGCCGGCACTGTTGCCGCCGCTGACGTAGCTCCGCAGGCCGCAGTGTCCGAACCTGCTGTGTCCGAACCCGCCGTATCCGAACCAACCGGCGACGCCCCAGCCCGGACCACTGCTCCGGCCGGGCAGCCGGCCACCCAGGAGCCCGCCGCCGTCGAGTCTGCCGCCGCTCCGGAGGCGGCCGCATCCCAGCAGGCACCCCAGGAAGGTGAAGTGAAGGACGGCGCCCAGTCCGCGGCTGCCAGCCCCTTCGGTTCCCTCTTCCTCGAGCCGGCGTCCCCCACGTCAGTACTCTTCCAGGCGCCGGACCTCAGCACCGTGGCCCGGCCAGCCGCAGCCGCCGCAGAAGAGCCCGACGAGGAAGAAGAAACCGAAGACACCGAGGATTCCTACGGCCGCCGCCGGCGCCGCAGCCGTGGCCGCCGTGGCCGCAGCCGCATCGGCGACAGGACCGACGAGGACACCGAAGACAGCAACGCCGAGGCAGACGCCGACGACGAATCTGACGAGGAAACCAGCGGCCAGCTGGAAGACGGCGTCACCTCCCGCCGCCGGCGCCGCCGCCGCCGCGGGGACCAGGACCTTGAGCTCACGGGGGGCGGGGACGATGATCCGCCCAACACGGTCACCCGGGTCCGCGCACCGCGTGCTGTCACTGAAGCACCGGTGAGCAACCGGGTCACCAGCGTCAAGGGCTCCACCCGCCTGGAGGCCAAGAAGCAGCGCCGCCGCGAATCCCGCGACACCGGCCGCCGCCGCACGGTCATCACCGAGGCCGAGTTCCTGGCCCGCCGTGAGTCCGTGGACCGCCAGATGATCGTCCGCCAGCGCGACGACAGAATCCAGATCGCTGTCCTGGAAGACGGTGTCCTGGCTGAACATTTCGTGTCCAAGACCCAGCAGGACTCGCTGATCGGCAACGTATACCTGGGCAAGGTCCAGAACGTGCTGCCGTCCATGGAAGCTGCGTTCGTGGACATCGGGCGCGGCCGTAATGCCGTCCTCTACGCCGGCGAGGTCAACTGGGAAGCCGTCAACCTTGAAGGCAAGCAGCGCCGCATCGAGAATGCGCTGAAGTCCGGCGATACCGTCCTGGTCCAGGTGACCAAGGACCCGGTAGGACACAAGGGCGCCCGCCTCACCAGCCAGATCTCCCTGCCCGGCCGGTACCTGGTCTACGTACCCGGCGGTTCCATGACCGGCATCTCCCGCAAGCTGCCCGACGTCGAACGCAACCGGCTCAAGCGAATCCTCAAGGACCGCCTGCCCGAACACGCGGGCGTCATTGTCCGCACCGCCGCCGAAGGCGCTTCCGAGGAAGAGCTGACGCACGACATCAACCGGCTGCGCGCCCAGTGGGAAGGGATCGAAAGCCAGTCCGCGTCCACCAAAATCCTCGCCCCAGAACTCCTTTACGGCGAACCCGACCTCACCATCAAGGTGGTCCGCGACGTCTTCAACGAGGACTTCTCCAAGCTGATCGTCTCCGGTGAGGAAGCCTGGGACACCATCGAGGCCTACGTCACCTACGTGGCGCCGGACCTGGTGGGCCGCCTGGAGAAGTGGACCAAGGACCAGGACATCTTCTCCGCCTGGCGCATCGACGAGCAGATCCACAAGGCCCTGGAGCGGAAGGTCTTCCTGCCCTCCGGTGGCTCACTGGTGATCGACCGCACCGAAGCCATGACCGTGGTGGACGTCAACACGGGCAAGTTCACCGGCAGCGGCGGCAACCTCGAAGAGACCGTCACCAAGAACAACCTGGAAGCCGCCGAGGAAGTGGTGCGCCAGCTGCGGCTGCGCGACATCGGCGGAATCATCGTGATCGACTTCATCGACATGGTGCTCGAGTCCAACCGCGACCTGGTCCTCCGCCGCCTGGTGGAGTGCCTGGGCCGGGACCGGACCAAGCACCAGGTTGCCGAAGTCACCTCGCTCGGGCTGGTCCAGATGACCCGCAAGCGCATGGGCACCGGCCTGCTGGAAGTCTTCGGCGAGCAGTGCGAGGCCTGCGCCGGCCGGGGCGTGGTGACCCACGACGACCCCGTGGAGCACCGCCGCGCCAACATTGTTGCGGCCGAGCACCACGTCCAGCGCGCCGACAACCGGCCCGAGGCCCGGGTGGAAACGCGTCCGGAAGGGCAGCGCACCGCCGATGCCCAGCCCGGCGCCCGTTCCGAACGCAAGCGGCGGCGGGGACGCGGCGGCCAGCAGGCCGAGGCTCCCGCAGCCCCGGCACCGGCCGTCCACGTCCACACTGTCCATCCGGAACCCACGGATGCCGAGCGGCATGCCAAGGCGGAGGCCACCCGGCTCGCCCTGGCCAACATCGCCGCTGCCGCGCACGCTGCCCATCTGCATGACGACGAGGTGGCAGCTGCCCGGCAGGTACCTTCCGTTGAGCCCGCGCCGGCGCCCGTCGAGGAAAGGCACGACGACGACGCCCCGGCCCGCCCCGCAGCGGTCCTGACATTTGGCGGCGAGGAAGTCCCGCTTCCGTTCGTGGAGCACGCGGAGGACCAGCATCCCAAGCCTGCCCTGACCCTGGACCGCCTCGCCGAGGCCTTCGCCCACCTGGGCCAGCCGGCATCTCCCGTGGGGAATGCGCCCGGCAAGGCTGCAGAACCGGCGACGGCGGCGGAACCGGTTCAGCCCGAACGCCAGCCTGCCGGTGGGGGAGCGGAAGCCCGCACCCCCGCTGCAGCTGAAGCTCCTGCCGAAAAGGACTACTCGGACCACACACTGGAGCAGTCGCGGCAGCGCAGGCCGCGGCGCCACCGTGCCGCCAGCCGTGCCCAGGGTGCAGCCAACCAGACCGCTGTCCAGCACCACGAAAACGTCCAGGCTGCAGGTGCGGGACACACACACGCAGCCAAGGCACCCGAACCGGCGAAGGCCCCGGCGGAGCCGGCCAAGGCGGCGGGGGAACCTATCATCCTCGGCGTGGGCGTGCCTGCCTCCGAGCTCTAGGCAGGGGAGCCCCACCAGGCTGACACCTTCGCAGCATCCAGGAATCCCCGCCACGCGGACCATTCCCCCGGAACTCCGGGGACTGTCCGGGTGGTGGGGATTCCTGCTGTCCCGGGACTGTCCCGTTGCGGGGCTGTCATCCTTTCCTGCGGACGCGGCCCACGGGCTAGGGTGGAAGCCGACACGGGGTGCCGCGCAAAGGGCCGGCTGAGATCCACACCCGTTGAACCTGTCCGGCTAGTACCGGCGAAGGGATGTCTCTTGTCTTCGATCCTTTCCATGCCCCTGCCAGCAGTCTCCGGCGCTCCTGCCACGCCTCCGGCAGGCCGCGACGTCCCCAGGGTCCTTTCCATCGCCGGCTCGGATCCGTCGGGCGGGGCCGGCATCCAGGCCGACCTCAAAAGCATTGCCGCCCACGGCGGATACGGCATGGCTGCCATTACCGCCCTGACGGCACAGAACACCCGCGGCGTGCAGTCCGTCCATGTTCCTCCGGCGGCCTTCCTGGCCCGGCAGCTGGAAGCGGTCAGTGACGACATTTCCATCGACGCCGTGAAGATCGGCATGCTGGGGGACGACGAGGTGATCCGCACCGTCCGCTCATGGCTTGCCGCGGTGCGTCCCGCCGTCGTGGTCCTGGACCCAGTGATGGTGGCCACCAGCGGCGACAGGCTGCTGAAGGAATCCGCGGAGGCGGCCCTGCGGGAATTGCTCCCGCTGGCCCACCTCATCACCCCGAACCTTCCGGAGCTCGCCATGCTGACGGGCCTGGACCCGGCGGAAACCTGGGATGCTGCACTGGACCAGGGACGGCGGCTGGCGGATGCCACCGGAGCCACCGTACTGGTCAAGGGCGGCCACCTGGCGGGGGCCGACTGCCCGGACGCGCTGGTCAACACGGCCGGCGTGCTCTCCCAGGAAGTGGTGGAGGTCCAGGGCAGGCGCATCTCCACCCGCAACAGCCACGGCACCGGCTGCTCCCTCTCCTCTGCGATGGCCACCGTCCAGGCGCGGCTCGGTGACTGGGAGGCCTCCTTGCGGACCGTCAAACCCTGGCTGGCCGGCGCGCTCGAAAACTCGGCGCAGCTTGAGGTGGGGCACGGAAACGGTCCCGTCCACCATTTCCACCATGTGCGGCCGGCTGTGGCGGAAGGCGGGTTCGCCGCACGCCTGTGGGTGGACGCCCGGCAGCACCTCACGGACATCTACGCCCTGGACTTCATTCAGGGCCTGGCCTCCGGCAGCCTCGCCGAGAAGGACTTTGCCTACTACCTGGCCCAGGATGCCCTGTACCTGAACGGCTACTCACGGGTGCTGGCCCGCGCGAGTGCCCTGGCCCCCTCGGAGGCGGAGCAGCTGTTCTGGGCAGGGTCTTCCCAACAATGCCTGGAGGTTGAGTCCGAGCTGCACCGCTCATGGCTCAGCACCCGTCCCGCCCAGGACGGACTTGGCCCCGTCACCAAGGCGTACGTGGACCACCTCACTGCTGCGTCGGCGTCGGGCAGCTATGCGGTCCTGGCTGCCGCGGTCCTGCCCTGCTTCTGGCTCTACGCCGAGGTGGGCGAAAAGCTGCACACGCAGTTCCTTGCCTCGGGGAAACCGGACGGGCATGCCTACGCGGCCTGGCTGCGCACGTACGCCGACGAGGGCTTCGCCGAGGCCACCCGGCGGGCCGTCGCCATCGTGGATGCGGCTGGCCGAAGGGCCTCCGACGGCGAACGGGAGGCCATGGTGACCGCGTTTAAACAGTCCTGCCGCCTCGAAGTGGAATTCTTCGACGCGCCGAGACTTCATTCCTGACCGCGACGGGCAGCACCGCCGGTATCATGGAGAGGCAAGGTTGCGGTGCTGCCTGCTGGGTGTGGTTACTACCACACCCGGGCCGCCGGAACCAGCCTCATTTGCGGCCGTAGATGGATTTAGCGTATTCTGGATCTTCGGTGCTTACGCCAACACTTGGGTTATGACCCCACGGCGTTGAGGCACAGCGAGAATCCTGGCTTTTCCGAGTCGGTTCCGCACGCAAATTTTGTAATAAACGTCGAGAGAAGTGAGTTCCCAAGTGGTGTACGCGATTGTCCGCGCAGGCGGCCGCCAAGAGAAGGTTTCCGTTGGAGACTTCGTTACCCTGAACCGCGTCGCCGGTGGAGCCGGCAGCACCATCGAGCTGCCCGCACTGCTCCTGGTTGATGGTGACAAGGTCACCTCCGCCGCCGCCGACCTGGCCAAGGTAACTGTCACGGCTGAAATCCTTCAGGACCTGCGTGGTCCTAAGATTGTCATCCAGAAGTTCAAGAACAAGACCGGCTACAAGAAGCGCCAGGGTCACCGCCAGGAACTGACCAAGGTCAAGATCACCGGCATCAAGTAACCACCGGTTACTGTTCAGGTATTTCAACAGATTCCCCAGAATTTAGAGGCAGGCATTTCAGATGGCACATAAAAAGGGCGCGAGCTCCACTCGCAACGGTCGCGATTCCAACGCTCAGTACCTCGGCGTCAAGCGCTTCGGCGGCCAGGTTGTTTCGGCAGGCGAAATCATCGTCCGCCAGCGTGGCACCCACTTCCACCCGGGCGCCGGCGTTGGCCGTGGCGGGGATGACACCCTGTTCGCCCTGACCCCGGGCGCCGTTGAATTCGGCACCCGCCGCGGTCGTCGCGTGGTCAACATCGTTGCTGCTGCAGCTGCAGAGTAACAACAAGTTCTGAAGCGGTGGAGCGGGCCTGAGGGTCCGCTCCACTGTTCTTTTAACAGCATTACAATCGATGTGGCGTCCCCGGGCGCCAGATAAACAGCACCTGAGGAGAACCACGTGGCCAGCTTTGTAGACCGGGTAGTACTGCATGTATCCGGCGGAACCGGCGGCCATGGTTGCGTCTCCGTCCACCGCGAGAAGTTCAAGCCCCTGGGCGGACCCGACGGCGGCAATGGCGGCAACGGCGGCGACGTCATCCTCCGCGTGGACCACCAGACCACCACCCTCCTCGACTACCACCACGCACCCCACCGGCACGCCAGCAACGGGGGCCCCGGCATGGGCGACTGGCGCGGCGGCAAGAACGGCGAAACCCTGATCCTGCCTGTACCGGACGGCACCGTGGTCAAGACCAAGGATGGCCAGGTCCTCGCTGACCTGGTGGGCGAAGGCACCGAATTCGTGGCCGCCGCCGGCGGTCTGGGCGGACTGGGCAATGCGGCCCTGTCCTCGCAGAAGCGCCGTGCCCCCGGTTTTGCCCTGCTGGGCATCGAGGGTGACTCCCGGGACGTCGTCCTTGAACTGAAGTCCATCGCCGACATCGCCCTGGTGGGTTTCCCGTCAGCCGGCAAGTCCAGCCTCATTGCGGCCATGTCGGCCGCGCGCCCCAAGATCGCCGATTACCCGTTCACCACCCTGGTTCCCAACCTCGGCGTGGTGCAGGCCGGCGATGTGCGCTTCACCATTGCCGATGTTCCCGGCCTCATCGAGGGCGCCAGTGAGGGCCGCGGCCTGGGCCACAACTTCCTCCGCCACGTGGAGCGCTGCGCGGCACTGGTGCACGTCCTTGACTGCGGCACCCTGGAATCCGACCGGGATCCGCTCAGCGACCTCGCCATCATCGAGGGCGAGCTGGAGAAATACGCCGTTGACATGAGCTACGCCGGCCAGAACGGTGAAGTGGTTCCCCTGAACCACCGACCGCGCCTGGTCGCGCTCAACAAGGTGGACCTGCCCGACGGCAAGGACATGGCCGAATTCGTCCGCCCGGAGCTCGAATCCCGCGGCTACCGCGTCTTCGAAGTGTCCGCCACCAGCCACGAGGGCCTGCGTCAGCTGGGCTTCGCCATGGCGGAGATCGTCAAGGCGGCCCGCGACGCCGTCGCGGCTGCACCGCCCAAGGTGCAGCCCGTCGTGCTGCGGCCCCGTGCCGTCAACGAAGCCGGGTTCAAGATCCGGCGCGAGGAGAAGAACCTGGAGCCGCTGTTCCGCGTTCTTGGCGAAAAGCCTGAGCGCTGGGTCAAGCAGACCGACTTCACCAATGAAGAGGCCATCGGCTACCTCGCGGACCGCCTCGCACGGCTGGGAGTGGAAACGGAGTTGTTCAAGCAGGGCGCCAAGCCCGGGGACACCGTGGTCATCGGTGACGATGACGGCGTTGTCTTCGACTGGGAACCCACCATGATGGCCGGTGCCGAGCTCCTTGCTTCGCCGCGCGGCACCGATGTCCGGTTCGCCGACATCGGCGACCGCCCCACGCGCAGCCAGAAGCGCGAAGAGCAGCAGGAACGCCGGGACGCCAAGGCTGCAGCCCGCGCCGAGCTCGAAGCAGAGCGGAAAGCCGGGATCTGGACCGAGTCCGTCAGTGGCCGCCGCGCTGCCCAGCCCGTCAAGGAAAGTGGCATGGAAACGGGCGATGACCTCTAAGGGCTTCACAGCGGTACCGGCAGGGGGCGCCGCGGATAGAAGTGCCCTTGCCGGTGCCCGCCGGATCGTGGTCAAGGTGGGTTCCTCCTCCCTGACCAGCATCAAGGGCGGCATCTCGGAGGAGTCCCTGACCGCCCTGGCTGACGCACTGGCTGCCAAGCGCAATGCGGGCGCCGAGATTATCCTGGTGTCCTCCGGGGCCATCGCCGCCGGACTTGCTCCGCTGGGCCTGGCCAAGCGGCCCCGCGACCTGGCCACCCAGCAGGCCGCTGCCAGCGTAGGCCAGGGCCTCCTCATGGCCCGGTACACGCAGGCCTTTGGCGCGCATGGCGTCACCGTCAGCCAGGTCCTGCTTACGGCTGAGGACCTGATGCGCCGCAGCCAGCACACTAACGCCCTCCGCGCCATGGACCGGCTGCTGAACCTTGGTGTGGTGCCTGTGGTCAACGAAAACGACACCGTGGCCACCCACGAGATCCGCTTTGGTGACAACGACCGGCTCGCCGCTCTGGTGGCTCACCTGGTGCGCGCCGATGCGCTCGTGCTGCTGTCCGACGTCGATGCCCTCTATGACGGACCGCCCGCCCAGGGTGCTACGCGCATCCCGCTGGTCACCGGCGCGCACGACCTCGAGGGCGTGTCCATCGGCAAAGCTGGCAAGGCCGGCGTGGGTACTGGGGGCATGATGACCAAGGTGGAGGCCGCCGGCATGGCGGCCGCGTCCGGCATCCACGCCCTAGTGACGTCCACGCCGAACGCCGCAGCTGCCTTGAACGGCGAGGACGTGGGAACGTGGTTCTCCGTCAATGGCTCCCGCAAGCCGGTCCGCCTCCTGTGGCTGGCGCACGTTGCCTCGGTGCAGGGCAGGCTGGTTCTGGACGACGGCGCAGTGCGCGCCGTACGGCACCACCGCACGTCCCTCCTCCCGGCCGGAATCTCTGCAGTGCGCGGAGAGTTCGAGGCGGGCGACGCCGTCGAACTCGCCGCAGCCGACGGCACCGTTGTTGCCCGCGGCCTGGTGAACTACTCCTCCGAGGAACTGCCGCGGATGCTGGGGCGCTCCACTCATGAGCTGGGCGAGGCGCTGGGCAGCGGCTATGACCGTGAAGTTGTTCATGTTGACGACCTGGTGCTGGTCTGAGCCGGAGCCTCGCCTAAACTTGGATCATGACTGAAGCCCTGACCCATAGTGCTGAAAATTCCGGAACCACTGCTGCCCAGGTGCAGCCGGGTGCCTCAGCAGAACCGGCAGCGGCTGGGGTTCCCGCGGCAGTTTCAGAACTGTCCGCTGCGGACGTGGAGCTGGCTGTCCACGCCATCACCGACCGCTCCCGCCACGCTGCCCGCCGGATGGCCACCGCCAACCGTGCATGGAAGGACCGCGCCCTCCGCGCCGTGGGCACGGCCCTCCGGGAGAACGTCCAGGCCATCCTCGCGGCCAACGCCACCGACGTGCAGCGCGGCAAGGCCAACGGCACTTCCGCCGCACTCCTGGACCGGCTCACCCTCACCGAAACCCGCGTGGCCGGCCTGGTGGCGGCCCTGGACAACCTGGCCAACCTCCCCGACCCGGTAGGAAACGTGGTCCGCGGCCAGACCCTCCCCAACGGGCTGCGCCTCCGCCAGGTCAACGTACCCATGGGTGTTGTGGCGGCCATCTACGAGGCACGGCCCAATGTCACCGTTGACATCGCCGGACTTGCCTTGAAGAGCGGCAATGCTGTCATCCTCCGCGGCGGCAGCGCAGCGGAGGCCACGAACCAGGTGCTGGTTCGGATCCTGCGTGACGCCCTGGAATCCGTGGGGCTCCCGGCCGATGCCGTCCAGACGGTGGACCAGTACGGCAGGGCGGGTGCCACGGTGCTGATGAAGGCCCGTGGCCGCGTCGACGTCCTGATTCCCCGCGGCGGGCGGGACCTGATCCAGGCAGTGGTTACCAACTCCGCCGTCCCGGTCATCGAAACGGGGGAGGGGAACGTCCATATCTTCATTGACGAATCCGCCGACGAGGAGATGGCCGTGGAGATCCTGCTTAACGCCAAGACCCAGCGGCCCAGCGTCTGCAACACGGTGGAGACGCTGCTGGTGCACTCCGGCTCAACGGTGCTGCCCGCCGTCGCAGCCGCCCTGCGCAAAGCCGGCGTCCGGCTCCATGTGGACCCGCGCGTTCAGGCGGCGCTGCCCGGCATCGATACCGAGCCCGCCACAGACGCGGACTGGGGAACGGAATACATGGACCTGGACCTTGCCGTGGCCATGGTGGACAGCCTGGACGAAGCCGTCCAGCACATCCGGACCTGGTCCACGGGGCACACCGAGGCGATCCTGACCAACCACCTTGCCAACGCCGAACGCTTCATCGCGGAGGTGGATTCCGCAGCGGTGATCGTCAATGCCTCCACGCGGTTTACCGACGGCGGCGAGCTTGGCCTGGGTGCCGAGGTGGGCATCTCCACCCAAAAGCTGCACGCCCGCGGGCCCATGGGCCTATCCGAGCTCACCACCACCAAATGGATCGTCCAGGGTGAAGGCCAGGTCCGCGGGTAGCAACGCGGTAACATAGACCAGAACCCGGAAAGCAGCGGAAAGTTCCGCTGCCCGTAAATCCTTGAACATAGGGGAGAAAATGCTGCTCCAGCAGATTGCCACGTCCGTCGCCGCCGCCGGTGAATCAGGCCATGAGGAGCTTGCGCCCCTGTGGGCTGAGCCGTGGGTCTTCGGCGTATCCATGTTCTGCATCCTGGCGGTCCTGTTGTTCATCACCCTGTCCTACAGCAACCTGGGCAACCGGCACACCGCCACCGAGGAGCACGCGGATCCGCACCGCCAGCACCCCAACAAGCACGATCGCGGGCAGGGCCACTAAGATTTCCCACAACCTGCTCCGCAACGGGGCCCGGGGGAGGCTGCGGCTGGGCGTGATGGGCGGGACATTCGATCCCATCCACCACGGCCACCTGGTGGCAGCGAGCGAAGTAGCGGCCGAGTTCGACCTTGACGAGGTGGTCTTCGTCCCCACCGGGCAGCCATGGCAGAAGTCCCATAAGCAGGTCAGCGAGCCAGAGCACCGCTACCTGATGACCGTTATCGCCACGGCATCGAATCCACGCTTCACCGTCAGCCGGGTGGATGTTGACCGTCCAGGTCCCACCTACACCATTGACACCCTGCGGGATCTGAGGGAACAGCGCCCTGACGCGGATCTGTTCTTCATCACCGGCGCGGACGCCCTGGCCCAGATCCTCTCCTGGAAAGACATCGACGAACTGTGGTCCCTTGCCCACTTCGTCGGTGTGACCCGTCCAGGGCACGTCCTGGACGGCATGGGCCGCGACGATGTCAGCCTGCTGGAGGTACCGGCCATGGCCATCTCGTCGACAGATTGCCGTGCCCGCGTCGCGGCGAACAACCCCGTGTGGTATCTGGTCCCGGACGGGGTGGTCCAGTACATCGCCAAGTACGGCCTGTATTCCGACCCGCCCGCAGGCGTGGACGACCCAACTTCCGAAGCACGCGAACCAGCCAGTACTGAATGAGTTCTCAATGAGTCAGGAACAGCCCCCAATCCGCAGCCGCCGGGAACTCCGGAAGGCCAGGGACGCCCAACAGGCTGCCCTGCCTGCCACGGAGCAGCGCCTGCCTGCCGCGGACCGGCCGGCTGCCAGTGCACCTTCACGGGACGGCCGGGATCCGGCACCGCACACTGATGCCGCCGTCGGAGCCACCTCCGCGGCGCCACCTCAAGGGGCCCCGGAGTCGCCGGCCACGCAGCGCTCCTCCCAGATCCGGGCCCGGGACCGGGCCACGCTGCGTACCATCAAGGAGCTTGAGGAAAAAGAGGGGCAGCTTGCCGCCGGCGGCCCGCCCACCCGGCGCCAGCTGCGTCTGCAGCAACTCAAAGAGCAGGCGCTGACTGCCGCCAATCCCGTCGTTGCACCCCCGGCCGCTGCGGAGCCCGCGGCAAAGCCGGCGGGGGAACGCCCTGAAGCTCCCGGTGAGAAGAACAGCGGTTCCAAGGGCTCGCCCGGAAACACCCCTGAGGGCATGACGGTGGAACAGGCACTGGAGGCCCGCGCGCTGATTGCCGCGCAGGCAAGGAACCAGATTGCCAAGATGGAGCACATTGCCTCCCTGGACCCGGAAGCCGTGGATCCGGACATCCTGGCCGAACAGATTGCCCTGGCCGAACGGGCGGCCGTGATGAACCGCCGAGCCCTCGCCCGGCAGAAGCTTGCCGAGCAGGCGGGCAGTACGGCCGGCGGTCCGGGCAAAAACCCAGCGCCAAAGGACCCGGCAGCAAAGGGCCGCACGCCAAAAGAGCCAGCGCCAAAAGACCCCACGCCCCAGGACTCTGCTCCCCGGGACTCTGCGCCCCAGAACAAGCCGGGGCCGTCCACCGCGAACAACCTGGCGATGGTGACGCCGCTGGAGTTCGTCCAGGTGCCCGGCGTCGACCGGCCGGTCATGAAGCCACCGGCTACCTCCCACGTTCCGGTCATCACCAGGCCGGGCACCAAGGTTCCGGTGCCAGGAAATCGGCGGCCGGCCGCCCGTCCCAAGCCGTCCGCCCCGGCCTCCGCCGCGGGCCGTTCCCAGGTCATCGCCCTGGCCGAGGCAGCCGCCAAGTCTGCGGGCCGTCCCAACCAGGCAGCCGGACCGGCGGAAACCTCCCACGCCACGCGGGACAGCAAGCCGCGGGACCGGTCGGAAGATCTTTTCGAGGATCTTCCGCGGGTTCCGGCCCGGTCCGCGTACGGACTGGATCCCCTGGACGCCGCCACCGCGGGCTTGACAAGGGCCCGCCGGAACCGCGTCCTCCAGTTCAGCATTCTCGTATTCGGGATCCTGGCCCTCATCGCCGGCGTCACCCTGATCATCAGCGGCATGTCCCGCTGACCCGCCTGCCGGCATCAATACTTAAACCAACCAAGGAGTCACGTGACTGCAACAGAATCGTCCATCGCCATTGCCCGAACAGCTGCCAAAGCTGCCGCGGACAAGATCGCCCAGGACATCGTCGCCATGGATGTGAGTGAACGGCTGGCCCTCGCTGACGTTTTCCTCATCGCATCTGCGCCCAGCGAGCGCCAGGTCAACGCCATCGTGGACGGCATCGAAGTAGAACTCGCCAAGCAGGACCTGCGGCCGGTCCGCCGTGAGGGCAGGTCGGGCGGCCGCTGGGTCCTACTCGATTACGCCGACGTCGTCATCCACGTCCAGCACGAGGAAGACCGCGTGTTCTACGCCCTGGAGCGTCTCTGGAAGGACTGCCCCGTGGTTGACCTCCAGCTCGGTGACGACTCATCCGCCAAAGCCGGTGCCGTTTCCGACAGCGAGTAGGCCCCGCCCTGCGGTGAATATTCCCGATTTGGAATTTTCGGAATTGCTGTTCTAAGATATTTGAGTTGCTTCGGGGGAGACCCTGAAGAAAGCTCGTAAGGGCAGCAACCATCCGGGGCTGTGGCGCAGCTGGTAGCGCACCTGCATGGCATGCAGGGGGTCAGGGGTTCGAGTCCCCTCAGCTCCACCGGTAAGTCCGTCGGAACCGTAAGGTTCCGGCGGACTTTTTTGTGCGCCCGTCCCGGCGCCTCCGGCGTAGATGAAGTACACCGCGGTCCGGACCCGCACCCGCGCCTTCCGGGGGAATGTGTCCGGGACAGGGTGCGTTCAGGGCGCTGCAGCGCCAGGGGGCGGCCGATTGGCGTCCGGCGGAAAAGTGCATTACTCTGGTCAGGTTGCTCCGGGGAATTCGACCGGATCAGCGAAAAGTACGGGGCTGTGGCGCAGCTGGTAGCGCACCTGCATGGCATGCAGGGGGTCAGGGGTTCGAGTCCCCTCAGCTCCACCGATACAGAGAAAAGGGAACCATCCCCGTATGGTTCCCTTTTTTTGTTGCCACCGGCAACTGTTATGGGCCAAACCCCTTCCGATGCCGGTCCCTGAGCGGTACAACTGTGAATGAGGGCACATCGTCCCGCCTCCGGACCGCTTTCGTCCGAGGCGGCGGCCGCGGGACATGCTGACGAGGAGGTCGCAGATGTCCCACGCAGATGGCTACAGCCCCAAAGACCCCACTTCTCCCGGAGAACCGCGGCGCTTGACGCGGGACACCCCCATCCGCGGACCGGCCAGGCCCGCCCCTTACCTCGGCGCCGGCATCCTGCTTGCTGCCGCCATCCTGATTCCCCTCCTGCCGCAGCTCTACTCCTTTGATGCGCCGAGGTTGGGCGGGATGCCGTTCTTCTACTGGTACCAGCTGCTGTGGGTTCCGATATCCGCGATCCTCACCAGCAGCGCGTACTGGCTGGTCACCAGGGAAGACCGGCGACGGCGGGCCGAGGCCCGTGCCGGTGGCCCGCCGCGGGCGGGCACCGGCTCAGCCGGATCGGGCTTCGGAGGGGACCGGCCATGAACGCCCGCGACATCAACTGGACTGCCCTGATCATTGTGGTGCTGCTCTTCGTCGTCGTGGCCGTGATGGGCTTCCTGGCCGCCAAATGGCGCCGCAGCGCCGAGGTGGAGGGGCTGCACAGCCTGGACGAGTGGGGACTCGGCGGCCGCGGCTTTGGTACCTGGATCACGTGGTTCCTCTTGGGCGGGGACCTTTACACCGCGTACACCTTCGTGGCGGTGCCCGCGGCAATGTGGGCCACCGGCGCTGTCAGCGGCTTCTTCGCCGTGCCGTACACGATCGTCCTGTATCCCATCATCTTCATCATCATGAGCAGGTTGTGGTCGGTCTCCCACCGCCATGGCTACGTCACCTCGGCCGATTTCGTAGGAGGCCGCTACGGGAGCCGCTGGCTCTCCCTGGCTGTCGCCGTGACGGGCATCGTCGCAACCATGCCTTACATCGCGCTGCAGTTGGTGGGCATCAAAGCGGTGCTCACCGTCCTTGGCCTGGGCAGTTCCGGCAACGTCCTGCTGACGGACCTCCCGCTGATCCTCGCCTTCGTGGTCCTGGCCGCCTATACCTACACCTCGGGCCTGCGCGCCCCGGCGATGATCGCCGTCGTCAAAGACCTGCTGATCTACCTCGCCGTGATCGTCGCCGTGATCTACCTGCCCATCAAGTTCGGGGGCTGGGACTCCATCTTCGGGGCGGCGCAAACCAAACTGGGGACCGTCAACCCGGCAACGGGCAAACCGGCAGGTGTCTTTGTGCCCGGGGAGGCCAACTACTCCGCCTACTGGTCGCTGGCCCTGGGCTCGGCCATGGCGCTCTTCATGTACCCGCATTCGGTCACGGCGGTGCTGGCCTCCAAGGCCCGCAACACCATCCGCCGCAATGCTGCCATCCTGCCGCTGTATTCGCTGATGCTTGGTTTCCTGGCTCTGTTGGGTTTCGTAGCCATCAAGGCGGGTACCAGGCCCATAGACCTGGACGGGTCGGTGAATCCGCAGCTGGTGGTGCCGCAGCTGTTCCTGGACCACTTCCCGGCCTGGTTTGCCGGAATCGCTTTGGCTGCGATCGCCATCGGGGCGCTGGTGCCGGCGGCCATCATGTCCATCGCGGCGGCGAACATGTTCACCCGTAACATCTACCGCGACTTCATCCGCCCGGACGTCGATCCAAAGACCGAGGCGAAGGTGTCCAAAATTGTCTCCCTGGTGGTGAAGGTGGGCGCCCTGGTCTTCGTGATCGCCATGGACCAGTCTGCGGCCATCAACATGCAGCTGCTGGGCGGCATCTGGATCCTGCAGACCTTCCCCGCCGTCGTGGCAGGCCTCTACACCCGGTGGTTCGACCGCTGGGCCCTCCTGGCGGGCTGGGCGGTGGGGATCACCTTCGGCACCGTATCCGCCTACAACGTGGTCAATCCCGTGACCAAGGCGCACTTCGGCGGTTCCGTGGCGCCCATCCCGGGCACGGACTTCAGCGTCTACATCGCGGTATCGGCGTTCGTGCTGAACCTGGTGGTGGCAGCGCTGCTGACCCTTATCCTGCGGGCCCTGAAAGTCCGCGCGGGAGTGGACCTTACCCGGCCCACGGACTACGCAGCAGACGAAACGGATCCGAAAGTGGTGCAGATCGACAAGACGCGGCACTTCACCCAGCCGGGCGGACCTTCCCCCGTCGCCTAGCCGGGCCGGATTGAGGCCCGCCCGCAGGGTCACCAGACCGCCCTCCTGCCGGGTGACGTCCCGGCAGGAGGGCGCTGGCGTCACAGCCAGGCACTACGGCGCAGCGGTGGTTCCTCCCCGCCCGGCCGGCGCACCAGGACCTGGTTGACCCCGGTGAGCCCATTTTCGAATCCGATGGCGCTGGCTGCCATGTAGAGCCGCCACACCCGTGCGCGCCCCGCACCGGCCAGGCGCACCGCTTCCTCCCAGTTCTCCTCCAGCCGGCTGACCCAGGCCCGGAGGGTCAGGGCGTAATGGGGCCGCAGGGCCTCCACGTCCAGGACTTCAAACCGGGCGGTTTCCAGGGCGGAGACCATCTCGCCCAGGCTGATCATCTCGCCGTCCGGGAAGACGTACCGGGGGATAAACGAGTCCGGATCCGGAGCGGTGGGGCCCGCGTTCCAGGAGATGGCATGGTTCAGCAGCCGGCCGCCGGGGCGCAGCAGCCCGAAAAGCGCTGCAGCGTACGCGGGGGTCTGGGCCCGGCCCACGTGCTCGGACATGCCGATGGAGCTGATGGCGTCGAACGGCCCGTCCGTCACGTCGCGGTAATCCTGTACCCGGATTTCGACCCTGTCCGTGAGGCCGGCATCCGCTGCACGTTTCCGCGCCAGCGTGGCCTGCTCTGTTGACAGCGTCACGCCCACTATCGTGGCGCCGTACCTGGCTGCAGCGTGGAGCGCGAAGCTGCCCCACCCGCATCCCACGTCGAGGACCCGCATTCCCGGCTGGAGCCCCAGCTTGCGGCAGACAAGGTCCAGCTTGGCCTCCTGCGCAGCATCCAGGCCGTCGACTGGGCCACCATCCGGCCCGGCATCCTCAGGCCACACGGCGCAGGAGTAGACCATGGAGGGCCCCAGCACCAGGGCGTAAAAGTCGTTGCCGACGTCGTAATGATGGGAGATCGCGGCCGAATCCCGGCGGCGGGAGTGCATCCTGCCCTTCTTGGCCACCCGCGCTTCCTCGGGAGGTGGAGCGGGGTTGGGCCCAATGGCGCCGAGGCGGGCCGCGGTGCGCAGCAGCAGCAAGAGCTCGCCGGCGGAGAGAGGACGGAACGGGCCTGGCTCTGCAAACTTTCCCGCCGAGCTCAGGGCCGTGAAGGCGGCGAAAATGTCACCGGGAGCGTCGATGTCGCCCGCCACGTATGCCCGGCTCAGGCCCAGCTGTCCCGGCGACCAGAGGATGCGCCGCAGTGCTTTGCGGGACTTGAACTCCAGCACGGGCGCGGCGGCCGGTCCCGCTTCAGAGCCATCCCACGCCCGGAGCCGCAGAGGTGAGTGCGCGGTTCCCAAAACAACCCCCAAGGCCTTTTCCAGCCGCGCGGCGTGCCCCGTAGTTCCTGGTTCGGGTGATGCTGCTTCTGTGTTCATGCGCCCACCCTAAGGCCGGGCCGGCCTCCACGACTATCATTGGGGAGTGATTGCTGACCTAACCGATGTGGTGGTCATCGGGGGTGGCCAGGCGGGCCTGTCGGCCGCGTACCACCTCCAGCGCCGGGGCGTTGACTATGCCGTGCTCGACGCCGAGGAAGGTCCCGGGGGTGCGTGGCGGCACCGGTGGAAGAGCCTTCGCATGGGTACGGTCAACGGGATCAGCGACCTGCCCGGCATCGCAAAACCCGACGTAGATCCGGCGGAGCCCAGTTCCGGGTTCCTGACGCGCTATTTCGGCAACTACGAGGCTGAGTTGGGCCTCACCGTCCACCGGCCCGTCAAGGTCTGGGCCGTCCGGCGCGAAGACAGCAGTCCGGTGGGGCGGCTGCGGATCGAGACGTCCCGCGGTGAGTGGAGCGCCAAGGCGCTCATCAACGCCACGGGCACGTGGACCCGCCCGTTCTGGCCCGTCTATCCCGGGCAGTCAACGTTCCGCGGCAGGCAGCTTCACGTTGCCGGCTACGTCTCCGCCGAGGAGTTCAAAGGCCGGCATGTCGCTGTCGTGGGCGGAGGTATCTCCGCCGTGGGGCTCCTGGCGGAAATTTCACTGATCACCTCCACCAGCTGGTTCACCCGCCGGGAGCCGGTGTGGCGCGACGAAGCATTTGATGCCAGGGCGGGCCACGACGTCGTAGCGCTCGTGGAGGAGCGCGTCCGCAAGGGGCTCCCGCCGCAAAGCGTCGTATCGGTGACGGGCCTGATCTGGACGCCTGCCCTTCGTGCGGCGAAGGAACGCGGGGCTCTGGACCGGCAGCCCATGTTTACCGCCATTGAACCCGAGGGGGTCCGCCGTGCCGACGGCACCCTGCAGAGGGCCGATGTCATCCTGTGGGCGACGGGCTTCAGGGCGGAACTGGAGCATTTGGCGCCGCTCCACCTCCGTGGGCCTGGGGGCGGGATCGCCATGGACGGGACGCAGGTGGCACCCGAGCCGCGTGTCCACCTGGTTGGTTACGGGCCGTCGTCGTCCACCATCGGAGCCAACCGGGCAGGGCGGGCTGCGGTGGCTGCGATCCTGAAGCTGCCGGGCTTTGCGGCGGCGGCGGAAACGGTAACGTTGGGTTGATGCCCCGGGCTCCGGGGCCGGCAAGGGCAACAGAAGGCGGCAGGACACCGGTGGCAGAAAACACCCTGGCGGAAATCTTCGACATGCTGCGCCGGCGGCCCGACGTTGAAGCTCCCAACCTGCAGGCCTGGGACGCCACCGACCGGCTCCTGCTGGAATCGGCGGTCCAGCTGGGGCGGGCGGGCAGCACCGTGGCCGTTATCGGAGACCGCTTCGGCGCCCTGACGCTCGGTGCCGCCGATCTGCTTGCCCCGGCCTCGCTGCGCGTACACCAGGACCTGGTTACCGGGGAGCGGGCGCTGCAGCTCAATGCTGCCGAACTTTCAGCACGGCGGGACGCTGCCGGACTCCCTCCGGGCAGCGGCGGATCCGACTTCCTCCAGCTGCCCTTGGGTCCCGAGCTGCTGGCCGGAGCGGACACCATCCTGCTGCAGCTGCCCAAGACGCTGGCTGAGCTGGAGGAGATCGCGGCCGCCGTGGCCAGGTACGCGGCGCCGGACGTCCGCCTGCTGGCAGGTGGCCGGGTGAAGCACATGTCACTGGGCATGAACGCAGTCCTCGAACGGTACTTCTCTTCCGTCCAGCCCCAGCTCGCGCGGCAGAAATCCCGGGTGCTTTATGCCTCCGGTCCCAAAACCCCTGCGTCTTCCCCACGGTTTCCTGTCATGGAGCACCTTGACGAGCTGGATCTGGACGTGGCCGCGCACGGCGCTGTTTTTGCCGGGCCCAGGCTGGACATCGGCACGCGCTTCCTCCTGACGTTCCTGCCGGCCATGAAGCCGGCCCGGCACGCCGTTGACCTCGGCTGCGGCACGGGGATCCTTGCCGCGATGTATGCCAGGCAGTTCCCCTCCGCCGCGGTGACGGCAACGGACCAGTCTGCCGCCGCCGTGCAGTCCGCGCTGGCCACCGCACGCGCCAACGGACTGGCGGACCGGATCACCGTGCTGCAGGACGACGCCCTCAGCACGTTCCCTGCCGGTTCAGTGGACGCCGTCCTGCTGAACCCGCCCTTCCACGTAGGGGCGGGCGTGCACGCCGGCGCCGGACTGAAGATGATCGAGGCGGCGGGACGCGTCCTGGCACCCGGCGGTGAGTTGTGGACCGTCTATAACCGGCACCTGTCCTACCTGCCCGCCCTGGAACGGCACGTAGGACCCACAGTGGTTGAAGGCCGCAACCCGAAGTTCACGGTCACCCGCAGCACGCGCGGCCTTCGCTGACCCGAACCCCGGCCCCACCGGCCAAAACATCCGCCGCGCCACCGCGCGCGCATATGGGCGCGGGCGCACCCGTAACGTACGATTCAAAGCATCACCACCGCCAGGTAGCCGAAGACGTTTAGGGGACACAGTGTCTGAGACCCGCCAATCCTCTCCGAGGCGCGGAACCAATCTGCCCAGGATGGGGGATTTCAACCTCACCGTCATCCTCGACGCAATCCGCAGGACATCCGGCGGGCTCAGCCGGGTTGAACTCGCCCAGATCGTCGGCTTGTCGCCGCAGACTATTTCCAACATCTCCCGCCGGCTGCTGGACCAGCACCTGATCGTCGAGGCAGGCAAGGAAGGCAGCGGCCCCGGCAAGCCGCGCACCATTCTGCGCCTCAATCCCGGCGGCATGTACGCCCTGGGGGTGCACCTGGATCCTGCGGTGACAACGTTCGTGGTGCTGGACCTCGTGGGCGCGGTGGTACGGCATTCACGGATCAAGACCCCCGGCGGAAACGATCCGGCCGCCGTTATCGCCACCATCGCCGCGGAACTGGCCCAGCTCGTGGAGGATTCCGGTGTGGACCAGGGCCGGATTGCCGGACTGGGGGTGGCTGCTCCCGGCCCCATCGACCTGGACAACGGAACCGTGGTGGATCCGCCGCTCCTCCCCGGCTGGGACCGGGTGGAACTGCGGGACGCGCTGGCCAAGGCCACCGGCTACTCCGTCCTGGTGGACAAGGACGTGACCAGCGCCGCCGTGGCTGAGACATGGGCGGGTGGCCCCAGCGGTGCCGGCAGTTTCGTGTTCATGTACATGGGAACCGGCATTGGCTGCGGAATCGTCCTCAACGACGAAGTAGTCCGGGGGACATCCGGCAATGCCGGCGAGATCGGCCACATCATCGTGGACCCGGGCGGACCCCTTTGCGACTGCGGACAGCGCGGCTGCGTGAAATCTTCCGCCATTCCGCAGGTCCTGGTGGCGGAAGCGGAGGCCGCTGGCATCCTGGAGGGACCCCCGGCAGGAAACGCTGCCGAAATCCAGCAGAGCTTCGCCGAGCTCTGCGCCCGTGCCTATGCAGGGGATGAAGGTGCTGCGGCCATCCTGGACAGGTCCGCCGCCCTGGTGGCGCGGGCCGTCTCGGTGGTGACCAACACGCTGGACGTCGAGCGCGTGGTCTTCGGCGGCCCCTTCTGGACCTGCCTGTCGCAGCGCTACCTCGAACTGGTTCCGCCGCTGCTGGATGCCAACAGCGCCGCCCGCCTGATCCACCCCATTGAGGTTGTGGGTACCGGGGTGGGGGAGGACGTCGGAGCGATCGGTGCGGCCTCGCTGGTCCTGGAACATACCCTCGCGCCCCGCGCCCAGCGGCTCCTGCTGGAAAGCTGACCGGGACATGTTTCGCCGGGCATCCAGGACATTCTCCGTGGTGGCCGCCGCCGCCATGGTCCTCGCCGCCTGCACGCCTGCCGATCCGGCGGGTGGAGACCGGACCATCAAGGTGGCATACCAGAAGACCGACTCCTTCACCGCCCTGGACACCATGTTCCAGGACGCAAAGAAGGAATTCGAAGCCGCAAATGAGGGCGTTAAGGTCGACCTCCAGCCCATCCAGGCCAATGATGACGACTACGGCACCAAGCTGGCCCTTGCCCTGCGCTCGCCGTCCACGGCCCCGGACGTCTTCTACGAAGACACGTTCAAAGTGCGCTCCGACGTGGACGCCGGCTACCTCCTGAACCTGGACAGCCGCCTGTCCGGGTGGGGGGACTGGGACAAGTTCGACGCCGGCGCCAAGGAAGCCGGGAAAGCGGACGACGGCGGGACGTACGCGGTGCCGCTGGGCACCGATACCCGGGCCATTTGGTACAACAAGAAGGTTCTTGGGGCGGCAGGCATCGGCCTTCCGTGGCGGCCGTCCAGCTGGCAGGACATTCTGGACACCGCACGGAAGATCAAGGCCTCCCAGCCGGACGTGGTCCCCTTCAACATGTACGCCGGCAAGGGCACCGGCGAAGGCAGCGTGATGCAGGGTTTCTACGAGCTGCTGTACGGCACGGGGGCGGGCCTCTACGACCCCGATTCGAAAAAGTGGGTTGTTGGCTCGGCCGGTTTCAAGGATTCGTTGACGTTCCTCCACACGCTCTATGCGGAGAACCTGGCGGTGCCTCCGGCTGAGGCGCTGGACCCGAACATCTGGAAAAAGGTATTTGGCGAATGGTTCCCCAAGGCAAAACTCGGCGCCACCGTTGAAGGTTCCTATGCGCCGTCGTTCTGGCAAAAGGGTGGAAACTATGCCTGGCCGGAGTACGGGCAGGACATGGCCGTGGCGCCCTTCCCCACCCAGGACGGGACAGCTCCCGGGGCAGTCAGCATGTCCGGCGGGTGGACTCTTGCCGTGGGTGCGGAAACCAAGCAACCGGACCTCGCCTTCAACTTCCTGACCACCGCCCTGAACGCCAGGAATTCCCTGGCGTTCACGGTAAACAGTTCCCAGATCGCCGTGCGCAAAGACGTTGCCGCCGACCCCGGGTACCAGTCGGGCAACCCGTTCGTCAAGGACGTGTCTGACCTGGTGGCCGTCACCAGATACCGGCCCGCGACGTCCGACTATCCCCGGATCTCCGCTGCCGTCCAGGAAGCCACCGAGGCCGTTATCACCGGCAGCAGGACCCCGGAGGAGGCGGCAGCCGATTACGACGCGGCCGTGGCCGGCATCGTGGGTGGCGACAAGACCATCCGGAAGTAGCGGTGCCCGCCAGCCACCGCACACGGCACGCGCTCCGCTATCTGCCGGTGCTCCCCGCCGTCGTGCTCCTGCTCGTGTTCCTCGCCGGGCCCGTCCTGTGGGCTTTCCACGCGTCCCTGACCAACGCCGGACTGACCGGACGGCATGCCAGGAACCCGGACTGGGTCGGTTTGGAGAACTACCAGCGGCTTTTCCAGGACCCGGTCTTTCCGCTGTCCCTTGCACTGACCCTCCTGTTTGTTGCCGGTTCGGCGATCCTGGGCCAGAACGTGCTGGGACTGGCCCTCGCCGTCCTGATGCGCCGCGCCCGGCCGGTGGTTTCCGCAACCGTCGGGACCGCCGTCGTCGCCGCCTGGGTCCTGCCGGAAATCGTGGCGGCATTCGCGGCCTATGCCTTCTTCAGCCGGGACGGGACCCTCAACCAGTTGCTCGGCAGCGTGGGGGTGGCAGGAACTGACTGGCTCTACGCGGTACCGATGGCGGCGGTGGTCCTGGCGAACGTGTGGCGGGGGACGGCCTTTTCCATGCTGGTGTACCGGTCGGCACTCGGCGGGGTCCCGGGCGAACTGACCGAGGCAGCGCAGATGGACGGGGCCGGCGCCTGGCAGCGGCTGGCGTTGATCACCCTGCCCGTGATCAGGGGCAGTATTGCCACCAACCTGATGCTTGTCACGCTGCAGACCCTGGCCGTGTTCACCCTGATCTGGGTCATGACCGGCGGCGGCCCCGCCACCGGCAGCACCACGCTGCCGGTCCTGGCCTACCAGGAAGCGTTCAAATTCGGGGACATCGGCTACGGCACCGCCGTCGCCTCGGTCCTGATCCTCATAGGTGCTGTGTTCGGAGCCGTCTATCTGCGCCTCCTCAGGGAGCAGCGGCCATGACCACCCCCCACAAACGGGTCCGCAGCACCTGGGCGGACGTAGTCCTGCTGCTGGTTGGCGCCTGCTTCCTGTTGCCCCTGCTGTGGCTGTTCCTGGCTTCGGTGGATCCGGCGGCAGGCCACGCCGTCAAGGTCCCTGGGCGGCCCGGCCTGGATAATTTCGCTGCCGTCCTTACCCCGGAACTGCTGTTCCGGCCGCTGTGGAACAGCCTGTTGCTGTCCGTGGGAACGGGGGTGGTGACGCTGACGGCCGCCGTGCTTGCCGCGTACCCGTTGTCCCGGTACCGGTCCCGCTTCAATACGCCGTTCATGTACGGCATTCTGTTTGGCACTTGCCTGCCGATCACGGCCATCATGGTGCCGGTCTACGGCCTGTTCGTGCAGCTGCGACTGCTGGATTCCTTGCCTGCCACGGTGCTGTTCCTCGCTGCCACCAGCCTGCCCATGGCGATCTGGATGACCAAGAATTTCATGGACTCCGTGCCGCTGGCCCTGGAGGAAGCCGCCTGGGTGGACGGTGCCTCCCGGTTGGCCGGCCTCCGTTCAATCGTGCTTCCCCTCATGGGACCGGGCCTGGGCGTGGTGTTCATCTTCGTGTTCATCCAGGCCTGGGGAAACTTCTTCGTCCCGTTTGTGCTCCTGCTGTCCGAGGGCAGCCAGCCGGCGGCGGTATCGATCTTCAGCTTCTTCGGACAGCACGGGGCAGTGGCGTACGGCCAGCTGGCCGCGTTCTCCATCCTCTATTCAGTCCCTGTCCTGGCCCTCTACGCCGTGGTGTCCCGCGGGTCCGGCAACGCGCTGGCCCTGTCGGGAGCTGTCCGCGGTTAGTCGATGTCCTCAAGCACTACGCCGAACGGCAGGGTCTCGTCCAGGTGTGCCTGGTGGCCGTGGTGGGTGTCCACCACGCGAACGCCGTGGAGTTTATCGGCGGCAGACTGCATCAGAACAGGCCTGACCGTGTCGATGAACAGCTGGCTTTTGTCGGCGAGGAACTCCTTGTACGTGGCTGGAAGCTCAATCATGGCAAAAGGATAGACCTGTACCCGCCGCAAGGGGAGGGGTCCCCATTGCCGGGCTCCAGGGGTGCGGCTTGGATAGGATGGCGGGCGGGACACTACCGGTCCGGTCCGTGCGCCCAACACCGTTACCAGGGGGAATCCAGTGCTTTCGACCAGCGTGCCCGCCAGAATCCAGCCCGCGGAGCTGGCCAGGGCGCAGCAGGTGGCCGCCAACATCTCACGCAGTTTCGACGCCAGGGTGGTGGGGCAGTCGCGGCTGCGGGAATCGCTGCTGCTGGGCCTGCTGACCGGCGGCCACATCCTGCTGGAGAGCGTCCCGGGCCTGGCGAAGACCACGGCCGCCCAAACCCTGGCTGATGCCGTCAGCGGCGACTTCCGCCGGATCCAGTGCACCCCGGACCTGCTGCCCAGCGACATTGTGGGCACCCAGATCTACGACGCCGCCAAGGGCAGCTTCCACACCCAGCTCGGCCCGGTTCACGCCAACATTGTGCTCCTGGATGAGATCAACCGCTCCAGCGCCAAGACCCAGAGCGCCATGTTGGAGGCGATGCAGGAGCGCCAGACGTCCATTGGAGGCCAGGACTACCGGCTGCCCTCACCGTTCCTGGTTTTGGCCACCCAGAACCCCATTGAGCAGGAAGGCACCTACCAGCTGCCCGAAGCACAGATGGACCGGTTCATGCTCAAGGACGTGCTGGACTACCCCAGCCCCGCCGAGGAAGCCGAGATCATCCGCAGGATCGACGCCGGCGTGTATGCCCCGGACCAGAAACCTGCCGCAGCGGCGTCCCTGGACGCCGTCACCGAAATCCAGGAGATCGCCGCCCGCATCTACATCGACCCGGCAGTCATCAACTACATCGTCGGGCTGGTGTATGTGACCCGGAACGCGGCCCAGTACATCGATGCCAGGATTGCCGGCTTCATCGAGTTTGGCGCCAGTCCCCGTGCGAGCATCGCCTTCAGCCGGGCAGCCCGCGCGGTGGCGCTGCTGAACGGCAGGGACCATGTGATCCCCGAAGACGTCAGGTCGCTGGCCCACAGGGTGCTGCGGCACCGGCTCATCCTGAACTTCGATGCGGTGGCTGAGCAGGTTTCGGTGGAATCGGTGATCGACGCCATCGTTGCCGCCGTGCAGACGCCCTGACCCGGCATGGCCAGCCTCCTCCAGCGGGTGAAATCGAAGATGGCGATCTTCGCGCACCGCAAAGCCCGCGGCATGCTTGACGGCGAATATGGTTCAGTGTTCAAGGGCCGGAGCCTGGACTTTGACGACCTGCGCGCCTACGTGCCCGGCGACGAGGTCCGCGACATTGACTGGAAAGCATCGGCGCGCCACGGCTCACCCCTGATCCGCCGCTACGTGGCCGTCCGCCGCCAGACAGTCATCCTGATTGCCGACACGGGACGCAACATGGCGGCGGAGGCGCGGTCCGGGGAAATGAAAAAGGACATCGCCGTACTGTCCCTCGGCGTCATGGGCTACCTGGCCCACCGGCACGGCGATGTGGTGGGGCTGGTGTGCGGTGACTCGTCGGGCTCCCGTTCGTTCCCGGCAAAGAGCGGCGAGGCCCACCTGGAGCGGCTGCTGCGGCACGTGGACTCCCACACAGGCCTGGACGCGGCTGCCAGCAGCATCCAGGACCAGCTCGATTTCGTGGCCCGCAACATCAAGGGCCGCAACCTGCTGTTCGTCGTGGCCGATGAACTGGCCGCGGACGATGCCACTGGCAGGCTCCTGCGCAGGCTGCGTGCCCAGCACGAGATCCTCTGGCTGACCGTCAGGGACGCCGAACTGGTGGAACCGGCCCGGGACGCCCAGGATGCGGACGCCGGACGTGAGTCCTTCAGCGTGGCCGATTCCGCCCTTTTGGTCCGGCAATCCGCCTTGTCCGGCGCAGTGGCGGACGCGTACGCCACGGCGGCGGCGGAACGCGACCGGGGCCGCCATGCCATGTTGCGCGCGGCCGGGATCACGGAGGGTGACGTGGCCTCCAGCGCCGATGTGGTCACCGGCCTGTTCGCCCTCCTGGAGAGGCACCGGCGTGCAGGCTGACCCTGGACTCTACGGCCCCCTGCAGTACAACCCCGCCTGGATGTGGTGCGGCGCAGCCGTCCTGGCCCTGGTGGCCGGCTGGTACGTCTTTGTCATCGCCGGCACCCGGCCGGCCCCCCGGTCCACGCGGACGGCCGCCCGGACTGCCCTGACAGAGTTGCCGGCCCTCAAGGCGGCGTACCTGCAGCGGATCCGTGATGTGGAGCGGGAAGCGGCGGCGGGAACGGTCGATGCCCGTGCAGCGCACCAGGAAATCAGCCTCCTGGTACGCGGATTCGTCCGGGACGCGACGGGCGTCGATGCCACCAGGATGACGCATCAGGATTTGGCCCGGCATCCGCTGCCTGCGGCTGCCCAGGTTATCGAGTCCCTGTACCCTGCCGAATTCGGGCCCGGCCCGCTGCCTGCCGTGACGGTCTCGGCAGCGCGGGCTTCCGAGGCGGTGCGCGCGTGGAACTGATGTTCTGGTGGCTGCTGCCGTGTGCGGCACTGGCCGCGGTGGCGGCGGCATGGGTGGCCTTGCGCCGGAACCGGTCCAGGGAACGACGGAGGCCCGTGGCGCACGCCGAAAGGCTCACCGGCCTGCCGGAGTACCAGGCAGCCCTCCGGCGTCACCGCCGCCTGCTGGCAGCGGCAGGAACGGCGTGCGCACTGTTGCTGGTCTCCACGGCCGTGGCGGCGGCCCGGCCTGCCGACGTGACGACGATCCGCCCGGAGCAGCACAACCGGGACATCATGCTCTGCCTGGACGCCTCCGGCTCCATGAGCAGTGCCGACGCGGCAGTGGTGGAGGTCTTCGCCGGCCTGGCAAAGAAGTTCGACGGCGAACGGATCGGCCTGACCATTTTCGACAGCAGCGCCATCCAGGCCTTCCCGCTGACGGACGACTACGCCTACGCCCAGGAGCAGCTCCAGGCTGCCAAGGACGCCTTTGACGGCAAGCCCGGGAGCTCCGGCTTCCTGGACGGAACATGGAGCGGGCGGGGGTCCTCACTGATCGGGGACGGACTGGCATCCTGCCTCAACAGCTTCCCCGGCGGACCCTCCGCCGCTGGCGGAACCGCGGCAGGTGCGGGCAGTGCGCCCACGCGCTCGCGGTCGGTTGTGCTGGCCACGGACAACTTCCTTTCCGGCAAGCCGATCATGACCCTGGAGCAGGCCGCGCAGCTGGCCAGGGAGCGGTCTGTGCGGGTCTACGCCTTGAATCCGGGCGACCTGGACTATGGCAGCGGTGCCGGCCAGCCCGGTGCGCAGTTGCGTGCGGCGGTGGAGTCCACGGGCGGTTCCTACTACGCCCTGGACAGCCCCGATGCAATACCCGGGATCGTCGACGCCGTGGAAAAGACGGAAACATCCTCGATCCAGGGGGCGCCGAGGGCGGTGTTCTCGGAGGTGCCTGGCGTACCTTTGGGCATCGCCTTGTTCGCCGGGCTGGTCCTGTGCGCCATCCTGTGGCGCATGCGGCAAGCTCCGTTGCGGAGCAGGGCCTGGCTGCGGCGTTGCGCCTTGGTGCTGTTGCTCCTGGCAGCAGCCCTGCGGCTGAACCTGCCAGGCGGTTCCGTGCCGGCTGCCGCCACTGACCTGAACGTCTTCTTCGTGGTGGACACCAGCACCAGCATGGTGGCCGAGGACTATGGGAACGCAGCCCCGCGGCTGGAGGGCGTCCGCAAGGACATCAAGGCGATTGCCGGGCAGCTGCCCGGCGCCCGCTTTTCCGTCATCACCTTTGACACCACAGCGCACGTCCGGATGCCGCTCAGCACCGACACCCTGGCGCTGGAAACCATCGCGGACGTCCTTGAACCGCAGGTGACCGCCTATGCCAGGGGCAGCAGCATTACTGCCGCCGGGAAGGTGCTTTCCGAACGTTTGGACGCTGCCCGCGGGAGCCGTCCCGGCCGGCCCAGGCTGGTGTTCTACCTGGGGGACGGTGAACAAACCAGCGGCACGGAGCCGGCCGCCCTGAAGGTCGACGGCGGGATGGTCTCCGGGGGAGCGGTGCTGGGGTACGGGACGCCCGGCGGCGGCCGGATGAAGGAGAACACGGGGATGGAGGATGACGCCGGGACTGCCGGCACCCGGCGCGGCTACGTCCAGGACAACCGGCCAGGCAGCACCGGCGATGCGCTCTCCATGATCGACGAAGGGCGGCTTCGCAGCATCGCCGGGCAACTGGGGGTGCCCTACGTCCACCGCGCCGCCGGCGATCCGGTGGCCGACATGATGCGGCAGGCACGCCCGGGAAGTGCGGAACGTGCTGATGAAGACGGGGTGGTGGCAGCCGGGACCGAGCTCTACTGGATCTTCGCCGCCGGCGCCTTCCTGCTGGCACTGCCGGAGGGAACTGCCATCCTGCGGCAGCTTCGTGGGTTCCCGGGTGTCAGTCGAGGACAGGTGGGCCCGTGACTGAACAATCGACTCCACGCGTGCGCCGGCGCCGCCTGCTGCTGTGGTCAGCCCTGCCCGTGCTCCTGCTGCTGTGCGTCGCCACCAAACTGCTCAGCCTGGGCATCCTGGCGGACCGGGCCGCCACCGGGTTCGCCGCCGGCGACGCGGATGCCGTTCACGCCGCTGCGGACGGCCTTGGGCTGGCGAACGTGGTGGAACGGCACAAGGCGCCCTTCGCCGCCGGTGACGCAGCTGCCTTGGCGGGGGATGACGGAGCCGCCAGGGCATTGTTCGAAGAGAGCCTGGGATTGGTTCCCGCCGGTTCCACGGACGAATGCCCGGTCCGGGTGAATCTGGTCCTCGTCATTGAGCGCCTGGGGGACCAGCGCGTCCAGGCTGGGGACCCGGCGTCGGCCGTTCCACTGTTCAAAGAGGCGCTCGACGCCGGTGCCCGTGCCCCCGAAGGCTGCCTGGCAGCCGGATCGGAAACCGGCGGCCGGCTGGCGGCTGCCAGGGAACGGCTGGAGGGCAAGCTCAGCGCCGCGAACCAGTCCCCGCACCCGGAACCCGCGCCGGGGGAGCAACCGTCGCCGGAACCGTCCGCGGACCCCCGCCAGGACCAGTTGAAGCAGTTGCAGGACAGCGCACGGCAGGCCGAACGCGAGCGGAACAGCGGACGCGAGCGGGAAGAATACCTGGACGGCAGCAGCGGGACCGCACCGGAGCGCCCCTGGTAGCCCGGCGTGCCGGCGAAGAAAATTCCGGTGGCGACGGAAATGGGCTGTAAAACTGCGTCTTAATTCGGTGCCGACTTGTGAGGGACACCGAAGCACCCCTAGAGTCGTAGACAAGTTACCGCGGTAACGTGTCAGCGATCCTCCGCTCCGGAGGGTGTGGGTGCCCCCATGTGGGCCTGACATTTGCTCACGGACTACTTCATTCCAGGCGTAACAGTCGCGGCTGCGTCCTCGTGGAGTCCCTCCGTGTTCCCCAAACTCAAATTCATTGCCGGCTTCCCGACCCCTCGGGCAGGACGCCCCAATGGCCCAAAGCCAAGGACGCAAATGTCACCACCAAGCCTTATTGACGCACATCCCCATCTGTCCGAGAACGCCCCGGTGGCGCTCTCCTACGAACTTTTTCCGCCGCGTTCGCCAGCTGCTGCGGAAACCCTCTGGACCACCATCCGGGAGCTGGAAACCACGGCCCCGGACTACGTCTCCGTGACGTACGGTGCCAGCGGGTCCAACCGGGACACCGCCCTGGATCTCATCAACCGGCTCCTGGTCGAAACCACCCTGCGGCCGCTGGCCCACCTGACCTGTGTGGGAAACACGCCCCAGGAACTCGCCGGAATCATCGGCGACCTGCTGGACATCGGCGTGCGGGGCATCCTTGCCCTGCGCGGCGACCTCCCCCGGGACGGCGGCAGGCCGGCAGACGGATCGCTCCGCTACGCCCAGGACCTGATCGACCTCATCCGCCGGGTGGAGCAGCGCCGTTCGGCCCTGCTGTGCGCCGGTAAGATCGCGGTCGGTGTGGCGGCGTACCCCACGCGCCATCCGGAATCACCCAGCGAGGAACACGACGTCGAAGTCCTGCTTGCCAAGCAGCGGTCCGGCGCGGACTTTGCCATCACCCAGGTGTTCTTCGAAGCCGCGCAGTACGCGGACCTGCTCACCCGTGCCCGCCGTGCCGGCGTGACCATCCCCATCATCCCCGGGGTCATGCCGTTCACCAGCCTCCGCCGGCTCAACCGGCTGGGGGAACTGGCCGGAGTTGAACCGGACGTGAAGCTGATGGAACGCCTCGCGGCCGCTGACAGCGACATCGATCGGCTGCACGTCGGCGTCGACGCCACGGTTGACCTGGCCAATGCCGCCCTGGACGCCGGAGCCCCCGGAATCCACCTGTACACGTTCAACGAGCACCAGAGTGCCCTGGAAGTACTGGACAAACTGGCCCTGCCGCGCCACAACCGCAGCAGCCCTGCCCGCAGTGCAGTTGCCCGGCCCCAGCTGGCCAGCTGACCGCCGCCCCGGCACCGTTCCACGCCTTACCGCGATAACCCACGCCCTTTTGACTTACCTCCGACCTGAGGACTTTTGCCATGCCTGAAAACAACACCCCTTTCCCCTCCGCTTCGCTCCTCGGCTACCCCCGCATCGGTCGCCGGCGCGAACTCAAGAAGGCCGTCGAAGCCTACTGGGCCGGCCGGATCGATGCCGCGGCACTGGACGCGGCAGCCAAGGACATCCAGCTTGCCACCGCCAGGCGGCTCCAGGACCTTGGCCTGACCGAGGCGGCAGCTGTGCCCGGCACGTTCTCCTACTACGACCAGGTCCTGGACACCACCGCCCACCTGGGCGCGGTGCCGGCCCGCTTCGGCAGGCTCCTTAACGCTGAAGGACAGCTGGGCCTGGACGGGTACTTCACCCTGGCCCGCGGCACCAAGGACCAGCAGCCGCTGGAAATGACCAAATGGTTTGACACCAACTACCACTACCTGGTCCCGGAGATCGGCCCCGAAACCGCATTCAGCCTGGCCTCCACCGCCAAGGTGGACGAGTTCGCCTTCGCCCTGGCCAACGGCATTGAAACCCGCCCGTACATCGTTGGCCCGGTCACCTACCTGCTGCTGTCCAAGGCCTCCGACGACGCCCCGGAAGGGTTTGCGCCGCTGTCCCGCCTCGAGGACATCCTGCCGGTGTACGTCCAGCTGTTGGAGAAGCTGGCCGCCGCCGGCGCCGGATGGGTCCAGCTCGACGAGCCCGCCCTGGTGGTTGACCAGGACACCCCGGCCGCAGAGATCGACGCCGCCGTTGCCCGGGCGTACGACGTCCTGGCGGCTGCCGCCCACCGCCCCCAGATCCTGGTGTCCACCCCCTACGGTTCACTTGGCGCCCAGTTGGGGACCCTTGCCGCCACCAACATCGACGCCCTGCACATCGACGTTTTCAAGGGCGCCGTTCCCTCCGCGGCAGCACTGGCGGGCCTGGGCAACAAGACTCTGGTCGCCGGCGTCGTGGACGGCCACAACATCTGGCGCAACGACCTTGCCGCGTCCGCTGCAAAGCTTGATCAGCTCAAAGCCGCCGCCGGGGCAGTGGCGGTCTCCACGTCCACGTCCACGCAGCACGTCCCGCACGATGTCGCCGAGGAAACGCAGCTGCCCGCGCAGCTCCGCAGCTGGCTGGCGTTCGCGGACCAGAAGGCGGTCGAGGTTGCCACCCTGGCCTCCTACCTGGCGGAGCCCGCCTCAGCCAGGGACGCGATCAACGAGGCAGCAGCTGTCATTGCCTCCCGCGCCACCGCAGAAGGCGTCCACCGCGCTGACGTCCGGGCCCGCACCGAGGCCCTGACCGCAGCCGACTTCACCCGGTCCGACTATGCGGCCCGCGAAGCCGCCCAGGAAGAGGCGCTGCACCTGCCGCCGCTGCCCACCACCACCATCGGGTCCTTCCCGCAGACGGCAGAGATCCGCTCGGCCCGTGCGCGCAACACCAAGGGTGAGCTGAGTGATGAGCAGTACGCGCAGCTCATGAAGGACGAAATCAAGCGCGTGGTGGAGCTCCAGGAAGAGCTGGGCTATGACGTCTTGGTCCATGGTGAACCCGAGCGCAACGACATGGTCCAGTACTTCGCCGAAAACCTGGAGGGCTTCGACGTCACGGTCCACGGCTGGGTCCAGTCCTACGGTTCACGCTGCACCCGTCCGTCCATCCTCTGGGGCGACGTCACCCGCAGCGCACCGATCACCGTCAAGTGGGCGGAGTATGCGCAGTCGTTGACCAGCAAGCCGATGAAGGGCATGCTCACCGGTCCGGTCACCATCCTGGCCTGGTCCTTCGTCCGCGACGACCAGCCCCTGGGCGAGACCGCCAACCAGGTGGGCCTGGCGCTGCGCGACGAGATCGCCGACCTCGAAGCCGCCGGCATCAAGGTCATCCAGGTGGACGAGCCCGCCCTGCGGGAACTGCTCCCGCTGCGCAAGGCAGACCAGGCTGACTACCTGAAGTGGTCGGTTGACTCCTTCCGCCTGGCCACGGCCGGTGCCGCCGACTCCACCCAGATCCACACCCACCTGTGCTACTCCGAGTTCGGTGTGATCATCGATGCGATCGACGGCCTGGATGCGGACGTAACCTCCATTGAAGCCGCACGGTCCCGCATGGAGGTGGTCCACGACCTGGAGGCGCACGGCTTTGGCCGCGGCGTGGGGCCGGGCGTCTATGACATCCACTCGCCGCGCGTCCCGGGCGAGCAGGAAGTCACCGAACTGCTCAGCACCGCCGTTAAGCACGTTCCCACCCGCCAGCTCTGGGTCAACCCGGACTGCGGCCTGAAGACCCGTGGCTACGCCGAGACGGAAGAGTCCCTGCGGAACCTGGTCAAGGCCACCCAGGCGGTCCGCGCCGGCCTGCTGGAAACAGCGAAGTAAAGGACCGCACTAAAAACGGCGGCCGGTCACCATGGGTGACCGGCCGCCGTCGTGCTTAAAAAATCAGGACTCCCAGACGATTTCGTCGTCCACCACGCCGTCCTGGTCCGCCGACGCAACCAGGACTTCGTCGGTAAAGTGCTCCCCGAGGGTGAAATCCAGGACGAAGTAGCGTTCCGGCTGGCCGGGGAAAATAGCCACGTGGCCCAGTTTCAGGGCCTTCAGGAAAACTTCGTTGGTCAGCTGGCTCCGGTCCTCCACTCCAAACACCTTGTGCAGTTGTTCGTCCTTCAAAGCGTTGCAGTGGAAATGCAGGTACTCCTGGGGGCTGGTGCCCTCCTGCTCCAGTTCCGCGGCGATCATTTCCCGGACTTCGTCCACCAGTTCGGGCAGGAAACGCAGCCGGAATTCGACTTTGCGCAGTGCGGCTTCATCGAAGTGGTCATGGGCGTTGATGTTCAGGTCGAGTTCCAGCGGATGGCCGCGCAGCTCATGTTTGGCGGCGAAGAGGTGGTCCCTGCCGTGGTTGAGCTCAATCTCCCCAAAGTGCTGGCTCGCTACCTTGTTCATAGTCTCAACATAGACCCCAAGGGCAGACCATTCCAGCATTCGGGCCTAATTCACCGCGGTGCGCATCCCCGCGAGAGTTTCCGCCAGCAGGTCCACGAAAAGCTGCACCCGGGCCGTCTTCCGGTCATTGATCAGCAGCGCAAAGACGTTGCGCGCCAACCGGATCTCGGGCACATCCAGCACCACCACGCCCGCAGGTTTGTTCCGCAGCGCCAGTTCCGGGACCAGGGCGGCGCCCAGCCCTGCAGCCGCCATCTCCAGGCTCGCGTGGAAATCATCGCTGTGCGCCACCACCCGGGGGTGCAGGTTGCAGCCGGCGAAGAGCCGTTCGATCACCATGGCGTCGCTGGTGCCTGGATGGTGCATGATCCAGGGCATCTCCGACAGGTGGTCGGCCGCCACCCTTGCGTCGGCCCGGAAGCCCCAACGGGCAGGAAGGACCACGCGGAAATCGTCGTCGCCGATCCACTGCCGGTTGATGGTGTTCGGCCACGCGAACCCGGTCTGTCCCACCTGGAACACCACGGCCAGGTCCAGGTCGCCGCCGGTCCGCAGCCCCTGGATGGTCTGCCCCGGTTCGGCGACGGAAACCCGCAGGTCGATGCCAAGGTCCTTCCACGCAGGATTCTTGAGGATCCGCGGCAGGACATAGGTGGCCAGGCTGGGAAAGATGCCCAGCCGCAGCTCCTGGCTTCCGGCCTCCTGCGTGCGGGACGCGGCGGCCATCAGCGCTTCGATGTCAGTGAGCACCTTCGCAGCATGCCGGGTCATGACGACGGCGGCTTCCGTAGGGATCACGGCACGTGCCGACCGCTGGAAGAGGGTTACGCCCGTTTCCCGCTCCAACGCGGACATCTGCTGTGAAACGGCAGAGGCGGTGTAACCCAGCGTCGCTGCCGCCGCGGCGAACGAGCCCAGCCGTGTGACCTCCAGTAGGGTCTTCAGGTGCACGGGATTTACCACCAGTTCACAGTACTGCACCCATCCGGCGCTTCGACCGCGCCGAATTGCCATCTGTACAACCAGCGCAGCGGCAAATGTTCAGCGGAGGAGCATGAAGTGTCACTTGACCCAGCAGTAAGTGCAGGCGGCCGGCGGCGCATAGCCGTGATCGGCAGCGGGGTGGCCGGATTGACCGCCGCCTACGTATTGAACAGGCAGGACGACGTCACCCTCTTCGAGGCAGATGCCAGGCTGGGCGGCCACGCCCACACCCATGACATGCCACAGGCCGACGGAAGCGCCCTCGGGGTGGACACGGGATTCATCGTGCACAACGAACGTACCTACCCCACCCTCCTGCGGTTGTTCGCCGAGCTGGGCGTCGAAACCCAGGACTCCGAGATGAGCATGTCCATCCGCTGCGACGGCTGCGGACTTGAATACGCCGGTGCCCGTGACGGAGCACGGGGGATCATCGCCCGGCCGTCCAGCCTGCTGCGCGGCCGCTACCTGCTGATGCTGCTCGAAGTCACCCGTTTTTACCGGAAAGCGCGGGAACTGCTCAGGACGGCGCCGCCGTCGGCCGTCAGTGGCGACGTTGAGGTCCCGGAACTGACGCTTGGCCAATTCCTGGCGCGGGAGAAGTTCAGCGCCTATTTCATTTCCCACTTCATGACTCCGGTGGTCAGCGCCGTCTGGTCCTGCGATCCCACCACCGCACTGGCCTACCCGGCACGGTACCTCTTCACGTTCCTGGGCCACCACGGCATGCTGGGCCTCAAAGGCTCGCCGCAGTGGCGCACCGTAACCGGCGGATCGGCACGGTACGTCGAAAAGCTTGCCGCCACGCTGCCCGACGTACGCCTTGGCACCCCCGTGACCGCCGTCCGGCGCCAACCCGATGGCGTGGAACTGGCAACGGCCGGCGGTACGGAAGACTTTGACGCCGTGGTGATCGCAACCCATCCGGCACAGGCCCTCGGCTTCCTGGCCGACGCCACACCGGCGGAGAAGGAAGCCCTGGGCGGGATGCCGTACTCGGTGAACCACACGGTGTTCCACCAGGACCCTGCGGTGCTGCCCGCGGCGGACAACGCCAGGGCGTCGTGGAACTACCGGCTCCCGGCATGCGATGCGCGCCCCGACAAAGTGCTGGTCAGTTACGACCTCACCCGGCTGCAGCGGCTCGAGCCTGCAGACGGGCTCCCATACCTGGTCAGCCTGGGTGAATCCGAGCTGATCTCGGACAGTGCCGTGCTGGAACGCATGGTGTACGAACACCCGCAGTACACCCCTGATTCCCTGAAGGCCCAGCAGGCCATCGCCGCAATCAGCGACGGCCGGATCGCCTACGCCGGGGCGTACCTCGGCTGGGGCTTCCACGAGGACGGCGCCCTCTCCGGCGTCCGCGCCGCGGAGAAACTGGGCCGCACCTGGCCGGTGGCCCGGGCCGGGGACTCCACGGACCCAACCGGCGAGGGGGAGCGGGAACTGCTGTCCGCAGAACCCGTCTGACCATGGACGCCTCGATCTACCGCACGTCCATCTCCCATGTGCGGCGCACCCCGTTGAAGAACTCCTTCACCTACCGGAGCTACAGCTGGCTGGTGGACGTGGACAACCTGCCCCGGCTGCCGCTGCTGCTGCGCCCCCTGGCGGTGTTCCGCGCCGGGGACCACCTGGGTGACCCGCACGCAGGCATCCGGTCCAACGTGGAACGGTACCTGCGGACCCAAGGGCTGGAGCCCGACGGCGGCGCCATCCACATGCTGGCCAGTGCCAGGGTTTTTGGCTACGTCTTCAACCCGCTCAGCCTCTTCTGGTGCTACCGCTCCACCGGTGAACTCCTGTGCGTGGTGGCTGAGGTCCACAACACCTACGGCGAGCGGCACTGCTACCTGCTGCAAACCGGGCCGGACGGCCGTGCCTCGGTGCCGAAAGAGTTCTACGTTTCACCTTTCAACGACGTCGACGGGCAGTACCGGATGAAACTCCCCGCCCCCGGGGACAGGCTTGCGGTGTCCATCGTCCTGGAACGTGAAGGGCAGCGTCCCTTCGTGGCCACCATGGACGGCCGCCGCAAGCCGGCCACCGTTGCCAATATCCTTGCGGCCGCCTTGACGGTGCCGGCCGCGCCGCTGCTGGTATCCGCCCTGATCCGGGTCCAGGGCATTAAACTCTGGGCAAGACGCCTGCCCGTCGTTGCCAGACCACATCACCCCTCACAGGAGGCAGTTCAATGACAATGACTGACGACAACGGAACCGCTCCGGCTTCCGTCGACCACAACGCCCACGGCCAGGCCGCCACGCACACCCCCGCAACGTGGACCGCCGACGGTGTCCCGGCTGCGCCGGCCACCATCGATCCCGCACTGTGGCCCGGTGTTGCCCAGCCGCCGTCGGGCCTCAAAGCCGATGTTGCCGGCAAAGCCGCGGGCCTCATGTTCAGGGGTGCAATCAAGCGGCTGCCGCTGCGCGTCCAATACCCTGACGGTTCAGTCCTGGGAACGGGCGGACCGGACGCCCCCGTGATGACCATGCTGCGGCCGGCCGCTTTTGAGGCCCGCATTGGCGACAACGGGCTGATCGGGCTGGGAGAGTCCTTCATGGCCGGCGACTGGGAGGCATCAGACCTGGCCGCGCTGCTGGAAGTCTTCGCCGCCTCGGTGGACACGCTGATCCCCATGCCGCTGCAGAAGCTGCGCTCGCTGTACCTGCCGCGGACGCCTCGCCAGGAACGCAACGCCGAACAAAACACCCGCAGCAACATCTCTCGGCACTACGACCTGTCCAACGATCTCTTCTCCAATTTCCTGGACACCACCATGAGCTATTCCTCGGCACTGTTCCCGGACGGGGCAGGGCCGCTCTCCGGCGTTGAGTGGGATGCCCTGGCGGGGGCGCAGCAGGCGAAGATCGACCGCCTGCTGGACAAAGCAGGCGTAGGGGAGGGGACCCGGCTGCTGGAAATCGGCACCGGCTGGGGCGAGCTTGCCCTCCGCGCCGCAGCCCGTGGCGCCACCGTCTACAGCGTCACCCTGTCCAGCGAGCAGCAGGCGCTGGCACAGGAGCGGATCGAAAAGGCCGGATTCTCGGACCGCGTGACCGTGGCCCTGCAGGATTACCGCGCCGTGGAGGGGGAGTACGACGCCGTGGTGTCGGTCGAGATGATCGAGGCCGTGGGCTACGAGTACTGGCCCATCTACTTCCAGACGATCGACCGCGTCCTGGCACCGGGCGGAAAGGTGGCTATCCAGGCCATCACCATGCCGCACGGGCGCATGCTGGCCACCCGCAACGCCTACACCTGGGTGCACAAGTACATCTTCCCCGGCGGCTTCCTGCCTTCCGTCCGGGCCATCGAGGGCGTGACCCAGCAGCACACCACCCTGCGGGTCCGTGAGCGGATGGGCATGGGCGACCACTACGCCGCCACGCTGCGGCTGTGGGAAGAACGCTTTCTGGCCCGCTCCCGCGAGGTGGGGGAGCTGGGCTTCGACGCCGTGTTCCAGCGGATGTGGCTGTTCTACCTTTGCTACTCGCGGGCCGGTTTCCAGTCCGGATACCTGGACGTCCAGCAGATTGTGCTGGACCGCCGGGAGGCGCAGCTGTAATTTGCACCGGCAACCCGGTGGGGTACCGGTTGGGCAAGAAGGAGGAAGCATGAGATTGAAGACGTTGGCGTGGACCGCCGCCGCGACGGTTGCCACGTCCGCGGCGGGCGGCCTGGCGACGGATCCCCGGAGCAGCTGGTACCTGAAGCTGCGGAAACCGGAGTGGCAGCCGCCCGCCATTGCTTTCCCGTTGGTGTGGACGGCCTTGTATGCGGACCTGGCGGTGACGTCAGCCGCCGCACTCGACAGTGCGGCGGAGCTGGACCGGGCCTCTGACGCTCCGGACGCGGCCGGGAAGGACCACGGCCGGGCGCTCCGTTCATACCGGGGAGCCCTGGCCGCCAACCTGGTCCTCAACGCTTCGTGGAGCTGGTTCTTCTGGCGCTCCCGCCGGCCCTGGCTGGCTGCCGCCGAGGCAGCCGTCCTGGCGGCCAGCAGTGCCGACCTGGTGCGGCGGACCTACCAGCTGAACCGCGCCGCGGGGATATCGCTGGCTCCCTACGCGGCATGGTGCGGCTTTGCCACCGTCCTCTCCACCGCTATTGCCAGGCTCAATCCGGGCAAGCCCTAGGCCGCCGGCTCCCGCGGCCGTTCCTGGACGGCCTCCCGGACATCCGAAGGGCCCGTGGACACTGCATGTTGTGTCCACGGGCCCTTTCGCGTGCGGCGGACCACATTGCGACACGCCGGAAAAACACGACACGCGCAGTGTGCAAATGTGTGCAACTCCGTCCACAGGGTGTGGACGGGGATCGCCAAAAGACCGTGTTTCAGGCGATTTAAGCAGGGCCTGCCTGTGGATTAAACGTGCAGGGAATGACATACTTGTAATACATCATCTAGGGGTCAATGCGGCCGCTCCGCACTAGATGTAGTATCGATTTACGGAACGGGCGCCATGCAGAACGGGGCCCGGACAGATGCACATTTGGTTTCGGGAAGCAACTGGCTGAGTAGGCCGGAAGCCCCGGGCAGCATCGGAGACGGACCTGCTGGCCGTGGTCTCCAGCAAGAGCAGACTTACACAAGGGGATTGGGAATATGACTGTCACGGTCTACACGAAACCGGCCTGCGTTCAGTGCAACGCGACCTACCGCGCGCTTGACAAGAAGGGCATCGCTTACGAGAGCGTTGACATCTCCCAGGACGCTGAGGCCCTGGAGCGCCTCAAGGCCCTCGGATACATGCAGGCACCTGTCGTGGTCACGGACCAGGACCACTGGTCCGGCTTCCGCCCGGACAAGATCGCCGGGCTCGCCGAATCGGCTGTGTCCTCCGTCGCCTGATTCCCCTTTCGCATTATCCAGCACTGAACCGAGGTAACTTCCGTGGCAGTATCGACGGTTGAAGCCACCACAACGGACAGCCAGCTGATCTGTTTTTCCTCATCGTCAGAGAACACCCTTCGATTCGTCCGGAAGCTGGGCGTTGATTTCGCCCGGCTTCCGTTGTACGCCAAAGACGCACCCCTGGTTGCCACCCGGCCGTTCGTCCTGGTTCTTCCCACATACGGGGGAACCGGGGGAGAAGGCTCCGTGCCCAAGCAGGTCATCCGGTTCCTGAACGAACCGCGGAACAGGGACCTGATCCGCGGCGTCATTGGGGCCGGCAACACAAACTTCGGGGGCAACTACTGCCTGGCGGCAGACATCGTGGCCGCCAAGTGCAAAGTGCCCCAACTTTACAAATTTGAACTCATGGGAACCCCGGACGACGTCTCCAGGGTCCAAAAAGGATTGGAGACGTTTTGGACACGACTGTCGCAGACGCAGAAGTAACGAAGGCCGAGAAGCCGGAGATGCCCGCTGCCTACAAGGGTCTTGGCTATCACGAGCTGAACGCCATGCTGAACCTCTACGGTCCCAACGGCGAGATCCAGTTCGGTGCGGACCGCGAGGCTGCCCATCAGTACTTCCTGCAGCACGTGAACAACAACACGGTGTTCTTCCACGACCTGGAAGAGAAGCTCGACTACCTGGTGAAGAACCAGTACTACGAGCGCGAGACGCTGGACCAGTACACGATGAACTTCATCCGTGAGCTGTTCAACCGCGCCTACAAGAAGAAGTTCCGGTTCGAGACCTTCCTGGGCGCCTTCAAGTTCTACACCTCCTACACGCTGAAGACGTTCGACGGCAAGCGGTTCCTGGAGCGCTACGAGGACCGCGTCTGCATGGTTGCCCTGCACCTTGCCCGCGGCAATGAGCAGCTCGCACTGCAGATGGTCGATGAAATCATCGAAGGCCGGTTCCAGCCGGCCACCCCCACCTTCCTCAACGCCGGCAAGAAGCAGCGCGGCGAGCTGGTCTCCTGCTTCCTGCTCCGCATCGAGGACAACATGGAGTCGATCGGCCGCTCCATCAACTCCGCACTGCAGCTCTCCAAGCGCGGTGGCGGCGTGGCGTTCGCGCTGACCAACATCCGTGAAGTGGGCGCGCCCATCAAGCAGATCGAGAACCAGTCCTCCGGCGTCATCCCCGTGATGAAGCTCCTCGAGGACAGCTTCTCCTACGCCAACCAGCTCGGTGCCCGCCAGGGTGCGGGAGCGGTGTACCTGCACGCACACCACCCGGACATCTACCGGTTCCTGGACACCAAGCGCGAGAACGCTGACGAGAAGATCCGCATCAAGACCCTCTCGCTGGGCGTCGTCATCCCGGACATCACGTTCGAGCTGGCCAAGAAGGACGAGGACATGTACCTGTTCTCGCCCTACGACGTGGAACGCGTCTACGGCATGCCCTTCTCCGACGTCTCCGTCACCGAGAAGTACTACGAGATGGTGGACGATTCCCGGATCAAGAAGACCAAGATCAAGGCGCGCGAGTTCTTCCAGACCCTCGCCGAGATCCAGTTCGAATCCGGTTACCCCTACATCATGTTCGAGGACACGGTGAACCGGGCCAACCCGATCGACGGCAAGATCATCATGTCCAACCTGTGCTCGGAAATCCTCCAGGTTTCCCAGCCCACCACGTACAACGATGACCTGTCCTACGACGAGACCGGCAAGGACATTTCCTGCAACCTCGGCTCGCTGAACATCGCCAAGACCATGGACTCGCCGGACTTCGGCCTGACCATCGAGACGGCCATCCGGTCCCTGTCCGCAGTGTCCGACATGTCCAACATCACCTCGGTGCCGTCCATCGCCAAGGGCAACGACCAGAGCCACGCCATTGGCCTGGGCCAGATGAACCTGCACGGCTACCTGGCCCGCGAGCGGGTCCACTACGGCTCCGAAGAGGGCCTGGACTTCACCAACATCTACTTCTACTCGGTGGTGTTCCATGCGGTCCGCGCCTCCAACCTGCTGGCCATCGAAACCGGCCAGACGTTCGGCGGCTTCGAAAAGTCCAAGTACGCCTCCGGCGAGTTCTTCGACAAGTACACGGAGCAGGAGTGGGTGCCGCAGACCGAGAAGGTCCGCGAGCTCTTCAGGGACGTGCACATCCCCACGCAGGCTGACTGGCTGGCGCTGAAGGCTTCCGTCATGGAGCACGGCATCTACAACCAGAACCTGCAGGCTGTTCCGCCCACCGGTTCGATCTCCTACATCAATAACTCCACCTCCTCGATCCACCCGGTGGCGTCCAAGATCGAGATCCGCAAGGAAGGCAAGCTGGGCCGCGTGTACTACCCGGCGCCGTACCTGACGAACGACAACCTGGAGTACTACCAGGACGCGTACGAGATCGGCTACGAGAAGGTCATCGACACCTACGCTGCCGCCACCCAGCACGTGGACCAGGGCCTGTCGCTGACGTTGTTCTTCAAGGACACCGCCACCACCCGCGACATCAACAAGGCCCAGATCTACGCCTGGAAAAAGGGCATCAAGACCATCTACTACATCCGCCTTCGCCAGCTCGCGCTGGAAGGGACCGAGGTGGAAGGCTGCGTCAGCTGCATGCTCTGACAACCAGAAAAGGTTGATTTTGCGTGAGCGGGAGGAAGGAAACGACGACGGCGACGGGCGGCTTGGTCTAAGGCATCCGGCTTCGGTGGGAGGTTGAGTACCGCTACGTCGGGATCACCACCAAGACGGCCAGTCGTCGTTTCTATCAGCATCTTCGCGTGGCGGCGGGAGGACGCAAGACGCCCTTCTACGACTGGGTGCGAAAGCAGGACCCAGCACATTTGATTGCTGATGAGCTGGACTGGATCGAAGGGTTAGCGGAGTTGGGCCAAGCCGAAATGGACTGGATTAGCTACCTGCGTCGTGAGGGCGACCGGCTACTAAATCTGGCAGATGGGGGTCTTGGACCGACTGGCGTCGTATGGTCGGAGGCGATGCGTGAAGCCGCGCGAATCCGGTCAACCGGACGCAAGACTAAAAGGGAGTCTGGACCGGGTGCCCCCTTTTACGGCAAGAACCACAGCTTGGAGCAGCGGGCAAAGTGGTCTCGTGAACGAAAGGGCACGATATCTGGTCCTAACAATCCCGCCTATGGAAAGTTTGGTCCGGATCATCCGCGCTATGGACAGGCACTGAGCCCGGAGTCCCGTGCGGCGCTGTCCGAAGCCAGAAAAGGTGCCGGCAATCCCAACTTCGGGAAGAAGGCCAGCGCCGAAACACGTGCGAAAATGTCAGCAGTACGGAAGGGCCGCACGATGCCTTCCAGCAAGCGAAGCGCACACACCAGACATCACACCAACAAAGGCATCGAGAAGGCCGACTGCAAGTACTGCGTCGAGGACTCAGCCAAACCAAGTCTCTCTTCAGAAAGTGAGTCGGAATCATGACCGAGAAAGTAAAGCTCCTTAGCCACGTCGAGGCTATTAACTGGAACCGCATCCAGGACGACAAGGACGTGGATGTCTGGAACCGCCTGGTCAACAACTTCTGGCTGCCCGAGAAGGTGCCGCTGTCCAACGATGTCCAGTCGTGGAACACCCTGACCCCGGCAGAGCAGCAGCTCACTATGCGCGTGTTCACCGGCCTGACCCTGCTGGACACCATCCAGGGCACCGTCGGCGCCGTCTCGCTGATCCCGGATGCGCTGACCCCGCACGAAGAGGCCGTCTACACGAACATCGCGTTCATGGAGTCGGTCCACGCCAAGAGCTACTCTTCCATCTTCTCCACGCTGGCCTCCACCAAGGAGATCGACGAGGCGTTCCGCTGGTCCACCGAGAACGAGAACCTTCAGAAGAAGGCACAGATCGTCATGGACTACTACCAGGGCGACGACCCCCTGAAGCGCAAGGTGGCCTCCACGCTGCTGGAGAGCTTCCTGTTCTACTCGGGCTTCTACCTGCCCATGTACTGGTCCTCACGCGCCAAGCTGACGAACACGGCAGACCTGATCCGCCTGATCATCCGCGACGAAGCCGTGCACGGCTACTACATCGGCTACAAGTTCCAGAAGGGCCTGGAGAAGGTCTCCGAGGAGAAGCGCCAGGAGATCAAGGACTACACGTTCGAGCTGCTGTTCGAGCTGTACGAGAACGAGGTCCAGTACACGCATGACCTGTACGACGGCGTCGGCCTGGCGGAGGACGTCAAGAAGTTCCTGCACTACAACGCCAACAAGGCCCTGATGAACCTGGGCTACGAGGCCATGTTCCCGGCTTCCGTCACCGACGTGAACCCGGCCATCCTCTCCGCACTGTCCCCGAACGCCGACGAGAACCACGACTTCTTCTCAGGGTCCGGCTCCTCCTACGTGATCGGCAAGGCCGTGAACACCGAAGACGAGGACTGGGACTTCTAGTCCAACGCTCGCCGGCGCCCGCTGCCACTGTGTCCATCAGCTGACACAGAGGCAGCGGGCGCCGTGTTTTATGTGAGTTCTGATGTGGCGGAAAGGAACCGTCCGAGGGCCCGGAATTGGCGGGCCGGGACGATAAGGGATACTCCAAATGCGATGGCCAGGAGTCCCATGAACCACCACCAGACAGAAAACTTCGCGTTCAGTACTTGGAACAGGAACTGAAACTCGAGGAGGGGCGCCAGCACGATGAGCTGGGTGGCCAGCCCTTTACGCATCTAGACCGCTGCCGCACGTTTGACAGAGATGTGCCTCGGTTCCACCGGAACCTTGCTGAGTATTTCCCGTCGAAGCTGTTTTTGCTCGCTGGCGGTGAGGGACATGAGGACACCCATCGTTCCCATGTCCACGGCTGGACGAATGACTTTCGCGTTGTAGATGATGCCTCCGGAAAAGGCTCCGAGCCATGCCAGCGCAGTCCCGAGGAACAGGTAGGAGAGCGTGTCAGCCCATTCGCCGCGGAACAGCAGCATCCCACGTGCAACCCCAATGCCGAAGAGCAACGCAAGGCCGAGCGGAAAGTAAAGGGTGAAGTAAACCCCGAGTGCTTTGCCGAGTCCCTTGTCGGCGACGCCTGCTGACCGTCGTTCTGCCGCGGACCACCGATCGTCGGACGCTGCCAGCAGATCGTCCACGCCGCCCATTCGACCCCCATGCCCGCTAACTAATCCTCGGACGACGGTACAGCGGGAGGAGGCCTGAGGCTACGAAGTTGATCCAAGCTTTCGGATGAACTAAAAGCGCTAGGGGACTTTGAGGGTGATAGACGGTGTTGTGACGGGGCCGGGACACGGCGCGTAGCCTTCCGCCGACGTCCAGACCAGGTCGTTCTGCTGCTGTGCCAGGACCGTGTGGTCGGCGCCCAGGGCGCGGACCGTCACGCGGTGCGGGTTACCGCTTTGGGCGACGGTGAACTGCCATGTGGTGGCGTCCTTCCGTGAAGAGAGGAAGGCCGGCTGCATGACGTGGGATGGGGACGGATCCGCAGATGATCCTGGAGCAACCGTCTGGACAGAGCCGGCAGTCTCGTCCGCCGACCGTTGGGAGCACCCCTGGTCGCTGCACAATTGCACCTCGTCAACAGCCGCCGCGTGCCCTTCAAGGGTGACGGTGATGATGCTGACGTAGCCCACGGCACTGCATGCGGCCCCGCAGCCGGTGACGGACGATGTGGCAAACAGCAGCGTCCCCAGGATCCCCCAACCCTTTTTCATGGACCGAGTCTACGACCGGTGCCCGAGTGATGGGCCGCAGGGCGGACTATTTGGTCCGGGCCGGCTGGTTTCTCCAGCGCTGGATCAGGATGCGTACGATCCGGTACAGGCAGTACAGCATGAGAAGCGCCGATACTGCACCCACTATTCCTGCTGCGGGCTGGCCGATCACCGGCCCGCTTTCGCAGAAGCTTTCCCCGTAGCCCGGTGCATAGTCGACGCAGCGTCCCACCCAGAGCAGGGACCATGGCAGAACGAAAATGACGACGACGACAAGGCCGACTACCCAGGCCCACACTCGGGTCAAGGGCCAGGACGGGGACTTCCTCGGCTTCACGGCTGACGCTTCCGCCTGGGCAGTGCGGCAGTCGCCTTCCGGCCGCCCAACACCATTGACGCAATGACGAGGATCATGGCAAGCGCTGTCGGCCACACCTCAGTCCGGCCGATCAGCATCCCACCGACGGCGCTGAGGAGGAGAAAGAGGGCCAAGCCGACGACGGCGCCGCGCAAGACGCTCACCCGCGTTCCCGACGGGAAAGGCGGCTCACAACGAACCCCGCTGCTACAGCGCCGACGGCGCTGGCCCCGAGCCGGGCATTCCCGTGCGCACGCGGAGTTAGGACCCACTTTCAACGACGAGGGCAAGGACACCTGCCGCGATCAGCGTTAGTAGTCCGCCTCCCATGAGTCCGAGCATCACGCCCGGCGGCGCGTATCCCTGTTCGTTTAGTGCGACGAAAGCCGAAACTACGAGGCCGGAAAAGGTGAGGAGGCATCCGATTACCGCGTAGAGCCAGCGTCGAGCCGATACGACCTCAGTGATTTCACCAGTTCGCCAAACCAGCCGCAAAGCCAGGACTGCGATGGCTTGCCAACACACAATCGCGCAGACACCCCAGACGATTGCTTGGCCGGCGAGTGGCTCGACTTCAGGAAAAGCTAAAACCGCCCGCTCGACCGAGGCGGGCACGACCCATAGCTGCAGCAGGACAGTCATAAGGAGAAACAGGCGAAGCCCGAACCGCACCGCACTCGAGGTTCTGCGGCTCAACGTGGGTACCCGGCGTAATTAGGCCACCGGACGATCGTCGCGGCAGCGCTTCGGCATTGGCTAACGCAATCTGGGCCCAGCCCTACCGGATACATAAGCAGTCCCCCTCTGCCATCGGTTTCATCGAGTCAACCACGCCATCATCGAGTTGTCGACGGTTCCGTGGAGGCGCTTTTCGGCAACCAACAGCGTCATCGCGACAAACACGACGCACATGGGTGTCGACCTCCACGGGAGGTGGCCCGCTGTCATAACCTGGGTGCGGCCGGGGACTAGACTCTGAACGAAGCGAGCTCTGGGGGAAGCAAAGCATATGCGTTCAATGACCTGCTGGTTTATGGCAACAGTCCTTATCGTCCCGCTGGCAGGATGTGAGTACACGGGGCCGGCGGATGCAGTGGTCAGTTCACCCGCTCCGTCCAGCACCGGGCAAAAGCCTTCCATGGAGGAGAACCTCGGCAAGGTGGCGCGCCTGCTCGATGCATCTGGGGACGAGCCTGGAATGCCGACCGACCGGAAGCCTCTGGGGGAACTGTCGGTTGTCCTCGCCCCCGGTGACTACACGGTCAGGAGCGCATGTGCCGGCGTCCACGGCGTCGAGGTCTCGATCGTTCACAGTGAAAAGCCGACAATGACGGTTCCCTACAGGTGTGACGCCGTTCTGGAGCGGTTCATCCGGCACGCCGGAGGGCCCATCACCATCCGAGCCGTAGCGCCCCTGGACAAGCTGGCCGCAGCGGGTGTCACCCTTCAACCCAATACTGATCCCCGCGCTTCAGAGCTGCAGGACATGTCGGAGTGGTCAGCCCAGCAACTGCAACCACGGCTGCCTGGGGAGTTCGCGGGATCCGCAGCCTCACGTTCGACCACCGGGCACGGAGTGTCGGCAGATGCGGGCAGCTACGAGGTGCAGTTCCTCTGCGAGGGGGCACCAGAAGCTGAGCTAACAGTTTCCAGCTGGGCGGGAGCACAAATTTTGGCTCCAGTACTCGTTCCCTGCAACGGCGAGGTCTTCACGTCCCGGGTGGAGTTGCAGACCAACGGCGCAGATTTCACCATGGCCCCAAGCGCCGAGGTCAAGACCCGTTACGCCTTCAAACTTGTTCCGACGCCATAGCTGCTGATGCCAGGGTCTGCTCCCTACGCGCAAACCTAGCCAAGACCAAGGATCATCAAGGCCGGCTGATCGTGCCGGGTCCTTGGTTCGCCTTCCGAAAATACGTCCCTGTCGGCTCCTGTACTGATTACCGCGCCCAGCGGGAGTTGTTCGACCGCATCAGAAACCAGAATCCCGGGCCGACCGCGGGGCCTGCGACCACGGCCGCCAGCCAGAGCCAGCGCAGCAGTGGCTCATCCGTAAACGGGACTCGAAGTATCTGCACCACCGCCACAACGGTGAGGATGACGATGGCAGCAGAGCGGCCACGCCAAGTCCGATGGCGAGTACCGCGCCAAGATCTACACCCATTATTTGTCCCCCTTTTGTTTCCCCATCCCGCAGTCTCCCATCCGGTCACCTACGTGGCAATCAACGGGACGATCGGTTTCAGTGCGGACGGCCGGCCAACGCCAACTTCCGGCGCCGCCTTATGATTACTGGCCTTCCCTGGCCTGGGAGATCAGCGATACCATCTTGCGCCGCCGTCGGAGGACGGAGACCGGCGCCCACATGGCCAGGCCGGCGAAGACGGCTATGCAAAACACCCAGAACCACGGTGGCCGGTATCGGCTGCAACCATGAATACACCGACGACGGCAAAGCCCCTGAACATCAGCGGGCCAATCCAGATGAAAGGCCTCTCCACTCGGATGGTTTTGGACAGCTCACGTTGCCATTGCTCCCGGTCAGCTTCGGCCGGAAGCCTCCCGCGCGAAACCGCCGTGCGGAACCGCATCGTCGTCGGGAATCCCGTGGGCTTCCTGCTCTCCCGGGCCTGCTGCCAGCGGACGACGGCAAAGAGAACGGCGGCACCCACGAGGCCTGCGGCAGCTGACAGGAGGACGCGTTCGGGTCCGATTTCTTCCCCGCCCAGCAGGGGACGGGCTAGCGTAATGAGGGTTTGAGCGGCGGCAATGAAAAGGAACACCAGGCAAATCCGAAGCAGCCGCTTCATGTGGCCCCCTTTCCTGCAGGCTCCGCCACGGTACCGGTACGAAAGCCAGCCGCGGGATCGATTCAGGAAAGCTTTGGCAGCGGCCCGCGATGTCCTTCAGGACAAGCAAAGGGTGCGCCCCGTTCGCTGAGCGCACCCTTTTCGCTTCCCCACAACCGGATCCCCATCCGAATGGCAACATCATAAGCATGCTGATGGTCTGCCCGTCAAGGATGCATTCACATCCCTGTGTGACCCGGCGTCGAAGCGTGGGAATACGCCGGGGACGGAAGGCAGGCGAGCCGATAGGCTGGGGACATGACGTTGGGGGACGCGGCGGAGCCGCTTGTGCACATCAAGGACTTCCGGATGGACTTCGGGGACACCACGGTCATCCGTGACCTGTCCTTCGACGTCCATGCGGGGGAGACGTTCGGGTTCCTGGGGTCCAACGGGTCGGGGAAGACCACCACTCTCCGGGCGCTCCTGGGAATCTACCGGCCCACGGCCGGCACGCTGCACATCGGCGGGAAGGTCTTTGAACCGCGGGACGGGGCCAGCCTCGGCTACCTGCCCGAAGAGCGGGGACTGTACAAGAAGGAACAGGTCCTGGACGTGATGGTCTATTTCGGCCGGCTCAAAGGATTGTCCAAGTCCGCGGCCCGGTCCTGGTCCGAGGAGTACCTGGAGCGGGTGGGGCTGGCAGGCAAAGCCAAGATCCGCCTGGATAAGCTGTCCAGCGGCCAGCAGCAGAAAGTCCAGCTCGGTGTCACCATCATGAACAACCCGGGGCTGCTCATCCTCGACGAGCCCACCAAGGGCTTTGACCCGGTCAACCGGCGCCTGTTGATGGACATCATCGAAGAACACAAACGGGCCGGCGCCACAGTCATCATGGTCACCCACCAGATGGAGGAAGTAGAGCGGCTCTGCGACCGCGTCATCCTGCTCAAGGACGGCGTTTCCCGCGCCTACGGCACCGTGGAGGCTGTCCAGGAGGAGTTCGGCGGTACCGTCTACCGGGTCACCCACGACGGTTCGTTGCCCGCGTCAGCCTTGTTCGACGTCGTCTCCGATGAAGACGGCCGGGCCGAACTGTCGCCGCGGGCCGGGGCAACCGAGGAGGAGGTCCTTCGGGTACTGGTGGAAGCCGGCGCAGGGGTCCGTTCATTCACCCCGGCACGGATCTCCCTGGATGAAATCTTCATCAAGGTCTACGGCGAACAGCACGAACTCGGAGAAGGCTGACCATGGCACTGACACAGCACAACCTCGGCACCGTCATTTCGTTCGAATTCGTCCGGACCATCAAGAAGCGGGGCTTCGTGATCGCCACCCTGGCGCTTCCGGTGATCCTCGTGCTCATCTTCGCCCTCGTATATGCGTCCAACGCCAGCACCAAGGACACCGCGGACGCGCAGAAGAGCGCGCGGTTCGCGTTCACGTACTCCGACGCCTCCGGGATCATTGTGCCCTCTGCTGCCAAGCTGGCCGGCGGGACGGTCAGCAGCGATCCGGAGGCTGCGATCGCCGCCGTGAAGGACGGTACCTCCGATGCCTACTTCGCCTACCCCGCCGACCCGGCGAAGGAGACAGTGAAGGTCTACGGCGCCGACAAAGGCATGTTCGAGAACGACAAATACCAGGCAAAGGCCAAGCAGCTTCTGGCGGTCTCGGCCCAGAACCAGGTGGGCTCGCCGCAGCTGACGGCCGCCCTGACCGGGGCCGTGAAATTCGAATCCGAAACCTTCAGGGACGGCAGCGCCGCGGCAGGCGTCGGCGGAATCATCCCGCCGCTCCTTTTCCTCGTGGTGTTCTACTTTTCGATGATCCTTCTTTCAAACCAGATGCTGAACTCAACCCTTGAGGAGAAAGAAAACCGGGTCACCGAAATGATCCTGACCACCCTCAACCCCACCACTTTGATCACCGGCAAGATCATCTCGCTGTTCGCCGTCGGCCTGGTCCAGATCCTGGTGTTCCTGGCCCCAGTTGGCCTGGCCTACCTGTTCTTCCGGGACCGCCTGGCCTTGCCTGAGGTTGACCTGACCGCCCTGGTCTTCGAGCCCGGGCCCATCATTGCAGGGGCCCTGCTCACGCTGGGCGGGTTCACGGTGTTTACGGGGGTCCTGGTGGCCATTGGGGCAATCATGCCCACTGCCAAGGAGGCCGGCACCGTCTTCGGCCCGCTGGTGGCCATGATGTTCATCCCCTTCTACACATTCAGCCTGATCATCTCCAACCCGGATGCGCTGATCGTGCAGATCTTCACGTACTTCCCGCTCACTGCACCGGTGACTGCCCTGCTCCGCAACGGTTTCGGTACCCTGAACGCCGTCGAAGCAACCATCGTGGTGGTCGAACTGTTCGTCGTCGGGTTTGTCATCCTGCGCCTTGCCGTCCACCTGTTCAGGTACGGGTCCATCGAATACGGCCGGAAACTCTCCATCGCCGGGACGTTCCGCCGCAGCGAGCTCGCCGCTAAATAAGGAGAAGAATCCACGGCACAGCAGCCGGGCGCCGGGGAGGCTTCGGATCCGGTACGAAAAGTACCGGATGCAAAGCGCTGCGGCTGCGCCTCTTTACCGTTCCCTGCGGCTGGTAACGGCCGTGGAAATGATGACGCACACCATGCCGAGGGCGGTCAGCCACATCACCGTTGCACCCTGGACGATGCGGAAGACGCAGTAGGCCAGCACTACTGTGGCCACGGAGATCAAAGCGCCGTACCTGAATTTCACCGGCGGGCCCTTCGCGTTCCGCGGGAAAGGAGCACCGAGACAACGACGGCAACGGCAAGGCCCGCAAAGAACGCGGTCACCGCTCCTATCGACTGCCACAGCAGCGCCCACGGCACGAAGCCCGCGAGGAAAACGATGACAACTCTGACGGATCTCTTGTCGGCCCCCATCGTTGAAACGTTACCAGGAGGCAGTGGACGGGGCGCAAGGGGGTACGCTCAGGTGGCATGACGGAGAAACCTGCCCTTGGCTGCGTGGAATGCCACGGCAAGGATTCGCGGTCCGTACCGGCGCCCAGCCAGCCGGCCGCCAGGCTGAAGGGCGCGGGCAGTGACGCGTGATCCCGGCGCCGACGCTACTCCGGGCGGCGAGGTCCTGATCCGGAGGGGCGTCATCCTCACCGGCCGGGCGCTGTTCAAGGGCTGGGCCATCACGACGACGCTGTGGCTGCTCGGCCTGTACGCCGTGCTGGCGGCCACGTCCCAGGGGTTCCTGCTCAACCTCGCACTGATGGTGCTGATGTACGGCTACGGCATTGCGTTCGCTGCCGGCGTCCCCCTGGCCTGGATCCTTGGGCTCCTGCTCCGTCCGGTCCGGAACCAATGGATCCATGTTGCTGCGTTCTTCATCGTGCCGACGCTTTGCTTCTGGGCCCTTGGTTCCACGCTCGGTTTCGGCTGGTCGATCGAGGCCCTGGGGTTGTGGTCAACGGTTGGCCTCGCCGCAGCCGTGGGACGTTTGGCCGTCTGGAGGGACGTGGCGGTCCGGTGAGGAAAGGGCCAGCAGCCGCGATCCGTGCACGCGCTGGCCCCGGTCCCGTCCCTTGTGCCCGGCCGGCCGCGCCGGTTGGCTGCGATGCCGCACCCCTAGCGCAGGTTTGCGACTGCCTGCGAAATCGCCGAAAGCCGCCTGGTCGAGGCGAGTCCCAGGTGATACACGTGCAGTTCATCGGCGCCCGCCGCGTGCAGCGCGGCCCACTCCTTGGCCAACCCGCCGCCGTCAGGCGTTTTAGGCGGCAACGCCAACACGTACGCGCCAGTGCGCAGTCCCGCGGCTGTCATGGCCTCGACCGTCAGCGCGCCCTCACGTGGACTTCCCCAGCAAGGCACGACGGCGGTGGCGTCACCACGCTGCCCCCAGAGCCGGCTCCGGCGCAGTGCCTCCACCGGCAGGAAAGGTCCCGTGCTCCAGGGGTCCGGCGAGGCGTGCAGGGATAAGCGGGGACAGGACCCTGAGGCATCGATGGCTGCCAGGCACTGATCCAGCAGCGCCGCCGCGGCTTCCCACCGGACTTCCAGCAGCGGCAGGAAGTCATGGCTGTCGGCCGCCGTGGCCGCTGTCAGTTCCGGATCCTCTGACCGGACGACCGCGGCGCGTACCCGGTCCTGGTACACGGTGGCGGAGAGCCCCCGCGCCTCATAGGAATCCGAGCATGCCGCGCAAAAACACAGTGACAGCAGCGCCTGGACAAACGGCGAGTACTCTGCCCCCTCCGTCTTCTCGTGCCGGTTCTGGTGGCTGAATCCGAGCGGTCCCACGGCCTCCAGGATGAGGCCGTCCGGGCGGCCGTGGGCCAGGACCTGGGCCACGATCCCGGCCGCGTACTCACGCACTGACGGGTGCGACGGGCACAACGCGTAGCGGTACACCTCGCCGAACGCGTTGCGGACGCACAGGCCGGGGTTGTTTCCGCCGGCCGCGCTCGAGTGGGTCAGGACAGTCCAGGCGTCCACCGGAACGTTGGCTGCCCGCAGCGCCGAAGCCGCCGTGCCGAAAGAGTTGTCCGTTCCAGTCCACGCCTCCGCGCTGACGGGGACCAGGGGCCGGCCCGCGAACGCATTGCCGGCGGGAACGTAGAGCGCCGCGGAGCGGGCATCCACCACGCGGCGGGAGGGGTGCCGCGGGGTGCCGGCACGGACCGAGTGGTAGGCCGCCGCAAGCGCCACGCGGTCCACGCCGCTGCCCGTAATCCAGGCAACCGCGGCGGAGTCACCCAGCACGTCCCACGGGTAGAGATAGCCCGTGACCTGTGGCGCCTGCGTGCCTACCACCGGGGAAGATCCGCCGTGAATCCGGGCACGAAGCGCTGCATATAGCCGGTGTCATCCCGGGCCGTCATCCGGGCATCCAGGTACTGCTGGTGAAGTTCGGCCAGCTTTTCCCGGTCCAATTCCACGCCCAGTCCTGTCCCGGTGGGCACCCGGACGCTGCCGTCCACGAACCGGAGGACACCGGGCTTGACCACATCGTTGTGCCCGTTCCAGGGGTAGTGGGTATCGCAGGCGTACGTCAGGGCCGGGGTGGCCGCGGCCACGTGCACCATGGCGGCGAGGCTGATGCCCAGGTGGGAGTTCGAGTGCATGGACAACCCTATGCCGAACGTTTCGCAGATGGTCCCAAGTTCACGGGTGTGGCGCAGCCCGCCCCAGTAGTGGTGGTCACCCAGGATGACCTGGACGGAGCCCAGTTCGACGCTCCGCCGGATATGTTCGAACGCCACCACGCACATGTTCGTGGCAAGCGGCATGGGTGCGGTGGCGGCCACGGCACCCATGCCCTCCAGGCCGGGCGTGGGATCCTCCAGGTACTCCAGCAGACCGTCAGTTTCCCGGGCCACCCACTGCGACGTCTCCACCGTCCATGCCGTGTTCGGGTCGAGCCGGAGCGGCATGTCCGGGAAGGCTTCGCGGAGCGCCTTGATGGCCTCTATTTCCTCTGCCGGCGGCAGCACCCCGCCCTTGAGCTTGATGGACTTGAAGCCGTAGTCGGCGATCATCTTTTGTGCCTGCCGCACGATGCCGGCGGGGTCCAGCGCTTCGCCCCATTCGTCTCCGATGGCGGCTCTGCCGTCCATCGCCGGGTGCTCGGCCCACTTGTAAAAGAGGTAGGCGCTGAAAGGGACTTCGTTGCGGACGGTGCCGCCCAGCAGCTCGCTGACCGTCCTGCCCGTGGCATGCCCCTGGATGTCCAGGGCCGCCACTTCGAAGGCCGAGAACACTGCCGCACGCTCGAAGGCTGAGAGGGAGGGATCCAGCGCCTGGTCGATGAGTTGCTCCATGCGCGAGGTTTCAAAGACGCTGACGCCCTTGATGGCGGCGGCGCCCGCCGCCAGGTTGTCCAGCCGGCTGCGTCCGCCGGCGCATTCGCCCAGGCCCAGCAGTCCGTTGGCCGTCCGGACTTCGATCACCACGCGGTGGACCAGGGGTTCGTGAACCCCGACGGCGTTCAGCAGCGGCGGATCGGAAAAGGCGATGGGGGTGATGGTGATGTCCGTGATGGTGAGGTCCGCCGCGGTGGGCGCTGACGCTGCCTGGATGGTGGAGCTGGTTTTCATTGAACTACTTTCGTGGAAAGGGGGCGGGGGAGCGGGCAGGCCGCCTATCCCTTGGTGGCGCCGGAGGTGATTCCGCGGATCATGGACCGCTGCAGGAAGAGGTACACCAGCAGGCTCGGAATCATTGCCATCAGGGCGCCGGCCAGCAGCACGCCGGGGCCCACCGTGGTGTCATTGCGCAGCACCGAGAGGGCAACAGTGAGGGTGTAGTCGCTGGGATCGTTGGCGGCGATGAGAGGCAGCAGGTACTGGTCCCACACCATCATGAAGCCGAAGATGCCAATGACGCCCAGGGCCGGTTTGCAGAGCGGAAGGATGATCGTGAACAGCATCCTGAATTCGCCCACGCCGTCCAGCCGGGCGGCTTCTTCAATCTCACCCGGGATCTCCTTCATGAATTCGCTCATGATGAAGATGGAGAAGCCCCAGATGCCGACGGGAAGGATGACGGCCAGGACGGAGCCGCGCAGGCTGATGCCCAGCAGCGGCAGGTCTCCAAGGACCAGGGACAGCGGGATGCCGATGATCTCTTCCGGCAGCATCATGGTCATCAGCACCAGCAGAAGCACCAGGGCCTGTCCGCGGAACTTCTTCCGGCTCAGGCTGTAGGCGGCGAAAACGGAAACCGTCATCTGCAGCAGGAGCCCGCCGCCTGCCACCACCAGGGAGTTGAGCAGGTAGCCCCACAACCCTTGTTCCGTGGCGGCCTCGAAGTTCCGCAATGTGAAGCTCTTTGGCAGCAGTGAAATGTCGGTGGGGCTGGAGTTCCGGTCGAAGGCGCCGGAAATAATGGCCAGGAAAGGCAGGGCAAAAATACAGAAGACAAGCACGCAGAGCACAATCCGCAGGACCATGTTCGGACCCAGCCGGGGGGACCAGCCAAGGGCGGTGTCGAATCGTGCTCCTACTGACGGTTTGGCCGGGCGTGTCCTGGTGCGGGATACCGTGTGGGTCATCGTGCTGCCTTCCTCTTGGCCAGGAGTTGGGTGCCGACGGTCAGCAGCAGGGTGACCACCAGCAGGAGGACGGCGGCCGCGGAGGCTACGCCGATGTCGTTGCGCTGGAAGCCCAGGGAGTACATCCGTGTCATCCAGACTTCTGTGGACCCCGCCGGGCCGCCACCGGTCAGGACGTAGACCTCCGTGAAGCTGCGCAGGCTGCGGATGGCGGCGAGCGTCAGGACTATCACCAGGGAAGGCCGCAGCGCCGGCAGGGTGATGTAGCGCAAACGCTGCCAGATGGTGGCGCCATCAACTCCCGCCGATTCATACAGGGAGCGGTCCACACCGGTGAGGCCGGCGAGGATGATCACCATGTTGTACGGCGCCCCCGACCAGATTCCGACGACGGCGATGGACCAGAGGGCGGTGTCCGTTCCGTTGAGGAACTGCAGCGGGCCCAGGCCGAGCCAGCCGAGGATGCTGTTCAACGGTCCGTCTGCCGTGGGGAAGTACAGGATCCGCCAGATTTCGCCCACGACGGCCAGTGCCGTGACGACCGGCAGGAAGATGGTGGTGCGAAGGATCCACAGCGACCGGGCCTGGCCTTCCAGGAGCAGGGCAAGCGCGAAGCCCACCACCAGTGCGCCGAGCGTTTGGGTGAGGCCCAGGATCACCGTGTGGCCCAATGCTTCCATGAAGCGGACATCTGTCAGGACGGCCAAATAGTTGTCCAGGCCCACGAAGACGTCACCCAGGAACGGCTGCACCTTGAAGAAGCTCAGCCTGATCCCCTCCACCATGGGGATGAACTTGAAGTACACCCCCAGCAGGGCCGCCGGGATAAGGAACAGCCAGATGGCAAGAAGCTGGCTGTTGTTGCGGCGCGCTTTGCGTTGTTGAACAGGGCCGCCGGGCCTCGGCGGCGCCTGGGTGTTGGCCGGTTTTGTCGGAGTTGCGGTCATGACTTCGCGTTCTGGCTTGCCAGTTCGTTGTTGATGGCGGTGTCGAGGTCTTTGAGGCCGGAGGCGACGTTGTCGGTACCGCAGTCCGAGACGATCTTGTTCAGTGCTTCGGCAGCAGCCTGTTTGATCGGCACGAAGTTGATGGCCGAGGGGAAGGACTTGGAGGAATTCTTGAGGGCGGCCTGGACCACGGACCAGCGGGGATCGTTGTAGACAGCGGCGGCGTCGACCTTGGAGTTCACGGGAACCCGGACGATTGGCTGCTTCCCTGCCGTCATGCCGGCCTTCTGTCCATCTGCCGAGACCAGGTAATCGATGACCTGCTTGGTCTGGTCCTTTTTGCCGTTGGTGGCCGTGACGTAGATGTTTTCCCCCTCGGCGAGGACAGTGTTGTCCTTGGTGCCCTTGGGGGTTGGAATGACTTCGTACTTGTCCTTGCCCAGCGACGTATCAAAGGAAGAGAAGTTGTACGGGCCGGTGAGGATGATGCCGGTTTTGCCCGTCTGGAAGAACGGGGACGCTACGCTGGTGGCGGCCGTGAGGGCGCCCGGCTGGGTGTTGCCTGGAGTGCAGAACTGCTGTTTGATCCAGGTGACGCCCTGCTGTGCGCCGGAAGCGGCGGCAGAGTACTTTCCGTTCCCTTCGTCCTTGAGGTAGGAGCCGCCGTCCTGCCACAGGTAGGACGAGGCCCACCAGCCCAGGTATCCGCGTTCGGTGGAGCCGGGGACGGTCATGCCGTAAGTGTCGGCCTGTCCGTTGCCGTCGGGATCCTGGGTGGCGAAGGCGGTTGCAAGCTTGGCCAGTTCCTCCTGGGTGGTGGGCACGGGCAGGCCGAGCTTTTCGCGCCAGTCCTTGCGGATTAAGGTCACCATGGTCTGCCGGGAGAACGGGACGCCGTAGGTCGCGCCGTCCAGGCCCACTGTCTCCTTCCAGAGGGAGTCGGCGATGGTGTCGTTGCCTGCCACGGAAGACTTGTCGATCTTCTGCAGGTAGCCCTGCGCAGTGTAGTTGCCCAGGGCAGCGGAGTCGTTGATGACGAGGTCCGGCAGTTTCTTGGAAGCTGCCCGGGTCTGCAGCTGCTGGTCCAGGTCGGGGACGCCCTGGAAGTTGACCTGCACGCCCGTCTTGGCGGTGAACTCCTTGAACAAAGCCGAATACGTGGTGGCGGCGTCGGTGCCCGCGCGTGCCCATACCTCGATGGGCTGCCCGTCATCCTTGGCCGCCGGGGCCGAAGAGCCACCCCCGCAGCCGGTCAGCACGGCTGCAGCCGCCAGGGCCATGGCCGCCGCGGTGCAGGAGCGCGTCTTGATTTTCGAATCCACTTTGATTCTCCCTTTTATATATGTGAATGGCTGTTACGATATGAAACGTACTTCATGAGAGTATGATCGTCATCACACGCTGTCAATATCAGGAGGAAACGTGTCCGCAGCATCCAAGCCCGTCACCGTTGCCGTCACCGGGGGTGCCGGCATGATGGCAACGCTGCTCCGGCCGTACCTCGCGGAAGCCGGATACGCCGTTCGATTGCTGGACCTGGTGGCGCCCGGCCGGCTGGACACCAGCGAAGCCGTATACGTCGGATCGGTCACTGACAGCGAGTTCATGGACCACGCCCTCGCCGGCGCCGACGCGGTGATCCACCTCGGCGGCCTCCACCGGGAAAAGACCTGGGCGGAACTGGTGTCCACCAACATCACCGGCACCCAGGTGACCCTGGAAGCGGCCCGTCGCAACGGCGTCGGGCGTGTCCTGCTGGCCAGCTCGACGCACGCCGTGGGGTTCCACCCCACGCACGCCGCGTCGTCTGCCCGCGTGCTGGCGCCGCGCCCGGACACCTATTACGGGGTGAGCAAGGCGGCGATGGAGGCGCTGGGCAGCCTCTATGCCGACAAGTACGGCATGAAGGTGGTCAGCGCCCGGATCGGGACCGGCGGTGAACGGCCGGAAAACTCCAGGACCCTCGGCTCCTGGCTGTCGCCGGCGGACTCATTCCGCCTGGTCCAGGCGACGCTGAGCGACGCGGGGGCGCCCGGCCACCATGTGGTGTGGGCCGTGTCAGCGAATACCCGCGGCTGGGCCAACCTGGAGGCCGGGCGGGCCATTGGCTTCGAGCCCCAGGACGATGCTGAAGCGTACGCTGCCGGGGTGGACACCGGGGTTGAGAACGCACACGCAGGGCTGCTGGGCGGTGCCTGGACCGCGCCAGGCCATAGGGTGGGAATGGACAACTATCCGCACCTGGGGGCGAAGTGACGGGCAGCAGGTGGCGGTTGTGGCGACAGGGGGAGCAGTAATGACATCGACTGACGTGCAGGCCGGCACCCCTGTGGAAGCTCCGGGCGGCGAGGTCAAGCTGGTCAAGTCCGCGGAACGGACCATAGCGATCCTGGAACTTGTGGCCGCTGCTCCCCAGCCGCTGACCGCGACGGAAATTTTCAAGCTCACCGGGTACCCGCGCTCCAGCCTGCACTGGCTGCTGTTGACGCTGGCGGAACTCAACTGGATTGAGCAGACCCCGGAGGGCGCCTACAGGATCGGTACCCACGCATTGCTGTGCGGAACAGCCTATCTGGACCGGGACCCGGTGATGGAGCACGTCACCGGGATCCTGGAGAAGGTCCGCAACACGACCACGTTCACAACGCACTTCGCGCGCCTGGACCGCTCCGACGTCATCTACCTCGCCACGCGCCAGGCGGTGGACCGGCGGAGGCTCTCTTCGCGTGTTGGCCGGAAACTGCCGGCGCAGGTGACGGCGCTGGGCAAGGCCATCCTGTCCGAATACACGGACGGGGAGGTGCTGCAGCGGCTGGGCCCTGGACCGTATTCCAGCCTGACGCCCAATACCGTGGCCGATTTTGATGCGCTGCAGGCCGAGCTCGCGGAGTTCCGCAAAACCGGCTACGCCGTGGAATGGGAACAGAACACGGTGGGCCTCTGCTGTGTCAGTGTGGTGGTGCCGTACCGGATTCCGGGAACCGATGCGATGAGCTGTTCCATTCCTGTGGAGCTGGCCACAGCGGAAACCCTCACGAAAACGGTGGCTACCCTGCAGTCCGCGGCGGCTGAACTGGCGCGGACGCTGCGCGCGGCCGGGATCCGCTAAGGGAGGCGGCCGGAGCTTCCGGCCGCGCCGGTGGGCGCACGCGCGGTTCCGGTAGGATGCGAATCCCACCGACGACAGAAAGATGCCGTGAAGCAGAGTATTTTCGCCCGTGTTGCCCAGCTCGCAAAAGCAAACCTGAACGCCCGCCTGGACTCCACCGAGGACCCGCAGAAAATGCTGGACCAGATGATCCGGGACTACTCCGGGAACATCCGCGAAGCCGAGGCCGCCGCCGCGCAGACCATCGGCAACCTCCGGATGGCCGAAGATGACTACAACCGGGCGCTGAACGACGCGGCCGCATGGGGCAACAAGGCCGCGGCAGCCTCACGCAAGGCAGACGAGTTCCGCGCCGCCGGCAATGCTGTGGACGCCGGGAAGTTCGACGCCCTGGCCCGGCTCGCCATAGCCCGGCAGCTGGACTCGGAATCGACGGCCCGCTCCCAGGCCCCGGCCCTGGCAGCACAGAACCAGGTTGTCGGTCAGCTGAAGAACGGCCTGGAGGTGATGCGGGGCAAGCTCGCGGAACTGACCGCAAAACGCAACGAACTGGTGGGCCGCGCCCGCATCGTGGCAACCCAGTCCCAGGTCAACGACGCCCTCCAAGCCCTGGGTAACGGAGACCCAACCTCCGCCGTCGGCCGCTACGAGGAAGAGGTCCGCCGAGCGGAAGCAACCGTGCGCGGGCAGCAGGAGCTGGCCGCGTCCTCGCTGGAGGCGCAGTTCGCCTCGCTGGAAGACCTTGGCGAACAGACGGAAGTGGAAGCACGGCTTGCGGCACTCAAAGCCTTCGACCGCAAGGGCACCGGCTCCCACGGCGGACGCCTGGAGCCGTAGCTGCGGGTCCGCTCTGCCCCTAGGATGGCGCCATGAGGAAGTGGGGCGGGATGCATCCCGCGCTCCGGGCCGCCCTGATAGGCGCAGTTGCCTTCGCCGTGATCCTGGCGGCCGGCCTGATGGCCGGAGGAAGTGCCGAAGACGCCATTGCAAACTCCGTGTTCTACGGGCTGATGATCGGTGGCGCGGTGTTCTTCATGACAAAGCGTTTCCCCACTGCCGCAGTGAAGCTTGATCAGCACGGCACCCTGGTGATCTTCCTGCGGCTGGCCGATGCGCCGCCGGGCTCGCTCAACGGCAACTGGCAAATGGGAATCGCCGGCCCCGGCCCCCAACGGATTGACTTCCAGCCGATCGTGGACGACGCGCTCACTCCCGGCGGCCGGAGCAGGGCATTCGGCGGGCTGGCGGCCCTGGACATCCCGGTGCGGAAGGCCAACCGCCACGACAATCACCAGGACGTACCCCTGGACTTCCTGATCCTTGCCCTGGACTCGGACCACGGCACCATTGAGATCGCAGCCGGTCCGGACTCCCTGCGCAGAATCAGGCGCGCCGTGGGATCGCCGTCCCCGTAACCTGTGGCTGCCGGAGGTGCGGCATCACAGACCGGGGGGAGTGCAGACGTGCCCGTCGGGGTCCATGGGGTACCCGCAGAGCGGGCACAGGGGGCGGCCGGCGCCCACCACTTCACGAGTGCGTTTGGTGAAGGCCCGGGCGGTGCCCACGGGCATCCGCACCAGCAGCATCTCCGGCGCCTCCGCGCCGTCCCCGGAAAACCCTTCGTCTTCCGGATCGGTGTCGGAATCGCCGATGGGGTAGGCCTCTATGACCACCTGGGCCGTCGCGGGATCCCACCCAAGGCCCATGGCACCGGTGCGGAACTGTTCCTGGACCGACTCAAGCGGATCGTTGTCCACCAACTCGATGGGAGTGCTGGTGGGAACGCTGAAGGGATTGCCCTCGATGGTGATGAGCTGGTCCAGGATCTCGTCGATTTTTTCGGCGAGCAGGGACGACTGCTGCTTCTCCAGGGCAATACTCACAAGCTGCGCGCCTGCGCGTACCTGCAGGTAGAACGTGCGCGCCCCCGGAGCGCCGATGGTACCGATGACCACCCGGTCAGGCCAGGCAAACTCGTGGACAAGTGTAGGCATGTCAGTATTTTAGGCGACATCGGGGTGGCGGTGGGGCTGCCCTGCCGCGGAGCACATGAACCTTTTACGTGTCCCGGTCCTTGGCGTAGAGAACAAGGAGATCGCGGCTGAACTCATGCGGAGATGTCTCGCACGGGCTGTGGCCGCCCCGGTAGACCCCCAGCCTGGCCCCGATGGCCTGGGCGAATAGCCGGTGCAGGCGGAGCGGCCAGAGGTCGTGTTCACCCACTGCCACGAACTTGGGAAGCGGCGCATCCGCCAGGGCGGCCCGGAGGTCGGGAACGTTCTGCATCAGGGTGTAGATATCCCTGACGGAGGCCCGGCGGGTGAAACGGAAGCGGTAGTTGACGAACCGCTGCCGGCCCGGCGGAACATGCGCCACCCTGCCGCTCCGGATTCCCCAGATCAGCAAAGCTGCCCCCGCACGCCCGTTCACCCACGTGCTGAACCGGCCAATCCGGCTTACGCCACGGAAGCTTTGGCCGGGTTCCGGCGGGCAGCCCAGCAACGTGATGGACCGGAACAGTTGCGGCCGCTGAACGTAGGCCATCTGGGCAATGATGCCGGCAAAAGAGTAGGCCACAACGTGGGCCGGAGTGGTTGTGGATTCCAGGGCCGCCAGGAAATCATCCACGAACAGCTGGTAGTCGTAGTGCCGCCTGGGCGGTACCAGATTCTCCGGGCCGGCACCGGCGGACTGGTACTGGCCCGCCAAATCGTAGGTCAGGGCGTAGTAGCCGGCCTCGGCGAGATCCGGCATCATGAGCGAGAAATCCTCTTTCGACCCTGTTGCGCCGGGCACCAGCACGACGCCCGGATCAGCCGGATTGCCCAACGCCATGGCGGCCAGCGTCCCGCTGGGAACATCAATGCCGAACCGTACGGCGCCCGGGGGCGGAACCGACCAGTCGACGTCGCCCAGTCCGGCATCCAGCAGCGCGGCCGCGTCCACCCGCGCAGAGCCGAACTCCTCGGGGTCAACCCCGTATTCTTTCCGGCCCGGCTCCGCCATGGTCCAAAGATAGTCCAGGAACGCCTACATCTGGCCGCCATCGAGGATCCGCTGTGCATCTTCCTGCGCCCGGAGCGCCAGGTCCTGGACCACCTCGCCGTTCAAGTGGCCTGCCGCGGAGCTGATGCGGCGAAGCTCAGTAATGGTCAAAGGCGGACTGGTGGTGTGCGCCACGGCGTGGCAGTTGTGGCAGAGCGGGATGAGGTCGGCAATAGGGTCCAGCTGGTAGCTGTCGTCAAGCAATGCCGGGGGAGTCAGATGGTGGACGCCCATGACGCCGGAACCCGCCCCGCCGTAGGCGGCCTCGAACGAGAACCCGCAGGAGGCGCACGATGTGCCATGGAACGCCAGGCAGGCCCGGCGCGCGTCGGGATCGCGTTCGTACCGGTTCACGTGGACGGTGCTGACGGCATCCGGCGGGAAGGTGCCGCCCAATACCTCGCCGGGACCCGCGGTGGAGGGCCCATGGGCGTCCCACAGCCGGCGCAGGCCAGGCCCGGACGACGGCGGGAGGGGCACCAGGGCCGGCCCCGTCACCTTGGCCAGCAGATCACCGGAAAGGGTTCCGCCCAGGGTGCCGGGACGGATTTGTTCGCCGGGCGGCAGCAGTCCATCCAGCGTCAGTGCGAAGAACCAGTCAGTGGAGCCGGGATCCGGATCCGCGCCTTGGAAAGGCCCGGAGGCCACAAACCCGTGACCGATCAGGCCGCTGGCGGCATCGGTGCTGCCGGACAGGAAAAGCCAGGCCTCGGTCCCGGGGCAGACATCAGGGCGAAGGAACGTTTGCCAGCGGTCCAGGAAGGTTCCGGTCCGTGCCACCTGTTCGACGGCGGCGCGGTAGTTCCAGCGACGCAGCGCCGTGGCGTCGCAGCCAAGAATTACAGCCGCCATTGTCCACCGAAACCCGCCACGCGCCGTCGGTCATCCCGTTCAGGCAAAGCGGTTAGATCGGTTCCTTGGCGAGCGCCTTGGTTTTTGCGGGTGTCTCGCGCCCCAGGCGTTCATCCAGCGTGACGCGCAACCGGGCGGCAGCAACCTGGACGCGGTGCTCGGCCGGGGTGGCTTTCTTCTTGGCAGGCTGTGCAGCGCTGTTCCGTGGAGTGTGGACAAACCGGTGCTCAGGCGACGTTGCGCTCATGGTCCAACCTCCTGGGTGCTGTCTTCATCCGTTAATCCATTCTCGCCTAAGTTGCGGCGGCCGTCCACGACGTCGGCCTCCTGACCGGAGCCCGGGTCGGTCTCGTAGCCGTTCTCATCGCCGGACACGCTCTTCCAGGCAATGTCGAACAGTTCGAGCTCCTCAGTGCGTGCCAGTTCGCTCCTGGCCAGTACTTCCAGCGTGGCCAGCCCCAGCGCCTTGGTTCCCTCATCAGGGTCGAGCGCCCGGTCCAGCGCCCACTGGGTGCGGCGCCACCACTCTGCCCGGCTGTCCGCCGCGGTCTTCTGCTGCAGGGCGTTGGCGTCAGCCTCGCGCTTCTGGTCCAGTGCTGTCTTGTCAGCAGCGGTGCGCTGCTTGAGGGTACGCCAGTTGATGTAAAAGGCCAGCAGTGCGGCGACGAGGACCGCCAGGGGTCCCAGTCCGGCCAGGATCACCCACCACTCCGCCGGTCCGGAGTGGACCACGACGTCCAGGGTGCCGGGGGTGGGAGCTGGGGTCATCGCACCAGCTTAGGCCGCGGGGACGGGCGTCAGCAGCATCAGGCCCCGTGCCGTGAAATGAGGACCGGTCCACGCGCGTGGTGCAGAACCGCGTGCGCGGTGGAACCCATGGTTTCCCTGAGGATGCCGTGGCCCTGGGAGCCCACCACAACCATCCGGGCTTCCCCGCCGGCCTCAAGGATGGCGTGCGGGACCGAGCTGTCCGTGAGCACTGAACCGTCAACACGGACAGTGGGCGCCGCGGCCGCTGCCCGCTCCAGGGCCGAGCCCAGGATGCTCCGTGCGTCCGCATCAGCGTCCTGTCCGTCCGGAAGCCGATACCCGGCGGGCTGATGCCGGACATGGACCACCTTGAGGGGTGCACCCCATGCTGCTGCCAGTGCGCATGCATCATCGAGCGCGGCCGGGGAACCAGTGGAATCAACAGCCACCACCACTGGTCCGTCCGGGTGGTGTTCCTGCCGGATCACGGCAACGGGGCAGGTGGCGGTGGCTGCCAGTTCAAGGCTCACCGAGCCCACCAGGAGGCCCAGGAAACCACCCAGCCCGCGGCTGCCCACAACCAGCATCCGTTCCCGGTCGGCAATCCCGGCCAGCAACTGCGCAGGGAGGCCATGAAGGAGCGTGCTCGTGATCCCAAGCCCAGGTACCTCCGCGGCGGCCAGCGCTACACCCTCCTCAAGAATGGATTTGGCGGACTGTTCCAGGCCACTGCCTGAAACGCCAGGAATGGGGCCAAGGTGCCGGGTCAGCAGCGGCCACATCGACGCGTGGACCACATGAAGGGAGGCGCCGGCGCTGTGAGCATGGCGCGCCGCCCAGCGGACGGCAGCAGCCGCTTCCTCCGATCCGTCAAAACCAACAACAATGGACCCGGAATCGTGCACCACGTCTCTGCGCTCCTGACCACCACGAAGTTCGCCGGCGGGACCTTCGGCCCTTTGGCCGTGCCGCCTAATGGTTTCATGCTGATTTTAAGCATTGGGGAGGGATATGGGCAGCATGGTGCGCCGGATGACCGCAGCACTGTTTGCTCTTGCTGCGTTGCTGGTGGGGGCAGCGGCCCCGGGCGCCGCTGTGGCACCGGCAGCGGTCATTGTGGAGGACACGGCAGGGGTGCTGGACCGGAACACCCTGGTACCCGCGGTGGAAGGGATCCAGTTCCATGAGCCCACCCGCGTGGCCGTCTATACGTACAACGGCGCAGCGGAGGACAACCTCAACGAAGAGGTCCTGAAGTTCGCACGGTCCAGGCATCCGGAGTGGATCAGTCCGGACGGGCAAAAATGGGCCGACGGTCTTTTTATCTTCGCGCTCGATCCCGTGGGCCGGCATGTTGGGACGTATATGGGCGAGGACCGGAAGGTATCGCTTGAGCAGCGCAGCGCCATTCAGGACGCCGCAAAGGACCTGTTCCGCGACGCCCAGTGGACGGAGGGCACCCTGGCCGGCATCCGCCGCGGCGCAGAGCTCATCAACCAGCCCTGGTACCAGTCCGCGGCTTTCCTGGTTACCGCATGGGTGACTGCGGGGATTGCTGCCTTGGGTGCAGCGGCATGGCTGGTTGTCCGGGCAGTGACCAGGACAGGTTGCCGGAAGCAGATTGAACGCGGAGACCGTAGTTACTCCAGCGTCAGCATGGACCTGGAGGTGACGGAACTCAATGCCGGCACCATCCCTGAATCGTCGCGCTACGGCAGCCAGGTGCTGGCGAAACACCGCACCTTCCTCAGCAGGTATGCCCTTGCGACAGAGCTGTCCAACCAGGTGCACGCACTGGACAAACGAGGCCTGGCCAGCAGGAAGAACCTCAAGCTTGCCCGGAAGTTTGCCGACACCGCGGCCGAGCTGGATGCCCTGGATGACGTCATTGCGGACAGCAACGCGCTGCTGAACCGTGCCGAAACCTGGCCCACGGCCTGGGACCGCCAGCTGGCCCCCTTCCGCAAGGACCTGGCCGGGCTGGAGCAGCTCCTGGCCAAACGCCACGGGCAGGGGGACTCGGCAACGGCCGCGGCGCTCCGGTTCTTCCGCGACCAAAACCAGCAGGAGATCGAACGCTGGACCGCTGAGCTTGCCGACCGGCGGATCACCGCGGAAGAGGCCCTGGACCGGCTCTACGCGGCGCGTTCGAAGCTCTCGGAACTGCTGGAGAACCATGCCGAGACGGTCATCCAGGGATTCGCCCGCAACGACCGTGAGGCCCGGATGATGCGTGAGCGAATGGAGACGGCGGAAGGCGGCACGGACCACCGCAGGCAGCGGACCTATGAACCGAGCATCCTGGGCACGGTGTACCCCTCCTACACATTCTTTTCCGTGGCCACGTTCAACACCGGCTTCAATACTGCGGTTACCAGCGTCAATTCCGCCCGGGGCGGAGGCAGCACCACAGGATACGGCAGCAGCGGTGGCAGCTTTTCCGGTTCCGGCAGCTCCTCAGGATTCTAGGGCAGAGGGCACCCACCCTCCTGGGAACACAAAAAGTGGGGCCCGCTCTTGGACGCGCCCCACTCGTCGGGATCAGTGTGCCGGGACGGTGGGTTCCGCCGTCGGCCTTGTAGTGAACGGCGGCCCCACCCGGGCTACGCTGCCCCCAGGGCGTTGAGCCTGCGGGTCCCGCCACGGACTGCATAACGCGGGTGCGGTGGAGCAGGGCGGCGGTTTGGTGGCGGGGTTGCGACGTCCTGGATCAGGCCGGTGCCTGCGCATTCACGGACCTCCTCGATGGCGGCGGCTGCCGCATGCTTGTCCGTGAACTGTCCGGACACCGCCAGCACGTGGCCGTCGGGCATCACAAGCCGGAAACGAATCTGTGCATCATCGTCGACAAACAGTTCGAACGTACCTGCCATAAGCCTTGTTCTCCTCAAATCGTCCTGCCTCCTGGAGAGGCTGGATGCCCTGCCGGGTTCCGGCACGGCACAACCAGGACGCACCACCTCGTCGTGGTGCGCCTTCCGACCTAACCCACCTTCCCAGAGGCTCCTGCCCGGCTTTAGGGCCCAAGGTCCCGGATCGGATCCGGCGGGGGAGGCAGCGCGGCTGCGCGCGACAAACGGATCAAGGCAATTCCCGTGGCGATGAACCATACCCACAGCAGAACGCCGTAACCCCAGTAGACATCGGGAGCCGCGTACCGAAGGATCTCGCTGGCCACTCCTACGGATCCGGTGGCGCAGCCCAGCCATCCCAGGTGCCGGGGGAGAGCCGCCCCGCCAGCGCTGAGCATGGCCAGGCCCATCAGGAGGATCCCCAGGGCGGAGAGGACACCGGCGATCGCTGGGGTGTTGTTCTCGGCGATGATGGCTTCCGCGGCGGTGGCGTACGTGCTGCGTTCCTCATCCGTGGCGGCTGCTGCATAGCGGTCGCTGAGGTAGACAAGGGTGAGGGACCCCCGGCTGCTGACCGGGACGGCGAGCAGCAACGCCCACGGCAGCGCACCGAAGACCAGAGCTATCAGCGGCAGGCTCTTCCCGTGACCCACGAGTGCGACGAACAGCGCTGTAAAAACAAGCACCGGCAGGATGTTCGGCAGGATCCACAGGATCTGCTCGGCCACGTAGCCGGCCTTGTTCAACGCTATGAACTTGAGGGTGGCTGTTCCGCCATGAACGGGCGGGGGAGCCATGAAGTCGAGTACCAGGGCAGTGATCAGCAGAAAGACAAACAGGATGGACGACGCTCCCGCCACGAGGTAGAGCGGCCCCCAGCCCTGCCTAACCCGCATGGTCCCGGCCTCAGGCGACCGGCCAGACCACCCTGGTCTGCCAGGTGGCTGGATCCGGCTGCTGTTCCGGATCCGTGAGGTAGTACTCCCACATGGCCTCGGCAGGGGAGGCGCCATCGGCTTCAATGCTCTTCCGAATGGCATCGTAGGTGGCGCCCAGGGTGTCGTATGGATGGCTTCGAAGGCATCTGTGTCGGGAAGCGTGCTGCTGGCCACCTCGCCGGTGCTGTGGAAATCACCGGCAACCGGGAACCCTGCCTCGACGTCCACCGTTTCGCCCGGCGTGCCGTGGTACAGCGCGAACGGAGGTCCTGCGGGGCTGGCGCCCTGCATCTGGACCGCTGCCATCACGGCACCGAACGCCCGGCCGAAGAAGCTGGTCAGTGCGTCCATGGGAACGCGTTCGCGGACCACGGCAACGGGTTGTTCGGTGATGTGGATCTTCTGCGGCTGCTGGCCGTTTTCAGTCATGGCATCAGCCTTCCCAGCCGGACAGCAGCGGGACAGGGTCACAGGACTCTAAATCACTGCCTTCCTCAGCCGGCGGAGTCATACGCCTCCCGCATCCAGCCCAGGACTTCGGAGTCGAGCTGGGTGCCGTCTGCGAGCTCGAGGTGATGCATCCAAATCCCGGCAGCGGGGTGGACAATCTGCTTGAAGCGCGGAGAGCCCAGATTCCTGGGCAGGGCGAGGGACAGCACCAGCGGAACCGTGGATTTCACGTACAGATCCGGCCGCCAGCAGTAGGCGTACCCGCGGTGCCGGGGGAAGGAGATCTGGCTTTTACTGACCCTGGTTTCATGCGGACCCACCCCGGCTGCCATCCGTTCCACCGTCCGGTAAAGCTCCAAGGCATTGGGTGCGCCAGCAAAGTACCGTTCCACTGTCCACGGCGCGGAATTCATGGCACGCTCCGGGTCTGGGTTCATTCGAGGGTGGCTGTCAACTCTGTCCCGTTGCAGCTGCCCACGGCAGTGCCAAAGGTCACCCCTGGATGGGCGGGGCCAAATGCCCTACCCCCGGCGGCGGCATCAGGGTAGGTTCGGCTGCATGCGCTCTGACCGTTGCCGTCCTTTGTCGAAGTGTCCCGGATGAGGAAGCAGGCTGCCCCTCCTTCGGCTGCCGGCGGCCCGGGCAGCATTGACGCCGGGGAGGCCGCCGGTTCGCCGCTGCAGAAAGTCCGGGGTTTCCTCAGCCGGTATCCCATCGTTGCCCTGACCTTCCTGGTGCTGCTGGCCACCCTGGTGCTGCTGCAGCTGAACCTGGAACTCCAGGTCCGCTTGCTGGCGTCAGCCTACGCGGCCATCGTCGTGGCGGTACGTGCGGCCGGTATGGTCAGATCGTTGCGCCAAGGACGCTGGGGGATCGACCTCCTGGCCCTGATGGCGATCGCCAGCACTGTGGTGGTGGGAGAGTACCTCGCCGCCCTGGTGGTCATCCTGATGCTTACGGGCGGCGAAGCGCTGGAAAACTTTGCCCAGGGGCGTGCCGCCCGCGAACTCCGGTCCCTGCTGGACCGGGCTCCGCGCTTCGCCCACCGTGAAGGTACCGGTGCTGTCCTCGAGGACACCCCGATCGGCGAGGTATCTCCGGGAGATGTCCTGGTGGTCCGGCCTTCGGAGCTTGTCCCGGTTGACGGCGAACTCCTGTCAGATTCAGCCACCCTGGATGAATCGTCGCTTACTGGAGAAAGCCTCCCGGTCGAACGCACCAGGGGACAAACGCTGCTGAGCGGCGCAGTGAACGGCACGGCGGCCATCCGCATGCGGGCATCAGCCACAGCGGCCGATTCCCAGTACAGCCGGATCATCGCCTTGGTGGAGGAAGCATCCAACAGCCGGGCTCCGGTGGTCCGCCTCGCCGACCGCTACGCCGTTCCCTTCACCATCCTGGCCCTGGCCATGGCCGGGACAGCCTGGTTCCTGTCCGGCGAGCCGCTCCGCTTCGCCCAGGTCCTGGTGGTGGCCACGCCGTGCCCGCTCCTCATCGCCGCCCCGGTGGCCTTCCTGGCCGGTACCAGCCAGGCAGCCCACAAGGGCATCATCATCAAGAACACCCGGACGCTGGAACAGCTGGCAAAGGCACAAACCGCCGTGTTCGACAAGACCGGCACACTCACTTCCGGGCGCCCTGTGCTGGACGGAATCCAGGTGGCACCCGGCTATGGCGAAAACCTGGGCAGCCGGCGGATCCTGCAGCTGGCCGCCTCCGCCGAGCAATACTCCTCGCATGTGCTGGCGGGATCGGTGATTGAAGCCGCCAAGGCTGCCGGCCTTGGACTCCTGACCGTGCAGCACGCCACGGAAAATGCCACCCACGGCGTGGAAGCCGTCTGTGACGGCCAGACCGTGGTGGTGGGCAAAGCGGGACTGGTCCGAAGCACGGCCACCGGGTTCCGGGAGGCTGCCGTCCACAGCGGCCAGCTGGCAGTCCACGTGGCGGTGGATGGCCAGTATGCCGGAGCGCTGATCATGAAGGATCCGCTGCGCGGCAATGCCGTGGATACCCTGGCCCGCCTGAAGATCCTGGGCGTACGGAACACCATGCTGCTTACCGGTGACGCCCACGCTACGGCCGCGCACATCGCCGAGGAAGCGGGAATCGGCCACGTGCAGGCCGAATGCCTTCCGGAGGACAAGGTCAACACCGTTGCCGGCATCCTTGAACGGCCCGTCCTGATGGTGGGTGACGGTGTCAACGATGCTCCCGTCCTTGCCGCGGCGGACGTGGGAATCGCCATGGGCGCCAAGGGTGCCACTGCGGCAAGCGAGTCCGCCGACGTCGTGGTCATGCTCGACGACGTCTCCAAAGTTGCGCAGGCCGTGGCCATTGGAAAGCGAACGGTAGCGGTGGCCCTGGTGAGTATCCGGACAGGAATAGGACTCAGCCTGGTACTGATGGCCATCGCCATGACGGGCTACATCCCGGCTGTCGCCGGCGCGCTCCTGCAGGAGCTGGTGGACCTGGCCACCATCCTGAACGGCCTGAGGGCACTGCACAGCGGGGAACGGAAAGACAAAGCGGACCGGCAGCCGGCTGTCCGGCGTGGACCGGCCGGCATCAGCTGAACCTGACCCTCCAGCTGATCCGGCCGGCACGCGCCGGGCCCGCGTGACCTTTGGCCCTTCCCGCCCTACTGCACAGCCGGGATCGTGGTGTCCATGAACGCAGAAACAGGGGCCAAGCCCGTCATCGTGGGCGTGGACGGATCCGAATACTCCTCCGCAGCTCTCCGCTACGCGGGCACGTTGGCGGCCCGGCTGGGCACGCACCTTGAAGTCATCTCCTGCGTGGGAATGCCGGACTACCTGGTGATGTCCCGCCTGGAGGGGGCGGACCGGCAATTCACCGCCAGGCTGGAGGATGCTGCAGGGCGGCTGGTTGAAGACGCCCTCGGCCGGGCCTTCTCCGGGGAACGGCCCGAAAACATCAGCGTCACCATCAAATTCGGTCCGCCGGCGAAGGTGCTGGTCGAAGAGAGCCGGCGGGCGCAGATGCTGGTGGTTGGACGCCACGGTGAAGGCGGGCGGCTGAAAACGGCCATGGGGTCCGTCAGCAAGGCCTGCGCCGCCCATTCGCATTGTCCGGTGCTCCTGGTAGGGCAGGAGGCGGACGCTGTGTGAGGGCCGCGGAGGGCCTGAGCTCTGAACAGGCTGCGCAGCTCCTGAAGGAGGCGGGCCCCAACCAGCTACCCACGGAGAAACCCGTTTCCCAGTTGCGGAAGCTCTGGGGGGAGATGACGCACTTCTTCGCCCTCATGCTGTGGTGCGCCGCCGGGTTGGCCTTCATCGCAGACATGCCGCAGCTCGCCGTGGCGATCATCGTCGTCGTCCTTGTCAACGGGGTGTTCGCCCATATCCAGCAGGAACGCGCCCAGCACGCCGCCGCGAAGCTGCGCAGCCTGCTGCCCGCCGACGTGGTGGTGAAGCGGGACGGAAGGATATGCAAGGTCCACGCGAGCGCGTTGGTGGTGGGGGACGTGGTGCTCCTCGCCGCCGGCGACCGCGTACCGGCGGACGTGCGGCTCCTGACGGCCTCGGCCTGTGCGGTGGACGAATCAATGCTGACCGGCGAAAGCGAGCCGGTCCTGAAAGACCCGGGGACCCAGGCCTGGGGCGGCACCTTCCTGGTCAACGGCTATGCGGAGGCGGCAGTCTCCGCAACCGGCGCCGGGACCAGGCTGGCCGGGATCGCAGCCCTCACCAGCGGAGCGGTTCCGCCCCCCACGCCGCTGTCCCTGGAACTGCGGCGCATTGTCCGCGTCACGGCGGGCATGGCCCTTGGCATCGCTGCCGTCTTCTTCCTGGCCTCCCTGCTGGTGGGCTTCCAATGGCGCGATTCATTCCTGTTCTCCATCGGCGTGGCCGTGGCACTGGTACCGGAAGGACTCCTGCCCACCGTCACGCTGTCCCTGGCCATGGGCGCCCAACGCATGGCCGCACGCAACGGACTGGTCCGCAATCTGGAGGCCGTGGAAACCCTCGGCTCAACCACCTTCATCTGCACCGACAAGACCGGAACCCTGACGCAGAACCGGATGAACGCCGTCGAAGTCTTCACGCCGGACGGCACGATCTATGTGACAGGCGAAGGCTACGCCCCGGAGGCGCACATCGAGGGCCGCGGCGTGGAAAAGGCAGCACAGGCGGCGCTCGCCGCCCGCTCGGCGTCCCAAGGCCGTGCCGAACTGCACGACGGGCAATGGCGTGCCCAGGGCGACCCGATGGAAGCCGCCATGGACGTCCTGGCCCGCAGGCTAACGTGAACGCTCTCCGGTCCCGCGCCGTCCCGGCGGCTGCCCTTCGACCCGGAACGGCGCAGGGAGTCTGCCATCGTTGGCCCGGACCTCTTCTGCAAGGGAGCCCCAGAAACCGTCCTTCCCGTGTGCGGACCGGTGCCGGGAGAGGTCACGGACCAGGTGGAAGTGATGGCAGGACGCGGCCTGCGCGTCATTGCCGTGGCCCGGCGGCGGCTGGGCGAAACCCCCGGTACCTGGCAGAGTGCCCCTGCATCCGGGCTCGAAACCGGCCTGGAGTTCCTGGGCCTGATCGGGCTGCAGGACCCGCCCCGGCCCGACGTCGGAGACGTCATCCGCACCGCGCGGACAGCGGGGTTGAGGGTGGCCATGATCACCGGCGACCATCCGGCCACCGCCGCCGCGATCGCCCGGCAGATTGGCCTGACGGGAACGCCGGAATACGTGCTGGAAGGCGCTGACCTGCCGGAAGACGAACAGCTGCTCGGAGCCCTCCTTGACCGGGACGGCGTGGTGGTCAGCAGGGTCTCACCCGAGCAAAAGCTTCGCGTCGCCAAGGCCCTGCAGTCCCGCGGGCACGTGGTGGCCATGACCGGCGACGGCGTCAACGACGGCCCCGCCCTGCGCGAAGCGGACATCGGCGTGGCCATGGGCCTGGGCGGAACTGACGTGGCGCGCGAGGCCGCGGACCTGGTTCTCCTCGATGACCACTTCGGCACCATAGTGGCCGCCATCGAACAAGGCAGGGCAACCTACGCCAACATCCACCGGTTCCTCACCTACCACCTCACGGACAACGTGGCCGAACTGACCCCCTTCGTGATCTGGGCGCTCTCCGGCGGCCACTTTCCGCTGGCCCTCGGGGTCCTCCAGATCCTTGCCCTGGACATCGGTACCGACCTGCTGCCGGCACTCGCCCTGGGTGCCGAGCCGCCGGGGAAACGGGTGCTTTCCCGTCCGCCCGAACGCAGGCACCTGATGGACCGGCGCCTGATCATCAGGGTGTTCTGCATCCTGGGCCCGGTTGAAGCGGCCGTCGAAATGGCGGTGTTCTCCGCTGTGCTGGCCGGTGGCGGCTGGACCCGGGGGCAGGACCCACACACGGCCCTGCTGATGGCCGCCTCCGGGGCCGCCTTCACCGCAGTCGTCCTGGGACAGCTGGCCAACGCGTTCGCCTGCCGGAGCGCAACGGTGCCCCCGTGGAAACTGGGCTGGGGAACGAACCGGCTCCTGGTGTGGGCCGTGCTGGCAGAGGCGGCCATCCTGGCGGCGTGCCTTTACCTGCCGTCCCTTGCCGCGCTGCTGGGGCAGTCCCCGCCGCCCCCGGAAGGGCTTCTCCTCGCCCTCCTCGCAGCCCCGGCGGTCCTGCTTGCGGACTGGATCCACAAATCCGTCCGGGGGAACCTGCGCCGCACCTAGGCGCCGGGCGCCGGGACCAAAGACTCTGACTGCCCCAACAGCGCCGGGCAAGAATCGAGCCATGAGTGCCGCCGCAGAATCCGCCGCTACTGCCACGAACGTCATATGGATCGAGGAGACCGGGATCGCGGACATCGCCTCCGTAGGCGGGAAGAACGCCTCCCTCGGGGAGCTCAGCCGCGCACTGGCGTCCGCCGGCGTCAGGGTTCCTGAGGGCTTTGCCACCACCGCTTCCGCCTACCGGGCCTTCCTGGCCGCCAACAACCTGGAACCCCGGATCCGTCAACACCTCGAGGACCAGCGCACCGGGCGCTCCACCCTTCGCCAGGCCGGAGCGGCGATCCGCGAGTTGTTCCTGCAGGCCACGTTCCCCGCAGACATCGCGGACGGGATCCAGGAGCACTACCGGGACCTGTGCCGGCGCGCCGGACAGCCGCAGGCCGCCGTCGCTGTCCGCAGCAGCGCCACCGCCGAAGATCTTCCGGACGCCAGCTTCGCCGGCCAGCAGGAAACGTTCCTGAATGTGGCAGGAGAACGCGGCGTCCTGGAGGCATGCCGCCGCTGCTATGCGTCGCTGTTCACGGACCGGGCCATCAGCTACCGCGAAGTGAAAGGCTATGACCACCTGGACGTTGCCCTGTCCGTGGGGGTGCAGCGGATGGTCCGTTCGGACCTCGGTGCCTCCGGGGTGATGTTCTCCATCGACACCGAATCAGGTTTCCCCGGCGTGGTGGTCATCAGTGCTGCCTGGGGGCTGGGGGAGACCGTGGTCCAGGGAACCATCAACCCGGACAAGTACCAGGTGTTCAAGCCGCTTCTGGCGGACCAGCGCTTCAGCCCGGTGATTGAGCGGGAAGTGGGCGCAAAGGAACGCAAGATGGTCTACAGCCAGGGCGGGGACGCCCGGACCCGGACCGTCGACACCACGGAGCGGGAACGGAGCTCCCTGGTGCTGGCTGATCCGGAAGTGGTGCAGCTGGCCCGGTGGGCAGTGGCGGTGGAGGACCATTACGGGCGGCCGATGGACATGGAGTGGGCCAGGGACGGCGTCACCGGAGAACTTTTCATGGTCCAGGCCCGGCCCGAAACCGTCCAGGCGCGGCGCAGCACATCCACCTTCAGGACTTACCACCTGGCCCGGCCGGGGCAGGTCCTGGTGACCGGCGCCGCCATTGGGGACTCCATCGCCCGCGGTACGGCATGCGTGGTCCGGGATGCCAAGGACATCGAGTCCTTCGTTGATGGTTCAGTGTTGGTGACGCGGATGACCGATCCGGACTGGGTGCCCGTGATGAAGCGGGCGGCGGGCATCATCACCGATCATGGCGGCCCCACCAGCCACGCTGCGATCGTCAGCCGGGAATTGGGGGTGCCCGCCGTCGTCGGGACCCGCAACGCCACCGACGTGCTTTCCGACGGCGTCCAGGTCACCCTGTCCTGTGCTGAAGGGGAGGAGGGCCGCGTCTATCAGGGCCTGCTGGACTTCTCCGTCGAGGAAGTGGACATGACGGCACTTCCGGCCACCCGGACGGCCGTGATGATCAACATCGCCAGCCCGGCGGCCGCCTTCAAATGGTGGCGGCTGCCCGCGGCCGGCGTGGGCCTGGCCCGGATGGAGTTCATCATCAACAACCTGGTCCGCGTCCACCCCATGGCACTGGTCCATCCGGAGCTGGTGACGGACCCGGCGGAGGCGGCCCTGATCCGGCAGCTCACCAGCGGCTACGCGGACCCGAAGGAATACTTTATCGACGTGCTCGCCACGGGGATCGCCAAGATCGCCGCTCCGTTTTATCCCAGGCCGGTGATCGTCCGGCTGAGCGACTTCAAGAGCGACGAATACAGCCACCTGGTTGGTGGCAGTGCTTTCGAACGGCAGGAGGAAAACCCCATGCTGGGCTTCCGCGGGGCCTCGCGCTACTACAGCAGCCGTTACCGGGAAGGGTTCGCCCTGGAATGTGCGGCACTCAAACGCGTACGGGAACAGGCAGGGTTCGGCAACGTCATTGTGATGGTTCCTTTCTGCCGTACGGTGCGGGAGGCGGACCAGGTCATCCAGGTCATGGCGGAGCACGGGCTGGTTCGCGGTGCGGCGGGACTGCAGGTGTACATGATGTGCGAGATCCCCGCCAACGTGGTCCTGGCCGGGGAGTTCGCCACGCGCTTTGACGGCTTCTCCATCGGCTCCAACGACCTCACCCAGCTGGTGCTTGGCGTTGACCGGGACTCCGAGGAACTCGCGGGCTTGTTCGATGAGCGGGACCCGGCGGTGATGGCCATGATTTCGCAGGCAATCAGCAAGGCCCACGCTGCCGGCATTAAGATCGGCATCTGCGGGCAGGGGCCCAGCAACCATCCGGACCTGGCGGAGTTCCTGGTCAGCCAGGGGATCGATTCGGTGTCCCTGAACCCTGATACGTACGTCAGGACGCTGCCCGTGATCGCGGCGGCGGAGGCGGCCACCGCCAAGGGCCAGGACGCCGGCAGCCCCGCCACCTGAAAATGCCTGGCACCCCGGCGGAATTCTTCCTCCAGGGAGCCAGGCACCGGCGTCGTACCCTTGGCTGTCCTCAGCCCCTGCTGATGGGGATCTTCGACGCCGCGGTTTCCTGTCCCTGGTCCGGCATTGGCGCCCGGACCTCCAGGAGACCGTCCTTGTAGGAGGCGGTGACGTCGCTTTGCTGGACCCCGTTGGGAAGGGGAATCCGCCGGACAAACGACCCGTACCGGAACTCCGACCGGTAACTGTCCTTGTCCTTGTGCTCCTTTTTCTCCTCGCGTTCGGCCTTAATGGAGAGCACGCCGTCGGCCACCGTCACGTCGACGTCCTTCTCCGGATCGATGCCGGGCAGTTCAGCGCGCACCACGAGCGTGTTGCCGTCCATCATCTCTTCAACCCGGATGGCCGAAGATCCCATGTCGCCTTCGAAAAGCCGTTCGATGACATCCATGGGGGAACGGCGGCTCTCGAACCATTTCATCAGGTCACTCATTCTTATCTCCTGCTCATATGGATGCCGGACCATCGCGGTGCCCGGCATTTCTACCTTCCCCTTCCCCTGATGCCGGTTCCAGAGTCAAAGGTCCCAGCCGCTTTCTGCCGCCGGACGCTGCCCGGCGGAGAGTGGTACGGCCAATGAATTCAATGGCCAGGCACCCTGCCGCCGCCACCGCGACGGCCGGCACCAGCAGGTCCGTTGGCGGCAACTCCACGCGAAAGAACTCCTGCGTCAAGGGCACGGTGAACAGCAGCACCAGGCCGGCGTACATCCCGGCAAGAATCAGGACCTTGGTGGCACTGAGCGGCCGGGACGCCATGACCAGGATCCAGGCGGCCACCAGGCCCAGGGTCACTGTCGCCCCGGACTGCGCAGCCTCCTGGCTTTGGCCGCCCCAGGACTGGGCAAAGCCGCTGACCCCCAGCACGCACAGGGCGGTGCAGATCCCGGCCGGGACGGCAAAGGCAAGCGAGCGCCGGAGGAAACCCGGCTGGTAGCGCTGGCCGCCGGGCTGCAGTGCCAGGAAGAAGGAGGGCAGGCCGATGGTCAGCCCGTCCAGCGCGGACAGTTGCCGGGGCAGGAACGGAAAAGCCAGCAATATAATGCCGGTCACCACGGAAATCACCGTTGCGTAGACGGTCTTGCTCAGGAAGACCAGGGAGACGCGCTCGATGTTGCTGATGGCCCGGCGCCCCTCATCCACCACCGCCGGCAGCCGTTCGAACCGGCCGTCCAGGAGCACCATCCGCGCCACTGCCTTGGTGGCCGGGGAGGCGGAATCCATGGCAATGCCGAGGTCAGCCTCCTTCAGTGCCAGGACGTCGTTGACCCCGTCGCCGGTCATCGCCACCGTGTGCCCACGCCGCTTCAGGGCCTGGATGAGGTCCCGCTTCTGGGATGGCGTCACACTCCCGAAGAGGTCACAGGCCTCCACGGTCTCCTCCAGCTGGACAGGGTCCAGCGGCAGCGTGCGGGCGTCGCAGGCACTGCCGGAGCCAAAACCCACAGCGCCCGCCAGTGCCGCCACCGTGCGGGGGTCGTCGCCGGAAATGATCTTGACGGCGACCCCCTGGCGGCGGAAGTAGTCGAGGGTCGCGGCAGCGTCCGGGCGGATGCTCTCGCGGAACGTCAGCAGCAGGACCGGCACCAGCCCCTGCGGCAGGCCATTGTCTGCGGCGCCCGGCGGCAGGGGGTCCGGGAAGTGGGCCAGCGCCAGGGTCCGGAGGCCGCTGCCGGCAAGGGCAACTGCTTTGCCGTGGGCCCAGGCGCTTCCAGGCGAGCCGAGCACCGCGTCGGGAGCGCCCAGGACCCAGGTGCCCGCAGCGGCCGATCCGGGCGCGAACGTGGCCGAACTCCATTTGCGGGCCGACGAAAACGGAACCGAATCCTGCTCCCGGAGCGGATCCTGCCCGGGAAAAGCAGCCCCGATGGCAGCGGCGGTGCTGCTGGCGTCCGGGGTGGCGCCGAACCATTCCAGCGCAGACCGCCAGCCGGTAGGCCGCGCCGTCCCGGCGTCGTGCAGGGCATCGAACACCATGGAGCCGGAGGACAACGTGCCCGTCTTATCGAGGCAGAGGACATCCACCCTGGCCAGGACCTCCACGGCGGCAAGTTCCTGGATCAATACCTTCCTCCGGGCCAGCCGCAGCCCGCCCACTGCGAACGCAACGCTGGTCATCAGCAGCAGGCCTAAAGGAATCATGGCCATGATGCCCGCAATCGCCCCAACGGCCGCCGGTATCCACCGCTCAGATCCCAAAGCCCCTGCCCACCCACCCTGGTCCTGCATTTGCGCGTTGGTGAGGAGCAGTGCGGTGGGAAGGAGCAGCCAGGTGATGACCATGAACACCCGTTCCAGGCCGCGGCGGATCTCGGATGTGACCAGGGAAAACCGGCGTGCGTCGGCGGCCAGCCGGTAGGCGGAGGTTTCCGGACCCACCCGCATCACCGTTGCCATGCCCCTGCCCGCAAGGATCAGTGAGCCGGACAGCAGGACCTCGCCACCTGTTTTGGGGACCGGCTCGGATTCACCGGTCAGCAGGGATTCGTCCACGTCAAGCTGATCCCCGTGGCAAAGCAGCAGGTCCGCCGTGACCTGGTCTCCGGCATAGAGGACAACGAGGTCGCCGGGAACCAGTTCTTCCGAGGAGATGCTTTCGCGGACGCCGTCCCTGACCACGGTGTTCCTGGCTGTCTGCAGAATGGCCAGTTGGTCCAGCGAGCGTTTGGCCCGGTATTCCTGGATGATGCCGATCAGTGAATTGCTGATCGCTGACAGGCCGAAGAGCGCGTCCCGCCACTGGCCAAGGACCAGGAGCAGGATGAAGCATCCGCCCACCACGCCGTTGAAGAGGGTGAGCACGTTGGCTTTGACGATGTCACCGACGCTCCTGCTGGTGGCTGTTGGAACACTGTTGATGCGGCCGGCTGCGGTCAGCTCTTGTACCTGGGCAGAGGTGAGGCCCCCGCGGGCATGGTGGCCGTCCACCCCCCGGACCGGCGGCCCGCTTTCCCCAGCTATGGACATGGTGTGGCCAGGCGGGTGGCCCGGTCAGTCGTTGTGCTGTTTGTGCATGCGGGTGATCACGGTGGGGCAGGGCGGCTGGGCCATCACTGCGTGCGCCGTGGAGCCCAGGAAGAACCGTCCGAAGCCGCCCTTTCCGCGGCTGCCCAGGACCAGCAAACGGGCGCCCTCAGCAGCGCGAAGCAGGGCGTCGGCTGGCTCCAGCACGGTTTCCATCACGGTGTGCACCACAAGGTCCGGGTAGTCCTGCCGCAGGCCCGCCTCGGTTTCGGCCAGCACAATCTGCTCTTCCTCAACCACATGGGTGGCGAAGCTGCTTTGCGGGAGCCCGGCCGCAATCCAGCGGTTGGGGCCGGTGAACGCGTAGAGGACGGTCAGTTCCTCACCGAGTGCGTCTGCTTCGGCTGCCGCGAATGCCACTGCCTGGGTTGCCTCGCGGGAGCCGTCCACGCCCACCAGGATGCCGCGGCCGTCCGCCTGGCCGTCACCGATCACAGCCACAGGGCATTCGGCGGTTGCTGCCGCCTGGAGCGCGCGGTCCGTCAGGGCGCCACGGTTCTGCCCGCTGGTTCCCAGCACCAGCATGGAGGCATTCTTCGAGTAGTCGCCCAGGGCGGCACCCACCCCACCCTCCAGGAGCTGGAGTGAAATCTGCAGGCCGGGTTCGGCGGCGGTGGCCTTCTCGCCCGCTTCCTTCAGCAGGCCCATGCCGGATTCCCGCAGGACCTCGAGGTACGGGAGGACTTCCGCGGCCATCCATCGGTCATCCACAACGTTCACGACGGCGAGCGGGCACTTGAGCCGGCTGGCCCGGGCTGCTGCCCACAACAGGGCGGCGTTGGACGCCGAGGTGTCTGAGATGCCGACGGCGATTGGCTTGGCAGGTGCCATGGGGTCCATCCTTTGGGGTTCTGGTGGGGTGTAGGTCCGGGCGTGCAGGCTAGTCTGCGGTGGGCTCCCTGGGCGGCCACCAGTGGGTGGGGGCGGCGATGACAAACTTCCGGCCGCTGATGTCCTCCGGCGTGATCCGGATCAGGATGTTCTTTTGACCCGGCTGCCACGGGGACAGGCCCGCTTCCATGGCATCCCTGGTTTCTTCCTCGTCGGAGACCACCAGGGCGTGCCCCTTCAGGATGACGCTCCAGGCGATGGTGCCGTACTGGTTCATCCCGTCCGCCTCGACGGCCACTGGTTTTCGGTCGGCCAGGGATGCGAGCTTTGTTCCTTCACCGGTGCGGATGAGCAACGTGCCGTTGGTGGGGACGAAGTTCACCGGATAGTTCTCCACCGCGCCGCCGTCAGTGAAGGCAATCCTGCAGAGGGACGTTGACCGGAGGTATCGCCAGCAATCGTGGACTCCGAGTTCCTTGATTTCCGGCTCTGTCTCAGCGCTGTTCATGGCCGTAGCCTAGGGCCGCCATGCGGCTGCCGATAGGGAAGAAGGTCCCGGGCAGGGCCTTCCCGCGGCAGATGCCAAGGTTACTGAGGGCATTTCCCGCCGCGCTCTCCTACCATGGGAGGGAAGGGCGTCTTCATGCTCATGTGAAGGCGGTATTGGGGGCGGGGGCCGGCACTTCCGCTTCGGACTCTTAGACCGCGCCAGGGATCTGCAGCGCCGCAGGTTCTTGCCGCAGGAGGTGGTACGTGGGCACTGAGCACCCTTGGAGTTCTCCGGTCGAGCACGGGGTGGAGGACCTGCTGCGGGACTTCACCGTCGGGGGAGACGACCTGCCCGATAACCAGGAGCGCATCAACGGCCTGTTGGCTGCGGTGGTGGCCATCGCTGAGGACCTGAGCCTGGAAGCAGTCCTGGACCGCCTTGTCCGTTCCGCGTGCGCCCTGGTGGGTGCCAAATACGGGGCCCTGGGTGTCATCGGCGAGGACCAGCGGCTGAGCCACTTCATCACCGTTGGCATCGATGAACAAGCCATCCGATCCATTGGTGAGCTGCCCACCGGCAACGGTGTCCTGGGCCTGCTCATCCGTGAACCAGTGCCATTGCGCCTCCATGACCTTGGCCGGCATCCCATCACTTCCGGGTTTCCTCCCAACCACCCGCCCATGAAGACCTTCCTTGGCGTGCCCGTCCGGGTCCGGGATGAAGTCTTCGGGAACCTCTACCTCACCGAGAAGCAGGGTGGGCAGGACTTTACCGGGGAGGATGAAGGACTCGCCGTTGCCCTGGCGGCCGCGGCAGGCGTAGCCATCCAGAATGCCCGCCTTTTTGAAAGCAGCAACAGCCGGCAGAAGTGGCTGGAGGCGGGCATGGAACTGAGCGGCCGGCTGATCATGACGTCCCAACCCGGGGACGCGGCCATCCTGGACCTCGTCGCCGATACCGCCTTCAAAGTGTCCGATTCGGCGCTTGCCGTGATCGCCGTACCGGCGGGCGATGGCGTGCTGCGGTGCAGGGCTTGCCTTGGGGTGCAGGGACTGCCGACCGGACACGAACTGATGGCATCGGGGGCGGTTGCCGCCGTGATCCAGAACGGCGGATCGTTCGTGGCGCGTGACCCGCAGCAGGTCTTTGACGACGGCATGGCAGAGAAGCTGGGCTCAGTTTTGGTGTGTTCGCTGGGGCACAGTTCCGGCGCCAACGGCGTCCTCCTGCTGGCCCGCCCGCAGGGAGCCCCCGCGTTCACGCAGGCCGAGGCGGAATCCGGCGCCATCTTCGGGAGCCGGATAGGGCTGGCACTGGACCTGGCGCGGGTTAACGCCCTGCGTGAACAGAACCTCCTCTTTACCGACCGTGAACGGATTGCCCAGGACCTCCACGATCTGGTCATCCAGCGCCTGTTTGCTGCAGGGTTGAGCATTCAAAGCCTGCGCCGCTACACGATGGACCCGGTGGCGCACGAGCGGATTGCCGCCGTAACCACCGAACTCGACGACACCATCCGCAAGCTCCGGGACACCATCTACTCGCTGCGGACCGCTGACGAGGAACGCGAGCCGCTGACGGGCCGCCTCCTGCGCGTGGTCCGGGAGAGTTCCCGCAGCTACCCTGTCACCCCCAAGGTGTCACTGGACGGCCCGGTGGATTCGATCGGGGAAGATGTGGCTGTCCACCTCTTGTCGGTGGCATCGGAAGGACTCAGCAATGCCTTGAGGCACTCCGGCGGGGATGACATCCAGGTGTCCGTGACCGTTGGCCCGGACCAGGTGCAGCTCCTCATCAGCGACAACGGCCAGGGGTTTGCCGGGCCCGTCCACGTCAGCGGCCTGGCAAATATGCGCCACCGCGCCGGGCAACTGGGAGGCAGCTGCGTCATAGACAGCGTCCCCGGCGCCGGAACCAGCATTAAGTGGCGCGTCCCGCTGGCGTAACCCGTCGCAGGACGTTGCCGGGCTGGATCAGGCTGAGTCCGTGGAGCTTTTGGTGACGTAGACGGCGGCCTGCGTCCTGCGTTCGAAGCCCAGCTTGGCCAGGATGGACGACACGTAGTTCTTGACGGTTTTTTCGGCCAGGAACAGGTCATCACCGATCTGGCGGTTGGTCAGTCCCTGGCCGATCAGGGCCAGTACCTTTTTCTCCTGCGCGCTCAGGCCATCCAGTCGTGGATCGGTGGGGGCCGTGGACAGGCCGGCAATGATTTGCTGCTCCACTCCCGGGTCAAACAGGGATTCCCCTGCGGCAGCCCTGCGGATACCGGCCAGGAGGTCATCACTCCTGATCTGCTTCAGGATGTATCCGGACGCACCGGCAAGGACTGCCCCACGGAGGGCCTGTTCATCGTCGTAGCTGGTGAGGATCAGGCAGCGCAGGCGCGGATCAAGCGAGCGCACGTCCCTGCAGACTTCAATCCCCGTGCCGTCGGGGAGCCTGCCGTCCAGGATGGCGATGTCAGGGTGCAGGGCGGGGATGCGCCGGGTGGCCTCGGCCGCGGATCCGCTTTCGCCGACGACGAGGAAACCTTCGCCTTCCAGCAGGTCCTTCAGCCCCTGCCGGACGAGTTCGTGGTCATCGAGGATGAACACGCGGACCTGGCCGGGCGATCCCGCTGCTTCATCAGCCCCAGTTTCATGCATCTGCACCGAACACTCCCAAAATCTTTACGCCCAGTCCCGCCTGCGCGGGGCGGCCCCCGGGAAGGGCCTGGTCCCATTGTTACCTGCCCGGCACTGTGCCGGAAGGGACCAAAGTCCGCGGGCCCCGCATGTCGCGGCCGGTGCTGGGCATGGCTTGATGGCATGCGGGAGCCCATGATGACCTTTGACCCTTTACCAGGCAGCGGTTCTGGTCCACGCTGGGGTGGACGTCAACAGGAGGAAACGTGGCAGCAGCAGGGAACGGGGCAGCGGCGCCTGCCAACGGCCCGAGGTCCAGGATCATTGTGGGGGTGGACGGCTCCGAGTCATCCATCGCGGCGCTGCGGGTGGCCAGGGCCCTGGCCGAGCCACTGTCCGCGCCGGTGGAGGCCTGGGCCTGCTGGGACGTTCCGGCAGGCTACGGCGTGTACCTGGCGGTGGGGATCGAAGGCTTCAAGTATGCTGCCCACCAGGTGCTGGAGCAGGCGTTGGCGGATGTTTTCGAGGACGTGCCGGCCTTTGTGCACCCGCGCCTGGTGCGCGGCAGGCCGGGCCCGGCGCTGATCGATGCGAGCCGCAATGCGTCACTGCTGATTGTCGGCAGGAGGGGGCACGGGAACTTTGTGCCAGGGTCCGTCAGTTCAGCGTGCGTGAGCCACGCACATTGTCCCGTCCTGGTGGTGCACGCTCCGGAGGCAGGAACAGGAGACACCTCGCCCCGGAATTCCGAGCTGCCGTGACGCCTGATGCCCTGATGCCCCGACGCCCGGCGCCTTGGCTCCGGGAGCCGGGGCGCCGTCGTCGTTCACTCGCTGTTGCCTTCCACTTGGGTGACGTTCCGGTTGGTTGGCCGCAGGGACCAGCGGAAGTCTTTGATGGCCCAGTAAGCGGCCCCGTTCATGACGGCAAATCCGGCGATGCCCAGCACTGGAACCCGGATCATCAGCCCCAGAATCAGGATGCACGCGCCGGCTGCGACGAGGATGAGGCCCCGCCGGAACCGCCTGCGCAGTGAAAGCTCAAAGGCGTCCTTGTTGAGCAGGGCCGCCAGCCGGGGATCTTCCGCTTCCAGGCTGTGGCCGATCAGGTCGAGTTCGCGTTTCTCGAATTCAGAGAGCGGCATGGCTGCATCCCCGTGTCCGTTGCCTGCGGGTGCCACGGTCTCAGGTGCCCGGGTGGCCGCGCAGGACAGCCAGCCGGTCACGGTATTCAGAAGCATCGATCTCCCCGCGGGCGAACCGCTCAGCCAGGACGTCTTCTGCCACCCGCGGTGGTTGGGGATGGGTGCCATACGGCGAGGGAGCCCGCAGGGAACGGGCCAGCAGGACAATTCCGGTGATGATTGCTCCCCAGACCACCACCATGCTGATGCTCATCAGGACATAGCCCCACAGGCCCATGCCGTCGTTCCAGCCGTACACTTCCGCGACCTCCGGTCCACTGAAAGGCCGACGCCAGCCGTCTGCTTTCCCTTCCAGTATTGGGCTGTGCCGGACCCGTGCGGGAGAGCCATTGGTCCTGTCCAGAGCGCACCGGCGGCCATTTTCCGGCCTGCCCACGGCGGCTAGAAGCCGCGGGGGCGCAGCCTCTTGTCCACAGCGACGGCCAGGGAGGCGAGTACAGCCAGGCCGATGATCCGCAGCCACGCGTCTCCGTCGATGGGGGCGGTGCGGAACAACTGGTTCATCAACGGCGTGTAGGTCAGGGCCAGCTGGGCGGCAGCCTGCACCAGCACGCCAAGGAGGAGCCATTTGTTGCCGAAGGGACGCAGCCGCCAGGCCGGCCTGGCCAGGGACCGGCAGCTGAACAGGTAGAAGACCTCCACGGCCACGAAGAGGTTCACAGCCGAGGTGCGGGCCTGGGCAACCGATGCCCCGGAAGCCACCTCGTGTTCAAAGAGCCACCACGTGCCCGCCACCAGGAGGGTTGAGACGAGCAGGATCCGCACGGTGAGCGCCCAGGTCAGCAGCGGACGGCCCGGCGGCCTTGGCGGACGCGACATCAGCCCCGGTTCCTTCGGCTCGAAGGCGAGCATCAGGCCGAGGGCGACGGCGGTGGTCATGTTAATCCAGAGAATCTGGGTGGGAAGGATGGGCAGCGTCGCCCCCAGCAGGACGGCGACAAGGATGACCAGTCCCTCGGCCATGTTGGTGGGCAAGGTCCAGACAATGAATTTGGTCAGGTTGTCGAAAACATTGCGGCCTTCTTCAACGGCTGCCTCGATGGTGGCAAAGTCGTCGTCAGTCAGCACGATGTCCGAGGCCTCCTTGGCTACTTCGGTTCCGCTGCGACCCATGGAGATACCGACGTTCGCCTGGCGAAGGGCAGGTGCGTCGTTGACGCCGTCCCCGGTCATGGCGGCCACATGGCCGCGGGACTGCAGGGCACCGATCAGGCGCAGCTTCTGTTCGGGGGAGACCCGGGCGAAGACCGTGGCGCGGTCCACGGCCTCAGGGAACTGTTCCGCCGGGATCGCATCGAGCTCTGCGCCGGTCAGGGCGGTCCCGGCGGCGCTGTCAGCGGCCAGGCCCACGGCCGCCGCCACGGTCACGGCCGTGCGCACGTGATCGCCGGTGATCATTTTGACGTCCACGCCGGCGCGCTGGCAGGCCTTCACCGACGCTGCCGCTGCCGCACGCGGGGGGTCGTGCATGGCGTGCAGGCCGGTCAGGGTCATCCTGCCCCGCAGTTCCGTGGCGGAGAGGGAACGGGAACCGGCAGGAAGCTTCATCATGGCAGTGGCGAGGACCCGGAGCCCGCTGTCCGCCAGCGCGTGGGCTCCGGCGAGTGCAGCCTGCCTGCGCACCGGCCTGCCGGCGCCTGCTCCGTCCATTTCGTAGGCGCAGAGTTCCAGGACACTTTCCACGGCACCCTTCACGAACACTGTGCCGCCGTTTTCCGGGAGCCCGGATGCGTGCAGCGTGGCCATGAACTGCCGCCCGGACGTGAAGGGCAGTTCCGCCTGCCGACGGTTGGCAGCCAGGTAGTCCTGGACCTTGACGCCGCCTTTTCCTGCCGCCACGAGCATCGCGGCCTCCGTGGGATCGCCGTGCACCTGCCAGCCGGATCCCTCCCTGCGGATGCTGGCGTCATTGCAGGCTGCTCCGCCCAACAGGGACCAGTCCAGTGCCGCGTCCCTGGGACGCGGTGTGTCGGCGGGCAGATGTCCCGCACCCGGGTGTTGTCCCGCGGCCGGGGTGATGTGTCCCTCGGGGCCGTAGCCGGTCCCGGACACGTCGTACAGGCCGGAGGGGGTCCAGATGGCACGGACCGTCATCTGGTTCTGGGTGAAGGTGCCCGTCTTGTCCGAGCAGATCACGGTGGTGCTGCCCAGTGTTTCCACCACGGGCAGCCGCCGCACCACGGCCCGGCGCCTGGCCATACGCCGGACGCCGATGGCAAGCGTGACGGTCACCGCGGCCGGCAGTCCCTCGGGGATGGCGCCCACGGCCAGGGCGACGGCGGCTGTGAACATCTGCGCCGGCTTTTCGCCGTGTGCCACGCCGGCAAGGAATGCTACGGCGGCGAGGGCCAGGATGGCGACGGTAAGGGTGGTGCTGAACCGTGCCAGCTTCAGGGTCAGTGGTGTGGCCGCGGGCCGGACAGCACCCATGAGCCGGTGGATCTCGCCGAGTTCGGTTTCGCCGCCGGTGGCCACGACGATTCCGGCGCCGGTGCCTGTGGTCACCAGGGTGCCGCTGTACAGCATGTTTCGCCGGTCCGCTACGGGCGTGACCCTGGGGAGCACTACTTCGTCCTTGGCGACGGGCCCTGACTCTCCGGTCAGCGCGGACTCGTCCACCCGAAGAGCTGAGAGGCGGACCAGGCGAAGGTCGGCCGGCACCTTGTCACCGGCTTCCAGCAGGACGAGGTCGCCGGGGACCAGGTCCTCGGAGGGCACATGCTTCCGTTCGCCGCCCCGCAGCACCGCCGCATGCGTGCGGACCAGTGCATGGAGGGCATCAAGGGCCGCCTCCGCCCGGACCTCCTGGATGAATCCGATCAGTGTGTTGACCAGGACCACCGCGGCAATGACGGCAGAGTCAAGGAATTCGCCCAGGAAGGCGGTGACTGCGGCGGCTGCCAGCAGGACATAGACCAGGGGATTGTTAAACTGCCGTCCCAGCTTGCGGCCGATGCCGCCCCGAGGCGGCCGGGGCAACTCGTTGGCCCCGAACTGCGCGCGCCGGCGTGCCACCTCCGGCTCTTCCAGACCCCGTGCGGCGTCCGTCTCAAGCAGCAGCACCACCTCGTGCACAGGGAGCCCGTGGTGGGCAGGATCGCCGGCGTATCCGGTGCCGCTGCCGGACGGGTCCGGCTGCCGGGCCGTCACGCGGCTGTTCCGGGTGGACCTGCTCTTCGCCATGGGTGCGGCCGCCCTGATCAGTGTCCCGGCAGGGCATCGAGGGTGGTGAAGCCATACCCCGCAGCCGTGATGCGGTCGATGACCTGCGGGAGGGCGTCGGCGTCCAGCGTGGTCCCGTCGTCGGGGTTGGATCCGATGTGCATCAGGACGATTTCGCCTGGCTGCAGGCCTGCCAGGACGCGGTCGGCCACCGTCTGGACGCTGGCGCCCCCGCTGGTTCCCTTCCAGCCGAGGGTGTCCACGGTCCACCGCACCGCCACGTAGCCCAGGCTGTTGACCGCTGCAATCGTGCGGGCATCCCGCTCACCGTAAGGGAAGCGGAACAGCGGCCGCGGGTCGGCCCCGGCGGCCAGGATGGCCTGTTCTGCACCGCGCACCTGCTGTGCGATCGAGCCCTCATCCAGGCCGGTAAAACCCGGATGGGTCATCGAATGGTTCGCCACGCGGTGCCCGGCGGCCACGATCCCTGCCACGGCCTGCGGGTTGTTCGCCGCCCAGTTCCCGGTGAGGAAGAACGTCCCGGCCACGCCGCGGGCGGCAAGGGCGGACAGGATTTTTGCCAGTCCCGCCGCGTTGGCTCCCGCATCGAAAGTCAGGGCCACCACGTGGCCGGCGCCGGGAATTGCGGTCAGGTCCTGGCCCCGGAGGGACTCCGGAAACGGCGGCGGCGGGGCCTGTTCCGAAGGCGGGGCCGGGCCTTCGGGCGGCTCCGGTTCGGGAACCGGTGGCACGCTCACGGGTGGCTCCACCGGAGCCTGGCCTGCTTCGGGGGTGCCGGTTTCCTGTGGTTCCTGCGCCGGTGGGGCACTGCCAGTGGCCGCCGGACTGGTTGATCCCGGGAGCGGTGTTGGGACCGCCGGGGACGGGGAAGCCGACGGCGGCCCGGCCGTGGGTGCCGGCAGGAGCAGGGCAAGGATGATGGCGAGGACCGCCAGGGCGGCGGCGAGCGCTATGGCGGGCGCCCGCCGTCGTGCCTCAATGGCCGGCACCACCATCACCTGCCTTGGAATGCGTCCTGGACGCCGGTGCCGGGGTCAGGACGCCCGTGAACTGCCGGTCTCTGTTTCCGGGGTGTGGACCACCAGGACGGGACAATGGGCGTGGGCCACGATGGCGGAGCTGACCGAGCCCAGGAGCAGCCCGCCGAAACCGCCGTGCCCCCGGCGGCCCACCACGATCATGTCGGCATCCCGGCTGGCATCGATCAGCGCTTCGCGGGGATGGTTGCGGACGAGGGTTGAGCTGACGTTGGCCGGTGGTTCGGCGCCGAAAGCCTGGGCCACTGCATCGTCCAGGACCTTCCGGGCGCCCTCCTCGAAGCCTTCCACGCCCATCATCGCGTAGCCGCTGTACATTTGCGGGTATTCCCAGCAGGCGATGGCCTCGACCTTGGCCCCCAGCGGAACAGCCATGCGCTGGGCCTGCCGGAGCGCCTCCACGGATGCCTCCGACCCGTCGACGCCTACCACGATCCTGGCTATTGGTGCCCCGGCAATGCTCATGTCTGCTCCCTCGTCGGACCCGTGTTGTCACGCCCATCATGCCCGGGTACCCGGCCCCGGGCCAGTGCCGAAGGTCACGGGGCGCCGGCCACTGGTGCCTCGCCCACGGGACCGGCGCCTTCGGGCCAGTCCGGCTCGGAGGGGCCCTGGTCAAGCCGGAACGGCGGGTATTCGTCCCGCATCAGTGCGGTGTACGCCAGGACGCGGTAGACCCAGCGGTTGATGCCGAGGATGAAATCAAACAACGGTCGCTGGTACTGCCCGGTGAACAGCAGGATCACGGCAGCAATCAGGACCAGAAGCCCCAGCAGGGACGGCCCGGACACCCGCTCGTAGGTTGCACCGAGGACATTGACCTCTCCCTCCTGGCGCCAGACCGTTTCCCTTGTCCCTGTGAAGACGGCCACCAGCAGGAGGTGCGGGATGGACAGAAGCCACCATTTCACCAGGACCAGTCCGCGCGAGAGGCGCTGCGGATAGGCGACGTCGAAATCGGCAGGATAGTCGGTGCGCTTGAGGGTAAAAGGCGGATACACGTCCGTGCCCACCGCGGCGTATGCGTAGAAAGCCACCCGCCAGTTCCAGCGCAGGACGCCGACGTTGAACTCGAACAGTGCACGTGGATAGCGGCCGGTAAAGAGGATGGCGAACCCGGCCACAATGGTGGTGATGGCGAACGCGAACCAGAGGAAGAAGAGCACGATGATGTGCGGAATGGCCAGGAACCACTTGACCAGCCACATCCAGCGTGAAATTGCAGGATCGAGTGCGCCGGTAAGTCGTGCCGGGTAGCCGGGGGGCGTCCGGACACCCGTCGTGGAAGGTTGCCCCGGGCTGGCCGCCACGGGTCCGCCGGAGGGAATGCCGGGCGTGCCCGGGCCGCCGGTAGGGCCAGCGGGCGCAGGCACGGCGTGCCGGCCCAGGCCCGCAGCCCCGAAGATAATGAGGGGAACACCCAGCAGCAGGGCGATGATGCCGCCCACCAGCATGCCCGTGGCTGCCGGCCGGATCAGGTCCGAACGGAACCCGGCCTGTGCCTGGACATCAACGCCGGCGGAGGCGTCGGCGTTCATTACCACCACCTCCCACGCGCCCGGAGCGATGTTCCAGGTAAGTTCCTGCTGCCCCGTGCCGGACGCGGAGGCGGTCCAGATGCGTTGTCCGGCCGGCGGCGACGCCGGAGTTCCGCCGGGTACGTCGCGGTACTCGGCCCGGAACGGCCGCTGGCGGATATTGAGTAGCTCGGAGTGGTGCTCGCCTGCCAGGTACTGTTCGACGTCGGACTGCGGGCCGATGCCAATGAACACGGGTTTTTCCGGTGCCACTGATTCAACGCGCAGCCTTAGCGTGCCGACGTCGAAGGGCAGCCTGCCGGGAACGTCCTCGCCAATGGCGTCCGCCCGTGGCGAGGTCAGGGCAAAAGAACTGACGGAGAAACGCGACGTGCCCGACGTCAGGTATCCGTCGCCCTGGATGGTCCCCACGGCCGACGCCAGCGCCCCGCCCGCCAACGCGGCCAACCCGGGGAGGGTGATCAGGATCCCGAGGATCAGCATGATGACGGCTGCGGGCTTCTTCATGGAGTGAACCTTCCGCTTGCGGCGGGCGGGGCGGTGCAGGCTTCGCGGGCCGTCGGCCTAGATGCCGGCCGCAGCCGCCTGGGTCCGGGTGATGATGGTGGGGCAGGGCAGGTGCTTCAGGACGCCGTGGGCGGTGGAACCGAGCAGGAGGCGTTTGAAGGCGCCCCGGCCCCGGCTCCCCACCACCAAGAGACGGGCTCCTGCGGCGGCCTCGACGAGGGCATCCACGGCGCCCTTGTCCGTCACCAGCTGCTGGTGCACCGTGAGGTCCGGATAGTCTTCCTTGAGGCCGGCCACGGTCTCGGAAAGGACAACCCGCTCCTCATCCACCACCAGCTCCGAAATCCTCCCCGGCGTCAGGCCGACGTCGATGATGGGGTCCGGCACGCTGACGGCATAGACAACGGTGAGTTCGTCCCCGTCGCGGTCAGCTTCGGCGGCTGCGAAAGCAACGGCCTGGGTAGCCTCGGGTGAGCCGTCAACGCCCACCACCACTCCCGACCTGCCTTCGAGGTCCTGTGTTCCGACGACGGCGACAGGGACTTTGGCGGCGGTGGCAACCTGGAGGGCGCGGTCGGCGAGGGTGCCACCGAGGTGACCGCTGCCGGAGCCGATGACCATCATGGAGGTTCTCTTGGAGTACTTGGCCAGGGAGCCGCCGACGCTTCCGGTGAGCAGTTCCGTGGCGGGGGTGATGGGAACGGCCCCTTCAAGCCGGCCCGCAGCGGTCTTGAGGAGCTCCTCGCCCGCCTGCTGAAGGGTCCCGAACCACGGATAGGGCTCTGCAACCCAGCGATCGTCCACGACATGGAGGACCACCAGCGGCAGGCCTGCGCGGTGGGCGCGGTGGGCTGCCCACAGGACCGCTGCCTGGCTTTGGGCGGAGTCATTGGTGCCCACAGCTATGGGTTTCTGGGATGTCATTGCCGCACTTCCTGCCGGTGGTGAACTGGGATTCCTGCGTTTCAAGACTGGCCCGGGCCTGGGCGCCCCTCTAGGGCCAAAAGTCACGGAAGCGCTGTTCAGGCCATGGGCCCGCGCGCACGGGAATGGCGACAATGGTTGTGCTGTTTCCCCACTAAATCAGCAGGCCGGTTGTTCAAGCCCGGAAAGCCCGAAATAGCACCAAATCCGAGCGCCCGTCGTCGGCCGTTACTCCGCGGATTGTCGGGAATCTGCCGAGGGGCTGAAATCCCAGTCGTTCGTGCAATCTGATGGACGCCGTATTGTGTTCATTCGCAAAGTAGTAGGCAGTGGAAGACCGGTCCCAGATCCACTCCAGCCGCGCGCGGGTAAGAGCAAAACCGATGCCCCGGCGGCGGTGATCCGGGGAGACGATGACACCCCCAAGATAGTGGCCTCCCGGGGCACCGCCTTCCGGTTCGCCGTGGAAGTGTGTCTTGGCTATGCCGGCTATCCCATCGTCCACGATCGCTGCCAGCACGGTCCGATCGCGTGCCGGGACCACCATCTTCGGCGTCCAGCGTTCCCGGCCGCTGGCGTCGCAGATCGCGTCGACCTGCCGAAGGTCATCCACGGTCGCCTCGCGTATGCGCATGCCCGGAGCCTACTGCTCCCGTTCTGCCCACAGAACAGCAGTGAAAGGAAATTCTGACCGCGGATACCCACAGCTGCCGATGCGAACGGGTCTGAACATGAGGCCCGGATATTATCGGGACATTCTGCCCGGTAATTAATTGAATCAGGGAGTTGGTGTTCTGAAAACGGACCAGGTGACCATGGGGTGTTATCCGCGTGATGACGTTTCGTGGGCAAAGGATGGCAGGATTCGGGAGGGCAGTGCGACCGTACTGGTCCGGCAACCGGACGGATCGTTGAAGCCCGCCGGCGAAATCACATTGGGTGATTTACGTGTTCTGCATCCGGATGTGGAAGTTGGCGGCGAAATTATCGTTGAGCTGCGCGCCCGATTCGACTCGGAGATATTCCACCGAAGGGTGACCTTTACCGCTAGTGGTGACGAGGGCGGCGATGTCTTTGTATCAGCGGTCGGACCCGGCGCGCACGCTGAACCCAAGGCCGGAATGTTTAGGCGGACCCGCTATTCAGGCTTCGAGTTTGGGGTGCAGGTGATGGCGGCTACGACCGGGCAGGGTAGCCGCGTCGGCAGGACGTCGGGTCCGCTCGTTGACCATGAACCCGGGGACGGGGTACCTGCCGCTTCTGTCAGGTAGCAACGGCGCCGGCGCATCAGAAGTGGTTCCCATCCCTACTATTGCTCAGTAGGCTTACTATTGATTTCCCAACGGCCACACAGAAAGGCGCCATGATGTCGGAACAGAACGTCCCCGAGGATGAGCTGGAAGTCGTGGATCAGGACGACATACTCCTTGACGAAACTCCGGGGGCGGCATCGTCCCTGGAACTCGACCCGGTCGGCGGGGAACCGGACAGCTACCCCGGTGCAGCGGAAAACAACCCGGACCGCTGGCAGGAGGACCCGTTGCTGCAGGAAGAGGCCCTTCCGGCCAATGGGGATGAGCCGCTGAGTGAGCAGCTGCTGAGGGACGAGAGCGCAGGGGCACGGTATCTTTCCGGCGACGAGCAGGTGCCGCCGGACGCCCCAACGTTGGGCGAAGCTGCAGCGGATGTCGATTTCGGGGAAGTCCCCTCCGGCCTTGAGGCGGATGCCAGCGATGACGAGGAAAACTTTGGTGGCTCGCCGCTTAGCGAGTTCGAACCAGAGGATCTGGAGCACTAGCAACCCCGGAAATCCGGCGAACCCAACCCTGGACGGAAGAGATCCATGCATTCCAAAGAGTTGCTGATGGACGCCTTTGACCGGCTTCCTGCCCTTGTTGCGGAATCCCTCAAGGGGCTGGATACGGCACAGCTGCAGCGTCGACCGGGCGGCACTGGCAATTCCATCGCCTGGCTGATCTGGCATACGGCCCGGGTGGAAGATGCGCAGATAGCCTCCGCTGCCGGCCTGGAGCAGGTGTGGCTGGCGGAAGGGTTTGTGACGCGCTTTGGCCTTCCGCTGGGGGACCGGGACACAGGGTACGGCCACTCCAGTGAACAAGTCGAAGCGGTCAGGGCGCCCCGGGAACTGCTGCAGGAGTATTACGACGCCGTCCACCGCCAGACCGCCAACGTCCTGGCGGATATTGATGATCCCGCCCTGGACCGCGTGGTTGACAGGCACTGGAATCCGCCAGTGACCTTGGGGGTGCGGCTGGTCAGCATCCTGGGTGATTGCCTCCAGCACGTTGGCCAGGCTGCCTACGCCAAAGGGCTCCACGCCGGAGCGGCAGAGCGCGACGGTACGGCGGCGGGAACCTGATCCGGTGGCGCAACTGCAATAACCGGTGGCGGGGATGCGGCCCGGTGGCGGCGATAGGGTTGAACCATGACGGCAGCAGCTGAATCCACGGTCACTTTTGAAGGCCATTTCGCCCGCGAACTGGCGGAACTCGCCGTCCCCTGGCAGGCAGAGGACGCACCGAACCCTGAGCTTCTGGTCCTCAATGACAGGCTGGCGACCGATCTGCGCCTGGACCCGCAATACTTGCGCAGCCCGGAGGGTGTACTGCTCCTGGTGGGGAACCATGTGCCCGCCGGGGCCACGCCCGTGGCGCAGGCCTACGCCGGCCACCAGTTCGGCGGGTACTCGCCCCTGCTCGGCGACGGGCGGGCGCTCCTGCTGGGCGAGGTCACCGACCGAGGTGGCCGGCTGGTCGACATTCATCTCAAAGGCTCGGGACGGACGCCTTTCGCCCGCGCCGGGGACGGGCGGGCCGTCGTCGGGCCCATGCTGCGTGAATACATCGTCAGTGAGGCCATGCACGCACTGCGCATTCCGACGACCCGCTCGCTTGCCGTTGTCGCCACCGGGCGTCAGGTCCGGCGCGACGGCATGCTTCCCGGCGCGGTCCTGGCTCGGGTTGCCGGCAGCCATCTCCGCATCGGCGGCTTCCAGTACGCCCGGGCAACCGAGAACATGGACCTCCTCAAACGGCTTGCTGACCACGCCATCAACAGGCACTGTCCCAGCGCCACAGCCGCCGCCAACCCCTATCTCGCCCTGTTCGGTTCCGTCGTCTCCGCACAGGCGGAGCTGGTGGCCAGCTGGATGCTGGTGGGATTTGTCCATGGCGTCATGAATACGGACAACATGACCATCTCCGGGGAAACCATCGACTACGGTCCATGTGCGTTCATGGACACCTTCAATCCGGCTGCCGTCTACAGCTCCATCGACGTCAGTGGACGCTACGCCTACTCCAACCAGCCTGTCGTTGCCGAATGGAACCTGGCCCGGCTTGCCGAGGCCCTGCTGCCGCTGATTGACGCGGACCAGGACAAGGCAGTGGCCTCAGCGGTGGAGGTTCTGGGCGGTTTCCGGGGTCAGTACAGCAGTGCATGGACCCGTGGCATGGCGGCAAAGCTGGGCCTGAGAGGCAACCAGGAAGACGACGGCGACGCCGCCTCAGCCCTGGTGGACGACGCCATCGCCATCCTCAAAGAGGGGTCAGTGGACTACACCCTCTTCTTCCGCAGCCTCGGTAAGGCAGCCCGTGGGGACCTGCGGCCGGTGCGCGGGATGGTCCGTGACCTGGCCGGCTCTGACGCCTGGCTGGAACGGTGGCAGGCGCTGCAGCCTGACGCGGAGCTGATGGACACCGTAAACCCGGCCTATATCCCGCGGAACCACCTGGTGGAAGAGGCGCTGGCCGCTGCCACTTCAGGTGACCTCGCCCCGGTACGGCGGCTGCTGGTGGCCGTCACTGACCCCTTCACCGAGCGGCCAGGCCTTGAACGCTACCTGCAGGGCCCGCCGGAGGACTTCGGCAGCTACACCACTTTCTGCGGAACCTAAGCGCTGCCCGGCCGTGGTTAAACGCCAGGAGGGTGGCGGCCGGTCTTCCCGGCTGCCACCCTCCTGGTCTGTCCGGCGCCGCCAAGGGCACCGGACACTGCGAAGACTAGGCTACGCGTACGGCGGAGTAGCCGCCGAGCCAGCTGATGGAGTGGACCTGGGTGTCGAACCCGTTGACGCCGCCGCTGACAACCTGGCCGTTGCCGGCGTAAACGCCCACGTGGCCGGCGGTGATGATCAGGTCGCCGGGAGCGGGGGCCCCAACCACGGTGCCGTACTGGAAGAACTGGGTGGGAGCGAGGTCGCCCACAGACTTGCCGACCGAACGCAGTGCCTTCTCCACCATGGCGGTGCAGTCCTGCTGGACGCCGAGCTGGCCATAGGCCGAGGCGAGGATTGCGGCGCCGGTGCCCGTGCCGGTGGTGGATGCCACGGGGGTGGCCGAGGCGTACGACATGTTCATGCCGGTGTTGGCAGGTGCGGTGGCGGCTGCTGCCTGAACCGGTGCTGCTGCGGGGGCCGGAGCCGGGGCTGCGGTGTAGCCGGCGCCGGGGATCTGGATCTGGTCACCCGGGTAGATGATGGAGTACAGTCCCAGGCCGTTGGCGGACAGGAGATCGCCAAGGCTGACGCCGTAGGCTGCGGCGATGGCGCCAAGGGTGTCGCCGGAAGCAACGGTGTGGACGTTTCCTGCTGCAGCCGGAGCAGCGGGAGCCGCTGGGGCGGAAGCAGCCTGGACGGTGGCCTGCGCGGTGTTGTCCGGAGCGGTCACGCCTGCGTGGGCCGGGGCTCCGACGCCGAATGCAATACCGGACGCTGCGGCAACGGCGAGCGCCGGGCGGCCCAGCGTGCGGGCCTGTGACTTGGCTGTTACGGCGATGCCTTCAAGCACAATGGAGCGTGCCGGAGTCGCGCGGTGACGGGCTGTAATGGAATTTTTTGACACGGTTGATCGCCTCTCCCATGCCTGCGGGGTGAGCTGTCGGGTTCGGGCTGGAGATACCCGGCCGGAAGTAGCTTCGCCGCAGCGAAGTCTCTTTCGACTTAACCCCTAGGCCACATGTGGCCGTGGAAACTTGGTTCCCCCGTCCCTGCCAACTGGAGCGGTTGGATCCCATGATCAGCGGCAGGGCTCGGCATGCTGACGGGAATGTCCCGTCTGGGAGGGACACCTGAAGACCCTAACCCAACAACCGCAGTATTGTCACATTTGGATAACATGCGATGCTGCCCTCTCGTATTCCCCGCCCGCCCTGCGGCCCTGTGGTGCGGCGGGCTGGCGCCCTGTTGAGACACCTGTCCGGTCACCGCGTAACAATAGTGAAACGGCCCCCTGCCCTGCGCCGGTGTACAGCAGTAGGCTTCGGGACTATGCCCCTGATTGTGACCATGGCCAGGCTTCCGTTATCCGGGAGCGTCCTGGCCCTTGCCCTGGCCGCCACGTTTGTGCTGCCGGCGGCCGCCGACGAGCCGCCGGGCGGGTATCCTTCCTGGGCTGAGGTGCAGGCGGCGGAGGATTCCGAATCCGCAAAAGCGGCCGAAATCGCCACCATTACCGGGCTCCTCAGCAGCCTCGAGGCGGAGTCGGAAGCAGCCGGCGATGCGGCCGTGCGTTCAGCTGCCGGGTACGCCGCCGCAGACGCTGCGCTTCAAGCATCCGCCGCCCGGGTGGACACGCTCTCCGTCAGGGCCGCCCACGCCAATGCTGAGCTAACCCGTTACCGGAAAGACCTTGGCGCACTGGCCGTTCAGTCCTACAAAACCGGCGGGACCAATACCGGATTCTTCGTCGCGCTGGACGCGCTGGAATCCAACAGTGTCCAGGGGCTCAACCTGGTCAAGCTCGCGGGCGACAAGACTGCCACGTTGGTCACCAATGCTGCGGCCGCGGAGAAGGCAGCCACCGCCTTCGCCGAACAGGAAAAGCTTGCCAGGAGCGAGCGGGAGCGGCTGTCCGGGGAAGCCGGGGCAAGACTCGAAGCCGCCAGTTCTGCCCGGGATGGACTGGCCCGGCAGGTGGCAGAGGAGCAGCGGAAGGGCACCGAGCTGACAGCGCAGTTGGCCACACTGAAAGGTACGACGGCGGCCCTTGAGGGGGAGTACCGCCAGGGCCAGGCGGCGCAGGCTGCCTACGTGGCGGCCCAGGCGGCCAAGCGCGCCGCCGCCGAAGAGCAGGCCCGGCGGGAAGCGGACGCGGCTGCCACGGCGGCCGCAGCCGCTGCGCAGCAACCCAACGCGGCGCCCGCGCGCCCGGTAGGCCCCGCCCCTGCCAATCCCGTCCAGCCCAATCCCGTCCCGCCCAGACC
>NZ_JABFMW010000006.1 GCF_013359725.1 Pseudarthrobacter sp. C4D7 | reverse complement strand
GCCCACACCTCAAGCACCGGCGGACCCGCCCCTACCGGCCGCAGACCAACGGCAAAGTAGAACGCTTCAACCGCACCCTCGCTACCGAATGGGCCTACGCCCGGCCCTACACCTCAGAAGCCGAACGCGCCGCCACCTACGACCACTGGCTCCACCACTACAATCACCACAGAACCCACACCGGCATCGGCGGCACAACCCCCATCAGCCGCGTTCACAACCTCAGTGGGAATTACACCTAGTGCGGGGTGAAGGCATTTCAGGCTGCTGCGCGGACGCAAAGGGCGTTAGCGGGGGAGGAGTCCCGCGAATTCATGGTTTTGGAAGACCAAGGGATCTTTGGCGTTCCCGGTGTTGAGGCCCAGGACCCTGGCCAGGACAAAGGCGTGGTCCCCGATGGGCGTGACGTTCTCGATTTGGCATTCCAAGGCCGCGACTGCGCCTGCGACTAGTGGGGCACCGTATGCTCCTTGGATCCAGAAGCTGTCATCGAAGCGGTCCGCGTCCTTTTTACCCAGCTTGCGGCAGAACTGCGCCTGTGTTGATGCAAGAGCGCTGATGCCCAGCACGGTGGCCTTGTTGAGTTGTGGCCAGCTGGAAGACTCGTGGCCGATGAAGAAGCCGACCAGGCACGGGTCCAGGGAGATAAAGACGAACGATCCGACGATCATGGCGGCACGGTCACCGGTGAGTTCAGACTGTCCGGCGACGACGGCGACGCTGGTGGGCACCATGGACATGGTGTCCCGCACGTGGGTGGGATCGAGAGTGCCGGGCCGTTCGGTAACGATAGTCATGGCTGCCTCCTTCGGTTAACGGTGTTGCTGGATGTAGTAGAGCTGCTCGGCGTCAATCCACACTTCGTATCCGTCGAGTTTGTCGATGAGGATGCGTGAGTCGACGCCTTCGGGTGCGAGCCAGAGGATTCGGGAGTCGGGGGTGGCATCTTCGATGCGTGCGGTTCTGACGTATGTGCCGTTTCGGCGGATTTCCACTGTTGCTGTTGTCGGGAGATGGAACCAGTCATCGAGCCGGTAGGACTGTGGCGGGTGGGGGGTGAAGGTTCTGCGTTCGATCGGGAAGGACCCGGCCACAGTATGGGCTGTTGGTGCGTTCATCACGGTTCCTTAGGTGGCGGCGGGCAGGGGTGGGGTCAGGTGCCACCGACCGCCGGGGAGCTGGCCGGTGGCACCTGAGAGGGGTTGGCGGGTCGAGCAGGCTTGCTGTGGTTCAGGCGACGGGTTGCGTGTCCGCGATCGGGACGGATGCCTGGTCCTTTTTAGCCGTGGTGAGGAGCCCCGCGGTGTATTCGGAAAGCCACCCAAGGCAGGCGCCGACGATCAAGGCCAGACAGGTGCCGGCCGCGTCGAAGGTGGCGCCAAAGTAGGCGGCGCATCCGGCAAACGCTCCGGGGATGAAGCCCAGGAGGCTCCAGCGGGCCTGGACGCACATGGCGAACGCTGCGATGGCGACGGAGATGCCGAGCGCGCCGGGGATGGGGAGGTTCGCCGCTCCTCAGACGATGATGGCGCCCCAGAGGACTCCGGAGAGGTTGGCAGGGATCGTTTTGAGGAGTCCGGCGCGTTTTCCGCCGGCTGCGAAGAAGCATGCCCAGGAGAGGAATCCGACCCAGGTTATAAGGCCCAGGGGTGTGCTGAATTGGGTCCAGAGCCCGGCGAAGATGCCGGCGGTGATTCCGATGATGACAAGGGGCTTCATGGGTAGTTCCTTAGGGGCAAAATGGCGTCATTGTCTTTTTGAAAAGGAAAGCTGAGGGAGTGTGCATGTGCAGGCTTCGCTGAAGTGCGCAGAACGCGGAGCGGGTGTTAGCACTTTCGGGTGCGGGTGAATCTGGCGGTACGGCCCCGGCAAGGACGCCGGGGCCGTACTACGTGGGGAGTGTTTTAGAGGTGGGTCAGGGCAAGGTCGGCGGGGTCCGCGTTGTCGGGAGTCGCAGGCGTGGGTTCCACCGGTGCGCGGTGGAACTCGCCGTTCTTCATCACTGCGGTGATCTTGTTGATGTCCTGCAGGATGGTGATGTCTTCGAGCGGGTTGCCGTCGACGAGGATCATGTCGGCGTAGAAGCCGGGCAGGACCTTGCCGAGTTCGTTGGGCTTTTCGAAGAGTTCCCCGCCGAGGGCGGTGGCAGCGATGATGGCTTCCATTTCGGTGTAGCCGAAGAGCTTCACGAAGTGGTCCAGGTCCCGGGCGTACGTTCCGCGGGGCGTCCAGGCGAAGCCGTAGTCTCCGCCGGGCAGCACGCGGATGCCGCGGCGGCGCATCTCCTGCATTGCCTTGACGGCGATGTCGAGTTCGCGGGCGTAGCCGGCCTGTTCGGCCGCCTCGTGGGAGTAGCCGAACGCTTCGGCGTCCTGGAGCGTTGCGACCAGCCAGTTGATGGCAGGGGCGACGAAGACGCGGTCCTTGGCGGCCTCGAGGAGGTCCATGCCTTCGTCATCAATGTAGGAGGCGTGGTAGATCATGTCGACGCCGGTTTTCAGGGAAATGAGCACAGAGTCGCGGCTGCGGGCGTGGGTGCAGACGCGCACGTGCCGGCGGTGCGCCTCGTCGACGGCAACCTGGAGTTCTTCTTCGGTGATGTAGGTGTCGGTGGCTGCCTTGGTGCCGGTGATTTCCTCACCGGAGATGCTGAGTTTGATCTGGTCCACGCCCAGTCCGATGGTTTCACGGACCACTTTGCGCATTTCCTCCACGCCGTCGGCGATCTGGGTGATGCCGGGCACGAGGTCCCCTGCGGTGGTCGCGATTTCCTGGCCGTTGGCCAGGTAGCGGGGGCCGGGGATGCGGCCGGCGTTGATGGCGTCGCGTACGACGACATCGAGCCGCTTCTTGGCGCTGGCCGCCCCGAAGCACATGGTGTACCCGTAGTCGATGTAGTACTTGGCTGACTCGACGGTGTGCAGCAGGTGTTCCTCGACGTTCATCGTTTCCAGGCTGTTGAGGTCGCCGTCGTTCCAGGTGAAGTGGGTGTGTGCGTCGCACAGTCCCGACATCAGGGTCTGGCCGCGGCCATCGATGACCCGGGAGCCCTCCCGGGGCAGGTTGCCCGTGCCGGGACGGACGTCGGTGATGCGCTCATCGACGACGAGCACTTCCCCGAGGAAGGGCTGGGCGCCGGTGCTGTCCAGGATGTTGACGTTGGTGAAGAGGGTTTTCGACATGACTTCGTTGTCCTTATCTTGAGCTGGAACGGTGGAGGTGTTCTTAGGGGGCTTTGCGGATCTGCATGGTGATGGTCTGCTGGCGGCGTGACTGACAGCCGGGGCTGGCGCTGCTGCAGGCACATGTCTTCTTCGTCTCCGGCTTGAGCGTGGAGCCGGTGAGGAAGTCCAGGACCGCGGCGGTGACGAAGTCCGGCGCCTCCGGCACCGTCCAGTGGCCGGTGCCCGGGGCGACCAGGAGTTCGGCCTGGCCCAGCTCCCCTGCAATGGCCTCGTTCGATTCCGGGGTGCTGACTTTGTCTTCGCTGCCGGTCAGCAGCAGCACCTTGGACTGGATCCTGGCCAGGTCCGGGTTGGTTGCTGAGGCCAGGGCTTCGCAGGCCTGCGCGTAGGCTTCCGGGTCCTGGCCCAGGAGCAGTTCACGCACGAAGGGGCGCACCAACGGGTTCCCGATCGCTGCATGATCGGCCGTGGCGGCGGTCGCGACGGTGTCGGCCACCGCGGCCATGCCCTTTTCGCGGACGAGGGCCGCCCGTGCCCGGGTGGCGTCCTTGGCCGCCTGGGCCTGTTCCCGGACCGCGCCCAGCAGGACGACTTCCCGGACCAGGTCAGGACGTGTTGAGGCCAGCTGCTGGACGATGAGGGTTCCCATCGAGTGGGCAACAAGGTGGGCGCGGCCTGTCGTGGTCTGGGATTCGATGACCAGGGCCAATTCGGCGGCCAGGGATTCCAGGCTAAGTTCCCCCACCCGGGGCGAGCGGCCGTGTCCGGCGAAGTCGTAGCGGGTGACCCGGAACCGTTCGGCAAGTGAAGCGACGAGCGGTTCATAGAAGCTGGTGGTGCCGCCCAGTCCGTGGACCAGGACAACATCCTCTCCGGTGCCCGTGCTTTCGACGAAAAGGTGTTTCGTTCCGACGGCTGTCAGCCCTGCGGGGATGGTCGCGGTGCTCATCGGCCTTCTCCGATCCGGTTCCGCAGCGTGCCGAGCTTGCTGATGGTGATCTCGACGACGTCTCCGCTGGTCAGGAACCGCGGCGGAGTGAAGCCGATGCCGACGCCGACCGGGGTGCCGGTCGCGATGATGTCCCCAGGCTGGAGCGTGATGCCGGCGCTGATCGTTTCGATGATGGTGGGGATGTCGAAGATCAGGTCCGCTGTCGTGGCCTTCTGGCGGGTTTCACCGTTGACGGTGCAGAGCAGGTCCAGGGGGCCGTCGCCGACTTCATCGCGGGTTACGGCCCAGGGCCCCATGGGGCAGTGGGTGTCGAGGCTCTTGCCCAGGAACCACTGCTTGTGGTCTTTCTGGAGGTCGCGGGCGGTGACGTCGTTGATGATCGTGTAGCCCCAGACGTGGTCCAGAGCGTCGGCCTTGCTGATGCCGCGGCCGCCCGTGCCGATGATGACGCCGAGTTCGGCTTCGTAGTCGAGTTCGGAGGTGACGCCGGCGTGCGGGTCGACGTCCGCGCCGGTGCCGATGACCGTGGAGGGTGCCTTAGTGAACACCACCGGGTATTCCGGCTGGGGTGTGGCGCTTGCGGTTGCGTCGTAGCCGGAGTTGGCGAATTCCTTGGCGTGTTCGACGTAGTTGCGGCCCACGCAGAAGATGTTCCGGCGGGGGAGCGGGATGGGGGCCAGCAGCTCGACGTCGGCCACGGGGATTGCTTCTCCGGTCGAGGCGGCGAGCTGGGCAGCTGCGCAGTCCCAGTTGTCGATGAGCGAAAGCAGGTCCTGCCCGCCCGGCACAGCAGTCACCGTTGTGGCGTCGGTGTTGAGGACGCCGGTCTGCTGGGTGCCGTTGTGGCGGAAAGTAACGAGTTTCAAAGTGATTCCCCTTCGAATCGATTATCGATAATTGATGATGTGACTCTACATGACCGTGACTGGCATCACAAGCGATTATCGATAATTTCTTTTGGAGGGGGTGCGGGCCCTTCCGGGGGAGGAGGAAGGGGCCTATTCCTGGGGGAGGATGGAGTACTCGTGCTGGTGTTCGGTGACGAGCTTGGTGCAGAGGTCCGGTGTGCCGCTCTCGAAGGCTTCCAGGATCGGGACGTGGGCTTCGGCCGCTGCGTGCAGGTCGACGTGGCCGCGCACGACGGTGGCCATGGTGCGGGCCTCGACATACAGGGAATCCCAGATCTCCAGCATCAGCCGGTTCCCGGTCGCAACTACAACAGCCCGGTGGAAGTCGGTACTGTATTTGGCGATGCCGTGGGCATCGTTCGTCGCCGCGGCCTCACGCATGCCGGCCAGGGCCTCCCGCAGCGGTGCCGGGTCGGCGTGCAGTGCCGGATATGCGGCGGCGGCGGCGGTTCCCTCCAGGGCGAGGCGGACGAAGTAGACTTCGGCGAGGTCATCCTGGGAGGCGGACCGGACGAAGGTTCCGCGGCGGGGGATGTTTTCGACCAGCCGTGTGGAGGACAGCTCCCGCAGGGCCTCGCGGACCGGCGCTTGGCTGACGCCGAATTCTTTGGCGAGCTGGAGCTCCACGAGGCGCATACCGGGAGGGTAGGTGCCGTCAACGACCCTGTCCACGATGGTGCGCTTGACTTTTTCCGAGAGGCTCTCGTTCTCAAATGCTGCTGATACCGCCATTTCCCCAGTCTTTCATGATGCTCTCGTGGCGCCCGTCCGTTCAGGCCGTTTCGGGTCATGTTCTGGATCTCGCGGTGCGGGCTTGGGGTCCCTGAAGGCCAGGCTGGGGACAATGGCCAGCGCTGCCAGGGCCGCGGCGAGGAGAAAGGCGCCGGGATATCCGGAACCGGGGCCGTGGGTGCCGTTCAAGGCATTGAGGGCAGCAGCGGCGGCGGCTACGCCGACCGCCATGCCGATCTGCCGGGCCATGTTCACGATTGTCGAACCGTCGGCCAGCTCCGGACCTTGCAGTCCGGTGACGGTAGCCGTCTGCAGCGGGACGATGGTTGTGCCGAAACCCGCACCCGCAACCAGAATCGCGGCTGCCGTCAGCCACCCCGGCGTTGCCTGGCCCGCCAGTGACAGGGCACCCGCTCCCGCTGCCATGAGACCCAACCCTGCAGCCAGCGGCGCACGCGGGCCCGTGCGCCGGGTAAGGCGCGTGGTGACCGGGGTGGCCAGCAGGATGCCGACGGCATGCAGGGATGTCATGAATCCGCTGTTCAGCGGGGACATCCCGCCGTGGCCCTGGAGATACAGCGGGAGCAGGAACAGTAGCGCCCCATAGGACAGGGCGGTCAGGAGGAAGGCGAGGTTGCTGCTCCAGATCTCCTGCTTGACGAGCAGCCGGACATTGAGCAGGGGATCTTCGCGGCGGAGCTGCCGCACGGCGAAGCCGGCCAGGAGCAGCACTGCGGTGGCGATGGCGATCAGGGGCAGAGCGGCGGGGTATCCGTTCTCCGTTCCGGTAAGACCCAGCACCAAAAGCACAAGGCCTGCCGAGACAAGTACAAGGCCAACGCCGTCGAACCGGGCACCGGGGGTGGCCGGCCGCTGCGCCGGCAAGCGCAGGCCGGTCAGAATGGCGGCGAGGGCGATGGGCATGTTAAGCCAGAAGACCCACCGCCAGCCGATGTCCTGCACAAACCACCCACCGATCAGCGGGCCCAGGACCGGGGCGAGGGCCGCCGGCACCGAAATGAGCGCGGAGGCCTTCGCCCGCTGGTCGGCGGGGAACGCGGCGAAAAGCATGGCCATGCCGATCGGGAGGATCAACCCTCCGCCCAGACCCTGTAGAGCCCGGAACGCGATGAGGACCGGCAGGGACCATGCCAAGGCAGTGAGGGCCGAGGCCATCCCGAAGATTCCCAGCGCGATCAGGAATGCCCGGCCCTGGCCCAGACGGCGGCTGATCCAGCCACTCATCGGCAGTGACACCGCGATCGCCAAAAGATAGGAGGAGATCACCCACTGGACCGGCCCGGGGCCGGCGTCGAAATCCTCCTGAAGGGTAGGCACCGCGATATTGACCACAGTGGTATCCAGCAGGTCCATGACGACAGCCAGGGTCACAGCCACAGCTGTCAGCCGGGGAATGTTTCGTTCAGACATAGCTCGGCGTTCCTTTCGGATCGGGACGCACAGTGCCGGACGTTAATCCGCCGCAGGGGTCCGACCGTATCGATGTTGGGGCAGTTATTTGGGATCGGATTTTGTCGCCTGCACAGTGCCGTGCGCGTGTTCCGGTGGTGAATAGATCGAGTAGAGCTTCAAGGGGACAGCACCCACGGCTGTGACGTTGTGCCAGGTTCCGGCCGGAACAAAGATCGCATCGCCGTCCCGTGCGCCCCACTCATGGATCAGGTTCCCGGCTGCCGGACCCATCTGGACCTTGCCCTGTCCGCTCTCCACCCGCAGGAACTGGTCCACAGCCTGGTGCACTTCCAGTCCGATGTCGTCCCCCGGGGCAATGGCCATAACAGTGACCTGCAGCCGGCCGCCCGTCCAGATTGTCCTTCGGTAGTCATCGTTGGCCTCCGTAGCACGCTCGATGTCCAGGACATAAGGCGCGGGACCATGGTCGGTGAGCGTGGAATCAATCTCTTCTTCAGTCATGAATCAATTATCCATTATCGATAATGTAGTATCTAGGTTGGTAAGGCTCATCTAAGGGAAGTAAGCAACAAATGACAGTGACAGCGGGGGAGTCCACCGTGAAGGATCCGGACTCCTCTTCCGGCGGCCCTCTGGTTGCCACGCTCTTGCGCGTCCGCGTCCGCGACCACATCGCGGCCAGGATCGTGGACGGGACCTACGCCCCGGGCCAGCGCCTGACAGAACTGGAGATAGCCCGGAGCCTGGGCACCAGCCAGACACCTGCGCGGGAGGCGCTGCGGGACCTTGCGGGCATGGGCTTTGTAGAGTCCGAACCCAACAAGGGCTGCCGCGTTCGGGAACTGGACAGCGAGGACCTGCGACAGGCCCACCCCGTCCGGGCCGCCCTCGAGGAAATCGCCGGACATTCCGCTGCACGTCATCTGAAGGGCAAGACAACGGACTTGGCCAGCGCGCTGGACGGTATGCGGGCCGCACAGGAAAACGGCGACCTCATCGCGCTGTGCTTCCACAGCACACGCTTCCATCGCCACATCGTTGAAAGCGCCGGCAACGATGCACTCACCCGGGCCTGGAACGCTTTGGGAATCGAAATGCTCACCCTCGTAGGCGCCGCCCACGACCAGGTGGGCTTCCCCAACTCGGTGGAAGAACACGCCGCAATCATGGCAGCCCTCGATGCGGGTCAAGCCGCCGCCGCGGCCCGCCTCTTGAAAAACCATGCCTGCTCGTACGTCACCAGGGATCCGGGTTCCACCGGCGCCCTGTGCACCACCCCGTAACTGACCAATTTGCCTTCACGGCCCGAACCCAAAGGAACATCAGCATGAGCACCTCGCAGACAGTACTGATTATCGGCGGAACCTCCGGCATAGGTCGCGACACCGCGAAACTGCTGGCATCACGCGGTGACGCGGTCATCGTTGCCGGACGCGCGCAAACCCGCGCGCAGGCCACGGCTCGGGACATTGGCGGCGGCGCCGTCGGCCTTGAGATTGACCTCACTGACATGGACAGCCTCCGGGCAGCCGCTGCGGCAACAGGCCCCATCGACCACCTGGTCCTCTCCGCCGCCGCCCTGGCCTATGCCCCCTTCCGGGAACTTGCCATCGACGACGCCCGGAACGTCTTCGAAGCAAAATTCTGGGGTTACTACCGCGCCGTCCAAGTCTTCGGGCCGTTGCTGCCGGACACCGGCAGCATCACTTTCTTCTCCGGCATCGCCGCCGACCGCCCCGCGCCCGGCACGGTAGCCGTGACAGCAGTGAACGCCGCCGTCGAAGGCCTCACCCGTTCTCTCGCCGTCGAACTAGCTCCCGTGCGGGTTAACGCCGTCAGCCCGGGCATGACCGACACCGAGGGCTGGTCCCACCTCCCCGACGACCAAAAAGCAGCAGCCTTCGAGCAGCAGGCCAAATCCTTGCCGACCGGCCGTATCGGACGTCCCGAGGACCTCGCCTCTACAGTCCTGCACCTGATCGATAACGGCTTCACGACCGGAACAATCCACCACGTTGACGGCGGAGCCCGCCTTGTCTGAGCAGCACCTCAGGGATCCGGACCAGCCCCGCCGGAAGGGCAGCGTGCTTGTTGCCGGGGCCTGGGGAGTGATCGGACGGCATGCGGCCGATGAGTATGTACGTCAGGGCTGGCAGGTGCGCGGCATCAGCCGGCGCCCCGTCCAGGGCGCCGGCTGGGACCACTTGTCGGTAGATCTCAGCGATCCCGCAGCCTCCGCGTCAGGTCTGGCTGAGGCCGAAGACACAACGCATCTGGTCTTCGGCGCTTACGCCGAGCGCCCGACGTCCCGGGAGCTTTCAGAGGCCAACGTCGGATTGCTGCGCAATACCCTTGACGGCCTTTACAGCGCCGGTGCCCCACTGCGTCACGTCACCCTGTATCAGGGCGGAAAGGCCTACGGGGCGCATCTGGGTTACTTCAACACACCGGCCAAGGAGCGGGACCCGCGCCTCGTGCAGCCGAACTTTTACTACGACCAGGAGGACCTGCTGCGTCAAACCGCAGCGGAGCGCGGCTTTGACCTGACCATCCTGCGTCCCGAAGGGGTAGTCGGTTACGCTGTCGGCAACCCAATGAACCTGCTGATGGTGATCGCCGTCTACGCCAGCATCTGTCGTGAACTGGGCCAGCCGCTACGGTTTCCCGGCACGATTGCCGCCTTTGACGCCCTCTATCAGGTCACCGATGCAGGGCTGCTTGCCCGGGCCACAGTATGGGCGGGCTCGGATCCACAGGCCGCCGGCGAAGTCTTCAACATCACCAACGGTGACCAGTTCCGTTGGCGCCAGCTGTGGCCGGCCTTCGCCCGTCACCTCGGCATGGATTACGCCGAACCCCAGCCGGTGCCCCTGGCTGACGCGATGCCTCAGCTCAAAAACGTCTGGGAGCGGCTGGTGGCCCGGCACTCGTTGGTCCCGACTCCGTATGAAGACCTGGTCGGATGGGAATTCGGCGACTTCCTGCTGCGGTCCGGGTTCGACAACGTCTCCTCCACCATTAAGGCCCGCCAGGCCGGCTTCACCGACTGCCTCGACAGCGAAGACCGGTTCCTGGAACTCTTCCGTGAACTTGAGGCCGATCGGATCATTCCGCCCGTTGTGCTAAGCAGCCAGTCATCTGAAAGGTACGTGCCCTGATGGGCAATGCGCGGGAATGGTCCTGGGCCGCCAGACTGACCGTTCTTGCGGTCGCCGCAGCTACAGCGGTCAGCGTTATTTACCTGCCACAGGCCATGCTGACGGTGCTGGCGGCTGGTTTTGGTGTGGCCCCGGCAGCGGCCGGTGTCATCGCGACCAGCGTTCAGGCCGGTTACGCCATCGGCATCTTCCTGCTGGTTCCCCTCGCTGACCGCGTTCAGCCCCGGCGGCAGGTCACGATTCAGTCGGTTCTCCTTGCCGCGGCCCTTGCAGTAACGGCGGTGCTGCCCGAGATTGTGGGCGTCACCTTGGGATTCCTGGCAGTGGGCCTGGTGGCAAACATTGCCCAGATCGTCATCCCGGCCGCGAGCCGGTTAGCCCCCAAAGGGAAGGCGGGCGCTGCCTTGGCAACAGTGGCCGGCGCCCTGCTGATCGGAATTTTCGGCGGCCGGATCATCGCAAGCCTGCTCGTCCAGACCATCGGATGGCGGTGGGTCGTCTTGTCTTTCGCCGCCCTGGTCCTGGCCGTGCTGCCGTTCCTGCGCACTGCCCTGGCCACAGAGCTCGAGCTGCACTCCGCCGGCGGCCAGTACCGACACCTGCTGGCCTCGACCCTTCAGCTGAGCCGGCGGAGCCCTGAACTGATCCAGTCTGCGCTGATGCAGTTCTTCGTGTTCGCCACCTTCAACTCCCTGTGGACGGTCACGGTGCTCCACCTCACCGGACCTGGCTTCGGCTGGAGCGTCCTCTCGGCCGGCCTTTTCGGGGCCGTCGGACTTGCCGCCGGAATCGCTACCCCATTCAGCGGTCGCTTCGTTGACCGTTTCGGGCCCCTTCCGGTCGGTCTCGTGTTCTTGCTGGTCCTGCTCCTGGGCGTGCTGTCGGTGATCATAGATCCCTCGTCGGCCGTCCTGTTTGGTGCGAGCATGTTCGTCATCACCTGGGCCAACCAGACAATCCTCTCCGCTAACCAGGCCCGGACCCTGGCGGCGAACCCGGTCCAATCAGCCCAGGCCAACACGGTCTTCATGTTCGCAGTGTTCCTGGGCGGCTCAGCCGGAGCCTTCACGGGCACGGTCGCCTTCAGCGCCGGAGGGATGCCCCTCGTCGGCGTGCAGGCTGGCGCCTTCGTTCTCATAGCCCTCGTTATCTGGTTCGCGTCCGCAACGCACCAGAAACGCACCACACCAAACCCTGGCAAGGAAAGGATCACAACATGACCACCGCAGGAAACATCCGGCTGAATACCGGAGCGAGCATCCCGCCGGTCGGATACGGGTGCTGGCAGACCGCCCGCGCCGATATTGCCGCCGCCGCGCGCGCCGGATACCGCGCCTTTGACACCGCAACCTTCTACGCGAACGAACAGGCCGTAGGTCAGGGGATCCGGGACGCAGGGCTAAACCCCGAAGACGTCTTCCTCACCACCAAGGTATGGCGCGGCGACATGGGCTACGCTCAAACCCTGAAGGCGTTCGAAACCTCACGCCGCCTGCTCGATGCCGACGTCATCGACCTCTATCTCATCCACTGGCCCCAGCCGGACTCCCGCCTGATCACCGAAACCTGGCGGGCCATGGAAAAACTCCTGGAACGCGGAACCGTCCGCTCCATCGGTGTTTCAAACTTCGAAGCCGCCGATCTTGACCTGCTGGCCCAGCACTCGGACGTCACCCCCGCGGTAAACCAGATCGAACTAAACCCTCTACGGCAGCGCAAGAGCCTGGTCGCGGAAAATACCGCACGCGGCATCGTCACGACAGCCTGGTCACCGCTGGGTCAGGGCGGTCCCGTCCTGCATAACAAGACACTGCTTCACCTAGCCGAAGACCATGACGTCAGCGTCGCCCAGATCGTCCTTCGCTGGATGCTCCAAAAGCAGATCGTGACAATCCCGCGTTCAACCAATCCCGCACGGATCGTCGAAAACCTCGACCTGGACGGGTTCGCCCTGGCTCCACCCGAAATAGAACTCATCGACGCGCTCTCCGTCTGACAGAACCACTACTAAAGGACCTTGAAAATGACGACTATCGGACATTCGGATCTCAGCATCTTCCCGCTCGCCCTGGGAGGAAACACTCTCGGTTGGACGTCTGACCAACAGACTTCCCACAGTGTTCTGGACGCTTTCACCACACAGGGCGGCAACTTCATCGACACAGCAGACAGCTACTCGGCCTGGGCCGAGGGCAACATCGGAGGGGAATCCGAGACCATCATCGGAGACTGGATGGCACGTCGCTCCAACAGGTCCCAGGTCATCATCGGAACGAAAGTCAGCCAGCACCCCGATTTTCCCGGCCTCTCCCGAAAGAACATCGTGGCAGCCTCCGAAGCATCCCTGCGTCGCCTCGGCACCGACTACATCGACCTCTACTATGCGCACTTCGATGACGAGACCACTCCTCTGGAGGAGACCGTCGGAGCCTTCGATGATCTCCTCATCGCTGGAAAAGTCCGTCACGTCGGCCTCTCCAACTACAGCGCGGACCGGATCAGGGAATGGATCAGGATCGCGGACGAAAACGGCTATGCCCGTCCCGTGGCCCTGCAGCCGCACTACAACCTGGTACACAGAATTGACTTCGAGGGCGAACTGGCTTCACTGGCTGCCACCAACGGGCTCGGGGTCATCCCCTACTGGTCCCTCGCCAGCGGATTCCTCACCGGCAAGTACCGGACCCGTGAAGACCTCGTGGGCACACCCCGAGAAAAGATGGCAGGCAGTTACTTCAGTACCGAAGGCTTGCGGGTCATCTCCGTCCTCGACGACATCGCGCAGGAGAGAGGCACCACTATTGCGACAACAGCTCTCGCATGGCTTCTCACCCGACCCAATATCGCCGCCCCAATCGCCAGCGCCCGCACCGCGGAACAGCTGCCCGACCTCATGGGAGCAGCCTCCCTGGCCCTCACAGAACTGGAAATCCACCGCCTCGACGAGTTGTCCTCCCTCATTCCGGCCTGAAAAATAAAAGGGGGCGTTTCGCTGCCTGGTCGTGGCCCCGCCCGGCGTCCAGACGCAGGGCGCGGCAGTTTGGACTGGGAGCTTGGGGAGAAACCGTCACGATATCGGCCGAAAGTAGCCCTATACCGAGCACTGCCTGTCTGATTTCAAAGGCTGATAATGAAGATTCCGTAAAGGCCGCTTAGCGCCTCGATGGTCCGTTCGCCCTGTGCCCGACGGCGCGGACTCACTCCGCGGCGGCGACCCCGAGGTCCGCGGCGTGGCCGCTGATGGTGCGGGCGAGGTCGATGTCGCGGCTGGTGATCCCGCCGACGTCGTGGCTTGAGAGCGTGACGCCGACCTCGGGGTAGGTGAGCGTGAGGTCGGGGTGGTGGTTGGCCTGCTCGGCGGAGGCGCCGATGCGGTTTACGAGCTCCAGGCCGGTGGAGAACTTCCGGGTCCTGAAGGTGGCGGCGAGGGCCTCGCCGGTCACGTGCCAGCCGGTGAGCCCGGCCTCGGCGAGTTCGGCGGCGGACAGCTTCCGTTGGGGATCAGTCATGGTGCCATCATGGCTCGGGATGGCCGCCAGGGCTACCCCTGAGGCACCACTTCGCCAAGGGTGATGGCAGGCGCCGGCGACTGAGGGTAAAACGTCGGCACTGCCCAGGGACAACCTGTCACGCGCTGGTAAGCGAGAGAAAAGCCCAGGGGCAACCTTCTCCGAGCCATCCCAAGGTCAAATTCGAAGGCCGATATCGGCCGTTCGATAAAGCCGACAGGACCCTTCGGATTTAGGCGCCCGGCCGACTGAAAGATTCGGGCAGCGAACTTCATCCCGGAGCTCCCGCCCCCTGAGCTCGGGACTCGAAGCGAAGGCGCGTGCCGCCTGCTGAGGTGCAGTACCGTTTTGGTACCATGAAGGCATGGCTATGAATCTTCGTGTCCCTGAAGACCTCGATCGGCGGCTGGAGAAGTTGGCTGCCGAGGAACACACCTCCAAGTCGGCGCTTCTGTTGCAGGGTGCAGAGTTGGTTCTTCAGCGCCACGCGCGGCGGCGTGAGATCAGCGAGGGCCTTGATTTTGTTATGAGTCATGATGCGGAGTTGCTGAAGCGCCTTGAGGACGCGTGACAGCGTATCTGGACATTGAGGATGCTCTTCAGGTAGTCGATCGGTATGGCTTCCATATCCGTGATGTCGGGTTGTTGGCCTCGGCGTTGGCCAGGCCGGCTACGACTGTCATGGGCGCGGAGGCTTATCCGGAACTGGCGGTGAAGGCGGCCGCGTTGTTGGAGTCGGTCGCGCGGTTCCATCCACTCATTGATGGGAACAAACGGACGGCGTGGACGCTCATGGTGTTGTTGCTCTGGGTCAACGGTTACCGGCATGCCTTCACCACGGAGGAGGGCTTCGACCTCGTCGTCGGAGTCGCCGCGGGCACCATCGACTTGCTGGACTCCGCCGCCGAAATTTCCAGGCATCTGGTGCCCCGGTAGTCCTTCACCCTCCGAAAATGGGGTGTGGACAATGTTCACACTTTTCGTCTCGTACTGCCTCGTACAGCTGCCGGACTTCTTCGAATTCCGCATGTTTTCGCGGGTTCCCAATGTTTGCAAGGGCTGGAATGTATTTCGAGTCCCACCTCGGGCACGTGTTTTCCCTGCTCTGGGGCCGTGGGCCTCTGAGTGTGCACAAACTGTTCACTTATAGGCCCCTTCGGGGGCCCTTTTCTGTTGGTGGCCGTAGCTGTGGCCGGCGTGCTCCTTGTCTCGCTGGTCGGTGCTTGGTATCTCTTCATTGTCGTCCGCGGGGTGGGCGACATGACCGGTTCTGGGTGTGGAAATATTCGCTGCTCTGCAGTTGTTCCCCCGGGAGCTTCCATGACGTGGCCTGGTCCTGCTCGCGTCCAATGGGCCGCCCACGTGAGGCTGGTTTTTGCTGCCGTGGTAGACGGACTCGGCGTTGATCTGGCTGGATTGGGTGGCACTCAGGGGGAGTCGGACGCCGTTCTCAGTGTCGCCGTCGTACTGTGACGCTGTTTGGTCTCCGACGAGGAGTCCTTCTCTGATGGTCTCGCTCGGCGAGGGCGCCTGTGAGCGCGGCGATGGTTGTGGTGTGTCGTTTGTGGTCGCCGTTCATGGGTTCCGAGGTGTAGACGGCGAAGAGCACGCTTTCGGCGCTGGTGTCGTGGCTGAGGTATCGGGCGACCATCTTTGCGTAGCTGATTTCGGTGTTTGGCTTCGGCGGGTCGACGCGGAGGGTTGCCCCTACGCGGTTGTATCTGGCCGCCAACTCGGCGTCCACCTGAAACGGGCGTTCCGGTTTAGGCCAGAGCCCAGTGAACCTTGATTCTGCGATGGGGCCCTTGGCGACATCGACGGTGAAGACCACAGTGGCTTCATTGTCGTGCTCGATGCCGAAGTTGCGGTCACCCGGCCGGAGACCGGGCGGAGGGTATGGATGTCGTCGTCCTCGGGCCATTCGGTGAGCCCTACGGGTGCTTGGCCTTCTTCGATGTGAATCGGAAGCCGTCCGAGTTGGCGGCGACCAGGCCCGCCTCGGATGCGCTGTTGCCGCAGACGCAAGTGAGTCTGGCTACATCGTTGTCGACTACTTCGACGATTTCGTTGCCCACGATTTTCCCGTCCCGGTCTGTGTTCGTGGCCAGACTATTGCGGGTCCTCCCCGCCGGGATTTACGCGGCCTCCGCGCGGCCTTGCACCTCTTGCAGGACCCCGGGCAGATCCCGGAGCTGATCGACGCCCTGAAGGACATCCAGCTTGTTGCGGAATCGTCATCGGGGCTCCCCGTCCCCGCTTGATCATTTGGAAGCAATTGCATATACAATCTGCATTGTTGGGGGCGACGATTGGACTCCCACGCCTTAATCTTGGGGGTTTTATTTTGAGCAGGAAATTCGCTGCCACCGTCGTCGGGTTGTTGACCATGACGTCTCTCGCGGGTTGCGCCGGCGCATCCGCGACGGGAGCTCCTGAGAGCACCAAGGCCGCAGCTCCCGCAGTGAGCAAGGCATCTGCCGTCCAGACGTACCTCACCGGGTCTTGGAAATGCCCGCAGACCAAAACCACGACGGCCATCGGTGTGGATACCTTGTCTAAGTCGGCCGGTTCCTGGCTGATCGCCAACGGTGGAGCGTCCACGCTGACGTTCAGCCCGGGCAAGCTTGTGATAGAGAACGCCACCTATTCGGACTTCGAGTTTTTCGTCAAAATAGACGACGATTCGCTCCTCCTGACCGGGACCGGCAAGAACCGGCAGTTCTCGTCCATGAACGGACAGGAAGTCAAGATCGCATTGCCGGAAAAGCTCGACGGCGATGCAAAAATGGCTGGCACGTCCACGGGGGGCAACGGTGACGTGGCGATGTCTTTCACCAAAGACACATTCACTGTCCACGATTCCAAGGCTCCGACCGATTCATCACTGGACCTGACCTGCAGGAAGATCACCGGCTAGTCGGCCGGAGCGGAGAGCTCGGAGCAGCCCATGCCGTATCGCCATGGGCTGCTTGTTCGGATTCGCTGGTACCGCCTCGAAATGCAATGGGCAGGGCCATTCGGTAGAGCACGGGGCGTGCGGCTTAGGTCAGATCCCAATGAACTGTGATGGCTTCGACGATCGGACCTTTCTCGACGTCGACGATGTTGATCACGGGCGCCTCGCCGTCGTGCTCGATGTCGACGTTCCGGTACAGCCGACCGCAGGACGGGCAGAGGGTGTGGTGTCGTCATCCTCAGGCCACGCAGCCAGACCACCGGGGACCTCGCCTTCCTCGCTATGAACCGGGAAGCCATCCGAGTTGGCGACGATCATGCCTTCGTCCCGGGCCCTGTTACGGCCTTCGCGATCTCCTGCGTCCACGGGGGTCTAGCTCGAACTGGCGCCGAGCATGCGCGACCCACTGGACCATCCCTACACCGCCGGGGAGTTCGTACTCCGCTTCGCCGAACTGCTCGCCACACGGTCCGCCCGGTGCATGGCGTTGGAGGAAGCCCTCATCGCCTGATCAGTTCCTGCCCTTTTCAGGAACGCGCAGGTCAGGACCCTGCGTCGTGTGCAGGGGCACGGTGTCAGGTCTGGCAAGATAAGCGGAGCACGATCGGGCAGGCATTGGGTCCGGCAGCACTTCTTGGGGGAAACATGAAAGCGCGCTACCACTTTTTCCTGGCCAAAACGGCACTTGTCGCAGCACTGGCCGCCAGCTCGCTCATCGTGGCGCCGGCGGCAGCAAACGCCGACGCGACCATCGTCTCCGACCTGGTGAACGAGCCCGGTTTCGTCTCACCCAACAGCAGGTGCGATGCGGACGTGGCAGTAATAGGCGCCCGCGGATCAGCCCAACCACTGATTGAAAGCCACGAAGGAAAGCCAGTCCAAGAAGGCTCCAGGCCTCAAGATCACATCGCCGGCTTCGGCAACGAGGTCGCTACCGCAGCCTATGAGATCACCCGGCGCCTTCCCGCGGCCACAAACCTTCGCTTCATACCTGTCAACTACCCGGCAGTGTCCGCTATCAATGGATTTATTGAGGCCGACAACATCGGTGCCAATTTCAAGTTCGGAAAGTCAGTTCTGCCGAGCTACGGCGATCACAGAACGTACATGGCTTCTGTAAACGAGGGGGCTGCCTCCATCGTCGACACGGTCAGAAAGCTTTCCACCACCTGCCCCGGGACCGAGATAGTTCTTATTGGGTTCAGCCAAGGAGCGCACACCACGCACATTGCCTTGGACATGTTGCGGCAGGAAAACCTCCTCGCCAATATAGCTGCTGTCCAGTTGATCGCAGACCCGATGCGCAACCCCCTAGACCAGACCCCGTTCAACTACAGCGGCAAGGGTACGCTCGGGAGCTGGACGTTTTCGAAGATTGCACGCCCGATTCCCGACTCAACTTGGGACACCGGAGCCCCGAGCGGCATTCGGGAAGGTACTGATCTCACTAATGGTGTGGGCTCGTTGTGGATTGGAACTCCTCAGAATCCTCAAAAGTACGTCCCCATCCCTGTTGAGCTCAAAGGCAAGGTCGTCAACGTCTGTCACATGCTGGATATGGTGTGCAATCTTTCCCCCGTCTTCGACTTCGACGCCCATGGATCTGTGTACACCGACACGTACGAGTACAGGCACTGGCAGGGGAACCGCCGGATTAACAACTCGGACATCTACACGGCCCCCGGTCAGTGGATGACGAACAGGCTGAACATAGCCCACCGCGTCGGCGGTACCGGTGGGCTGACTGTGGGGCCTGAATGTGCTGACCTGACGATCATCGGCACCCGCGGCGAGGACTGGCTTGAGGCGACCGATGTGGCAAGTCATGAGCCGGAGATTCCGGGCTTCGGTCCGTCAGTCTCCGCAGCCGCACGGAAGCTAAAGGAGCAGCTACCGGCAGGAACCAGTGTCGCATTCGCCTCCGTGCACCCCCCGCTGCCTCCGCGTGACCCCAAGGCTCCCTTGCACGGCATCATGGGCCCACCCAACATGTTCGACCTGCAGGTCATTGCCGGCGTGAAGAAGGCTACCGAGCTAGCGGCCAAGACGGTGGAGGATTGCCCTGATACGAAGCTGGTGATCCTCGGCTACAGCCAGGGTGCCCAGATTCTGCATGAAACGGTGTCCGCTGCCAATGAGAGTGTCCTAAGCAGGATCGCAGCCGTCTGGCTGATGGGCGACACCGCACGGGACCCCAGCCTTATCGGCAGCACTGCCGGCGCCGGAGAATCGCTACCTGCTGACGACAACGGGGGACAGTACGTTGCCGATGCGAAGGCCCGGAACGCCGTCGCTATCTCTCAAGATCTCAGTGACCGCTATCGAAGCGTGTGCATGATCGCGGACAAGGGGTGCCGAAGCCTCACGGGTTCCTACAACGGGGCCACTAACCGGCAAACTCAACGTGGAATCTACCTTGATTCGGCCACCCTTGATCAGGGGGCGCAATGGGCGTCGAAGCGGATCGTGTCGCTGCCGCTCTCTACAGGCGCGCAGGTGGCCAAAATCCGGCGGGGAGTCTCGACGGCTTGGGAAGCACACAAAACGACCAACGTCGGGGGAGCGCTCCGGCCGCCACTGCTGAAGTGAGGGGAAGCCATCCTGGCCACCGGGGCCGTGCATATGCTCACCGTAGCCGTCCCGGACACCGCCGAGTTCATGTCGCCGCGCGGTCGTGCCGGTATCCCGGGCATTTCCCTGGACGCGCTGGTGCCTGAAGCCTAGGCCATGATCGTCGGAGCGCTCCTGCTGGCAGGCGGTTTCTTACTGCTCGCCGCAGCACTGGTAGCGCTCGGATCCGTCGTGCCCACCGTAAGGACGCCAACGGGCTGTTCGGTGCCATCGTCGTCATGATGTTCGTTCCGCTCTACGCCGTGCCGCTCATCATCAGCGACCCGGCTCCCCGGTCGTTCAGGTCTTCACCTACTTACCGTCCTCAGCCCCGCTAACCGCGACGCTCCGTAACGGCATCGGCTCTCTCGGCGACGTCGAAGCAGCCGTTGTGATCGCCGAATTGTTCGTTTTCGGAGCCGTGGTCATCGGGATCGCCGTGAAGCTCTTTCGCCATGGCAGCACTCAGTACAGCTCCAAGGTCCCCTTCATGGCCGCCCTGTTCACCAAAGGGGTGACACGGACCGGATATTCCGCACACATAACGGCCAACGACCAGCCACATCATTAGAATGTAACGGCCGCTGCTTCTTCGCAGCGCACTACCTTGGGGGAACCAACATGGCAGACAAACGCACCCGGTCCGAGCACTTCCTGTGGGAACAGCAGCGGCTGCGCGAGCAGTCAGACCGGAAGCACGCCGCATCCATCAGGAATGACCGCGAAGCCGTCTACAACAGGCGGGACGCCGCGGCGAGACGCCAGCGGCCCCAGCGGAGCAACCAGGAGATCGAAGCCCACGCAGACTTCGTCTTGTCCTTCGTGCCGGTTGTCTGGTTCCTGATAAAGTGGCTGCTGGCGTTCATGGTCTGGAACATCATTGTGTCCATCCTCGGCGGAGTCAGCTCACCAGTCGGCATTGTTTTCACCGTCATCTTCCTCGGGCTGACCGTCCTCAAGCAGGTCCGCCGCCGCAGGAAGCGCCGCGCCTTCTAATCTAGCGTGTCCGGCCAGGCCCCACTGCGCTCTTGGTGCCCGGCCGCGCACAGTCCCGGCATGATCCTCTTCAACCGCCAAACGAAAGGAAATCCCTGCCGGCGGGCGTGGCTAAAATAATCCGCGCCCCTGCGCTCTTTTCTGGCACTGTCGCACACATATAGGTCATGACCGATAACATTTGCGCGCGTCCGCGGCAAAGCAACCGGAACCGCGCCTTAGCTGACCTACGAGGAGCTCGGCAGGCTGGTCGGACTGAGCCAGGGCGCCTCCTACGCAGCCCGCCGCGACGCCGAGTGCGCAGCCCCGCTGTCATCGCCCGCGGAGTCCTCAAAGACCGCCCGGACGCCCGCCACATCGGGCTGGGCATCGATTCGGCAGACAATGGCGAATTCGTCTGCGTCGCGGTCGTCTACAACGGCAGCTACGAAGTCCTCGGCTCCTACGGCGCGGGCGCGCAATACTTGGCCGACGAAGAATCCGGATACCGCCTCCAGGCTAGACTGGTGCGCTGAGATCATAGTTTTGGGCAGACTCGTCGCTAATGGGTCGCTCGCGCGCAAATGTCATCAGATCGTCGCCAATGTCCTGGTCTATTTTTGCTGGGGGTGCCCTCGCTCACCAGTGTTGAAAGGCATCTTCCTACCCTTCTTTCCGCCGCCGGAGAAGAGGGGCGATGCCCCTGCCCTGCGCAAACCTAGGGTGGGAGTTGCAACGACCGTGCCGTCTTTTACACTGCAGAACCCGAAAGGACGCGACACCGGAGCCGTGGTGGTCCACGGCATCAGAGACGATGATGCAGTACGGAATGTGCCAATGTTCCGACATCGTCGCGGAGGTTAGTCCTTCCGGCCTGCAGCAATCGCCGCCGCTCAAGGAGAGCGATGTTCAAGGCCTTGCCGCCCAGGCCCGGGATGTCAGCGCCGGTCAGCCGCGCCAGGCCCCCACGGCCGCCCCGTTTGCGGCCGTCCCTGTCATGCCCAGCATGGAACGGCGGCTGAGCGGTGAATTGTGAGAGATTGCTGCTGGACCGCAGCGACCGCAGCGACTGCAGCGACTGCAGCGACTGCAAAAGAGCTTATCGACCCGTTGTTTTCTCAGATGTCATTGTTGGCTCCTCATAACAAAGTGAACGGGACCCTCTACTTTTGTTGTCCGCAGCGTTGTTTCGCTTACATCTAATAGCATGCGAAAGCTCGTGCTGCGGAGGCTTGTGCCTCGACAGCGGCTGTTAGTTCGTCAAAGGTGGGCGGGTTCGCGCCGGTGCGCTGGACGGTGATGGCCGCTGCTGTGGCTGCGGTGCGTCCGAGTTGCTCCATGACGGTGGGCGCGAAGCCTTCGGTGCTGCGGGTGAGGAGGCCCATGATGAGTGCGGCCATGTAGGAGTCTCCGGCGCCGATGGTGTCCGCGACCGTGGCTTTGATGGCGGGGACGGTGATGCGTGCGGACAGGGAGGTGAGCTGGGAGCCTTCGGCTCCCTTGGTGATCACTGCCAGTCCGGCGCCGAGTCGGAGGATGCGGTCAGCGGATTCCTCCAGTGTTTGCCGGGGGTACAGCCAGTGGGCGTCCTCATCGCTGAGTTTGACGACGTCGGTCAGGGCGGCGATTTCTTCGAAGGTTGCTTTCGCTTCCGCATGGCTGCCGAGCAGGGAGGGCCTGATGTTCGGGTCGTAGGTGATGGTGCAATGCGTGTGGGCTTGTTCGAGCAGGGTCTTGACGGTACCGGCCCCGGGGTTGAGGAAGGTGGCTATCGAGCCGGTGTGCAGGATTTTGGGGAAGTAGGCCGGCGTTGCTGGTGGCAGGTCCCAGTGGATGTCGAAGTCGTATGCAGCGGATCCGTCGGGTCCGAGGGTTGCGGTGGCTGTTGCCGTGCGGGTGAGGGATTGTGAACCGGGCAGGAGGGTTACTCCTGCCCGGTGGAGGTGGTTCTCAATTGATCTTCCCCGGGCATCAGGTGCGATGGCCGTGTACAGGCCCGTGCCCACGCCGAGACGTCCGAGTCCGTAAGCGACGTTGGCCGGTGATCCGCAGGGATGTTCCACCCGGCCACTCGCGGTTACCACCACATCGATCAGCGCTTCACCCACAACCAGGACATCCAGGGACCGCTGGATATCTTGTCGTGCTGCCTGGAGGCTTTCCATATTTATCGGGACGAGCCAAGCATGCGGTTCCACTACGTGTTGTCCTCTCCGACGGCAGTCAGCTGTAGAAGTGCCTCGGCTGAACCGTTGGTGGAAAACAAGGTAATTGCCGTGTGGCCCGGGTCCGGGAAGATCAGCTCGGTAAGAGTCACGAGGCCGTCCTGCGCGAAGACCTCCACGGAGCAGTGGTCAATGAAGATCCGCAGGGAATAGGTGCGGTCCAATGCCCGCAATGGAGCTTTGCTGACAGATGGAAATGCCGGGTGGAAGCCGGTGTCGCCGGAGTTCGTCCGGTCCAGCACCAGTTCGCCCGTTCCAGGGCGGATGCTGATCCGGGTGCCGGCGGACCCGTCGGCTCCGTCGGTTGCGCCGCGGAGCACGAGACCGAACTCGTCGGCCGTTCCGGGCGTAAAGGTGACGTCTACAATCTGCACTGCAGCGCCGCCGTCGACCGCCACCGCCCCGTCCAGGGACACCCGCTGCGCCGGCCTTGGCAGCGACTGTGCGGTGCATTCGGGTGCTGGCTGTTGCACAAGCCGCGGCTGTCCGTCCACCATGGCCAGGGACACTTCCCGGACAAGGCTCATGGGGCTGCGCCAGGGTGAGGTGGGAATCTGGTTGGCATATTGCCAGTTGTTCATCCAGCCGATCATGAGCCTGCGGCCGTCCGGGGCGTTGCTGAAGGACACGGCAGCGTAGTAGTCCCGGCCCCAGTCCAGCCACCGGTACTGATCCAGGAGTGCGGGGTCCTGCATGCCCTCCGTGAGGGTCGTTTCGGAACGGAAGGTCACGCCGTCGAACTCTCCCACGAAGTACTGTCCGGCCGAGCCTCCGTTGGGGCCGCCGGGATTCATATTCACGGTAAGGACCCATTTTGTCGTCCCGGGAAGACCGTCGACCGGCAGCTCGAAGAGGTCGGGGCACTCCCAGATCCCGCCGGTGCCGTTTGCCGGACCGAAGGTGCTCAGGTATTCCCACGTCCGGAGGTCGTCGGAGCGGTAGAGAAGTACGGCGAAGTCGTGGGCTTCGACGGCGGCCATCACCCAGTAGCTGCCGGCCGGCCCGTTGTAGCGGAAGACTTTGGGGTCGCGGAATTCGGGGGAGTTCCTGGTCAGGACAGGGTTGCCTGAGTATTTGGTCCAGGTGTAGCCGCCGTCGATGCTCCAGGCGAGGGATTGGGCCTGGATGCCCGGGTGGGCCGAACCGGGCTTGTAGGCGCTGGTGTAGATGGCCACCAGCGGTGCAACGCCTCCGACGCCGAAACCAGAGGAATTCCCATGGTCCACCACAATGCTGCCCGAAAAGATCTCCTCGGTGTCGTCACACGGGATGGCGACTTGATGCTCTCTCCAATTAGCGAGGTCGGTGGAGGTGGCGTGCCCCCATGACATGTTGCTGTGGACGTTCCCAAACGGATTGCTTTGGTAGTAAAGGTGGTAGATGCCCTCATGGAAAACCAGGCCGTTGGGATCGTTGAGCCAGGTGTCCTTGGCCGTGTAGTGCATCGCAGGGCGATAAGCCTCAAGGGCGGGCGCAACGGTGTTCATGAAGCGGGTCTCATTTCAATGGGTGTGGCCCGTTCGAAAGGGGCCGGAAGAGTTTGTAGGCAGGCAGGCAGGCCGGGGGCCGGGCACGGACGTTCCGTGACCGGTCCCCACTGCCGTGGGACATCAGGTGGTCAGGAGTTCTTCTTGAAACGGTCGTAAGCCTGCTGGTAAACATCGATCATCGTGTCGACGCCGACGTTTTTCAGTTGCGAAACGTAGCCGTCCCACTCCTGGTCGATGCCGCCGGAGACAATCCATTTGGCGGTGTTCTGTTTCACGAGGGTGGCAACGTCGGCCTCAATGGTGCTGATCTGCTGGAGTTCTTCGTTGGAGAGCGCCACCGGCGGGTATCCATCGTTTGCGGCGAACGGCTTGTAGTTGTCTTCAACAGTCTTCTGCCGTTCAGCAGCCCGGGGCTCAGGCGCTACCACCGTCTGGAAGTTTTCTGCGGTGTTGGCCTTGGGTCCCCCCGGCGCCACTTTTTGGCGCCGTTCGCCTTCGCTCGTACCGGCCGGGGCGGGAATCTGGGTCAGCAGGCCGGTTGCGGGGTCTTTCTGCAGGGTCTCGCCGATGGGGCCCCAGTTGGCCTGGGCTGACTGGATGGGGTCATAGAGGTTATCTGCCCAGCGCATGGTTGCGGCCGGGTACTTGTCGGCCCGGGTGATGGCGAACGCCCCGCGGGCAATTTCCTGGTTGTTGGACTGGCTGGCCAGCCTCTTGCCATCCACGCCTTCGAGCACGGGCAGCAGTTTGTAGTCGCCGGCGCGGTCAGCCCCGACCATTTCCTTGATTTCCCACCAGACGAACGAGCCCAGGTTTTCCGTGCCGGCTTTTCCCTTGGCCAGGTACGCCTTGTCGTCCTGCGAGAAGGATTCGGGATCGATCAGGCCTTCCTGGTACCACTGGTGCAGGGTCTGGATTGCCTTCTTGTAGCCGTCCTGGGTGGCCGTGTAAATGACTTTGCCGTCCTGGACGATGCGGTGGTCCATGTTGTCCGGAACGCCGCCAAGAGCTGCGATGAGGTCGACGATGTCGCCGCACCACGAACTGGGCATGAAGCTCAGGGGGATGGTCTTGCCCGTGCCCGAGGCATCCTTGGTTTTGAAGGCGAGCAGGGCGTCGTGCAGTTCGTTGACGGTCTTTGGCATCGGGATGCCAAGCTTGTCCAGCCACGCGGTATTGATGGCCATCTCGTTGGGGAACTGGACCAGGCCGAGTTCCTCGACGGAGGGCAATGAGTAGATATGCCCGTCCGATGACGTGATGGCGGCCTTGATGTCCGGCCGGGCTGCCAGGAGTTTGGAAAGGTTGGGTGCGTTCTTCTCGATGAGGCCTTCGAGCGGAATGAGCGTGCCGTTTGCCGAGTAGGTGCCGATTTCGGCGTCGGTGAGGCCGCTGTTGAAGAAGGCATCAGGGAGGTCCCCGCTGGCCAGGATCAGGTTCTTCTTTTCCTTGAAGACAGTCTCCGGGAGGTTCTGCCAGTCGATGTGGATGTTGGTGTCCTTTTCCCACTGCTGCACCAGCGTCATGGTGCTGTAATCGGGAGCCAGGGCGCTCTTCGTTCCGGAGAATTTCAGGGTCAGCTGGTTCTTGACGATGGGAAAGCCGGTTTCCTGGAACCCGGCTTCTGCGGAAGAGTCCTTGATATCGCCGGATCCCTTGGAGTTGCCCGAGCATGCGGTGAACAGCATTGTTCCCGCCATGAGGGTGCCGAGGACGGCGAGTTTGCGGCTGGTAGCCATGGGTCGTTTCCTTTTCTGTTTTGCGGGGGAGGGGTGATGACGGCGGACGGTGGGGACCGCCGTCGGGCATTCGTGTCCGGTGCCGGGGCCTAGCTCTTGACCGCGCCGATCATGGTGCCCTTGGTGAAGTGCTTTTGCATGAAGGGCAGCGCAATCATCAGCGGCAGGCTGGAGACGACGATCATGGCGTACTTGGTCAGCTCGCCGATGCGCTGTGCTGCGGCGTAGGACTCGATGTCGCCGCCGGTGGTGCCGGCGGAGGAGACATCGGACTGGATGAGGATGTTCCGCAGCACGAGCTGCAGGGGGTACTTGGTGTCGTCGTTAAGGAAGATCAGGGCGTCAAAGAATGAATTCCAGTGCGCCACCACATGGACCATGATCATGAGCATGATGAGCGGCTTGGACAGGGGGAGCACCATCTTGAAGAAGAAGGTGAAGTCGTTGGCGCCGTCCATCTGGGCAGCTTCCCGGAGCTCCCCGGGGATGGTGTTTTCGAAGAAGGACCGGGCAATGATCAGGTTCCAGACTCCCACCGCTCCTGGCAGCACGACTGCCCAGACGGTGTCCAGCATGCCCAGGTCCCGGACGACCAGGTACTTGGTGATCAGGCCGCCGTCGAAGAACATGGTGATGACGAAGAGCAGCATCAGGAACTTCCTGCCCGGCATGTCCTTGCGGGACAGCGCGTAGGCACCGAACAGGATGGTGGTCACGCTGATCGCCGTCCCCAGGACCGTGTAGATGACCGTGTTGCCCAGGCCATTCCAGATCCGGCTGTCTGCGAGGATCCGCTGGTATCCCTCCAGCGTGACACCGGAGGGGAACAGCCATACTTTGCCTTCGTAGACGGCATTGGGGTCGCTGATCGAGGCGATGACGATGAAGTACAAGGGATAGACGACGGCGACGAGGGACAGCGTCAGGATGGTGACGGCGGCGATGTTGAAGGCGGAGTCGGCCCACCTGCCGCGGAACGACGGCGTCCGCTGGCCACGGGGCCGGGGTTGATTGACGGGGGCCGGGGCGGCCACGGTATCGGTGTTCAGGGACATCACGGCATCACCACAGGGTTGCTTGGTTGGCCCGGCGCGCTACCCAGTTGAAGGTCAGCAGCAGCACGAGGTTGAGGACGGAATTGAACAGGCCAATGGCGGCCGAATAGCTGAACTGCGCCTGCTGCAGGCCTGCGTGGTAGACGTACGTTTGAATGATTTCCGACGTCGGCAGGTTCAGGTTTGTTTGCATCAGCAGGGCTTTTTCGAATCCCACGTTGAGCAGGTTCCCGATGGCGAGGATGAACAGCACCGTTATGACGGGCATGATGCCCGGCAGGTCGATGTGCCGGATGCGTTGCAGCTTGGAGGCGCCGTCAACCTTGGCGGCGTCATGCAGCGCGGGGTCGATCCCGGACAGGGCAGCCAGATACACGATCATGGAAAAGCCCGCGTTTTGCCACACATCTGAGATGACGTAGACGGGCCGGAACCACTCCGGGGAGCCCATGAAGAAGACCGGCTGGCCGCCTGCCAGCTGAATGGCGTTGTTGACCAGGCCCGACCGCGGCGAAAGCAGGACGAACATGATGCCCACAACGACCACCGTTGAGATGAAGGCCGGAGAATAGAGCACGGTCTGGGTGAACTTCTTGAACCGTTCGCTCTGTAGTTGGTTGACCAGGAGCGCGAGAATGATCGGAATGGGGAAAGCCAGCAGCAGGCCCAGCACAGCAATCCAGAGGGTGTTACCAACCACTTGGCTGAACTGGTAGGAGTTGACGAACCTCACGAAGTGCTGCAGGCCAACCCAGGGGCTTCCGCTGAATCCATCCACGGGGTTGTAGTTGCGGAAAGCTATTTGTACCCCATACATCGGCCAGTACTTGAAAACTGCGATGTAGACGAGTGCCGGGATAAGTAATACGTATAACTGCCACGCCCTGCCCACTCTTTTCAGGCGCAGCGAAAAGGCCTTCCGCTGGCGCGCTTGAGGCGGGGATGCGGGCGGTGCTGCCGGCGTAGGCCGGGCCAGGACGCGGCTCATGGCTTCTCCTTCGGATGTGTCACTGAGTTCCGTTCAATCAGCGGGCAGGTCATGAACTCGACCCGCCCGTCAGGTTCGGCGCCCTGCAGGATGAGGTCGACGGCACGGCGCCCCATCTCGACAAATGGCAGCTCTAGAGTGGTGAGTCCCGGCCTCAGGTGCGGGGCCAGAGTCTCCTGGTTGTCGAAGCCAACAATGGATACATCGCCGGGGATCGAAAGGTGCAGCTCCGCGGCGGCCTGGTAGGCCCCCCATGCGGTGCGGTCGTTGGCGCAGAAGATGGCGGTCGGGGGATTGCCGGATGTCAGCAGCTCCGTCGCATAGGTGAAACCATCGTCTTCGTTGCCGGTGCCGAAGCGGACCAGGCCCGATGACACCGGGATTCCGGCCTCGGTCATTGCCTTGGTGTAGCCGTTGAAGCGTCCCACGGCTGCGGGGAGTTCGCTTTCCAGGGTTTCGATGTTAATCATCGCTACCTGCGTATGTCCGGCTTCGATGAGGTGCCGGGTGGCGGTGTAACCCCCCAGTTCCTCATCCGGGGCGACGCTGGGAAGGCGCAGCTTGCGGTCCTGGGAATTCAGCACCACCGAGGGGACTGCCTCCAGCGCTTCGGGGACATCGAGCCGGCGGTGGTACATCCCCGCGTAAACGACGCCGGCGACCTTGTAGGAGAGCATGGAATCCAGCGACGCTGATTCCAGTGCCTTGTCTCCACCAGTGTTCATGGTCAGCAGAAGCAGGCCGTCTTCCCACGCGCGTTCCTGTGCCCCTTCGATGATCTTTCCTGCGAAAGGTGTGGTGGCGACGGCGTCACCAAGGAACCCGATGATTCCGGAAATGCCTTCCCGGAGGGTTTTGGCGTGGGCGTTAGTACGGTAGCCAAGCTGCTGGACAGCGTCGTTCACCCGCTGGCGGGTCTCGTCCGAAAACCGGGAACCGGACGCCGAATTCAGGACCAGGGAGACGGTAGCCTGGGACACTCCTGCGGCAGCCGCCACGTCATGCATGGTGGGTCCGGAGCGGGGGCGGGACCTGGCCATGGGCACCTCCTTGAGCCAAATGGTTATTCGTATCAGTTATTCGTATAACCGACAGAAAGAACAGTAACCTGCACCACATGGCGGCGTCAAGATGTTACGTACGCAGCAGTCACGCCTAGGTGGACACATCCCAACGCCGGGTTGGAGGGACAGGGCCCCCGGCGGCCTCGTCGGATTCATCCCCGCAGTGGTCGGAGTTCCAACTGTCCACGCAGGTTCTACTGTGTAAGACTTCGGGCATGGATGACCCCCGCAGCCGGATTCTGCCCCTTCTTCGACAAGGCGAAAGGCTGCTGTGGACCGGTCGACCTGATCCGCAGGTTCGGTTCACCGGCGCGGACGCTTTCCTGGTACCGTTCAGCGTCCTCTGGGGCGGGTTTGCAATCTTCTGGGAGGTCATGGTGGTCACCACGGCCAAGCAGCCCTTCTTCCTGCTCTGGGGCATCCCTTTCGTTCTCGTCGGCCTCTACATCATCTTTGGCAGGTTCATCGTCAAGAAGCGGCGGAAGCTCCGCACGGTCTACGGCCTCACCGACCGGCGTGCGATCGTCTGCGTCGGCGACAGGTCGGTTTCCGAGTCTTCGCTCAACGCCACTCCTACAAAGGTTGATCGGTCCAGAGACGGACGGCACGTCAGCGTGACCTTCGGGTATCAGGGCATGGGTGGTCTTTTCGGCGGTGGCATGCCTCAAAACACTGGAATGGACTTCTTTAACCTCGGACGCGGGCAAACGGTCGCCTTCTACGATGTTGAGGATTCCGGAGAGCTCATTGATGCTTTGGACCACGCCAGGGTCAGCTGAGGACCGGCGGGGCGCCGGGGCCATTGCCTGGGCGCTGCTCCTGCTCGCCTCCATGCTGCTGATCGGTTACGGGATCGTGCGTGCCGGCTGGTATCTCTGGCTTCCCAACCCCGCACAGCAGGAGCAGGTCTGGGTGGGGAACCGGTACGTCTACGGCGGCTGCCTGCTGTCCGTTACGGCCGCCGCATGGTCCCACCTCCGCGGCCACAAGGTGTGGGTGAGCGTCTGCGCCGGGCTGCCGGGGGTTCTTGTTGGGTGGACCACCTGGGATGACCCGTACAGTCTGCTGCGGTGCCTGGCCGCCGTCGTCACCTTCCTGCCGGCCCTGGCAGCCGCCGCCGAGGTGATCCTGGCCCGCGGCCACCGGCGTCGGGGTTAGCCCTGGCGGAACGGGTCCTTTGTCGAGCCGGCCTCAGCTGATAAAGGCTGTCATGCGGACCGACACCAGAATGCCCTCAAGATCAACGCCGAGACGTGCAACATAGCGCGTGGGAGGGTCATCCGGGAACCAGCGCGCATACTCCTCGTTGAGTCCCGCGAAGTCGGACGGATCACTGAGCAGCACCCCGACCTCGACCACGTCAGCCAGGCCTGCTCCCGCTTCCCGAAGGATGGCCTCGCAGTTCGCAAGAGCTTGGCGCGTCTGAGCTTGGATACCGTCGCCCGCAGTGTGTCCGCTGCTCGGGTCGATGCCGACAATGCCCGAAACAAACACGAACGGTCCCGCCTTAACGCCTTGGCTAAAGAGCGGAGAGCCCGGAGCATTGGTCGATTTGATGACCTCCCTGGTCATGAGAAATCCTTTCCTAGCCGCCTACAACGAGCCGTCGCAGCTGATGTACGGGGTCGGGCACTTCGTCGCCGTGCGAGAAAAGCATCCGGACCGGGTCCAATGCTGCGAGCTTTCCGAGCGTAGCCTCGGCTGCCGCCGGGTCGGCAGTAAAGGGCGCCGGCGGACGCGTCATTACTCCCTCGACCGTGCCGACGGCGTCCCCGGCGAACAGCAGCCCTTCGGATTCCCATAGCAGGCAGATGTGCCCCTTCGTGTGGCCTGGAGCCGAAATGACCCGCAGGGGGCGGACGTAGTCTCCCTCGTGCAGCGGCCGGACCGGCACCTCCGAGCGAATATCGGATATGTCGGGTCCACCAGCCCATACCGTTGCGCCTGGGGCCTGGGCCGTCACTGCCTGCAGCCCGCCGGTGTGGTCGGGATGCGAATGCGTGATGATGATGTCGGTGAGGTCCGCCCATTGCGCTCCAAGCCGGCTGAGGGCTGAGCCGATGTCGTCAGGGGCGGTGTTCATGCCGGCGTCCACCAAAAGGAGTCCGCTCCGGTCCCTGAGCAGGAAACACCGCACATCGAATTCCATCGGCTCCGGGCCCGCCATGCCTGCGGGCAAATGAACGGACTGAACGACGGATTCGACCAAATCCGGGACGTCCACCATCTTTCTGCCTCCCGAGCTGAGGTACGCCCTTTCAATATGGGCGCCCCACGCAGAGCCGTCAAGAGCTCACATATTCCAGGCACGCTGATGGAAAGAGCGCATGCCGGAGCCTGAAAGGCTTCAGGATCACATGCGTTTCATTGCGCTTGTCCTATCGCTGAGGGTTCTCGACGGCGTCGCTTAGACGTGCTCCCGCACGGTGCTCAACGACAGGAGGTTCCTGTAGTCCTGCGCGAGGTCCTGCAGCTGTTCGTCCGTCACGTTCCGTACGCCGTGCAGGACGAAGGGGCGGAGCCATTGCATTCCGAGCCGCCGGGCTGTGGCCTGCAGCGGGATGAGGATGTCGTTGTAGTCCCATCCGTGGAAGCCGTCAGGGGAGTAGGCCTCTCCGGCGCCGCCCGTGCTGGTGGCAACCCGGAGTGTCTTGCCTGCAAGTGCCCCGGATGCGCCGGTGCCGTAGGCCCAGCCGCGGACCAGCACTTCATCGAGCCAGGTTTTGAGGAATGCCGGAGGCGCGTACCAGTGGGTGGGGTATTGCAGGACGATGTTCTCGGCCGCCTCCACCGCGGCCCTCTCTGCGGCAAGGTCGATGTGGCCTTCCGGGTACAGGCGTCGCAGGTCGTGCACCGTTAGATCCGGTGCATCCTTGAGCGCGGATGAGAGCGCCCTGTTGATACGGGATGCGGAAAGGTTGGGATGGTCCAGAAGGACCAGCGTCTTGTGATCAGCTGTCATGGTCGTTGTTCCATTTCATTGCCGTGCGGACAATCAGGGCGGGGACGGTGCTTGAGGGCGAGGACGAACGGTGGTTCCCGGCTATGTGCAGTACGTCAAGCATCGTCCCGGACAAGTACCAGGGGACCCGCTGATTCCGTCAGGAAACCCACAAATAGCGTCAGGGTGCGAACATCACGCGGGGAGGTGACCGTCGTCGCCGTCTCGCAGCATGAGTCGCTTGAGATATAGGGAGGGACTCATTCCGACCTTCTGCGTGAAAACGCGCCTCATAGTCTCTGCACTTCCGAATCCAGTTGCGGCTGCAGTGGCTGCAACGGTGGCTCCGTGTTGAAGCATTGCCTGCGCGGCTTCGATCCGCACCTTTTCGACATACCGGGCCGGACTGGTCCGGGTTGCCTCCTGGAACCTGCGGGCCAGGCTGCTGGCACTGAGATGTGTCATGGCGGCCATGGCATCGATCGAGTAATCAGCCGCAGGCTCGGCTGTGATCCGGTCCAAAAGTTCCCTCAGGACATGGTCCCGGGACGTGGTGGCAGCGACGGCAACCGAATGCTGGGATTGCCCGCCTGGCCGTTGTTGAATATGACCATTTGCCGTACGACGGCGCGGGCTACTTCAGGACCATAGTCGTCCTCAACCATGAACAACGCCAGGTCCACGCCGGAACTGATGCCGGCGGACGTGATGATCGAATCATCCTGCACAAACAACGCATCGGGGACTACATTCACCAGGGGAAATGACTTTCTGAACCGCTCGACCTGGGTCCAGTGCGTTGTCGCGTTCCGGTGGTTCAACAAACCCGTGTGCGCCAGGAGAAAAGCACCAGTGCAAACGGATGCAATCCTTGTGGCACCGGTCGTCAGCTGACCCACGGCGTCAACCAGTTCCTGCTCAAAAGGCTTGGCCACCATACCGTAGGCCCCAGGAACCAGCACCGTGTCCAGGGCACCTGCCCGCGCGGCGGTGGACTCCACCATCAAAAAGTGGCCGTTTGCAGCCCGTTTGGCTTGGCCGTCCGCCGAAACCATAACCGTCTTATAGTCGGCGCCAAAGGCATTGGCATGATGGAACACGTCAGCTGGCCCGGCGACGTCCATCATCGTGACGTTGTCGTGGACCAGGAACCCGATGGTCCTGCCACGATCACTCACTTCTCACCGCAGTCCTCGCATCCGGCGCTCCACACGCCTCCAAACACTCGTATGGGCACCTTTCCCATCATGAATCCTGACCCGATAGGTTCGCAACGGCTCGAGCGGAGGCTGGAAAGCAGGATTAATCCCCTGGGCGCGGCCAGTGCCCGGGTGAGCGTGAAGCAGCCCGCCGGGCCAGGGGGATAGAGGCGCCTCTTCCGGGTTGCGCGGTGCCTGTTCAACGACTGCATGGCCCAAGCACTGCCCGATCATCAGCCGGGGATGCATCGCTTCGACCTCGGCGCGTGGGCCATGCCCGCTACTTTTCGTCGGGCCCCAGGTCCGGGCCGTGCACAAAGCGAAGATCCCGTGAAGAGCTGGATTGCAGTTCAAGGATGGCGAGTTCGTTCGTGCCTTCACGGATCAGGGGTCCGGGGACGTAAAGGGTCCGTTGCGGGCCGCGGCTCCAGTAGCGGCCTAGATTGAATCCGTTGATAAAGGCGTTGCCTTTGGTCCAGCCGTCAAGGCACAGGTAGCGGTCTCCGGGGCCGTCGGCCTCGAACATGGCGAAGGACATGGATGGCCCGGCCACACCCCCCGAACCGGACAGTTGGTTGGCTGCAGCCCGGAACATCTGCAGCGATGAAAGGTCAACCGGACGCAGATTCCAATCCAGCACTTCCGCGCCGTCGAGCAGCGCGGGCCCGATCAGGCCTTTCGCCTCACCGATTCGTGGCCCGTAATTCACGCGGCCCTGGTCCTCCATTAGGATCTGCAGCAGCCCGTCACGGGGGATGACGATGGACCGTTCGCCGAGTTCACGGCTGAGCGTGCCAAGGGGCAGTCCGTCCAGGAAGAATTGGGCGCGGTCGCGGACCTGTCCGAAGGTGAGGACGCCGCCGTTGGCCAGCTCCCGTTCGTACACGAAAAAGCCGCGGTACTGGCCGGTGGCCTCGCTCGGCGGAATAGTGCCCTGCATCTTCTCTGCAGGGCCCGCGGACACAACGTCCAGCAGCGTCGCTGCCGAGGAAACCGTGACCACGGATTCCGTGGCCCTTGGCCGGGGCGCAGGAACCTCTGCCGGCACTGGAAAATGCCTGGCGATCACGTCCCGGAACGCAAAGTACTTCCCGGTGGGGTGGCCGTCCTCGGTGAGCGGGGCGTCGTAATCGTAGGAGGTGATGGTGGGTTCGTAGATGCCCTTGTCATTGGCGCCGTTGGTGAACCCGAAGTTGGTGCCGCCGTGGAACATGTAGATGTTCACGGATGCCCCCGCGGTGAGCAGGGCGTCGAGTTCAGCTGCGGAGGCTGCGGCGTCGGTGGTGTGGTGGTGGGTGCCCCAGTTGTCGAACCAGCCGTTCCAGAACTCCGCGCACATCAGCGGGCCGTCCGGCTGCCGCTCCCGCAGGAAGGCCAGGCGTTCGTCGGCCCGTGACCCAAAGGTGCCGGTCTTGTGCAGCCCAGGCAGCGAGCCGTCCTCAATCATGGTGCCGAAGGGCTGGTCACAGGTGAACAGCGGGACGTCCACTCCGGCCCGCTTCGCTGAGTCCACCAGGTGCTGCAGATAGGCCTTGTCCGAGCCGTACGCCCCGTATTCGTTTTCGATCTGAAAGAGGACCACCGGACCACCCCGGGTGACCTGCCGCTCCACCACGATGGGCAGCAGCTGCTCCATGAAGCGGTCCACGGCCGCCAGGTAACCGGGTTCGCTGCTGCGCACGCCGATGGTTGGATCCGTGAACAGCCATGCCGGCAGGCCGCCGTTGTCCCATTCCGCGCAGATGTAGGGGCCCGGCCGGACAATCGCGTGCAGTCCTTCGGCGGCGACCAGGTCAAGGAAGCGGCCGAGGTCCAGGCCGCCATCGGTCCGGAAGGCTCCGGGAGTGGGGGAGTGTTCGTTCCATGGGACGTACGTTTCGATGGTGTTCAGCCCCATCAGGCGTGCCTTGTGGATCCGGTCCGCCCAAAGGTCCGGGTGGACCCGGAAGTAGTGGATGGCGCCGGAGAGGATGCGGAACGGTTCCCCATTCAAGAGGAAATCGCGGTCGCCGATGGCAAAAGTGGGCAAAGGGGAGTCCTAGGAAGAGCGAAGTGCGGACGAATAGGCGTAGGAGGCGTTGCTCCACACGACGAACAGCAGCGGGGCCGGTGCCAGCGCCACGCCCAGGATTGGCTGCAGCAGGGCCGCTGCCGCGATGATTCCGAGCAGAACCAGCATGGCCAGGCTCAGGTACCAGCGCTGGACGGACAGGTAAAGGGCCGCTTTCAAGAGGTCCGTCAGCGTCGTGTTCGGCAGGAGTACGACGCCGGCAATCGCCATGACAGCGACACTCGCCGCGACAGCCGCCGCCACTATGATCACGGGCACCAGGACCGCCGCGGCGGGCATCGCCTGCACAATGGCCAGGTCCACGCCCAGGAACAGCAGCACTGCCACGGCGGCAAGCCCCAGCGGGGCCGCCCGCCGGAATCCGCGCCGGTAGCCCCGAACAAAGGAGGTAACGGGCTTCGCTGCCGCACCGTCGTCGTGCAGGGCCTGGAAGGAGGCGAAGAGTCCGGCGAGCGATGGCGGAACGGTGACAGCGAGCACCAGGAAGAAGGGCCAGGCGGAAACAGGGTCTGCCACCAGGGCCAGGCACAGCACCAGTGGTGCGTTGGCGACGGCCATCAGCACGTTTCCCGCGAGGAAGGTGTAGATGAAGCCGAAGATCCCGCCGAACGTTTCGAACCCGGGGCTGGGAATCCGGCCGGCCAAACCGCGCCGACGAACCGGGTGCTGTGCCATGGAGGTCATCCTTTCATGCCGCTCGTGGCGATGCCCTGGATGAAGTAGCGCTGGCCGATCAGGAAGATGACCAGGATCGGCAGTACCGAGATGACGGACCCGGTCATGATCATGGCGTACTCGGCATCGAACTGGCCCACGAAGGAACGCAGGCCCAGCTGGACCGTCCACAGGCGGTTGGAGGTGAGGTAGATGAACGGTCCCATGTAATCGTTCCAGGTGTTCACGAATGTCAGCAGCGCCAGGCTGGCCAGGGCGGGCTTGGACAGCGGCAGGATCACCCGCGCCCAGATGCCGTACTCGCTCAGGCCATCGATCCGGGCTGCCTCGCAGAGTTCGTCCGGAATGGTCATGTAGTACTGGCGCATCAGGAACACGCCGAACGCGCCGAACGCCTGCAGCAGGATCAGGGCGTTGAAGCTGTTGGTCAGCCCCAGGTTCTGCATCATGATGTACTGCGGCACCATGTAGGCCTGCCATGGAACGGCGATGGTCCCGATGTACGCCAGGAACAGGACGTCCCGGCCCGGGAAGCGGACCTTGGAGAACCCGTAGGCCGCCAGCGAACCGGTCAGGACCTGCAGGCACGTGATGATCACGGCCAGGTACAGCGAGTTCTGCAGGTAACCCATCATGGGGATCCGGGTCCAGATATCAGCGTAATTGCTCCACACGAACTCGCTGGGTATCCACTGGATGGGGACGGTCAGGACCTGGTTGTTCTCCTTCAGCGAGGAGGAGAGCATCCAGATGAACGGCACCATCAACGCGACCACCAGCACGGCCAGCACGGCGTAGATGGCGATGTCCGTGCTGCGCTTCTTCCGCTCCCGGGTGGACCGCCTGCCGGGTTTGGAGACGGGCGCACGACGACGGTCTGCCGGAGCAGGTGCCAGTCCGGCCCCTGCGAGGGGTTCTTGAGCCTTGAGGTCTTCGGCCATGTTGGTCATCAGCGTTCCCTCCGCTGTTGGATCTTGAACTGGACGACGGTGACCGTCAGGACGATGAGGAACAGCACCAGGGAGATCGCAGAGGAGTAGCCGAACTTCCCTTCGCCGATGCCTTCCTGATAAATGAGCTGGGACAGGACCGTGGTGGCGCGGCCCGGGCCGCCGTTGGTCATGACCACGATGAGGTCAAAGACCTTGAAGCTGGACACGGTCAGCATCACCACCACGAAGAACGTAGTGGGGCGCAGTGAGGGGATTGTGACATTCCAGAAGCGCTGCCAGGCGCTGGCGCCGTCAACTTCCGCTGCTTCGTAGAGCTCGCTGGGGATGGCCTGCAACCCGGCCAGGTAGAGGACCATGTAGTAGCCCATGTCCCGCCAGACGCTGGTGATGATGACCGCGGGAAGAGCCCAGTCGGAGCTGGAGGTCCAGCCGGGAGCCTCGGCGATGCCGATGGAGTGCAGGAACTGGTTGATCGGGCCGTTGTCCGGGCTGAAGAGCATGTTCCAGACGACGGCGACCGCTACCAGCGAGGTGATGTAGGGGAAGAAGATGGCTACCCGGAAGAAGCCGATGCCCTTGAGCTTACGGTTCAGGAGCATGGCCAGCAGCAGGGCCAGGGCCATGGTGAGGGGGACGTGGCCGACCGCGTAGGCAACCGTGTTCCGCAGGGCGATCCAGAAGGAGTCGCTGGCCAGCATCCGCTGGAAGTTGGCCAGGCCAACCCACTTGGGCGCGCTGAAGGAGGTCCACTCCATGAAGGAGAGGGCGAAGGCGGCCAGGACCGGGATGAGCGTGAAGGCGAGGAAGCCAATGAAGTTCGGGAGGATGAAGGTCCAGCCGATGAGCGTGTTCCGCCTGGCTTGCTTCCGGTTGCCTCGGCTCTGCACGGGTGCAGGTGCCTGGGGGATGGTTTGTGTAGTCATGATGACCGCTCCCGTGGCTGGAAGCGTTCCTCCTTTTCAGGATCAGGAGAGTGCAGGTTCCGGTCCGGTGCCGCCTTTTCGGCGGCACCGGACCCGGGAGTATTACTGGCCGAGAACTTCGCTCTTGACGCGCTTGCCCATCGAGGCGATGCCGTCAGGCACGGACTTCTCGCCGACCATGATCAGGTCGTGCTCCTGGTTGAGTACCTTGTCGGTCGCGGCCGACTTGTCGCTGACCGGCATTTCCAGCGCGGTCTGGTCTGGAGTGAAGGCCTTCTTGGACAGGTCGTCGGTGGGCATGCCGTCGAGTTTGAAGTAGGAATCCTTCACGGCGTCGTCCTGCAGCGCCGGGACTACGCCGATCGTTGAGATCGCCTTGGCCCCTTCCTCCCCGGCGGCCCAGGTGATGAATTTCTTGGCCTCATCCGAGTGGGACGCGTTCTTGTTCACGGCGAACGCCGTGGGGGATCCGAACGTGGTGACCTTGCCGTCGTCGTTCTTCTGCGGCATCGGTGCCAGACCCCAGTTGACGTTGGTCTTGCCGTCCTTCTTGGCCTGCAGGATCCCGGCGATGTACCAGGTGCCCATGGGCATCATCGCGGCCTGGCCGCTTTCAAACATGGTGCGGTAACTGGTCTTCTGGCTCTTCGCCGTGGCGTAATCCAACGTGGCGCCGCTCTTCTGGAGGTCCAGGGCGGTGTTGTACTGGTCCTGGAAGTAGCTGTAGTCCCCGCTGTTCTGGTCCTTGCCGTTCTGGGCCGCGGAGATGGCCTGCACCACGGAGCGCCAGATGTGGTGGTAGGTTCCGTAAACCTTCTTGCCATTGGCTTCGCTGGTCAGCTTCTTGGCCAGCGCCGAGTATTCGTCCCAGGTCAGGTTCTCCGGGTCTTCGATCCCGGCGGCCTTGAAGAGGTCCTTGTTGTAGTAGAGAAGCCAGAAGTCCTGGCGGTACGGCGCGGCGAAGTACTTTCCGTTGATGTCGAAAGCGTCGAGCGTGGCCAGTTTGTCCTTGCCGACCGAGTCGACGACGTCGCCGATCTCCTGCAACTGTCCGTTGTTGGCGTACCGGGAGTAGTCGATGACGTTCTTCATGGTCAGGACGTCGGTCTTGTCGCCGCCGGCCAGCATGGTGGTGACTTTCTGCGGATAGTCATCGGCGAGGATGTCCACCGGCTGGATGTCAACGTTCGGATTCGCTGCTTCGTAGGCATCGAACAGGGCCTTGAATTCAGGGGTCCCCTGGTAGTTCCAGACAGACACCGTCAGGACGGTCTTCCCGTCCTGGCCCTGGGGTTCGGCGGGTCCTGCGGCGCCCGCACAGGCGGACAGTCCAAGCCCGGTGGTCACTGCCAGGGCGACGGCGGCGAAAGTTCTGCGCTTCATTGCGTTCTCCTCTGTTGGGATTGAGTGGTTCGCCGTGTCAACGGCATGTGTGGTTTGGTCAGGCGCTGAGGGAAAGGTCTTTGGAGACCACCTGCGCCATGAGTTGCTGGCCGGTGAGGTACCTCTCCAGGTCATTCAGTGCGGCATCGGACATCCGCCGGGTTTCGGTGCCCAGTGAGCCGGCGATGTGGGGGGTGATCTCGACGTTGGGCAAGTCATAGAGGATGGAATCTGCCGGCAGCGGTTCAGGGTCTGTGACGTCGAGGATCGCCTGGATGCGGCCGGTGGAGCATTCAGTTTCGAGTGCCTTGGTATCCACCAGCGAGCCCCGTGCAGTGTTGATGAGGGTGGCATGGTCCTTCAGGGCACGCAGTTCCGGTCCGCTGATCATGTGCCGGGTTTCCGGAAGGGCCGGGGCATGGACGGAGACGATGTCGGAGGCGGCCAGCAGTTCCGCCAACGGGACCAGTGTGCCGCCGGCCGCCGCCACGGTGGCCGGGTCGGCATGTGGATCTGCCACGAGGCACGTGACGTCCTGGAGCTGCTGGACCAGCTGGACCACCCTGCGGCCGACGCGGGAGAAGCCGATGATGCCGATGGTTCTGCCGATGTTGCCCAATTCGCCGCGGGCTGTGGTGTAAGTCCAGTCCTCCCGGAAGGTGCGGGCGTCGTTGGCGAGCACCTGGGCCTTTTTTCCGGCCAGGACGATCGTGGCGAACGTGAATTCGGCGACCGGGATGGCGTTGGCGTCGGCGCCGTTGGTGACGAGAATGCCCCGATCCCACAGTTCCTGGGTGACGAAGCTTCGCACCGTACCCGCGCAGTGGAAGACAGCCCGCAACTTCGGCATGCGTTCCAGGACAGCTGCGTCCAGCAGGGGAACGCCCCAGCTGGTCAGCAGGATCTCCACTTCGGCAACCTGCGGTGCCAGTTTTGGATAGTCGAGGGAATCGGTCCAGGCTTGTCCGCCCAGATCCACCAGGCGCGCCAGCCGGGCGAGGCGGGTGGCATCAAACTGGTCGGCAAAAGTTCCGCGGTTCATGACCAGCAGGGCCTTTGGCTTGGAAGACATCCGGGCCTCCTCTCTTCTTTGGGATGGTGTGTCCGGTTTGTTCGATCATGTCTTGCATCACATCTAACAATCAGTAGATACTCAAGAACAAGAATGAACAACCAGGTTGATCGCATTCATTCATAAACAATCAAATTCGAATAATTGAGTTGGGCTGATGACACTCTCCGAGGCTTTTACAGTTCCCCCCGATGTGCCGTCGAGGCCGCTGGCTGCAGCGTGGGGAAGGGCAGCTTCTGCGGCAGAACTCCGGATGCTGCTGGCAGGAGCCGCCGGCCGAATCAGTATTCCCCGGGCCGGCAGTGCAGCGTGGTCATCATTGTCCGGTGATTGCCTGCCCGAGTTGGCTGGACAGGCAGCCGCGGAGCGTGCGGCACCATGGCCGCAACCCTTGTTGTCCGACTATGCACGGTATTTCCGCGACGGGAACCGTACGGCGTACGAGTCCCTGGTGGCGGCCCGTCAGCACCGCCTGACGCGGGCGGTCGTCATGGCCCTTGTTCCCGGACATGGTGACGCAGGAAATCCTGGCCCCGACTGTTCGGGCCTGAATGAATGGCTGGACGAGGTCATCGACGGTGTCTACCTGCTCTGCGAGCAAAGCTCCTGGAGCTGGGCAGCGCACGACGACGTCTTCGTCAGATCCGGCGGTGTCGTCCCGGACAGGTCGCTTCCATTCCTGGACCTGGGTGCCGGCGAGGTTGCTGCCCAACTTGCGTGGATTGATCACGTCCTGGGTGAGCAGATTGAGGCGAGGGCGCCCGGGCTGCGCAGGCGCGTACGTGAGGAGACGTACGAACGGGTAATCCAGCCTTTCCTGGAGCGGCTGGACTGGCACTGGCTGGGATTGAACGGTGACGTGCACAACTGGAACCCCTGGATCCATTCCAACCTGATCGCCGCGGCGCTGTTCCTGGTGGACGACGCGAGCACCCAGGCGAACACAGTGGCCAGATGCGTCGAAGGGCTGGACCGGTTTCTGGCCTCCATCCCTGATGACGGTGCCATCGATGAAGGATTTGCATACTGGTGGAACGGCGCCGGACGGGCGCTGGAAGGCCTCTCCCTGCTGGAGCAGGCCACCGGGGGAGTGCTCGACGGCGGCCTGCCGGTGGTCCGCGGGCTTGTGGCCTTTCCGCACAGGATGCACATTGGCGGCACGTGGTTCCTGAACGTCGCCGACGGTCCCGCCCGGTCTGCGAAGAGCCTGCCATGGGACATGCTGCACCGGTGGGCCGTGCGCTTGGGCGACGAACCCGCGGCCGGACATGCCGCAGCCATGATGAGCGGCACGGTGGAGGCCAGTGCAGGACTGGGCAGGGTCCTGCACTCCCTGCTCACCGGCCCTGGCGAACCCGCAGGGGAGGCCACGTCAGGTCCACCACTGGCTCCCCTGACCTACCTGCCGTCGGTGCAGATCATGACCGCACGTGAAAGCGGCGGCACGGAAAAAGGCCTCTACCTCGCTGCCAAGGGCGGACACAACGGCGAACACCACAACCACCGCGACGTCGGTTCGGTCGTCATTGCCGTGGACGGCGTACCCCTGCTGGTGGATGCGGGCCAACCGACCTACACAGCGAAGACGTTCGGTCCGGACCGCTATGAGATCCGTGCCATGCAAAGCGCATGGCACAGCGTCCCGGCACCCTTCGGGCTCGAACAAGGAACCGGCAGGGAGTTCACCGCGACCGTCCTGGCCGCCCCTGACGCGGGAAACCCGCGCCTGACGTTGGCTATCGGTGCCGCCTACGGACTCAGCCCGGAAAGCTGGATCCGCAGTTCCTTCCTTGACGCCGAAGCCCGCACGGTCACCATCGCCGACCGCTGGGAATTGTCCGCCCCTCCACGTGACGCCCCGGGGCAGGACGCAACCTCCGGCGTCGACATCGCTTATCTCACTGCCGGAACGCCGCAGCTGCAGCCGGGCAGCGCCACCATCCGGCCAACGGGCATTCCGGGCGCAGCGCAGGGCAGGGGAGCCGTCCTGCGCTGGGCACCTGGATCCGCCGACGTCGTCGTGGATGAATGGCACCTGGATGATCCGCTCCTGGCAGAGGTGTGGGGCGCCAAGCTCACCCGGCTTCGTTTCCGAATGCCCAGCCAAAGCCGCGCCGCCGGCTCGTTTATCCTCACCGTGGAGGCAACATCATGAGTCCTGACCCAAGCCCCGAAGCGACAGGTAAGTCCTTGTTCTCCCTGCAGCGGCGCGAGCGGCTCATGGAGGAGCTGCGCGCCCACGGCGCCATTACCGTCCGTGAGATAGCCGCAAAGCTGGGGGTCAGCGAGCTGACCATCCGCCGCGATGTGAACATCCTGGCCGATGAAGGGTTGGTGTCCCGGGTGCACGGCGGGGCCACGCTGCCCAGTCGTCTGGACAAGAGCGCAACCGCAGCGCGGCAGCTTTCAAACAACTACTCCATTGGCATGGTGGTGCCATCGCTGGATTACTACTGGCCGCAGGTCATCAGCGGGGCCCGCGCTGAAGCCGAGGAACAGAACCTGCGGATCCTGGTCCGCGGCTCCGCCTACGACGCAGCGGATAACCGCAGGCAGGTGCAGGCGCTTCTGGACACCCAGAACATCGACGGCCTCATTGTGGCTCCGGACATGACCGGAGACCATGGCCAGGAACTGCTCCGCTGGCTGAACGCGCTTCCCATTCCCGTGGTGCTCGCCGAACGCCGCGCTCCTGCCGAGACGCCCGCGCACAAACTGGAGTGGGTGGCCACGGACCACGCGTTCGGCGCAGGCATGGCAGTGCGCCATCTGTGGCAGGAGGGACACCGCCGGATCGGTTGCCTGACCGATTCATCCAGCCCCACAAGCCCGCACGTGGTCCGGGGATGGCAGCAGGCACTGGCCGCGCTGAAGATCCCCTTGGAAGGTTCGGTCCACGAGGACTCGGCCAAACAGGAGAACGGCGATCGCAGTAAACATTTCGACCACGTCCTGGACTTGTGCAGCAAGACGGGAACCACCGCCATGCTGGTCCACTCGGACACCCAGGCGGTGGCCTTCGTCCAGCACTGCGGGGACCGGGGCGTCACCGTCCCCGGCGACATGGCGATTGTGGGATACGACGACGAGGTGGCCTACCTTGCGGAGCCGGCCATCTCCGCCGTGCGCCCACCCAAACAATACGTCGGCAAGGTAGCAGTGCAGCTCATGGCGGCCCGGCTCGCAGAAGGACGCCTGCGGCCCGTGCACCGCATCGACCTGAACCCGGAACTGATCCTGCGGGAATCGTCGGTGGGGGCGCCGCGGCACCTGGCTTCCGCCGTCGTGCAGGAAACCTTGTGACGGCGGCTGGCGCGGCCCGCCCCACGGCCCTGTTGCTCAGCGGCACGGGACGGTACGCAGACCCCTGGCATCCCTTTGCCGACACCTCCGCCGCCCTGGCGGGCCTGCTTGAGGCGGCGGGTTTACAGGTCATCATCCCCGATGACGTCGATACCGCCCTGGCGGACCTGGTGGACACGGACGACACGGCACTGCCTTCGCTGCTCGCAATCAACGTCGGACTCCCGCGCGATGGTGACCCGTCGCCCGGCACGCCCGGGGCCGCGGCCGGGCTAAGCCGCTGGCTGGCTTCGGAACTGCCGTTGCTGGTCTCCCACTCCAGCTCCACCAGCTTTACGGACCTGCCCGCCTGGGAGGAGGGACTGGGCGGCCGCTGGATCCGGGGCACTTCAATGCACCCGGAGTACGGCCCGGCGTCCATTGACGTCCTTCCCTGCTCCGGCCCGGTCGTGTCCGGCGTCCCCAACTTCGACCTGCTCGATGAGCGCTACAGCTTCCTTCGCACGTCGCCTGACATCACAGTTCACGCCACGCACACCCATGAAGGGATGGAGCACCCGGTGCTGTGGTCGCTGGAACGCCGCAGCACCGGGACCGGCAGCGGCGGAAGGACGTTCTACGACGCCCTGGGCCATGACGCAGCCTCCTACCAGTCACGTGAGCACTGCAGAATCCTGTCGCAGGCCATCGCCTGGCTGACGTGCCCCTGAAGCCGCCACACCTCACAGAACCTTTGCCGCATACCCACTGACCAGCACTCAGGAACCCATGCCTTCCATAGCCCCGCCACACACGTTCTCCCTGCCCCCTCTGAACCGGGAACTGTCGCCGTATACCGGACTGACCCGGGAGCACTGGTGCGCGTACGCAGACCACCTGCTTCGGTCGGCCCACCGCCACGCCAGCGATGACCACGCCAACCTGTACCTCCCTGGCGCGACCAGCGCCTACGGGCGCCGCAGCGATTCACTCGAGGCGTTTGCCCGGACCTTCCTGCTTGCCTCATTTCGAATCGCCGGCGACCCGGAACACACGGGTTGGATCGCCGATTGGTACGCGCAGGGACTCGACGCTGGAACCAACCCGCAGAACCCGGACCGGTGGCCCACACCGGGTGAACTGGACCAGGCCAAAGTGGAAGCGGCGTCCCTGGCCGTGGGCCTGGCCCTGACAAGGGACGTGCTCTGGGACAAGCTTCCGCAGCGGGTTAAGGAGCAGTTGGTGGCCTGGTTTGAGACGGTGATCGGCGAAAAATACCCGCCGATCAACTGGGTGTGGTTCCAGATCGTCGTTGAGATGTTCCTCGCCAGCGTCGGTGGCCGGTTTTCGGATGACGACATCGACGCGGGGCTGGCGATCCACGACACCCTCTACCGGGGGCACGGCTGGTTCGCCGACGGCCCGGAGCGCGCCTACGACCACTACGTCGGCTGGGCCTTCCAGGTCTACCCGCAGCTGCTGCAGCTGATGGCGCCGAACGATCCCCGGGTCCGGGCGCGCACCGCAGTGGACGGAGAACGCTTGGCGGACTTCCTCGACGACGCCATCCACCTGGTCGGCGCCAACGGATCCCCGCTGATCCAAGGACGCAGCCTCATCTACCGTTTTGCGGCGGCTGCGCCGTTCTGGACAGGACAGTTGTCCGGGCACAGCCGGCTCAGCCCCGGGGTTTCCCGGCGCGCCGCCTCCGGCATCCTGAAGTACTTCCTGGAACGCGGCGCCCTGAACGGTGACGGCCTGCTGACCATCGGCTTCCACGGCGAGTTCCCGGGCATGAAGCAGTCATACTCAGGCTTTGGCTCTCCGTACTGGGCCGCGAAGGGCATGATGGGCCTCGCCCTGCCCGCGCAACACGCGGCATGGACAGCCGTCGAGGAACCCCTCCCCGTGGAACTCGCCGACACCCGGCGCCTGATAGCGGCCCCCGGCTGGCAAATTGACGGGACGGTGGCCGACGGAGTCGTCCGGATCCGGAACCACGGCACCGACCACGCCAACCCCGGCGCCCAGGTGGCAGACTCCCCGCTCTACGCACGGCTGGGCTACTCGACCGCCACCTTCCCCCACCTCGAAGCCGAGTCCCTGGACAACGCCGTGGCTTTTGTGGACAGCGAGGGGCGGCTGACACACCGCACCGGATTCAAGTTCCTGGGGCACTCTGAACGGAACGGCGTGCACGCGGGAGCCTCGCGCGCGGCGACCCGCTGGATTGAGGTGGACCCTGACGGCGGCCCGGACCACGGCAGCGGTGCCGCCGGCGCAGCCACGCCCGGACCCGAAGCCACAGTGGTGTCCCTGACCCGCGGCGCGGTCGAGTTGCGGCTCGTGCGGGTGCGTGGCGCGTCCGGTGCCGGCGTTCGCCTGCGCATGGGCGGCTGGCCCGTGGTTCCGGGCTCGGAAGTGCAGTCTGAGCTCCGTCCCGTCCCATGGGCCGGCGCATGTGACGACGCCGGAACCTGGCGCGACGACGGGCCGCACCCCATGGGTGAGCAGCTGGTCATCCCGTGGATTGGCACGTCCGGGCCGGTGGCCGACGGCGACTACGCCGCCGTCGTCGGACTTGGCGGGGAAGGACTTCGGACGGACATGGATGGGGCGCGCTTCATCGGTGCAGACACGTTTGTGTTTGCCGACGGAATCGAGGTGGACGTGGCGTCCGTCTGGGAATCGTTGACGTCGGACCGGTGAGGGCCAGTGCGTGACCAGGCCGCGGACTGGAGGCCGCATCATGACGCAAAGCCCCAACCCAGGTAAAACCGGAGGGGCATCCCGTTGGGGCGGAAGGCACGTCCCACCCGGGAATGGGATTGAAGCCGACAAGACCAGGTGATGGAAAGGGGGGTGTCCCCCGCACGGGGCACCGTGTATATCGGTTAAGGTCGGGTTGGATTCATTCACGATAGGGGACCAACGTGGGTGCTGTGGACATCAAGGGCAAAGGCGCTTTGGAGCTGTCGGGCGGAGTGCTGCACCTGAAATGGAAGCCAGGGACGTACATCGGCAGTGTCGTCTGCCGGGCTGCGCTCGACGCCATCACCGTCATGGCCCACGGATCCAGGTTGCCGCTGTTGGTTGATCTGGGGGGAGCGACCCACTCCGCCGCCGCCAGGACACTGTTTCCCGACTCTTCAAGTGTCTCCAGGATGGCCTTCGTAGGGTCCTCGCCTGTTGACCGTGTGATCGCCATGTTCCGACCGCCCCGGCAGCCCGCAGGATTTCCGATCCAGTACTTCAGCTCTCCGGACGAGGCCATGGCATGGCTGCTCGCGCCAGCGGATGAGGCCGGTCCGGAACCCGACGCCGGGTAGTCCCACTCCGCAGCAGACGTGACATGCCGCGAGGCACCGAGGCCTCTGCGGGCGTTGATCCTGCGCCCCCTCAGTTGGGCGCCCCTTTTTGTTACTCCGTACTTCCGGCTGTGACCCCATGTTGCCCATAGCGTCGGAGCGTTTCATCGCCGATTGAACGGTGAATTTATGGGTGGTTGGGTGGAGCCACCGGTCTCGAAAGGAACGAACATGACGGAACACTTTGACATCAGCGCGCAGCGTCTGCGCCACGTCCTTGGCCACTTCGCATCCGGCCTGACGATCATCACTGCCGCTACGGAGAACGGTCCCGCCGGTTTCACCTGCCAGTCCTTCTCTTCCCTCTCCCTGGACCCGGCACTGGTGACGTTCAGCCCGGCGCGGAGTTCCAGCACCTGGCCGCAACTGCGTGCGGCCGGCCGTTTTACCGTCAACATCCTTCCCGCCGGGCACCAGCACCTCGCAGCCCAGTTCGCCCGATCCGGCACCGACAAGTTCGCTGGAGTCAGCTACTCCGCATCCCCGCTGGGCAATCCCCTTTTGGATGATGCGCTGGCCTGGGTGGACTGCGAACTGCATGAGGAATACGACGGCGGTGACCACACGATCGTGGTCGGGGCTGTGCGCGCCCTTGAAGCGCGGCAGGATGCGGAACCGCTGCTCTTTTTCAGGGGCAACTACCACCAAGGAGGGGAACCGCGCATCAGGGACTTGGACGGCGTCGCATGACACCGGCCAGGCCCAGCCTGCGCAGGTGCTTCGACGCCGGGCGCCTGGTCACGGCTTGTTCAGCCCGTGCCCGGTTGACGCGGATTTCGGGCGGGCGCGGATGTGCATCCGCTCGCCCTGTTGGCCGAACAGGCTGATCAACTCCACGGGCCGGCCGTCGGCGCTGGCAAACCAATGTGGCGTGTGGGTATCGAATTCAGCGGCTTCGCCCGGGCGCAGTTCGAAGTCTTTGCCGCCCAGGACGAGGCGCAGCCTGCCGTTGAGGACGTAGAGCCACTCGTAGCCTTCGTGAACGCGCGGATCCGGTTCTTCCCCGCGGGCGTCGCCTTCGAGGACCATTTTGAAAGCCTGCAAACCGCCCGGGCGCCGGGTAAGGGGAACGGCTGTCATCCCGGCGTGCGTGATGGGCTTCAGATGGATTCTCGGGTCCCCGGTGGGCGGAGCGTCAACCATGTCATCGAGGGGTACCCCATAGAGCCTCGCCAGGGGGAGCAGAAGCTCCAGGTTGGGCCGCCGTTGTCCTGCTTCAAGGCGGGACAGAGTGCTGGCAGATACCCCGGACGCGGCGGCAACCTCGGTGAGGGTGAGGTTTCGTTCCACCCGGAAAGCTTTGAGTCGTGGGCCGACCGTCCCGAGAACGGCGTCGAGATCGCTGGTCATACGATCACTTTGCCATACCGGCAAAAGTCTTTGCCAGTGAGTGCGAATGAGCACCATGCTGTTGCTATGCCCCGCACACGGAGGCGGGCAGCTTTAGCGACAGATCGAGAGGCTCAGCAAAATGGAAAACACGCGATGTGACGTTGTGATTGTGGGCGGCGGGGCGGCCGGTCTCAGCGCGGCCACTACTTTGGCCCGGCTTTGCGCTCGGTGGTGGTCATTGATTCCGGGGCCCCCCGCAATGCACCCGCGGCAGGCGTGCACGGTTTCCTCTCCAGGGACGGGATGAAACCCGAAGAGCTGCTGGCTGCCGGCCGACGGGAAGTGCTTTCCTACGGAGGCACGCTGATAGACGGCGAGGCGGTGTCGGCCCGGCGCACTCCCGATGGTTTCGACGTGATGACCGACGACGGCCGCCGGATTTCGGGACGACGGCTTCTGGTCACCACCGGCCTGACCGATGAGCTGCCCCCGATTGAGGGGCTACGGGACCAGTGGGGCAAGGGCGTGGTGCATTGTCCCTACTGTCACGGCTGGGAGATCCGGGGACGGCGGATCGGTGTGCTGGGCACGGGGCCGCTGTCCATCCATCAGGCCCTGCTGTTCCGCCAGTGGTCGTCGGAGCTCACCCTGTTCCTCAACGACACCGTGGAACCCACCGACGAGGAATGGGAGAAACTGGCTGCCCGCTCCATCACGGTGGTTGATGGTCCGGTTGCCACGGTCGACGCCGTCGATGGCCTCCTGCGGGGCATCACCCTTCGCTCAGGGCGTTCCTTTGACGTGGAGGCGTTGGCGGTCGCGTCCCGGCTGGAAGCCCGCTCCCACCTTCTGGAATCACTTGGCCTGGCGCTCCAGCCGCACCCGTCGGGGGCCGGCCGGTTCGTGGAGGCTGATCCCACGGGTGGTGCAACAGCTGTCCACGGCGTATATGCGGCCGGCAACGTCACGAACCTGATGGCGCAGGTAGTCACCGCGGCAGCCGACGGTGTCATGAGTGGGGCACGCATCAACGCGGACCTCATTGAGGAAGAAACCCGCTGGGCCGTGGAGGGGCGCTTCGGCCTCTTCTCCGCCGCCTCGGAGGATACCGTTTTCAAGGCCGTTGTTGGTCAGCGGCGCCATGGCCTGGAAGTCCGGGAACTGTAGGTGCGAGGCCCAGGCCACCGTCAGGCCCGTTTCTGTCCAGGCCCGGCCTTTTCCGTCTCCTGCGTCCTAGAATGGCGTGGCGGGTTTAGCCCGCATCACCGACCGAAGGGTTTATGAGCGTGAGTCATGAAAATGTAACGCCGGCAGCCACCACCGCAGCCCGCACCCTGTTCCGTGCCGCACTTGGCGGTGTGCTCGTGGCGCACGGGTCGCAGAAACTCTTCGGTTGGTTTGGCGGGGGTGGCATTGAGGAAACCAGCAAGGGCATGGATGCCATGGGGTTCCGCCCTGCAAAGACCAGCGCCATGTTGGCTGGCCTCGGAGAGGCGGGCGCCGGACTTGCCCTTGCTCTGGGCTTCGCCACGCCGGCCGCTGGAGCGGCCGCTGCCACCACGATGGGGGTGGCGGCGAGCGTGCATGCGCCGAACGGTTTCTTCGCGACGGACGGCGGCCTGGAATATCCGGCGGTGCTGGGACTCGCGGCCACATCCTTCGCCATCGGCGGACCGGGGCGGGTTTCCCTTGATGCCCTCACCGGCCACGTTCTGGACAGGCCGTGGATGCGGGTAGTCGCTGTTTCCGTAATACCGGTTGCCATCGGCATCCAGATCTACCGCCGCCGCCAGGCGCTGGCAGCAGACCACACGCCGGCATCGGGCGCCACGCCGGCGGAGGACGGATCGCCACCGCAGGCGTGAGTTGACGGGGCCTTGGCTGCTACGCTCCCACGGAACTTTCGTATCTCCGGAGGGGCGTTCGCCCGCCCGCCGCACAATCCACGGGTGGCACTTCTTTGCAATTGGCACCGCTGACGCCGTAGCCCGAGCCCTTGTTATGGGACGCTCCGCTGAGATCAGTAAGCAACTCAAAGAAGAACACGGGCCTTGGCGACGCTCCACAGCGGCCGTACCGCCGGCGAGGGCGCTTTGGTTCAGGCCGGGAGGATGGCTGCCACCTGGTCCCGGATATCGGCCAGCAGGTCCCCCGTGGACCGGGAAGCGTTGATGGACGCTGCCATGGTGAGGAACATGATGGCGGAAATGGTGCGGGCAAGGCTGGCCGCTGTCGCCGCGGACGTGCGGCCGCCGCGCTGCAGCGCCTCCGCAATGGCGGACTCTGTCCCGGCGGCGAGGGTGAGCGCTGCGTGGTGGTGGGGCTCACTGGGATCGCCGAACACCATTTCCCGCAGGTAAGTGCGGCCGTTGTCCACCCGGGTACGGTTGCATTCCACCACGGGCTGGACAATGGCCATGACGGCCTCGAGCGGTGAAGTGGCTTTCGCTGCACCCGCCGTGCCCGTGGCGAGGGCATCGGCGTAGGCCGAGTTCTGCACCAGCAGCAGCAGTTCACCTTTGTTCTTGGCGTAGAGGAAGAGGGTGCCCGTGCCGATGTCGGCCTTTTCGGCAATCTGCTGGGTGGTGACGTCGTCAATGCCATGTTCGGCAAAGAGTTCCCGGGCCGCTTCAGTGATCCGGTCAAGCTTGGCCTGCTTGTTCCGTTCCCGCCGGGACACGGGCTGGGACGCAGGATGCATGGGGGGCTGGCCTCCGGAATGGTCATGGTAAGGGACAGGCTTCGAGTCTAGCCAACAGGCGGTCAGCGTTGGAGGAACTCAATGGCGAGGGGAACAAACTGTCGATGGAACTGGAAGATGCCGCCGTGGCCGGAATCGGGATAGATCACCAGTTCCGAGCCGGCAATGCGCCGGTGCAGGTCCCCTGACAGGACGGAGGGAACCATGCGGTCATTGTCGCCGTTGGCGATCAGCGTGGGCTGGCTGATCGCGGACAGGTCGGCCGGAGCGCCGCGGCCCCAGTTCCTGATTGCCTTCAACTGCGCCTGGAACGCCTGGATCCGGACCGGCCGGTCACGCCCGTCCGTGCTCTCCTGCAGGCGGGCGATGAACGCTTTTGCCGCCAGCTTGCCCGCAGTGTTCCGGTTGAAGAACAGGAATTCCTTGGGATCGGCCCCGACCACGGTGGCCCGCAGAATGTCGAAGTACGTGACCCGCGCAACCTTGTCCATGCCTTTCCCGCCCCGAGGACCCGTTCCGGCAAGGATGAGTTTCCGGACCAGGTCCGGGTGCTTGCCGATGAGGGCCTGCGCCACCATCCCGCCAAGGGAAAAGGCGAAAATGTCCACCGTGGACAGGCCCAGGGCACGGATGAAGGTGGCGGCGTCGTCGGCCATGGCCTCGATGCTGTCCGGCACCTTCCCGTTGGTGGCACCGACGCCTCGGTTATTGAAGGTGATGACGTGGTGTTCTTTGGCGATGGGGTCGATCACCCGCGGGTCCCAGTTGTCCAGGTTGCCGGCAAGGTGCAGGAAGAAGACCACGGGAACTCCGCCCCTGGGACCCAATTCCCGGTAGGCATAGGTGACGCCGCCGGCCGTGATGCTGTGCGTTGGTGCATCGGCATAGGACGCGGCTGCGCTGCCTTCAGCGGCGCTCATGCCCGGTCCCCGCGTTCGTGCTGGCGGGCTGCGCGGGACGGGGCGCCGTCGGTTGGGGGATTGACGACGACGGACTTGCCGCGCAGGCCTCCACGCCCCAGCGCCTCCAAGGCATCGGGGAGCTGGGCGAACGGGGTGGTGCGTCCGACGACGGGACGCAGCACGCCGTCGTCGACAAGCCTCGCGATGCTGCCCAACTGCCCACCGCTGGCATACATGAAAAGGAATTCGTAGCGCACACCGAGGCGGCGCGCCTGGCCCCGGATGCGCCGGCTCAGGCCGGCGACGGCGAACCGGACCAGGGGGTTAAGACCCACTTCCCGCGCGAAAGCCGGGTCCGGCGGCCCTGCAATTCCGACGGCGAGGCCACCGGGTTTGAGGATGCGAAGGGATTTCTCCAGGTTCTGCCCGCCGACGCTGTCGAGGACCAGGTCGTAGCCACTCAGTATTTCCTCGAAGTCCTGGTCCCGGTAATCGATGACGACATCGGCGCCGAGGGAGCGGACGAACTCCGCGTTCGCGGCGCTGGCCGTTGTGGCCACGGTGGCGCCGAGGTGCTTGGCGAGCTGGATGGCGATGGAACCAACACCGCCGGCGCCGGCATGGATGAGGACCTTCTGTCCCGGCTGCAGTCCGCCGCGTTCCACCAGCGCCTGCCAAGCCGTCAACGCAACCAGGGGCAACGCGCCTGCCTCGGCCATGCTGATGGACGCCGGTTTAACCGCCAGGTCTGCCTCGGTGACGGCAATCCGTTCGGCAAACGTGCCGATGCGGTCCTTGCCGGGCCGGGCAAAGACCTCGTCGCCCGGCCGGAAACCGGTGACCTTGGACCCCACCTCGAGGACGGTTCCCGCCAGGTCGTTTCCCAGGACCAGTGGCAGCCTGTAGGGGAGTATCTGCTTGAACTCGCCCAGCCGGATCTTCTCATCCAGCTGGTTGAGTCCGGCCGCTTCCACACGGACCAGGACATCGTGATCCCCAACGGCCGGTTCGGGAATGTCGGCCAGCCGAAGTCCGGCCTTGTACTTGTCAACAACAAACGCCTTCATGGGGGAGCGCCCTTCTTAGTAAGTGTACTCAATTATGAGCGCACTCAATTTATTTTGTCAAAGGCGCCATCGCCCCGACAGCGCGGTAGGCATGCTGAGGTGGCTGGGATGGTGGTTGTTTTGCGACGACGGGGGCGGGCGTCCCGGGTGCGGTGCCTCTGTGCGCAGGGGGATGGCCCTAATCGCGTTCCATCTGAATGGTGACCTCAACAGCGCCCTGTCCTGCAGGAGAATCCTGGATGCACAGTGACTCCTTCCGGACGCCGTCGGGCTTGCTGGTGATGCAGCCTGTGGAGGGCTCCGTTGCCGGACCGGCTGGATCCGGCGTCATGCCGAACCTGGCAGCAGCCTCGTCCAGGATTACCGTGTGGCCCACGGACCAGCGGGCGCTCAACCGCAGGCAGGAGGTGTCAATGGACAGGCACCACGGGTCGACCGTGGGGTCCTGGCGGAAGACCACCTTCCAGTCGTCCTCCGGGACGTTGTCTGCCCGCGCCTTCATCTCTGAGGCCTTTTCCTGCGGGGATCCTCCGCCGTTGATTGCTCCGGCGAGGGCAGAGCAACCTGCGAACCCAAGAAGGCACAGCAGGGCCACTGCCACCGCAGTCGCCCCGAGGACCCAGCCAAGCCTGCCCTTCTTTTGCGGTGGCTTCTGGTTTGGTGGCGTGCTCATTCGGGTTCCGCTGCCGCGGTGCCACGGTTATCCGGCCTGCGCTTCTTCGCCACGCTCACTTCGTCTCCCATTGCCCGATCCCGTGGGTGGGTCAGTGACCTGCACGCCAGGCCGCCCAAGCCTGGAACCCGCCAATCAGGTCAGTTGCACGGGTCAGCCCCAGACGCTGCAGGGTATGGGCGGCGAGGCTGGAGCTGTAGCCCTCATTGCAGACGATCACGATGCGCCGGCCGGGATCGTCTGCATCGGGGATCCGGTGCGGGCTGGATGGATCCAGCCGCCACTCCAGGACGTTCCGGTCGATGACCACGGCTCCGGGAAGCGCGCCGTCGCGGTCCCGTTGGTCCGCGGGCCGGGTGTCAACAACCATGGCTCCCGCGGCAATCTCCTTCTCAAGGTCACAGGGCTGAACCCGCTCCAGTCCTGCCCGGCTTTCACGCAGCATCTGATCGATGGCGGAGGTCTCAGCCGAAACGCCGGAACCCGAACCTGGTTGACTGGCCGCTGCATCCCCGTCGCAGCCGGTGCTCTGTTCCACTGTTTTCCTCGCTTTGCCTGCTGATCGGTGCACAGTCCGCAGTGTGGCCGCACAGTCCCTGCGTCCCACGTTATGGGCGAAGCCGGTTCGGCGCACTTCCGCCACGCGATTTCCCTGGGGGCAGGCATTCCTTGCGCCGCAAGGTTCCGGCTGCTTGATGCAGCGGGACACGCCCAACCTTGTCCTGTTGCTCCTGCCGTGGTCTGGGATATGCTCCAGAAATGGCACCGCGAAGTTTTCTTCAATGGCCGGTCGTCCGTCAACTGACCACGGGCGACCTCCTTGGCCGTGGGCCGTCGGTGACCTCGCCCAAGACGCAGGCCATGACCCCCCGCACAGCCACCGCAGACCGGGTGGTGCAGAGTGTGTGCCCCTACTGCGCGGTCGGGTGCGGGCAGCGCGTTTACGTCAAAGACGAGAAGGTCGTTCAGATCGAAGGCGATCCGGACTCACCTATTTCACGCGGGCGCCTCTGCCCCAAGGGTTCCGCCAGCGAACAGCTGGTCAATTCTCCGGGCCGCCAGACCAAGGTTTTGTACCGTGCGCCGCGTGCCAGGGAATGGCAGCGGCTGGAACTCTCCACCGCCGTCGAAATGATCGCCGACCGGTTCATCGAGAGCCGGCGCAGGACCTGGCAGCAGACCGATGACCACGGCCGCCTGCTGCGGCGCACCATGGGCATCGCCTCGCTGGGCGGCGCCACATTGGACAACGAAGAGAACTACCTGATCAAGAAGCTTTTCACCGCTGCCGGCGCGGTACAGACGGAGAACCAAGCCCGTATATGACACTCCGCCACGGTTCCCAGTTTGGGAGCCTCGTTTGGGCGCGGTGGCGCTACGCAGTCACTGCAGGACATGGCCAACGCCGACTGCATCATCATCCAGGGTTCCAACATGGCCGAATGCCATCCGGTGGGATTCCAGTGGGTAGCGGAGGCTAAAGCCCGTGGGGCGAAGGTCATCCATATCGACCCGCGGTTCACTCGGACCTCGGCCGTGTCGGACAAGCATCTGCCCATCAGGGCCGGCTCCGATGTTGTGCTCCTTGGCGCGCTCATCAACTACGTCATCGCCAACGACCTGTGGTTCAAGGAGTATGTGACCGCGTACACCAACGCGGCCACGCTGGTCCATGAGGACTACCGCGACGCTGAGGACCTTGGCGGGCTGTTCTCCGGTTTCGACCCGGAAAAGGGTGCATACGACAACTCGTCGTGGGCCTACGATGAAGCCGAAGATGGCTCCATCGACGAACCGGCCGGTCCGGAGCACGGGGCCGAGGCGGGCGCCCGGGCAGCCGGCGACGCCCTCGGCAGCGGTGGCCCGCCCCTCGAGCACGCGGAAGTGCTGCGGGATGACACGCTCCAAAACCCCAGGACCGTCTTCCAGATCCTGAAGCGGCACTACGCCCGTTACACCCCGGAAATGGTCCGCGACATGTGCGGCATCAGCGAAGCCGACTTTGCCTACCTGGCGAAGACCATCACGGAGAACTCCGGCCGCGACCGGACCACCTGCTTCGCGTACGCCGTGGGTTGGACCCAGCACTCGCTGGGTGCCCAGTTCATCCGGGCAGCCGCCATCCTCCAGTTGCTGCTGGGAAACGTGGGGCGTCCCGGCGGCGGGATCATGGCCCTCCGCGGCCACGCCAGCATCCAGGGCTCCACCGACATTCCGACGCTGTTCAACCTGCTGCCCGGCTACCTCCCCATGCCCAGCGCCGGCCGCCACGACACCCTGGAGGAGTACCTCGCGGCCAACGCCTCGAAGAGCCAAAAGGGATTCTGGGCCGATGCCGATGCGTACACCATCAGCCTGCTGAAGGCTTGGTGGGGGGACGCGGCGACGGCGGACAACGACTGGGCCTACGACTACCTGCCCCGGCTGACCGGTGCCCACGGGACCTATGAGACCGTGATGAGCATGCTCCGCGACGAGGTGGAAGGCTACTTCCTGCTCGGCCAGAACCCGGCGGTCGGCTCGGCGCACGGGCGCATGCAGCGGCTCGGAATGTCCCACCTGAAGTGGCTCGTGGTCCGCGACCTGAACATGATCGAGTCCGCGACGTGGTGGAAAGACGGCCCGGAAATCGAGTCCGGGGAACTCCGGACCGAGGATATCGAGACCGAGGTCTTCTTCCTGCCGGCAGCCACCCACGTGGAGAAGGCCGGGTCCTTCACCCAGACCCAGCGGCTGTTGCAGTGGCGCCACCAGGCGGTGGCACCGCCGGGCGAGTGCCAGAGCGAACTGCAGTTCTTTTACGAACTGGGGCACCGGATCCGGGAGAAGCTCGCCGATTCCCAGGACGAACGGGACCGGCCGCTGCTGGATCTGACGTGGGATTACCCCACGGACGAGCACGGTGATCCGGACCCCGAGTCGGTGCTTGCCGAGATCAACGGGCGTCACCTGACCGGCCCGGATGCCGGTAAGCCGCTCTCCGCCTACACCGAACTCCGCGCGGACGGCTCTACGACGGCAGGCTGCTGGATCTACACCGGCGTCTACGCCGAGGGGATCAACCACGCCGCCAGCCGGAAACCAGGCCAGGAACAAGGCCCGGCAGCTCCTGAGTGGGGCTGGGCCTGGCCGGCCAACCGGCGGATCCTGTACAACCGCGCCTCCGCCGATCCGGCCGGCAAGCCGTGGAGCGAACGCAAGAAATACGTGTGGTGGGACGCGGAGCAGGGGAAGTGGGTGGGCGACGACGTCCCCGACTTCCCGCCGACCCTCGCCCCCGGCACCAAACCCGACCCCTCGGTGGGCGGACCGGCCGCGCTCAGCGGGGACGATCCGTTCATCATGCAGTCTGACGGCAAGGGCTGGCTGTTCGCGCCCAAGGGACTCGTGGACGGTCCGCTCCCAACCCACTACGAGGCCCAGGAATCACCCGTGGCCAACGGGCTGTACCCGCAGCAGCAGAGTCCGGCACGGCTGAAGTACGCCCGCAAGGACAACCTCAGCGCACCCAGTGCCGGTACACCCGGGGCGGAGGTCTATCCCTTCGTCTTCACCACGTACCGGCTCACGGAGCACCACACCGCGGGCGGGATGAGCCGCTGGCTGCCGTACCTCTCCGAACTGCAGCCGGAGATGTTCTGCGAAGTGTCGCCCGAACTGGCCGCTGAGCGCGGACTGGAACCCTATGGGTGGGCCACCATCATCTCGCCGCGCTCTGCCATTGAGGCGAAGGTGCTGGTGACCGACCGGATGAGGCCGCTTGCCGTTGGCGGGCACACCGTGCACCAGATCGGCCTGCCCTACCACTGGGGCGTCGGCAGCAATGCTGTGGTCAGCGGTGACGCGGCCAACGACCTGCTGGGGGTGACCCTTGATCCCAACGTCCAGATCCAGGAATCCAAGGTGGCCTCCTGCGACATCCGTCCAGGCCGCCGGCCGCGCGGGAAGGACCTCCTTGCCCTCGTTGCCGAATACCAGGCGAGGGCCGGGCTGACCATCGAGACCGGTAACCGCACCGTCACCGCCCCCGCGGCGGAAGGCAAGGATCCCGCGGGGCCCGACGGCCACGCCGAGGGTGGCGGGAAATGACCGTCGCCATATCCGGCCAGGGCCGCACCTACTTTGCCCGGCCCGGGACACTGCCCAGCGGCAGCGTTCCGGGCATCGATCCCACCTTGGAGAACTAGATGGGCCAGCTGTCCGGACCGACCGACCCCACCGCCGATGCCCACTGGGAACACAACCATCCGCGCAAGGGGTTCTTCACTGACACCTCGATTTGTATCGGCTGCAAGGCCTGCGAAGTTGCCTGCAAGGAGTGGAACCACAATCCGCAGGACGGGAACCTGGAACTCCTCGGGTCTTCCTATGACAACACCGGATCCCTGGGCGCCAGCACCTGGCGGCATGTCGCGTTCATTGAGCAGGGCCAGGACCGCATTGTGGAGGCCCGGGAATCGGGGCGGGCCCTGGTCAGCCTGGGAATGCCCCGCATCGGTCCTCCGGCTCCGGCAGCATCCGTCCCGGCGGACCTTGCGGAAGCGGACACCACGCCGCCGGACACGGCAGACTTCCGGTGGCTGATGTCCTCCGACGTCTGCAAGCACTGCACGCACGCGGGGTGCCTTGATGTGTGTCCCACCGGGGCGCTGTTCCGGACCGAGTTCGGCACCGTGGTGGTCCAGGACGACGTCTGCAACGGTTGCGGAACCTGCGTGGCCGGGTGCCCCTTCGGCGTCATCGAACGCCGCAGCAACGGCACGGTCAAGGTCTCTACCAGCAGGGAAGACCAGCACGCCGCGCACCCCGAGGTCCCGAACGCGGGCATCGCCCAGAAGTGCACCCTCTGTTACGACCGACTGGTGGCGGACGAGACGCCGGCCTGCGCCAAAGCATGCCCGACGACGTCCATCAAGTTCGGCGACCACGACGACATGGTGGAGGCGGCCCGTGAGCGGGTGGCAGACCTGCACGCGAAGGGCCTCACCGAGGCGCGGCTCTACGGTGCGAACGAGAACGACGGCGTCGGCGGCACCGGATCTGTCTTCCTGCTGCTGGACGAACCGGAAGTCTACGGGCTACCGCCGGACCCGCGGGTCCCCACCGCTGATCTGCCGAAGATGTACCGGCGGGCCGGTATGGCGGTAGCGGGCATGGCCGCTGCAGCTGCACTTGCCTTCCTGGGAGGACGCGCGTGACACTTTCCGAATTCGACAGTTTCCGGCCATCGGAACCCGCCCGGCGACGGCGGGAGGGCGGCAAACGCGGCACTGGACGGCGCCGGGACAACGGCGACGGCAGCCGCGAGATGCCCATGGTCCCGGAGCCGGAATTCAGCTCCTACTACGGCCGTCCCGTGGTGAAACCCGCACCATGGGGCGATGACGTCGCCATCTACCTCTTCCTCGGTGGTGTGGCGGCAGGCTCGGCCCTCCTGGCCGCCGGCGGACAATTGACCGGGCGGCCCGTGCTTCGCCGGAATGCCCGGCTGGGCGCCCTCACCGCGGTAAGCGCCGGGGCGGTTGCCTTGGTGAAGGACCTGGGCCGGCCGGAGCGCTTCCTGCACATGCTGCGGACCTTCAAGGTTACGTCCCCCATGAGCGTGGGTTCGTGGATCCTGAGTGCGTTCAGCGCCGGAGCGGGTGTGGCGGCCGTCGCGGAGATCGACCGCATGAGTGGAAACCGGCTGCCGCTCGGCCCCCTGCGCAACGTGCTGCAGGCCGTCGAAGGACCCGCCGGCATCGAAGCTGCGGTCTTCGCTGGACCACTGGCGGCCTACACTGCCGTCCTGCTGGGCGACACCGCCACGCCAACGTGGAACGCTGCCCATGAAGAGCTGCCCTTCGTCTTCGTGAGTTCCGCGTGCCTGGCGTCCGCCGGGCTGGCCATGGTCACCACGCCGGTCCGCGAGACGGGTCCTGCACGTAACCTCGCCGTGCTCGGTGTCCTGGGTGACGTGGTGGCCATGAAGGTGATGGAACGCCGGATGGATCCGGTGGCTGCTGAGCCACTTCACCAGGGCAAGGCCGGAGCAATGCTGAAGTGGAGCGAACGGCTGGCTGTTGCCGGCGGCCTGGGGACACTCCTGGGCGGAAGGCACCGCATCGTGGCGGCCGTTTCGGGGCTGGCCCTGCTTTCCGCATCAGCGCTGACCCGGTTTGGCGTGTTCGAGGCCGGCCTTGAGTCGGCCAGGGATCCGCGGTACACGATTGAACCGCAGAAGAACCGGCTGGCGGCCCGCCGCGCAGCCGGCGTCACCGGCGACGCGATTACCACCGGGAGCTGACAAGGGCGCCTCCGCAGGCGTTCGGAATCAGCGGATCTCGATGCCCCGCCCCGCGGTGGTATGGCCGATCACGGGATGCCCCGGCAGCTCACCAACCACCAGCAGGCCGCCGGAGGTTTGCGCATCAGCCAGGAGCAGCAGGTCGTCGTCGGTGATGCCTGCCGCGGTGCTGACGTGCGGACGCACCCACTCCAGGTTGCGCCGGCTCCCGCCGGAAATGAAGCCATCACGGAGCGCCTGGCGGGCGCCGTCGATCAGCGGCACGGCCTTCAGGTCGATCACGGCCCCCACGTCCGACGCGCGCACCATTTTGTGGAGGTGGCCCAGGAGGCCGAAACCTGTCACGTCGGTTGCCGCCCTGACACCGGCAGCCACCGCGGCGTCGGCCGCGTCGCGGTTCAGGGCAGCCATGGTTTCCACGGCTTCAGGGAACACCTCGCCGGTCTGCTTGTGCCGGTTGTTGAGAAGTCCGACGCCGATTGGCTTGGTGAGCGTGATGGGCAGTCCGGGCCGGGCGGCATCGTTGCGCAGCAAACGGTCCGGATGGGCCACGCCCGTCACTGCCATGCCGTACTTTGGTTCAGGGTCATCAATTGAGTGGCCCCCAAGAACCGGACAACCCGCCTGCGAGGCTACGCTCAGCCCGCCGCGCAGGACTTCGGTCATCAGCTCCATGGGGAGGACGCCCCGGGGCCAGCCGATGAGGTTGATCGCCGTGATTGGCCGGCCGCCCATGGCGTAAATGTCCGAGAGCGCATTGGCTGCGGCGATCCGGCCCCAGTCGAAGGCGTCGTTGACCACGGGAGTGAAAAAGTCCGCCGTGGTCAGGACGGCAAGGTCCTCACGCACCAGGACCGCCGCCGCGTCGTCGCCAGTGTCGAGGCCCACCAGTACCTCGGCTCCGGGCTGGCCGATCAGGCCACGGACCGCGTCTTCGAGCTCGCCCGGAGGAATTTTGCAGGCGCAGCCACCCCCGTGGGCATAGTCGGTGAGCCGGACTGCGCCGGCGGCACCTGCATCGAGTTGCTGGATTGACGTCTGGGCCTCATTCACCTGCCCAGCGTACCTTCAAGGCAACCCTGCTATATTGAGGCGCGGTGGCGTCCGGGTCCTGGTGGGCCCCCCGGTCTTCAAAACCGGTGCGGCTGAGCATCTCGGCCTGGCGGGTTCGATTCCCGTCCGCCACCGCCAACTTTCGGCAACGAATGCCGCGATACGAGGAGGGCTGTGGACCAGGTCGATCCCCGGCGCCTGATTCCCCGCACGAATGACCTGCTGGCACTGCCGGCGGTCCGCGAGGCCCGCACCCGGCTGAACGGGCGCATCATCCGCGAACTCGTCCGGGATGTCCAGGAGCAGGCCCGGAGCGGCGGGCTCCCGGCCGGCCAGGTGGAACCTGTCCTGCTGGCTGCCGTCGCTGCCCGGACGGCAACAACCCTGCGCCCGGTCTTGAACGCCACCGGTGTCATCGTGCACACCAACCTGGGGCGTGCGCCGCTTTCCGAAGGCGCTGTTGCCGCCCTCGTCGCGGCCAGCGGCTACGTGGACGTGGAGCTAGACCTGTCGGACGGCAGCCGTTCACGCCGCGGCGCCGGAGCCCGCGCCGCCCTCCTCGCTGCATGTCCTGCGGCCGAGGACGCGCTGGTGGTGAACAACGGAGCGGCAGCACTGGTGCTCGCCACGACGGCCCTGGCGGCCGGCCGCGAGGTGGTGCTGAGCCGGGGCGAACTGGTGGAAATCGGTGCCGGGTTCAGGCTCACCGACCTGATGGAATCCACAGGCGCCAGGCTTCGCGAGGTGGGCACCACCAACCGGACCCACCTCCATGACTACGCCGGGGCGCTCGGACCGGATACCGGGTGCATCCTCAAGGTCCACCCCAGCAATTTCCGTGTTGACGGCTTTACCTCGGCTGTTCCCATGGCTGAGCTGAGCCGGCTGGCTGCCGGCAACGGGGTACCCCTCGTGGCTGACCTCGGCAGCGGACTGCTGGCACCGGACCCGTTCCTGCCGGATGAACCGGATGCCGCCACCGCTTTGGCGAGTGGGGCCGACGTCGTGATTGCCAGCGGCGACAAACTGCTGGGCGGCCCCCAGGCCGGCCTGCTGCTGGGCCGCAGGGAAGTCATCGCGCGGCTGGCGCGCCACCCGCTGGCCCGCGCGGTCAGGGCCGACAAACTTGCCCTTGCCGCCCTGGAGGCGACCGTTGCCGGCGGCCCGCCGCCGGTCGTCCAGGCGCTGCACGCCGACGCCGGGCAGCTGCGCCGCCGAACTGACCGGCTGGCCCGGGAACTTGGTGCAGCCGTGGTCCCGCATGACGGCAGGGTAGGCGGCGGAGGTGCCCCGGGGGTTCCCCTGGCCGGGTGGGCACTCCGGCTCCCGGAAGGCGTCGCCCGGCTCCTGCGGACCGGGGATCCGGCCGTGCTGCCGCGCGTCCACGACGGCTTCTGTTTGGTTGACCTGCGGTGCGTCCCCGAACGGGACGACGCCCGGATCGCCGCGGCCGTACGGGAGGCGTTGGCAAGCCTCGAAGCCGCGGATGCCGGCAGGGCGGGCTGAGCGGTGCACGTCGTTGCCACAGCCGGACACGTCGATTCCGGTAAAAGCACCCTGGTCCGTGCCCTCACCGGCATGGAACCGGACCGCTGGGAGGAAGAACGCCGCCGCGGCTTGACCATCGACCTTGGCTACGCCTGGACCACGTTGCCCTCCGGGCAGGATGTTGCGTTCGTCGACGTACCCGGCCACGAACGGTTCCTCGGAAACATGCTGGCCGGCATTGGGCCGGCGCCGGTGGTCTGCTTCGTGGTGGCCGCGGACGAGGGCTGGCAGGCCCAGTCCAGCGACCACCGGGACGCCGTCGCTGCGTTGGGCATCGACCACGGCGTCGTGGTGCTGAGCCGGGCAGACCGGGCCACAGGGCAGCAGGTTGCAGACGTGCTCTCGCGGACCCGCGCAGAGCTTGCCGGGACAGGGCTGCGGGATGCTCCCGCGGTGGTGGTGTCCGCCATCGACGGGACCGGGCTTCCGGAGTTACGGGCAACGCTCGACGACGTCCTAGCCCGGGTGCCTGCCCCGGTCACCACCGGGCGGGTCAGGTTGTGGGTGGACCGCTCGTTTACCATCACCGGTTCCGGAACCGTGGTGACCGGAACCCTGGCGGCAGGAACGCTGGCCCAGGGCGACCGGCTGGAACTGCTCGGGCACGCCGGCAGCCGGGCCGTGGTGGTCCGCGGCCTGCAGAGCCGTGACACGTCCTACCCTTCAGTGGAACCGGTCAGCCGCGTGGCATTGAACCTGCGCGACGTCGCCGCAGCGGACATCCGGCGCGGCGACGCGCTGGTCACACCGGACGCATGGCCCACCACCGCAGTGGCAGGCATTCAGCGCACCACCGGGGTGGCCTATACGGAGGTACCCGAGCAGCTCATGGTGCACGTCGGAACGGCGTCCGTGTCGGCCCGGTTGCGCCCTTTCGGACCCGACCATGCCCGTCTGGTCCTCGACAGGCACCTGCCTCTCGTCCTGGGGGACCGGCTGGTGCTGCGCGATCCAGGGAGCCGCTCGGTGCTCGGCGGTGCCCGTGTCCTCGACGCGGACCCGCCCGCGCTGCGGCGGCGCGGCGACGGCGCCCATTGGGCGGAGCGCCTCGCGGGAATGGATCCCGCCGGCGACGTCCTGGGAGAGGTGGCGGCCCGCAAGGCTGTCCAGGCGGATCACCTGCGCCGGCTCGGCCTGCTCTCCGGCAACGGCACGGCGGCCCCCGACGGCGTCAAGGTCATCGACGACTGGTGGGTGCACGCTCCCGTCCTTGAAGCCTGGCAGCATCAACTGCGCAGTGCAGTGCAGGTGCTGCAGGAGCGGGACGCCCTGGCCCCCGGAGTTTCCATGGGCGCGGCGCGCGACCTGCTGAAACTGCCCGACGCGAGGCTGCTGTCCCATGTGATCTCCGGAGCCGGGCTCGAACAGGACGGCGGGCACGTCCGGATGCCCGGCAGCGGGGGCAACCTCGGGCCCATCGAGCCGGCCATTGCGGTTCTGGAGGGCCGGCTCGGCGCAGACGCCTTCCGCGCCCCGGAAGCGGACGAGCTGGCTGCCCTTGGCCTGGGGGCCCGCGAGCTTGCTGCTGCTGAACGCGCCGCCCGCATCCTGCGGCTGCGCGACGGGGTGGTTTTGCTCCCTTCGGCCCCGGCACTGGCCATGCGCACCCTCGCCGGGCTGGACCAGCCGTTCACGACAAGCCAGGCTCGCCAGGCCCTCGGCACCACCCGCCGGGTTGCGGTTCCACTGCTGGAACACCTCGATTCGCGGGGCTGGACCAGCAGGCTGGACGCCGGTCACCGCACGGTGGTGCGCTGACCCGCCGTCGGCCGTGACAAGCAGTACTCCGCACCGGGACGCCTAGGCCGACCCGGCCGCCCGGACGTGCTGGAGGATGGTGTCCACGACGTGGGGGAGCGGCACAGTGGCGTCAATCGCGATGCCGCCCGGCGGGATCTCTTCTCGTGTTTCGTGCAGGTGTTCGATGAGCTGCCGTTCCTCCTGCCGTCCACCCCACTCATCCTTCGGGCGTCGGTTGAGGCGCCGGTCCAACGTGTGCAGGTCCACCTCAAGGACGAAGACGGCGTCGAAAACGTCGACAAATTCGGCAAGGTTCCTGGACCCGCCGCAGAAGAACGTCACCGCGTGCTGCCGGTCCGCGGCCAAGGCGCGCACGTCGGCAACCCGCCAGAGGTGGTGCCTGTGCGCCGCCACGCCGGTGACGCCCAGGACCGGTTCGCCAGTGCCCGGATCACCTTGGTAGGCGAGTTCACGGTCGCCGTTGATGGCGTGGTAGCCGCGGCGCCGCAACTCATGACAGACCGCGGTCTTGCCCGTACCGGAGCCACCTTCGATCAGGTAATTCCTCCTGCCCATGCCTGATGGTACCGGGGAGCGGGAGGAGGGGGTGGTTTGATGGGTCAGTGCTCCGTGTAAAACGCTTTGTGGTCTTCAGCCTGTTCGTGGCGTGTGCCAGCGCAGCCTTCTCTTTCTGGCTGTTGGGACAGCCCGGCGCCGGAACGCAGGTATCCGCCTATCTGCCGCCGCGCGCGGGCGTGAAGCTCCAGGCCGGGCCCGGAGGTATCGCCACCGCTGTGGACGTCACGCCGAGCCCGGACGCCCAATGGCTTGGCACGGCTGCCGCCCAAACCGGAATCCCGGCACGGGCATTGCGGGCCTACGTCGGCGCGGCCGCCGCTGCCAATGAATCCGCGCCCACCTGTGGAATCGGCTGGAACACGCTGGCCGCCGTCGGCTTCGTCGAGTCCGCCCACGGCACTTACGGCGGCGGCAGCCTGAGCGCCACCGGCCAGGCCAGCGGCCCCATCGTGGGGCCCAGCCTCAACGGGGCGGGATTCGCCGCCATCGCGGACACCGACGGCGGCGCACTGGACGGCGACGCCAGCTGGGACCACGCGGTGGGACCCATGCAGTTCATTCCTTCGACCTGGCGGATCGCCGGCAGGGACGGCAACGGGGACGGGACGGCGGACCCGTTCAACATCGATGATGCCGCGCTGGGCGCGGCAACCTACCTGTGCGGCCGGGGCCGGGACCTCAGCACGGCCCAGGGATGGACAGCGGCTATTTACGCCTACAACCAGTCCAGCGCCTACATCCGCCAGGTCAGTTCCCAGGCCACCGAGTACGCCGCGAAAACCGGCACGTCCCGTTAGCCCAAACACACAGGACGGCCTGGATCCGGCGCCAGGCCACGTCAGGCCGGCTGCCAGGTGACGGGGAGTTCCTTCAGCCCGTAAACGATGCTGCTGTCCATCCGCTCCAGTTCGGCGCCGGGAGCCACGGACAGTCCCGGCAGGCGGTTGAGCAGGGCTTCGAGCGCAATCCTGGCCTCCAGCCGGGCGAGCGGCGCGCCCAGGCAGAAGTGGATGCCGTGGCCGAACGCGAGGTGCCTGTTCGGGTTTCGGTCGACGTCGAACTCAGCGGCCCGCGGGAACTGCTGTTCGTCGCGGTTGGCGGAACCGATCCAGGCCACCACCGGTGAGCCGGCGGGCAGCAGCCGGTCACCCAGGGCCGTCTCCGCCACCGTCACCCGGTACATGGACTGGACCGGCGACCGGAAGCGGAGCACTTCTTCAAGTGCCTGCGGAACCAGGGCCGGATCGTCGCGGAGGCGGCCGAGGGCGCCGGGCACCTCGGCCAGGGACAGGACGGCATTGCCGATCAGGTTGGTGGTGGTCTCATTGCCGGCTACCAGGAGCAGGCTGCAGAAGCCGAGCAGTTCCGGAACTGTCAGCTTGTGGCCGTCGATTTCAGCGGCCAGCAGGGTGCTGATGAGGTCCGTGCCCGGCCGGCTCCTGCGCCGCTCGATCAGGGCGAGGAAGTACTCCACCATCTCTGACGTGGTGGCGTCCTGGTTGGCCCCGGCCGGCCCGGTACGGGTCTGGCTCACGATCACGTCGGACCAGTGCTTGAAGCGTTCACGGTCCTCCGCGGGGATGCCCATCAGCTCGGAGATCACGATCACCGGCAACGGGTAGGCCAGGTCCCTGATCAGGTCTGCGTTTCCGCCGGCGGCGATTCCGCCCAGGAGGTCCTCGGTGAGTCCGGTAATGCGGGGAGCCAGGGCGTCAACGGCTTTTGGCGTGAAAGCCTGCGTGACCAGGGAACGCAGCTGGCGGTGCCGTGGGGGATCGGTGGTGATCAGGCTGGACGCGAACAGCTGGCCGGTACCGGACGGATTATCACCACCCATGCGGGAGGAGAAAGTGGCGTGCTCGGACAACACCCGCTGCACGTCGCTGTACCGGAACACGTGCCAGCTTCCGGTCACGTCATCCCGGAAGACAGGAGCCGAGGTCCGCATGTGTTCATACTGCGGAAAGGGATCAAGCGGGTACTGGGTGAGATCCATGATGGCCTCCCTGCTCACATGGCGGCCTCGCGGGGATGAAGGGCGCCAAACCGTCAATTGACTGACCGTGGAACCTCGATCCTAGCCACTGCCTGTCCCCGCGTCACCACACCAGGCATCCATGGTCTTTCGCCGCGAAGACCGGTTGCGGCGGCTTGCGCGTCCCGCGGACCTTCGGCCAGTCCTGGGGCTAGGGTGAAGGGAAAGCCGTTTCCCAGCTTCCCTGGACACGGCAGCAACCTGGACCGCGAAGGGGCTATTTCATGGGTGACGGACTAACGACGGGCGCGCTGGAGTGCTTGTTTACCGGCACGGTCTGGGCGGAGGGACCACTGTGGGTCCCGTCGTCGCAGACGGTGCGTTGGAGCGATATCCCCAACGACCGCATCCTGGAGTTCCACCCGGACACAGGGGTGACGCAGGACTATGCAACCGGTGTGGAGTTCACCAACGGGCGCACCCTCGACGCGGACGGCAGCGTGGTGCAGTGCAGCCACGGCCGGCGCCGGGTGGAGCGCGACAGCGGCGGGACGGTCACCGGCCTGGTTGACTCCTTCCAGGGCCGCCGGCTGAATTCGCCCAACGATGTGGTGGTTGCCCGCGACGCCAGCATCTGGTTCACCGACCCGCCTTATGGCATCCTTCCGGGAACAACGGAAGGGCATGAGGGCGAACAGGAATACGGGGGCTGCAACGTGTTCCGCTTCGAGCCAGCCTCCGGAGCACTGACGCCGGTGGTGACGGACCTGGTGCACCCCAACGGGCTGGCTTTCTCGCCGGACGAATCAGTCCTCTACGTCGCGGATACGGCAGGCAGCGGCTACGGCGTTCCCCTGCGGATCGCCACCTACGCCGTGAGCAACGGCCACTGCGGCCCCAGGACCGGCACCCTTGAGCTGGAGGACGGCGCGGTGGCAGACGGGCTGCGGGTGGACGTCGAGGGACGGATCTGGACCTCGGCCGGCCCGTCCGTCCGGATCTACTCGCCGTCCTTTGAACTCCTGCACACCATCCAGGTGCCCGAGACCGTCTCCAACCTGTGTTTCGGCGGCCCCGACGGGCAGGACCTTTACCTGACCGCCACCACCAGCCTCTACCGGATCCGCACCACCACCACGGACGCGGCGGCACGCACCGTTTCCCCCACCCGCAACTGAACACGAGGACACACCATGCAGCACAGAACCCTGGGCCACAGCGGCGCCGTCGTCACCAGCTTCGCGCTGGGCACCATGACCTTCGGCGCGGAAGCGACCGAGGAGACTTCCCACGCCATCCTGGACAGCTACTTTGCTGCGGGCGGCAACTTCATCGATACCGCCGACGTCTACAGCTCCGGCGTCTCCGAAGGAATCATCGGGCGCTGGCTGGCCGCGCGGCCCGGCCTCCGGGATACTGCGGTGATCGCCACCAAGGGGCGCTTTCCCATGGGAACGGCACCGAACGACGTCGGAACCTCCCGCCGGCACCTGACCCGCGCCCTGGATGATTCCCTACGCCGCCTGGGCGTGGAACAGATTGATCTGTACCAGATGCACGCGTGGGACCCCATCACGCCGTTGGAGGAAACCCTCCGGTTCCTGGACGATGCGGTGACCCGCGGCAAAATTGCCTATTACGGGTTCTCCAACTTCCTGGGCTGGCAGCTGACGAAGGCCGTCCACGTGGCCCGCGGCCAGGGCTGGAACCTGCCCGTCAGCCTGCAGCCGCAGTACAGCCTCCTGGTCAGGGACATCGAGTTCGAGATCGTTCCGGCCGCGCTGGACGCCGGAATCGGCCTGCTGCCGTGGTCGCCCCTGGGCGGCGGATGGCTGTCCGGGAAGTACCGGCGCGATCAGAGCCCCTCCGGGGCCACCCGGCTGGGGGAGAATCCCAGCCGCGGCATGGAGGCCTGGAAGGCGCGCAATGACAATCCCCGCACGTGGACTGTGATTGATGCTGTGCAAGGCATCGCGGCCGACCACGGCGTGAGCCCGTCCCAGGTGGCCCTTGCCTGGCTGGTGGACCGCCCCGCCGTGACCTCGGTCATCCTGGGGGCCCGCTCCACGGAGCAGCTTGCCGACAACATGGCGGCCGCTGACCTGGTCCTCAGCGCGGACGAGGTCAACCGGCTCACCGAGGCGAGCCAGCCCGCGGCAGGTGTCTACCCCTATGGGCCGATGGCGCAGGAACAGCGCAGCCGCAAAATGGAGGGCGGACGCTAGTTCCCGGCGTGCAGGACGCTGCCGGGCGTCACTAGATGTGCTTCAAGACGTCCGGCAGTTCCTCCACGAACACGGTCTGCGGCGGCTCGAAGTAGATCACCAACACCTCCGTGCCCACCGGATAGTCACTGTGCTTGTCGTATGGATGGGCGTGGAACGCCATGGTGCCGCCGAGGTAGGGCAGCATGACTTCTCCGATGGTGCCCGGGCCGATGCGTCCGGTCACCCGGCCTATCTTCCCGGTCAGGCGCCGGTCTACATCCCTTCTCATGGGGTTGCTACGACCCGGAGGCGGTGGGTGGGTGCTTGGCGTCCTTGCCGTTCTTCAGCGCGGACCGGAGGGCCGGCAGGTAATCACCCGCCTGGGCCAGGATTCCGCCGAGCATCTTGTTGACGCCCTCGCCGCCGTTCAGGACGGTCATGTGGCCCACATGGGAGAACGGCTCGGCCGCTGCGGCAATGATGGCCGGCATGTTCTCGGCGAGCTGTTGGGAGATGACCGCGTCCTGGTTGGTGGCGAGTGCCTCGGCCCGGGCCTTGATGCCGTCCGCCTCGGCCAGGGCCTTGGCTTTGATCGCTGAGGCAGCAGCGTCGCCCTTTGCCCTGGTGGCGGCCGCCTCGGCCTCACCGGTGACTTTGGTGGCTCCGGCCGCGGCTGCCGCCGCCGTGGCGTTGGCCTGCGCCGTTACTTCGGTCCGGCGGGCGTTGGCCTGGGCCTCAAGCTCGGTGCGGCGGGCCAGGGCCTCGGCGGCGCTGATGTCTGCCGCCTTCTGGCCCTCGGCATCCGTGCGTTTGGCGTAGGCCTTGGCATCGGCAGGCTTGCGGATACTGGTCTGCAGCTTCTGCTCTTCCCGGTCCGCTTCAAGCTTGGCAACTTCGGTTTCCTGGACCACCACCTGCTGCCGCGCGGTGGCTTCTGCCAGCGGGCCGGCCTGGGCGGCATTGGCCCGGGCCCGCTCGGCGTTGGCCTGGGCCACCGATTGCCGGATGGCCGAGACGCTTTGCGCGTCGGCGATCAGTGCCGCCGCTTCCGCCTCCTTTTCCGCCGCCTCCCGGTTCCGGGTGGCCTCGGCGATCCTGGCTTCCATCTTCACCTGGGCGATATGCGGCTTTGCGATGTTCTGGATGTAACCGGTGGGGTCCTGCAGGTCCTTGATCTGCAGTGAGTCCACCACGAGGCCCAGCTTCTCCATCTCCACGCCGCTGGCGCTGCGCACCTGGGAAGCGAGTTTGTCCCGTTCGCGGATGATTTCCTCCACGGTCATGCTGCCGATAATGGACCGCAGGTGGCCCTCGAAGACGTTGTAAACCTGGCTTTCCATCTTTGGCTGCTGGCCCAGGAAACGGCGGGCGGCATTGGCAATGAAGGGCGGCGCATCACCGATCTTGTAAATGACAACGCCCTCCACGATCACCTGGATACCTTGCGAGGTCACGCAGGAAACCTTGAGCTCCGTCTCGTTCAGCGTCAGTGACAGTGGCCGCACCGTCTGGAGCCCGGGAAGGACCAGGGCGCCCTTGCCGGTGACAATCTTGAAGTCCATTCCTTCCCGCGTTTCCAGGGTTCCCCGGGTCAGTCCGGAAATGATCAGAGCCTCGTTTGGCTCCGCCACCTTCCACATCAGCTTCGTGGCCACCCACGCAAAGCCAATGGCAACGAGGACTCCCAGGATGATGGCGATCAGTGGAAAGAACGGTGCAAAGTCCGGCATGACCAGGTCCTTTCGGCGCCGCCGCGCGGCGTCACGGTACAACCCCAATAGATGCAGCCGCCCAACGACCCCATCGAAAGTGACGTCTATTCCGGCGCACCTGGCCGGCTGTTGTAGACAGTCTGGTTGGGCCCCGCCCAAGAGTCCATAGCCGGGCCGGTATTTGCCTGCGGCAACCTTGTGGGCGTCCGACGGCGGCCCGGGACTCGACCGGGCAGCGTCAGGGCAGGGACGGGCCGGGAGCCTCCAGTACGGTGACCTCCAGCGGCATCCTGTTTGCCTTGCGCAGGCGGCCGGCCAGGACGTTGCGCAAGCCGTGGGTGACCATCCGCCGCCGGGTCAGGAACCGGAACTCGGCGGCATTGGAGGTCACCAGGTCCACGATGGGCCGTGCCGCTTCATCCGGTTTCTGCCCCCACAGTCCCACCACCACCTGGAGCCCGGAAAGGCGCTTCTGGTAGCCCTCCTGCGACGTCACCCGCCCCAGGAGGGCGGTCTCCACCAGGCCCGGGTTCATGCCGTGCACCCGCACGCCGGTGCCTTTGGCCTCCAGCCGCAGGGTTTCCGTGAACTGGCGGACCCACCGTTTGCTTGATGCGTAGGCGTTCTGCAGGGCCACCGGACCGAGGTCGCCCTGGCCGTAAAGGTTCACCAGGTCACCGTGGCCCTGCTCCAGGAACACCGGCAACGCCACCCGGGAGCCGTGGAACGTGCCAAGGATGTTGGTGCGCACCACGTTCGTGAAGTCCTCGACCGGCGTCCACGCCGTGGGACCGTAAACCCCCGATGTTCCGGCGTTGTTGATCCAGATGTCCAGAGGTCCCAGGCCCAGGGCCTCGTCCCGGAGAGCCTCTACCTCTGCCAGGTTGGCCGTATCGCAGCGCCGGCCCGATGCCGCGATGCCCTCGGCGCGCAGGCGGCGGACGGCGGCCGCAACGCCGTCGTCCGACCTGGCGGCCAGCACCACCGTGGCGCCGTGGCGGCCCAGCGCGCCGGCCAGGGCAAACCCGAGCCCACGCGATGAGCCGGTCACCACGGCCACGCGGCCGTGAAGGATGTCCTGGTCGGGCGCCATCGGTCGGGTACGCATTCCATTGTCCTACGCCGCTGCACGCGCTACGGCAAGAGCGCCTGCCCTACTTCCCGTTGCCGCGTCCCGCTGCGCGCAGCGCTTCCGCGAGGTACGGAGCTGTGCGGCTGCTTTGGGAACGTGCGACGGCGTCCGGGCCGCCGGCGGCGACAATCCTGCCGCCGGCGTCGCCACCGGCGGGTCCAAGGTCGATCACCCAGTCGGCGGCGGCCACCACGTCCATGGCATGTTCCACCACGACCACGGTGTTCCCGGCGTCCACCAACCGGTTCAACTGCGCCATCAGGAGCTGGACATCGGCAGGGTGCAGGCCCGTGGTGGGCTCATCCAGCAGGTACAGGGTGTGCCCGCGCCGGGCCCGCTGCAGTTCAGTGGCCAGCTTGATCCGCTGCGCCTCGCCGCCCGAAAGTTCCGTGGCGGGCTGGCCCAGCCGGAGGTAGCCCAGGCCCACTTCCTGGAGGGTCTGCAGGGCCCGGGCCGCAGCGGGTACGTCTGCCAGGAAACCGGCGGCTGCGGTGACCGTCATGCCCAGGACGTCGGCGATGTTCATCCCCTGATACGTAACTTCCAGGGTGGCGGGGTTGTACCGCGTGCCGTTGCATTCCGGGCACGGACCGTAACTGCCGGGCAGGAACAACAGTTCCACGGCAACGAAGCCTTCGCCCTGGCAGGTCTCGCAGCGGCCACCGGCCACGTTGAAGGAGAAACGCCCGGCGCCGAACCCCCTGCTTTTGGCGGCGTCCGTGGCGGCGAATTCCTTGCGGACGGCATCGAACAGTCCCGTGTAGGTGGCCAGGTTGGAGCGGGGCGTGCGCCCGATCGGTTTCTGGTCCACTTTCACCAGGCGGTCGATCCGCTCCAGCCCGGACACGTTGCCCACTGTCAGCGGTCCGCCCTGGTCCTCGACGTCCTCCTCCTGCCCGTCAGGTGTGCCTGCCCCGGATTCGGCGCCCTTGTGCAGGGCGGCGCCGGCAACATCGGCCAGGACGCGGCTGACGAGCGTCGACTTTCCCGAGCCCGAGACGCCCGTGACCGCCGTCAGGACGCCGAGCGGAAAGGAAGCGTCCAGATCCTGGAGGTTGTGGCGGCTGACGCCACGCAACTCCAGCCACCCGGACGCCGTACGCCGGGTATCATCGCCGCGGCCGTCCGCCGCCGCTGCTTCGGACCGGCTTCCTCCACCGGGAAACAGGAAGGGCCGCGTCACGGATTCCGGCACGGCATCGAGGCCCTGCACCGGCCCGCTGTACAGCACCTCTCCGCCGTCCTCACCGGCGCGTGGCCCCACGTCCACAAGCCAGTCCGCCCGGCGGACCAGGTCCATGTTGTGTTCCACGACGAAGACCGAGTTGCCGGACGACTTGAGCTGGTCCAGGACGGCGAGGAGGGGCTCGGCATCCGCCGGGTGCAGCCCTGCCGATGGCTCATCCAGGACATAGATCACCCCGAAGAGCCCTGAGCGCAACTGGGTGGCGATCCGCAGCCGCTGCATCTCCCCGGGCGACAGCGTAGGGGTCGCCCGTCCCAGCGCCAGGTAGCCCAGGCCCAGGTCCAGCAGGACGGTAATGCGGTGGAGCAGGTCGCGGGTGATCGCCACAGCAACTTCGTTGGATTCCGATGACTGCTTCCGGGACGCTGTCCCTGCACTGGCCAGTGTGGTGGTGGGACGGATGATGTTCGCGAGATCGGTCATGGGCACTGCATTGAGCCCGGCGATGGTGTGCCCGGCGAAGGTCACCGCAAGGGCCTCGGGCCTGAGCCCGGTTCCGCCGCAACGCGGGCAGGGCCCTGTTTCCATGAAGCGCAGCACCTTGTCCCGCATGGCGGGGCTTTTGGAATCGAGCAGGGTGTGCATGACGTAGCTCTTGGCGCTCCAGAACCTTCCCTTGTAGGGCTTGGCCACGCGGTCCCGCTGGGGTGTCACTTCCACCACCGGCTGTTCTTCGGTGAACAGGATCCAGTCCCGCTGTTTCCGGGGCAACTGCCGCCAGGGGATGTCCACGTCGTAGCCCAGGTGGGTCAGGATGTCGCGCAGGTTCTTGCCCTGCCAGGCGCCGGGCCAGGCAGCGATCGCCCCGTCACGGATGCTGAGGGACGGGTCCGGAACGAGGGATGCTTCACTGACGGTGTGGGCCGTGCCCAGGCCATGGCATTCCGGGCAGGCGCCTGCTGCGGTGTTGGGGGAGAAAGCGTCCGAGTCCAGCGGCGCTGCGCCCTCCGGGTAGCTGCCGGCGCGGGAAAACAGCATGCGCAGGGAGTTGGACAGCGTGGTGACGGTGCCCACGGTGGACCTGGAGCTGGCAGTTCCCCGGCGCTGCTGGAGCGCGACGGCGGGCGGCAGCCCGGTGATCAGGTCCACCTTGGGGTTGTGGCCCTGCTGGATGAGGCGGCGGGCGTAGGGCGCCACCGATTCGAAGAACCGGCGCTGCGCTTCCGCGTAAATGGTGCCGAACGCAAGGGACGATTTACCCGAGCCGGAGACCCCGGTGAAGGCCACGATCGCATCCCGCGGCACGTCCACGCTGATGTTCCGCAGGTTGTTTTCGCGGGCGCCCCGCACGCGGACGAAGCCGTCCTGGGCGTGGTCAGCGGCGGATCCGGCTGCATCCAGCGTGGTCAATTCCTCTTCGTTCTGTTTGGCTTGCACCGGTTCGACTGTAGTCGGCATCGGCGAAGGGCCGGAACTTTCCCGGAGCTGTTGGGACGGCGCTGACGGATCTACACTGAAGCATTCCCCGGCTGGGCATGCACAGCCGCCCGGGGAACAGGAGATCAACTACATAGGTGGAGGCCGGCCATGGGCAACGCGTCGCAAGGAGCAAACCGGGCAGTATCCGGGGCGGCGTCGGCCGGGCGCAGCCCGGCGGTGCGCGTTTTGGCCCGTGCCGGGTATGTCTTCATCGGCCTGGTCCACATCCTGATCGGCGCCATCGCCCTGCAGCTAAGCGGCGGCCAGGGCGGAGAAGCGGACCAGAGCGGGGCCATTGCCACGCTGGCGTCCAAGCCGGGCGGCGGAATCCTGCTGTGGGCCGGCGCGGTTGCCTGTGCGGCGCTCGCCCTCTGGATGGTCAGCGAGGCGGTGGTTGGGGCGCGCACTGAGCAGGAGTCCGGTAAGAAGCTGAAGAACGCGGCCGAGGCAGGCGGGAAAGCCGTGGTGTTCGGCTTCCTCGCGTTCACCTTCGCCGTCTTCGCCGCCGGAGGCAGCAAGAACTCCAGCCAGTCGGCCAGCGACTTCACCGCGAAGCTGCTGGGGGCACCCGCCGGGGTAGTGATCGTGGTGGTCCTGGGGCTGGCGGTCATCGGGGCCGGAGCCTATTACGCCTACAAGGGGATCTCGCGGAAGTTCATGGCGGACCTGCAGGACCCCGGCACCGCGCGGACCGTGGTGGAGTGGCTGGGCACCATAGGATACGCAGCCAAAGGTGTGGTGCTCGCCGTCGTGGGTGTCCTTGTCATCGTGGCGGCCGTAACCGCCGATCCGTCCAAGTCCTCCGGCCTCGACGGTGGCCTGAAGACCTTGGGCGCTCAACCGTACGGCGTGTTCCTCCTCGCCGCCATCGCCGCCGGGTTCATCTGCTTTGGCGTGTACTCCATGGCGCGCGCACGGTACGGGAAGTTCTAGTGCCGCCGACCTCTGGGTACCTAATGCCCTAAAGGTTCCTGTGCAACCGCTGTGCATCCTGTTGTCCTGGTCACCTAAGCCCTACAGTATTCCCACCATTGCCTACCATGGGACACGGGGAAGAGAACAACCGGCCGCGGGAGGGGGACTATGCAGGACAGTAAAGTGCTGCTGCACGTGCATCCCGGCCGCCTGGCGGTCGCCGGTGTGGCCGTCCTCCTCCTGGCTGCGACATCGGGAAGTGCAGCCCAGCCACGCCCGTCCGCGGCGGCGCCTCCGGTGCGCGTGGTGGTGGTGGGGGACTCGCTGAGCACCGGCCACGGCACGTCGCCGCAGCAGGCCTGGCCGGCGCTGATGCGCGCTGACCCGGACGTGGCCGGCCTGGAGATCGTCAACGCAGCCGAGGACGGAAGCGGATACCTCAGCGTGGGCGACTACAACGGAACGTTTGGCACCCAGGTTGATGACTTCGTCACCCCGGATACTGGAATCGTGGTCTTCTTCGGTTCGGAAAACGACCTTGGGTACGCCTCGTCCGACGTCGGCGACGCCGCCCTGGCAGCGTTGGACCGGGCAGAAACCCTGGCCCCGGAGGCGCGGATGATCGTGGTGGGCCCGCCGTCGTACACCACGCAGCCCGACCCCGGGCTGGTGGACATCAGCGACCAACTCAGGAATGCCACCGCAAGGGCGGGCGGTGAGTTCGTGGATCCCATCGCCGAGGGCTGGATCAGTGACGACTTTGACGACCTGATCGGCCCCGACGGAGACCACCCCACGGTGTTGGGGCAGCAATACCTGCTGGAGCACATCGGCGCGTACCTGGAGCAGGCGGCGCCGGCGGCTGCGGCCGCACTCGAAGGGCGCCAGGACGCGCGCGGGCCCGACCAGGCACCCCAAAGTGTCCCGCAGGCCGGGGTGTCAGGAAACTAGACCAGAGGCCACGGGTAGCGCATTCCCGTGCGGTCAACGGGAAGTGCCTTTTCCTGCAGCATGTGCTGCACCCGGCGCTGGAGGGCCGCCACTTCCGCGGGATGCAGCAATTCCGCCACCTCGGCTGGAACAGTGTCGGCCAGCGGGCTGATGTCGTCAAGAAGGTGGTCTGGAATGGGGTCGCCGGCGAAGTCCCAGATGACGGTGCGCAGCTTGAACGCTGCGGAAAAGCACAGGCCGTGGTCGATGCCCCAGATGCGCCCGTCCGTTCCGCGGATGACGTGCCCGCTTTTCCTGTCAGTATTGTTTGCCACATAGTCGAACAATGCCATCCGGGCCAGTTCACCGTGGGTTTCGGGGGCGTCCGCGTACAGGGTGAAATAGTGCTCCTGCTGGTCGCCTTCGATGAACCACTGCAGCGATCCCACTCCAAGCGGCGCGTCCATACGGACCACCGTGGGCGGCACCATGTCCCAGCCCAGTGCTTCGCTCAGCTGGAACGCGGCGCATTCACGCCGGTACAGGCCGGCGTCGAAATCTGCCAGCGGCCGTTCTCCCGCCTCCGGTTTGTATACTGCCCACGCAGAATCTCCGTCGCAGGAAAGCTCAGCAAGGAACGTGGCGTTGCTGCCGCTCATGATGCGTCCCAGCAGCTCCACCCGGCCCCCGGTGAGGAGTGTCAACTCCCGCCCGGACACCGCAGGCCCCAGCCCGCCGCACCACGCGGCCGTTTGTTCGACGACGGTGCCGGCGCCATCATGGCGACCTCAGCCCGCTCAGGGGTTCCGACATCGAATTCACCGTGAGCACCGCCGGCGACTGGCCGTCCGCATAGGAGATGGCCGAGACCGACGCCGGGCTGATCATGATCCGCTGGAAGAGGTCAAGATGGGTGCCCAGGGCGTGTGCCACGGCCGCCTTGATGGGGTCGGCATGGGAGAAGCAGACCACGACGCCACCGCGGTGGGCGGCCCGAAGATCCTCCAGGGTGGCCACCATCCGCGACTGCATCCCGGAGAATCCTTCACCGTTGGGGAAACGGAACGCGGACGGGTTGTGCTGGACGGTCTGCCATTCCGGCAGCGCGGCAAGTCCGGCGAGCGCGGCGCCTGTCCAGTCGCCGAAGTCGCATTCGAGGAGGCCGGGTTCATCTGTGACGGTCCGGCCGGTGCGGGCGGCCGTGGGTTCCGCGGTCTCCCGTGCCCGTTCCAGGGGTGATGAATAGACCGCGTCGACGGGCAGGCCCGCAAGGCGTTCGGCAACTGCGTCGGCCTGTTCGCGGCCGCGTCCGGACAGGTGGAGGCCCGGGGCGCGGCCGGGAAGGACGGTTCCGGTGGTGGGCGTCTGGCCGTGGCGTACCAGGAGGATTAATGTGCTCTGTGTCATTTGGGTCTAAGCGTAGCCGCGAGGGGACCCCATGCCGAGCCTGCGAGGCGTGGGGAGCGGCAAGCGGTAGCCGCGTGGGGAGCGGGAAGCGGTAGCAGCGTGGGGGCCGGTTTGGGACGCCGCGCAGGAATCTGGAGGAATCTATCGATTAGCCGCAGGGGCGGGCTTACCGTAGAGGAGTGACTGATCGCCCCGATATCTACACCGTTGGTGAACTGCGTGCGGCAGGGCATGTCCACAAGGACCTGCGGCACGAAATCCGTGACAACCTCCTCGCTGCCCTGGCTGCTGGACGTGACCCGTGGCCGGGCCTGTACGGCTTCAGCCGTACGGTGGTTCCGCAGCTGGAGCGAGCCCTGCTGGCCGGGCACGACGTCGTCCTCCTCGGGGAACGCGGCCAAGGCAAGACCCGCCTGCTGCGGACGCTTGCCGGGTTGCTGGACGAGTGGTCGCCCGTGATCGAGGATTCGGAGCTGAACGAGCATCCCTTTGATCCGATCACCGAACAGTCCCGTTCCCGGGTCCTGACGGAGGGGGACCGGCTGCGGGTGGCGTGGCGGCACCGTTCGGAGCGCTACGTGGAGAAGCTCGCCACGCCGGACACGTCTGTCGCTGACCTGATCGGTGACGTGGACCCGATGCGGGTGGCCGAGGGCCGCCGCCTGGGGGACCCGGAGACCATCCACTATGGGCTTATTCCGCGTTCCAACCGCGGGATCATCGCCATCAACGAACTGCCGGACCTGGCTGAACGCATCCAGGTGGCCATGCTCAACGTCATGGAGGAACGGGACATCCAGATCCGCGGCTATGTCCTGCGGCTGCCGCTGGATGTACTGGTGGTCGCGTCGGCAAACCCCGAGGACTACACCAACCGTGGCCGGATCATCACACCGCTGAAAGACCGGTTCGGCGCGGAGATCCGCACTCATTACCCCCTTGAGCTGGAGGACGAAGTGGCCGTCATCCGGCAGGAGGGGCGGCTGGTTGCGGACGTCCCGCCGTTCATCCTGGAGATCCTCGCCCGCTACACCCGGGCGCTCAGGCAGTCACCGGCCATCAACCAGACCTCCGGCGTGTCCGCACGGTTCGCCATCGCCGGAGCGGAGACGGTGGCCGCGGCCGCACTGCGCCGGGCCAGCCTGCGGGGCGAGGACCAGGCGGTGGCCAGGATTATTGACCTGGAGCCGGCTGTGGAGGTGCTGACGGGCAAGATCGAGTTCGAATCCGGCGAGGAGGGGCGGGAGCAGGGCGTCCTTGACCACCTCTTGCGCACCGCCACTGCGGAAGCGGTCAGGGCGCATTTCCAGGGGCTGGACATGGGGCCGCTGGTGGCGGCGCTGGACGGGCACCGGACCGTCACCACGGGTGAACAGGTCACGGCTCAGGAGTTCCTGGGCAACCTGCCGTCCCTGGACGGCTCGGGGCTGTACGACGAAATCGGCCGGCGCCTGGGTGCAGCCAACGACGGGCAGCTGGCCGCCGCCGTCGAACTCGCCTTGGAAGGCCTCTACCTGGGCCGCCGGATCTCCAAGGAATCCGACGACGAGGAAACCATCTACGGTTAGGCACAGGAGGCACCATGGCCATCCACAAGCGGTCCGCCAAGTACGGCCGGTATACCGGCGGACCGGATCCGCTCGCCCCGCCCGTCGACCTTGCCGAAGCCCTTGACGCCGTCGCCGAGGACGTCATGGCCGGGTATTCGCCACGACACGCCCTGCGGGAATTCCTGCGGCGCGGAAGCCGGAACCGGGACGGCCTGGATGACCTTGCCCGGCGCGTCCAGGAGCGGCGCCGCGACCTGCTCAGCCGGCACCGGCTGGATGGCACCCTGGACGAGGTGAAGAAGCTCCTGGACACTGCAGTGCTGGAGGAGCGCAAGCAGCTGGCCCGGGACGCCATGATGGACAACTCCGAACGGGCCTTCAGGGAGATGCAGCTGCAGAACCTCCCGGCCTCCACTGCCGCTGCGGTCAACGAGCTGGCATCCTACGACTGGCAATCCAGCGCAGCACGGGAGGCCTACGAACACATCAAGGACCTGCTGGGCCGCGAGGTCCTCGAGCAGCGCTTCGCGGGCATGAAGCAGGCGCTGGAGAGCGCCACTGACGAGGACCGGCAGGCAGTCAACGGTATGCTGCGGGACCTCAACGACCTGCTGGGCAAACACCGGCGCGGGGAGGACACCGACGCAGATTTCCAGGACTTCATGGCCAAGCACGGCCAGTTCTTTCCGGAGAATCCGCAATCGGTGGAGGAAATGGTGGATGCCCTCGCCCAGCGCGCCGCCGCCGCCCAGCGGCTCCTGCAGTCCATGTCCCCGGAGCAGCGCGATGAACTCATGCGGCTGTCCGCCCGGGCCTTTGGTTCGCCCGAATTGATGGCCCAGCTCAGCGAACTCGACGCCACCCTCCAGGCCCTGCGTCCTGGGGAGGACTGGACCGGCTCGGAACGTTTTGAAGGGCAGGAGGGCCTGGGGCTGGGCGACGGCACCGGCGTTCTGCAGGACATCGCCGAACTCGACGAGCTGTCCGAACAGCTCTCGCAGTCCTACAACGGTTCCCGGCTCGATGACTTGGACCTGGACGCGCTGGCCCGCCAGCTGGGCGAAGACGCCGCCGTGAGTGCCCGTACCCTCGCGGAGATCGAACGGGCCATTCAGGACGGCGGTTACCTTCGCAGGGGCGCCGACGGCGACCTCCGGCTGTCCCCGCAAGCCATGCGGCGGCTGGGAAAGTCGCTGCTGCGCGACGCCGCCAGGCAACTGTCAGGCAGGCAGGGGAGCCGTGACACCAGGATGGCCGGTGCCGCAGGCGAGCAGACGGGCTCCAGCCGGCAGTGGGAGTTCGGGGACGCTGAGCCGTGGGATGTCACGCGCACCATGACCAACGCCATCCGGCGCACCATGGCCGGCGGCGGTGACCCGGCCGGCGGGCTGCGCCTCGCGGTGGGCGACATCGAAGTCTCGGAAACGGAGGCCCGCACGCAGGCCGCCGTGGCCCTGCTGGTGGACGTGTCCTTCTCCATGGCGGCAGAAGGGCGCTGGGTTCCCATGAAGCGGACCGCGCTGGCACTGCACCACTTGGTGTCCACCCGCTTCCGCGGTGACCGGCTGGAGCTGATCACCTTCGGCCGCTATGCGCAGACCATGGATATCGGCGAACTTACGGCGTTGCCCGCCCTCCGCGAACAGGGGACCAACCTGCATCACGGCCTGCTGCTGGCCGGCCGCTTCTTCCGCCGGCACCCGTCCATGCAGCCCGTCCTGCTGGTGGTCACGGACGGCGAACCCACGGCGCACCTCCTGCCTGACGGGGACTCCTGGTTCAATTGGCCGCCGGACGCGGAGACTATCCGCGCCACGGTTGCCGAACTGGACCGCCTTGGGCGGGCCGGCGTCCAGGCCACTTTCTTCCGCCTCGGCAACGACCCCGGCCTGGAGCGGTTCATCCAACGGATGGCCCAGCGTGTGGAGGGCCGTGTCGTGGCGCCGGACGTGGGGGATCTTGGAGCGGCCGTGGTGGGAGAGTACCTCCGCGTCCACGTCCGCAGCGCCTATGCAGACGGTGACTGGTTCTGACCGCCGGGAGCGTGGCGATGGCGGATACCTGGCCTGCCACCATGCTCCGGCAATACGCCCAGCGCGCCTGGATCAGGTAAGCACCACCACTTCAGTCCCGTACGCCTGGGAGGAGCCCATGGTTCCGCGGAACCAGCAGACGGCGTGCACCCCGGGGTCCCCGGGTGCCACCATGGGGCGAAGGTTGTCCACCGTCGAGCCGGAGGTGACGGCTTCCCACTCCCAGGTGGCGCCGGCGTCGCGGGTGCGGCCCCGGTAGATCTCATACCGGGGGGTTGTGCTGCCGGTCCGGGGATCAACGGGCGTGGACACGTAGACCAGGTCCAGGTTGTAAGGGTCCACGGCGCCCAGGCCGGTGTAGTCCTGCTCGTGGGGGAGCAGCGCGGAACCGGCTGCGGCGAGCGGGTTGACCCTCCAGACCGTGCCGTCAAAGCGGGCGTACAGCAGGCGGTGGTCATCGACGTCGAGCACCTGGTCCCGCGTGAGGACTCCGTTGACGTCGTTGGCCCGGCAACTGATGATGGCGGCCAAGTGGGTGCCACGGCCGCGAAGGTCCACCGTCCAGGCGTGGGTGAGGACGTCCCCGCCAAGGATGGTTCCAGCCTCGAAGACGGTGGTGAGAGCCGCCTGGTCGATGCCGGCCGAGCCGATCAGTGGCTTGGATACCACCCGCCCCTGGGCGTCATGCACGGCGTCGTCCCGGATATAGCCGTGATAGATGCTGTTGTTGTAATCCCGCGGGTGGTGGTCCGTGGTGATCAGGTCGATGCGGTCTTCCCCGTTGCCGGCGTAGCGGGTGTAGCCGTTGACGTAGCCCACCTTGGGCCGGGTGAAGAGTTTTCCGCCGTAGCGCCACGTGGTGCCGTCATCGCCCGACACCATGAGGGTGGGGTCGTCATTGATGGCGCGGACAAAGTTGTATACCCGGGACTCCGCGTCCAGGCGGTGCAGGTTGGAATAGGTGGCGCCGCGGCCGGCCGCCAGTTCAGTCCAATCGAATTGCTGTTCGGGCCCCCACTCGGAGGCGTCGTGGGGACGCGTGGAGACCCGCCAGCGGGAGTAGTTGTCAGTCTTGTGCTTGGCATACATGGCCAGGTAGCGGCCGTCCGGCCTGATCAGCAGTGCCGGGGCGTTGTGGTCATCGGATTCGAGCTGCCGGTGCAGGACGTGGACGGTGCTTTGGCCCGTGGCGAGATCGAGGGCGGCCACTTCGATGTTCCCGCCCCGGCTTTCACCGTGTGGACCCTCCGGCGCTGCGACTGAACCCACCAGCAGGGTGCGGGAGGCCGGATCGACCAGGCACCGCTCGTCCTGGAACCAGCACCACGCTCCGTTGTCGTTGATTATGGCCGTGCCCGCAGGCAGGGCGCTTGCAGCATCATTGGGAAAGGGCATTCCAACATCCTTGCCGATGCAATCCGTAGGGTCAATGGGCCAGCGCCGCGCCGTATCTGGCGGCCACCGTGCGGGGTGGCAGTGCGGCGCGGCCCAGGCCCCCGCGGTCTGATTACTTGAAGCTTGAACTAAAAGGGCGTATCTTCACTTTAACCTTCAATCAATGCTCTCCAGTCGACGGAAGTTCCTCATGACGACAGCAACCCATGAACTGCCCCTGAACAGCCACCTGCCTCGTGCTGTCATCCGTACCCGTGTGAGCGTCCCCCTGCGCTTTCCCGATGGCTACGCCGCCTCCGCGGACGTCATGACGTTCCACGGGCTGGCCGACGGCAGGGAACATCTCCTGCTGGCCCTGGGCGGCTGGGAACAGGCGCTGCTCGATGGCGGCAAGGCACCGCTGGTCCGGCTGCACAGCGAGTGCATGACCGGTGATGTCTTTGGCAGTGAGCGCTGCGACTGCGGCCCCCAGCTCAGGGAAGCCGTCGAGAAGATTGCCGCCGCCGGCGGTTTCCTCCTCTACCTCCGGCAGGAAGGCCGGGGCATCGGTCTGTACTCCAAGCTTGACGCCTATGCGCTGCAGGACCAGGGCCTTGACACCTACGACGCCAACCTCGCGCTGGGGCACGGAGAAGACGAGCGCGACTACACGGCAGCAGCCCAGATGCTCAGCACCCTTGGCGCCACCACGGTACGGCTGCTGAGCAACAACCCGGACAAGGCCCACCAGTTGGCTGCACTGGGTATTGGCATCCAGCAGCAGGTTCCCACCGGCGTCCACCTGTCGGCTGCCAACTCCCGGTACCTCGCCGCCAAGCGCGACCGCACCGGCCATACGCTGGAACTTGGCCAGGCCGCCGTCGACCATGCACCGCAGCCTACGGCCGGGCCCGAGGCGGCCCGGCCGGACATGCCGGCCCGGGCTGCCGCGCTGGTCCCGGGACTGCGGGCCCGGGCGGAGGAAACGGAGCGGCTGCGCCGGCTGCCCGCCTCGACGGTGCAGGAACTCCAGGACGCCGGCGTCTTCCGCATCCTGGCGCCCGTGGGTGCAGGTGGCTACGGGCTCGGAGCCCGGACTTACGGTGAAGTTGTCAGGGTCCTTGCGAGGGGATGCGCCTCCACGGCCTGGACTGCCGGGCACCTCGCCGAACATGCCTGGATGCTGGCCAGGTGGCCCCGTGCGGTGCAGGATGAGGTCTTCGCCGGTGGTCAGGTTCCCCTTGCGGCCGCCACCAGTGCCCCGCCGGGCCGGGCATGGAAAGTCCCCGGCGGATACGCCATCTCAGGACACTGGAGTTTCGCCTCCGGCGTCATGCACTCGCAGTGGGCCCTGCTGGCCGTGAACCTCGACGGCACCCGGATGCAGGCGCTCGTTCCGGTGGCCGAACTCGACCTGCTGGACGCCTGGCACACCGACGGGCTGCGGGGAACCGGCAGCAACGACCTCCGCGCGGACGGACTTTTTGTTCCCGGCCACCGGGTGGCGGAGTGGGCGTTGCTCAGCAGCCCGGAAAACCCCGGCAGCCTGGTCCACCATGACCCGCTCATCCATGCGCCCATGGCAACGCTGCTCAATCTCGTGGCGCCCGCTGCGGCCTTGGGCTCCGCCGAGTACGCTGTGGAACTCTTCCGGGAGCAGCTGCTGGTGCCAAAGACAAAAAACGGCATCAATGTGCGCCAGGCTGATTCTGCCCTGGCCCAGGCCCGCTTTGCCAGGGTGTCAGGGGCGTTGGCTGCTGCGCAGCAGCACTGGGAGGCTGCACTGTCCCTGCTGCCTCCGGAGGGCCATGCCGACGCGGGAATGTCTGAGTCGCCGCGCGCGTCATTCCGACTCTCGCTGGCCCTCAGCGCCGATGCTTCGCAGGAGGCGGTCCGGTTGGCGGTGGGTGGTTCGGGCGGCAGCATGCACCGGCTCGCGCACCCGCTCCAGCGCATCCAGCGGGATGTCGGCGTGATCCTGAACCATCCCACACTGGGCATCGATCCCATCCTGGAGCAGGCAGGGCGGGGACTCCTGGGCCTGGGAATCGCGGCGCCGTCCTTCTAGGCGCCACGGACGGCATCCGGGCTGCTGCCGGTTCGGCCCTTTCCATGTGAGGATCGAGGTATGCCCCAGCGCCTCATGCTGCTCGACACTGCCTCCCTGTACTTCCGCGCCTTCTACGGCCTGCCGGACACCATCCGCCGCCCCGACGGGACGCCGGTCAACGCTGTCCGCGGGTTGCTGGACATGATCGCCCGCCTCACTGTGGATTACCATGCCACCCACCTGGTGGCCTGTTGGGACGACGACTGGCGGCCGCAGTGGCGGGTGGACCTGGTCCCCACCTACAAAGCCCACCGGGTGGCCCGGGCAGTCCCCGGCGGCACGGACATCGAAGTGGTGCCTGAGGGCCTGGAAGCGCAGCTGCCCATGATCCGCCGCATGCTCGAGCTGGCCGGCATCGCCATTGTGGGTGCCGCCGGATACGAGGCCGATGACGTGGTGGGCACCTACGCCAGCCAGGCCAGCCTGCCGGTGGATGTTGTTACCGGCGACCGTGACCTTTTCCAGGTGTGCGACGACGGCCGCGGGGTGCGGGTGATCTACACGGCGCGCGGCATGAAGAACCTTGAGGTCATGACCGAAGAGACCGTGGTGGCCAAGTACAAGGTCCTGCCGCAACAGTATGCGGACTACGCCACACTGCGCGGCGACGCCTCGGACGGGCTGCCCGGCGTGACCGGGATCGGCGAGAAGACAGCCGCGTCGCTGCTGCTCAAGCATGGCACCCTGGAACGGCTGCTGGAGGCGGCGGCGGCCGACGACGGCGGAGTCGCGGGCCCTGTCCGGGCGAAGCTTGCCGCCGCCGCGGCCTACCTTGAAGCAGCCCCCGCCGTCGTCCGCCTGGCGCGGGACCTCAAGCTGCCCTCCCTTGAGGAGGCAGGCGCTCTGCTGCAGCCGGTGACCGGCGACCGGCGAGCGGAACTTGAACAGCTGGCCGCGGAATGGAACCTGGGCGGCTCCGTCCGCCGGCTGCTCGCCGCACTGGACCGGCGGGGCTAGCCGCCACACGCCCGGGATAACGGCGCCGCCCCCGGCGGGGAACGCCCGGAGTCTTGCTTCCGGCCCGCCTGGTAGTAAGCTTGCTGAGCATAACTAGTAAGCTTGCTGATTAACAAGGTGGGAGCAGGAGCCATGGGCGCAATATTCGGTACGGCCCTGTCACTGATGCTGACCGTTGGCGGCGCGGCCGTGGCCGCGCTGGGCGGACCCGGCGCTTCCCGGAACTACCTCGTGGGCCACGTCCTGCTCGGCGTAGGTATCGGCCTGATGTTGTCTATGGCTCTCCGGGCAGGCGCCCGCTTCATCATCATGCGGACCGTTGCGCAGGCACCCGGCGCGCCCATGCTGCCACCGGCAGTCGACGCCGCCGCCGTTTCAGTCCTGCCCGTCCGTTCCGCGTCCACCGTCCCCCTGCGGGGCAGGCATGCCGCCTGACGCGCAGAAAGCGGCCGGACCCGCGCCGGAGGGAGCGTCCACTCCCGCTCCACGCCGGCGCCGGGTCCGTGCCCTGATCATCCTGAGCTGTGCACTCATTGCCGCCCTCGTTGCGGGGGCGGCGGCCGTCCGTCCCGGAAGCATGGACGACGACGTCTTGCACGGTTTCCAGATCCGCGTCCTCAGCATCAGCCAGGCTGCCTCGGAGAACAGGATGGACGGGGCGCTGGCTGCGCTGCAGGCCCTTGAACAGGACCTTAATGCGGCGGCAGCCGGCGGCCAGGTTTCGGCTGCCCGCTACGTCGGCATTACGGACGCGCTGGCAGCTGTCCGGGAAGACATCACCAGCCGGATGGCCGCGGCGGCTGCCTCCGAACCTGCCGCGGTGCCTGACTCTGCGGAAGCCACGGATGCGGCCACGGTGGCTGCCCCTGAGGCGGCGGTGCAGGACGTGCCCGCATCCGTGGACCCCATTGTTCCCGTGGTTGTCCCCGCACCTGCGCCCGGCCCTGATGCGCACGGCCAGCAGCGGTCCACCACTGCGAAGGAAGCCAAAGGCAAGGGCAAGGACAAGGGCAAACACTGACCCCGGCCAGGCAGTGCTTCCCCGTCAGGGCAGAATGGACGGATGATTCTTCCTGACGGCACCTCCGGCGCGGCCGGCTTCGACCTTGCCGCCATCGGTGCCGGGCTGGCCTTCGAACAGTCGCTGCCAGCGCTGCGGCAGGCACTGGACAGCGGCGCCGCCGTAGTGGAGGCTCCGCCGGGAACCGGAAAAACCACACTCGTTCCGCCGCTGCTCGCCAACATGCTTGGCCGCTCCGGGCGCATCGTGGTCACCCAGCCCCGCCGGGTCGCCGCACGTGCCGCCGCGCGCCGGCTCGCCGCCCTCGATGGCAGCCCGGCCGGCCGGGTCGGATATACGGTCCGGGGCGAACGCCAGGCGGGGCCCGAAACCCAGGTGGAGTTTGTCACCCCGGGGATCCTGCTGCGCCGGCTGCTGGCAGATCCCGGGCTAGACGGGACGGCCGCCGTCGTCCTCGACGAAGTGCATGAGCGCGGCCTGGAAACGGACCTTCTGGTCGGCATGGTCGCGGAGGTCCGTGCACTCCGGGGCGACCTCGCCGTCGTCGCCATGTCCGCGACACTGGACGCAACCCGGTTCGCTTCGCTGCTGGGTGATTCCGACGGCGGCGCCCCGGCCCCCGTCGTCGGCTGCCCCTCAGTGAACTATCCGCTGAAAGTGCAGTGGCGCCCCGGCCCGGAGGCGCGGCTGGACACCCGGGGAGTGGCGCGCGCCTTCCTGGACTACGTTGCAGTGACCGCGGCGGACGCCCACGCCCAGGGCCTTGCTGAGGACGACGCGGTGGACGCACTTGTGTTCCTGCCCGGCGCCCGGGAAGTCTCCTACGTGGCGGCAGCCCTCCGCAGCCGGCTCGGCCGCCGTGTGGAGGTGCTGGAACTCCATGGCCAGGTGGCAGCGCAGGACCAGGACCGGGCCGTGTCCGGCCGGCGTCCCGGGGATCCGCCGCGGATCATCGTTTCCACCGATCTTGCCGAATCCTCCCTGACGGTTCCCGGCGTCCGGCTGGTGGTCGATTCCGGGCTGACCCGCGAGCCGCGCCGTGACTCAGGCCGCGGAATGAGCGGACTGGTCACGGTCTCCTGCTCCCGGGCATCGGCAGACCAGCGGGCCGGCCGCGCCGCACGGCAGGGACCGGGGCATGTGGTCCGCTGCTACTCCCAGCAGGCCTATGGCGCGGCCCCGGCCCACGTCACCCCTGAAATCAACGTGGCGGACCTGACCGGTGCCGCCCTCACCCTGGCCTGCTGGGGAGCGCCGGGCGGCAAAGGGCTCGCGCTGCCCGACGCGCCGCCGCTGCTGGCCATGGACGACGCCATCGAGGTGCTCCGCGAATTAGGTGCTGTAGCGGACGATGGCCACGTGACGGCGGCGGGCCGGGCCCTGGCCGCCGTTCCGGCCGATCCCCGGCTTGCCCGGGCCCTGCTTGAGGGCACCCCCACCGGCCGGCAGTTCGCCGCGGAGGTGGTGGCCGCCATCTCCGGTGACCACCGCGCGCCCGGCGGTGACCTGCCCAGGCTGCTGGCCCAGCTGCGCTCGGATACCGGCCCTGTGGGAAGGCGCTGGGCGGAGGAATCCAGGCGGCTTGCCGCGGTGGCCGGACGCCGGGAGGCGCACAGCGCTGCGCCTCCAGCCACGGCCGCGGATGGCTCCGAGGCGGTCGGCGCCGTGGTCGCCCTTGCTTTTCCCGACCGGGTGGCCCGCCGCGTGACGGGTGGCGGGGGCACCGCGCAATACCTCCTGGCCTCCGGTACCCGGGCGGGCCTGCCCGCCGGCAGCACGTTGGCAGGCCACGAATGGCTGGCTGTGGCAGAAGTCTCGCGGGCCGGAGGCCGGGACGCGGCGGGCACCGGCGCCGTGATCCGTGCCGCTGCGCCGCTGGCCGCCGCCAGGGCAGAGGAAGCAGCGTCGCACCTGGTGGTGGAGATGGTGGAGGCACGGTTCGGCGAGGGGCGGCTCAGCGCCCGCAGGACACGGCGGCTGGGTGCCATCGTGCTGTCCGAAACACCTGTGCGCCCTACCGCCGAACAGGGACGGAAAGCTGTGGCGGCCGCGTTGCAGTCCCAGGGCCTGGCTGTCCTGCAATGGTCGACGGCGGCAGCCTCCTTCCGGCGCAGGCTCGCGTTCCTGCACCGCGAGCTGGGGCAGCCGTGGCCGGATGTGTCGGATGGGGCGCTGCTGGACCGGTTTGAAGAATGGCTCGGGCCCGAGCTGGCGGACCTGGCCGGCGGAAAACCCCTGGATTCGGTTGACCTGGCTGATCCGCTCCGCCGACTGCTGCCCTGGCCGGAAGCTTCCCGGCTGGGTGAGCTCGCCCCCGAAAACCTGGAGGTTCCCAGCGGATCCCGTGTCCGGATCGATTATCCGGAACCCGGCGACGCCGGGGCGGCGCCCGTCGTCGCGGTCAAACTGCAGGAGTGCTTTGGGCTGGCCGAATCTCCACGGCTGGTGGACGGCCGGGTGCCGGTCCTGTTCCATTTGCTCTCCCCGGCCCGGCGGCCCCTCGCCGTGACGGACGACCTGACGTCTTTTTGGTCCGGACCGTACACCCAGGTCCGTGCCGAAATGCGGGGCCGCTACCCCAGGCACCCGTGGCCGGAGGACCCCTGGTCAGCCCCCGCCACCGCACGCACCAAGCAGCGCAGATGACGGCAGGCCGGGAGCAGGCGGCTCAGGAGTGGGCGGCAATGAAGCCGGCCACCGGAGCGGCCAGGGAAGCGCCCACCTCATCGGCAGGCCGCTTCTTCCCCACCACCGCGAACGAGTGGTCACCGCCTTCCACCCACTGGAGAACAGCGGTGGGGCCGATCCGGGCAACGACGTCCTCCAGGAGAGCCGGCGTGGCAAACGTGTCCCGGGTTCCCTGCAGGAAAAGCATGGGGGCGGCCAGCCCGTACAGGTGCTCATCGCGGAGCTTCCCAGGCTTCCCGGGAGCATGCAGGGGATAACCCAGGTAGACCAGTCCCGCCGCCTCCATGCCGTCGGCCACAGCCATGGACGCCATCCTCCCGCCGAATGACTTGCCCGCCGCCCACAGCGGACCGCGGTCGCCGTGGGCTTCGGCCTGCCCGCGTGCGGCGGTCATGGCAGCCCGCCAGGCGGCGATGGCCACGGGCGGACGGTCGGGGAACTTCCGCCCGGCCTCCCGGTAGGGAAAGTTGAAGCGCAGGGTGGCCAGGCCCAGGCCATTGAGGGCGTCGGTGAAGCCACAAAGGAAAGGGTGCTCCATCCCGGCACCTGCCCCGTGAGCCACCACCACGGTGGCCGTGGGGTGCTGGGGCCGGGCGTACACGGCGGAGGACGTGGCATCACCCACGGCGATGGTGAGCTTCTCATCGGATGCTGGCATGGGTCCATCATGCCCTGAGGGTGGCCTGCGTCCCCATCCCCGCCGGCAGCCGGGTGTACGTTGTCACCATGGCGAGTGAACAGACCACCATCACAGTCCAGGGGCCCAACGGGCCGCGCGAGATGCGCATTTCCAGTCCCGGCCGCGTGCTCTGGCCGGACCTGGGACTCACCAAACTGGATTTGGCGAACTACATCCGCGACGTGGGGGAGGCGTTCATCGCCGCCAACGGGGACCGGCCCGTGGCGCTGCAGCGGTTCTCCGGCAACATCGAGGGCGAACAGTTTTTTTCTAAGAATCCGCCCAAAGGAACCCCGGATTTCGTCCGCTCCGTCAAGGTGGTATACCCCAGCGCCCGGTCCCACCCCCAACTGGTGTTCGACGAGCCCGCCGCAGCCGTCTGGGCCGTCCAGATGAACACGGTGGTGTTCCACCCGTGGCCGTCAAGGGCGGAGAACACGGATAACCCGGACCAGTTGCGGATCGACCTCGACCCGCAGCCCGGCACCGATTTCGACGACGCCATCCCCGCAGCCCTGGTGCTCAAGGACGTCCTGGCCGAGGCCGGCCTCACCAGCTTTGTCAAGACCTCCGGGAACAGGGGCCTGCACGTTTACGCCCCGATCGAAGCCACCCGCGAGTTCCTGGACGTCCGCCACGCTGTCATTGCCGCCGCCCGCGAAGTGGAGCGGCGCATCCCGGAGAAGGTGACAACGGCCTGGTGGAAGGAAGAACGGGGCCAGCGGGTCTTCCTGGATTTCAACCAGGCCAACCGCGACCGCACCATCGCCGGTGCCTACAGCCCGCGGGCCCTCCCGCACGCCCCGGTGTCCTGCCCCCTCGGCTGGGATGAACTGGAAAAGGCGGATCCGAAGAACTTCACCATCCTTACCGTCCCCGAACGGCTGAAGACGGTGGGCGACCCATGGGCGGACTTCGCCGCCCACCCGGGCACCATCGACACGCTTCTGGAATGGTGGGACCGGGACAGCCGGGCGGGGCTGGGGGAGCTGCCCTTCCCGCCCGACTATCCCAAGATGCCGGGCGAGCCCCCGAGGGTGCAGCCCAGCCGGGCCCGCAAGCAGGACTGACCCGCCCGCCGGCCGCTCACTCGAAGCGGGAGGGATCGCCCATGCCGCGGCGCACCACCTCGGCCACGCCGCTGGAGAAGTCAACAACGGTGGTGGGTTCGGCGCCGCAGTCGCCGGCGTCAATCACGGCATCCACCTGGTGGTCCAGGCGTTCCTTGATCTCCCAGCCCACGGTCAGCGGTTCCTCCTCGTCCGGCAGCAGCAGCGTGCTGGACAGAAGCGGCTCGCCCAGTTCGGCAAGCAGCGCCTGGACCACGCGGTTGTCCGGGATACGCACCCCCACCGTCTTCTTCTTGGGATGGAGCAGCCGCTTGGGGACCTCCTTGGTGGCGGGCAGGATGAAGGTGTAACTGCCAGGAGTGACGGCCTTGATGCTTCGGAAGACGTCATTGCTGATGTTCACGAACTGTCCCAGCTGCGCGAAATCCCGGCAGACCAGGGTGAAGTGGTGCTTGTCGTCGAGGTGCCGGATGTTCCTGATCCGGTCCAGGGCCTCCCTGTTTCCCATTTGTGCCCCCAACGCATAGCAGGAGTCCGTGGGGTAGGCGACGAGTCCGCCGTCGCGGATGATCTTCACTGCCTGCGCAATGGCGCGGGGCTGGGGGTCGTGGGGATGAACGTCAAAGAATCTGGCCATGCCCCGAGCCTACGTTCCCGGCGGCCGGACCGCACCATGTTCAGGGGCGGCCGTTCAGGGGTGTGCGTTGGTGGAAGAATATGCGTCATGGCTAGGGAACGCATCGTCATCGGCCTGAACGGCAGCGACGACGGAGACCTCCTGGTGCACCGGGCGGCCAAACTCCTCGAACGGGCGGGCGGGGGCGACCTGCTGGCCATCCACGTCCGGACGCCCGCCGGTGCCGGGAGCGAGTCACCGCACGCGCTCGAGTCCCAGCGACGCCACGTGGCCGGGCTGGGCGGGAGCTACCACGCGCTGTCGGCAGGCGATGTGTCCGAAGCCCTCCTGGACTATGCCCGGGCATCCCGCGCCACGCACATCCTTGTGGGCCAGAGCCGGCGCAGGTTCGCCATCCTGTCCGGAGGGAGCGTGGAGGCCAAAGTTGTGCGGGGAGCGGGGAAGATCGACGTCCAGGTAGTGCCGCGGCCCGGGGCTGCCAGGACCCGCACCCGCCGGACCGGGTTGGGACGGCGCAGGCTTGCCACCGGCTTTGCGCTCGCCGCCGTGCTTCCGGCCGCGCTGCAATTGCTGCTCGGAGCCTTTGACCACAGCGTCGCCACGGCAGCACTCCTCCAGCTGGCCGGCGCGGTTGCCGTAGCCCTGGTGGGCGGCTTGTGGCCGGCGGTTGCCGGTGCGCTGTGGAGCAGCGTGCTGGTGAACTATTTCTCCACCCCGCCGTTGTACGACCTTGCCATCCGTGACCCGCAGGACATCCTGTCACTCGCCGTTTTCGCCGGCGTGGCCGTGGCGGTGGCAGGGGTGGTGGACCGCTCCGCCCGGCGGTCCAAGGACGCCTCGACGGCCCGGGCCGAGGCGGCCACGCTGGCCGACCTTGCCCTGGCCGCATCCCGCGAAGAGGACAACCTTAAAGGCTTGCTGGCCGAGGCGGTGAGCGTCTTTGGCGCCGCCGGGGCCGCCGTCGTCAGCCGGCGGACCGCTGCCGGCGGCGGGCCGGCGGATGGGGAAACCCCAGCGGACGACGACGGCCCGGGACCGGCGCGCGGCATGTGGCAGGTGATCGCCGCGGCCGGGGATGCCACCGGCTGGTCCGCCATGCCCGGTGCACCGCAAACAACCGTTGAACAGGTGGACGGGGATACGTCCCTGGTGTTGGTTGGACGTGCGGTTCCGCCGTCCGGGCGCCGGCTGCTGGCTGCCTTCGCGGTGCATGTGAAAGCACAGCTAGAGCGCCGCCAACTGGCCGAGACCAGGAATGAAATGCTCCGCCTCGCCGAAGGAAACATCATGCGGACCGCGATCCTCCGGGCTGTCTCCCACGATCTGCGGACGCCCCTGGCCGGCATCAAACTGGCTGCCGGTGGACTCCTGCAGAACGGTGTCTCCTACACCCCGGCGGAGCAGCACGACCTGCTGGAAACCATCGACGCCTGCACGGACCGGCTGGACCTGCTGGTTGGCAACCTCCTGGACATGTCCCGCATTACCGCCCAGTCGGTGGAGCCCCTGCTGGGGCCAGTCCGCTGGGCGGAAGTGGTGGACGCGGCCCTGCGCGGGCTCCCGGACGGGGCCGTCACGGTCACGCTGCCTGCGAATATGCCCCCCGTTGAAGCGGACTCCGGCCTGCTGGAGCGAGTGGTCGCCAACATCCTGGAGAACGCGCTCAAGTACGCTGCCGGAACCCGCGTGGTGGTGGCCGGCGGTCCGGCGGGCAGCGTTTTGGACGGACATCCCTGCGGTGAGCTGCGGATCATCGACCACGGTCCAGGAGTCCCTGCCCGCAAGGTGGTGGACATGTTCCGGCCCTTCCAGCGGCTCGACGACCGGTCGCAGGCCACGGGGATCGGACTTGGCCTGTCCGTGGCCCAAGGCTTCATCCAGTCCATGCGGGGTACGCTCACAGCCACGGAAACCCCGGGCGGCGGGCTGACGATGGTGATCCGGCTGCCCCTGTCCACCGGCGTCCCGGCCAACACCCCGGGCAACGCTACGGGCAACACAGGCAGCACCATTGCCGTGGGGCAGCCATGACGGCCAACCATGCCGGGGCCGGGAGCCCGCACGCCAAGGCGCGCGTCCTGGTGGTCGACGACGACCCCCACCTCCTGAAGGCCCTCCGGATTACGCTTGCGGCGCACGGCTACGTGGTGGACTCTGCGGTCGACGGCGGCTCCGCCCTTGCCGCGGCCTCGCACCATGCGCCGGACCTCCTGGTCCTGGACCTGGGACTGCCGGACATGGACGGGACAGAAGTCCTGCGGAACCTGCGCCGCTGGAGCGCTGCGCCGGTACTGGTCCTCTCGGCCCGCCACGGGTCCCCGGACAAGGTGGGCGCCCTTGATGCCGGGGCCGACGACTACATCACCAAGCCTTTCGGGCTTGACGAACTGCTGGCACGGCTGCGGGCGCTGCTGCGCAGGGTGCCCGGGCCCGAGTCCCGGCCCGTCGTCAGCACTGCCGGGTTCACCGTTGACCTGGTGGCGCGGCAGGTACTGCGGGCCGGACAGCCGGTGCGGCTCACCCCCACCGAGTGGAACATCCTCGAAATCCTGGTCCGCAATCCGTCGCGCCTGGTCTCACAGCAGCAGTTGCTGTCCGACGTCTGGGGGCCGTCGTACCGGAAAGAGGTCAACTACCTGCGCGTCTACATGGCCCAGCTAAGAAGGAAGCTCGAAGATGATCCGGGCAAGCCGCGGCACCTGCTGACCGAAGCCGGGGCCGGGTACCGGTTCGTGCCCTGAGCGGGAGGTGGACACGGGTTCTCCCGCCCTTTCCGGCCGGCACCGGATGGGGCAGGATGTTGAGTGCCAAGTCCCGGCCGGAGCGCTTCCCGGCCCCGTGAAGGAGATCCCGCCATGCCGACAGTCCTCAATCCCTACATCAGCTTCCGCGACAATGCCCGCGACGCCATGAACTTCTACCAGTCCGTCTTCGGCGGACAGCTGGCACTCAGTACTTTTGCCGATTTCCAGGCCAGCGAGGGCCCTGCGGAAGCGGAAAAGATCATGCACGCCATGCTGACCACCACCCAGGGCCTGGTGCTGATGGGTGCCGACACCCCCAACAGCATGGAATACCACCCCGGGTCCGCCATCTCCATCTCGCTCAGCGGCGACGACGAGGTGGAACTCCGGGGTTACTTCGAAAAGTTGAGCGCTGATGGGGGAGCGGTGACGGTTCCCATGGAAAAGGCGCCCTGGGGGGATGTTTTTGGCATGTGCACGGACCGGTTTGGTGTGGCCTGGCTATTCAACGTCAACGCAGGCCAACCCACTCCGGCACCCTGACCTGGGCCGGTCCCCGGCCCTTGAGGCAGGGGCCCGGGGCTGCGAGGATGAACTGGTGATGTCGTCGTTCATGGAGTTCCTCTCCGACAAATGGTGGATGGTGTTTCCATTGATGGCGTTTGCCGGCCGGTGGGCGGGCGGTTGGCGGCGTGCGGCAGAACGCCGGCACCGGCGCCGTGTTGAACTGCTTAAGCTCAAGAACCAGGCCATGGAATCAGGGAAAGCTTCCGCAGCCGACGTGCAGGCGCTGATGGCCACGCATGACGCCACCAACCGCCGGTGGCTGGAGTATGAGCTCGACGTGGCCAAGCTCATCGATTTTCCACTGATGACCGACGTCCGTGAACCGCTCACTGTCGCCTTCCTTCGTGCCAAGCGGGACGCCGACGGCCAGCGCCCCGTCACCCCCGGAGACCTCCAGTCTGCGGCTGGGATGGAGGCCTACCGGCAGGCGGTCAACGCCTATGCCGTGGCCCTCGACGTGGCCGAGCGTGAAGCCCGCCGCATCAGGGACAGCAAGTTCAGCGGACCGGAGCGTGAACGTCTGGCCACCGCCCGGCAGCTGCTGATGCTTGCGGAGAACCACGCCGCCACTCCGGCCGAACGGCAGGCAGCCTACAAACGGGCCCGGCGTGAGCTGGACGGCCTCATTGTCCTCCCTGACGTTGCCCTGGCGGCACTTGAGGGGAAGATCGCCCAGGAACTGGATGCGGGGCGCAGCCCGGCATAGCTCCACCGGGACGGACGGCGCCGGCCACGGGTTCCGGGCGGGAAGACAAGTACTGTCCCGCCCCGTTATTGTCCCGTTCCGCCCCGGCGCCGGGGTGGAATCACGCCCGCCGGACCGGACCGGATGCACTCTTTCCGTGCCCACTCCGTGTTTTGTCCTCATGCCGGGGACGCGTACGATCGATAAGGTTTCCCGCCGGTTGTGCCAGCGCTTCAAGTCATTCCACGCAAACAGCTGGTGAACTATGCTGTCCAAGGCAGCCTGGTACGAGAAACTGCTGAACGTCGACTCTGCAGATTGGGCAACAGGTGGATATCACCTTCATGGTGGCGCTGGTCATCGCACTGGCACTTTTTTTCGACTTCACGAACGGCTTCCACGACACAGCGAATGCCATGGCCACCCCCATCGCAACGGGCGCCATCAAGCCCCGCACCGCGGTGGCCCTGGCGGCGGTCCTCAACCTGGTGGGCGCCTTCCTGTCCACGGAGGTAGCCAAGACAGTATCCGGCGGCATCATCCGCGAAGGTTCCGACGGAGTCCAGATCACGCCGGAGATCATCTTTGCCGGCCTGATGGGCGCTGTCCTGTGGAACATGGTCACGTGGCTGAAGGGACTTCCGTCCAGTTCCTCCCACGCCCTTTTCGGCGGCCTGATCGGCGCGGCAGTTGTTGGAGCGGGATTCAGCTCCGTCAATTTCGAGAGCCTGCTGCAGAAGGTCATCCTTCCGGCGGTCTTCGCCCCCGTGATTGCCGGCCTTGCGGCCTACGTCTGCACCCGCCTGGCCTACGCCCTCACGGCACGGCACGATCCCGAGACCGGCTCGAAGCTCACCCAGAAGCGCGGGGGCTTCCGCACCGGCCAGATCTTCACGTCCAGCCTGGTGGCACTGGCCCACGGAACCAATGACGCCCAGAAGACCATGGGCATTATCACGCTGGTCCTGATTGCCGCCGGCAGCCAGGCGCCCGGCTCAGGTCCCCAGCTCTGGGTCATCACCGCCTGTGCACTGGCCATTGCCATCGGCACCTACGCCGGCGGCTGGCGCATCATCCGCACCATGGGGTCGGGGCTGACCGAGGTCAAGCCCGCACAGGGCTTCGCCGCCGAGACCAGCACCGCGTCCGCCATCCTCGCCTCCTCCCATCTGGGCTTCGCGCTCTCCACCACCCAGGTAGCCTCCGGTTCCGTCATTGGCTCCGGCATGGGACGCCGCGGCACCACCGTCCGCTGGAACATGGTGGGGAAGATCGCGCTCGGCTGGCTCTTCACCCTTCCGGCCGCCGGCATCGTTGGCGCCCTGACCGCCCTGCTGGTGAAGACCGGAGTGGTGGGTGTCCTCATTGCCGCCATCGCCGGCACCGGCGCGGTACTGTTCATGTTCTTCTACTCCCGCAAGTCCTCCGTCAGCCACCAGAACGCCGTCGAGGTCGAGGAAGCCGGCCAGGCCGTCAGGTTCGCCAAGAAGAAGGCCATGGCACGTGCCCGGGCCGAAGCAAAAGCCAAAGCGCAGGCCGCGGCGAAGGCCAATAACCCCAAGGAGAATCAGCGATGAAGTGGTTGGAACTCCTGACCGTTGCAGGCGCCACCCTCGTATCCGCGGCAATCGTGGTGACCCTCTATTCGCTGGGGGTCCGGTTCACAGCCATCGCCGCCGACGCCCAGCAGGCTTCCCCGGGGGTCAAGCGCTCCGTCGCCTACGTGTGCTTCGGGCTGTGTGGCCTGGCCGTGTGCTTCGGGCTCTACCTGATCATCCCCTACTTCTCCAAGTAGCCGCGTCCAAGGTCTAGGCTGGGGCCATGCCGCGCATCCAATACTTTGTGGCCGCGTCCCTTGACGGCTTCATCGCCACGCCCACGGACGATCTTGGCTGGCTGCTGCAGTTCGACGGGTTCGAGGGCGGAGCCGAAAGTTACAACGACTTCATGGCCGGCGTGGGCTGCATCGTCATGGGTGGGGGGACCTACGCCTGGCTGATGGAACACGAACCCGGCGCATGGCCCTATGCGGGGACGCCCTGCTATGTCTTCACGCACCACGAACACCGTGCCCCGGCCGGCGCCGACATCACCTTTGTGCGTGGCGATGTGCGCGAGTTCACCGGGGACTTCCAGCAGGCTGCCGGGGACCGGAACATCTGGGTGGTGGGTGGCGGCGACCTGGCGGCCCAGTTCGCCGACGCCGGCCTGCTGGACGAGATGATCCTCTCCGTCATTCCCGTCGTGCTGGGGGAGGGCAAGCGTCTCCTGCCCATGAAGGGCCCGACGCCGCCACTGGAGTTGGCTGCCTCGCGCACCCTCGGCCGGGGGATCATGGAGTTGCGGTACCTGCTGCACCCCGGAACGGGCCAGCGGCCCTGACGCGTCCGCCTTAGCCGGCGTAGTCCCGGAGCATGTTGGTGATCCGGGCGGTCGAGAGCCGGCGCCCCTGGACGTCGGTCATGACGACCTCGTGGGTGGCCAGTGTCCTGCCCAGGTGCAGGGCGGTGCAGGTGCCCGTCACCAGGCCTGTGGCGATGGAGCGGTGATGTGTGGCGTTCACCTCAATGCCCACCGCGTGGCGTCCCGGTCCCGCGTGCATGCCGGCGGCAAACGAGCCCAGGGTTTCGGCCAACACCACGTGCGCACCGCCGTGCAGGATCCCGGCCACCTGCGTATTACCCTCCACCGGCATGGTGGCAACGGTGCGTTCCGGGCTCATTTCCAGGAAATGGATCCCCATCTTGACCACCAGGGCACCCACTCCGAACGCGCCCAGCCAGTCATGCATATGCTCGGGAATCCCGGCGGCTGCCAGCTCTTCGGCGAAAGCGCCCGGCGTGAAATTGTCTGTCATGGCAACTAGGCTGGCACCTGTGAGTGAAACAACCAAACCGGCCCCTTTCCCGTCCCCGGCCATCGACGAAGAGGCTTCCGCGCAGTCCTCGTCATCCGCCCGCAGGCCTGCCGCCGCAAAGGCTGTCGCCCCTGCCGCCGGTGGAGCTGTTTCAGCTACAGAAGCGCCGGTGGTTCCCATCACCGACCAGCCCCGCCTGCTGGTCCTGGACGGCCACTCGATGGCGTTCCGGGCGTTCTTCGCCCTTCCGGCGGACAAATTCTCCACCGCCAACGGCCAGCACACCAACGCAATCCACGGCTTCACCTCCATGCTGATCAACCTCATCAAGGAGCAGCAGCCCACCCACATTGCTGTGGCATTCGACGTCTCTGACGAATCCACCCACCGGAAGACCGAGTACAGCGAATACAAAGGCGGGCGCAACGAGACCCCCCGCGAGATGAGCGGCCAGATCGACCTCATCGGCAAGGTCATGGAGGCCTGGGGCATCAAGACCATCAAGATGCCCGGCTACGAGGCCGACGACATCCTGGCCACGCTCGCCGCCATGGGCGACAAGGCCGGGTTCGAGGTCCTGCTCGTTTCCGGCGACCGGGATGCGTTCCAGCTCATCACGGACAACGTCTTCGTGCTGTACCCGCGTAAAGGCGTCAGCGACATCCCCCGGATGGATGCTGCCGCCATCGAAGCGAAGTACTTCGTCAGTCCCGGCCGCTACTCCGACCTCGCCGCCCTGGTGGGCGAGACGGCGGACAACCTTCCCGGCGTTCCCGGTGTCGGACCCAAGACGGCGGCCAAGTGGATTAATCTCTACGGCGGCCTCGAAGGCGTCCTGGAACACCTGGACTCCATTGGCGGCAAGGTGGGGGACGCCCTGCGGGAAAACGTTGACGCCGTCAAGCGAAACCGCCGCCTGAACCAGCTCCACACCGACCTTGAGCTTCCCGTCACCCTTGACGACCTCTACCAGCCGCGGCCGGACCAGGCCGCCATCGAAGACCTTTTCGACGAACTGGAGTTCAAGGCCATCCGCGGGCGGCTGTTCGCCCTGTACGGCGATGCCGACACCCCGGCCGCCGAACGGGAAAGCATCGAAACCCCTGCCTACGGCACCCCTGCCAACGCCGCTGAACTGGCCGCCTTCCTGGCTGCCGGCGCCGGGCAGCGGTCCGCCCTCGCCGTAGACCTCGTCCCGGGCCGGATCGGTGAAGACGCCGCCGCCCTGGCCATCGTCCGCGGCGACGCCGCAGCCTATGTCGACCTCGCCGGCCAGGACGAGGAAACCGAAAACGTGCTGGCCGCCTGGCTGCGGAATCCTGAAGCGCCCAAGGTCATCCACGGTTTCAAGGCCGCCCTCAAGGCCCTGGCGGCCCGCGGCCTGGAGCTGGAGGGCGTGGTGGATGACACCTCCATTTCCGGCTACCTCATCCAGCCGGACCGCCGCACTTACGAACTCGCCGAACTCGCCCAGCACCACCTCAACGTGGGAATACCCGCCGCCACGGCGAAAGCGGGGCAGCTGGAGCTGGCCTTCGATGGCGAGGACACCGCCGCTGCTGACGCGCTGGTCCAGGCCGGCGCCGTGGTGCTCGCCCTGAGCCGCTACTTCGAGGACGAACTCAGGGAACGGCGGGCCGAAGAACTGCTCTCCACCCTTGAACTACCCGTCAGCCGGGTGCTGGCGGACATGGAACTGGCCGGTATCGCCATCGACATGGACAAGATGGATGACCAGTTGGCCGACCTCGCGCGCGTGATCGACCAGGCCCAGGAACAGGCGTTTGCGGCCATCGGCCACGAGGTCAACCTGGGCTCGCCCAAGCAGCTGCAGACCGTCCTGTTCGACGAACTCCAGCTCCCCAAGACCAAGAAGATCAAGTCCGGCTACACCACCGATGCCGCGTCCCTGAAAAACCTGCTGGAGAAGACCGGGCACGAGTTCCTGGTGCAGCTCATGGCCCACCGGGAGGCCTCAAAGCTGCGGCAGATGATCGAGTCGCTGAAGAAGTCCGTGGCGGACGACGGACGGATCCACACCACCTACGCCCAGAACGTGGCGGCCACGGGCCGGATCTCCTCCAACAACCCCAACCTGCAGAACATCCCCATCCGCAGTGAGGAAGGCCGCCGGGTCCGCGGCATCTTCGTGGTCAGCGACGGGTACGAGTGCCTGCTCTCGGCCGACTACTCGCAGATCGAGATGCGCATCATGGCGCACCTTTCCGGTGACGCCGGCCTGATCCAGGCCTACAAGGACGGCGAGGACCTGCACCGGTTCGTCGGCTCGAACATCTTCCACGTGCCCACCGACCAGGTCACCAGCGCCATGCGCTCAAAGGTGAAGGCCATGTCCTACGGCCTCGCCTACGGGCTGACGTCCTTTGGCCTGTCCAAGCAACTGGAGATCTCCGTCGACGAAGCACGGACCCTGATGAAGGACTATTTCGACCGCTTCGGTGCCGTCCGCGACTACCTCCGGGGCGTGGTGGACCAGGCCAGGGTGGACGGCTACACCGCCACCATCGAGGGCCGCCGCCGGTACCTGCCCGACCTCACCAGTACCGACCGCCAGCTCCGGGAGAACGCCGAGCGCATCGCGCTCAACAGCCCCATCCAGGGTTCAGCCGCGGACATCATCAAGCGGGCCATGCTCGGCGTCCACGCCGAACTGCAGGCGCAGGGCCTGAAGTCGCGGATGCTGCTCCAGGTCCATGACGAACTGGTCCTTGAGGTCGCCGCGGGTGAACGCGCCGCCGTCGAAAAGCTGGTCACCGAGCAGATGGCAGCCGCCGCGGACCTCAGCGTGCCGCTGGAAGTCCAGATCGGCGTGGGGCCCAGCTGGTACGACGCCGGACACTGACGCCGGCGGGGTCCACGCCCAAACGCAGGACTGTTGTGCTGTTGATGCTGGTCAGGCGCCGGATTCATAACTAGGCTCGGGTAAATGGGTGATCTGAGCAGCAACTATGAAATCCGGCGCTTCCCCGCTGTCTCCAAGGGCAGCAGCGGCTACGCGGAAGCTGAGGCCTGGGCCCGGGCGGTGGCCTTCGGGTTCCATGACACCAGGCGCACCCCGGAGCATGTGGCCCTCTCCATGGCCATGTACCAGGCGGACGGCAGGATCTTCACGGGCGCCTACCAGTCCGGTTCCGTAGCGCAGTCGTCGCTGCCGGCAGAGGTGCCAGTGGCCACTTTCGGGACGTTCCGGAAGACACTGAACATTGGCTTCGGACGGATGCTCGAAACCCAAATGGTCACGGCCGTCACCGTGCGGACCTCCCACCGGCGCCGCGGCCTGCTGCGCCGCATGATGGGCGAGGACCTGCAGGCAGCCAAGGAGGACGGCATCGCCGTTGCGGCCCTGACCGCCTCCGAGGGAAGCATTTACGGCCGCTTCGGCTACGGCGTTGCCAGCATGGAACGCTCCGTCAAAGTGGACACCACCGCCCGCTTCGCCCTGCACCACCAGCCCACGGGGACCGTTGAGGTGGCCGATCCCAAAGTCCTCCTCGAGGTGGCACCCCGGGTCTTTGACCGCGTGCACCGCCACACCCCGGGATCCCTGGGCCGCCAGCAATGGTATTGGGAACTCGCCTCGGGCTCGCTGAGCCGGGAGGGCAAGGAAGACCCGGCCATGAAGACTGCACTGCATTACGGGCCGGACGGTGCCATCGACGGCTACGTCTCCTACAAGTTCCTCGGCTGGGAAACGGAACCGGTCACCGTTGAGGTGGTGGACCTGGTCGCCGCCACCGACCACGCCTACCTGGAACTCTGGCAGTACCTGGCAGCCATCGACCTCGTGGAACGCGTTTCCTGGAATGAGGCGCCGGTGGATGATCCCCTTGCGTGGGCCCTCGCCGATCCGCGCTGCATCGACGCGTCGGACAGCCGGGACATGCTTTGGCTCCGGATCCTGGACGTCGCCGGTGCCCTGGCGGCCCGGCACTACCCGTCGGACGGACGCCTTGTCCTGGAAGTGGGGGACCCGCTCGGCCTCACGGCAGGAACCTTCGCCCTGGAAGCCAGCGGCGGCCAGGCCGCCGTCGAACGCGTTGACGCGGGGGAGGAACCGGACCTGGCCATGGACATCTCCGCGTTGTCCTCGATCTACCTCGGCGGTGTCTCTCCCGTAACCCTGGCCGCCGCGGGCAGGATCTCCGAACAGAGCAAGGGCGCCGCGTTCCGTGCCGGGCAGATGTTCGCGGTGGAACGGGCCACCCACTGCCTCACCCACTTCTAGGCCCGGCCGCCTGCAGGCCGGTGCTGCACGTCCCCGTGCCCCGCCGCTTTGACCCCCATTGCCGGCAGCGACTAGACTAAACGGGCGTGTATTACGTGCACGCGCCCGCAGACCTGCAAAGGGCTGCATTGAAAAGCAATCCACAAATCAGGATGACCCGGGGAATCCAGCGGATTTCCCGAAAATCGCGCCTGCGTTCCATAACGCGGGCGCGCCGGTTTGCCTGACCGACTAACTATCCACAACGGAGCCCCTACTACATGACCATCACCTCCACCGAGAAGCCCGGTACCCCCGTAGTCGCCATTAACGACATCGGTACCGCTGAGGACTTCCTCGCAGCTGTCGACGCCACCATCAAGTACTTCAACGACGGAGACCTCGTCGAAGGTACCGTCGTCAAGGTCGACCGCGATGAAGTCCTGCTCGACATCGGTTACAAGACCGAAGGTGTCATCCCCTCCCGCGAGCTGTCCATCAAGCACGACGTTGATCCCGGGGACGTTGTCTCCGTTGGCGATCAGGTCGAAGCCCTGGTGCTCACCAAGGAAGACAAAGAAGGCCGTCTGATCCTCTCCAAGAAGCGTGCTCAGTACGAGCGTGCCTGGGGCGACATCGAGAAGGTCAAGGAAGAAGACGGTGTCGTCACCGGTACCGTCATCGAGGTTGTCAAGGGTGGTCTTATCCTCGACATCGGCCTGCGCGGCTTCCTGCCCGCATCCCTCGTCGAGATGCGCCGTGTGCGCGACCTTGCTCCGTACATCGGCCAGCAGATCGAAGCCAAGATCATCGAGCTCGACAAGAACCGCAACAACGTGGTCCTGTCCCGCCGTGCATGGCTCGAGCAGACCCAGTCCGAGGTCCGCTCCACGTTCCTCAACAAGCTGGAAAAGGGCCAGGTCCGCCCCGGCGTCGTTTCCTCCATCGTCAACTTCGGTGCCTTCGTGGACCTGGGCGGCGTAGACGGCCTGGTTCACGTTTCCGAGCTGTCCTGGAAGCACATCGACCACCCGTCCGAGGTTGTCGAAGTTGGCCAGGAAGTCACCGTCGAGGTTCTCGAGGTCGACCTGGACCGCGAGCGCGTCTCCCTGTCGCTCAAGGCTACGCAGGAAGATCCGTGGCAGACCTTCGCCCGCACCCACGCCCTGGGCCAGGTTGTTCCGGGCAAGGTCACCAAGCTGGTTCCGTTCGGTGCGTTCGTTCGCGTCGAAGACGGCATCGAAGGCCTGGTCCACATCTCCGAGCTCGCCGTGCGCCACGTTGAGCTGGCTGAGCAGGTTGTCTCCGTTGGCGACGAACTGTTCGTCAAGGTCATCGACATTGACCTGGAACGCCGCCGCATCTCGCTGTCCCTCAAGCAGGCCAACGAGGGCGTCGACGCCGACAGCACCGAATTCGATCCGGCTCTGTACGGCATGGCCGCAGAGTACGACGAAGAGGGCAACTACAAGTACCCCGAGGGCTTCGACCCCGAGTCCAACGAATGGCTCGAGGGCTACGAGAACCAGCGTGCAGCCTGGGAGCAGCAGTACGCTGACGCCCAGACCCGTTGGGAAGCACACAAGAAGCAGGTTGCCCAGCACGCTGCCGACGACGCTGCAGCTGCAACGTCCGGTGACAGCGATTCCGGCACCACCAGCTACTCCTCCGAGCCTGCTGCCACCGATTCCGGTGCCGGCACCCTGGCTTCGGATGAGGCACTTGCTGCCCTCCGTGAGAAGCTGACCGGCAACTAATTGCCCCCGGCCCCGGGTTTCCCGGGCTGACGCAACGGGCCTCCGCGCAAGCGGGGGCCCGTTGTGCTTTAACCGGCAGGCTCCAGGCCGTACGGGACCCGCCTGGTGGCCGGACCTCCCTGTTGACGGGGCTAGAGCTCGACGACGGCGAGGACCGTCCCGTCGTCGTCGTGCGTCAGTGCCGCACCGGCGGAGGTGAGCAGCCGCTGGGCGCCCAGGTTTCCGGCCAGCGTACGTGCCGTGATGCGCAACAGGCCTGCCCGCCGTGCCTCCGCCAGGACCAGGTCCAGGGCGGCGCCGCCGATCCCTTGGGAGCGGAAGCTCCGGCCAAGCCAGATGCCCGTCTCCGCAGAAGGGATCCCGGTCCCGGGGGTGCGTTTGAGCCGGACCGATCCGGCGATCTCGGGGCCCCTGAACACGGCCCAGGATTTTTCGGCCGCGGGCCCGTCCAGCCCCGCGGCTGCAGCGCTGTGGTAGCCGTAGAACCATGCCGTGCGCTCAAGGTTCCAGCCGGGACCGCCCAGCGGTGGGGCCACTTCATCGGGGGAGGCGTCACGCTTGGCCAGCTGGAGCAGCCGGTCAGCCATGGCCTGATCCACGTCTGCCAGGGTCACCTCAGGCGAGCGGCTCATCGATCCATTCCGTTCCATCAGGGGTGAGCCCGGCGGATCCTGCTGTCAGCTGCAACAGGCGTTCGGACGCTGCGGCGATGGTTTCCGCATTGTCCGCCACCGCAATCCGCAGCACCGTGTGCCGGTCCTGGTACTCGGTGCCTGCCATCACCAGACCCGCGGACCGCAGGTCATTCTCCAGCCGTCCCGCCGCGGCGTGCGGTACTGCCGTGGAACAGATCCGCCGCCTGGCGCGCCGGGACAGGGGTGCCAGGTCAAGGGCCGCCGAGACTGATTCCGAATATGCGCGGACCAGGCCTCCCGCGCCGAGCAGGATGCCGCCGAAATAGCGGACGACGACGGCGCTGACGTCGCTGAGGTCGGTCACCCCCGGCGCGGTTTCCCTTTTCAGCAGGGCTTCGAGCATGGGGATGCCGGCGGTCCCGGCGGGTTCGCCGTCGTCGCTGGAACGCTGGACGGTCCGGTCCGGCCCGATGACAAACGCTGAGCAGTGGTGGCGGGCATCGTGGAACTCGCGGCGAAGGCCGGCCACCAGGTCGCGGGCCGCGTCCTCGGTGCCCGCCCTCCTGAGTACCGTGATGAACCTGGAGCGCTTGATCTCAAGTTCATGCCGGAAGTCCCCGCCCGCTGCCAGCGTGGTGTAGGAGGTGGCCCGGCTTTCTTGCTCTTGCATCCGGCCCAGTCTAGTGCCGCCAGGTGGTGCCGCTCCGGCTGGTTCAGCAGGCCAGGCCGGTTCAGTAGGGTGGGGGTGTGCTGAAGATCGGGTTGACGGGCGGGATCGCCTCAGGGAAATCGGTGGTGGCCGCGCGGCTGAAGGAACGCGGCGCCGTGCTGGTGGATGCGGATGCGCTGGCCAGGGAGGTGGTGGAGCCCGGCACCGACGGCCTGGAACACATCGTGGCGGAGTTTGGCGACGGAATGCTCGACGACGGCGGCCGGCTTGACCGTGTGCGCCTCGCCGCTGCGGTGTTCGGGCACCCGGAGCGGCTCGCTGCGCTGAACGCCATCGTCCACCCCCTGGTGCGCGCCCGTGCCGCCGCCATCACGGCGGCAGCATCCGATGACGACGTGGTGGTCCAGGACATCCCCCTGCTGGTGGAGACCGGCCAGGGCGCCGCGTTCCACCTGGTCGTGGTGGTGGATGCGCCCGACGATATCCGCTTGCAGCGCATGGTTGAACACCGTGGCATGACTGTGGAAGCAGCGCAGGCCCGGATGGATGCACAGGCCACGCGTGCGGAACGCCTGGCCGCTGCGGACGCCGTCCTCGACAACGCAGGTACGGTGGCGGATCTCCTGGACCAGGTGGACCGGCTCTGGGATGACCGCCTGGTGCCGTTCGCCCGCAACCTGGCAGCGGGGAAACGCGCACCACGCCCTGGCGGACCGGTCCTGGTACAGCACCGGGCGGATTGGGCGCAGCAGGCGGCCAGGATAGCGGCAAGGCTGGCTGCCGCCGCCCCCGGCCTCATCCTGGCCGTGGACCACGTCGGGTCCACGGCAGTTCCCGGCCTGCCGGCCAAGGACGTCATCGACCTGCAGGTGACGGTGCCGGACCTCGAAACTGCCGCGGAGGCGGCGCCCCTCCTGGCCGCCGCCGGATTCCCCGCGATACGGGATATGGAGGCCGATACCCCAAAGCCCAACGCCCCGGATCCGGCGGCCTGGCTGAAGCGGTTCCACGCCAATGCGGACCCGTGCAGGGCCGTCAACATCCATGTCCGGGTGGCCGGTTCGGCCGGCTGGCGGTACGCCCTGATGTTCCGGGACTGGCTTCGGGACGACCCTTCCGCGCTCCGGCTGTACGCGGCACACAAGGCCGGCCTCGCTGCCCGGCACGCTGGCTCAGGGACCACCGGCTCCTACGCGGAGGCGAAGGAGCCGTGGTTCACGGACGTCGCGTGGCCCCTCATGGCCGCATGGGCGGACGCACACGGGTGGGAGCCGCCGTCGTACGCGTCCTGAATCCGTTCCGGGCCGTGGTGGATGTTCGCCGGTAACGGACGGGGCCGTCCAGTGTCGGTGCCCGGCTGTAAATTAGATTCATGAGCCTTGCGCAGGAGATCAACCGTGTTGTAGCGCCCTTCGAAGTCATCAGCGAGTTCAAACCTGCCGGAGACCAGCCGGCCGCCATCGCGGAGCTGACGGAGCGGATCAACAACGGCGAGAAGGATGTGGTGCTGCTTGGCGCCACCGGTACCGGTAAGAGTGCCACCACCGCCTGGCTTATTGAACAGGTGCAGCGCCCCACCCTGGTGATGGTGCAGAACAAGACCCTTGCCGCCCAGCTGGCCAACGAGTTCCGCGAACTGCTGCCCAACAACGCGGTGGAATATTTCGTTTCCTACTACGACTACTACCAGCCCGAAGCGTACGTGGCCCAGACGGACACCTTCATCGAGAAGGATTCCTCCATTAACGAGGAAGTGGAACGGCTCCGCCACTCCGCCACCAACGCGCTGCTGACCCGCCGCGATGTGATCGTGGTGGCCACGGTGTCCTGCATCTACGGCCTGGGAACCCCCGAGGAATACATTTCCGGCATGGTGACCCTCCGCCGCGGCGCCGAGATGAACCGGGACGACCTCCTCCGCAAGTTCGTCTTCATGCAGTACGCGCGCAACGACATGGACTTTCACCGCGGCACCTTCCGGGTGCGCGGGGACACCGTGGAAATCATTCCGATGTACGAGGAACTGGCCATCAGGATCGAGTTCTTCGGTGATGAGATCGAGAGCATCCAAACCCTCCACCCGCTCACCGGCGAAGTTATCCGCGACGAGGAAGAGATGTACGTCTTCCCGGCCTCGCACTATGTAGCCGGTCCGGAACGGATGGCGCGGGCCATCAAGCGGATCGAGGATGAGCTGGCGGACCGGCTGAAGGTACTGGAGGGCCAGAACAAGCTCGTCGAGGCCCAACGGCTGCGGATGCGCACCACCTACGACCTCGAGATGATGCAGCAGATGGGTTTCTGCAACGGCATCGAGAACTACTCGGCGCACATTGACGGGCGTGAGCCGGGTACTGCACCCCACTGCCTCCTGGACTACTTCCCGGACGACTTCCTGCTGGTGGTGGACGAGTCCCACGTGACCATTCCCCAGATCGGCGCCATGTACGAAGGTGACATGTCCCGCAAGAGGAACCTGGTGGACTTCGGCTTCCGGCTGCCGTCCGCCATGGACAACCGGCCGCTGAAATGGGACGAGTTCCTTGAACGCGTGGGCCAGACCGTCTACCTCTCGGCCACCCCCGGCAAGTATGAGCTGGGCAAGGCAGACGGGTACGTCCAGCAGATCATCCGTCCCACCGGCCTGGTGGATCCCGAGGTGGTGGTCAAGCCCACCAAGGGACAGATCGATGACCTCCTCGGCGAGATCAAGACGCGCGTGGAAAAGAACGAGCGCGTCCTGGTGACTACGCTGACCAAGCGGATGGCGGAGGACCTCACCGACTATCTGCTGGGCCACGGCGTCAAAGTGGAATACCTGCACTCGGACGTGGACACGCTGCGCCGGGTGGAGCTCCTGCGTGAACTGCGGTTGGGATCGTTCGATGTCCTGGTGGGCATCAACCTTCTCCGTGAGGGCCTGGACCTCCCTGAGGTGTCCCTGGTCAGCATCCTGGATGCGGACAAGGAAGGATTCCTGCGCTCGTCCACCTCGCTCATCCAGACCATTGGACGTGCCGCCCGCAACGTCTCCGGCCAGGTGCACATGTACGCGGACCGGATCACCGACTCCATGGCCAACGCCATTGACGAAACCAACCGCCGCCGCGCCATCCAGGTGGCCTACAACAAGGAACACGGCGTCGATCCGCAGCCGCTGCGGAAGAAGATCGCCGACATCACGGACCAGCTGGCCAAGGAAGATGCCGATACCGATGCGCTGCTGGGCAGCTTCGATTACGGCAAGGGCAAGCGCGGCATCACCGGGTCCAACAAGGCCGGCGCCAAGAAGGGCGCGGCGCAGGTCCGATCGGACGGCCTGGCGGCAGCTCCGGCCGAGGACCTGGTGGGCCTGATCGCACAGCTTACCGAACAGATGCATGGCGCGGCGGCCGACCTCCAGTTCGAGGTGGCGGCACGGATCCGTGACGAAGTCAGCGAACTGAAGAAGGAGCTGCGCCAGATGCAGGCGGCAGGTCACGCCTAAGGGCGCTCCCTTCCCGATGTGACGGCCCCGACCGGGGCAGGAACAGGAAAGCGGCGGACATCCCCCTGCCGGGAGGTGTCCGCCGCCTGGTCCTGATACGGTTCTGTGGTGCTACTTCCTGGCTGAGTCGATCATGCTCTTGGCTTCCTGCATCAGGCCCTTGGCAGCATCAGCAGGTGACTTGCGGTCGAACAGCACATCAGTGCTGTAGCGCTGGATCAGCGCCTGGACCCCGGACGAACCGGTGGGAGGAACGGGCGGGACGCCCTTCAGGTCCGGCCTGATGTCCTTCAGGAATGCCGCGGCGGCTTTGTCCGCCGGCGTCAGCAGCGGGTCGATGGCCGTCTGGACGTCCGAGTTGGTCGGGAAGCCACGCTCGGTCAGGATCGTCTTGGCTGAATCCAGGTTGTTGAGCATGTAATTGACTACCTCCGCGGCTTCCTTCGGGTGCTTGCTGCGGGAGGAGACGGACCAGAACATGGACGGCTTGTACGACATGCCGTTGTCCTTGGCGCTGCCGGTGGAACTGGGGGCCCGCAGGATTTTCACCTCGGTCTTCAGGGCTGACTGGAGGGCGTTGACCTGGTTGGTCCACCACCAGGACATGGCGGTCTTACCGGTGGCGAACAGGGTCTGCTCCACCGGGGCGCTGATGTCCTCGGTGGCGATGTTGGCCGGAGGGGCCGCTCCCTGGTTGCGCAGGTTCAGGATGTTCTGGAAGAAGGAGGTGGCTGTGTCCTCCTTGAAGCCGAGGCCACCATCAGCCGAGTACAGCGACTCGCCGTGCTGCATGGCCCACGTGTTGAGGTCGGAGTCAGTCAGTGAGTAGGAACTGCCGTAGTTGGTCTGGCCGGCCTTGGTTGCGGCTGCGGCGATCTGGGCTGCTGTCTTGGTGAAATCCTCCCAGGTCCAGGTCTTGTCGTCCGGGATGGGCACCCCATAGTCCTGGAACATTTTGGTGTTGATCATGACGGCCTTGGCATTCTGGCCGGTGCTCAGCCCGTACTGCTTGCCGTCCACCTGGCCGGACTTGAGCGCATCCTGGTCGATCTTGGCGGTATCGATATTCTGCTGCTTCGAAAGGTCCAGCAGGGCCCCGCGCCCGCCGTACTCGGCGATGTAGGCCTGATCCATCTGGATGACGTCGGGGGAGTCGTTGGCGGCCGTCGTGGTGGCCAGTTTGTCCCAGTAGCTGCTCCACACGCCGGGTTCGGCCTGGATCCTGATATTGGGGTGCGACGCCTGGAAGGCATCGATGACCTGCTGCGTCTGCTTGTTGCGCAGGTCGTTGCCCCACCAGGTGAAGCGGACAGTGACGTTGCCGCCGCTGTCGCCGGACGAGGGGGACGAGCAGCCGGAGGCGAGCATGGCCACTGCGGAAGCCGCGGCGAGGGCCTTGGCCACCCTGCCGGTGCGAAGAGGAGTCTTCATTGACCAACCTTGACTTTCTGAATGGGCCTTCAGATTGAAGCGAGAAATCGTTTTCTCACTGCAGGAGATTATTTCAACCGCGCAGTCCGGAGGTCAATGGGTATTTGGAAACCGTTATCCGGCGGCCTTGGACCGGACGGGCCGCCGTCGCTGCGGATACCTGTGGGGTACAGTTATAGGCACGTAGGGGAGTATCCCAAAGCGCTACGATCGTCAACACGCAGGGCACAGCTGCCCCGCCGGGCGTAGCGGGCCGCCGCATCAGCACAAAGTGCACAGGCAGGCCGGAGAGACTTACACCATTTTTGTGTACCCTGCGAAAGGCTTCACTGTGCTCGATTTGCCCGTGTGGTTTGAGGTCGGCTCGTTCGCCGTCCTCGGCCTGATTCTCCTGATCGATCTCCTCCTGGTGGTGCGGCGTCCGCACGAGCCGTCCATGAAGGAAGCCGGTCTGTGGGTGGCCTTCTATGTCACCCTGGCCCTGGCCTTCGCCGGCGCCATGTTCGCCTTCACCGGGCCCGAATTCGGCAGCCAGTTCGTGGCGGGCTGGGTGACCGAGTACAGCCTCAGCATCGACAACCTCTTCGTCTTCATCATCATCATGGCCCGGTTCTCGGTACCGCGGAAATACCAGCAGGAAGTGTTGATGGTGGGCATCATCATCGCGCTTATCCTTCGCGGCATCTTCATCCTGCTGGGCGCGATCGTCATTGAGCAGTTCAGCTGGGTGTTCTACATCTTCGGCGCGTTCCTGCTGTGGACTGCCTGGAAGCAGGCGCAGGATGAGGGCGAGGAGGAAGAGGACCGGGAGAACCCGCTGATTGCGAGGATCCGCAAGGTGGTCCCGATGTCGGAGAAGTTCGACGGCGGCAAGCTGCGCACTGTGGTCAACGGCAAGAAGGTCTTCACCCCCATGGTGATCGTCTTCATCACCATCGGCCTCACGGACCTGCTGTTCGCGGTGGACTCCATCCCCGCGATCTTCGGCCTGACCCAGAGCCCCTTCATCGTCTTTACCGCCAACCTGTTTGCCCTGATGGGCCTGCGGCAGCTGTACTTCCTGCTGGGTGGCCTGATGAACCGGCTCATCTACCTCAAGCACGCCCTGTCCTTCATCCTGGCGTTCATCGGCGTCAAGCTTGTCCTTCACGCCATGCACGTCAACGAGCTGCCGTTCATCAACGGTGGCCGGCACATCGAATGGGCGCCCGAGATCCCCACCTTCGTGTCGCTTGCCGTCATTGTCGGCACCATCATTGTCGCCGTCGTCGCCAGCCTGCTCAGCTCCAAGGCGCAGGCTGCCACGGTGGATCCGCGCCTCGAAGAGGACGCCAGGAAGAGCCACAGCGACGCAGAGTAAGCGGACGCCGGCGCACTTCCGCCGGGCAATCGCCAGCATCAATCCCGGCCGCCTGAGCGGCCGGGATTGATGCTTTAAGCCGCCGCTGCACGGACGGGTTTCCGCCCCCTGCAGGCTGTGCCGGTGCAGGACTATGCTCGGAGCATGGCCCGCCCACTTGTCATGGATCAGGGTGCCCGCCAGGTGCAGCGGCGTACCGTATTGCTCCTGAGCGTGGCCCAGGTATTTGGTGGACTCGGAACAGGATCAACGGTGTCCATCGGTTCCATCCTGGCCGTGGAGCTTTCCGGTTCCAGTGCCTGGGCAGGCTCCGTGTCCACGATGATGACCCTTGGCGCCGCGGCTGCTGCACTTCCGCTGGCATCGCTGGCCGAACGGCGGGGCCGGAGGGCCGGCCAGGTTGCCGGCCTGTCGGCAGCCCTGGCAGGCGCGGTCCTCATGGTGGGCGCAGTTGCCACCGGCCTTTTCATCCTGCTAATCCTGGGCTCCGCCGGCATCGGCGTTGGTACGGCAGCGAGCCTGCAGGCACGGTTTGCCGCGGTGGACCTTGCCTCGCCCGAACACCGCGGAAGGGCACTGTCCACCGTGGTCTGGGCCGTCACGGTCGGTGCCGTGGCCGGGCCCAACCTGATCCAGCCCGGAACGGCAGTGGGAACGGCGCTGGGCCTTCCGCCCATCGCCGGCCCGTTCGTCATCTCCGGGGCAGGCCTCTTTATCGCCGCCGTGCTTCTCTTTGCCGGTCTTCGCCCGGACCCGCTGCTGCTGGCGCGGCGCCTGGCTGCGGCCACCAGCGCCGCACCGGAACCAGGTCCCCGGACAGCGCCGGCGGCGCCCGCCACCCGGGGGTCGCTGGGCCGCGGGCTGCGGGCCATCCGGGGCTCCCGGACGGCGCTGCTGGCGGTCACCGCCGTCGTCGCAGCGCACGCGGTCATGGTGGGGATCATGTCCATGACCCCGCTGCACCTGCAACACCTGGTGGAAGGCCCGGGCCAGCATGGGGGCCATATCGCGCAGGGTGATGTCCTGGTGATCATCGGGTTCACCATTTCGCTGCACATCGCGGGCATGTTCGCGCTGTCCCCGGTGATGGGCTGGCTGACCGACAGGGCAGGCAGGATCGAGACCGTCATTCTCGGGTTCGTGCTGCTGATTGCCGCGGCAGCCGTGGCCGGCTTCGGCCAGTCCTCCACCGGCGCCGTGGCGGCGGGACTCGTCTTCCTTGGCCTCGGGTGGTCCGCTGCCACTATTTCCGGGTCCACCCTGCTGGCCGAGAGCGTGGACCAGGACGCCCGGGTGGCCGTCCAGGGCGTTTCGGACATGCTGATGGGAGCCGCGGGCGCTGCAGGCGGTGCCGTTTCCGGGCTGGTCCTGGGCTTTACCGGCTACCTTGGCCTGAACCTGGCGGGCGGCACGGTGGGGGCGGCCGTCCTGGCTGCAGCCGTCGTTACCCGCGCCTCACGCCGGCGCTCAGCGGCCGCCTGAGCGGGCCATGCCCAGCAGCCGGGCGAAGATCCTCTCGCCGTCGTCGGCGATTCCGTCGTGATGGAAGTCCGCTGTCTCCCAGACCTGCAGCCCCTGGACGGCTGCCGCCGTCTTCAGTGACAGCTCCCGGTCAACGTAGATGTCGTCCGAATAGACCGCCGCTGCCACGGGAACTGTGTTTGCGGCCAGCATCTCGGGATCGTAGAGCGGCGTCCAGTCCTGCTTGGCAGCCAGCAGGCCGGCCACTTCCTGCAGCGGCTGGAGGGCCGGGTCCTGCTCGAAGTACCACGGGTACACCATTTCGCCGGTGAGCAGCAGGGGTTCGGCGTCGGGCCTGAACCACGGGTTTTCGCCGAGCATCCGCCAGGCTGACCAGTTGGTGGCCTGCTCCTGGCCGTAGATGGATTCATGCATCAGGGCGTACAGCGGGTTGGACCGGCGGGAGACCACACTGTGAAGCTGTTCGAGGAAGGGGTCCGAGAGCCCGGCGCCCCCGGCGGTGTCCGTGAAGGCGTCTTCCAGCAGGTGGTGCAGGCTGTCCACCCGGGTGTTGCCGCCCAGGAAGGCGCCTGCCATCTGGAACCGGCCCACGGTGAGCGGGCTGCCATCGGGCAGGAACTCCGGGGTGCGGCGCAGGTGGCCGGCGATCCGTTCCACCATCTCCCGGTCTTCCGGATACCAGCCAAAGTATTCTTCGTTCCGTGCCGCCACGCGTTGGTAGGTGGCCCTGTAGACGTCGTCCGCGCTGCCGGTGAGGGGGGCCAGGCCGCCCGTGATCAGGGCTTCGCGCAGCCCTTCCGGGGCGAAGGACAGGTACGTCAGGGCGCAGAAACCGCCATAGCTTTGGCCGTAGATGGTCCAGGGAGGAGAACCCAGGGCCCGGCGGATCAGCTCGGCATCGGCCACGATCGAATCGGCCCGGAAGTGCTCCAGGTAAGCTGCCTGGTCCGCAGCCGATCCGCGGAGGGGCAATGTCCTGCGGTCCACCGGCGTCGAGAGGCCGGTGCCGCGCTGATCCAGCATCAGGATGCGGAACTCCTGCGCAGCAGCCTTGCTCCAGCCGCCCAGGGAGCCCCACCGGTTGCCGCGGCCGCCCGGGCCGCCCTGCAGGAAGAGGAGCCACGGAAGGTGGGCGGCAGCCTCTTCGCTGTGCGCCGCAGAGACGTACTCGCGGGCGAAAACCGTGATCGTTTCCGCTGACCCGCCAGTCGGCGCCGAATGGTCCAGCGGAACGGTGAAGTAGTGCTCCACCGTCCGCATGCCGCGGAAGTCGTGCGTGGCCCTGACCTCATGTCCCGCAGCGCGGGGCACTCTCCGGTGCACCTCAGCCACGGGCCGGGGTGGTTACGGAGTCGAGGGCGCCGGAGCTGCCAAACCGGTCCAGCTCCTCGCCGGTGAGCCGGAAGGTGGACCACCCGTCCATGGGGCGGGCGCCCAGGCGGCGGTAGAAATTGATGGAGGGCTCGTTCCAGTCCAGCACGCTCCATTCCACGCGGGCGTAGCCGTTCTCCACGGCGATCCCGGCAAGGTGCTGCAGCAGCGCCTTGCCGTGCCCCTCACCGCGTGCCTCCGGGCTGACGTACAGGTCCTCGAGGTAGATCCCGTGCACGCCTTCCCACGTGGAGTAGTTCAGGAACCACAGCGCGAACCCCTGCACGTCGCCTGAGGCATTTTCCGCCATGATGGCGAACACCCGCGGGTTGTCTCCGAAGAGGACCTGCTCCAGCATGTCCGGGGTGTTCCGGACGGCGTCGGGTTCCTTCTCGTAATGGGCCAGTTCATGAATCATGCGGAGAATGGCGGGGACATCGTGCCGGGTTGCGGGGCGGATTACACTCATTGTTCGAGCTTACCGCCGGCCCGCCGGAGCATCGGGAGGCGAGGCACGGGGCAGCAGGTGGCCACGCACAGGGCCGGCCGTCGCTAGAGGCGGTTGACGTCCGTGACCTTGACCACGGCGGTCCCGGTGGCATCCGAACCGGCCAGGTCCACTTCCGCCGAAATGCCCCAGTCGTGGTTGCCGGCCGGATCGTCAAAGATCTGGCGGACCTTCCAGGTCCCGCGTTCCTCGGTAATGATCAGCAGGCCCGGACCGCGGGCGTCAGGGCCCGTCCCGATGTCGTCGTGTTCGTCGAAGAAGTCATCCAGGGCGTCTTCCCAACGCTCGGCACTCCAGCCGGACCCGGCGTCGAGCTCTCCCAGCGCGGTGGCGTCTTCGTCGGCGAACAATTCCACGCGGCGGAACATCTCGTTGCGGACCATCACCCGGAACGCGCGGATGTTGGCGGTGAGCGACGGCGGGGGAGGCGGCGGCGCGTCGTGGGGCGTGGGCGCCGCACCGGACGTCAGCTCCTCCCACTCGTCCAGCAGGCTGGAGTCCACCTGCCGCACCAGTTCACCCAGCCACGCCACGAGGTCTTCGAGGTCCTCCCGGAGCATGTCCTGGGGCACAGTTTGCCGGAGCGCCTTGAAGGCGTCGGCCAGGTACCGCAGCACGATGCCTTCGGACCGTGCCAGGCCGTAGAACTGGACAAACTCGCCAAAGTTCATGGCCCGCTCGTACATGTCGCGGACCACGGACTTGGGTGCCAGTTCGAAGTCGCCCACCCATGGGGCAGCCTTCCGGTACACCTCAAACGCTTCGCCCAGGATCTCCGCCAGCGGCTGGGGGTAGGTGACCTCGTCCAGCATGGCCATGCGCTGGTCATAGTCGATGCCGTCGGCCTTCATGGCCGCCACCGCTTCGCCGCGGGCCTTCTTCTGCTGCGCGGACAGGATCTGCCGGGGTTTCTCCAGCGTCGCCTCGATCACGGACACCACGTCCAGGGCGTACGACGGCGACTCCGGGTCGAGGAGTTCCAGGGCGGCGAGCGCGAAGGGGGAGAGCGGCTGGTTCAGGGCGAAGTTGGGCTGCAGGTGCACCGTCAGCCGGACGGTGCGGCCATCGGGCCCCTGCTCTTCCGGCGGGATCCGCTCGATGACTTCCGCGGCGAGGAGCTCCCGGTAAATGCCCAGGGCCCTCTTCATGAGCCGCAGTTGGCTGGCACGCGGCTCGTGGTTTTCCGTGAGCAGCCGCCGGGCCGCTGCGAAGGGATCGCCGGGCCGTTCCATCAGGTTCATCAGCATGGCGTGGGTCACCGTGAAACTGGAGGTGAGCGGGTCCGGGACGGACTCCACCAGCCGCTTGAACGTGGGCTCACCCCAGGAAACGAAACCTTCGGGCGGCTTCTTCTTCACCACCTGGCGCAGCTTCTTCTGGTCGTCGCCAAACTTGGCCGTGGCCTTCGCCATCGCCTTGACGTTTTCGATCACGTGCTCGGGTGCCTGCACCACCACCGTCCCTGCGGTGTCGTAGCCCGCCCGGCCGGCCCGGCCCGCGATCTGGTGGAACTCGCGTGAGTTCAGCAGCCGGGTGCGGACGCCGTCGTACTTGCTCAGCGCGGTGAGCAGCACGGTGCGGATGGGGACGTTGATTCCCACCCCCAGCGTGTCCGTCCCGCAGATCACCTTGAGGAGTCCGGCCTGGGCGAGCTGTTCCACGAGTCTCCGGTACTTGGGCAGCATTCCGGCGTGGTGGACACCGATCCCGTGCCGCACCAGCCGGTTCAGCGTCTTGCCGAACCCTGCGGCAAACCGGAAGTTGGCGATCAACTCCGCGATCTTGTCCTTTTCCTCCCGGGTGCACACGTTAATGCTCATGAGGTTCTGGGCGCGGTCTATCGCCTCCAGCTGGCTGAAATGCACCACGTAGACCGGCACCTGCTTCGTGGAGAGCAGTTCCTCCAGCGTCTCGTGGACCGGGGTCTGGTGGTAGTAGTAATGCAGCGGAATGGGCCGCTCCGCAGAACTGACCGTGGTGGTGGCCCGGCCCGTCAGGGTCGTGAGGCCCTCCTCGAACCGGGTGACGTCACCCAGGGTGGCGGACATCAGCAGGAACTGCGTCTGCGGGAGCTCCAGGAGCGGGACCTGCCAGGCCCAGCCCCGCTGCGGGTCGGAGTAGAAATGGAACTCGTCCATGATCACTGCGCCGAGGTCAGCGGCGGCGCCCTCCCGCAGGGCGATGTTGGCCAGGATTTCCGCGGTGCAGCAGATGATGGGCGCATCCTGGTTGACCCCGGAATCCCCGGTGATCATGCCGACGTTCTCCGCGCCGAAAATGTCGCAGAGCGCGAAGAACTTTTCGGACACCAAGGCTTTGATCGGAGCAGTGTAGTAACTGCGGCGGCCCTGCGCCATGGCCTGGAAATGCGCTGCGATGGCCACCAGCGACTTCCCGGACCCCGTGGGTGTGGCCAGGATGACGTTCGCTCCCGTGGCCAGCTCCATGATGGCCTCGTCCTGGGCCGGGTACAGGGACAGGCCCCGGCTTTCGGTCCACTCCACGAACCGGGTGTACAGGGCGTCGGGGTCGACGGCGGCGGCAGTGGGGGCGGACAGATCGCTCAGCTGGTCAACGAGTTTCATTGACTTAAACCTTAGTGCCACGTTGCGGACCGGTCGGGCGGTCCGGCCGGGCTAGGCTTCGCCTTGCCGCCCCACGTTGCACAACCTGGAGAAAATCATGAAATGGGACCCCGCAAAGTACATCAAATTCGATGACCACCGGAACAGGCCGTTCTTCGACCTCACCGGCCGGATCCAGGCCGAGCGCCCGGCGCTGGTTGTGGACCTGGGCTGCGGGCCCGGGAACCTGACGGCGTCGCTCGCCGGCCGGTGGACGGAAGCCCGGGTGGTCGGGCTGGACTCGTCCACCGACATGTTGGCGCGCGCCGCCCCGCTGGCAAAGGATTTTCCGGGCCTGTCCTTCGAACAGGCCGATATTGCCGCCTGGATGCCCGCCCCGGAGACGGACGTCGTGGTGACCAACGCCGCCCTGCAATGGGTGCCCGGACACCAGGACCTGATGCGCCGGTGGCTGGACGCCCTCCGCCCGGGATCCTGGTATGCCATGCAGGTGCCGGGAAACTTCAACGCCCCCTCGCATTCCCTCATGCGGGAACTCGCGGCGTCCAGCCGGTGGGCCGGCAAGCTGGACGGCGTCCTGCGGGGCGGCGAATCGGTGGGGGAGCCGGCGGACTACCTGGGCATCCTGCTCGACGCCGGTTATCTGGCGGACGCCTGGGAGACCACCTACCAGCAGGTCCTGCAGGGGCCCGACGCCGTGCTGGAGTGGGTCCGCGGCACGGCCCTGCGGCCGGTCGTGGCCGTCCTTGGCGGGGACGATGCGCAAGAGTTCGAAGCGGAATACGCAGCTGCGCTGCGCGAGGCCTACCCACAGGGGGCGCACGGCACCGTCTTCCCGTTCCGGCGGATCTTCGCTGTCGGCCGGAAAGAGCACTCACCGGGTGCAGCACGCGTGTAAACCGCCCAGTCACGGGACGTGACAACACCTGAAAGTGATCTGGCTTACAATTGCCTCTGTGCTTCGGGGGTCAAGCCGCTGGCCCCTCTTCGGCCGTAGGCAACTGCAGGGGGTATTTTGCTGGTCGGACTTCTCAAGCGGCAGCTCGCCGGCAAGCGGGCGCAACTGTGGGCGATCATTGTCCTGCAGCTGGTGCAGGCGGGGACAAACCTGTTGCTGCCCACCGTGAACGCGGCCATCATCGATGACGGGATCGTGGCGGGGGAGCCCCAGGTGATTACGCGGCTCGGCCTGCTCATGGCCGCCATCGCGGTGGTGCAGGCAGCGTCCGCCATCGCGGCCGGATACCTTGGCGCCGTCGTCGCCATGGGTATCGGGCGCCGGCTGCGGGCGGAGGTCTTCGGCCGGATCCAGACGCTGTCCTCCCAGGATGTTGCCCTCTTCGGAACCCAAAGCCTCACCACCCGCGCCACCAACGATGTCCAGCAGATCCAGGCGTTTGCGCTGCTGGTTTTCACCATGCTCTTCGCGGGCCCCGCCATGGGGGTTGGTGGAATAGTGCTCGCCGTGCAGCAGGATGTGGCGCTGTCCGTCGTGGTGATTGTCATCGTGCCCCTGCTGCTGCTGATCATGTACGTGATCGTCCGCCGGCTCATTCCGCTCTACCGGGACGGCCAGGAACTGCTGGACCGCTCCGGCGGCATCCTGCGGGAACAGATCATCGGGGTGGACGTGATCCGCGCCTTTGTCCGGCAGGGCCATGAAACGCAGCGTTTCGCGGCCGTCAACGCCCGGCTCACTGCCAACAATCTCCGGTCGGCGCTGGTAGTGGCCGCCATGCTGCCCGTGATCATGCTGGTGGTCAACGCAAGCTCCGTGGCCGTGGTGTGGTTCGGCGGCCACCGCATCCAGGCCGGACTCATGAACCTCGGGGCGCTAACGGCCTTTATTGCCTACATCATGCAGATCCTGCTGGCCATCATGATGTCCATGTACGTCCTGATGACGGCACCGCGGGCCGCCGTCTGCGCCGAACGCATCCAGGCGGTCCTGGACACCGAACCGTCCGTCAGCACCGACGTCCGGCAAACACAGACCCAGGCGGACCTGTCTGGTCCGGCAGCCCTCACCTTCCACAGCGTGGGCTTCTCCTATCCGGGGGCTGAAGCCCCCGTGCTGCAGGACATCAGTTTTACCGCTTTGCCCGGTACCACCACGGCCATCGTGGGAGCCACCGGCAGCGGTAAGACCACGTTGCTGAACCTGATCCCGCGGTTCATTGACCCCACGGAAGGCCGCATCACCCTGGCCGCCCACGACATCCGGAACCTGCCCCTGGACCAGCTGCGGGCCGCCATGGCGCTCGTGCCCCAGCAGTCACACCTGTTCACCGGCACTATCGCGGACAACCTGCGCATGGCTGCGCCCGGGGCTGCAGACTCCGCACTGTGGTCTGCCCTTGAGACAGCGCAGACCATGCGGTTCATGGCAGACCTCCCGTTGGGGCTTGACACGCCCGTGGGGCAGGGCGGGGCCAGCCTGTCTGGCGGACAGCGGCAGCGGCTGTGCATCGCCAGGGCCCTCTTACGGAGAGCGCCGCTCTACTTGTTCGACGACAGTTTCTCCGCCCTGGACTACGACACTGACACCAGGCTGCGGCAGGCCCTGGGGCAGGCGCTCGCGGACTCGACGGTTGTCATGGTGGCTGAGCGCATCTCGGCCGTGGAGGACGCGGACCTCATTTTGGTGCTCGACGGCGGCCGCCTCGTCGCCCAGGGCACGCACCGGGAGTTGCTGGAAACGTCCGCCACGTACCGCGAAATTGCCGACTCCCAGCTGGCGCTGGGTGGCACCCTGTGACGGCAGGGCAGGACGGCGGGGAACCGGCCTACCGGTTCTGGCCCACGGCCGGCAGGCTCCTTGGCCTGCTGCGGCCCTTCCGCCTGCAGATGCTGGGCGCCGTGGGATCCACCTGTGCCTTCGCCGTCCTGAACGTGGCAGCCCCAAAGTACCTGGGTGATGCCACCGATGAGGTGGTGGAGGGCGTGCTCCGCGGCACCTTGGACCAGCGCCTCGGAGTGCTCCTGGCGGCGGTGGCCACGATGTACGTGTTCGCTTCCCTGTTCAACTGGATCCAGGGCGCGTTGACGTCCCGCGCCGTGCAGGGGCTCATGTTTGGCCTGCGCGGATCGGTGGAGGACAAGCTGCACCGCCTGCCATCCACGTATTTTCGCGAGCGTTCCCGCGGCGACGTGCTGAGCCGGGCCACCAACGACATCGACAACATCGCCCAGGCCCTGAACCAGGTCCTGACCCAGCTCATCGTGTCCGTCCTGATGCTGTGCGGCTCGCTGGCCATGATGCTGTGGATTTCTCCCCTGCTCGCAGCGATCGCCATTGCCACCGTCCCTGTCTCCACGCTGATCACCGTCCTGGTTGCCAAGCGGTCCCAGGAGCATTTCGACCGGCAGTGGAAGGAAACCGGCGAACTGAACAGCCACGTGGAGGAATTCATCAGTGGCCACGAAGTCATCAAGGCCTTTGGCCGGCAGGAACAGGCGGCGGAAATCTTCACCCGCAGCAACGTCCGCCTGGCCCGGGCGGCCGCCAGGGCGCAGTATTCAGCCGGGGTAGTCCAGCCGCTCATGGTGCTGATGTCCAACCTGAACTACATCGCCGTTGCGGTGGTGGGAGCCCTGCAGGTCATCGCCGGGGCCATGACCATCGGCGGAGTCCAGGCCTTCATCCAGTTCAGCCGGCTGTTCACCCAGCCGGTGGGGCAAATCGGCGGACTGTTAAATGTCATGCAGTCCTGCGCCGCGTCCGCAGCAAGGGTCTTCGCGCTCCTGGACGCCGGTGAGGACCCGCCGGAGCCGGGCGGGCAGGACATCCCCGCCCCGGCCGCCGGCCGGATCGGCTTTCACGACGTCACGTTCGGCTACCCGGGTGCCGTCCCCGCCGTCCGCAACCTGACCTTTGCCGTGGAGCCGGGGCAGGCGGTGGCCATCGTCGGCCATACCGGTGCGGGCAAGAGCACGGTGGTGAACCTCCTCATGCGCTTCCTGGAACCCTCGTCGGGCCATATCACCCTGGGCGGCCAGGACATCGCCGCAATTCCCCGCGACAAGCTCCGGGCCCAGTTCGGTGTCGTCCTGCAGGATTCGTGGCTTTTCGACGGGAGCATCAGAGAAAACATTGCCTACGGCCTGCCGGGGGCGCCGGATGCGGCAATCGTTGCTGCTGCGGAGGCCACCTGCGCGGACCGCTTCATCAGGTCCCTGCCCCATGGGTACGCCACCCTGCTGGAAAACGGAGGCGAGCCACTCAGCCAGGGCCAGCGCCAACTGCTCACCATTGCCAGGGCCCAGCTTGCCGGGCGGGCCATCCTGGTCCTGGACGAAGCCACCAGCTCCGTGGATTCCCGGACGGAACTGCTGATCCGCCAGGCCATGCAGCGGCTCCGCCACGGCCGGACCAGCTTCATGATCGCCCACCGTTTGTCCACTATCCGGAACGCTGATCTAATTCTCGTCATGGACCACGGACGCATCGTCGAGCAGGGAACACACGAAACCCTGCTTGCCGCCAACAGTTACTACGCCAAGCTGTACAACGCCCAGTTCGCCGAACGGGACGGCCGGGCCGAGGTACTGGAGGGCGGCCTGTGAGCACCGCGGGGGAATTCCCCGGCTCATGGCGGCCCAACCCGGCCAGCAGTGTTGCGCTCTTCGAACAATTGCGGCTCCAGGTCATCCATTTGGCGGACAACGGCTCGCTGGCGCCCGGCACCAGGCTCCCGGCTGTGCGGGCACTCGCGGAGAAAATTGACGTGGCACCGCACACCGTGGCCCGGGCTTACAAGGAGCTCGAAGCGGCCGGCATTGTTGCCACCCGTGGACGCAATGGAACAGTCGTCTCGCCCCGGGATGAACGGCTGGGGGGCCTGTCCGAAGCCGCCGCCGCATACGCCGCCGTCGCCAAATCCCAAGGCGCCAGCTTTGCTGAGGCCGTAAAGCTCCTGGCCGCCGCCTACGATGTTCCCTGAGGGCGGAACCGTCAGTGTTCGAAAAAGTTTTCGATTAGCATTATGGGGTGCCTAAAGCCTTAGCTGAAGAAACCCCTGCCCCCTCCACGTCCGCCGCCGTCCCCTCCGCGGCTTCTCCGCAGCGGCCGGACCTCTCCCGCCTCGTGGTGAAGGGCGCGCGGGAGCACAACCTGCGCAACGTGGACCTGGACCTGCCGCGCGATGCCATGATCGTCTTCACCGGGCTCTCCGGTTCCGGCAAGTCATCCCTGGCATTCGACACCATCTTCGCGGAAGGCCAGCGGCGGTACGTGGAATCGCTCTCCGCCTATGCGCGCCAGTTCCTGGGCCAGGTGGACAAGCCCGACGTCGATTTCATCGAGGGCCTCTCCCCGGCGGTTTCCATTGACCAGAAGTCCACCAGCAAGAACCCGCGCTCCACGGTGGGCACCATCACCGAAATCTACGACTACATGCGCCTGCTGTGGGCTCGCGTGGGCAGGCCGCACTGCCCCGTCTGCGGTGAGCCGGTGTCCAAGCAGACCCCGCAGCAGATCGTGGACCAGCTCCTGGAACTTGACGAAGGCACCCGCTTCCAGGTCCTGGCGCCGGTGGTCCGCGGACGCAAGGGCGAGTTCGTTGACCTCTTCAAGGAACTGACCGCAAAGGGATACTCGCGGGCACGGGTGGACGGCAACCTGGTCCAGCTGAGCGATCCTCCCAAGCTGGGCAAGCAGTTCAAGCACACCATCGAGGTGGTGGTTGACCGCCTGGTGGTCAAGGAAGGCATCAGCCAGCGCCTCACGGACTCCATCGAGACTGCCCTCGGACTGTCCGAGGGCCGGGTCCTGGCTGAGTTCGTGGACCTTGAGGAGGACGCGCCCGGGCGGATCCGGGCCTTCTCCGAGAACCTTGCCTGCCCCAACGAGCACCCCCTCGCCATCGATGAGATCGAGCCCCGCTCCTTCTCGTTCAACAACCCGTTTGGCGCCTGCGCTGCCTGCAGTGGAATCGGCACCCGGCTGGAAGTGGACGAGGAACTCATCGTCCCCAACCCTGAACTGTCCCTCTCGGAGGGAGCCATTGCGCCGTGGTCGCTGGGAACCGCCACCACGGAGTACTGGAACCGCCTCCTTGAGGGCCTGGCCAAGGAAGTCGGCTTCTCCATGGCCACTCCGTGGGAGAAGCTGGGCAAGGATGTGCGCCAGACCATCCTGCACGGCAAGGACCACAAGGTGGTGGTGCAGTACCGCAACCGCTTTGGCCGGGAACGCAAGTACAGCACCGGCTTCGAAGGTGCCATCCAGTACGTCCACCGCAAGCACGGCGAAACCGATTCCGACTGGGCCCGCGACCGCTATGAGGAGTACATGCGGCAGGTTCCCTGCCCCGCCTGCAACGGTGCCCGCCTCAATCCGGCATCCCTGTCTGTGCTGATCAACGGCAAGTCCATCGCCGAAGTCGCAGCGCTGCCCATGCGGAACTGCGCGGACTTCCTGAACAACCTGGTGCTGACCGGACGCGAAGCACAGATCGCCCACCAGGTCCTCAAAGAGATCCAGGCACGCCTGACCTTTCTCCTGGACGTCGGCCTGGAATACCTCAACCTCGAGCGTCCCTCTGCCACCCTTTCCGGCGGCGAAGCGCAGCGCATCCGGCTCGCCACCCAGATCGGTTCCGGCCTGGTGGGCGTGCTCTACGTCCTGGACGAACCCTCCATCGGCCTGCACCAGCGGGACAACCGCCGACTGATCGAGACCCTCACCCGGCTGCGCGACATGGGAAACACCCTGATCGTCGTCGAGCACGACGAGGACACCATCCACGTGGCCGACTGGATCGTGGACATTGGCCCCGGCGCCGGCGAGCACGGCGGCCAGGTGGTGCATTCGGGCACCTACAAGGACCTGCTGGACAACACGGAGTCGCTGACCGGTGACTACCTGTCCGGCCGCAAGGCCATCGAGGTGCCCAAGAAACGCCGCAAGTACGACAAAAAACGTGAAATCAAGGTGGTGGGCGCCCGGGAGAACAACCTGGTTAACGTCGATGCCGCCTTCCCGCTGGGCCTCTTCACCGCCGTGACGGGCGTGAGCGGCTCGGGCAAGTCCACCCTGGTCAACGAGATTCTTTACAAAGTCCTGGCGAACAAGCTCAATGGTGCCAAGCAGGTGGCGGGCCGGCACAAGACGGTCCAGGGCCTGGAGCACCTGGACAAGGTGGTCCACGTGGACCAAAGCCCCATCGGCCGTACCCCGCGCTCCAACCCGGCCACCTACACGGGCGTCTTCGACAACATCCGCAAGCTCTTCGCCGAGACCACAGAGGCCAAGGTACGCGGCTACCTTCCCGGCCGTTTCTCCTTCAACGTCAAGGGCGGCCGCTGCGAAGCATGCTCCGGAGACGGCACGCTGAAGATCGAGATGAATTTCCTGCCGGACGTCTACGTTCCGTGCGAGGTCTGCCACGGAGCCCGCTACAACCGGGAAACCCTGGAAGTCCACTACAAGGGCAAGACCATTGCCGACGTCCTCAACATGCCCATTGAGGAGGGCGCTGAGTTCTTCGCAGCGTTTTCACCCATCGCACGGCACCTGAACACGCTGGTGGACGTGGGACTGGGCTATGTCCGCCTGGGCCAGCCGGCCACTACCCTCTCGGGCGGCGAGGCACAGCGCGTCAAGCTCGCGGCGGAACTGCAGAAGCGATCCAACGGCCGCAGCATTTACGTCCTCGACGAGCCCACCACGGGTCTGCACTTCGAAGACATCCGGAAGCTGCTCATGGTCCTGCAGGGGCTGGTGGACAAGGGCAACACGGTCATCACCATCGAACACAACCTCGATGTCATCAAGAGCGCAGACTGGCTGGTGGACCTCGGGCCGGACGGAGGTTCCGGCGGCGGCCAGATCGTCGCGGCCGGAACGCCGGAGCAGGTGGCCAAGTCCGCCACCAGCCACACCGGGAAGTTCCTGGCCGAAATACTCGGCTGACCGCTCCGGACCGCACCGAAGTATTCCCCCGCGGGAATGCGAGTTTCAGGCATTACTGCTGTCGTGAGAAACTAACCCGGTGACTTCAACAACAGTGCCCGTGATCTTTGACCTGGACGGCACTCTTGTCGATCCGGCAGGTGGAATTACTGAAGGGATCGCCTCAGCCCTCCGCGGGCTGGGGCTCCCGGTTCCCGGCCAGGACCTGCTCGATTCCATGATTGGGCCCAAGCTCAGCGATTCCCTGCTCAACGTGGCCAATGTGCCGGCCGGGCGCCTCGAAGAGGTGGTCCACCGTTACCGTGAGCATTACGTCTCCACGGGAATAGCCCAAAGCAGGCTGTACCCGGGGATCCGCGACATCCTGGAATCCTTTGCAGCTGCCGGCAGGCCCGTAGCGGTGGCAACCCAGAAGCCCCAGCGCCTGGCGCACAAAGTCCTGGCGCACCACGGCATCGACGGCTTCTTCCACGGCATCCACGGCTCTGCGGACGACGAAACCCAAACGGACGGTGCTGCGCTGGGCAAAACCGAGATCATCGCCGCCGCATTGCGGGACCTCGATACGCAGCACGCCATCATGGTGGGCGACCGCGCCCAGGACGTGACCGGGGCCATCGCCAACGGACTGGACTGCATCGGCGTCGTCTGGGGATTTGCCCCGGACGGGGAGCTGGAAGAGGCCGGATCCGTGGCCGTCGTCAGCACGGGCCAGGAACTGGTGGCAGTCATCGAACGGCTGCAGGCAGTCCATGCCGCGGCCATGAGCGGGGTGAGCAACGATGGAAATGTTTGATGCCGTCCGCTGGACCACCCGCAACCTGGTCGCCGGCACCTGCCGGCCTACCGTCGTCGGACTTGAAAACGTCCCCTCTGATGGCCCCTTCATCGTGGCGCCCAACCACCTGTCCTTCTTCGACAGCGTCATCGTCCAGGCCCTGATGCCGCGGCCGGTGGCCTTCTTCGCCAAGGCCGAGTACTTCACCACCGGTGGCGTCAAGGGCAAGGTCATGAAGGCGTTCTTCGAATCCGTGGGCTCCATTCCGGTGGAGCGGGGCGAGCAGGCCGCAAGTGTGCAGGCGCTGAAGACCCTGCTGGACATCCTCGAAGCCGGGCGTGGCATCGGGATCTACCCCGAGGGCACCCGCTCCAGGGATGGCATTCTCTACCGCGGCCGCACCGGCGTCGGCTGGCTGGCGCTCACCACGGGTGCGCCCGTGATTCCTGTTGGCCTGATCGGGACCGAAAAGCTTCAGCGTGCCGGCGAAAAAGGGGTCAGGCCGCAGCACTTCACCATGAAGGTGGGGGAGCCGCTGTACTTCGACAAGACGGGGCCGGACCACTCGCTGCCGGCGCGCCGCGAGGTGACGGACCGGATCATGGACGCGATCGCCGGACTCAGCGGCCAGGAACGCTCCGCCAGCTACAACCAGAGCAAGTCCGCCGAGTAGGCCGCACACCGCGGCCCCTTGGGGGTCCGGCCGGGCCGGTACCGCGGGATGGCAAGGAGGCCCGGCCCGACTCAGTAGACTTGATAGGTGGCAAATCCAGCAAGTTACCGGCCAAAAACCGGTGAAATCCCCACCAACCCTGGCGTCTACCGGTTCCGTGATCCGCACGGCCGGGTCATCTACGTAGGCAAAGCGAAAAGCCTCCGGTCCCGGCTGAACTCCTACTTCGCCAACCCTGCGGGGCTGCTGCCCAAAACCTATGCGATGGTCCACGCCGCCAGCAGCGTCGAGTGGACCGTGGTGGGCAGCGAACTGGAGTCGCTGCAGCTGGAATACACGTGGATCAAGGAATTCAAGCCGCGCTTCAACGTGGTGTTCCGGGATGACAAGACGTATCCCTACCTTGCCGTGACCATGAGCGAGAAGTACCCCCGGGTGCAGGTCATGCGCGGGGACAAGCGGAAAGGCACCCGCTACTTCGGACCGTACACGGCCGGTGCCATCCGGGAAACCATGGACACCCTGCTGCGGGTCTTCCCCGTACGGAGCTGCAGCGCCGGCGTCTTCAAACGGGCCCAAGCCAGCGGCCGGCCCTGCCTGCTGGGATATATCGACAAGTGTTCCGCGCCCTGTGTGGGACGGATCTCGCCGGAAGACCACCAGGCCCTCGCTGACGATTTCTGCGCCTTCATGGGCGGGGAAGCCAAACGGTTCATCACCAAGCTGGAGAAGCAGATGGGCGATGCCGTGGCAAAGCTCGACTACGAGCACGCCGCCCGGCTGCGGGATGACATCACCGCGCTGCGGAAGGTGTTCGAACGCAATGCCGTGGTGCTGGCCGAGGACACCGATGCTGACGTCTTCGCCCTGCACGAGGATGAACTGGAGGCGGCCGTCCAGGTGTTCCACGTCCGGGGCGGCAGGATCCGCGGCCAGCGGGGCTGGGTGGTGGAAAAGGTGGAGGACTTCACCACCCCGGACCTGGTGGAGCACCTGCTCCAGCAGGTCTACGGCGAGGACGGCGACACGCACGGCCGCCTGCCGAGGGAAGTCCTGGTACCTGTGGAGCCCAGCAACACCGAAGACCTGGCCAAGTGGCTGGGCGGGATCCGCGGCGCCAAGGTGGACATCCGCGTACCCCAGCGCGGGGACAAAGCGGCACTGATGTCCACCGTGCGTGAAAACGCCGAACACGCACTGAGGCTCCACAAGACGCGCCGGGCCGGGGATATCACCGTCAGGTCCCAGGCCCTGCAGGAGCTGCAGGAAGCCCTGGACCTCCCCGTGCCGCTGCTGCGGATCGAGTGCTTCGACGTCTCGCACGTCCAGGGCACCAACGTGGTGGCCTCCATGGTGGTGGTGGAAGACGGGCTGCCGAAGAAGTCCGACTACCGCAAGTTCTCCATCACCGGCGCCGCAGCCGCAGATGACACCGCCGCCATGCACGACGTCCTGACGCGCCGGTTCCGCCACTACCTCCAGGACAAGTCGGCGCAGGTGGACGAATCCGTGCTGGAACCCGGCGGACCGGACACGGCCCCGGGAGACGCCGCGCTGGATACCACCACGCCGGCGCCGAAGGCCAAGTTCGCCTACCCGCCCAACCTGGTGGTGGTGGACGGTGGCCAGCCGCAGGTGAATGCAGCCGCGCGCGCACTCCAGGATCTGGGCATTGACGACGTCTACGTGGTGGGACTGGCCAAACGGCTGGAGGAAGTCTGGCTTCCCGACAGCGACTTCCCGGTGGTCCTTCCCCGCACCTCGCAGGGGCTGTACCTTCTTCAGCGGATCCGCGACGAGGCCCACCGCTTCGCCATCACCTTCCACCGCCAGAAGCGCGGCAAGGCCATGACCGTATCGGCACTTGACGCCGTGCCCGGCCTGGGTGCGTCCAAGCGCAAAGCCCTGCTGGCGCACTTTGGCTCCGTCAAGGGGGTCAAGGCCGCCACGGTGGAAGAGCTCGCGGAGGCAAAAGGCATCGGACCGGCCCTGGCCGGCGCCATCGTGAACCACTTCGCAGCGGACGGAGCCGAGCCTGCCACGGTGCCGGCGATCAACATGGCCACCGGCGAAATTATTGAATCTTAGCTAGGGTAAAGGACGGGCAATGCCAGCGCGGCGGCCCGTGGGACGACGAGGAAACGGGGCAGGCTTCATGGCAGACACGACGGCGGGATCCGGAGCAGGCCACGACGGGCTGGAACCCGTTAAGCCGCTCGAAGCGGAGCTGCTGGTGGTCACCGGAATGTCCGGCGCCGGACGAAGCACCGCCGCGGACGCGCTGGAGGACCACGGCTGGTATGTCGTGGAGAACCTTCCGCCGCAGATGCTGGGCACGCTCGCGGAACTCGTGTCACACGCCCCGCAATCGATTCCCCGGCTGGCCGTGGTGATCGACGTCCGCAGCAAGGGCCTCTTCGCGGATATCCGCGCAGCCCTGGGGGCACTCGCCGCCAGCGGCGTGACCTTCCGCGTCCTGTTCCTCGACGCCAGCGACAACGTTCTGGTCCGGCGGTTCGAGCAGGGCCGCCGCCCGCACCCCCTGCAGGGCGGTGGCCGCATCCTCAACGGGATTGCCGCCGAACGCGAGCTGCTGCAGGAGCTGCGCGACAGCTCCGACGTCGTCCTCGACACGTCCAACTACAACGTCCATGGCCTGGCGACCGCCATCACTGAACTCTTCAGCGAAACCGGTCCCGTGGCACTGCGGCTGAACGTCATGAGCTTCGGCTTCAAATACGGGCTGCCCGTCGATGCCAACTACGTGGCCGATGTCAGGTTCATTCCCAACCCGCACTGGGTGCCGCAGTTGCGCCCGCAGACCGGCCTGGACAAGGACGTCAGCGACTACGTGCTGGAGGCCGAGGGCGTCAAGACCTTCGTGGACCGCTACGTCCTTGCCTTGGAGCCGGTCCTAGAGGGGTACCGCAGGGAGAACAAGCACTATGCCACCATCGCCGTGGGCTGCACGGGCGGGAAGCACCGCTCTGTTGCCGTGGCCGTGGAACTGTCCAAGAAACTGGCCCAGTATCCGCGGGTCACGGTGACCACCGCGCACCGGGACCTGGGCCGCGAGTAATGGCGCTCTTCACCGGAGCCCTGCCCCTGGTGCCGCCGGCCGCTGGCAAGGGCTCGGTCCAGCAGGACAAGGGCCCCAACGTCGTTGCCCTGGGCGGCGGCCACGGCCTGTCGGCCTCGCTGTCCGCACTGCGCCTGCTCACCTCCGAACTCACCGCCGTCGTCACGGTGGCGGACGACGGCGGATCGTCCGGGCGCCTGCGCGAGGAGTACGGCGTCCTCCCGCCGGGGGACCTCCGCATGGCGCTGTCTGCGCTCTGCGACGACACCGACTGGGGACGCACGTGGCGCGACGTCATGCAGCACCGGTTCCGGGCCGGAAAGGGCCCCGGCGGGTCCCTGGACGAACATGCCATGGGCAATCTGTTGATCGTCACGCTGTGGGAGCTGCTGGGCGACGCCGTCGCAGGGCTCAAGTGGGCCGGTGCACTGCTGGGTGCCCGCGGCCAGGTCCTGCCCATGTCCACGGTCCCGCTGACCATTGAAGGCGACGTCCGGGTGACGGCGCCGGATGGGACATCGGTGCTGCAGACGGTCCACGGGCAGGCCCGCTGCGCCGTGGCGGGATCTCTGGAGAACGTCCGCCTGCTCCCGGAGTCGGCACCCGCCTGCACGGAAGCGTTGACCGCCATCGAACTCGCCGACTGGGTCATCCTGGGCCCCGGCTCCTGGTACACGTCCGTCCTGCCGCACCTGCTGCTGCCCGAGATGCGGCAGGCGCTGTGCAGCACGCCCGCCAAACGGTGCCTGACCATGAACCTCGCCACTGACACCAAGGAGACCAGCGGCATGACGGCGGCCGACCATCTCCACGTCCTCCGGCGCTACGCTCCGGACTTCAGCGTGGACGTGGTCCTGGCGGACCCCGCATCCGTACCGGACCGCGAGGAGTTCGAGAAGGCCGCCGGCATGATCGGGGCAGAGGTGGTCTTGGGTAAAGTAGGGGCGTCGGGACGCCGCCCCGTCCATGAGCCGCTCCGGCTGGCCACGGCGTACCAGGACATTTTTGGGAACAGTTAGGAAGGTGCCATGGCACTGACAGCATCGGTCAAGGAAGAACTGTCCCGTCTGGACATCAAGAAGTCATCAGTGCGCAAGGCTGAAGTCTCCGCAATGCTCCGGTTCGCCGGGGGACTGCACATTATTTCCGGCAGGATCGTCATCGAGGCGGAAGTGGACCTGGCGTCCACTGCGCGCCGGCTCCGCGCCGCCATCGCCGAGGTCTACGGACACCAGAGCGAAATCATCGTGGTTTCCGCCGGCGGGCTGCGGCGCGCCAGCCGCTATGTGGTCCGCGTGGTCCGCGACGGCGAGGCCCTGGCCCGCCAAACCGGCCTGCTGGACGGACGTGGCCGCCCCGTGCGCGGCCTGCCGTCCGCCGTCGTCAATGGTTCGGCCGCCGACGCCGAAGCCGTATGGCGCGGGGCGTTCCTGGCGCACGGTTCGCTGACCGAACCCGGCCGCTCGTCCTCCCTGGAAGTCACCTGCCCGGGACCGGAATCGGCCCTGGCCCTGGTGGGCGCTGCCCGCCGGCTGGACATCCAGGCCAAGGCACGCGAGGTCAGGGGAGTGGACCGCGTGGTCATCCGTGACGGCGACACCATCGCCGCGCTCCTGACGCGCATGGGCGCCCATGACGCGCTGATGGTGTGGGAGGAGCGCCGGATGCGGAAGGAAGTCAGGGCCACCGCAAACCGCCTCGCCAACTTCGACGACGCCAACCTGCGCCGCTCCGCCCAGGCAGCCGTGGCGGCCGGCGCCCGCGTGGAACGCGCCCTGGAAATCCTGGGCGACGACGTCCCGGACCACCTGAAATACGCAGGCGAACTGCGGGTGGCGCACAAACAGGCCAGCCTTGACGAGCTGGGCCGCCTTGCGGACCCCGTGATGACCAAGGATGCGATTGCCGGCCGGATCCGCCGCCTGCTGGCCATGGCGGACAAACGCGCACTTGACCTGGGCATTCCTGGAACGGACGCCAATGTGACGCCTGAAATGCTGGACGAATAGGCGCCCCATAGAATCAGAAATAATTCCGGGCACCAGATGCCCGGATGCACAATCCAAGAGTTACCAACCGGGCCTTCCAGGTCCACGATATTGGAGGATTTTGTGACCGAGTACGTATTGCCGGAACTCAGCTACGATTACGCCGCCCTCGAACCGCACATTTCTGCGCGGATCATGGAGCTGCACCACAGCAAGCACCACGCCACCTACGTGGCAGGGGCCAACAATGCCCTGGCCCAGCTGGCCGAAGCACGGGAAAAGGGCGACTTCGCCAACATCAACCGTCTCTCGAAGGACCTTGCGTTCCACACCGGCGGCCACATCAACCACTCGGTGTTCTGGAAGAACCTCTCCCCGGACGGCGGCGACAAGCCCGAGGGCGAACTGGCCGCCGCGATCGATGACGCCTTCGGCTCCTTCGACGCATTCCGGGCCCAGTTCTCCGCCGCGGCCCTCGGCCTGCAGGGCTCGGGCTGGGGTTTCCTGGCCTACGAACCCATTGGCGGGAACCTGGTCATCGAGCAGCTTTACGACCAGCAGGGCAACGTCGCGCTGGGCACCACCCCGCTGCTGATGCTGGACATGTGGGAGCACGCCTTCTACCTGGACTACGTCAACGTCAAGGCCGACTACGTCAAGGCGTTCTGGAACATCGTCAACTGGGCCGACGTCGCCCAGCGCTTCGAGGCAGCACGCACCAACGCCACGGGTCTCATCACCCTGCCGTAGTGAGCTGCGCCATGCATGGCTGTAACAAACTTCACATTCGGACTTAAACCGGCCGCGATGTGGACGGTCCGTCCCCGCACTTGCGGGGGCGGACCAAGTTAAACGTAAGATAGGTCACGGAAGGCGGTTAGCCTTCAGCAATGAGGCTGGTCGCCCTCCGTGTTAATCATCTCTGCCCAATGGCGTGCGGGATCTGTTAGTTGGCTTGAACGCCCGCTCAACTAGTAGTGCTTTTCTAAGCACCAAGGAGACTGTAAAAGTGACGACCCGTATTGGTATCAACGGCTTTGGCCGCATTGGCCGCAACTACTTCCGCGCAGCGCTTGCGCAGGGCGCAGACCTGGAGATCGTTGCCGTCAACGACCTCACCAGCCCCGAAGCGCTGGCCCACCTCTTCAAGTACGACTCCGTCGGCGGCCGGTTGAAGGAAACCATCGAGGTCAAGGACGGCAACATCGTCGTCAACGGCAACGTGGTGAAGGTCCTGGCAGAGCGCGATCCCGCCAACCTCCCCTGGGGCGAACTGGGTGTTGACATCGTTATCGAGTCCACCGGTTTCTTCACCAAGGCAGCCGACGCGCAGAAGCACATCCATGCCGGCGCCAAGAAGGTCCTGATCTCCGCTCCCGCGTCCGATGAGGACATCACCATCGTGATGGGTGTGAACCACAACCTCTACGACAACGCGAAGCACAACATCATTTCCAACGCTTCCTGCACCACCAACTGCCTGGGCCCGCTGGCCAAGGTGGTCAATGACGAGTTCGGCATCGAACGCGGCCTCATGACCACCGTGCACGCCTACACGGCTGACCAGAACCTCCAGGACGGCCCGCACAAGGACCTGCGCCGTGCCCGCGCCGCCGCCATCAACATGGTTCCCACCTCCACCGGTGCTGCCAAGGCCATCGGCCTGGTCCTGCCGGAGCTCAAGGGCAAGCTGGACGGCTACGCCATCCGCGTTCCCGTCCCCACCGGCTCCGCCACGGACCTGACCGTCACCGTCTCCCGCGAAACCACCGTCGAGGAAGTCAACGCAGCACTCAAGCGCGCTTCCGAGTCCGATGAACTGCAGGGCTTCCTGACCTACACCGAAGAGCCCATCGTTTCCTCGGACATCGTCGGCGATCCCGCATCCTCAATCTTCGACGCCGGCCTGACCAAGGTCATCGGCAACCAGGTCAAGGTCGTTTCCTGGTATGACAACGAATGGGGCTACTCCAACCGCCTCGTCGACCTCACGGAGCTCGTGGCAGCCAAGCTGGGCTAGGGTTAGACACATGACATCACACACCCTCAACGAACTGATCGCTGAAGGTGTCCGCGGGCGGTACATTCTGGTTCGAAGTGACCTGAATGTGCCGCTCGACGGCTCTACAGTCACTGACGACGGCCGCATCAAGGCCTCGCTCCCAGTGCTGGCAAAGCTCACGGACGCCGGTGCCCGCGTGCTGGTAACAGCCCACCTCGGACGCCCCAAGGGCGCTCCTGAGGACAAGTACTCCCTGCGCCCTGCAGTGGACCGCCTCGCCGAACTGGCGGACTTCAAGGTCACCCTGGCCGCCGACACCGTCGGCAGCGCCGCGAAGGCAGCCGCTGCATCCCTGCAGGACGGTGAAGCCCTCGTCCTCGAGAACGTCCGCTTCGACGGCCGGGAGACCAGCAAGGACGACGCCGAGCGCGGTGCGTTCGCCGACGAACTGGTGGCACTCACCGGCAGCAACGGCGCCTACGTGGATGATGCCTTCGGCGCCGTCCACCGCAAACACGCCAGCGTTTACGACGTCGCCACCCGGCTGCCGTCGTACCTGGGCGACCTGGTGCACACCGAGGTCGAGGTCCTTCGGAAGCTGACCACGGACACCCAGCGGCCCTACGTGGTTGTTCTGGGCGGTTCCAAGGTTTCGGACAAGCTCGCCGTCATCAACAACCTGATCGGCAAGGCTGACACCATCCTGGTGGGCGGCGGCATGCTTTTCACGTTCCTGGCAGCGCAGGGCCACAAGGTCGCCTCCAGCCTCCTTGAACAGGACCAGATCCCGGTGGTCCAGGACTACCTGAAGCGTGCCGCGGATGCCGGAACCGAATTCGTGGTCCCCACGGACGTTGTGGTGGCGGAGAAGTTTGCCGCCGACGCCGCGCACCAGACAGTGCCGGCCGACGCCATCGAGGGCAGCAGCTTTGGTGCCCAGGGCATCGGACTGGACATCGGGCCCGATACCGCTGCCGCGTTCTCCGAGCGCATCAAGGGCGCACGGACCGTCTTCTGGAACGGCCCCATGGGTGTCTTCGAGTTTGAGGCATTCTCCGCAGGCACCCGTGCCATCGCGCAGGCGCTGACGGAGACCGGCGGGTTCACCGTGGTAGGCGGCGGCGACTCCGCCGCGGCAGTACGCACCCTGGGATTCAGTGACGACCAGTTCGGCCACATTTCCACCGGCGGCGGCGCCAGCCTGGAGTACCTCGAAGGCAAGGAGCTCCCCGGCCTCAGCGTTCTGGACCGCTAGGACCAGGACGGTAAAGCGGGCGGGCATGCCCACCGCTGCGGTCCGGCAGTAACGGACTTCGCAGTCCTCCGGCCGGCAGGTTGCCATCGCAGCCTGCCGGCCGAACACATATCAAGAACTTTTTGGAGATTACGTGACTACGTCAACGAACGGCGCTTTCGACCGCAAGCCCTTCATCGCGGGCAACTGGAAAATGAACATGGACCATGTGCAAGGCATCACGCTCCTGCAGAAGCTGGCGTGGACGCTGTCCGACGCAAAGCACGACTACAGCCGCGTCGAGGTGGCTGTCTTCCCGCCGTTCACCGACCTCCGCGGGGTGCAGACCCTCGTCCAGGGTGACGACCTGCAGATCGCCTACGGCGGCCAGGACCTGTCGCAGTTCGATTCGGGTGCCTACACCGGTGACATCTCCGGGCAGTTCCTGAACAAGCTCGGATGCGCCTACGTCCTGGTGGGCCACAGTGAACGCCGCACCATCCACAACGAATCCGATGACGTCCTCAATGCCAAGGTCAAGGCCGCCTTCAAGCACGGCGTTACCCCTGTCCTTTGCGTGGGCGAAGGACTGGAAATCCGCCAGGCCGGCACCCACGTGGAGCACACGCTCCAGCAGCTCCGCGCCGGGGTGGCAGGCCTCACCAACGAGCAGGCAGCCGAACTGGTGGTTGCCTACGAACCCGTCTGGGCCATCGGCACCGGCGAAGTGGCCGGACCGGAGGATGCGCAGGAAATGTGCGCCGCCATCAGGGCCGAGCTCCAGGACCTGTTCGGCGCCGACGTGGCCGGCAAGACGCGCCTGCTGTACGGTGGCTCGGTCAAGGCCAACAACGCCGCCGCCATCCTGCAGGAACGGGACGTCGACGGTGTCCTGGTGGGTGGCGCCAGCCTGGACCCGGCCGAGTTTGCTAATATTGTCAGGTTCGAGAGCCACCTGGTTACGGATTAGTCCGGCACCGGCACACGCTCCCGCAATCCCAACTTTCGAAAGGCCGTCGTGGACGTTCTTCATGTCATTCTGCAGATCCTCCTGGGCATCACCAGCCTCCTGCTGACGCTCCTGATCCTGCTGCACAAAGGACGCGGCGGCGGGCTGTCCGATATGTTCGGCGGCGGCATGAGCTCAGGCCTCAGCTCCTCAGGCGTGGCAGAGCGCAACCTCAACCGCTTCACCATCATCCTGGGTGTCACCTGGGGCATCGTGATTATTGCCCTCGGCCTGATCATGCGGTTCAGCGGGGCCGGCGACTCCTAAGGAATCCGCCGGATAGGGCCCTGTGGCCCTCCCGCTGCCCGTCCCGGGCACTTAAACTGTGGCTGTCGGTTCACCCGGCAGCCACAGTTTTTAAAGCTGCAGGGCTCCGGCGTCCGCTTCGAGGCAGGAGTTTTCATGATCCATCCAGCGTCAGGCTTTCGCGGAACCCGTGCCGGAGTTGTCGCGGGCTCCGGATCAACCCTCCAGTCCAACGAATCATCGTCGCGGCCCCTTCCGCGCATCCGGGTGTCCTACTGGTGCGCCAAAGGCCACGAGACCCAGCCCGTGTTCCTGAAAATGCCCGAAGACCAGATCCCGCGGACCTGGGACTGCCGCCGGTGCGGCGCCACTGCTTCCCGGGACGGCCAGGCAGCAGCCCCTGACGACCCCTTTGACGACGGCTACAAGAGTCATCTGGAATACGTTAAAGAACGGCGCTCCGGCCAGGACGCCGAAGACGTCCTGGCCGGAGCGCTGGAAAAGCTACGCGCCCGCGGCGTCCTTCCGGACCAGCTGCTCCGGGACACGTGAGGCTGCGTTTTCGTCAATGAGCCACAGGGTGCGGGACGTTCCCCGGGGACCCGACGCAGGGACCTGAACCGGATTCGCCCCGGCCAGGGCAAGCCCCACGGCGCCGGCCTTGTCTTCACCGGCCACCACCATCCAGACCTCAGCAGCCGTGTTGATGGCAGGCAGGGTCAAGGAGACCCGCAGCGGCGGCGGCTTGGGGGAGTTCCGCACCCCAACCACGGTCCGTTCCTTTTCGCGGACACCACCCTGCTCCGGGAACAGCGAAGCGATGTGCGCGTCAGGACCCACACCCAGCAGCACCACGTCGAGGCGGGGCAGCGAGGAAGGCTCTTCGGGCCTGTCATCGGACATGTCGGCAGCGTGTTCAGCTGCTGCTGCGTCCCGCAACTGGCGCGCGTAGTCTTCCGCAGCTTCCTCAGGCGTCTCGAAATCATCGGCGGAGCCCGGCGAATGAATCCGCTGCGGGTCCACCGGGATGTGCGAGAGCAACGCGTCAAAAGCCTGCTTGGTGTTCCGCTCCGGATCCGCAGAACCAACGAAGCGTTCGTCACCCCACCAGAAATTGACCTTGGACCAGTCGACGGCGGGCGCCGCAGGGGAGTCCGCTACAGCTTTCAACGTGCCGATTCCCACGGTCCCCCCGGTGAGCACCACCGTGGCTTCGCCGTACTTGTCCTGGATATCAACAAGCTTGGTGATCAGGCGCGCCGCGATGGCTGCCATCAGGACGGACGAATCAGGATGGATGCTTACGCGTGGGTCACCGCTCACTGGGTCGGACGCTCCTTAGGTTGGTTCGTGGCAGTCCAATAGTAATCACTTCACCAAACACTTCGTCGGGGTCCAGGCGGCGGAGTTCTTCGGCGAGGCAGTCACGCAGGCTCCGGCGCGGCAGGGAGATCCGCTGCGCCGGCTGGCCGGGCTGGGTGAGTTCGGCGATGGACAGGCCTGGGCGGAACAGCTGGACGTCCCCGCCGGGACGGCTGAGCCGGACCCGGCGGATGCCGGTTCCGGCGGGGTCCGCCACGATGGTCACCGGTGCGTCCAGGGTCAAGGTCAGCCAGGCGGCCAGCAGGATGGTCGACGGCGAGTCCGAGGCGCCCTCGACCGCTACGGCGGTCACGGGCGACGAGTCCACCTCATCCAGGGCAGCTGCAAGCTGGATGCGCCAGTTTGTCAGACGGGTCCATGCGAGGTCGGTGTCCCCAGCCTTGTAGGTCCGGTGGATCCGCTCCAGGGCGGCCTGGGGGTCGGGTTCATTCGCGGAATCGGTGATGCGCCGGTGCGCGATCGCCCCGATGGAGGTTTCGCAGGCGTTCTCGGGTGCGCCGTGGGGCCACCAGGCCACGATCGGAGCGTCCGGGAGCAGCAGCGCGGCCACCAGGGACTCCGATTCACGTGCCAGTTCGCCGTAGCCGCGCAGCACGATGACCTCAGACGCGCCGGCGTCCCCGCCAACCCGGATCTGCGCGTCGAGCCGGTCCGCGTGGTCCTTCCCGGCATCGGCGAGCACGATGATCCGGCACGGGTGTTCACGGGATGCGTCGTTTGCGGCCTCGATCGCTTCTTCCTCGAGCCCGGACTTGGTGACCACCACAAGGGTCAGCACCCGGCCCAGCGCGATCACCCCGCCCTGCTCGCGCAGGGACATGAGCTTCTTGGAGACCTTCGAGGTGGTGGTGTCGGGCAGGTTTACGATCATGGCCTTCTCCAGGTTCGTCCGTCGCGGGCCAGCAGTTCATCGGCGCTGGCCGGGCCCCAGGAACCGGGGGCATACGGTTCGGGCTGTTCGGACAGTGATGCCCAGTATTCCTCGAACGGGTCAAGGATCTTCCAGGACAGCTCCACTTCCTCATGGCGGGGGAACAGTGGCGGCTCGCCCAGCAGCACATCCAGGATGAGGCGTTCGTAGGCTTCCGGGGAGGACTCGGTGAACGAGTGCCCGTACCCGAAGTCCATGGTCACGTCCCGGACTTCCATCTGGGTGCCGGGGACCTTGGATCCGAACCGGATGGTCACGCCCTCGTCGGGCTGGACACGGATCACCACGGCATTCTGGCCGAAGTCGTCCTCGCCATGGTCGCGGAACAACAGGTTCGGTGCGCGCTTGAACACCACCGCGATTTCCGTCACCCGGCGGCCCAGCCGCTTGCCGGCGCGGAGGTAGAACGGAACGCCGGACCAGCGGCGGGTGTGGATGTCCACCCGGACCGCAGCGTAGGTTTCCGTGGTGGAATCGGCAGGAATGCCTTCTTCCTCCAGATAGCCCAGGACCTGCTCGCCGCCCTGCCAGCCACCCGTGAACTGTCCCCGCGCCGAATGGCTTGAGAGGTCTTCCGGCAGCTTGACCGCGGCCAGCACCTTCTCCTTTTCCGCCCGCAGGTCGTCGGCGTTGAAGGAGATGGGCTCCTCCATCGCCGTGAGGGCGAGCAGCTGCAGGAGGTGGTTCTGGATGACGTCGCGGGCCGCACCCACGCCGTCGTAGTATCCGGCGCGGCCACCGGTACCGATGTCCTCCGCCATGGTGATCTGGACGTGGTCCACGTAGTTGGCATTCCACAGCGGCTCGAACAACTGGTTCGCGAAGCGCAGCGCCAGGATGTTCTGGACCGTTTCCTTGCCCAGGTAGTGGTCAATCCTGAAGACAGCGTCCGGGGGGAACACCGACTCCACGATGTCGTTCAGCTGCCGGGCGGATTCGAGGTCGTGTCCGAACGGCTTCTCGATCACCACGCGCCGCCATTTGTCGCCGTCCGCCTGTGCCAGGCCGTGTTTGGAGAGCTGGCGGCAGACCTGCTCGAAGGCCTTCGGTGGGATTGAAAGGTAGAACGCGTGGTTTCCCCGGGTGCCGCGGACGTCGTCGAGTTCCTTGATGGTTTCGCCGAGTCGCTCGAAGGCTGCGTCGTCGTCGAACTCACCCTGGACAAACCTGATGCCCTCGGAGAGCTGGTTCCACACAGCCTCATCAAACGGCGTGCGGGCGTGGGCCTGGACGGAGGCCTTCACCTCCGCGGCGAAATCCTCCTTGTCCCACTCCCGGCGGGCGAAACCCACCAACGCGAAACTCGGCGGCAACAACCCGCGGTTGGCGAGGTCGTACACCGCAGGCATCAGCTTCTTGCGGGCAAGGTCACCCGTCACCCCGAAGAGGACCAACGAGGAGGGTCCGGCGATCCGGTTCAAACGGCGGTCGCGCGGGTCACGCAGCGGATTACGCCCGCGGCCCGCGCCCTTCCTGCCGTATTCAGTTTCTGGCATGGTTGCTTTTGCGCCTTAGCTTTCGGTTGCGGATGCCCGGGTGGACAGTGCAGCGACGACGTCCTGCAGCTGGGCCACGCCGGCGGCACGGTCGGTGAGGTGGAGGCGCAGCACGGGACGGCCATGCTCACCGAGGACCTGGGCGTCGCCTGCAGCCTGCGCGGTGATGAGCTCACCGAAGGTGAACGGCCGGTCCGGGATGCCCAGGTCCTCCGCGGGAGCCGCGGTGACCTGGAGGAACACACCGATGGCCGGTCCGCCCTTATGGAACTGCCCGGTGGAGTGCAGGAAGCGCGGGCCCCAGCCAAACGTCACCGGGCGTCCGGTGGCGGAGGCGAGTTCGTCCCGGATGCCCTCAAGTCCGGCGAAGGCCAACCGGTCGAAGTACGCCTGGACGCTCAGGTAGCTGTCGGCGGCCAGAGTGCCCAGCAGGGCCTTGACGGCTCCTTCTGCGGTGTCAGCATCACCGAGCCATTCGCCGCCGCGCACCTCAATGGCACCGTCAACGAAAGCTGCCGGGGTGGGTTCCGGCTGTGCGTCCAGCAGCCCACGCGCAGCCACCTTGGCGGCCTCGACGTCGGGCTGGTCGAACGGATTGATCCCCAGCAGGCGCCCGGCAACAGCGGTGGCAAACTCCCACACCATCATCTGGGTGGCAAGGCCGCCGGCGATGGCCACCTGGTTCCCGCCAAGTTCGACGTCGGCGTCCGCGGCGACGAGCCGCACCACGAGGACGTCGGGGGCGCCGGAGGTAACCTCCGGAGACTGCGGGCCGGCAACAACGGGCAGGACGCCTGTTCCCAGCTTGCCGGTGGATTCGGCGATGAGCTGTTCTGCCCAGTCAGCGAACCCAACGATGCCGGATCCGTCCTCGGCAATCACAATCTTGTTCCGCAGCGGGTTGGTCCCACCGAGCGCGGCGCCCAGGGCGAGCCCGATGTTTTCGGGCGCGTCCTCGTTGAGGATTTCGGCGGCTTCCTCGGCTTCATCCAGGAATGCCTGGATGTCCACTCCGGCCAGGCCCGAGGGGACCAGGCCAAACGCGGTCAGGGCCGAGTAACGGCCGCCTACGTTGGGATCGGCGTTGAAGACGGCCCGGTAGCCTGCTTCGCGTGAAGCCTTGTCCAGCGGCGAGCCGGGATCGGTCACGATGATGATGCGGCTCTTGGCGTCCAGGCCGGCCTCGGTAAAGGCCTGCTCGAAAATCCTCCGCTGGGAATCCGTTTCCAGGGTGGAACCGGACTTGGACGAGACCACGATGGCGGTGGCAGCGAGGCGGTCCGCCAGGGCAGCACGGACCTGGTCCGGGTCCGTGCTGTCCAGCACTGTCAGCTCGACGCCGGCCGTGCCCGCGATGACTTCGGGAGCCAGCGAGGATCCGCCCATGCCGCAGAGCACGATCCTTGTGACGCCTTCGGAGCGAAGGGCGTCGCGGAGTTCCAGGATGTCCTTGACCAAGGGCTGGGAGACCGTTGCGGCTTCCACCCATCCCAGGCGGACCGCGGACTCGGACTCGGCGTCCGGACCCCACAGTGTGTGGTCTTTCGCGAAGATCCGGGTGGCGATCCGGTCCTCGACGAGGGCGGGCAGGTGCTGTTCAAGCGCCTGCTGGGCAGCGCCGGTGGCGTCGTAGCTGAGAGTGCTCATATGGGTTAGGAAGCCTTTCGTGCAGAGGCGAGGGCGCCGTCGACGTCGGCCAGCAGTTCCTTCCAGCTGGCCACGAACTTGTCCAGGCCTTCGGTTTCGAGGAGTGCGACGACGTCGTTGTACGCGACGCCGAGCTTCTCCAGGGCGTCCAGGGTTGCGTTCGCCTCATCATAGGTGCCGGAGACGGTGTCGCCGGTGACCACGCCGTGGTCGAAGGTGGCGTCCAGCGTCTTTTCCGGCATCGTGTTGACCACGCCGGGAGCTACGAGTTCGGTGACGTACAGGGTGTCCGGGTATGCCGGGTCCTTCACGCCCGTGGAAGCCCACAGGGGGCGCTGGGGGAGTGCGCCGGCGTCGGCCAGCAGGGCCCAGCGTTCGGTGGCGAAGAGTTCCTCATAGACCTGGTAGGCAAGCCGGGCGTTGGCCAGGCCGGCCTTGCCCTTGAGGGCCTTGGCCTCGTCGGTGCCAATCTTGTCCAGCCGCTTGTCGATCTCGGTGTCCACGCGGGAGACGAAGAAGGACGCCACGGAGTGGATCTTGGAGAGGTCGTGGCCGTTTTCCTTGGCCTTCTCCAGGCCGGACTGGAAGGCGTTGATGACCGCGCGGTACCGCTCCAGGGAGAAGATGAGGGTGACGTTGACGCTGATGCCTTCGGCCAGGGTGGCCGTGATGGCTTCAAGGCCTTCGAGCGTTGCCGGGATCTTGATGAGGACGTTGTCCTTGTTGACGCGCTGGTAGAGGTGCTTGGCCTCGGCAATGGTGCCTGCGGTGTCCCAGGCCAGGCGCGGGTCGACCTCGATGGAGACGCGTCCATCGATACCCCGGGTAGCTGCGGCAACGGGGGCGAACAGGTCGCAGGCGTCGGCGACGTCGGTGGTGGTGATCTCAAAGATCGTGTCCTCGACGCTGGCGCCTTCGGCTGCTTTTGCGGCGATGACGTGGTCGTAGTCCGTGCCGGAGGTGATCGCGGCGTGGAAGATGGACGGGTTGGTGGTCACGCCAACCACGTTCTTCTCCTCGATGAGCTTGCGGAGGGTGCCGGTTTCGAGGCGTCCGCGGGAAAGGTCGTCGAGCCAGATGGAGACGCCGGCTTCGGAGAGCTGCTGGGTGGGAGTAGTCATTGTTGTATCTCCTAAAAGATGAAGTTTCAGGCCTGGAGGCTGGAGAGGGAGTCCTTGGCGGCGGCGGCTACTGCTTCCGCCGTGATGCCGAACTCCTGGAAGAGGCGCTTGTAGTCCGCGGAGGCACCGTAGTGCTCCAGGCTGATGGAGCGGCCGGCGTCACCGACGAACTCGCGCCAGCCCAGGGCCAGGCCGGCCTCGACCGAGACGCGGGCCTTGACGGCTGCGGGCAGGACGGACTCGCGGTAGGCGGCGTCCTGCTTCTTGAACCACTCAACGCAGGGCATGGACACCACACGGGCGGCGATGCCGTCCGCCTGGAGGGCTTCGCGGGCCTGGACGGCCAGCTGGACCTCTGAGCCGGTGGCGATCAGGATCACGTCAGCCGGAACCGTGGCGCCGTCCTTCGACGCCTCGGCCAGGACGTAGCCGCCCTTTGCCACGCCTGCGGTGGAAGCGAAGGTGTCGCCGTCGGCGTCGCCTTCGCCGCGCTCCCAGGTGGGGATGTTCTGGCGGGTCAGGACAATGCCTGCCGGGTTGGCGTGGTTTTCCAGCATGGTCTTCCAGGCTGCTGCCACTTCGTTCGCGTCACCGGGACGGACCACGTCCAGGCCCACGATGGCCCGCAGTGATGCGAGCTGTTCCACGGGCTGGTGGGTGGGGCCGTCTTCGCCCAGGCCGATGGAGTCATGCGTCCAGACGTACAGCGAAGGGACACCCATCAGGGCGCCAAGGCGGATGGCGGGACGCTGGTAGTCGCTGAAGATCAGGAACGTTCCGGAGAACGCGCGGGTGTTGCCTGCCAGGCTGATGCCGTTCACGATCGACGCAGCCGCGTGCTCGCGGATACCGAAGTGCAGGACGCGGCCGTAGGGGTTGCCGGACCAGGCCTCGGTCTGCTTGCCCGCGGGCACGAAGGACGGGGAGCCTTCGATGGTGGTGTTGTTGGACTCTGCCAGGTCGGCGGAGCCGCCCCACAGTTCGGGCATGACCGGGCCCAGGGCGTTGAGGACCTTGCCGGAGGCCGCGCGGGTGGAGACATCCTTGCCCGCCGGGAAAACGGGAAGGGCTGCGTCAACGTCGTCGGGAAGTTCCTGAGCCTCGATGCGCTGGAGGAGTGCAGCGCCTTCGGGGTTGGCTTCGCGCCAGGCGTTGAAGGACTCTTCCCAGGCCTTGTGTTCGGCGGCGCCGCGCTCAACCACTGCGCGGGCGTGGTCCAGGACTTCCTGGTCCACCTCGAAGGACTTGGCGGGGTCGAAGCCCAGGACCTCCTTGAGTGCTGCCACCTCTTCGGCGCCCAGCGCGGATCCGTGGATCTTGCCGGTGTTCTGCTTCTTCGGGGCGGGGTAGCCGATGATGGTGCGCAACGAGATGATGGACGGCTTGGACGTTTCGGCCTTGGCGGCGAGCAGGGCGCTGTAGAGCTCCTGGACGTCTTCCTTGTATTCGCCGGTCCGGGTCCAGTCCACGCGCTGGGTGTGCCAGCCGTAGGCCTCGTAACGCTTCAGGACGTCCTCGGTGAAGGCGATGTCCGTGTCGTCCTCGATGGAGATGTGGTTCTCGTCGTAGATCACAACGAGGTTGCCCAGTTCCTGGTGGCCGGCCAGCGAGGAAGCCTCGGCCGTGACGCCTTCCTGGAGGTCGCCGTCGGAAGCGATGACCCAGATGGTGTGGTCGAACGGCGACTCGCCGGCGGGGGCGTCGGCGTCAAACAGGCCGCGCTGGCGGCGCTGGGAGTAGGCGAAGCCCACCGAGGATGCCAGGCCCTGGCCCAGCGGGCCGGTGGTGATCTCCACACCGGCGGTGTGCTTGTATTCGGGGTGGCCCGGGGTGAGCGAGCCCCACGTGCGCAGCGCCTCAAGATCCTTCAGTTCCAGTCCGTAGCCGGAGAGGAAAAGCTGGATGTAAAGCGTCAGGGATGTGTGGCCGGGGGACAGGACGAACCGGTCGCGGCCAAGCCACTGCGGGTCGCGTGGGTCATGGCGCATCAGCTTCTGGAAGAGAAGGTAAGCGGCGGGAGCCAGGCTCATTGCAGTTCCGGGGTGGCCGTTGCCCACCTTCTCCACTGCATCCGCGGCGAGGACACGGATGGTGTCCACGGCGCGCTGGTCCAAGCTGGTCCATGACAGTTCTTGCTCTTCCAAATGTGGCACGAAAACCGGGCCCCTCTCTGTGCTGGTTGCGGCTGTACACCGGTCCGGCCAAGGGCGCGCTGTGTGGCGCCCGCTGCGGTGTGTACCAGCCGTTCACCATCGAAACGTTGATCCTTGCATTCAGTCACGGACAGCTGCGGGAATGCGTTTTCCACCGCTCTGTTGCTGCGTGCTGATCTGGTGACAGCTTAGCTCTTATCCATTGTGCGGGCGGCCCAAATCTCACGTTTTGGACGCAATTTCCCCTTTTGTGAATAACCATTCCGGACTGGTGAGTTAATCTGCTCGAATGGGCCCGCGACCAATCAATTGCGCATATGGCGGGGCGGGGGCAGGGCCTGTGGCGCGGTATGATATCTGGAGGCCAACACCGGGTGTGCGCGCTATTGCCGCCCGGGGTGTCCCGGCTGTTGCACGCACGTGAAGCGTTTCCTTCCTTAAGTGCCGTGCCCGGGTCCTGGGCCGCACGACCGGAGCTGCCTGCCAGCCTCAACTGCCACACAGAACGGGTGACTGCCACCGTGAGCACAACAGATACGCCGCTGAACGCATCCCGGGCCTCCGGCATCGGGTTTGCCCGTAAGGCCAAGGCGTATCTCGCCCTCACTAAGCCGCGCGTGATTGAACTGCTGCTGGTGAGCACGCTGCCCACCATGATCTACGCCGAGCGGGGCTTCCCGTCCATCGGGCTGATCCTTGCCACCCTGGTGGGCGGCGCTTTCGCTGCCGGCAGCGCGGGCGCGTTCAACTGCTACATCGACCGGGACATCGACAAGCTGATGCACCGGACAGAGAACAGGCCGCTCGTCACCGGTGAAGTCACGCCCCGTGAAGCACTGGTCTTCTCGTGGCTGCTGGGTGCCGCCGCCATCGTCATTCTCTGGTTCGGCGCCAATCCGCTCTCCGCGTGGCTGGGACTGGGTGCCATTTTCTTCTACGTGGTCATCTACACCATGATCCTCAAGCGCCGCACGGCGCAGAACATCGTGTGGGGCGGTGCAGCCGGCTGCTTCCCCGTGCTGATCGCATGGGCTGCCGTCACCAACTCCGTGGAATGGCCTGCCGTCATCCTGTTCCTGGTGATCTTCCTGTGGACGCCCCCGCACTACTGGCCGCTGTCCATGCGTTACGGCGAGGACTACCGCAATGCCAATGTCCCCATGCTTGGGGCCATTGCCGGGGCCAAGGTGGTTTCTGTCCAGGTGGTGCTGTACGCATGGGCCATGGTGGCCTCCTCGCTGCTCATGATCCCGGCCGGCGGCGCGGGCTGGGTATACACGGTGACGGCCGTCGCCGCGGGCGCCTGGTTCCTCTATGAATCCCATGCGCTCTACTCCCGTGCCCACCGCGAGGATATTTCCGATAAGCGCGCCATGAAGGTGTTCCACGGCTCCATCAGCTACTTGACGCTTCTCTTTATCGCCCTTGCGGTGGACCCCTTCGTGGGAAGCGCTGTGATGCCTGGGTAGCCACCCCGGTCCTGCCGCGACGGCGGCTCCTGCGTCAGGCAGGAGCCGCCGTTGTGTTTTAACCGCCGACAGGACGGATATGACATGTCTGTCATATCCATCACTTTAACTGTCAATGCCGGTGACTGGATGCTTACGGTGGAGCGGACCCTTCCCGCGACCAAAGGAATCCCCATGGAAGCCCGTCCCCCTGCCGTCTCCGCCCCCAGCCACAGCCCGCCCGGAGGAGGCGGCGGAGGCCGCCGGCGGTTCCTGTCCCGCCCTCCGTTCATCGCCCACCTTGGCGCCGACGTGCCGGCATCGCTGGTGGTGTTCCTGGTGGCACTCCCGCTCTCGCTGGGGATTGCAGCGGCCTCCGGGGCGCCCATCATGGCGGGACTTATCGCCGCCACCATCGGGGGGATCGTGGCCGGAAGCCTCGGTGGCTCACCCCTCCAGGTGAGCGGACCGGCGGCCGGACTGACCGTCGTCGTGGCCGGCCTCGTCCAGGAATTCGGCTGGCAGGTGACCTGCGCCATTACCGCGGCCGCCGGCGTCGTCCAGCTTTTGTTGGGTTTCAGCCGGGTGGGAAGGGTCGCCCTGGCGGTGTCGCCCGTAGTGGTCAAGGCCATGCTCGCCGGAATCGGCGTCACCATCATCCTGCAGCAACTGCACGTGATTCTAGGGTCCCGGCCTGCCGGATCCGCCCTGGAGAACCTCGCCGGACTCCCGGCGGCCATTACCAACCTCGAACTGCACGCGGCCCTGCTGGGGCTGGCCGTCGTGGCGATCCTGCTGTGCTGGAAGTTCCTGCCCGCCGCCATCCGGCGGATTCCCGGGCCCTTGGCCGCCGTCGCGGCAGGAACCGCACTGGCCGTGGCCTTTGCCCCCGGTGTTGAGCGCATCTCCCTGGACGGGTCCATCGTCGACGCCATCGCCTTGCCGCAGCTCCCTGACGGAAACTGGCGCGCCTTCGCGTTTGCCGTCATGACCATGGCGCTGATCGCCAGTATCGAGTCCCTTCTGTCCGCGGTGTCCGTGGACAAGATGCAAACGGGTCCGCGGACAAACCTCAACCGGGAGCTCATTGGGCAGGGCACGGCAAACATCCTCTCCGGGTCGCTGGGCGGCCTGCCGGTGACGGGTGTGATCGTGCGCAGCGCCACCAACGTGGAAGCGGGCGCGGCCACGCGCACGTCCGCGGTGCTGCATGGGGTTTGGATCCTCGCGTTTCGCGCTGCCAAAACTCAACCCCGTCCTCCAGGTTGTACCGGCCGGCAGGAACGTGGTGGTGGAGCTGAACGCGGACTACGTCGACCACGCATTCCGTGAAGCCCTGCTCGCCTGGCAGCTGCAACACCACGCCACCGGCGGCACCGTGAGCATAGAGGAGCATGGCAACACCGTTTTCCAAAATGCCGGTCACCAGGCACCCAGGCGCGAGGAAGCCACCGAACTGCCGCTCCCGCCGCGGAAGGAACCCCTGCTGGTGGGGGTCAACAAGTACCACCGCCGGTTTGCCCACCACCTTCGTCCGCTGGTCCATGACCTGACGCAAGGCCAGAACCCTGACAGCCTGTTCGTGGCCTGCGTCGATTCCCGAGTCAACCCGAACCTGATCACCAGCAGCGGTCCCGGCGATCTGCTCACGCTGCGGAACATCGGCAACGTGGTGTGCAGCGACGGGCGGGACGCCTCGATTGAGTCGGCCCTGTCCTTTGCCCTCAACGGCCTGCGGGTGCAGTCCGTGGTCATTTGCGGGCACACCAACTGCGGTGCCATGAACGCGCTCCTTGCGGAAGCCGGCGGCGGAGACAAGAGTTCCCTAGGCCCGGCGTTCAACCAGTGGCTGGACCATGCCCGGCCCAGCTATGCGGCACTGCTGGCAGGGCACCCCGTGGGCAGGCAAGCCGCCGCAGCGGGCTACGGGACCGTTGACCAGCTCTCGATGGTCAACGTGGCCGTGCAACTGGCAAAACTACAGGAGCACCCGGTGGCAGGCCCCGCGCTGGCCGACGGGACGGTCCAGGCCACGGGACTTTTCTACGACATTGCCACGGCCCGGGTCTTCCAGGTCTCCGCCGACGGTATCGAGAACCTGGATCCAGGCTTCGACGCCGGCCGCCAGGGCAGCGTCGCCGCAGCCGGCCGCTAGCCAGCGGGCTTAACAGGAGGCGCCCCGGTCCTGACATGGACCTGCGGAACAGGCGGTTATTTCGCCCTGCTGTAACGGGCGATGTCCCAGGCGTTCGTGGACGCTGCCATGAGCAGGGCCGCGCCGAGCATGTGCGCCGCCACCAGCAACGCGGGAATGCCGTTGTAATACTGGGTGAAGCCGATGATGGCCTGCAGGACGGTCACGCCCAGGAGCATCAGGACGGCCGTCCGGAACGGGCCGGTGATGCGCCGCCGGAGGACCAGCACCAGCGCCACCACGGTGCCCGCCGTCACCAGGTAGGCCGGTACCGCATGGATGTGGGAGAACAGGTCCCAGTCGAGGTCGTTGCGGGGGGCGTCAGCGTCACCTGCGTGCGGACCGGCACCCGTAACGACGACCCCCAGCATGACGGCCACTGCTGAGAACAGGGCGACGGCGGCAGTCACCGGGCGCAGCACGGCCGGCAGTTCCGCGGGCCGTCCGGTTAGGAAGCGGCCGGTGCGGCCGAAGGCACGGTTCACCAGCAGGGTGGAGAACACCACCAGGGCCATTGACACCAGGAAGTGCAGTCCCACCACCCACGGATTGAGGTTGGTGAGTACCGTGATGCCGCCGATGACGGCCTGGGCGGGGATACTTGCCAGCAGGCCGAGGGCCAGCAGGAAGAGATCCTTGCGTTCCTTCCGCAGGTTCCACAGGTAGACCAGCATGAGCGCGGCCACGGCGGCAAGGGCGAAGGTCAGGAGCCGGTTGCCGAACTCGATGAAGCCGTGGATGCCCATCTCCGGGGTGTTCACCAGGGAATCCGACGTGCAGCGGGGCCAGGTGGGGCAGCCAAGGCCTGAGGCGGTGAGGCGGACAGCGCCGCCCGTAACCACGAGAAGCGTCTGGCCAATCAGGGAGGCGACGGCGAGCCGGCGGATGCGGACGTCCACCGTGCGGGGAAGCCGCGACGCCAGGCGGCCGGCAAGCTGGGGAAGGCGTGAAGCGGTGGTCACGATTATCTCAATTCCACTTGAACCAACGGATGGCTGCGGCACCGGCAATGACTGTCCAGAGCAGCAGGATCAGGGCGGCGCCGCCGTTGACGGCCCCGCCCAGGAATGCGGCACGCATCGATTCACCGAGGGCGCCGGACGGCAGGAAATGGACCACGGCCTGTGCCGCGGCGGGCAGCCGTTCGGCCGGGATGACGATCCCGCCCATGGCGCCGAGGAGGATCCACAGCAGGTTGGTGATCGCCAGCGTGGCTTCGGGCCGGACGGTTCCGGCCACCAGCAGGCCCAGTGAAGTGAAAGCCGCTGCGCCCAACGCCAGCAGCGCCAGCCCCGGAAGCCAGCCGGCCGCCGTCGGCTGCCAGCCCAATGCCAAGGCAACAAGGCCCACCACCACCACCTGGAGGCACAGGACAACCAGGACGGAGAGGACCTTGCCGGCGATCAGGCCGCCGCGCCCCAGGGGCGTGGTGGACAGGAACCGGAGCACGCCGTAGCGGCGGTCGAATCCAGTGGCGATGCCTTGGCCGGTGAACGCCGTGGACATGGCGCACAAAGCGAGGATCCCCGGGACGGCCACATTGATGCGGCTGGAGCCCATGCCGTCCAGGAAGGGCGTCACCGTCAGGCCAACCAGAGCCAGCAGGGGCAGCACCACGGCCAGGATCAGCTGTTCGCCGTTCCGCAGCATGGTCAGGGCTTCGTATTTGCCCTGCAGGAGGACGCGGCGCAGCAGGGACGCCGGCTGCTGCGTCTCCGGGATCGCTGCGGTACTCATCGGATGTCCTTTCCCGAGATGTCCAGAAAGACGTCTTCAAGGCTACGCGCCTCGAGGCTCATCGACGCCGGCATGATGCCGTTGGCTTCCCACCACTGGGCAAGCGCGGAGAGATGGCGGGGCGTCAGCGCGCCGGTCACGGCGTAGCTGCCGGCGCGGGCTTCGGAAACGTCGACGCCGTCCGGCAGCACGGCGGCAAGGTCCAGTCCGGCAGGCGCCTCGAACAGCAGGGTCCGGACGTGCCCACCGGCCTGGCCCGTCACCGGGCTGCGCTGCAGCAGTTCCTGGACGGTCCCTTCGGCGACGTTGCGGCCGCCGTCGATGATGTAGACATAGTCCGCCAGCCGCTGGGCGTCATCCATCAGGTGCGTGGTCAGGATGATTCCCATGCCGCCGTCGCGCAGCTCCGCGATGAGGTCGAACACCAGCTGGCGGGACTGGGGGTCCAGGCCGGCGCTGGGTTCGTCCAGGAAGAGCACTTCGGGCCTGCCGATCAAGGCCGCGGCGAGTGCCAGGCGCTGCTTCTGGCCGCCGGACAGCCGGCGGACGCTGGTCCGGCTGAAGGTATCGATGCCCAGCCTGCCCACCAGGTCCTCCAGGGGCCAGGGGCGGGCGTAGAGTCCGGCGATGTGCCGCAGCAACGGGATGGGCCGTGCCGACGGCGGGAGCCCGCCGTCCTGAAGCATCACACCGACGCGGGAGCGAAGGCCGGCACCGGCTGTGTCGGGGTCCTGGCCCAGCAGGGAGATGCTGCCGCCGGTGCGTTTCTGAAGGCCCTGCGCGCATTCCAGGGTGGTTGTCTTGCCGGCGCCGTTTGCGCCCAGCAAAGCAGTGACCTGCCCGCGCTCCGCAGTGAGGGATACGCCGCTGACAACCCTGAGCATCTTTCCGTCAAGGCTGGAAAGGGGGCCTACGTCCTTGATGAGTCCATGGATGGACAGGGCGGGGGACTGGGGGGATCGCACCACAGTATTCTACGGGATGTAGTATTAAGTGCCGTCCCGGCCGGGTTGCAGTCCGGGGGCGGCAGGGCCGCCGCAGCGGTCACAAACCGTGCGGAGCCAAGGTCAGCCTGCCCTTACTGGAGCGCGGGACTAAATTACGACATGATTGTGTTGTGTATTCCATGACCAACGCTACCGCTGTGCCTGTGGCCGGGCCGGGCCCCGCCGCGTCCGGTCCTGTGGCAGACGCAGACGAGCGCACCCGGGACCGCGTCCTTGCCGCCGTCCTGGAACATGGGCCCGTCAGTGCGGCCGAACTGGGAGACATGCTGGGGTTCACGCCGGCCGCCGTCAGGCGCCACCTGGACAACCTGTCCCGGGCCGGTGTCATCGAGGTCAAGCGGGTAGCCAAGCCTGGCGCAGGCGCCGGCCGTCCGGCCAGGCGCTACGTCCTCAGCTCCCAGGGCCAGTCCAGCCTGGGCAACGACTACCTGGACATTGCAGCCCTGGCGTTGCAGCAGCTGCAGAAGGTGGCCGGACCTGACGCTGTGCGGGCTTTCGCCGAAGAGCGGTTCGCGGACATGGAACGGCGCTACGCACCCGAAATGGAGAAAGCCGGACCGGACATCCAGGACCGTGCCACCGCACTGTCGGCAGCCTTGAGTCGCGATAATTTCGTAGCCTCAGCCGCCTCCATCGAGGCCAAGGCGCCCCTGCCCGCGGCGCTTTCCAGCGTGCAGCTCTGCCAGGGCCACTGCCCCATCCAGCAGCTCGCCGCCCGCTTCCCGGTGTTCTGCGACGTTGAAACCGAAGTCTTCTCAAGGCTGGTGGGAGTGGACGTACGCCGCCTCTCCACCCTGGCCCGTGGTGGCCACGTCTGCACCACCCACATTCCCACAGGCAGGCTGTCTGCCAAGCCGGCCACGGTGCCGGCGGCAGCCCCCGCCGGCCTGGACGAAGTAACCAACCATCAGCAAGAAAGGCCGTGATGACGGACCAACTATCAGAGAAAGCAGTAGCCGAAAACACTGTGATCTCGGAGATTCTGGAGAAGAATCCCGAGCTCCACGGCATCGGCAACTACGAGTACGGCTGGGCCGACAAGAACGACGTCGGCGCCAATGCACGGCGTGGTCTCGATGAAGAGGTAGTCCGGGACATCTCGGCCAAGAAGAGCGAGCCCGAATGGATGCTCGACCTCCGCCTCAAGGGCCTGAAGTACTTCGACCGCAAGCCCATGCCCACCTGGGGTGCAGACCTCTCCGGCATCGACTTCGACAACATCAAGTACTTTGTCCGCTCCACCGAGAAGCAGGCTGCCACCTGGGAAGACCTCCCCGAGGACATCCGCAACACCTACGAGAAGCTGGGAATTCCGGAAGCCGAGCGCAGCCGCCTGGTTTCCGGCGTGGCCGCCCAGTATGAGTCCGAGGTTGTCTACCACCAGATCCGTGAGGACCTCGAGGCCCAGGGCGTCATCTTCCTGGACACCGACACCGCGCTGAAGGAACACCCGGAGATCTTCCAGGAGTACTTCGGCACCGTGATCCCGGTGGGCGACAACAAGTTCGCGTCGCTGAACACCTCAGTGTGGTCCGGCGGCTCCTTCGTGTACGTGCCCAAGGGCGTCCACGTGGACATCCCGCTGCAGGCGTACTTCCGCATTAATACCGAGAACATGGGCCAGTTCGAGCGGACCCTGATCATCGCCGACGAGGACTCCTACGTCCACTACATCGAAGGTTGCACGGCACCGATCTACACCTCGGACTCCCTGCACTCCGCCGTGGTGGAAATCATCGTCAAGAAGGGCGCCCGCGTCCGCTACACCACCATCCAGAACTGGTCCAACAACGTCTACAACCTGGTGACCAAGCGCGCAATCTGCGAAGCCGGCGCCACCATGGAATGGGTTGACGGCAACATCGGTTCCAAGGTCACCATGAAGTACCCGGCCGTCTACCTGGTGGGCGAGCACGCCAAGGGTGAAACCCTGTCCATTGCCTTCGCCGGCGAAGGCCAGCACCAGGACACGGGCTCCAAGATGGTCCACATCGCGCCCAACACCAAGAGCTCCATCATCTCCAAGTCGGTGGCCCGCGGCGGCGGCCGTGCTGCCTACCGCGGCCTGGTCCAGGTCCGCGAAGGCGCCAAGCACTCCGCCAACACCGTGCGTTGCGACGCGCTCCTGGTGGACACCATTTCCCGCTCGGACACCTACCCGTACATCGACATCCGTGAGGACGATGTACAGCTGGGACACGAGGCCACCGTTTCCCGCGTCAGCGAGGAGCAGCTCTTCTACCTCATGTCCCGCGGCATGCCCGAGGACGAGGCCATGGCCATGATCGTGCGCGGCTTCATTGAGCCGATCGCCCGCGAACTGCCCATGGAATACGCCCTCGAGCTGAACCGCCTCATCGAACTCCAGATGGAAGGATCCGTCGGTTAATGACTGCCGAAGCAACTACCGAAAAGGCGCGCATCGGCGCACCGTCGATCGCCGGTTTCACCGAGGAAGGCGAACACCTGGTCGCCGCCAAGGTTGACCGCCACCACAGCCACGGCACCCAGGTCATGGCATCCCGCGCCGAACGGCTCACCAGCCACGACGTGGCCGACTTCGCCTTGCCCAACGGCCGGGAAGAGGAGTGGCGCTTCACCCCGGTCCGCGAACTGGCGAACCTCCTCGCCGACTCACCGTCCGAGGAGGGTGCCCTGGGCGTCAGCATCGAAGCCCCCGCAGCCGTGATCCAGCGGACCCTCCGCTCCGGCGAGGCCCCCCGCGGGGCCACGCTGGTCCCGGCCGATCGCGCCGCCGTCGTGGCGTCCGCCAATACCGCCGACGCCCAGCTGATTTCCATCCCCGCCAATGCGGAACTGGACGCCCCCGTGCGCCTGGTCCTCACCGGCAACGGAGCAGGCCGCCGCAGCAATTCACACCTCGTCATCGAGGCCGGCGCCAACAGCCGCGGCGTGGTCATCATTGAGCACGACGGCACCGCAGACCACAACGGCAACGTTGAAGTCCTGGTCCGTGACGGCGCCCACCTCACGGTGGTTTCCGTGCAGATGTGGGAAGGCGAGGCCAAGCACCTGGCCCAGCACGACGCCGAGGTGGGCAAAGACGCCGTGTACAAGCACATCGCCGTAACGCTCGGCGGCAGGATCGTCCGGCTGAACTCCAACGTCCGGTTCGCCGGTGAAGGCGCCGAGGCCGAACTCCTGGGCCTGTACTACGCGGATGCCGGCCAGCACCTGGAGCACCGTTCCTTCGTGGACCACAACGTGGGCAACTGCAAGTCCAACGTCCTGTACAAGGGCGCCCTGCAGGGCAAGGGCGCGCACACGGTCTGGGTCGGCGACGTCCTGATCCAGAAGCAGGCCGAGGGCACCGACTCCTACGAAAAGAACCAGAACCTGGTCCTCACCGACGGTTGCCGCGCTGACTCCGTGCCCAACCTCGAAATCGAGACCGGCCTGATCGAGGGTGCCGGCCACGCCAGCGCCACCGGCCGCTTTGATGACGAGCACCTGTTCTACCTGATGGCCCGCGGCATCCCCGAGGATGTTGCCCGCCGCCTGGTGGTCCGCGGCTTCCTGAATGAAATCATCCAGCAGATCAAGGTCCCGGCCCTCGAAGAGCGCCTGACCGAGGCTGTGGAACGCGAACTCGCGGCATCCGAGAACTAAAGGGCGGGCAGGAACGTATGAGCGGCACACCCAAGGGCGAGCTGGTTTGCAGCGCCAATGACATCCAGGTCAAGCAGGCGCTGCGGATCCTGATCGACGGCTACCCGGTAGCCGTGGTGCGGGATTCCATGGGGGAGATCCACGCAATCGGAGACACCTGCTCGCACGCGGACATTTCCCTGTCCGAGGGCGACGTGGAAGGCTGCGCGATCGAGTGCTGGGGCCATGGCTCCCAGTTCGACCTGCGCAGCGGCCAGCCACTGCAGCTCCCCGCCTACGATCCTGTCCCGGTGTTCGCCGTCGAACTCGACGGGGACGACGTCTACGTAGACGTCACCAATGTTTTGAACGGCGCAGCAGTAAACAACTACTGAGCGCCCGCAGCATCAGAATTACGAGCGAAAAGAAAGAAGAGCATGTCAACTCTTGAGATCAAGGACCTGCACGTCAGCATTGAGACCGAGCAGGGCACCAAGGAGATCCTGAAGGGCGTCAGCCTGATCATCAGGACCGGCGAAACGCACGCCATCATGGGCCCCAACGGCTCCGGCAAGTCCACGCTGGCCTCCACCATCGCCGGACACCCCCGCTACACCGTCACCAGCGGCACCATCACGCTGGACGGCGAGGACGTGCTGGCCATGAGCGTTGACGAGCGCGCCCGGGCAGGCGTCTTCCTGGCCATGCAGTACCCGGTAGAGGTGCCGGGTGTCACCATGACCAACTTCCTGCGCACCGCCAAGACCGCAATTGACGGCGAAGCACCCAAGCTGCGCACCTGGACCAAGGACGTCAAGGATGCCATGGAGAAGCTGCGCATCGACGCCGACTTCGCCCAGCGCAACGTCAACGAAGGCTTCTCCGGCGGCGAGAAGAAGCGCGTGGAGATCCTTCAGCTGGAACTCTTCAAGCCCAAGTTCGCCGTCTTGGACGAGACCGACTCCGGCCTGGACGTCGACGCGCTGAAGATCGTCTCCGAGGGTGTCAACCGCGCACACTCCGAGGGCAACATGGGCACGCTGCTCATCACCCACTACACCCGCATCCTGCGGTACATCAAGCCTGATTTCGTCCACGTCTTCGTTGACGGCCAGGTTGTCGAGGAAGGCGGCCCCGAGCTGGCCGACCGCCTCGAAGAAGAAGGCTACGACCGTTACGCCAAGGGCGCCGGCGCAGCCACCGTCGCGGCTCCTGCCGCAGCACAGGCCTAGTAAGGACTCACAGTCATGACCGAAATCACGCCGGGCCGCACGGCCCTGGAGGACGTCGAAGAGGCGCTCAAGGACGTCATCGACCCCGAGCTTGGCGTCAACGTCGTGGACCTGGGCCTGCTGTACGGCCTGAAGTACTCCGACGACGACGGTGCGCTCCTGATCGACATGACGCTGACCACCGCGGCCTGCCCGCTCACGGATGTACTCGAGGAGCAGGTGGGCCAGGCCCTGGACGGCGTCGTGGACGACTGGCGCCTGAACTGGGTATGGATGCCGCCATGGGGTCCCGAGCGGATCACCGATGACGGCAAGGACCAGATGCGGGCCCTCGGCTTCAACATCTAAGTTCCCACTGCTGTAAGTACGACGACGGGCGGTTACCTTCCACGGGGAAGGTAACCGCCCGTCGTCGTTGGCTCATCGATTGCTGCGTAAATGTCGTTATGACCTCGGCGGATTCATACGGTCATTGCAACGAAACCATGAAGGGGTGTTGCGATGCCGGCGGGGCACGTATTTGG
>NZ_JABFMW010000065.1 GCF_013359725.1 Pseudarthrobacter sp. C4D7 | reverse complement strand
GACCACGTTATTGATGGTGGTCATGCGCATGCGTCTGAGTCCTCCCTGCATGCGGAGGACAAGGGCTATCACAAGAACCTCAAGCCGCGGCAGATCCAGATGATCGCGATTGGCGGTGCGATCGGTACCGGCCTGTTCCTGGGCGCCGGCGGCCGGCTCAACGCCGCGGGCCCGTCCCTGGTCATCGCCTACGCGGTGTGCGGGTTCTTCGCGTTCCTGATCCTGCGCGCCCTGGGCGAACTGGTCCTCCACCGGCCCTCCTCAGGCTCGTTCGTCTCCTACGCCCGGGAATTCTTCGGCGAAAAAGCCGCGTTCGTCTCCGGCTGGTTCTACTGGATCAACTGGGCCACCACCACCATCGTGGACATCACCGCCGCCGCCCTCTACATGCACTTCTTCGGCAACTACATCCCCTGGATGGCCGACGTCCCGCAGTGGGCCTGGGCACTGACCGCCCTCATCGTCGTCCTGGCCCTGAACCTCGTCTCCGTGAAAGTCTTCGGCGAAATGGAATTCTGGTTCGCCCTGATCAAAGTCGCCGCCCTCGTCGCATTCCTGCTCATCGGCACCTACTTCGTCATCTTCGGCACCCCCGTGGACGGCCAACAGGTCGGCATCAGCCTCCTGTCCGATAACGGCGGGATCTTCCCCAACGGCCTGCTGCCCATGATCATCCTCATGCAGGGCGTCCTGTTCGCCTACGCCTCCATCGAACTCGTCGGCACCGCCGCCGGCGAAACCGAAAACCCCGAAAAAATCATGCCCAAAGCCATCAATTCCGTCGTCTTCCGCATCGCCGTGTTCTACGTCGGCTCCGTGATCCTCCTGGCCCTGCTGCTGCCCTTCACCGCCTACCAAAAAGGCGTCAGCCCCTTCGTGACATTCTTCGGCTCCATCGGCGTCCAAGGCGTAGACGTCATCATGAACCTCGTCGTCCTCACCGCAGCCCTGTCCTCACTGAACGCCGGCCTCTACTCCACCGGCCGGATCCTGCGCTCCATGTCCGT
>NZ_JABFMW010000064.1 GCF_013359725.1 Pseudarthrobacter sp. C4D7 | reverse complement strand
CCACCGGCCGGCACTACCAAAGCGAACACCAGGACTGGGAACCACCCCAATGGCCCGAAGAACTGGCGGCGGGAGGAACCGACATCGTTCACCACAGCGGGTCGCCCTGGGAGGACGCCCTGGAGCGGTTCCTTCGCGCCCACGCCTGACCGGCTTCGCGTGCTGGTGGAGGTCGGATGTTAGCGGAGCAGTCCCAGTTGGTCCGGAGTATCGACGTCTTCACCGGTGGACTGGTCACTGCAGTCCACCTCATCCACCAGGTCCGGGTGGGAGCGCAGGAAGCCGCGGGCCCCGGCGTCGCCCGTCACCGTTGCGCACACGGCCTCCCGCAGGCAGGCATCGATGAGCAGGGGGTGCCCGCGGCGGAGGGCCGTGCCACCGCCGTCGTTGGAATCACGACGACGGTACGCTGCGGCCGTGATGCGTCCCGGCCGGTGCCGCACCATCAGCCGCTTAACCGTCTCAACGGTGACGCCCGGCTGGTCCACCAGCGCGATCAGGAGGTGGTCATCCGCGTCCGCCACCTGGTTGCCGAGCAGGAAGGAACTGCCCATCCCGGTTTCCCACCGTTTATTGGCCAGCACACGGAAGCCCTCCAACCGGGCGGCAGATTCAACCTGGCCTGCACCGGCACCGAGGACCACCACCACTTCCCGGCAGCCGCCTTCGAGCAGTGTATTGGCGACTGACTCCACCAGCGGCCGGCCCCGGTAGGGCAGCAGCGCCTTTGGTCCCAGTCCCAGGCGGGTTCCCGCTCCGGCCGCAAGGACGACGCCCGTCACCCCGCGGCCAGTCGGGCGTGCGGGTCCGGGCGCGTCCATATTCTTCATAGCTGCACCCTAGCCAATGCCAAAGCGGTCGGGGCAGCCTCCCCCCCGACTACTGCTGGTGGTGGTTGTCAGGCGTCCCCGCCCGCCCCGCCGGTGGTGCCGGCGTTGACGTCCAGGAGCTTGTAGCGGTCCATGGCGTACGACGGCGCGTCCGCCTGCACTTCCCCCCTTGCCGCGAGCAGCTGGAGCACTTTCACCACGATGGAGTGGGTGTCGTTCTTGAAGTAGCGGCGTGCTGCTGCGCGGGTGT
>NZ_JABFMW010000063.1 GCF_013359725.1 Pseudarthrobacter sp. C4D7 | reverse complement strand
GGTCCGAGTCCGTAGCCTTTGACGGTGTGGGCGAGGATGACGGTGGGTTTGCCCTTGAATTCGGTGGCGGCTTTGTAGGCGGCGTAGACCTTGCGGTAGTCGTGGCCGCCGCGTTTGAGGTTCCAGATCTGGTCATCGGTGAGGTCCGCGACGAGGTCCTTGGTCTGCGGGGTTTTCCCGAAGAAGTGTTCGCGGACGAACCCGCCGGACTCGGCCTTGTAGGTCTGGTAGTCCCCGTCAACGGTTTCGTTCATGATTTTCACCAGGGACCCGTCGGCGTCACGGGTCAGCAGGTCATCCCACTCCCGGCCCCACACGACCTTGATCACGTTCCAGCCCGCGCCGCGGAAGAACGCTTCGAGTTCCTGCATGATCTTGCCGTTGCCACGGACCGGTCCGTCCAGGCGCTGGAGGTTGCAGTTGATCACGAAGTTCAGGTTGTCCAGGTTCTCGTTCGCGGCGAGCTGGAGCAGGCCCCGGGATTCGGGTTCATCCATTTCACCATCACCCAGGAACGCCCAGACCTGCTGGTCCGAGGTGTCTTTCAGGCCCCGGTTGTGCAGGTAGCGGTTGTTCTGCGCCTGGTAGATCGCGTTCATCGGCCCGATGCCCATGGACACGGTGGGGAACTCCCAGAACGCCGGCATCAGCCGCGGGTGCGGGTACGAGGACAGGGCGTGGCCCTCACGGGACTTTTCCTGCCGGAACCCGTCCAGGTCTTCCTCGGACAGGCGTCCTTCCATGAACGCCCGGGCGTACATGCCCGGGGAAGCGTGGCCCTGGAAGAAGACCTGGTCCCCGCCGCCGGGGTGGTCCTTGCCGCGGAAGAAGTGGTTGAAGCCGACCTCGTACAGGGTCGCGGCCCCGGCATAGGTGGAGATATGCCCGCCGACCCCGATATCGGGCCGCTGCGCCCGGTGCACCATGACCGCGGCGTTCCACCGCATGTACGCCCGGTACCGGCGCTCGAACTCCTCGTTGCCCGGGAACGCAGCTTCCTGGTCCACCGGGATCGTGTTCACGTAATCGGTGGTGGTCACCATCGGCACCCCCACGCTCTGCGCGCCCGCGCGCTGCAACAGGCTCCGCATGATGTATTGGGCACGCTCAGTGCCCTGTTCCCTGATCAACGCATCCAGGGACTCAACCCACTCGGCAGTCTCTTCCGGATCACGATCAGGCAGCTGGTTAGTCAACCCGCTGAGGATATGGGAGGTATCTTCTCCTGCAGCCACG
>NZ_JABFMW010000062.1 GCF_013359725.1 Pseudarthrobacter sp. C4D7 | reverse complement strand
GCCGGCATCGCAACACCCCTTCATGGTTTCGTTGCAATGATCGTATGAATCCGCCAGGGCCAAAACGACACCTACGGAGCAATCGATGGGGGATTGGGTTTGCTACAGGGCTGTGACCTTTAGGAGCAGCGCGTGTTCGGGGTTGAGGATGGGCATGGGCAGCCCCACTTCTGCCAGGAACCTGCCGTTGGCCTCGGCACCGGTGGCAAGCCATGCCGGCGGCTGCGCCTGGGTGAACGTATGGGCATGGTCGGCGTCGACCGTGGTGGGGAAGATGGCTTCCACCCGGTAACTGGTTCCCGCGTCAAGCCCCGGGATGCCGATCCTGCCCGGAGCTTCGGCAGCTGAGGTGCGGGAGCTGACCAGGGCGAACAGCGCCGCCGTCGTGCCTTCCCGCACGTGATTGCCGTCCCCGGCCCAGCCAGCCACCACACCGTGCAGCTGCAGTGAGTCGTCGGCGAGGTCGGCGTGCACGCGGCGGCCGCAGTGGATCAGGTCCCGGTGCTCCTTGTACAGCGCCACGATGCGCCGCAGCTCCCCACGGTCCTTGCCCTGGACGCTCCGGATGTCCCATTCCATCCCGAAATGCCCAAACAAGGCGGTGATGCCCCGGAAGGACAGGTCGTGGGTGCGGGCCGTGGTGTGCGACGTGGTGGGGCCGATGTGGCTGCCCATCAGTTCGGGCGGCACCACGGCACCGGTCCAGCGCTGGATGCTTTGGCGCTCCAGCGCATCGTTGCAATCGGAGGCCCAAATGCGGTCCGTCCGTTCCAGGATGCCAAGGTCAACGCGGGCGCCACCGGAGGAGCAGCTTTCAATTTCGACGCCGGGGTGGGCCTTACGGAGTTCGTCAAACAGCCGGTAGGCGGCCAGGGTCTGCTCGTGGACGGAGGAACGGCCGGCGTGGCCATGCTCGAGGAGGTCGCGGTTTTGGTCCCATTTGAGGTAGCTGATGTTGTTGCCGGACAGGAGCGCGTCGATCCGGTCGAAGATGTACTGCCACGTTTCCGGGTTCACCAGGTCCATGACGTGCTGGTTGCGCCACTCCAAGGGCAGCCGGCCGCCGTCCGTGTGGGCGGCGGTGGAGGGGCCAACGATCCAGTCCGGGTGGGCACGGGCAATGTCGGAGTCCAGGTTGACCATTTCCGGTTCCACCCAAAGGCCGAACTCCATGCCGCGGGACGTGACGGCGTCGATGAGCGGGGTCAGGCCGTCCGGCCATACGGTCTCGTCCACGTACCAGTCGCCCAGGCCGGCGTGGTCGTCGCGGCGGCCGCGGAACCAGCCGTCGTCGAGCACGAAGCGTTCCACGCCCAGCTCCG
>NZ_JABFMW010000061.1 GCF_013359725.1 Pseudarthrobacter sp. C4D7 | reverse complement strand
GAGGGTGTTTCATAGAGTGTGTAAGGGTCTGGTCTCTAACTAGGGTTTGACCTGCGGTTTTACCCTTGAAAGGACGGGCCCTCTTGGCCGAAATAAGTGCGACCACGAACCCTTTGGAAGGCGTTTTGAGTGCCGACCAGATCGACGCTCTCGTCACGGCGGCGGAGGACCTTGGAGAGGGCCGCAACGGTGTTGAGGAGCTCCTCTCCCGGATGACCCGAGCGGTCCTGGAACGGGCCTTGGAAACCGAGATGAGCGACCACCTCGGCTACGAGTCCGGCGACCCTGCCGGGCAGGGCACGGGCAACTCCCGGAACGGCAAGACCACCAAGAGCGTCCAAACCCTCCAGGGGCCGGTGCAGGTCACCGTGCCGAGGGACCGGAACAGCTCTTTCGAGCCGGTGATCGTGCCCAAGCGGGCCCGACGGCTGGGCAAGGTCGAGGACATGATCCTCTCCCTTTACGCCCGCGGCATGAGCACCCGGGACATCGGCTCCCACCTTGATGAGATTTACGGGACCAAGGTCTCCGCGGCGACGATTTCGAGGGTCACCGACGTGATCGCCGATGAGGTCGCTCAATGGCAGAATCGGCCGCTGGAGTCGGTGTATCCGATTGTCTACATTGACGCGATCTGGCTGAAAATCAGGGACGGCGGGGTCGTGGTGAACAAGGCCTGCCACGTGGCGGTGGGCGTGGACGTGGAGGGCCGCAAGCAGGTGTTGGGCCTGTGGCTGGGTACCAGTGAAGGGGCGAAGTTCTGGGCCAATGTCCTCACGGAAATCCGTAACCGCGGGGCAGCCGACATCCTGATCCTGTGCTGTGACGGGCTCACCGGGCTGCCGGCAGCAGTGAACAGCATCTATCCCCAAACCGTCGTGCAGACCTGCGTCGTGCACCTGCTGCGCTCGGCCATGAAATACGCCTCCTACGGGGCACGTAAAGCGATGGCCAGGGATATGCGCCCGATCTATACCGCGCCGACCGTGCAGGCGGCAGAGTTGGCCATGGAGGCCTTCGCCGAAACCTGGCAGAGCACAGCCCCCGGGGCGGTGCTGGCGTGGCGGAACGCTTGGGAGGACTTCACCCCGTTCTTGGCCTTCACCCCGGAAATCCGGAAGGTCATCTACACCACGAACCAAATCGAATCGATCAACTACCAACTGCGGAAAATCACCAAAACCCGGGGCTCATTTCCCTCCGACGAGGCCGCGATCAAATTGGTCTATCTCGGGATCAGGAACATCGAAACCACCCGCGGTGGTGACCTCGGAACCGGCACCCTGGGCTGGCACCAGGCATTGAACGCTTTCGCCGTTCAATTCCCCAACCGACTCCCGATCTGACCACCCGGCAGACCGGATCACCGACCGGTCCCTTACACAGAAAACTTGACACCCCC
>NZ_JABFMW010000060.1 GCF_013359725.1 Pseudarthrobacter sp. C4D7 | reverse complement strand
GGTCACCTGAGCCGCCCCACCCACCAACCCTTTCGGCAAAAAAGGAGCAACACCATGAACGACCGCATTGCACGCGCAGCCCTGACCCGCCTGTTCGAAGCGAACGACACCGTTGGGCGGACCCTCGTGGGCAAGCTCGGCGCATACGCCGCGCTGCGGCTCGCCACCGGCGCCCAACCCGCCCACACCCTCCCGGACGTGACGCCCGAGGAACTGTCCGACGCGCTGAAGCGCTGGGCACCCCGCGTGCCCGACCTGGACCCGGAAAAGGACCTGGCCACCATCGAACGCCTGGGCGGCGGTTTCCTCATCCCCGGAGACGAGCACTGGCCCGGCGGCCTGGACGACCTCCCGGACGCGCCCTTTGGCCTCTGGTACCGGGGCCACGTCGGGAACGGAATCCCCGACCCGTCCAACTGCGCGGCACTGGCCGGCTCACGGGACTGCACGAGCTACGGCGCGTCCGTCACCGGCGACCTCGCTTACAGCCTGGCCCAGCGCGGAATCTGCGTGATCGCCGGACTCGCCTACGGCGTCGACGCCCACGCCCACCGCGCGGCACTGGCCGGGAGCACCGGCAGCGGCCTGGCCACCATCGCCGTCCTGGCCGGGGGACTGGACCGGGACTACCCGGCGGGAAACGCGGACCTCGCGGCCGCGATCCGCAGCAATGGGCTGACGCTGTCCGAGCTGCCCCCAGGATCCGCCCCTACCCGGGCAAGGTTCTTGTACAGAAACCGCATCATTGCAGCCCTTGCCGGGGTCACGTGCGTCGTCGAAGCCCGCTGGCGCTCCGGTGCCCTGAATACCGCCCACCACGCCGAAACCATCGCCCGTCACGTCGCCGCCGTCCCTGGCAGCGTCCACAGCGCCAACTCCGCAGGATGCCACCGGCTCCTCAAAGAAGGAGGCGCGGCACTGGTGACTGACGCTGACGAACTGAGAGAACTGCTCGCCAGCTAAGCCCACGGGTGGCCGGTCTTTCGGGGCCGGTCACCGCGGGCGGTCCGCCGTCGTGGCCGGCTTTCGCTGATGGTCGCCCACGGCGGACCGCCCATCCCGCAGCGACCAGATGCCGGGCGGCGTCCGCCGGCGGCAAGCCAGGGCTGTCGGTGCCGTTGGGTTGTTCCTGGCCCGGGGTGAAAGGCAGGCTCGCAGGGCTCGCCCTGGTTTCCGCTGCGCTCCAACCAGTTGAAGGGCGTCCGCTGGCGCGGCCGGCTGTTGGTGCTGCCGGTCCGTCGCAGAGCTCCTGCCCGTCATCACCTGCTGTGTCTGCGACGCGTTTTGGCTGCTGTCCTGACGGATTGTACGTGTCCGCTCCGGCCCCTCTAGCCCCTCCTTCGTCGGGGCCTGCGGTGCAGGAAATGTCCCTGCGGCGCTCCTTCGTCGCTGATTTCCTCCGGGAATTTCCCGCC
>NZ_JABFMW010000005.1 GCF_013359725.1 Pseudarthrobacter sp. C4D7 | reverse complement strand
TAAACCCCGGATACAACACAGCACCCGTCACCACCACAGCCACCACAGCACCAAACGCCGTACCGGTGGACCACCGTGAGCGGGAAAACCGGCGCCAGAGGGGCACGCCGGCAGGACGGCTTTGGGCGCGCGTTTGTCCGCGACGTTTCATGTGTGAGAATCCCCCGGTAAATCTAGGCAGGCTGCCTGCAGCCGGCATCACAGGACACCGGGCACCACAACGATACCGCTATACGCCAACAAATGGACAAATTCTTTCAGCAGGCTTCAGCACCCGTGGAAGCCCGCGTCCTAGTCGAGGATCAGGCCCTTGCCCCGGCCGCGGGTGAGGCGCACGGGGTTGATTTCGCCGAAGCCGCGCACGTTTTCCGGCTCCTGGGGAATCAGGACGAACCGCTCGTCGTGGTCCAGGGCGGAGGCCGTCATGGAGTCCACCAGGACCGTGCCTGGATCCGCGAGGGTGGTCAGGCGTGCGGCGAGATTGACGGTGGGACCGTAGATGTCGCCCAGGCGGGACAGGATCCGTCCCCACACCATGGCCACCCGGGCTTCGGGGAGGATCTCGTCCTCGGTGAAGGCTTCGGCGAGGGCCAGGGAGATCTCGGCGCCGGCGGCCGGGGTCTCGGCAATGTAGAGCACTTCATCGCCGACGGTCTTGACCAGCCTGCCGCCGCCGACGGAGATGATCTCCGCGCACTTGTTTTCGAAGCGCTGGACCAGCCGGGCGAGCGTCTTTTCGTTCATCCGGCGGGACAGGCTGGTGTAGGAGACCAGGTCGGCGAACCCGACGGCGCGGGCCAGGGGCAGCGGGGCGTCGTCTTCGTCGCCTTCGCGGCCTTCCTCGCTGGCCTGCAGTCCGGCCTCGGCACGGACCGCGAGGCGCTGGACGCCGGCGTTGAGCTGGCGGCGCCAGGAGTACACCAGGACCTCCTCCAGTGCGTCCACCAGGGCGGGGAGTTCGTTGACCAGGCGCTTGCGGGCCACGGCATCCGTGACGCCCTGCTCGTGGACCATGTCCTCCACCAGCGCTTCGATCTGCCACACCACCATGCGGTCGGTCATTTGCCCGATGGACCGGGTTACCGAGATGGCAGCTTCCTCCGTGAGCTTGCCGGCGCGGACCAGGTCCACCACGGTGGACAGGGCGGCCTGGTCTCGTTCGGTGAAGGCCACGTCTTCGTCACCGAAGTTGGGGAAGCCCAGGGCGCGCCACAGTTTGCGGGCAGAGAGCAGGGAGAGCCCCGCACCAGCGGCAACCTCACGGCGGCGGAGCTTGCGTTCTCCCCCCAGCAGCCTGGCTTCGAGCGCCTTCATGGCGAGGCGTTCGGCGGACATGGCGCCGGTTGGCGGGTGGCGGTCGACGGCGGGCAGCTCCGCCGGAAGGCCGGGTGCGGTTTCCGGCTGGTCGGCGGGGAAGCCGCCGGAGCCAGGCTCAACGGCGGCGGTTCCGGCCGGGACGCGCTCGACGCGTTCCTGCTGGGCCTCATCGGTCATCCCGTCCACCTTCTCTCATGTCCTCCGGAAAAGCACCCGCAGGGTAATACGTCGTGTCCCCCGGCTGGGACCCGCTGTCCTCCGGCAGTTCCCCTATGGCGTCGAGGATAAAGTCGCGGAACCGGGCAACCTCGGGCACGTCGCGAAAGGTCACCATGCCCTGGTGCCCGGTTTCCAAGGATATATTCCCCGAGCGCACCAGTCGCTGCAGCAGCGATTCGTGGACAGTGAGGTTACGCACCGACGCCAGGTTCACCTGCTGGTCCCGCCTGTTCAACAGGCCCCACCGGGCCACCATACGCTGGCTGGTCAGGGTGTAGCGGGTGCCCTGCCAGCGCAGCAGGCGCGGCAGGCAGTAACCCAGCCATACAGTTACCGCCGCGAGGACGCAGGCCGTGACAAACCATGGCGTCCATTGGCGGCCCAGGGCGGGGGCCATGCGGGTAATACCGCCGCGGATGACCCACGCACTGGCGAACGCGGCAAGGGCCGGCGCCAGGACAAAGGCGGCTGCCGCTCCGGCGAGCCTGCGCGGCTGCGGACGGGTGGTGACGATGACCTGCTCCCCCGGCACGAGGGTTTTACGCATAGCCGCCCTGGTGTGGGGTGTCCGGCGACGTCCAGGGCCGCAAGTGGACCACGTCACCGGCCGTCACCACATGCTCATGCGAATCCCGGTCAACCACCAGCAGGGAGCCGTAGTCGTCCAGCCGGGACGCGTGGCCAATGATTTCGTGGTCCCCGGGCAGCTGCGCGCGCACCTGCTTGCCCAGGGTGACCATGACGGCCTCCACCCTCTTGTGCAGCGACGGGCCGCCAGCCATCCCGGCCGTGGGGTCGCCGTCGGCATTGCAGAAATTGCGGTACAGGACGGCGAAGTGGGAGAGGTAGCTTTTCAGCAGCGCGGTGCGGTCGGTGGTGCTGGCTCCCTCGATGGCCGCGGAGGTTGCCGTGGGGACTGGAAGTTCGCTTTCACGCAGCGTGACGTTCAGGCCGGTGCCCAAAATGACGGGCGGCACGTTTCCGTCCACCATGGGACCCAGCTGGGCCAGGATGCCGGCGATCTTCCTGCCGCGGACCAGGACATCGTTGGGCCACTTCAGTTCCGCCGGGATACCGGCCGTCTCCAGGAGCGTTTCGCGCAGGGCCAGGGCTGCGATGAGGGACAGCCAGGAGTAGCTCTGGGTGGGAAGGGGGCGCCCATCCGCGTTGACCGGGCGCAGGACCACTGAGACGGATACCGAGCTCAGCGGCGGCGCCTCCCACCGCCGGTCCAGCCGTCCCCGGGCAGCCGTCTGATACTCGGCGGTCAGGACGGAAAGATCCGGCCATGCCGCCGGGTCCACGGTGACACCCCGCAAAAGGTCGGCGTTGGTGGAGCCGGTGGAGTCCACGACGTCGATCCGGGGGATCCCCGTGGCGGCGAGGAAACGCTGGTCGGCCAGGTCCGCTCGGTTCAGGGGGGTACCCGGTGCGTGTGCGTCATCCATAGCTAGATCCTACCGAGCCGGACCGGGTCCCACCCAGACTGCCACCGCCCGGAGCCGACCGTCCGGGCGGCGGCGGGAGGGGCTGCTAGAGGAAGATGTCCGCCACCAGCCGGTCTTCCGGCGCGCCCAGGCTGTAGGGACGGAAGTCGGTCACGCCGGCCGCGGCGAGGACCTGCTCGTCCGTGTAGAAATTGCCCGACGGCGGCGCGCCGGTTCCAAGATTGCTTCCGGTCAGGACGGCGTGGGCGGCGTCGGCCATGATCTGCGGCCCCCTGGCGGCAAGCACCATGGTGTCGCCGTGGGGCATGTTGCGGATGGCGGCTGTGTCAATGAGGGTGCACGGCCACAGGGAGTTGACCCGGATGCCGTCGCCCTTGAGCTCTTCGGCTAGGCCCAGCGTGGTCAGGCTCATGCCGTATTTGGCCATGGTGTACGCGAGGTGCTTCCCGGCCCAGGAGGGGTCAAGGTTCAGCGGCGGTGAGAGCGTCAGGATCTGTCCCCGCCCGGAGGCACGCAGCGCCGGCAGCGCCAGTTTTGACAGCAGGAAGGTGCCGCGGACGTTGATGTCCTGCATGAGGTCGTACCGCTTCATGTCCACGGCGTCCGTGGTGGACAGGTCGATGGCGGACGCGTTGTTGATGACCACGTCGATGCCGCCGAACCGCTCCAGCGCAGCATCCACGGCGCCGGCCACATCCTCATCCCTGCGGACGTCGCCCACCAGGGGCAGCGCCTGGCCGCCGGCCTCCTCCAGCTCCCGGGCCGCGCTGTACACGGTCCCGGCCAGCTTGGGGTGCGGCTCGCCCGTCTTGGCGAGGAGCACAATGTTGGCACCGTCCCGGGCGGCCCTCAGCGCTATGGCCAGGCCGATCCCGCGGCTGCCGCCGGAGAGCAGGATGGTCCGGCCGGCCAGGGAACCAGCGGCCCGGTACGGGCTTTCGGTGGCATGCAAAGCATCGTCGCTTGAAGTCATGGAAACACTGTAACCCAACTAAGTTACCGGTGAGTAACATTGTGAAGGGGTGGATGGAAACGCAGAAAATTGTAGGTTCCCTACAGCTGTGGACGCCCAGACCGTTACTAGACTTGCCAGCAGGGTTGGTCTTTTGTGTGGATGCTACTTAATGCTCCGGACAGCACGGGCCGCCAGCCGACAGAACTGACCTGCTACAGAGCCGGAGACACTTGATGAGCCACGATCTGACAACGACAGCGGGAAAGATCGCCGATTTCCGCGACCGCCAGGCGCGCGCCGAACAGCCCTCCGGCCCCGAAGCCACCGACAAGCAGCATGCCCGCGGCAAGAACACGGCCCGCGAGCGCATCGCCCTGCTCCTGGACGAGGACTCGTTCGTTGAATTCGACGCCCTGGCCGTGCACCGCTCCACCGCCTTCGGCATGGAAAAGAAGAAGCCGCTGGGCGACGGCCTGGTGTCCGGCTACGGCACCGTGGACGGCCGGTTGGTGGCGGTATACAGCCAGGACTTCACCGTGTACGGCGGGTCCCTGAGCCAGGTCAACGGCGAAAAGATCGTCAAGGTCCAGGAGTTCGCGCTCCGCAACGGCTGCCCCGTCGTCGGCATCCTGGACGGCGGCGGCGCCCGCATCCAGGAAGGTGTGGCCTCCCTGGCCATGTTCGCGGATATCTTCCGCAACAACGTCCACGCCTCCGGCGTGGTACCGCAGATCTCACTGATCATGGGCCCGTCCGCCGGCGGCGCGGCCTACTCCCCCGCCCTCACCGACTACGTGGTGATGGTGGACAAGACCTCGCACATGTTCATCACCGGACCGGACGTCATCAAGACCGTCACCGGCGAGGACGTGGACATGGAAACCCTGGGCGGCGCCCGGCAGCACAACGCCACCACCGGCACGTCCACCTACCTGGCCTCGGACGAAGCCGACGCCATCGAGTTCGTCCGCGAACTGCTGGACTTCCTCCCCTCCAACAACCTGGCGGAAGCACCCGTCCTGGGGCACCAGCAGGAATTGGAGATTGACGACGACGACCTCGCCCTGGACACGCTGGTTCCGGATTCAGCCAACCAGCCATACGACATGCGCGCCGTGGTGGAGCAGATCGTGGACGACGGGCACTTCCTGGAAATGCAGGCCCTGTACGCGCCGAACGTGATGATCGGCTACGGCCGCGTGGAGGGCCACACGGTAGGCATCGTGGCCAACCAACCCCTCCAGTTCGCCGGCACCCTGGACATCGCCGCGTCGGAAAAAGCGGCCCGCTTCGTGCGCAACTGCGACGCCTTCAACATCCCCATCATCACCCTGGTGGACGTGCCAGGCTTCCTGCCCGGCAAGGACCAGGAGTTCCAGGGCATCATCCGCCGCGGCGCCAAACTCCTCTACGCCTACGCCGAGGCCACGGTCCCCAAGCTCACCGTCATCACCCGAAAGGCCTACGGCGGCGCCTACATCGTCATGGGCTCCAAGAAGCTCGGCGCCGACCTGAACCTGGCCTGGCCCACGGCCCAGATCGGTGTGATGGGCGCCCAGGGTGCGGTGAACATCCTCTACCGCCGCGACCTCGCAGCCGTCGCCGAGGAGGGCGGCGACGTCGAGGCCCGCCGCGCCCAGGTGATCCAGCAGTACGAGGAAGAACTCCTCAACCCCTACCAGGCCGCGGAGCTCGGCTACGTGGACGCCGTCATTGCCCCCTCGGACACCCGCCTCCAGATCATCCGGGGCCTGCGCGCCCTTCGCGACAAGCGGGCCAGCCTGCCCGCCAAGAAGCACGGGAACATCCCGCTGTGACCGGCACCCAAGAGGCGCCCGAGCCCGCCGAAACCCCGGACGCAGCCGCGCCGCTGTTCTCTGTTGTCAAAGGGCAGCCGAACGACGAGGAACTCGCCGCGCTGGCCGCCGTCGTCCTCTCACTCGGCGGAGAGAACCCGGCGGCGGCCCGGACAGCCGGCGTGCGGCACTGGGTCCGGCGGCAGCAGCTCCGGCTTGCCCCCATTCCCGGTCCGGGAGCCTGGAAACGCAGCCAGGGCTGAGGCGCGCCCACGCTCCCTGCCACGGCCCACCCGCGTTGCCGGGTAGTGTCGCAATGTGACTACCGACACCGCACCCGCCGCGCGCCCGCATACCCGGATTGACGCCGTCGCGGACAACTACACCGACACCCTGATCAGGCTCAACCCGACCTTTGCCACCACCCTTGGCCTGCCGGGACATGAGACGGAATACCAGGACTTCTCCCCCGCCGGCATCGCCGGATTTGCCGAGGCCGCCCGGGATGCCCTGGTGGCACTGGAGGGGCTGGAGCCGGAGGACGACGTGGACGCCGTCACCCTGGACGCCATGCAGGAACGGCTGGGCCTGCAGCTGCTGATCCACGCCTCCGGCTGGGAATACGCCGACCTGAACAACATTGCCTCCCCGGCGCAGGACATCCGCGCCATCTTCGACCTCATGCCCACCGCAACCGAGCAGGACTGGGAGCACATCGCCGGGCGCGCACACAACGTGCCCGCGGCCATCAGCGGCTACACCGAGTCCCTGCGCCTGGCCAGGGATGCGGGCAAGGTCGCTGCCGCCCGCCAGGTGCGCATCGTCATCGAACAGGTCAGCAAGTACGCCGCCGGGGACGGCTTCTTCGCCAAGCTGGCCGCAGGCGCCGCCACGGCCAACGGGCCGCTTGCGCCGGCCCTGCAGGAGAAGCTCGACGCCGGCGCTGACGCCGCCCGCAGCGCCTACAGCGGCCTGGCGGAATTCCTGCGCACCGAACTGCTGCCGGAAGCGCCCGAAAAGGATGCCGTGGGCAGGGCCCGCTATGCGCTGGCGTCCCGCTCCTTCCTGGGCGCAGAGGTGGACCTGGAGGAAACGTACGCGTGGGGCGTCCAGGAACTGGACCGCCTCATCGCGGAACAGGAAAAGGTGGCGGCCACCATCAAGCCTGGGGCTTCCATTGCCGAAGCCAAGGACATCCTCAACAACGATCCCGCACGGCAGCTCAAGGGCACGGAGGCGCTCCAGGCATGGATGCAGGGCCTCTCCGACAAAGCCGTGGCAGAGCTTGCCGGCGTGCACTTCGACATCCCCGACGTCATGAAGACACTGGAGTGCAGGATTGCCCCCACCGACGAAGGCGGCATCTACTACACCGGTCCGTCCGATGACTTCAGCCGCCCCGGCCGCATGTGGTGGTCCGTCCCCGCCGGCGAGGACACCTTTACCACCTGGGCCGAAACCACCACCGTGTACCACGAGGGCGTCCCGGGCCACCACCTCCAAGTGGCCACCGCCACCTACCGCCGCGAACTGCTCAACAAGTGGCGGCGGAACGTCTGCTGGACGTCCGGCCACGGCGAAGGGTGGGCCCTATACGCCGAAAAGCTCATGCAGGAACTGGGCTACCTGAACGATCCCGGCGACCACATGGGCATGCTGGACATGCAGCGCATGCGGGCAGCCCGCGTGGTCTTCGACATCGGCGTCCACCTGGAACTCGAGATGCCCGGACGCTGGGGAACCGGCACCTGGACCGCAGACAAGGGTTACGGCTTCCTGAAGGAAAACCTCCCCATCAGCGAAGGCCAGCTCAACTTCGAATTCACCCGCTACCTCGGCTGGCCCGGACAGGCACCCTCCTACAAAGTGGGCCAGCGACTCTGGGAACAGATTCGTGCCGAACTGGAATCACGGCCCGGGTTCGACCTCAAGGAGTTCCACACCAAAGCCCTCAACATCGGCTCTGTCGGACTCGACACCCTCCGCCGGGCGCTGCTGACCTAGTCCGCCCGCCAGGGGGTGGGCACCATGCAGCCCACCCCCTGTTTGGCGAGACGTTAAGCACACCGCCCCGGGGAATAAGTAACACAAACCGCTGCCCGCCTTGTGTTTCAGGGGCTTCCTGCGTCCTCGAGAAGATCTCAGCGCGTAATATTTCTCAATATACTTTCGGCATGGTAAGGAGCAGGGGTCTAGCTTGTTCTGGTGAGCACTCAGACAAGCACCCCCTCCCCCGCAGGGAAGACCGGATTCCAGCTCCCCAAGTGGGCGGGTTCCTTCGGCTTCCAGATCATCGCCGCCCTCATCGTGGGCCTGGGCCTCGGCCTGCTGGCAAAGTACACCGGCAGCACCAAGACCAACCCCAACGCCCTCGGCGCCACCCTGCAGACCATCGGCTCAAGCTACGTGTCACTGCTGCAGACCGCCGTTGTGCCGCTGATCTTCACCGCCGTGGTCAGCTCCATCTCCAACCTGCGGCAGGTGTCCAACGCGGCACGGCTGGCGTGGAACACGCTCCTGTGGTTTGCCATCACCTCCCTGATTGCCGTGCTGATCGGCATGGGCCTGGGCGTGCTGCTGCAGCCGGGCGCCAACACCGGCATCTCCGGGGACGCCAAATACACCGGCAAGTCCGGTGACTGGTGGGCCTTCCTGGTGGGCCTCTTCCCCAAGAACTTCCTGGGCCTGGGCGCCAGCTCCACTGTTGCCGATTCCGGCGCCGTCACCACCTCGATCAGCTTCAACGTCCTGCAGATCCTGGTCATCGCCATCGCCGTGGGCGTCGCCGCCCTCAAGGTGGGCAAGGCGGCAGAGCCGTTCCTCACCCTGAACGCCTCCGCCCTCGCCGTCATCCAGAAGGTCCTCTGGTGGATCATCCGCATTGCCCCCCTGGGCACCATCGGGCTCATCGGCAACGCCGTCGCGGTCTACGGCTGGGACACCATCGGCTCGCTGGGCAAGTTCGCCGTGGCCATCTACGCAGGCCTGGTCCTGGTCCTGTTCGTGGTGTACCCCATCCTGATCCGCAGCCACGGACTGTCCATCAAGCAGTACTTCTCCGGCGTGTGGCCGGCCGTCCAGCTGGCCTTCGTGTCCCGCTCCTCCGTAGGCACCCTGCCGCTGACCCAGCGCGTCACCGAGCGCAGCCTGGGCGTGCCCCGCGCCTACGCCTCGTTCGCCGTGCCGCTGGGCGCCACCACCAAGATGGACGGCTGCGCCGCGATCTACCCCGCGGTCTCGGCGATCTTCGTGGCCCAGTTCTTCGGCATCCAGCTCGACTTCACCCAGTACCTGCTGATCGCCCTGGTTTCCGTCCTCGGATCCGCAGCCACCGCCGGCACCACCGGCGCCGTGGTGATGCTCACGCTGACGCTCTCCACGCTGGGACTGCCGCTGGCCGGCGTCGGACTCCTCCTGGCCATCGACCCCATCCTGGACATGGGCCGCACCGCGGTCAACGTCGCAGGCCAGGCCCTGGTCCCCACCATCGTGGCCAAGCGCCAGGGCATCCTGGACGAGTCGCTGTACAACGCACCCCGCAACGGCACGCCGTTTGTTGAGGAAGAAACCGGCACCGATACCGCCGCCGGCGAATCCGCCACGGACGGCACCAGCGCCGACACCGCACCCCGCGAACTGCAGGATGCGAAGGCGTAACACGCAGGACGCATAAAGAACGTCCCCGGGGAATTTCCCCGGGGACGTTCTTTTTCATTACGGGGCTACGCCGTAATTGCTAATGGGCGACGCCCCGGCCTTGTTCGTAACCGGGCTGCGCCGTGGCCGGCAGACATCAACGGCCGCCGCCGCCAATCACCCCACTCTGGACCGCCTTGGTCACTGCGTCGGCTTCAGCCTGCGTCAGCTTTCCGTCAGCCACGGCCTTGTCCAGGCGGGTCTTGAGCGCGGCAGCATGCTCGGACTGCTCGTCGCTGCGGATCTCCTGGAGTGCTGCCGTCACCTTGGCCTCGTCAATGCCCAGCGATTCCGCCAGGGACTTGGCAAGCGCGGCCTCACGTGTGGCGGGGTCCGGCTTCTGGCCGTCCGTGGGCGGAGTGGCGGGCTTGTTTGCCTCGCGGAAGGCCTTCAGCGCGTCAGTCACCTTGGCTTCATCCACACCGAGCTTCGCCGCCAGCGCGGACGCCTGCTCCATGCCGTGGCCGCCCCGGCCACCGTGCCTGCCCATGCCTCCGGGGCCGTTGCCGTCGCCCGTGCCGGCGGTACCGTCCGCCGGGGCGCTGGAACTTGCACTCGGGCTCGGAGCCGGCGCGGTGGTGGTGGCGGAGGCCATGCCGGCCACGCCGATTCCTGCACCGAGCGCCAGCGCCGCGGCGGACAGGCCCAGGGTCATCTTCTTCGTGCGTGTCATCTCTTTGTCTCCTGATTCGCCGTCGCCTGACGGCTGCTGGTGATACGCCCCGCGGCGGGACATTTCCAGCATCGGCGGCCAGCATCAGGAAACGCTGTTGGGAAGCTTTCGATCTCCTGTGAATTCAACGGCCAGGCCGGGATACAGCGGCACCGCAATAGTTGCATGCAGTGCAAAGTTGCACGTAGTGTAAGAGCGTGCCCAGCCCACTTTCCCCGCACGATGCCCCCCAGGACACCGGGTCCCCCGCCCTGTCCCGGCGCGAGCTGAACAAGGCCGCCACCCGCCAGGCCATCACGGACGCCGCCCTGGACCTCCTGCGGTCCAAGGGCCCGGGAAACTTCACGGTTGAGGACATCGCCGATGCCGCGGGAATCTCCCGCCGCACCTTCTTCAACTACTTCAGCAGCACTGACGCCGCCCTGGCGTCCATCGTCCATGGCTTCCTGGACAACGCCATCCAGCAGCTGCGCCTCCGCCCATCGGAGGAGCCCGTGCTGGAATCGGCCCAGGCGGCCCTGGTGGCCCTGGCCGATCCCAAGGCCATCGCCCCGCTCGCCGAGCTGTTTACCCTGACCCAGCAGAGTCCCCTGATGTCACACACGGAACTTGAAGCCTGGGACAACTGCCGGGCCCAGGTCTTCGCCGTGGCCCGCGAGCGCCTTGCAGGCACCCCCGGAGAACAGGACGGGCTGTACATCCACGCCCTGGCCGGCTCCATTATTTCCTGTGGAAAGGCCGCCATGGAGGTCTGGTTCAGCCGGCGCGGCCCGGACCTCTCGCCCGCTTCACTGGCAGAACTCCGCCAGCTGCTCATCGACGCCATGGCCCTCCTGGGCGCCGGCTTCAACTCCACCGCTTTTCCCTCCGCCACCCCTTCCTCCTGATCAGATCGGCTCTCCCGCATGGCACTCCTCCTCTACCGCCTCGGCAAGTTCGCCTACCGCCGTCGCTGGCTTGTCATTTCCCTCTGGCTTGCCGTGCTGGTGGCCGTGGGCGGTTCCGCCGCGGCATTCCACGGCACGCTCTCCAACAACTTCCAGATTCCGGGCACCGAGACCCAGCGGATCGCGGACAAGCTCAAGCAGGACCTGCCCGCGGCCTCAGGCGGGAGCGCCACGATCGTCTTCGAAGCCCCCGACGGCGGTTTTACGGCTGAGAGCCGGGCTGCGGTAACGGATGCGCTGAAGAAGCTCCAGGCCCTCCCCGAGGTCCGTGGCACGGTTGATCCGTTCGCCACGCAGGCCCAGGTGGACCAGGCCGGCAAAGCCATCACCGACGGCGAACAGCAGCTGGCTGCCGGCCAGTCCCAGCTGGACGCCTCCCGGGCGCAGCTGGAGGCCGGCAAGGCCCAGCTGGCGGCGGCCGAGCAGCAGCTGACAGCGGCAGGCGCCCTCGCAGCAGTGATCGAGGCGCAGCTGGGCCAGCAGAAGGCGGCCCTTGCCGCCGGCCAGGCCAAGCTCGACGCCGGCGTCCAGGAGCTTGAAGCCAACAAGGCCAAGCTGGAACTCGGCAAGCGCCAGGCCCAGGCGGCGTCGGCCATCCGCTTCGTGTCCGAAGACAACAAGGCTGCCGTGGCGCAGGTGCAGTTCAATAACTCCATCAACGGCCTGGCGCCATCGGTCCGCAAGCAGGTTCAGGAGATCGCCCACGAGACGTCCTCCGCAGGTGTCAAGGCCTTTGCCAGCAAGGAAATCACCGAGGACATCTCAGCCCTGTTCGGCACGGCGGAAATCGTCGGCATCGCCGTCGCTGCGCTGGTCCTGATCCTGATGCTGGGGACGCTGATCGCGGCCGGACTGCCACTGCTGATGGCCATCATCGGCGTCGGCGTGGGCGTGGGCATCACCTTTGCACTCTCCGGCCTGTTCGACATGAGCTCCATCTCCCCGATGCTCGCCCTCATGCTGGGCCTCGCCGTCGGCATCGACTACTCGCTGTTCATCGTCAACCGGCACCGGACCCAACTCCTGGCCGGAATGGACCCTGAAGAGTCCGTGGCCCGGGCCAACGGCACCTCCGGCAACGCGGTGGTCTTCGCCGGCCTCACCGTGATCATCGCCCTTGCAGCCCTGGTGGTCCCCGGGCTGCCGTTCCTGACCGTCATGGGCCTTGCCGCCGCGGGAACCGTAGCCGTGGCAGTCCTCGTTGCCATCACCCTGACCCCTGCCATGCTCTCCCTGATTGGCCGCCGCATCATCTCCAAGCGGGCCTGGGCCAAGTCCGAGGCGCACAATGCCGAACCGGACCACGAAGCCGCCGATCTCGCCTCCGACCGCGAACGCAGCACGCGCGGGTGGGGCGGCCTGGTCACCAAGCACCCGTGGGTTGCGCTGATCGCAGGCATCCTCCTGCTGGGAACCCTGGCCCTGCCGGCCACCCAGCTCCAGCTGGCTCTGCCGGATGGTGGCTCCGAGCCCGTGGAGTCCGAGGCCTACCAGGCCTACGACCTCACCGCGCGCAGCTTCGGCGAAGGCGTCACCGGCCCCATCGTGGCCGTGGGCGAGTTCCCGGCAGGCCTGGACGCCGCCCAGGCAGAGAAACTCCAGTTCGACATTGCGGACAAGCTCCGTGCCGTGGACAACGTGGTGGCCGCCGTACCGGTGGCCCTCAGCGACGACCGCCGCACCGCCGTGTTCCAGGTGATCCCCAAGGAAGGGCCCGCCAGCGCCAGCACCGTCAAGGTGGTCTCCGAACTGCGGGGACTGAATGATGAGATCAAGGCCGACTACGACGTCGCCATGGGCCTGACCGGGCAGACCGCCGGCAACGTGGACGTCTCCACCAAGCTCGGTGACGCGCTGCCGCCGTACCTGGCGATCGTCGTCGGGCTCTCCCTGATCCTGCTGCTCCTGGTGTTCCGTTCCATCGTGGTGCCGCTGCTGGCGACGGGCGGCTTCCTGCTGTCCCTGTCCGCCGCGTTCGGCGCCGTGGTGGCGGTGTACCAGTGGGGGTGGCTGGGGAACATCTTCGACGTGGCCAACCCGGGCGCCGTGTTGAGCTTCCTGCCCATTATCCTGATCGGCGTGCTGTTCGGCCTGGCCATGGATTACCAGGTGTTCATCGCCTCCGGCATGCGTGAGGCCTACATGCACGGATCATCCGCCAAGGAAGCGGTCCGGGTGGGCTTCCGGCACGCAGCCGCCGTGGTCACCGCCGCCGCGATCATCATGGTCAGCGTGTTCTCCGGCTTCATCTTCAGCCACCTCACCATGGTCCGGCCGCTGGGCTTCGCGATGGCCTTCGGCGTCCTGTTCGACGCGTTCGTGGTCCGCATGACCATCGTCCCGGCCGTGATGTACCTGCTGGGCGCCAAATCCTGGTGGCTGCCGCGGTGGCTGGACCGGATCCTGCCGGACGTGGACGTGGAGGGCGCCAAGCTCAACCGCGGCGAGGCGGCACCTGTATCCGGCGAACTGGTCCACTAGGCTGAATCCGTGCTCCATCTGATTCTCGTCTCCCAGTCCCCCGCCCGCACCAAGCTCCTGGCGGAGGCCGGCATCCGGCACACCGTGCTGGTCTCCGATGTCGACGAGGCCGCTGTCCAGGCACGGTACGGCGTCACGGACCCGCACGACACCGCGCTGCTGCTGGCCCGGGCCAAGGCCGAGGCGGTGGCATCGCTGCCGGAAGCCGAGGGTGCCCTGGTGCTGGGCTGCGACTCCGTGTTCGAGTTCGACGGCGAGGCGCACGGCAAGCCGTACACCGCCGACGTCGCGCGCGAACGGATGCTCCGCATGAGCGGCAACGCGGGGGTGCTCCACACGGGACACTGGCTGGTGGACTGCAGGGACACGGACGACGACGGCACTGGCGGCCGCGGCTCGGGCGCCACGCTCGGGGCGGTCGCCTCCGCCGAAGTTTCCTTCCTGGAGATGGAACCGGCGGAGATCGATGCCTACATTGCCACCGGTGAACCGCTGCACTGCGCGGGCTCCTTCACCATCGACGGCCTGGGCGGGGCGTTCATCAGCAAGGTCGATGGCGACCCGCATGCCGTCGTCGGCCTTTCCGTCTCCACCCTGCGCGGCCTGCTCGCAGCCGCCAATGTGCGCATCACGGACCTCTGGCCGCCGCGGTAATGCACCCGGTTTTCGGCACTGCTTGTAGCTTCCCTACAAAGGAGGGCCGGTTTACACGCGGATTCCGCACGTAATATCGGCGGAACCCTCAAAACCGCGCTAGGCTCCCTGAAGGAAAGAAGGAGACGCCTTGTCAGCAATTTTGGAGCAGTCCGCAGGAACCACGCAGCCCAGCCTCACCAAGGTGCTGATCGCCAACCGCGGTGAGATCGCCGTGCGGATCATCCGGGCGGCCCGGGACGAAGGCATCGCCTCCGTGGCTGTCTATGCCGATCCGGACCGGGATGCGCTGCACGTCCGGCTCGCTGACGAGGCCTTCGCCCTGGGCGGCTCCACCGCCGCCGAGTCCTACCTGGTCATGGACAAGATCATCGACGCCGCCCGCCAGTCCGGTGCCGATGCCATCCACCCGGGCTACGGCTTCCTGGCCGAGAACGCCGAATTCGCCGCCAAGGTGATCGCCGCAGGCATCACCTGGATCGGCCCCTCCCCCGAGGCCATCTCCGCCTTGGGCGACAAGGTCCAGGCCCGGCACATCGCCGAAAAGGTGGGCGCACCCCTGGTCCCCGGCACTGCAGACCCCGTCGGGTCCGCAGACGAGATCCTGGAATTCGTGGACCGGCACGGCCTGCCGGTGGCCATCAAGGCTGCCTTCGGCGGCGGCGGGCGCGGCATCAAGGTGGCCCGCACCCGCGAGGAAATTCCCGAGCTTTACGAATCCGCGGTCCGCGAGGCCACAGCGGCGTTCGGCCGCGGCGAATGCTTCATCGAGCGGTTCCTGGACGCTCCCCGGCACGTGGAAACACAGTGCCTGGCCGACGCCCACGGCAACGTCGTGGTGGTCTCCACCCGCGACTGCTCGCTGCAGCGCCGCAACCAGAAACTCGTGGAGGAAGCTCCGGCACCGTTCCTCACTGAGGACCAGAACCGCCGGCTCTACGAATCCTCCAAGGCCATCCTGAAGGAGGCCGGCTACCTGGGCGCCGGAACCTGCGAGTTCCTGGTGGGCCAGGACGGAACCATCTCCTTCCTTGAGGTCAACACCCGCCTGCAGGTGGAGCACTGCGTCTCCGAGGAAGTCACCGGGATCGACCTGGTCCGCGAGCAGTTCAGGCTGGCCCGCGGCGAGGAGCTCGGCTACGGCGACCCCGAGGTGCGCGGCCACTCCATCGAATTCCGCATCACCGGCGAGGACCCGGGACGCAACTTCCTCCCCGCCCCCGGCACGCTCCGTGTGCTGAAGAACCCCACCGGCCCCGGCGTCCGCGTGGACTCGGGCGTGGAGCAGGGCGACGTCATCAGCGGGAACTTCGACTCCATGCTCTCCAAGCTCATCATCACCGGAGCCAGCCGCCCGCAGGCCCTGCAGCGGGCCCGCCGCGCCCTGGAGGAAATGGTGGTGGAGGGCATTCCCACCGTCATCCCGTTCGACCTCGCGGTGGTCACGGACCCCGCCTTCGCACCCGCGGAGGGGCCCTTCACGGTCCACACGCGCTGGATCGAAACCGAGTTCACCAACAACCTGCCGGCGTGGACCCCGGACACTGCCGCCGACGGCGAAGCTTCCGCCGAGGAACGCCAGCGCGTCGTGGTGGAGGTGGGCGGCAAGCGCCTCGAGGTGGTCCTCCCCGCATCGCTGGGCACCCCAGGTGCGGCCTCGGCTGCCGCCGGCAAGCCGGGCAAGTCCAAGAAGCGTTCCCGGACTGCCGGACCCGCAGCCGCCACCGGCAATGCGTTGACCTCCCCCATGCAGGGAACCATCGTCAAGGTGGCCGTGGCGCACGGCGACGTGGTCACCGAAGGCGACCTGGTGGTGGTCCTGGAAGCCATGAAGATGGAGCAGCCCCTCACCGCGCACCGGTCCGGCACCATCACGGGCCTGACCGCAACAGCGGGCGAAACGGTGTCCGCGGGCGCAATCATCGCCACCATCGAAGACTAGAAGGCGGCGCAGGAAACCATGCTGGCACCCAGCTTCCAGGAAGAAGTGGCCCGCTACCACCAGGCGGTTCCCGAGATCACCCGGGGCAACCCGGCACCCATCAAGGAACTGTACTCCCGGCTGGATGACGTCACCTTGGCCAACCCGTTCGGCGGGATCGCCCGGGGCTGGGCACAGGTGGAAGCCAGGCTGGATCAGGCGGCCAGGCAATTCCACGACGGCGAGATGCTGGGCTTCGACACCATCACCTCCTATACGGCCCGCGACACCGCGTACCTGGTGGAAACCGAACACTTCCGGGCCCGGCTGGACAGTGCCGCCGCCACGGAGGAGTTCGCGCTGCGCGTGACCAGCATCTTCCGCCGCGAGGAGGGCTACTGGAAGCTGGTCCACCGGCACGCCGACCCTGCTGCCCGGCCGCAGTCCCGCCGGTCCCTCACGCAGCCTCCAGCCTGAGGTCGTGCTGGCCGGGGGCGCCCGCAGCATGCAGACTTAGCACATGCTGCCTTTCCTGCTCCTGGCTTCCCGCGCGGAAGACGCCGCCGCTGAGGACGAATACGCCGCGTACCTGAGGTACGGCGGGCTGGAAGAGCGGGAACTGCGCCGGATCCGGCTCGAAGCAGCTCCCCTGCCCCCGCTGGACCTCTCGAAGTACTCCGGCGTCATCGTGGGCGGCAGCCCCTTCACCTCCAGCGACCCGCAGGAGGACAAGAGCGCCGTCCAGCAGCGGGTGGAGCAGGAGCTGGCCGGACTGCTGGACCGGCTGGTGGACCTCGACTACCCGTTCCTTGGCGCCTGTTACGGAGTCGGGACCCTGGGGAGCCACCAGGGCGCCGTGATTGACAGGACCTATGGCGAGCCGCTCGGCGCCGTCGAGGTGGAGCTGACCCCCGAAGGCCTGCAGGACCCCATCCTGCAGGGCATCCCTCAACGGTTCACGGCGCTGACCGGACACAAGGAAGCTGTCAGTTCACTTCCCCCGCATGCGGTCCTGCTGGCACGGGCCGCCACCTGCCCGGTCCACATGTTCCGTATCCGCACCAACCTTTATGCCACCCAGTTCCACCCGGAGCTGGACGCGGACGGGCTGGCAACGCGAATCGACATCTACCGCAACGCCGGGTACTTCCCGCCCGAAACCACCGGGGAGCTCATGGCGGCCGCGCGCCGGTTCACCGCCACCGAACCCATGGCGGTGCTGAAAAACTTCGTGGCCCGCTACGCGCGCTGAAGACAACAATGCCCGGCGTGCCGAAAGGCAGCGCCGGGCATTGGGTCAAACGAAGGGTCAGGCCACGTTGTTCTCGTAGTCGACGTCCTTGGTTTCACGGGTGAGGAACAGTGCGATCAGGGTCAGCACCGCCATGGCGGTGAGGTAGATGCCCACCAGGACCGGGCTGCCCTTGGCGGCTTCCCACAGGGCGACGGCGATGAACGGAGCCACCGCGGCCCCCAGGATGCTGGAGAAGTTGTAGCTGATGGCAGAGCCGGTATAGCGGACGTTCGTGGGGAACAGTTCCGGCAGCAGCGCACCCATGGGGCCAAAAGTGAGGCCCATGAGGGAGAACCCAAGGATCAGCAGGCCCATGGTGCCCACGAAACCGGCGCTGAACAGCGGGACGAACAGCAGGCCGAAGACGAAGATGCCGGCGGTGACGGCCAGGAGCATCTTGCGGCGGCCGTACTTCTCGGCCAACGGGCCCGAGACCAGCGTGAAGATGCCGAAGAAGACCACGCCGGCAATCAGCATCCAGAGGAAATCGTTGCGGCTGTAGCCCAGGCCCGGAACGAACGCGGCGGCAGCTGCCTCGGACATGGGCTTCCCGGCCTTCTCCGCGGCGGCTTTGGCGCCTTCCAGGGTGGGCTTGGTGCCGTAGGTCAGCGTGAACGTGGTCATCAGGTAGAAGAGCACATAGGTGGCCAGCATGATGAAGGTGCCCAGGATCAGCTGGCGCCAGCTGGACTTGAAGACGCGGCCCAGCGGCAGCTTGGCTACTTCGTTGGATTCCACCACCTTGGTGAAGGCGGGGGTTTCGATCAGCTTGAGCCGGACGTAGAGGCCCAGGATCACCATGACGGCGCTGAGCAGGAACGGGACGCGCCAGCCCCAGGCCTGGAAGGCCTCAGGTGTGAGGGTGTAGCTCGCCACCAGGAAGATGACGTTGGCGATGATGAAGCCGATGGGGGCGCCCAGCTGGGGGAAGGTGCCGTAGATGGCGCGCTTGTTGGCAGGGGCATTCTCGGTGGCCAGCAGGGCCGCACCGCTCCATTCGCCGCCGAGGGCCAGGCCCTGGGCGAAGCGCAGGACCACCAGCATGGCCGGTGCCCAGAACTCCCAGCCCGGAACCAGCGCCGTGGGCAGGCACCCGATGAGGAAGGTGGCAATGCCCATGGTCAGCAGCGACGCCACCAGGGTTCCCTTGCGGCCGAACTTGTCGCCGAAGTGCCCGAAGACAATCGAGCCGAGGGGGCGGGCAATGAATGCCACGCCGAAAACAGCGAAGGAGCTCAGCAGCTGGGTGGTTTCGTTGGCGCCCGGGAAGAAGAGCTTCGGGAAGACAAGCACGGCGGCCGTGGCATAGACGTAGAAGTCGTAGAACTCCACGGTGGTGCCGATCAGGCTGGCGACGATGACTCGGCCGCGGGAGTTCACCGGCTGGTGCGAATCGGGCACCTTGGTGGTATCGGTGGATGACATGGGTAAGCGCTTTCGTGAGACCGGCCGGGCGCAGGCAGTCCTGCCGCCCGGCGCGAATAGTTAGAGTTCAATCTTACTTTGTCGCGTCCAGTCAATGGACGAAAGGTCCACGATGCGGACACCTGTTGTGTGGTCCCGCCGGCCGGGAGCGGAATTCCGCCTCACTCTGTCCGGTGGGCCCGGATAGGCAAAAGTCACAGCGCGTTAACAAACATCGTCGGTCCGCGAAACGCGCCGTCCCTACCTTTGAGGAACAACATCCCCCGAAGGAGGTAATCCGTGACTGTAGACCGCACCGTTGATGCCATATCCGCCAGCGCACAGCCCGGCCCTACCCGCACCACTGACGCCCCTGCCCTTGAATTCCGCCCCGGCCGCTGGATCGCCAACTGGGATGCCGAGAACAAGGAGCAGTGGGAAACCGCCGGCCGCGCCATCGCCCGCCGCAACCTGAACTGGTCCATCTTCGCCGAGTTCCTCGGTTTCGTCGTCTGGCAGCTCTGGTCCATCGTGGTGGTCCAGCTCCCCGCCGCAGGCTTCACCTTCTCCACCTCGGAAATCTTCTGGCTCATCTCCATGCCAAGCCTGGTGGGCGCCACCCTCCGGATTCCCTACACCTTCATGGTGCCCCGCTTCGGCGGCCGCAACTGGACCATCGTGTCCGCCCTGCTGCTCCTGATCCCCTCCACCGGGCTGGCACTGTGTGTCTCCAACCCGGGCACCCCGTTCGGTGTCATGCTCCTGGTGGCTGCCCTGGCCGGCTTTGGCGGCGGCAACTTCGCCAGCTCCATGGCCAACATCACGTTCTTCTACCCGGCCCGGGAAAAGGGCTGGGCGCTGGGACTGAACGCAGCGGGCGGAAACCTGGGTGCCGCCGTCGCGCAGCTTGCCGTGCCGATTGTCATCACCCTGCTTGCCGCGGGCACCGTCAACCTCCCCATGGCGGGCTGGATGTGGGTTCCGTTCATCCTGCTGGCCGCCTTCGGCGCCTTCAAATACATGAACAACCTCACCAGCGCCAAGGGTGACGTGGCCGGCTCGGTCGCAGCACTCAAGGAACCGCACCTGTGGATCATGGCCCTGCTGTACATCGGCACTTTCGGCTCCTTCATCGGCTTCGCCGGCGTCTTTCCCAAGCTGATCAAGGACTACTTCCCCGCGTTCTCGTCCATCGGCGTGGGAACGGTCGCCCTGTCCCTGGCGTTCCTCGGCCCCCTGGTGGGTTCCCTGGCCCGGCCCTACGGCGGCCGCATGGCGGACAGGATGGGCGGCGCCCGCATGACCGTGTCCGCCTTCGCCGCCATGGCCGTCATTACGCTGACCATGATCTGGACCCTGCCGCTGAAGAACTTCCTGCTCTTCCTGGTCCTCTTCCTGATGCTCTTCACCGCCAGCGGCTTCGGCAACGGCGCAACGTACCGGATGATCCCGGTCATCTTCGCCACCTCCAGTCGCGCCGCACGCAACGGGGCAAGCCCGGTGGCCACCCAGCGGCTCGCGTCCTCGGCCCTTGGCCTGGTCTCCGCGATCGGCGCCTACGGCGGCTTTGTCATCCCGCAGGTGCTGAACGCCTCCAACACGGCCAGCGGCTCCTACACCCCCGCGTTCTACGGGTTCGTCGGCGCCTACGTCCTGATGCTGGTGGTCTGCTGGGCCTGCTACATCCGCAACGCCGGCCGGAATGCGATGGGACACGTCTAACATGGCCACAAGCGCCGACACGCACTGCCCCTACTGCGCCCTGCAGTGCGCCATGACGCTCACGTCCCCGGCAGGCCTGGCCCCGGCTTCGCAGCCGGGGCCAGGCCCAGCCCCTGCTCCTGCCGGCCCCACGGCACCCCCGCTCCTGGATGTGGCCGGCAGGGACTTCCCCACCAACCGCGGCGGCCTGTGCCGCAAGGGCTGGACGTCAGCCACGCTCCTGAACCACGCGGGCAGGATCACCGAGCCGCTCCTGAAAGGCGCAGACGGCATCCACCGGCCCATCGGCTGGGACCAGGCCCTGGACCTTGCCGCCACGGCCGTGAAGGATGCCCGCGCCCGGTACGGTGCGGACGCCGTCGGCGTTTTCGGCGGCGGCGGGCTCACCAACGAAAAGGCCTACCAGCTGGGCAAGTTCGCCCGGCTGGCCCTGGGCACGTCCCGGATCGACTACAACGGCAGGTTCTGCATGTCCTCCGCGGCTGCGGCGGGAATGCGCGCCTTCGGCGTGGACCGCGGGCTGCCTTTCCCCCTGGATGCCCTGGACACCGCCAGCACCATCCTGATGCTTGGCTCCAACGTTGCCGAAACCATGCCCCCGTTCGTCCAGCACCTCCAAGGCGCCCGCGACGCCGGCGGGCTGATCGTGGTGGATCCCCGACGCTCCGCCACCGCGGCCTTCACGGCCGACGGCGCCGGCCTCCACCTTCAGCCCCTTCCCGGCTCCGACCTCACCCTGCTGCTGGGCCTTTCCCACGTGGTCATCCACGAAAACCTGGTGGACGCCGCCTACGTCCAGGAGCGCACCTCCGGCTACGGCGCAGTGGTCCGCAGCGTGAACGCCTTCTGGCCCGAACGCGTCCAGTCCATCACCGGCGTCCCGGCCGACCTGATCCGGGAAACGGCCCGCAGGCTCGCCGCCGGGGCCCGCAGGGGCGGCAGCTACATCCTCACCGGCCGCGGCGTGGAACAGCATGTGGACGGTACCGACACCGCCACCGCGGCCATCAACCTCAGCCTCCTGCTGGGCCTGCCGGGTTCGGCCCGCAGCGGCTATGGCACCCTGACCGGCCAGGGAAACGGCCAGGGCGGCCGCGAGCACGGCCAGAAAGCCGACCAGCTGCCCGGCTACCGCAAGATCACCGACCCCGCCGCCCGCGCACACGTCGCCGCGGTCTGGGGCGTCCCCGAGGACCTGATCCCCGGCCCTGGCCTGCCCGCCGTCCAGCTGCTGAAGTCCCTGGGGCAGCCCAACGGCGTGCGGTGCTTTTTCGTACACGCCTCCAACATCGCCGTGGCAGCGCCTGACGCCAACGCAGTGATCCAGGGGCTGCGGAGCCTGGACTTCCTGGTGGTGTGCGACTTCTTCATGTCCGAAACCGCCGCCGAAGCGGACCTCATTCTTCCGGTCCTCCAGTGGGCCGAGGAGGACGGCACCCTGACCAACCTGGAAGGCCGCGTGCTGCGCCGCCGCCGCGCCATTTCCCCTCCAGCCGGCGCCCGCAGCGAGCTGTGGATCATGGCCCGCCTGGCCGAGCGGCTGGACGCCCCCTCCACCTACAGCGAGGACCCGGAAACGGTCTTCGAAGAACTCCGCCGGGCCTCCGCGGGCGGCCTGGCTGACTACTCCGGCATCGACTACGCCATGCTGGACCGGGGCCAGGCTGCCTACTGGCCCTACCCGGCCGGCAGCACCGGAACGCCGCGCCTGTTCCGGGACGGCTTCGCCCACCCCGACGGCAAGGCGGTCATGGTCCCGGTGGCGCCCCGCCGCCGTCGTACTCCCGCAGCTGAAGCCGCCGGGAACCCAACAGGCCCCGCCGGCACACCCATGACCCTCATCACCGGCCGCCTCCTGGAGCACTACCAATCCGGGGCCCAGACCCGACGGGTGCCCGAGCTGGCCGCCGTGCAGCCCGCAGCAAGGATGCAGCTCCACCCTGGGGCGGCAGCCGCCATGGGCATCGGTGCCGGAACGCTGGTGTCGGTGTCCAACGGCCGCGGCGAGGTGGTGTGCCGGGCGGAGCTCAGCACTGCCATCCGTCCAGAGACGGTCTTCCTGCCCTTCCATTTTCCCGGGGCGGAGAGCGCCAACCGGTTGACGGAAGCCGCCACTGATCCGGTGTCCGGGATGCCCGAGTTCAAGTTCAACACCGTCTGGGTCCGGCCCGTGACCGCACCCGAATCCGCCCGCATGCTGCAAACAACGGAGGCCTCATGAGCGAGCAGATTGTCATTGTGGGGTTCGGTCCCGTGGCCGCCCGGCTGGTGGACGAGCTCCTCCCCGCCGTGCGCAGCGGACACGTCCGGCTCACGGTGCTCGGCGAGGAAGCCGAGGCCGCCTACAACCGCGTCCTGGTGGCCGATCTCGGCGTCGGCCGAACCACCGCTGACGCCCTGGCCCTCACCGACACCTCAGACCTGGCTGCGGAAGGAGTGGACATCCGGCTGGGCATCCGCGTCCGGCGCGTAGACCGGGCGCGGCAGCAGGTGGTTCTCTCCGACGGCGCGTCCGTGCACTACGACCGGCTGGTGTTCGCCACCGGATCCCGGCCGGTGATTCCCAACCTCACCGGCATCAATCCGGACCCCTCCTCCCCCGTGCTGCCTGCCGGCGTCACGGCACTGCGGGACCTGCGCGACGCGGAAGTCCTGCGGCAGGCGGTGGACGGCGGCAAGCGCGTGGTGGTCCTGGGCGGCGGCGTCCTCGGCCTGGAGACGGCGCTGGCAGCTTCTGAGGAAGGTGCCACGGTGACCGTGGTCCACAACGGCCCGCATCCCCTGGGCCGCAGCATCGACCGCGGCGGCGGGGCCGTCCTGGCCGCGGGGCTGCGGCGCTGCGGCGTCCGTGTGGCCGGGAACGCCCGGTCCACCGGCGTTGAGCACAACGCGCCCGACGGCGGGTTCTCGGCTTTGCTGCTCGACGACGGGTCGGCAATCGACGGCGACCTCCTGGTCATCTCGTGCGGCGTCCGTCCCCGGACAGAGCTGGCCGAAGGCTGCGGCCTGTCCACCGGCACCGGGATTTTGGTGGATCACCGGCTGCGGGCCCACCACGAGCCGCACATCTTCGCCATTGGTGACTGCGCCGAGGTCCGCTGCCCGGATCCGGGCTGCGCCGCCTGCCGCCATGCCTCCGGCCCGTCCGGGCTGGTGGGGCCGGGCTGGCGGCAGGCCGAATGGCTCGCCGGCTACCTCACCCTGTTGGCAGAGGGGGCGGACGCGGACGTACTGCCCGCGCTGCCGCCGGAACAGCCCGGCGTCGTGGTCCTGAAGGCCCGGGGGATGAACCTGGCCGTGGCCGGGGACAACGCTGCCGAGCCATGGGACGAGGAAATTCTCACGGCCGGAGCGGTCAACGGACGCCCGCGCCGGCACGTGTCGCAGTGGGCCGATCCGGAGCACGGCCGGTACGTCAAGATGACCACCCGTGGCGGTGTGCTGGAAGGCCTGTTGGCGGTGGGCATGCCCCGGACTGCGGCCGAACTCGTGGGACTGTTCGAACGGGGGGCCGAGCTGCCCGCCGACCGGTCACTGCTCCTGCGCCTGGATGGACCGGACCAGCTGCCCGGAGGCGGGGCTGCCGACCCTGCCGGCACCGTGTGCCGCTGCGCGGGGGTCAGTGGCGCTGCCATCATGACGGCAGCCTCTGATGGCTGTTCCACCGTGGCAGAGGTGTCCAAGGCCACCCGTGCCGGCACCGGATGCGGTGGTTGCCATGAGGACATCAAGGGCCTCATCGAACGGCATTTCCAGGCGGCCGCAGCCTAGCCGCATGCGGGGCTTTGTTCCCTTGGCAGCGGCTTCCGGCCGGACTTGAATGGTCACAGGATTCCACCGTCTGCAGGAGGCCCCCAATGTCCTTCCCCCTCATTCTGGCGTTCGCCGCGGTGGTGCTCGCCGCCGTGGCCGGCGTGGTCCTGGTCCGGGAGAAGGATCCGCAGCGCCGGGCCCGTGCCCTGGTGAAGATGGGCGCGGTGGTCATGACGGTCTTCACCGCGGCGGCCGTGGCCTTCATTGGCGGCTACGCCATGGATCAGCCCGGCGGCATGGCGGGGCTGATGATGACCCTGTCCTGGTTTGTGCCCATGCTGGTCCTTGCGGCCCTCGCGTGGTTCCGGCCGGCGGTGGCCTCTCCCCTGCTGATTCTGCTGGCCGCGGTACTGGTAGTGGCCTGCGTGTGGTTCGCCCTGGATCCCGCGACGGCCCGCAGCCTCCAGGATTCAGTCGGGCCGGTGGTGGCCATCGGCGTCGTCGCCTTGGCGTTCCCGGCCGCTGTCCTCGGGCTGAAACGGTCAGGCCCCGCCGGCTGGCTGCTGCTGGCCCTTGGCACGCTGCCGCTGCTGGTCACAGTTCTTGGCCGGTCAGGGCCTGCGGCCTCACTGGCCGCCGCAAGCGCGGTTCCCCTGATAACCGGCATTGTCTACCTGGTGGCCGCACGGCTGGCGCGGCGGGACCCGGCATCCCGGAACACGCTCCCGGCCCCGGCCTAAAGATCCGCCCGGATACCGCTGCCTTTCCCGTCCGTGCCCTTGACGGCGGCGCCTGCACAGCATGTGATGGACGGGACTGACCCGCGCTCCCATCTTCCGGGCCGGATGCCTGACGTCCGGACCAACGAAAGGACCACCCTATGTCCCTGCTCGACTCCGCCCGCTGGGAAGGCAAGATCTACCTCAACGGCTGGCGGGCGGGCGGCGGCGGTACCGGCGCCAGCATCGAGCCGGCCACCGGCGGGCAGCTGGGCACCTACGGCGTCGCCTCCGTCGATGACGTCAGGGAGGCAGCGGCCGCCGCCGCGGCGGCGCAGAAGGAATGGGCCGCCCGCAACCCCGAGGACCGTGCGGCGGTGCTGCGCCGTGCGGGGCAGCTCTGGGAGGAGCATGCCGCAGAGATCCAGGACTGGATCGTCCGGGAATCCGGCGGTATCCCGCCCAAGGCCGGGCTGGAAACGCATATCGCCGCGAACGAATGCTATGACGCGTCTGCGCTCCCCTCGCTCCCGGCCGGCGACGTGCTGACCTCCAACGAGAACCGCTGGTCGTTCGCCCGGCGCAGGCCGGTGGGCGTCGTCTCGGTGATCGCTCCGTTCAACTTTCCGCTGATCCTCTCCATCCGGGCCGTCGCTCCGGCCCTGGCGCTGGGCAACGCCGTGCTGCTCAAGCCGGACCCGCGCACGGCGGTCTGTGGCGGCGTGACCGTGATGCGGATCTTCGAGGAGGCTGGACTCCCGCAGGGCCTGCTCTCCCTGCTGCCCGGCGGCGCGGACATCGGCGCCGCCGTCGTCGAAGCCCCCGAGGTCCGCGTGATCGCCTTCACCGGCTCGACGGCGGCCGGCCGGAAGATCGGCGAGACCGCCGGCCGGCTGCTGAAGCGGGCGCACCTGGAACTGGGCGGCAACAACGCGCTGATCGTGCTGCCGGGCGCCGACCTGGCCAGGGCGGCGTCCGCGGCCGCCTTCGGCTCCTTCATGCACCAGGGCCAGATCTGCATGGCGGCGGGCCGGCACATCGTGCATGAAGACATCTACGACGACTACGTTGCCGCCCTGTCCGGAAAGGCGGCGCACCTTCCCGTGGGAGATCCCAAGAGCGGCACCGTGGCCCTGGGGCCGGTGATCGATGAGCGCCAGCTGCACCGGGTGGACGGGATCGTCCAGGACGCAGTCCGGGCAGGCGCCCGGCTGGCCGCCGGCGGCACCCACGACGGCCGCTTCTACCAGCCCACCGTGCTGGTGGACCTGGCCGTGGACAGCCCGGCGTGGAAAGACGAGATCTTCGGCCCCGTGGCGCCGGTCATGAAGTTCTCCACCCTTGACGAGGCGGTGGCACTGGCCAACGACAACGAGTACGGCCTGTCCATCGGCATCCTGGGAGACGTCGGCATGGCCATGGCCATCGCGGACCGCCTGGACTCCGGGAAGGTCCACATCAACGAACAGACCGTTTCGGACGAGGCAAACTCCCCCTTCGGCGGGATGAAGAATTCCGGGAACGGCTCGCGGATCGGCGGACATCACGCCAACATGGAGTCGTTCACCGAGATCCAGTGGCTCACCATGCGCCCGGACATCGCCCCGTACCCGTTTTAGGACCGGACAGCCCGCGAGTCTGCGGTCTGCATGAGCGCCTCGAGCCAGCGCTGGTGCTGCTTCGCGATGCTGCGCTTGACCACCGGTCCCAGCGGCGTTACCTGGTGGAACCGCGGCCGGCGCCCTCCCCTGCCGAGGAATCGAAGGGTGCAGGCCAGGTGCCGGTGGGGTTCATTTCCTGAACTGCAGGCGGAGGTAGGCGTCGAAGAGACCGGATCCCAGGAACCGCCGGGACTGGACGATGGCTTTGGCGGCCGGGGTGACCGTGTAGCGGGCCCGGGGCCGGCCCGATGTTGCGGCGTGCTCAACCGCGCTGGCCACGGTGTCCGGTTCGGCAGCGAGGACCGGCGAAGCGTAGGAGGCGGCCATTTGCTCGTCCGCGGCGGCCCTCAGCTCGGCGTAGGGCCCTGCCGCGCTGCCGGAGGCTGCCAGGCTCCGGGCTGCGGTGGCGCCAAAGCCGGTGCGGATCAGGCCCGGGGCGATCAAGGAGGCATGGATGCCAAAGGGCGCGGTCTCGAAGCGAAGCGCGTCCGTGATGGCCTCCACCGCGTACTTGGTGGCGTGGTAGTAGCCGCCCACGGGGAACGTGACCCGGCCGCCCATGGAGCCAATGTTGATGATGCGGCCGGCTCCGGCCGCCCGCATCCCCGGCAGGACCAGCTGGATCATCCGGGAAAAACCGAACACGTTAGTCTCGAACTGCCGCCTGACCGCGTCCAGTTCGGCCTCCTCGATCGTGCCGTACTCGCCGTAGCCGGCATTGTTGATGAGCACTCCGACGCTGCCGTGCTGTTCCTCCACGGCGCGGACGGCGGCGGCCATGGACGATTCATCGGTGACGTCGAGTGCCAGGACCTGGGCCCCCGCAGTCCGCAGGTCTTCGATGGTTTCCGGCCGGCGCGCCGTGGCGTAGACGGTGAACCCGGGCCGGCGGAGCAGCCGCTCAGCGGTAGCCCGGCCAATGCCGGAGGACGCTCCGGTAATCAGAACAGCGGTGGTCATGATGTTTCTTTCCTTGGGGTGAGGTTGTTGAGTCCGGTGACAAAGATGGTGACGCCGCGGCGGAGGCGGCCGGGCAACGCGGCGGGGTCGGAAACTCCCGCCTCCAGGCCTCGGGTGAAAGCCAGCAGGATTTCGGCAGCTTCCCGGGCGTCCGCCGCCGGGTAAGCCCCGTGGATGGTCCGGGTCAGCAGCTGGAGCATGGCTTCGTCGTAGCGTCCGAGCACCTCGGCGCCCAGGCGGGCATCGACTCCCAGGAGTTCCCCGGCGTGCGCCGGGCTGTCCCGCCAGATCTGCATCACGAGGCCAAGCTTGGCCGCCAGGATCCCCTCCAGCCGGCGTTCCGGCGGCCCTTCCGTTTCCGCGGCGCGCTCGGAAGCGGACAGGGCATCGGCCAGCAGACGCTCGACCAAAGACCGGAACACTTCCTCCTTGCTCCGGAAGTACTGGTACAGGGCAGGACGGGACAGGCCCGCCTGCTCGGACAGGTCGTGCATCGTCGTCCGGCGGGCCCCGTGGCGCGTGAAGCACACGTAGGCCGCATCGATGATCTCGTCAGAACGGCTCGGCACTCTGACAATATAGTCATAAAGTGTCGGAGTGTAAACGGCGTTATCCCGCCCTCGGCGGCCAACGCGCCCCCAGCTCTCCCGGCTTAAAGCGAAGCACCGGCGCCCTGGGACGCCGGTGCCGGAGTTCGCTGCCGAGGCAATTCTCGGCTGGCTACATGTGGACGTGCAGGCGGCGGGCGGCCTCGGAGATGGACCCGGTGAGCGACGGGTACACGGTGAAGGTGCTGGCGACGTCGTCGACGTGCAGCTTCTGCTTGACCGCGATGGCGATGGGGAAGATCAGCTCAGAGGCGTTGGGCCCTACGACTACGCCGCCGATCACCGTGCCGGAACCCTTCCGGGCGAAGATCTTCACGAACCCGTCCTTGGCGTTGCGCATCTTGGCGCGGGCATTGCTGCGGAGGGATAGCTTGATGATGTCCGCCTGGTATTTACCGGACTCAATCTCGGCTTCGGAGACGCCCACGTTCGCGATCTCGGGCGAGGTGAAGATGTTGGAGGCCACCTGGTGGAGCTTGAGCGGGGTGACGCCGTCGCCCATGAAGTGCGCCACAGCGATCCGGCCCTGCATGGCGGCGACCGATGCCAGCGGCAGGACGCCAGTGGCGTCGCCGGCGGCGTAGATGTTCGGGGCCGTGGTGCGGGAGACACCGTCCACCTTGATGTGGCCGCTCTCGCTGACGGCCACGCCGGCCTCCTCGAGGCCAATCCCGGCGGTGTTGGGGATGGAGCCGAGGCACAGGAGGCAGTGGCTGCCGGTCACCTGGGTCCCGTCGGAGAGGGTGACCACCACGCCGTCGTCCGTGCGCTCCACGGTCTGGGCACGGGAACGGGACAGGACCCGCACACCGCGGCGCTCGAAGACTTCCTCCAGCACCACGGCGGCGTCAACGTCGGAGCCGGGCAGCACGCGGTCGCGGCTGGAGACCAGCGTGACCTTGGAGCCCAGGCCGTTGTAGGCGGAAGCGAATTCAGCGCCGGTCACGCCGGAACCCACCACAATGAGTTCCTCAGGCAGTTCGTCGAGGTTGTAGATCTGGGTCCAGTTCAGGATCCGTTCGCCGTCCGGGCGGGCCGTTTCCAGCTCGCGGGGGTGGGCGCCCACCGCCAGGAGGATGGTGTCCACCTCGACGGTCTCGGTGCCGTCCACGGTGAGGACCTCGATGCGGTGGTTGTCCAGAAGCCGGCCCGAGCCCTCGATGATGCGCACACCCTGTTTCTCCAGGCCGTCGCGGATGTCCCGGGACTGGTTGCGGGCAAGGTCGAGGAGGCGGTCGTTGATGTGCTTGAGGTCGGCGCGCATGACCGGCACGAAGTCGCCGCCGTCGACGTCGAACTTCACCCCGAGCTCGCCGGCCTCTGCCACGCGGGTCATCAGGTCAGCCGTGGCAATGAGGGTCTTGGAGGGGACTACATCGGTCAGCACCGCGGACCCACCGAGTCCGGCACGTTCGATCACGGTGACCGTCGCCCCCAAAGAGGCGGCCACCATGGCAGCTTCATATCCGCCGGGACCACCTCCCAGGATTGCGATCCGGGGGGAACTGAAGTCTGGATGCGTAGTCACAGTCATCCATTCTCTCCCATTGACGGCCCGACCACCAAGAAACCGGGGTCCCGTCCGGGCCTGCCGTGACGGGGGCAACATCGGCGGCAGGATAACTTGTACGGGTGAGTACAACAGACTTCCTGAACACTGACCCGTTCGCTGCCGCCCGCGCCGCCGCGGACTACATTGCCGAGGAAACCGGAGTGGACCGCCACGACACGGCCCTGGTGCTCGGCTCCGGCTGGGGCGAGGCCGCAGACCTCATCGGCGAGACCACCGCCACCCTGTCCGCCGAGGAGGTTCCCGGCTTCCACGCCCCCGCCGTGGAGGGCCACGTTGGGACCATCCGCTCCGTGCTGACCACCTCGGGTAAGCGCGCACTGGTCCTGGGCGCGCGCACCCACTATTACGAGGGCAGGGGCGTGCGTGCCGTGGTGCACGGGATCAGGACCGCTGCAGCCGCCGGGTGCAGCACTCTGGTCCTTACCAACGGCTGCGGCGGACTGAATGAGGCCTGGGCTCCGGGCACGCCGGTGCTGATCCGGGACCACATCAACCTGACCGCCACCTCGCCGCTGGAAGGCGCCACCTTCGTGGACCTGACGGACCTCTATTCGCCCAGGATCCGCGGGCTGGCCCGGGAAGTGGACCCCACCCTGGACGAGGGCGTGTATGCACAGTTCCCCGGCCCCCACTATGAAACCCCCGCCGAGGTGCAGTACGCCAAGCGGATCGGCGCGGACCTGATCGGGATGTCGACGGCGCTGGAAGCCATTGCAGGGCGCCACGCCGGGATGGAGGTGTTCGGTATCTCACTGGTCACCAACCTCGCGGCCGGCATCAGCCCCCAGCCCCTGAGCCACCAGGAAGTCATCGAATCCGGACAGGCAGCGGGCCCCCGCATTTCCAGGCTGTTGGCTGACATCATCGCCCGGCTCTAGCGGTTCGGGTGCCCGGGGTGCGTCACCTCGCCGGGCAATGACGATAGCGTTATGCCCATGACGTCTTCCGATGCCGAACTTCGCCTGCTCACCGAGGCCCGCGAGTGGACTGCCCAAGACCCGGATCCCGCAACGGCGGCGGCGCTCCTGGAGCTTGTCCGCCTTGTGGAGGATGGCGATCCCGCGGCCCGGCAGGAACTGGAAGACAGCTTCCGCGGCACACTGCAGTTCGGCACCGCGGGCCTGCGGGCCGCGCTGGGCCCCGGGCCGAACCGGATGAACCGCGTGGTGGTCCGCCGCGCCGCCGCCGGACTTGCTGCTTTCCTGGTGGACGCGGTGGCCAAGGCGGCGGACGGCACCCGGCCACGCGCCGTCGTCGGCTATGACGCCCGGCATAACTCCGATGTCTTCGCTGCGGAAACGGCGGCGATCTTCACCGCGGCCGGCATCGAGACCTTCATGCTGCCCTCCGCCCTCCCCACTCCCCTGCTGGCATACGCCGTCCGCGCCCTGAAGTGCGACGGCGGCGTCATGGTCACGGCCAGCCACAATCCGCCGCAGGACAACGGGTACAAGGTGTACCTGGGGCGGCACGCGGTGGGGGCAGAAGGCGACGGGGCCCAGATCGTCGCCCCGTACGATGCCGAAATCGCAGCGCGCATCAGTGCCGTGGGGCCGCTGGAATCGATAACGCTGGCAGCGGATGGCTGGACCGTCCTGCACGGGTCCATCGCCGCCGATTACCAGCGGGCAACCGCGGCGCTGGCCATGCCTGGGCGCTTCCCGGCACGCGATCTGCGGATTGTCCTGACCCCGCTGCACGGCGTAGGCGGCGGAACGGCGCTGGAGGTGTTGAAGGCGGCAGGCTTCACGGATGTCACCGTGGTGGCCGAGCAGGCCGACCCGGACCCCGACTTCCCCACTGTCAGCTTCCCCAACCCGGAGGAACCCGGCGCGCTGGACCTGGCGTTGGAAGCAGCAGCCCGGCTGGACGCCGACCTCGTGATCGCCAATGACCCCGACGCCGACAGGGCTGCCGTGGCGGCGAAGGACCCCGACACCGGGGCGTGGCGCATGCTCCGCGGCGACGAAGTGGGCTCGCTGCTGGGCGCCCATATGGTGGCCCGGCTCGCGGACGGCCACCCGGACGCCGGGGCCCCGCAGGTGTTCGCCAACTCGATTGTGTCCTCACGCCTCCTGTCCCGCATCGCTGCCGCCGCGGGACTCGGCCACGAGGAAACCCTGACCGGATTCAAGTGGATCTCCCGTGTCCCGGGCCTCGCCTACGGCTACGAGGAGGCGCTGGGGTACTGCGTGGCGCCGGACCAGGTCAAGGACAAGGACGGCATTTCCGCCGCGGTGCTCATCGCCGAACTCGCAGCCACCGCCAAAGCCGCAGGGAAAACAGTCTTTGACACCCTCGACGAGCTCTACCTTCAGCACGGCCTGCATGCCAGCGACCAGCTGAGCATCAGGGTGGCGGACCTGGGACTGCTGGACGCCATGATGAACCGGCTCCGGGTTTCGCCGCCCGAGTCGTTCGGCCAGTCAGCGGTGGAGGTCTTCACCGACCTGGCCGAAGGCAGCGCGCAGTTGCCGCCCACGGAAGGCCTGCTGTACATCACCCGGAACCTCACCCGCGTCATCATCCGGCCCAGCGGCACCGAGCCCAAGCTCAAGTGCTACCTGGAGGTCATCCTGCAGGTGGGTTCCGCGGCGGAGCTGCCCGCGGCACGCCAGGCAGCGCGCGCGTCGCTGGATGAGGTTCTTCACGACGTCAGCGAGGCCCTGGGGCTGTAGCCGACCCCAGCCACGACAGGGTGCCGGGCGTCTCGAACGCCCGGCACCCTTTTTCGTGTCCTGAGGGATTTCCCCTTGTCAGAGCTGCACCTCAACGAAACCGTCGATGATACGGGTGCTGAATGCTTCCAGCCGCAGGCCCGGGGCGCTGAAGCACTCGCCGGTCTCAAGGTCGTAGACCTCCTTGTGCAGCGGTGAGGAGATGGTGGGGCGCGTCCCCTTGGAACCGAGGATGCCGCGGGCCATGACGTTGGCCCCGGTGGCCGGGTCCTGGTGCGCCACGGCGAAAACCTCGCTGGGGCCGGTGCGGAAGAGCGCCACCTGGCGGCCTGCCACCAGGGCTGCCTCACCCCACGCCGGTTCGAGGTCATCCACCATGCAGACCCGGCGCCAGCCGGTCCGGAACCCGGCGGTGTCTGATTCGGCGGCGAGCGCCCCAAGTTCAAGTGTTGCCGTCATGTCCGGCTCCTTTCCGTGTGCCTGTTGTCCCTTGCGGTGGCAGCTTGTGCGGCCGTGTTCAACGCTAGGGTCCGGGTGTTTCAAAGGGGTGCGGTGAATGTGTCCGGCGGGTAAAAGAGACCTAACGCGGGCGGAAATGCGTTCGTGATGCAGAAGTTAAGTTGACGAAACAAAGGGGAAACTGAGGCGAAACTGCCTCCTCCTAGGCTGGATGCACAAGCTGCAGAGCACCGTCTGCGGCCCATGCGAAAGGCCCACAGTGACCGAACAGACTTCACGCACAGAGACTCCGCGCCGCATTGTCGTCGCCGGCGGAGGCCCAGCGGCCCACCGTTTTGCGGACGCCATGCACGCCCGCGGCCTCGACGGCTGGCATGTCACGGTCCTCACCGAGGAGGCGCACCTCCCCTACGACCGGGTGGCGCTCTCCAAGGCCCTCACTGATACCGGAGTGGACCTCACCCTGGGCACGGCTTCCATGTGGGACCACGGTTCGCTGGTCCTGAAGACCGGCGAACGCGTGGTGAAAATCAACCCGGACGCCAGGAGCGTGGAAACTGCCGCCGGCCACAGTTATGAATACGACCACCTGGTGGTGGCTACGGGCTCGGATGCCGTGCGCCTGCCGATTCCCGGTGCTGAACATGCCCACGTGTACCGCACCCTCGAGGACGTGTGGGCCATCAACAAAGCCATTGCGGAACTCACCGCCAAGCGCGGCCGCAGGATCAACGCGGTGACCATCGGGGGCGGGCTCCTGGGCCTTGAGTCCGCCGCCGGCACCGAGCAGCTCGGCGCCACCCCCCTGGTGATCAACGGTTCGCCCTGGCTCATGAACACCCAGCTGGACGAGGGCGCCGGCCAGGCTTTGGGCCGGCTCATCGAGGCGAAGGGCTTCGAAGTGCACGGCGGCGTGTTTCCGTCCGAAATTGTCACGGACGACGACGGCCAGGTCACCGGGGTGCTCATGGCTGACGGCCGCGTCATCCCGGCAGACCTGGTGATTGTCGCCGTCGGCGTCAGGCCCCGCGACGAACTGTTCCGCGCCGCCGAGGGCGAAGACCAGCTCTTCAGCCTGGGCCCCCGCGGCGGGGTGGTCATCAACGATTACTGCGCCACCGAAATCCCTGGCATCTGGGCCATCGGCGAAGTGGCCAACTTCGGCGGCATGTGCCTTGGCCTGGTGGCTCCCGCGAACACCATGGCCGAGATCGTGGCCGACCGGCTGCATGGCGGCGACGCCACGTTCCCGGGCTTTGACACCGCCACCAAGCTCAAGCTCTCCGGCGTGGACGTTGCCAGCTTCGGGGATGCCTTCGCCAGGACCGAGCACGCCCTGGAAATTGTCTACGCCGACCCCGCCCGCGGCGTGTATCAGAAAATCGTCACCACCGATGACGCCAAGACCCTCCTGGGCGGCATCTTCGTCGGGGACGCCTCCCCGTACATGAGCCTGCGCCCGCTCCTGGGCCGGGAACTTCCCGCCGAGCCCGGCGCCTTCCTCACCGCGGCCGGCGGCGGCGACGCTCCGGAAACCGAACTGCCCGACGACGCCACCCTCTGCTCCTGCAACAACGTCACCGCGGGAACCATCCGCGACGCCATCAACGGCTGCGGCACCTGCGAGGGCAGCGCTCCCGTCCAGGAGCTTGGTGAGCTGAAGGGCTGCACCCGCGCCGGCACCCAGTGCGGCTCCTGCGTGCCGATGCTGAAGAAGCTGCTCGAAACTGAGCTGACCAAGTCCGGCGTCGAGGTCTCCAAGGCCCTGTGCGAGCACATCGAGCTGTCCCGGCAGGAGCTCTTCGACGCCATCCGTGTCCTGGAACTGGGCTCCTTCGAGGAGATCATGGCCAAGTACGGCACGGGCGCGGGCTGCGACATCTGCAAGCCCACCATCGCCAACATCCTGGCCAGCCAGAACAGCGCCTACGTCCTCGACGCCGGCCGCGGCACCCTGCAGGACACCAACGACCGCGCCCTGGCCAACATGCAGAAGGACGGCACCTACTCGGTGGTGCCACGCATCGCCGGCGGTGAAATTACCCCCAAGAAGCTGGGCGTGATCGCCGCCGTGGCGGAGAAGTACAACCTGTACACCAAGATCACCGGCGGCCAGCGGATCGACATGTTCGGTGCCCGGCTGGAACAGCTTCCCGAGATCTGGAAGGAACTGGTGGACGCCGGCTTCGAGTCCGGGCAGGCCTACGGCAAGAGCCTGCGCACCGTGAAGTCCTGCGTCGGGTCCACCTGGTGCCGGTTCGGCGTCCAGGACTCGGTGGCCATGGCCATCCAACTGGAGCTGCGCTACCGCGGCCTGCGCAGCCCGCACAAGCTCAAGATGGGCGTCTCCGGCTGCGCCCGCGAATGCGCCGAGGCCCGCGGCAAGGACGTGGGCGTGATCGCCACGGCGGACGGCTGGAACCTTTACGTTGGCGGCAACGGCGGTGCCACCCCGGCGCACGCCCAGCTGCTGGCCAAGGACCTGGATGACGAGACGCTGATCAAGTACATCGACCGGTACTTCATGTACTACATCCGCACCGCGGACCGCCTGCAGCGCACTGCCCGCTGGCAGGAAGAGCTCGACGGCGGCATCCAGCATGTGGAAGACGTGGTGGTCAAGGACACCCTGGGCATCGCCGCCGAGCTGGAAGCGGCCATGGCCAAGCACGTGGACACCTACGTGGACGAGTGGGCCGACACCCTCAAGGACCCCGAGCGGCTGCGCCGGTTCCGCTCCTTCGTCAACGCGCCGGACCAGAAGGACGATTCCATCACCTTCGTCCCGGACGAGCGGGGCCAGATGCGCCCGGCCACACCCGAGGAGAAGGGCAAGGTCCTGATCGGGACCTCCATCCCGGTCCGCACCGCCACGGCCGGCACCACCGGAAACGAGGCATGAGAATGCAGCTCAGTATCGATCTCACCGGCCGGGACGTCCTGGTAACCGGCACGCCCGCTGCTGCGCGGCAGGCAGTGCGCCGGTACCAGGCCGCGGGCGCCGTCGTGCACCGCCTCACCAGCCCGTACGACGCCGGCCGGCCCGCCCAGGTGCCGGCGGGGACGTTCCTGGTTGCCGCCGTCGAGGATGGACAGCCCGGCTGGGCCGGCCTCCTGGACCAGTGCCGGAACGCAGGCATCCCTGTCGCCGCCGAACCTGCTGCCGGCCCTGCCGGGCACGTCACCCTGGTGGGCGGCGGGCCAGGCACCAGCGACCTGCTCACCGTGGCGGCGGTCAAGGCCCTGCGGGACGCCGATGTGGTGTTCTATGACCGCCTTGCCCCGTACCAGGAACTCCCGCTGCTGACGTCCGCGGAACTCGTGGACGTGGGGAAGAAGCCGGGACACCACAAAGTCAGCCAGGCGGACATCGAGAAGCTGATGGTGGAAAGCGCCCTGGCCGGAAACAACGTGGTCCGCCTCAAGGGCGGGGACCCCTACGTGTTTGGCCGCGGCGGCGAGGAGGTGGCCGCCTGCGTGGCCGCCGGCGTCCAGGTCCAGGTGGTCTCCGGCGTGACCAGCGCCATCTCGGTACCCGCAGCCGCAGGCATCCCGGTCACCCACCGGGAGGTCAGCCACATGTTCACGGTGGTCTCCGGGCATGCGCCGCTCACCGAGAAGGAGCACCACCACCTGGCCGGGCTGGGGGGCACCATTGTGGTGCTCATGGGCATCGGCACCCTGCACCAGCTCGCCGCCGGGCTCCGCCGCGCCGGGATGCGCCCGGACATGCCCATGGCCGTGGTGGAACGCGGCTACCGGCCGGGACAGCGGACCACCATCGCCGACCTGGGCACCATTGCTTCGGCCGCCGCCGGTTGCAGCAACCCGGCCGTGCTGGTCATCGGCGAGGTGGTTCGGGTGGCTGAAGCGAACCGGCAGCACGCCGGAACAACCGCCGACCTGGACCGGCTGGCGGCCTCGCTGCTGGGATCGTGAAAGGATTGACCCCCATGACTGCACTTGCACCGGCCGAACCCACGCAGGCTGAAGAATCCACTGACACCGCGGAATCCCCGCTGGAGGGGTTCCGCATCGGCGTCACGTCGGACCGGCGGTCCCGCGACCTGATCGAGGCCCTGGAACGCCGCGGTGCGGAGGTGCTGCACGCCCCCGCGCTGAAAATCGCCCCCGTCCAGGAGGACATGCGCCTCATTGAGGACACCAAGGCCATCATCGCCGCCAGGCCGGACCTCTGCATCGCCACCACCGCCTACGGAATGCGCCGGTGGTGCGAGGCAGCGGATTCCTTCGGGATCGGCGACGAACTGCTCGAAACGCTGGGCAGCTGCCGCATGTTCGTCCGGGGACCGAAGGCCCGCGGTGCGGTCCGCGCCGCCGGCCTGGCCGACGTCGGGATCAGCAGCGACGAAACCACCTCCACCCTGGTGGACATGCTGCTCACGGAGGGCGTCCGGGGCAAGACCGTGGCCATGCAGCTGCACGGGTACACCGATGTCCGCCAGATTGAGCGGCTCCGGATGTCCGGCGCCACCGTCCTGACCGTTACGCCGTACCGCTGGGTGAAACCCGACGGCGAGGACCGGCTTCCGCGGCTGATCGACGCCGCCTGCACCGGGAACCTGGACGTCCTCACCTTCACCAGCGCGCCCGCGGTGGATGCGATGTGGAGCACGGCCCACGAGATGGGCCTCTACAAGCAGCTGGTGGAGAGCCTGAAGCTGAACGTCACTACTGCCGTGGTGGGTCCCGTCACGGCGCAGCCCCTCCTGGACGCCGGGATCACACCGCTCATCCCGGAACGGTTCAGGATGGGTGCGCTCATCCGGCTGGTGTGCGAGCATCTGGCACTGAACCATGTCCGGCGGCTGGAGACCCGGTCCGGGAACATCGAGCTGCGGGGCCGCAGCCTGCGCATCGACGGCCGGCAGGTGGAGCTGGCGCCCGCCCCCTTGCTGCTCCTGCGCGCCCTGCTGGGAGCCGGCGGCGCGGTCCTGTCCCGTGAATCGCTGTCCGACCTGCTGGAACTGCGCGGCTCCGTGCATGCGCTGGACATGACGGTGAGCCGCCTGCGCTCCTCGCTGCCGGACGGCAAGCTGGTTGAAACCGTGGTGAAGCGCGGGTACCGGATCCGCGTCTAAGGGCTGCGGACAGGGCGACGGGGGCCTGCCACCAGGACGTATATTTCCGGGGACGGACGATTGAGAGGTGCGTCACGGGTTCTGTTACCGGCCGGTAAATACTGGCGAACAACAGCCCTTTCAACAGCAACTGCCGGGAAACACCCCGGAAAAAACGCGGGCCTACGCTGTGTTCCATCATGAAGTTCCGGCCGGTTACCGGCCACCAGCGAAAGGGCCAGCACATGTCCGCTCCGGCACCCTCCCCGTCCACCCCCGCCGCCACCCGCATTGTCATTGCAGGCGCCGGCCCCGCTGCGCAGGCCCTGGTGGCGCAGCTGGACCGGGCGCGGTTCACCGGCACCATCACCGTGCTGAGCAACCGGGATGACGCCCCTGCCGGGCTCCTGGAGCTGGCCCTCCTGCCCCAGGTCTCCGTACGCTTCGGCCAGCCGGCCAGCCACATCGACGCTGCCAACCGCACGGTGGCGACGGCCGATGGCATGGAGTTCGCCTACGACCAGCTGGTCATCGCCACCGGCTCCGCGCCGGTGGCGAACCCGGTGGACGGTGCGGCACAGTGCCTGAGCTACGCCACGATCGACGACGCACCGCGCATCGCCAAGGGCGTGCAGAAAGTGGCACGGGAGCTGGGGCGGCGTCCGGTGGGCATCCTGGTGGGGACCGGCGCGGCGGCGGGACAGGCCGAGGCCGTCCTGCGGGCCAAGGGCGTGCGGCCCATCCGCACCACGGCCCGCCCGTCCGCCATCGTCCCCGCGGTTGTTGCGGGTGTTTCAACGCCCCGGGCCGCATCCGCGGTGGTCTTCGAGGACGGCAGCAGCATGACCGGAGACCTGGTGGTCCTGGCCGAGGAGCGGGTCTCCCGCGATGGCCTCGCCGCCAGTGCGGGGCTGGACAGGGCACCAGGGGGCGGGATCGTGATCAGCCGGGACTACCGCACGTCGGTTCCTGGCATTTGGGCGATCGGGGACGCGGCAGCGTTCGACGGCGTGCGGCTGGGGCTGCTGGTGGCCGCGGCTTCGGCGGCGGGCGCCTGCGCCTCGCAGCTGCTGACTGCCGCGGCGGAAGCACCGCTCCTGCAGGCGGCCTGAGCGGCCAGGCCCGCCTGCGGCCCTCCCGCGGCGCCGCCTGCTGCAGTACGGTCCGCTGTGACAAGATGGTTCCCGAAACCGAGTCAACGACGGGCCCACAAGGCCCTCCGAGAGGACCATCATGAGCAACGAAGCCACCGTCCACGCAGGTACCGCCCATCCGGCCGGCCCGGCGAACATCGCCTCCTACATTGACCACACGCTGCTCAAGCCCGAGGCCTCGGAAGCTGACGTGCTGAAGGTCTGCGCCGAGGCCGCCGAGTACCGGTTCAAGTCAGTCTGCGTCAACCCCATCTGGGTCAAGACCGTCACCACGGCACTCAAAGGCTCAGGCGTCCTCACCTGCTCCGTGGTGGGCTTCCCCCTGGGGGCCACCCCCACGGATGTAAAGTCGTTCGAGGCCCGCGGCGCCGTTCTGGACGGCGCGGAAGAGGTGGACATGGTAATCAACATTGCCGCCGCACGGGCCGGCGACAAGGGCGCCCTGGCGGAGGACATCGCTGCGGTGGCCGAGACCGTCCACGCCGGCGGCGCCATCCTGAAAGTCATCATCGAAACCGCCCTCCTGACGGATGAGCAGAAGGTGCTGGCCTGCCAGGCCGCCGTCGAGGCTGGAGCGGACTTCGTGAAGACCTCCACGGGATTCAACGGCGGGGGCGCCACGGTGGAGGATGTGGCCCTGATGCGCCGGACCGTGGGCCCGGACGTGGGGGTCAAGGCCTCCGGCGGCGTACGGTCCCTTGCCGACGCGCAGGCTATGATTGCAGCAGGTGCAACACGAATTGGTGCCAGCTCCGGAATTGCCATTGTCAAGGGTGAACAGGGTTCATCCGCTTACTGACCCGGTCCGGAAGCCGCCACAGATCACGCCCCGCGGGGCCAAGGAGGAACACATGTCCAGCCAGATCAACGCGTCCAGCAGGGACACGGCGTCCAGCCAGGAATCCGTCCGGACCCCGCAGAACGAAAACAACCTCGCCACCAGCGTGGTCCTGTTCGTGATCTGCTTCGCCCTGTTCCTGGGATCCATCTACTCCCTGTCCTTCCTGAGCCTTGGCAACCCTTGGCCCATGGCCGCCTGCCTGGGCCTGTTCGCCCTGGCGTTCTGGCTCCCGCAGACCATCTTTGGCCGCTCGGACTCGGCCGGCGAGCACTAAAGCTACACACGCAGCAACACAGGAAGGGACCCCGGACGAATGTCCGGGGTCCCTTCCTGTGTGTGGTGCCGCTGGTGCCGCCGGCTAGAACCAGAGCCTGATCCAGGCGCCTGCGGCTGCCGCCACGCGCCCCCAGTGGTGCTGGGCGATGGCCCAGCCGGCCATGGTCATGCCCACCATGGCGTAGGCACTGACCGGGATCAGTACCAGCCACTCCCGTTTGGAACCGGCGCGGCCCAGCAGGGGCAGCGACAGTGCGCCGTTGGCGCGCCAGACGTTCCGCAGCAGGGGCAGCCGGCGCAGCAGTTTCGGTGGCCGGACCACCAGGGGCCACAGCAGGGGCACTCCCCCGGTGGTGATGAGGTCTCCGACGATGTGCACCACCACTCCGATCAGCATCGACGTGGGCAGCCAGGTCCACTGGTCCGGTGCATACCAGGTCACCAGGCCCGCGGTCACCAGCGCGAAGATCCAGTTCGAGATGAAGCCGCTCTTGGGAAAGAGCTTGAGCGCCTTCGCGGCGATGTTGATCAGGAACATGCACAGCAGCCCGGCGCCGACGGACAGGCGCCCCCAGTCAGTGTCAACGTGGACCTGGGAGGCCAGGCCGGCCAGGAAGACGAAGAACGCCGCCCCAAGGATGGATTGCGTTCCCTGCCGGTGGCCGCCGCTGGCGTTTTCGATGCCGCGCGCTATCACGTTGGACAACGGAGGCAGCGAATGGGCCACCGTGCTTGAGCGGTGGTCCCAGTCGCAGACCAGCGCGGTGCCGGCCGTGGCCATGCCGCCGATCAGGATGCCCGTGGGATCCAGCGGGTACCAGCCCAGGGTGTACGGGCCGGTGGACGCAACAGCTACCCACGCCGCGGCTCCCGACGCGGCGTGGTGTCCTCCCATCAAGTGCTAACTCACCGCCAGCGGGGCGTCGGAGAAGATGTTCCGGATGACGCCGTTGGCCCATTCCAGGATCTCGGCGTCCTGGAGGTCCCGGCCGCCGATCCGTGCCGTCTTGGGCTTGGGGATGAGGATGGCGTCCATGGCCGGTTTGGACTGCGAGCCCGGATACATCCGGTTCAGCCGCATGGTCTTCGACTCCGGGAGCGAGGCCGGGGAGAACTTGATGAAGTTGCCCTGCAGCGCCACGTCGGAGAGGCCTGCCTCGCGGGCGGCGACCCGGAACCGCGCCACTTCCACCAGGTTCCGGGCAGGCAGCGGCAGCTCGCCGTAGCGGTCCACCAGCTCGGCCTGGACCTCCTCGATGGCCTCGTTGGTGAGGGCTGCGGCGAGCTTGCGGTACGCTTCCAGGCGCAGCCGTTCGCCGGGGACGTAGTCGTGCGGAAGGTGTGCGTTGACCGGCAGTTCGATCTTCATTTCCGCGGCTTTCTCTTCGGCTTCGCCGCGGAAGTCCGCCACGGCCTCGCCCACCAGGCGGATGTAGAGGTCGAAGCCCACGCCCTGGATGTGGCCGGACTGTTCCCCGCCCAGCAGGTTGCCGGCACCGCGGATTTCCAGGTCCTTCATGGCCAGCTGCATGCCGGCGCCGAGCTCGTTGTGCGCCGCCACGGCCTTGAGCCGTTCCAGCGCCACCTCGCCCAGGGGTTTCTCGGAGGGGTACAGGAAGTAGGCGTAGGCACGTTCGCGGCCACGCCCAACACGGCCGCGGAGCTGATGCAGCTGGGACAGGCCGTACTTGTCCGCCCCGTCCACGATCAGGGTGTTGGCGTTGGAGATGTCCAGGCCGGTCTCGATGATGGTGGTGCACACCAGGACGTCGAAGCGCCGTTCCCAGAAATCCACGATGATCTGTTCCAGGCGGCTCTCGGACATCTTGCCGTGGGCCACCTCCACCCGGGCCTCCGGGACCAGTTCGCGGATCTTTGCCGCGGTCCGCTCGATGGTGGACACCCGGTTGTGGACCAGGAACACCTGGCCTTCGCGCATCAGCTCGCGGCGGATGGCGGCAGACGTCTGCTTGTCCGTGTACGGGCCAACGTAGGTCAGCACCGGGTGCCGTTCTTCCGGCGGGGTGGCCAGGGTGGAGGTTTCCCGGATGCCGGTGAGCGACATCTCCAGGGTCCGGGGAATCGGGGTGGCGCTCATGGCCAGGACGTCCACGTTGGTGCGCATCTTCTTCAGCGCTTCCTTGTGTTCGACGCCGAACCGCTGTTCCTCGTCCACGATCACCAGGCCGAGGTCCTTGAACTCGAAGTCCTTGGAGAGCAGCCGGTGGGTGCCGATCACCACGTCCACGGCGCCGCTCTTGACCCCTTCGGCGGTTTCCTTGGACTCCTTGGCGGACTGGAACCGGGACAGCGGCTTGACCCGCAGCGGGAAGCCGGAGAACCGTTCGGTGAAGGTTTCGTAGTGCTGCTGGGCCAGCAGTGTGGTGGGCACCAGCACCGCCACCTGCTTGCCGTCCTGCACGGCCTTGAACGCAGCGCGCACGGCGATTTCGGTCTTGCCGTAGCCAACGTCGCCGGACACCAGGCGGTCCATGGGGATTTCGCGCTCCATGTCGGCCTTGACCTCGTTGATGGTGGTCAGCTGGTCCGGCGTCTCCACGTAGGGGAAGGCTTCCTCCAGCTCGCGCTGCCAGGGGGTGTCCGGGCCGAAGGCGTGGCCGCGGGAGGCCATGCGGGCCGAGTACAGCCGGATCAGTTCACCGGCGATCTCCTTGACGGCCTTGCGCGCCTTGGACTTGGTGCTGGCCCAGTCCGCGCCGCCCATCTTGCTCAGGACCGGGGTGTCGCCGCCAACGTAGCGGGTCACCTGGTCCAGCTGGTCTGTGGGGACGAACAACCGGTCGCCGGGGGCGCCGCGCTTGGCGGGAGCGTATTCGAGCACCAGGTACTCCCGGACGCCGTCGCCACCACCGGCCACCTTGCGCTGGATGAGTTCCACGAACCGGCCGATGCCGTGCTGTTCGTGCACCACGTGGTCCCCCGCCACCAGCTGCAGGGGGTCCACGGCGTTGCGCCGCTTGGAGGGCATCCGCCGCATGTCCTTGGTTGACCCGGCAGAGGTGCGGCCCAGCAGGTCCGCTTCGGTGAGCAGGCCAAGCTTGAGGCCGTCCAGGACAAATCCCCGGCCGACGGCGGCGGTGGTCACCTCGATGATGCCCGCCTGGGGCTCGTGGTCCAGGCTGTCCACGCGGGCGCAGGGAATGTCATTCTCGTGGAAGAGTTCCGCCAGGCGCTGGGCCGGCCCCGGGCCTTCGGTGGCCACCACAATCCGCCACTGGTCGCGGACGTGCGAGCCGATGAAGTCCATCATTTCGGCAACGTCACCCTGGTAGCCACGTGGTTCGCGGGCGTGCAGGTTCAGGACGTCGATTTCGGGCAGCAGTTCCGCATCCTGTGCCAGGGAGGTGATGGACCACCAGGACACGCCGTGGGACAGCGCCGAGCCGCGGGTCTCAGCCAGCGAGCGGAAGCTCGCCGAATGCAGTGCCTCGGACGCCTGCGAGCTGAGGTCCAAAGGTGCCGCACCGCCGTCGGACGCGGTGGACCACGCAGCCTCAAGGAATTCCTCGTTGGTGGCGGCCAGGTCATGGGCGCGGGTGCGCACCTTTTCCGGTTCGATCACCACGGCGATGGAGTCGGCCGGGAGCTGGTCCACGAACGGGACCATCGCGTCCACCAGGACGGGCGCCAGCGATTCCATGCCTTCCACCGCAATGCCGCCGGCGATCTTCTCCAGCATGTCCGCGGCCGCCGGAAGCTGGGACTTGAGGGTGGCGGCACGGGACATCACGGCGGGGGTGATGAGGATTTCACGGCACGGCGGGGCATGCAGTTCGGTGGGGTGGTGGATGCCCGGGGCGGACAGCGAGCGCTGGTCGGCCACGGCGAACCAGCGCATCTGGTCCACTTCGTCGCCGAAGAACTCCACCCGGATGGGGTGGTCCTCCGTGGGCGGGAAGACGTCGATGATGCCGCCGCGGACTGCGAACTCGCCGCGGTGCGTGACCATGTCCACCCGGGCGTAGGCAGCATCCGCGAGGCTCTTCACCACGCTGCTGAACGGAACGTCCTGGCCCACCTTCAACGTGACCGGGACCAGGTCCCCCAGGCCGGCCACGATGGGCTGGACCACGGCGCGGACAGGCGCGACGACGACGCGCAGCCGTCCCGTCGTCGACGTTTCCGGATGTGCCAGGCGGCGCAGCACGGAGAGCCGGCGGCCCACGGTGTCCGAACGCGGCGAAAGCCGCTCGTGCGGCAGGGTCTCCCAGCTGGGAAACTCGGCCACCGAATCCGCGGGCAGATACGCGCGCAGTGCCGCGGACAGGTCCTCAGCCTCCCGGCCGGTGGCGGTGACGGCCAGCACGACGCCCGGCCCACCCGCCTGCTCTGCCACCGCGGCGGCCAGCCCGTCCGCCATTTCGGCCAGCAGCACGGGGCGCAGGCCTGCAGGGGCGCTGATCTGGTAGTCCTGCCCGCGGACGGCGAAGCCCCGGGCAGCCTCGGCCCGGACCCGCGCGAAGGTCTGGTCCGGCTCAAGGGCACGCCGCAGCCCGTCCAGGGACGGAAGCGGGGCGGACGTGCCTGTGCTGGACGTGCCGGCGGCGGACTGGCCGGGAAGGCTCATGGCAGAAGCTCCTGTGGTGATCATCGAAGGCAACGCGAAAACCCGAAATTCGCTGCGAATCCCGGGTATACCCAGCCTACCGCGCGGCACAGACATGGCGGCGCGGCACCAACCTCCGGCGGAATACATCTAGGCTGGCAGGGCCGAGCTTTTTCCGCGGAGCTTTCTTTGCCGGAGCAGCCGTCCCTACGGGCCGCCGCTCCGAATCACAAAGGACGAACAGGAGCCAGCATGACCGCAATGAGCGCCCAGCCCACACCGAAGACCGTCCTGGTGACCGGCGCCACCGGCTACATCGGTGGGCGGCTGGTGCCACGGCTCCTCGAAGCCGGCCACACCGTAAAAGTCCTGGTCCGCTCGCCCGAAAAGATCGCCGGGGTCCCGTGGCGTGACCAGGTGGAGGTGGTGCAAAGCAGCCTCGACGACGGCGACGCACTCCGCGCAGCCCTGGCCGGCGTCGACGTCTTCTACTACCTGGTGCATTCCATGGCGGCAGGGGCAGGATTCGAAGCGAAGGAAAAGGCCATGGCCCGGACCGCCGCGGATGCTGCCGCCGCCGCGGGAGTCCACCGCATCGTCTACCTGGGCGGCCTGCACCCGCAGGGCGTGGATCTCTCTACCCACATGCGCTCCCGCGAAGCCGTGGGCAAGGTGTTCCTGGACAGCCCGGTGGACGCCGTGGTGTTCCAGGCCGGAGTGGTGATCGGGTCCGGCTCCGCATCCTTTGAAATGATCCGCCACCTCTCCGAGACGCTGCCGCTGATGCCCGCGCCCAGCTGGGTACGGAACAGGATCGAAGCCATCGCCGTGCGCGATGTCCTGTACTACCTGGTGTCAGCCGCCTCCCTGGAGGGCACCATCAACAGGACCTTCGACATCGGCTGCCGGCAGGTGCTGACGTACGCCAGGATGATGCAGGAGTACTCCGCCGTGGCTGGCCTGCCCTACCGGGTGGTGCTGGCGTTGCCCATCCCCGCACCCAAGCTGGCCGGCATGTGGGTGGCACTGACCACGCCCATCCCCTGGTCCATGGCGGTCCCGCTGGTCCAGTCCCTCCAGCATGACGCGGTGTCCAACGAGCACGACATCGACCAATTCATTCCCCAGCCGGAGGGCGGCCTCACCCCGTACCGCGATGCGGTGGCCCTCGCCTTGGGCAAGGAGCGTGACGGCCAGGTGGAAACCACGTGGGCGAGTGCCGGCGCCGATTCGGATCCGCTGCCCAGCGACCCCGAGTGGGCCGGGCACAAGGTGTACATCGATGAACGGACGTTCCACGGCGACGTGGACCCCGCCCACGTCTGGACCATCATCGAGGGCATCGGCGGACGCAACGGCTGGTACTCGCTGCCGCTGGCCTGGCAGGTCCGTGGCTGGCTGGACAAGCTCACCGGCGGCGCCGGCCTGCTCCGTGGCCGCCGCCACCCGCACTCGCTGGTTGCGGGGGAAGTGGTGGACTGGTGGCGGGTGGAGAAAATTGAACACGGCAGCCTGCTGCGGCTGCGGGCGGAGATGCGGGCACCGGGACGGGCGTGGCTGGAGCTGTCCGTGGAGCCCGACGGCGGCGGCAGCCGGTACCGGCAGCGCGCCATTTTCTTCCCGAAGGGACTGAGCGGACGGCTTTACTGGCTGGCTGTCCTTCCATTCCACAGCGTGATCTTCCCTGCCATGGCGCGGAACATCACCACGGCTGCGCAGAAACTGGCCGATGCCGAGCGCCCCCAGCGGACCCCGTAGGATGTTGAAGGCGTAAAATCCTTTCCCCACGTCCCAGGAGGACCCATGGCGCTGAGCGCAACCACCACCCTTCCGCACTCCGTTGACAGCGTTGCCGCTGTGCTGGTGAACGAGGATTTCCAGCGCCACGTCAGCCAGCTGGTAGGCGGCAACCTGGAGTCCTTCACGGTTGACGGCGACATCGCAGGGGCTTTCAACACCACCTCCGTACGCACCCTCCCCACCACCCGGCTGCCGGAGATCGCCCGGAAGTTCGTTGGCGAGAACCTCAAGGTAACCCAGGTGGAGAACTGGGAAGCCCCCGCGGCGGACGGCTCCCGCCAGAGCAACATCTCCCTGAAGATTGCGGGCGCCCCCGTGGACGTCACCGCCGTCCAGCGGCTGGTGGCCGAGGCCGGCGGAACCCGCGTCGAGCTCGAAGGTGCCGTCAAGTCCTCCGTACCGTTCCTCGGCGGAAAGATCGCCGACGCCGCCGAGCCCATGGTGGCCAAGGCGCTGAACCTCCAGGCTGCCCAGGCACAGGCCTGGCTGGAAAGCCACTAGCCGCATGCAGCTTCCCGTGTTCGCCGCGCTGGTCCTGATCGTTGCAGGTGTCTGGTCGCTGGTGGTGTGGCCGCAGTTCCTGCGCCGGGTGATGAAGGACCCGCGGGCCCGTGACTCCGCCGGCAAGGCCACCAAGTTCCTGACCGTGCACGTGGTGCTCGTCAGCATCTCCATGGTGCTGGGACTGGCCACCGCCGTGATCGGCGTCCTCGGCCTGCTTGGCTGAACCGACCCAACGCCAGGCGTTTTCCGCGCTGAACAGCCCGGGCCTATCTCCTGCTGGAGAAAGGCCCGGGCTGTTTTGCTGTACGGCTTGTTTGCTGGCCCGGACTGTTTGCTGTCCCGGGCTGTATGCTGCCCGGTTTAGGCTGCCTGGTTGAGCGCGTCTTCGGCCGCGACCCAGGAGATCATGGCGCACTTGACCCGGGCTGCGTACCGGGACACTCCCTCAAAGGCGGCAGCGTCGCCCAGGAGCTCAGGATCGGCATGGACCTTGCCCCGGGAGCGCAGCACTTCCCGGAAGCTGTCGATCGCTTCATGCAGTTCGGCCACCGTCATGCCCTGAGCAAGCTCTGACAGCACTGAGGCGGAGGCCATGGAGATGGAGCAGCCGGCCCCGTCCCACGCGATCTGGGCCACCTTGCCCTCCTGGACGGCAACCCGGAGTGTCACTTCGTCGCCGCAGACGGGGTTGAGCTGGTGCGACTGCCCCGTGGACGTCCCCTGGGGAGATTCGGTGGCGGCAAGCCCGCTGCCGTGGCGGGCCTTGGAATGGTCCAGGATGATCTGCTGGTACAGCTGGTCAAGGCTCATGATGTTATCTTTCGTCTTCTCCGCTAGGCCTGGAAGTAGGCCTTGACGCCCGCGACAGCTTCGAGGAAGCGGTCCACGTCATCGGTGGTGTTGTAGAGGTAGGCGCTGGCGCGGGTGGTGGCGGTCAGGCCCAGGCGGCGGTGCAGCGGCTGGGCGCAGTGGTGCCCCACCCGGACCGCGATGCCGCGCGAGTCCAGGAACTGGCCAACATCGTGGGCGTGGACACCTTCGACGTCGAACGCGGCGAGGCCGATCCGTTCCTTGCCGGCGGCCGGGCCGAGCACCCTGATACCGGGAATGCCTTCCAGCCCCGCCACCATGCGCTGGCCCAGGTCTGCCTCCCAGCGGTGGATGCGGTCCAGCCCCGTCTCGGTCAGGTAGTTGGCGGCAGCAGCCAAAGCCACCGCCTGGGAGATGCGCTGCGTCCCGGCCTCAAAACGCTGGGGAGCCGGAAGGTACTCTGCCCGCTCCATGGTGACGGTGGTAATCATCGATCCGCCGGTGAGGAACGGCGGCAGGACGTCCAGGAGCTCCTGCCTGCCATAAAGCACCCCGATCCCGGTGGGCGCGAGCATTTTGTGGCCGGAGAAGACCGCGAAGTCAACGTCCAGTTCCTTGACGTCGAGGGGAAGGTGCGGCGCCGACTGGCAGGCATCCAGGACCACCAGTGCGCCCGCGGCGTGCCCCAGGGCCACCAATTCCCGCACCGGGTTGATGATTCCCAGGACATTCGAAGCGTGGGTGAAGGCAAGGACCTTGGTGTGCCGGCCGATGATGTCTGCAGCCTGGTCCATGCGGAGGCTGCCATCGTCCGCGACCGGGATATAACGCAGTGTGGCCCCGGTGCGGAACGCCAGTTCCTGCCACGGGATCAGGTTGGCGTGGTGCTCCATTTCCGTCACCACGATCTCATCCCCCGGCTTGAGGGCCAGCCCCTTCAGCGCTTGGTCCCCACGCCCCTGGGCAGCCCACAGCCCGGCGTTGGACAGCGCATAGGCCAGGAGGTTCAAGCCCTCCGTGGCGTTCGACGTCCAGACGGTTTCCGCGTAGTCCGCACCGATGAAGTCGGCCATGGTCTGCCTGGCGTCCTCAAATACCTCGGTGGCCTCCACCGCGAGATGGTGGGCGCCGCGGTGCACGGCGGCGTTGCGCTGCTCGTAGAATTCCTGCTCGGCTTCAATAACGCTTAGGGGGTTCTGCGATGTGGCCCCGGAGTCCAGGTAGACCAGAGGCTGCCCGTTGACCAGCTGGTTCAGCACCGGGAAGTCGTTGCGGATGCGCAGCACCTCGGCATTGTCCATGGCTGGGAGGGCGCGCTCCAGTGTGGCTGGCGTTGATACTACGGCCAAAACGAACTCCTTGGGCTGCCAATGTCTGACTCCCAATTGTCCCACACACGGCTGTGGCGGCCGCCCGAAGGGGCAGCCGCCACCGCTGCCCCGGGCTTCAGCCGAGGGAGCAGAGGGCCGGCGACGGCTGGGGGGAGAGTCTCGGTCTCAGAAGACTCTGACGTCGCCGGCCCCGTCCAAGCCCGGCCCCGTCGGGGACCGGAAATCGATAGGGCCTCAATGGCCTCTTCGGCATTCCAAGCGGCTTCGAACCGGCCGCGTCGCTTTGCCTCCTTAAGTAAATCGCGCAGCGCCCTCCCGTACACGAGTAGGAAGTACTCGATTCCCAGAGGTGCTACTACCGGGGCGCGGGCCTCTACCCGTCCGCCGCCAGGCCGCATGAAGCTGCCGGCAGCAGAAAACCGCCGGGCGTGGAACGCGGCAGGCGGCACAGGGCACTCGGCACTCATGGCAGCGGGTACGGGCAGGGCGAAGTGCCCGGCGGGGGCATCCCACGGAATCCGGACACGCGAGGGCATGGGCCCGGACCCCGGAGAAAGGGCAGCCCGTAGACGGGGAAGCAGTGCGGGGTTGGGGCGGCTGCGTCCTATCTGGGGAGGGCCGACTCCAGCTCATCGCGGCTGCGGACCCCTAGCTTGACGTAGGTCCGGTACAGGTGGCCTTCCACGGTGCGCACGGAGACCATCAACCGTTGTGCGATTTCCCGGTCCGTCAGCCCCTGCACGGCCAGCTCCACGATGTCCTGTTCCCGACGGGTCAGGCGGACCGCAGGCGCCGCGGCAATAAAGCGCCCTTCCCGGAACCGTTCGCCCAGTTCGTGGTCGCACTTCTCGCGCTGGGCAACCGCCTGCCGGGACCGGCGGCGTTCCCCGGACTGCTCCAGCACCGTGCTGGCACGTGCATAGGCTTCACGGGCCAGGTTGACAAAGCCTGCCTCCTCCAGCGAGGCAGCCGTTGCCATGAGGTTGTCGCCGTCGGCGGCCTCCCACGCGGTGGCCAGGGTCAGCAGCGCTTCCGCCCAGCGCCCTTCGACACCGCGGGCGGCCGCCTGCACCATGGGGACCACCGAGGGGTCCCCGAGGTCCCAGCACATGGCAAAGACTTCAAGGAGGTTTCCCGTCCGGGCAGAAGCCTCCGTGGTGGTCATCAGCGTCTGCAGGGCGGCCAGGCCCTTGCCGTCCCGGGCCAGGTATTCCGCAGCTGCGGACACATAGGCTTCGGCCAGGAGATCATGGGCCGGCCAGCCGGTATCGGCGTCTTTGTGGTCCTGTTCCAGCCGCCTGGACTGGTCCGTGTCCCCCAGCCGGGCGGCGGCATAGAAGCCCAGGGCGGTGCCAAAACGGTACAGCTGCAGCGGGTCGTTGAGCCTGAGCGCTTCGACGGCGGGCAGCAGGACCTGGTAGGCGCGCTCCATCCTCCCCTGCCGCAGCAGTGAGTAGCCCCGAAGCAGCTCGAGGCTTCCATGGAAGGTGGCAGCCGCGGCCGCGTTCCCGGCAGCGTAGTGGTTGATTTCCCGCTCGGCCGATTCCCACTCACCCATGGCCAGGTAGTCGGACACCAGCCTCCCCAGCACGAACTCGGGGAAGAAAAAAAGGCTGCCTTCCAGCGGGGGAAGTTCCGAGGCTGCCTGCAGGGCTGCCTCCAGCCCCTGGACGGGACGCCCGGCAGACGCCAGTGCGTGCGCCAGCAGCCCCTCCGCCAGGGCGCGGAGCGGATCTCCCCCGGCATCCGTGCTGCGCTCCCGCATGGCGTCCACGGCGTCGTTCAGTGCCTGGACGTTAACCTCGGCCCCCAGCTGCAGAAGGTGCAGGAGTTCTTCCTGCCAGCCCTGTCCCCCGGCCGCGGCGTGCATCTCGACATCGTCCGCCACCACGCCCAAGGGGTGGCCGATGGCCTGATGCGCCGAGACCCGGAGCAGAAGGACCGCGGGTCCCTCGGGATCCCCTGCCAGGGGAAGCCAACACGTGTCCAGGAGGGCTGCGGCCTCCTGGTAGGCGCCTTCGTTGTACAGCGCCCGCGCCTGGATGGCCTGGGCCAGCGCGACCAGCGGAGGGTGGTGGATGCGGGCAGCGATGGAACGCGCGCTGTGGTTGCGGAACCGCAGCAAGGCTTCCTTGGCCGCCGCCATCAGTTCGTCATCACTGACCCGGACACCGCACTCCAGGGCCCACTCAACGGACCGCAGCCGGCCTTCACCGTGCAGCTGGGCAACGTCCTGGTGGGCTTTGACCTTCTCCAGCAGCTGGAGGCTGCGGGACACGGAGACGGTGTTCCTGATGGCGCCGGCAAAGAGCCCGTTCCAGAGGGAAAGCTCGGCCGGTATGCCCGCCGTTTCCACCACCATCTGCTGGTCCAGCAGGGAACGGACCACAGCAGCGCCGCTGATATCTTCAATGACTTTCCGGCCCACGGGCCCGGCCAGGGCTATCAGCTTCAGCGCTTCCTGTTCCTCGGGTGCACGCCTGAGGTGGTCCTTGGCCACCACAGCCGCGAGCCGTGCCCCGTCCGCGGGCAAGGAACCCAGCAGCATCCAGATTCCGTTGCGCTTGGCCAGGACGCCGGTCTCGGCAGCGTCATGGAGCAGGGCGTCGAGGATCCGGGGGTTTCCTCCCGACGCCGTCCAGATGGCGTCCACCGTTGCATCCGGGACGGTCCCGTCCAGGGCGTGGGCCAGGACCTCTTCGATCTGCTCGCGGTTGAGCGGACGGAGGTCCACGCGCTCGGCAAGACCGTCATACCAGAGCTGGTCCAGCGGCTGCGGAAGGCCGGGACGGGGACGGGCGGCGGCCACCACCGTGGCCCAGCCGGCCGAGATAACCTCCGCCAGGACGCCTGCGGAAGCGTCATCCAGGTGGTGGGCATCATCAACCACCAGGAGGACAGCTGCGCCGTTGCCGCCCTTCAGTTTCTCGAAATACGACCACATGGAACGGAGCACAGCCACCGGTGAGACCGACTCTTCCGCGGTCAGTTCCCCCGTGTACGGAGTCAGCACCCCAAAAGGCACCCCTGCGAGCGCTGAACTGGCATGGATGCGCAGGACGCTCATGCTCCCGGCAAGGCGCTCCGTCACGGCGTCGGTCACAGCCGACTTTCCGATGCCCGGGCCCGCCATGACGAACACGGCCCGGTGGGTGCCGTTCCGGACCAGGTTGCAGATGCGGTCCACCGGTTCCCGGCGGCCGGTCAGGAGCCGGTGTGCAGCCGGCGGCTTGTGGCCATTAGACGAGTCCAGTCAGATCACCCCTTGAAGTTACGCCCAGCTTGGTGAAGACCTGGTACAGGTGCCCTTCCACGGTTCGGACGGACACCCCCATTTCCATGGCGATGTCGCGGTTGGAGGCGCCACGGCCGGCCATCCGCGCGATTTGCCGCTCCCGGCTGGTCAGCAGCGGGCTCCCGCTGCTGGGCACGATGGGCAGGTTGGACACTGTGGCGGCCAGGATGTCCAGCCGTGCCTGCGCCGTCCTTGCGGACAGGGCATCGCCCTCCTGGCGGGCGAAATCCACCGCAAGCGCCATGCAGCGGGCTTCCACGGCGTCGAGTTCGAGCGTGGCCGCGAGTTCACCGCCGGCCAGCAGGACCTTGGCGTCCTTGGTCCTGCTGCCCAGGGCGATCAGCCGCGAAACCTCAGCCAACGGCCCCTGCCTGTGGCCGGCGACATCCTCCAGGAGGCGGAAGTCGGCGTCGCTGCCGTTGACGGTTGCCGCCAGCAGGTACATGCCGGCAAGAGTGTGCCTGCCTGCCTCCACGTTCCGGCGGGCCCCCTGTTTCAGGCCGGCTACCGCGTCCGAGTCCCCCAGCCAGCGGCCGGCAACCAGCGAGCAGAATTCGATCAGGCTCTCCGGGGCGAAGCCCGCGGTGCCGGAGGTGCGCTGCAGCTTGGTGAGGTACTTGCGGGCAAGGGCGGCGTTGCCGGTCTGGGCATACGCCAGGGCGGTGGCCGCGTAGGCAGTCCGCAGCGCTGCCTGGACGGGCTGCAGTTCAAGCTGCGCAGCTGCGGAAATCAAGGGCTCCAGGGCAGCCTCTCCACGGCCGGAAAAGGCGTAGGCCACGCCGGCGGCGAGTTCAGCGGCGGCGCTGCGGTATGGCAGCCGGTGCGGCTGCCCGGCGTCGAAAGGGCTGAGCAGATCAATGCAGCGCCGCCACTGGCCCGCCACCAGCAGCACGAAGTAGGACTCCCTGAGGTAGCGCTCGCGGAGGCCGATGATGTGCGAGGCATCGGTGAGTTGCCCGCCCAGTTGGCGCATGAGGCCCAGCGCCTCCATTTCGCGTCCGGTCAGCGCGAGGGCACTCATCAGGATCATCGCGGACTGGAGCCTGAACGAGGTGTCCGGGTTGAGGTCGGGATCGGCTGCACGTTGGAGCGCCGGGATCATTGGGGCGTAATCCCCGGCGTGGGCCTGGTATTCGAACTCGCTTAACGAGATCCGGTTCGCTGCCACCGCTGCAGGTGCTGGCCAGGACTGCTCCTGGCCCGTCCTGTGCAGCCGTTCCCGGGCGGCGGCAAGCAGGCCGGGCACCTTGCCCGCCTGCTCCGGAATGCAGCGCATCACCTGTGCTTTCGCGGCCACCACCTGGGCGAACTCCTCCAGGTCCAGGGCCTCAAGTTCAGGCTGGGAAAGGTCCGCCAGTGCGGACAGGGCCTGGTCCGGCAGATCCAGCTGGAGGTAGGCCGCAGCCTTCTGCCGCTGCGCGGACGCCCATCCGGGATCGGTCCTCTTCACCATGTCCGCGTACGTCAAGGCAAAACGTGGATCGAAGAGCTGCACGGCGGCCTGGGCTGCGGCCAGTGCCAGCGTTGGCGCCAACTCGGCCTCGCACTCGTGGGTCCAGGCGGCAAAGGACATGAGTTCTTCCACCGTCATGGCCGCCGGGTCCGGTTCCCGGCCGCCCAGCAAGACATTCCGGAGCTCACGCCGCCGGGAGATACTCAGCCATGTCCTGACGACGTCTCCGATGTACTTCTCCCGCAGCGCTACCCAGCGGTGCTCGGAGTCGTCGATTTCCAGCAGGCCGCCGTCCTCCATGTCCGCCACCACGTCGGCACCGTAGATGGTGGTGAGGCTGGAAAGCTCCGCCCGCCGGGCGCAGGAGAGCATTTCGATGACTTCCTGCGCCGCGGGTGATTCCCGCGACCAGCGCGAGCGGACAATGTCGTCAAGGCTGGCGGCGCCGTCGAGCACCACTTTGTCCCGCAGAGTCCAGACGGAATCGGACAGGACCAGGTTCCCCGAGAGCTGCTGTTCGGTGACCAGCGCTTTGAGGAGCAGGGGGTTTCCACCCACCATCTGGTGGTAGGTGCTGACCAGTGAGGAGGCTACCCGGTGCCCCAGCAGGGACAGCAGGACCTGCCTGGTTTGCAGCTCGTTGAGGTTGCTGAGCCGTACTTCGGTCAGTTTCCGGTCCGTCAGCAGCCAATGGAAGTCCGCAGGCAGGTCACTGGAGTTCGGGGCGACGGCGATAATCTTCGCCGTCCCCGTCAGCAGGACGTTAAGGAGAACGCCCGCGCTCATGTCGTCAATGCTGGCGGACGTATCCAGTGTGATGACGCAGGGCCTTCCGGCGGCGTCGCTGCGGATGAGGGAGGTGATGCCGCGCAGGATGGCGGTGGGCGAGCCCATGTACGCCTGCGGCAACCGGGCAAGCAGGAAGGACAGGCAACCGTAGGGCGTGGCGGAGCCGGACGGACCGCTCCGGAGCTGCAGCGACCAGACATCGGGTCCCAGATCAGCCACTGCTGCGCGGGCCAGGGAGGACTTGCCCACTCCCCTGGCGCCGGTGATCACCACGCCATAGGAGTTTTCGCTGGTCAAGGCGGTGCGGACGGCGTCGAGGTTGGCACTTCGTGCAGGCATGGACCATTGCTGGCCCTCGTAGGCCCCTGAAGCAGGCGTGGGCAGCCCGTCACCTTGCGGCGTTGACCCACGTCCCCAGCTGAGTGGCTCGATCGACATGAACTTTTCCCCTACATCCAGCAGTAGCGGGATGTAGCCCCATTGCTCCCCCGCATAGGAAGAAGAGTACCCTGTGCCGCAGACAGGGAAACAGAGCTGGAAGGAACTTTTACGATTCCGTTTGGGTTGATCCGGATTTGGCGGGGTGGAATCTCTGCTGTGCGGCGGTGAGCCCGTCGCGGAGCAGGCACTCCACGGCATCGGCGGCATCATCCAGCAGGAAGGGCAATTCCTTGTGCTCCACCGTGCCGAAATCGCGCAGGACAAAGTCGGCGGTGTCCATCCTGCCCGGCGGACGCCCCACGCCCACGCGCACCCGCAGGTAGTCCTTAGTGCCAAGCGCCTTGGAGATGTCCCGCAACCCGTTATGGCCGCCTTCGCCGCCGCCGAGCTTAAGCTTGACCGTGTTGAAGGGAATGTCGATCTCGTCGTGCACCGCAACCACGTGGTCCGCCGGGATGCCGAAGAAGTTGGCCAATGCCGAGACCGGACCACCCGAAACGTTCATGTAGCTCATGGGCTTCGCCAGGACCACCCTGGGTCCGCCGATGCCCAGCCGGCCTTCAAGGACCTGGGCACGGGCTTTGTGGGTCTTGAACCCGGAACCGATGCGGCCCGCTAGTTCATCGAGCACCATCTGGCCCACGTTGTGCCTGTTGCCTTGGTACTGCGCGCCGGGGTTGCCGAGGCCAACAATCAGCCAGGTGTCAGTCATGGGATCAATCCTAGGGGGACGGCTTGGACAGGGAGGTCCGGACGCTCGTGGACGCCGGCCCGTGGACATGGCAGTGGCCGGGCCCCTGCGGGGTCCGGCCACTGCTGCAAACTGGGAAGTGGTTACTCGGCAGCTTCTTCGGCTGCGGGAGCTTCCTCTTCTGCGCCTTCGGCGCCTTCTTCGGTTTCGGTTTCCTCGACGATTTCGACTTCCTCGGAGATGTTCACCACGAGGGCCTCGGCGTCGGTCAGGAGGACGGTGCCCTTGGGCAGGACCAGGTCCGAAGCGTGGATGTGCTCGCCGGCGGCGCGGCCTTCGATGGAGACCTCGACGGCGGTGGGCAGGTGGGTGGCCTCAGCTTCGAGGGAGACGGTGGTCAGTTCGAGGTTGTGAACCGTGCCGGGAGCGGACTCGCCCTCGACGTGGACGGCTACGTCAACGGTGACCTTCTCGCCCTTGCGGACGGTCAGGAGGTCGATGTGCTCGATGATCTGCTTTACGGGATCGCGCTGGACGTCCTTGACAAGGGCCAGGTGGCCCTCGCCGTTGATGTCCAGGGACAGCAGGGCGTTGGGGGTGCGGACGGCCAGGGTGGTGGCCTTTGCCGGCAGGGTGACGTGGATGGGGTCTGCGCCGTGGCCGTAGATCACGGCGGGGATCAGGTTGGCCATCCGGGCGCGGCGGGCGTAGCCCTTGCCGAATTCGGTGCGCAATTCTGCTGCGAGCTTCTGCTCAGACATGGAATTCTCCTTGAAGACTAAACGGGGTTCAGCAAGGGCGGAGGTCTGGTGTGACCTTCAACGCCGGGCGGCCGGGAGGCGGCCCTTCAAGAAGGTGGCCCCTCGATGAGGAACCATCAGACCCAGTCGATAACGGAGACCTGCAAACCGGTGTCCCGGTTGCTCTCCCTCGCCAAGGTATCGGGAAAAGCCTACCAGTGCCGGGCCGGTTTCCTCAAAAGAGGCCCGGCACTGGTGCGGTATGGATCAGGCCTTGCCGTCGAAGAGGCTGGTGACTGAACCGTCGTCGAACACTTCGCGGATGGCCCTGGCAATCAAGGGCGCGATGGAAAGCACCGTCAACTGCGGGAACTGCTGGGACGAATTCAGCGGCAGGGTGTTGGTGACCACTACTTCGCGTGCGCCGGACTCCGAGAGGCGGCGGGCGGCGGGATCGGAGAAGACCGCGTGCGTGGCTGCGATGATGACATCCTTCGCGCCTGCGTTCTTCAGGACGGTGACGGCACCGGAAATGGTTCCGCCGGTGTCGATCATGTCGTCGATCAGGACACAGGTGCGCCCCTCGATCTGGCCCACCACGGTCTTGGAGACTGCCTGGTTGGGGACGGTGAGGTCGCGGCTCTTGTGGACGAACGCCAGCGGCGCGCCGCCCAGGCGTTCGGCCCACTGTTCGGCCACGCGGACGCGGCCGGTGTCCGGAGAGACAACCGTGATGTTGTCCGAGCCCACACGGGTGCGGATGTAGTCGGCCAGCAGCGGGATGGCCATCAGGTGGTCCACGGGGCCGTCGAAGAAGCCCTGGATCTGGGAGGTGTGCAAGTCCACGCTCATGATGCGGTCCGCGCCGGCGGTCTTGTAGAGGTCGGCCACCAGCCGGGCGGAGATCGGCTCGCGGCCGCGGCCCTTCTTGTCCTGGCGCGCGTACGGGTAGAACGGCGAAACCACCGTGATCCGCTTGGCGGAGGCCCGCTTGAGCGAATCGATCATGATCAGCTGTTCCATGAGGTGGTTGTTCAGCGGCGCGGGGTGCGCCTGGATCACGAACGCATCCGTGCCGCGGACGCTCTCGCCGGCCCGGACGTAGATCTCGCCGTTCGCGAAGTCATAGGCATCCAGCGGCAGGAGTTCGGTGCCGAGCTCCTTGGCGATTTCCCGGGCCAGCTCCGGATGTGCCCGCCCGGAGGCGAGCACCAGCTTCTTCTCGCCGTGCGCCGTAATTTCGCTCATTGTTACTTGCCCTCTTCTGTAGATGCCGGGGTACTTGAGGAGTCATGGGTGGCCGCCTGGGCCAGTTCGGCGGAGCGGGTTCCCGGGCGGTGCTCCGGGACCCAGCCTTCGGTGTTGCGCTGGGCTGCGATGCTCAGCGCAAGCGCACCGGCCGGTACGTCTTTGCGGATCACCGCGCCGGCGCCGCTGTAGGCGCCGTCCCCCACGGTGACCGGGGCGACAAAGACCGTGTTGGAACCTGTCCGGACGCCAGAGCCGATCACCGTGCGGTGCTTCTTCTCGCCGTCGTAGTTTGCCGTGATGTTGCCACAGCCGATGTTGGTGTCTTCACCGATTTCGGCGTCCCCCGCGTAGCCCAGATGGGAGAGCTTTGAGCCGCGGCCAATGGTGACGTTCTTGGTTTCGTAGAAGGCGCCGATCTTGCCTTTTTCACCCAGCACGGTGCCGGGGCGCAGGTACGTGAAGGGGCCGACGGCGGCGCGCGGGCCGATCACCGAGCCGGAGCCGTGGGTGCGGACCACCGTGGCGCCCTCGTGGACTTCGACGTCGGTGAGGGTGGTGTCGGGGCCCACGACGGCGTCCCTGGCCACCGTGGTGGCGCCGTGCAGCTGTGTGTTGGGCAGCAGGCACACGTCCTCGTCAAGGGTGACGGACGCGTCGATCCAGGTGGTGGCCGGGTCCACCACCGTCACGCCGGCGCGCATCCAGGCTTCCACCGTGCGGCGGTTCAGCTCGGCACCGAGTGCTGCGAGCTGGACGCGGTCGTTGGCGCCTTCGACCTGCCAGCGGTCAGCGGTCACGACGGCGGCAACCCGGCCGCCCGCCTCGCGCGCCAGTCCCAGCACGTCGGTCAGGTACTTCTCGCCCTGGGCGTTGTCGGTGGTCACCTTGGCCAGCGCGTCCCGGAGCACGGCGGCGTCGAAGGCGTAGATCCCGGAGTTGACCTCCCGGATCAGGCGCTCGGCCTCGGAGGCATCCTTGTGTTCGCGGATGCACGTGACGGAGCCGTCCTCGCCACGGAGGATGCGGCCGTAGCCGCCGGCGTCGTCCAGGACCGCGGTGAGCACGGTGACAGCGTTGCCGTCGCGCTCGTGGGTGGCGACCAGCTCGGTCAGCAGTTCGCCGGACAGCAGCGGCACATCACCGTAGGTCACCACGACGGTTCCAGCCAGGTGCTCATCCGCATGCAGGGCGTGGAGGGCGGCCTCCACGGCGCGGCCGGTGCCGGGCACGTCGTCCTGGTCCACAATGACGGCGTCGGGGTCCAGTGCCGAGACGTGTCCTGCCACCAGGTCGCGTTCGTAGCGGACCACGATGGCGAGCCGCTGGGGAGCGATGCTGCGGGCTGCCCGGAGGGCGTGGCCCACCATGGACAGGCCACCGATTTCGTGCAGGATCTTGGGGGTACGCGACTTCATCCGGGTACCGGCGCCTGCTGCCAGAACGATTACAGCGGCCGGGCCGGCATTCTCGGGGATCACGTACGGGCTCTCCTTGCTTGGTTGTGCTGGCGCTTTGCAGCGTCCGGTGGACCAGGCCGCCGGACACCGGGTGCCATCCTCATGATCGCGCCCCGCGCAGCAGTTCCGCCCATAGGATTCGAACCTATACTCCACGGCTCCAAAGGCCGGGGTGCTGCCGTTACACCAGAGCGGACCGTGCCGGAGGACTCAAGGCCCGGGCACAAGTCCCTATTTTGCCACGGGTTCAGGGCCCCGCGCGACACGGGGCGCTACGCTCCCGTCCGCCCGCTGAATCCCACCGCCGGCGGTGGGGCATGATGGGAAGGTGAGCAACAACCTTCCGCGGACGCGGATGACTGGCCTGCAGCGCCGAAGCCAGCTGATCGACGTCGGCCGGGGCCTTTTCGCCGTCCGCGGGCTGGACGGGACCACCATCGAGGAAATCGCCGCCTGCGCTGGAGTGTCCAAACCGGTCATCTACGAACACTTCGGTTCCAAGGAAGGCCTGTACACCGAGGTGGTGGACGGCGAATTCCACATCCTCCTGGACGCCGTCAACGCCGCCCTTACCGAGGAAGCCAAGCCCCGGGTCCTCGTCGAACGTGCCGCGCTGGCCCTGCTCACCTACATCGAGGAACGCACGGAGGGCTTCCGCATCCTGATGCGCGACGCACCGCCGTCCCAGCCCGAGGGTGCCTTCTCCACCCTCCTGTCCCACGTCACCGCCCGCGTGGAACACATCCTTTCCGACGAGTTCTCCCGCCGCGGCCTCAGCGGTGAGGACGGTGCCATGTACGCGCAGATGCTGGTGGGCATGGTGGCCATGACCGGCCAGTGGTGGCAGGACAGCCGCCAGCCCGACAAGCACACCGTCGCCGCGCACCTGGTCAACCTCGCCTGGAACGGCCTCACCGGCCTCAAGAAGGAACCCGGGCTGCAGTCCGAACCCTAGGGTGTCACCCTTCGTGAGCGGGGCACCTGCGTCCGGTCCGGGCCTGCCACCCAAGGTGACCTTAGTCGCCCAAGAGCTCTGAGGCTTCGAGCCACTCCATTTCGAGGGTGTCCTTTTCGTCCGTGAGGTTCCTGAGCTGTTTGTTCTGGTCGGCGAGCTTGTCGAAGTCGCCGGCCTCGGTGGTCTTCAGCATCAGGTCGTGAAGCTTCTTTTCCTCTTGGTCGAGCTTTTTGATTTGCCGCTCGATCCTGTTGAGGGCCTTGCGGGCGTCGCGCTTTTCGGCCTCTGAGGGTCCGCCGCCGGCGCCACCGGCGGCCTGTGCCTGCCCGGCACTGGTGACCGGGTTTCCGCCGCCGGTCACGGTGGAGCCGGCAAGGGCGGCCTCACGCAGCTCAAGGTACTGGTCCACGCCGCCGGGCAGGCCGCGCAGCTTGCCGTCGCCGAGCAGCGCCATCTGGTGGTCGGTCACCCGTTCCAGCAGGTAGCGGTCGTGGCTGACCACCACCAGGGTGCCGGGCCAGCCGTCCAGGACGTCCTCGACGGCGGCGAGGGTGTCGGTGTCGAGGTCGTTGGTGGGCTCATCAAGCATCAGCACGTTGGGTTCACCCACCAGCAGCCGGAGCAGCTGCAGTCGGCGCCGCTCGCCGCCGGAGAGGTCGCGCACAGGCGTCCACTGTTTTTGGTTGGTGAAACCGAGCTGCTCCACCAGCTGGCCGGCCGTGAATTCCTTGCCGCCCACGTTGAATGAGCGCTTTTCCCGCTCGATGACCTCGATCACGCGCAGGTCAGCGACGTCGTCGAGCTCCTTGACTTCCTGGGTGAGGACCGCGGTGACCACTGTCTTGCCGCGCTTCAGTTTCCCGGCGTCGGGCGCGATCTCGCCGTTCAGCAGTTTCAGGAGGGTGGTCTTGCCGGCGCCGTTGACGCCCACCAGGCCCAGCCGCTCCCCCGGGGCCAGGCGGAGGGTGATGTTGTCGAAGAGCTTCCTGCCGTCGTCGCCCTGGAAATTCAGGGACACGTTCTCCAGGTCCAGGACATCCTTGCCCTGGCGGGCGGTGGCCATCTTGCTCAGCGCCATGGAGTCGCGCGGGGCCGGAACATCGGCGATCAGCGCATTGGCTGCCTCGATCCGGAACTTCGGCTTGGCGGTCCGGGCAGGGGCGCCCCGGCGCAGCCAGGCGAGTTCCTTCTTGACCAGCTGCTGGCGCTTGCCCTCCACGACGGACGCCATCCGGTCACGCTCGGCCCGGGCCAGCACATACGCGGCATACCCGCCTTCGAAGGGGTCCACGATCCCGTCGTGGACCTCCCAGGTCTTGGTGCAGACTTCGTCGAGGAACCAACGGTCGTGGGTGACCACCAGGAAGGCTCCCTGGTTGGGCCGCCAGCGCGTCTTCAGGTGGCGGGCCAGCCAGGCGACACCCTCGACGTCGAGGTGGTTGGTGGGCTCGTCCAGCATAATGACGTCGTGGTCTTCGATGAGGAGCTTGGCCAGGGCCACGCGCCTCTTCTGACCACCGGAGAGGGCATGGACGTTGGCGTGCCAGTCGACGTCGGACACCAGGCCGCCCATGATCTCCCGGATGCGCGGATTGCGGGCCCACTCGTGGTCCGCCTGGTCCCCCACGATCGCGGCACCCACGGTCAGGTCGCCGTCGAGCACGTCGCTCTGGTCCAGGTACCCGACGTTGACGTCGCCGCGCTTGGTGACCCTGCCGGAGTCCGGGGTGGAACGCAGGGCCAGCAGCCGCATCAGGGTGGATTTGCCGTCGCCGTTGCGGCCCACCATACCGATCCGGTCCCCCTCCTCCAGTCCCAGGGTGATGCCGTCCAGGACGGTGCGGGTTGCGTACGAAACCGTGAGGTTTTCGCCGCCAAGAAGGTGTGCCAAAGGGAACTGCTTTCTGCTGCCGGACGATAGGTATTAAAGGAGTGTGTCGGAGATGATGCGCGCGCCAGGGACCGGGCCGTGGACGGCGAGGGCTGTGAGGCCGTACCTCTGCAGGTCCGCTGCCAAGGCAGCGGCCCCGGCCGAATCCTCGGCCAGCAAAGCCACGGTGGGGCCGGATCCGGAGACCATGCCCGCCATGGCGCCATGGGACTCGCCGATTCCCAGCGTATCGCGCAGCGCAGATGAGAGTTCAATGGATGCCCGCTGCAGGTCGTTGACCAGCACTCGGCTCAGGGACACGGCGTCGCCGCCCCTCAGCGCCGCCAGGATCTTTGGGTCCACACTGGTCGGTTCCACGGCGTCGATTCCCTCGGCCCCGCGCAGCCTGTCCAGGGTCCGGTACACCTCGGGCGTGGAGAGACCGTAGTCTGCCACCACCAGCACCCAATGGGTTTGCGCTTTGGCCAGGGCCGGGGACAGCTCGTCCCCCAGGCCGAGGCCGACGGCGGTGCCGCCCAGGAGTGAGAACGGGACGTCTGCGCCCAGTTCCGCTGCGAGATGTGCCAGTTCCTCACGCGACAGGCCACTGTTCCAGAGGGCGTCGCAGGCCAGGAGGGTGGCAGCGGCGTCGGCCGAACCGCCGCCCATGCCACCGGCCACCGGGACCCGCTTGGTGATCTCCAGGTGCACGCCGGTGGCGTGTTCGGAGACGTCGGCCATGATGGCGGCCGCCCGGTAGGCCAGGTTGCTGCTGTCCAGGGGGATGTCGACGTCGTCGAGGTCCAGGGTGCTTTCCGGGCTGAGGCTGATGGTGATGCCGGGGGCAGCGGTACTGGTGGCGGCCACTTCCTCGTACAGGGACACCGCAAGGTAGACACTGGCCACCGAATGGTACCCGTCCGGCCGCAGCGGCCCCACCGCGAGGGACACGTTGATTTTTCCGGGCGCTTTGACGCGCACTGTCCGCGCCGCGAACCGGCCCCTGCCTGCCCTGTCCAGCCCCGCGCTCACGGGCGGTTTTCCCTGGCTTCAGCGATCCTGGCGAAGGCGGCAATGTCGATGACCTCGCCGCGCGCGGTGGGGTCGACGCCGGCCGCCACCAGGCAGCGCTCGGCTTCCGGGGCTCCCCCGGCCCAGCCCGCCAGGGCGGCGCGGAGTGTCTTGCGCCGCTGGGCGAAGGCGGCGTCAACCACGGCAAACACCTGTTCGCGCGTGGCAGTGGTGGCGGGGGGTTCGCGGCGGGTGAAGGACACCAGCCCGGAATGGATTTTGGGCGCCGGCCAGAAGACATTCATGCCGATCACACCGGCCTTGCGCATTTGGCTGTACCACGCGGCTTTGACGGAGGGGACACCGTAGGTCTTGGATCCCGGTCCTGCTGCGAGTCGGTCTGCCACCTCGTCCTGCACCATCACCAGGCCGTGCTGCAGGCCGGGGAAATGCTGCAGGAGGTGCAGCACCACGGGAACTGCCACGTTGTACGGCAGGTTGGCCACAAGTGCCGTAGGTTCCACCGGCAGTTCCGTGACCTTCATGGCGTCGGCGTGCACCAGGTGGAATGCGCTGGCGGCGGCCGGGCGCCATTCCTTGACCGTTTCGGGGAGTTTTGCTGCCAGGACGGGATCGATTTCGACGGCGACAACCTCTGCTGCTGCGTCGAGCAGTCCCAGCGTGAGGGAGCCGAGCCCGGGACCGACCTCCAGCACTGTTTCGTCCGGCTGCACGTCCGCTGCTGCCACGATCCGGCGGATGGTGTTGCCATCAATAACAAAGTTCTGGCCCAGGGTCTTGGTGGGCCTGACCCCGATTTCCGCCGCCATCCGGCGGATGTCGGAGGCACCGAACAGCGGTGCGGGAGCGGCGGGGATGGGTTCAGTCACCTAGGTATCCTATCCCGCGCGGGTTGGCGGGCCTTTCCGGGTTAAGCGGCTGTGGCCGGCCCCGGGAGTACCCGGGGCCGGCCACAGCAGTCACCTGCGAATATCAGGCTGGCGGATCAGCGGCTGGCCGCCCAGCCGCAACCCCATGGCGACAGGCCACGCTGAGCGTAAACGCGGTTGGCGATGTCGATCTGCTGGGCCTTGGTGGCCAGGCTGGCGTTGGGGGCGTAGGCGCCGCCGCCGGCGCCGATCCAGGTCTGGATGTCGAACTGCAGGCCACCGTAGTAGCCGTTGCCGCTGTTGATGCTCCAGTTTCCGGTGGACTCGCACTGGGCGATCTTGTCCCACATGGCTTCGTTCATCATGGCCGGTGCTGCCGCGCCGGTGTTGGCTCCTGCGGCGGCGGGGGCGGCGGCCGGGGCGGCCTGCGGCACGGGTTTGGCCTTCGTACCGACCGTAACCTTCTCGGCGACCGGCTGGACAGCCACATTTTCGGAGACCAGGGTGCGGGAAGCTTCCCGGCCATCGACCAGGACCAGTTTGAAGGTCCGCTCAAGCTTTCCGGCGGATCCGGCCTGGGTTACTTCCTTCTCGCCCTTGAGCATGTCCGCGCTCTCGGCGGTAACGGTTTCGAAGGGAACGTCTTCGCTGGTGACAGCGGTCTGGCCGGTATCGACCCGCGAAACCTTGATGACCATGTTGTTCACCACGTTGGCATTGGCCGGCTGGGAGGTGCGGTCATTGGCACCAAGTGTCACGCCAGCATCCTCAAGGACCTTGCCGACCGTTGCCGCGGTGGTGGTGGCGGTGTCCGCTTTGCCGTCGGCCACGATGCTGACGGTCTTGGGCGTGGAAATGGAGACGTAGGAGCCGGCCAGCGCAAGGGCGGCATCCTTGGGCGCCGAAACAGACGAGGCACTGGCCACGCCGAGTTCGGTCACCAGGTCTTCGACATCCTGGGCCGTGGTGTTGACGGTTTTTTCGGCCCCGTCAAGGCTGACCTTGACTTCCTTGGCCTGGTTGACGTTGATGACGGTGCCGTTCTGGACCGTTGCGTCAAGGGAGGGGGACACACGGTCGCCGGGCTTCAGGTCCAGGTTGGCGCTCTTGACCACCTGTGCCACTGTTCCACCAAAGGACTGCACGGACGATGCTTTGCCGTCCACGTTGAGCGTGATTGTTTTGTTATTGCCCACGAAGGCTACGAGGCCTGCGACCAGGCCGCAAAGCACCAGCAGCTGGGCGCCAACCTTGATATAGCTGAACTTGCCGTCCGATGTGAAGAACTTGATCACGATTGCCCGTAACTCTCGGTCCATCCGGGCACGGGGAATGGGCAAAGGAATGCCCGGAGCAACCTCACAAAGAGAGTCCGGGCACCGATGCGCCGCCACACTCCGCGCAGCGCCATGGCCGGATATTCGACAGGCCCGGCCAACTGTAGGTGGAGTGAAATTATCCGTTGGCCTTCCCCGACCCCGGCTAATAGTTACCCACTGTAACCGTAGCGTTATAAAGCGACCAACATTTTTGCATACCAGGTATGCGATTCAGTGGGCCCCGCGGGGCTGGATCAGGCCCAGGATCCGTACGCCCGCACGGTATTTTCGCTAATGGTGGTGCACAGGCCGGCGAGGTCGGAGCCTGTCAATTCTGCCATGGCACGCACGGTGTACGGGACCATGTAGCTCGCGTTGGGACGGCCCCGGTGCGGATGCGGGGTAAGAAAAGGGGCATCGGTTTCGACCATGATGAGCTGCCGGTCGGCGACGGCGAGCGCGGCGCGGAGATTCGCGGCATTCTTGAACGTCAGGGTGCCTGCGAACGACATCCACCAGCCGTGGTCGTTGCAGGTTCTGGCCAGCTCCTCATCACCGGAAAAACAATGGAACACCACCCTTTCCGGCGCACCTTCTTCCCGGAGCACGCGGACCACGTCACTGTGCGCATCGCGGTCGTGGATCTGCAGGGTGAGGTTCAGGCGCTTGGCGATGTCGATATGGCGCCGGAAGGAATACTCCTGGTGGCGCAGCCCTTCGCCGTCGGTGCGGTAGAAATCCAGCCCCGTTTCGCCGATCGCGCGGATCCGGGGATGCGTGGCCAACTGCTCGATCTCGGCAAGGGCAGCCTCAAGTTCACCCCGGGCCGCGTAGTGCGGAGCGTCGTTGGGGTGCAGGGCAACAGCGCCCAGGAGCCGTTCGTCCTGGTCAACCGCCTCCACGGTGAAGCGCGAGGACTCCAGGTCGCAGCCCACCTGCACCGCCCCCTGTACGCCGACTGCGGCTGCCGCATCCAGTGCAGCCTTGATCCCCACAGGACCCTTTCCTTCGGGAAAGTCCAGGTGGGTGTGGTTGTCCATGACCGGGACCGGCAAGGGCTCGGGCGCGGGCGGGAAATCCTTCCGGCGTCCGGCATCCGGATCCGCGGCCGCGTCGTCGGCAGGCATCCGGTAGGCAGCGGGAATTGACGAATTGCACATCCATTCAGCCTAACGTTCCAGACGTCCCGCATATTTGCCGGAACTCTCTGTCAGGCATGGCAGTTGTGTTAGTAGTCTGGAACGAACACACGCGCACGCCCACCGAGGGGCGAAGGCAGGCTTGCTGTCACGTCCAGGTGAAACCCGGGCTGAAAGGTTGCCGATGGAACCCCACCGACGCACTGCCAACAATGCAAGCGCACCGAACCTCAACCTGGCCGGCGTCGCCGATGCCGTCAGCCACCTGAACGGCCACCGGCCGGCAGCCATGGAAGCCGCTGAGTTCCATGCAGCGGCGCAGCGCATCCTCACCACGGTCAACACCGTCATCGACGGCAAGTCCGATGCCGCGAAGCTGGCGCTCACCGTACTCCTGGCGCAGGGCCACCTGTTGCTGGAGGACGTGCCCGGCGTCGGGAAGACTCTGCTGGCGAAAACCCTTGCACGGACCATCGACTGCACAGTCAACCGCATACAGTTCACCCCGGACCTCCTCCCGTCGGATGTGACGGGTGTGTCCATCTACAACCAGGCGTCCAGGCTCTTCGAGTTCCGGCCCGGTGCAGTGTTCGCCAACATCGTCATCGGCGATGAGATCAACCGCGCTTCCGCCAAGACCCAGTCAGCGCTGCTGGAATGCATGGAGGAGCACCAGGTGACGGTGGATGGCACGTCGTACAAACTCGATGAGCCGTTCATGGTGGTGGCCACCCAGAATCCCATCGAAATGGAAGGGACATATCCCCTGCCGGAGGCACAGCGGGACCGCTTCATGGCCCGCATTTCCATGGGATACCCGGACAAGGACGCGGAAATCGAAATGCTTGAGACCCATCAGGCGGTCTCACCGCTGGCCAAGGTCTCCCCGGTGGTGACCGCCTCCGATGTTGCAGCCATGATCGCCACCGTCCAACAGGTCTACGTCTCGGACCCCGTCAAGGAGTACACGGTGTCGCTGGGCAGGGCCACGAGGGAAAGCCCGTTGCTGCGGCTGGGCGCCAGTCCCCGGTCCATGCTGCAGCTGCTGCGCGCTGCCAAGGCGACGGCGGCCCTGGACGGGCGTGATTTTGTCCTTCCGGACGACGTAGCTGGTGTGGCCGAGTCCGTCCTGGCGCACCGGATTATTCTTGACCGGAAAGCAGCAGGGTCCGGAGAGACCCCCCACAGCGTCCTGCGCGGCATCCTGTCCCGTCTGCCCGTGCCACAATCGGCCCATGGCCAGCCCGGCCGTGGAACGGCGGCAGCTGCCGCCGGCAGGAACCGCTAGGGGTCAACCGTGGCCATCCTGGACAAGCTCCCGCGGCACCTGTTCACCAGGCGCGGATGGGGCATGCTGGCGGCCGGGGCGTTCACTTTGGCCGCGGCCCAGGTCATGGGCCGGCGTGACCTGCTGACGCTGGCCCTCCTGTTGCTGGTGCTTCCGCTCGTCTCGCTTGCCGGGGTCCGGCTGGTCAAGCCCCGGTTCCGGGTCTACCGCGAATTCAGCCCCTCCCCGGTGGAAACGTCGGCACCGGCGGCGGTCTACCTGGCGGTGGCAAGGACCGGACCCGGCAGCGGACGCGTGGTCATGGAGGAGCGGCTCCCGGGACATTTCGGCCAGGCGCCCGCGTTCCGCTTCCCGTCCCGTTCTGCCTCCGGCGGGACCAGCCGCTATGAATACCACCTCACGTCCCGGTACCGCGGGCAGTTCAGGATTGGGCCGGTAACGGCAGAGTTCACGGACCCTTTCGGCCTGTCGCTGCACCGGCGGGCCATCGACGACGGCGACGTCCTCACGGTGACGCCTGCCGCCGTCGTCCTGCCCGCCACCGGGTTGGCAGGGGCACGGGGCAACGACGGCGTCACCGCCACCCGCGTGCGGGCAAACCCCAGCGACGACGACGTCATGACCCGTGAATACCGGCACGGCGACCCCATGCGCCGGGTCCACTGGGCCGCCACGGCCAGGCACGGGGCCCTGATGGTGCGGCAGGAGGAATCGGTCACCACCCCTGAGGCGACCATCATCCTTGACCACCGTTCCGGTGCTTTTGCCGGCGGCTCTGGAACAGCGATGCCGGGGCTACCGGGCCACGATGGACATGCGGCCGCCACCAGCGACACTTTTGAATGGTCCGTTATTGCCGCCATGTCGGCCTGCGCACACTTCTCTGAACGCAATTTCAGCCTGCGCCTGCTGGATGCCGGCGGCGACCCGGCATTCCTGCATTCCCCTTCCGCCACGGACCCGGCCGCTGATGAGTACAGCGGCCCGTCCGGCCTGCAGGCGATTGCCGAGGGCCTGGCTGCAATCCACCTTTCCGGGACGCACCACCGCCTGGACGGAATGCACCTGGACAAGACCGGAAAGCGCGCGGGCCAGGGTGTCTCCGCGGGATCACCGGTGCACGGAGACGAGGACCACGGTCCGGCGGCTTTCGATGACCAGTTGATGGACAAGTTGTCAGCACACCGGATGCGGGGGCCGCTGATTGCAGTGCTGGGCCGGATGACAGCGCAGGAGGCTGCGGCGCTGGCGCCGGCCGCGGCGTACGGTACGCATGCGTTCGCGCTGCTGGCGGTGGAACGGCCCGGGGAGTTCGAGGATGTCCTTGAGGTGCTGCGCCACGGCGGCTGGCGGGCTGCGGCTGCGGCGCCGAAAACCCCGCTTCCTGCTGCCTGGGGCCAGCTGGCCCAGGATCCGGCCCTGCCGGTGGCCCCCGCAGCGGAAGTCCGCCGGGGAGCGGGGGTGGCCCCATGACCATCGCCCCGCCCAGGTCCACGGGCGCCGGACGGCAGGCACAGGCCGGCCGGGGGACGCCGGCAGGCCGCACCCGCGTGGGTGCCTATCCCTGGGCGATGGCTGCTGCGATATCAGTGGCAGTCTGTGGTGCGGCGCTGTCCCTGAACGGTGTCCTCCGCGGCTGGAACTGGTACTGGCCGGCCATGACCACCGTGCTGGTGGTGGCGCTGGCACTCGCTGCGCTGCGGTCCGTGCGCGCCCAGCCGCTGCTGGTCACCGCCGGAGGCTTCCTGGCCCTGGGCGGCGTCCTGACCCTGACGTTCTTCCGAAGTTCCAGCTTTTTCTGGGTGGTCCCCACCGGTGCCACGCTGCCCGAGCTGGACCGCCTGGTCCAGCGCGCCAGCGAGACGGTGCTGGCGGAGACGGCGCCCGTGGCGCCCAACGCCGGTATTGTCATGGTGGTCTGCGCGGTGCTGGGCCTGGCCGTCATCCTGGTCGATGCCCTCGCCGTGCCGCTGGGAATGCCGGCCGCGTCCGGCACCGGCCTGCTGGCCCTCCTGGTGGTCCCGGCCATGATCAAACCGCAAAGCGTGGGTGTGGGCAGTTTCGTTGCCACGGCGGCGGGATACCTCCTGATCCTTGCATTCAGCCAATGGTTTGCCCCGGAGGGCCGGCTGCAGGGCGGCCCTGCCCGCAGTCCGGGACTGATGCGGCGCGCCGCGCTGACGGGGGCTCTGGCCCTGGCGGCCACCCTGGTGCTGCCGCTGGCCATTCCCGGCTTTGACCGTGGCACTTTCCCGCAGGGGTCCCGGCTGAATCCGTGGGGCGCCTCCACCGGGCTCAATCCGATGATCACCCTGGGCAACAGCCTGCGCACCCCTGACGGAAGCGGCAGGATCACGTACGCCACGAATTCGCCCGCGCCCCTGTATCTGCGCTCGGTGACGGTAGACAGTTTCGACGGCGATTCCTGGGGCCCGGATGACCGCAGCGCGTCGCGGGTTCCCCTTGATGGCCGGATCGACCCCGGCTACCAGGTCCTCACCGACGAGCAGGTACGCCTTGTCACCGCGATCGACGCGGGCACCTTCACCAGCCCCTACCTTCCGGTCCCCTACGCTCCTGAAACCGTCCGCGGCCTCGGCGGCCAATGGACATGGGATCCGGCAACGCTGGCCATCAAAGGCTCGGACAGCACCACCACCAGGCGGCAGGAGTACCTGGTGACCTCTGCAGTGCCCAAGCTCTCCGCAGCCCTGCTGGCCCAGTCCTCGGCTCCGGCACGGGGCATTCCCGACGTCTTCACCCGCGTCCCCGGCAACGTTCCGGACATCGTCAAGACCACTGCGCAGACGGTGGCCGGGTCTGCGGGGACGCCGTACCAAAAAGCCATGGCCATCCAGAAATACCTCCGTTCCGCAGCGTTCACGTACTCCCTGCAGGCACCGGTGCAGGGCGGCTACGACGGCAACGGGCTTTCCGTCCTGGCGGACTTCCTGCAGCAAAAGAGTGGCTACTGCATCCACTACGCTTCCGCGATGGCCGTCATGGCCAGGCTGGAAGGCATTCCGAGCAGGATCGCGGTGGGCTATGCCCCCGGCCGGCTGACCGGGGCCACCATCACGGTGGCGGGCCAGGGGTCCCTCCCGGAATACGAGGCGGATGCGCGTGACGCCCACGCCTGGCCGGAGCTGTACTTCCAGGGCCTGGGCTGGGTGTCCTTTGAACCGACGCCGTCCCGCGGAGTGGTTCCCGACTACGCCACAGAAGCAGCAGCACCGTCGGTGGCGGATCCACTGGGCAACAACGACGGGCTCATTCCCGATACCGCCCCGGCGCCCGCACCGACCCCCACCGCAACGGCGCAGGCGGTCCCCGGTGCCGGCGGCAGTGCATCCGGCGAAGGCGTGCAGCTGATGCCGTGGCTGCTGGGCTCCGCAGGAGTGCTGGGGCTGCTGCTCCTGGCTGCCGCACCGCACCTGGTCCGCACCGGCACCCGGTCCCGGCGGCTGCACCCCAGGCATCCGGACCTGGCTGTTCCGCTTGCCTGGAGCGAGCTTCGGGACCTCGGCACGGACTATGGCATGCCCGCCGGGGACAGTGAAACGCCCCGGGCTTTCGCGGCCCGGTTCCGAAGCACACTGCTCGGCGAACCCGATGGCATGGACAAGGACGCCCACCAGGCTGTGGCGTCCCTGACCTCAGCCTTCGAACACCACAGGTACGGCCGACCGGACACCGGAGCCAGCGCCACAGCGGCCTCCCAGGATATCCCCGGCGGACTTGCCGCCGTGGAGGCGTCGCTGCGTGCCAATGCTCCCCTGCCCAGGCGCTGGGCAGCTTCCTGGCTCCCGCCGTCGGTGACCCGGCGGCTGGGCCGGCTGCTCAGGATGCCGTTCAGCGCGGCCGGAAGCGCCCTCAACCGCTTGCCGCGCCCCGGAGCGCGGTCCAGGCCGGCACCGGATGCCGCCCGCGGCAGGGCGGGCAGGGGCTGAACGCACACGTGCCGGCCGGGAAAATCCCGGCCGGCACGTTGTGTTTCGGACTGCCGGCGTTAGCCGGCGTAGGGGTCGGCGATGCCGATGTACTGCGTGTAGAGGTACTCCTCAATGCCTTCCAGGCCGCCTTCGCGGCCCAGGCCGGACTGCTTCACGCCGCCGAACGGTGCGGCGGCGTTGGAGATCACGCCGGCGTTCAGGCCGAGCATGCCGGTTTCCAGCTTTTCGCCCATCCGGATGCCGCGGTTGAGGTCCTTGGTGAAGACGTAGGCCACCAGGCCGTATTCGGTGTTGTTGGCCAGGCGGACGGCCTCATCCTCGCTGGTGAACGTGATGATCGGAGCAACGGGTCCAAAGATCTCTTCAGACAGGATCCGCGTTCCCTCGGAGACGCCGGAAAGGATGGTGGGCTGGTAGAAGTAGCCCGGCCCCTCCACCGGGGCGCCGCCCAGGACGGCCGTGGCGCCGGAGGCGAGGGCGTCGGACACCAGTTCGTGGACCTTGTCGCGGCTCTTGGCGTCGATCAGCGGGCCCACCTTGGACTCCGGCTCGGTCCCGCGGGCCGTGGTCATCTCTTTCATTTTCGCGGCGAACTTTTCAGCGAATTCGCCGGCCACGGACTCGTGGACGATGAACCGGTTCGCAGCGGTGCAGGCCTCGCCCATGTTGCGGAGCTTCGCGGCCATGGCGCCCGTGACGGCGGCGTCGAGATCGGCATCCTCGAAGACGAGGAACGGGGCATTGCCGCCCAGCTCCATGGAGGTGCGGAGCACGTTTTCGGAGGCATCGGCCAGTAGGCGGCGCCCCACCTCGGTGGAGCCCGTGAAGGAGAGCTTGCGGAGGCGGGAGTCCTTGATCAGGGGTCCCGTGGTGGCCCCGGCGGTGGAGGTGGGGATGACGTTGAGGACACCTGCGGGCAGGCCGGCTTCCTGCATGACGGCCGCGAACAGCTGGGACGTCAGCGGGGTAAGGTTTGCGGACTTCAGCACCATGGTGCAGCCGGCTGCGACAGCCGGGGCGATCTTGCGGGTTGCCATGGCCAGCGGGAAGTTCCACGGGGTGATCAGCAGGCAGGGGCCTACCGGCTTCTTGGTGACCAGGAGGCGGGACTTGCCGTCGGGGGAAACGGAGTAGCGGCCAAAGGCGCGGACCGCTTCCTCGGAGAACCAGCGCAGGAACTCAGCGCCGTAGGTCACTTCGCCGCGTGCTTCGGCCAGCGGCTTGCCCATTTCCATGGTCATCAGGAGGGCGAAGTCTTCTGCCCGTTCCGTCACCAGGTCGAAGGCCCGGCGGAGGATCTCGCCGCGTTCGCGGGGCGGGACCTTGGCCCAGGACTCCTGGGCCGCGGCGGCGGCGTCCAGGGCGGCCGCCGCGTCCTCCGGGCCGGCGTCGGCAATGGCCAGCAGGACCTTCCCGGTGGCGGGATCCTCGACGTCGAACGTCTTGCCGGATGCGGCGTCGCGCCACTCACCGTTGATGAGCAGCCCAGTGGGAACGGAGGCCAAAAGCCGGGTTTCGCGCTCGGCGGTAACGGCCGGCTGTGCGGTGACAGTCACGATGACTCCCTCGTCGGTAGGGTTGTGGCAGCCCGGCGCCGCGGCCGGAGTGACCGGGATCATGGGCTGATTAACAGTCAGACTACTGCGGGCCACCCCCATGGTCTACGCCGTTGCGCACTGCGGAATTGGCACGGGGCTGTGCAGCTGCACAGCCCCGCAGGGGCGTCCTAAACGTTCCGCGGTCCGGCTACCGCGCGGCCAGCACCGCCGAGTAGAGCTCACGCTTGCTGACCCGGGCGTCTTCGGCGACAGCGGCAACAGCCTCCTTCAGCCGGATGCCCTGCGCCACCAGTTCGTTGACTGCCGCAACGTGGTCTTCCGGGGTCCCCGCAGCCTGTTCCGGTGCGCCGCCGAGCACCACGGCAATCTCGCCGCGGACCTCGTTGTCCTCGGCCCACTGGAGCAGCTCGCCCACGGTCCCGCGGATGACTTCCTCGTACGTCTTGGTCAGTTCGCGGCACACTGCGATGGGGCGGTCCGGGCCGAATCTTTCCCGCAGGGCCCTCAGCATGGCTTCAAGCCGGTGCGGCGCCTCGAAGAAGACCATGGTGCGCCGCTCCCCGGCGAGGTCCGCAAGGCGGGACGCCCTCTCGCCGGCCTTCCGGGGCAGGAATCCCTCGAAGCAGAAACGGTCCGTGGGCAGGCCGGAGAGCGCCAATGCCGTGAGGACCGCGGACGGACCGGGGACGGCCGTCACCGGAAGCCCTGCCGCGATGGCACCCTCCACCAGGCGGAAACCGGGGTCCGAGACGGCCGGCATCCCGGCGTCCGTCACCATGAGAAGCGTGCTGCCTGCCCGCACCTGGTCCAGCAGCTCCGCCGTGCGGGTGGCCTCGTTGTGCTCGTGGTAGCTGATGACGCGGCCGGCAACCGCCACCCCCAGGCTCTGCACCAGCCGGTGGAGGCGCCGGGTGTCCTCGGCCGCCACAATGTCCGCCGTGCCCAGCAGTTCCACCAACCGGGCCGACGCATCGCCGGTGTTCCCGATGGGAGTGGCAGCGAGGACGATCCGTCCCGCTGTCGAAGGGCCGGGCTCTGCAAGGGGGCTGGGGTTCGGGTCCACCCACCAAGCCTACTGCTGCCCGGTCTTCCCGCCGCAAAAGGTAGCATGGGGCTCGTGACCCAGACCTCGACGCTGCCCGCCGGGGCCGGGAAACCCAGCCCGGCTTCCCCCGCCACCGGAGCCACCGCGGTAGATCCCGACGGGACAGCGGGCCGGCCCTGGATCAGCCGGCCGCACGAAGCCTTCACCGTCGGTTCGCTCACAGCGAGGTTCATCGGTTCCGGCCCGGCATGGCGGGACTATCCGGCGTCGCTCCGGCTCTGGTTCATCCTGGTTCCCGTCCTTACGGCCGTGGCCGGTGGCCTCCTCCGGTTCATCCGCCTTGAGGTGCCGCACAAGCTGGTGTTCGACGAAACGTACTACGTCAAGGACGCCTACTCCTACCTCATCAGCGGCTACGAACGCAGCTGGCCGGACAAAGCCAACGATTCCTTCAACGCCGGCAATCCCGACGTCCTGCTGAACACCCCGGAATACGTGGTCCACCCGCCGGTAGGCAAATGGATGATCGCGGCCGGCATGTGGATGTTCGGGCCGGACAATCCGTTCGGCTGGCGCTTCGCGGCGGCCCTGACGGGCACCCTGACCGTGCTGCTGGTGTCACTGATTGCCCTGAAACTGTTCCGTTCGCTGCCGCTGGCGGGCGCCGCCGGGCTGCTCCTCGCCGTCGACGGCCACCATCTGGTGATGTCCCGGACGTCGCTGCTGGACATCTTCCTGACGTTTTGGATCCTCGCCGCCTTCGGCGCCCTCCTGATGGACCGCGACGACGGGCGCCGCCGACTGGCCACCCGGCTGGCAGCCGCGGCTGCAGCGAACGGCGGACAGCCAACGGCCCATGCGCTGCTGGCCGGGCCCTGGCTGGGGGTGCGGTGGTGGCGCGTTGCCGCCGGAGTCTGCATGGGCCTGGCGGTCGGCACCAAATGGTCGGGCCTGTTCTTCCTGGCCGGCTTCGGCGTCCTGACGGTGCTGTGGGACCTCAACGCGCGTCGGGTGGCAGGCATCCGGGGCTGGATCAGCGGCGGCGTCATCCGGGACGGCATCCCGGCATTCCTGGGCATGGTGCCGGTCGCAGGGGCGGTCTACGCAGCCACGTGGACCGGCTGGTTCCTGTCGGACAACGCCTACTTCCGCCACTGGGCGGAAAGCAACCCGTCCGCGGGGTGGGAATGGCTCCCCGCCTCTGTCCGGTCCCTGATCCACTACCATCTCGAAGCGTACAAATTCCATCAGGGCCTGAGCGCGGAGCACCCCTACCAGGCCAGCGCCTGGAGCTGGCTGGTAATGGGACGGCCCACGTCCTTCTTCTACGAATCCCCACCCCAGGGCACGCCGGGTTGTGCCGTGGAGAAGTGCACCTCCGCCATCCTTTCGGTCGGCAACCCCCTGATCTGGTGGTCAGCGGCCATCGCACTGGTGGTCCTGCTGTTCTGGTGGGCTGGGCGCCGGGACTGGCGCGCCGGAGCCATCCTGGCCGGCGTCGGGGCGGGGTACCTGCCGTGGTTCATGTACCCCGAGCGGACCATGTTCTACTTCTACGCGGTGTCCTTTGAACCGTTCCTGGTCCTGGCCCTGGTGTATTGCCTGGGGCTGGTTCTGGGCAGGCCCGCGGACCCACCGTGGCGCCGCCGCTCGGGGCTGTACCTGGCGGCCCTGTTCCTCGCGGCGGCACTGTTGGTCTCGGCGTTTTTCTACCCGGTCTGGACTGCCGAAGTCATCCCCTACGTCGACTGGAAGGTCCGGATGTGGATGCCATCCTGGATCTAGGGCAGGATGGCAACAAAGACCTGAAGGAGCCGCCGCCGCGGCGTGGCAGCGGAAACGGAGACCTGCTGTGAGAGAAGCGAGCACGGAACTGCTGGTTGAGCTTGACGCCGACAGCAACGTGACGGACCTGCTGTTGGAGCGACATGCCGCCAACCCGGCGCACGCCCTGTACCGGCGCAAGGGCCCCAATGGCTGGGTGGATGTCTCCGCGCAGAAGTTCCTGCAGGACGTCAGCGCCCTGGCCAAAGGGCTCATCGCCGGTGGCCTGGAGCCCGGGGACACCGTGGCCGTCATGTCCCGTACGTCCTACGAGTGGACGCTGGTGGACTTTGCCATCTGGTTTGCCGGCGGCGTCACGGTGCCCATCTATGAAACGTCCTCCGCAAGCCAGGTGGAGTGGATCATCCAGGATGCAGGGGTCCGCCGCGTCTTTGCCGGCGACCGGGCCACCGTGCAGCTGGTCAACGGGGTGGTGGCGGATTCCGCCGAGCTCACCGACCGCCTGGTCCATGTGGTCCGGATGGACTTCGACGGCGAAGCCCCGGACCTTGCCAGCCTGGCAGCGGCAGGCATGGGTGTCAGCGACGCTGAGCTGGAGCGCCACCGAAGCCGCGCTGGGCTGGCCGACCTCGCCTCACTGGTCTACACGTCAGGCACCACCGGCAAGCCCAAGGGGTGCGAAATCACGCACGGGAACTTCGCCCTGGTGGCCAAAAACATCGTGGCTTTCCTCCCCGAAATCCTGCTGAGGGACCAGGCCCGCACGCTGATGTTCCTGCCGCTGGCCCATGTGCTGGCCCGGGCCGTGCAGGTTGTCTGCCTGGCCGCGGGCGCAACCCTGGGGCACACCCCGGGCGCGACGCAGCTGTTGGAGGACCTGGGCACCTTCCGGCCCACATTCCTGCTGGTGGTGCCACGCATCTTCGAAAAGGTCCGGGCCACCGCGGCCCATAAGGCTGCCGTGGCAGGCAAGGGGCGGCTCTTCGATGCCGCGGCGGCAGCCGCCATCGAATACTCCCGGGCGCAGGACCGCCAGAACCGCGGGGACGGCCCCGGGCCCGGCCTGCTCAGCCGGGTCCGCCATTCAGTCTTTGACCGGCTGGTCTATCCGAGGCTTCGGCAGGCCCTGGGCGGAGAGGTGGAGTACACCGTCTCCGGCGCCAGTTCCCTGGCCTCCGAGGACGCACATTTCTTCCGTGGCGTGGGCATTCCTGTCCTTGAGGGGTACGGCCTGACGGAAACCACCGCGCCCTGCACCGCCAACACGCCGTCCCGGACCAAGGTTGGAACCGTGGGAATTCCGGTTCCCGGCACCACCATCCGTGTGGCTGAAGACGGCGAAATCCTGGTCAAGGGAATCGGTGTCTTCAGGGGCTACCACGCCAACCCGGCGGCGAACGCGGAGGCGTTCGTGGACGGCTTCTTCCGCACCGGTGACCTTGGTGTCCTGGACAGGGACGGCTTCCTCACGGTGACGGGCCGGAAAAAGGACCTGCTGGTCACCGCGGGCGGCAAGAACGTGGCGCCGGGCCCGCTGGAGGAAAAGATCCGCAGCCACCAGCTGGTGGGACATGCAGTGGTGGTGGGCGACGGCAAGCCCTTCGTTTCAGCCCTCCTGACCCTGGACCCGGAAGGCGTGGCCAACTGGCGGTCCGAGCGTGGCCTGCCGGCACTGGCACTGGAGCAGGCGGCAGTGGACCCGCAGCTGCTGGCAGCCCTCCAGGAGGCAGTGGAGGTTGCCAACCAACTGGTGTCAACCGCCGAATCGGTCCGGACTTTCCGGCTGCTGGACGCCGAATTCAGCGTGGAGTCAGGGCACCTGACGCCTTCCCTGAAACTTAAGCGGGCCGCCGTCGTCAACGACTTCCAGGCGGAGATCGCCAAAATTTACGGCTGATCCACCTTTTCCAACTCCGTTTTCGCGCCCGTTTCCTTCGGGGCGACGCCCCGGCGGCGGCGGGTGGGCCAGGTGAGTACCAGCGTCACGATGGACGCCAGGAGCACCATGCCGCCGATGCCGATACCCGCGTCGATCCAGAACTGGCTTGGGAAGAGCCTGATCAGGGTGTCGTCCAGGCTGAAGGTCCAGGACCCGTCGGCGAAGAAGATGCGGTGGAATTCAGTGAAGAACTGCTGCCAGCCGAGTGCCGCCAGCGTGCCAAGGCCCAGGATGACCACCAGCGTGATGGCCGAACCGGCGAAGAGGCCGCGCCGGATCCCGCCGTTGCTGCGCCTGCGCAGGTACAGGATGGCGATCAGGGCCAGGAGGAGCAGCAGCACCCCCGCGCCGAAGGTGGAGAGGATGACGGTCTTGACGTCGGCCATGTGGCTGACTTCGCCGTCCTTGAAGAGTTTGTCGCCGCCGCGCTGCACCAGGTCGCCGAGGTACCGTGGGCCGGCCCAGTTGGTGAGGTAATCCACGGCGTAGGAACCGTAGGTCATCCGGTCGTCGGTGCTGAAGCCGTAGCCGTCCCCCGGGAAGCCGGGCCGGTTGTACTCCACCCACAGGAAGAGCGGGGTGGTCACTGCCCGGACGGCGAGGATCAAGAGGATGAACGGGTAGATGATGGCCAGTACGACCTGCATGACCCGGGGGGCCACGGGCTTGGCGTTTGCGGCGCTTTCGCGCTGGGCGTTGCGCCGCTCCACTTCCGCCTCAGGCGGCCGCACATGCAGCGCCGAGGTGGGCAGGGGTTCCTTGAAGACAGGAGAAGCAGTGCCGTCCGCGTCCCGGTCAGGGGTGGTGGTACTGGCAGTGGCGGCAGCGGCGCGGCCGGCATCCGGCGGGCCTGCAGGGTGGTTGCCGGGGGTGGCGGATTCGACGACGGCGGCTTCCGCAGCCTTGCGGTGGGCGCGGCTTTCAGGCTGGGCAGCCTTCTCCCCTGCCGTGGGCGTGACCGGAGCGGCGCCGTCCTCCTGGGGTCCTGCCGCAACAGGGCCGGCGGGTTCGTCGCCGCGGGTCCTGCCGCCTGCCGTGTCCTTATCAGTGCCCTTGTCAGTGGGGGTCAGCCAGGAGAACGCGGGCTCGTCGGAATCCCCGGACGTATCCAGCAAAGGTTCCGGCTGCGGCGCAGCGCTCTTGGCGCGGACCGGTGTTTCGTCATTCACAGCAGCGTCACTTCCGTCGGGTGCCGCACCGGTCCCATGCCGCCGGTGCGATTGATTCTGCTGTCGAGCCTACCGCCCGGAACTTCCGCTGGGCGAGGAACCACCCCGGCAGGATTACAACGATTCAGGCAGCGATCTCCGTGTAGCCCGCGTCTTCCCGGCGGAGGTCCCCACGCTCGCCGGCGAGGACGGCGCGCCTGCCCCACACCAGGACATAGATCCAGTACGCGGCCAGGACTGCTGCTCCAATGCCTATCTTTGCTCCGGCGGGCAGCGGGCTGGGCGTGACGAAGCCTTCCACCAGCCCGGAGACAAACAGGACCAGGACCAGGCCCAGTGCCACGGTGACCAGCGACCGGCCTTCCTCGGCCACTGCCCGTCCCCTGGTCCGCGGACCGGGCGAGACCAGGGCCCAGAAGATGCGCAATCCCGCGGCGCTGGCCACGAAGACTGCGGTCAGTTCCATCAGCCCGTGCGGCAGGATGTAGCTGAAGAAGACGTCGGATTTTCCTGCGGCCGCGAAAATTCCGGCGGCGATGCCCACTCCCTGGGCGTTGCTGAACAGGATCATCGGTACCCATACGCCAGTGATCCCCAGGGCCACCGCCTGGGCACTGATCCACGCGTTGTTGGTCCACACGGCGCCGGCGAAGGACGCCGCGGGGTTTTCCGAGTAGTAGTTGATGAAGTCCTGTTCCACGTACTGCGCGGCGGCGGTCTCGGACGCCACTGCCCTGAGCGCTTCGGGCGATGTTCCGATCCACACCGCATACCCGGCGGCAATGAGGACGAAAGCTGCCCCGCACGCCAGGGTGAGCCAGGTCAAGCGGTACAGCGCGGCGGGCAGCGCCACCACGAAAAACCTGGCGAGGTCAGCCGCAGCATTGGACCGTGCGCCGGTAAAACGGGTCCTGGCCTGCGCAAGGGTCGCCGAAAGGGACGCGGACAGCGCACTTTCGGGGGCCACGGAACGGACCAGCGACAGGTGGCCCGACGTCGACTGGTACAGCGCCAGCAGTTCGTCGGACTCGGCGCCGGTGAGCCTGCGGTTTCCCGCAAGCTGCTTCAGCCGCGCCCATTTGTCCGCGTTGACGGCGGCGAAGGCATCCATGTCCACGGCTACAGCCTAGCGCCCGGCAGTAGACTTTCAGCGTCCGCACCCTGGTGGTGTGGACGATTCCACGGGTGCGAAAGGCGGGGGCGCAATGAGCCAGATCATCACCGGCGAGGCAGTGGTTTTGGAGCTTCGGCCGGCGGGGTTTGCTGCCCGGGCCCTGGGCCTGGCCATCGACGTCGTCTTCCACCTGGTTCTGCTCGTGCTGGCCTTGCTTGGCCTGGCAGCCGCCGGCGCGGACCTGGACAGTGCTGCTGCCCGGGCCCTGGGCCTGGCCGCCGTGGTCTTCTGCCTGGTGGCTGTGCCGGTTGCGGTGGAGACGCTGAGCCGCGGGCGCTCGCTCGGCAAACTGGCCACAGGCCTGCGCGTGGTGCGGGAGGACGGTGGCGCCATCCGGTTCCGGCATGCAGTGATCCGTGGCCTGACGGGATTCCTTGAGATCTACCTGACGTTTGGCGGAGTCGCCATCGCCGTGGCGCTCTTCAACGACAAGTCCAGGCGCCTGGGGGACCTGCTCGCGGGCACGTACGCGGTGCGCAGCCGGGTTCCCGCCGAAGCGGCTGCCCGGGTTTTCGTGCCACCCTACCTCCAGCCATGGGCTGCCGCGGCGGATATCGGCCGCATCCCCGACGCGACGGCGCGCAGGGCCGCGCAGTTCATCCGCCAGGCGGACAGGATGGCACCGCTGTCCAGGGCAGCGATGGCGCAGGGCATCGCCGGGGAGCTCTCCGCCCACGTGGCCCCTGCCCCACCCCCGGGGACCGGACCGGAAGACTACCTGGCCGCCGTCGTTGCCGAACGCCGGAACAGGGAATTCACGCGGTTGTCCCAGTCACGCCAACGGAACGCGGAAACGGGACGGCGGCTGCAGCGCCTGCCGTTCGCCAACTGACTTAGTTGTCGTACTCGCTCCACGGAATGTTCCAGTCCCCAAACCCGTCGGTGTTCGCAGCGTAGTCGCCTTCGGTGTTGATGATCTGGACGACGTCCCCGGTACCCATGTTGTCGAACACCCACGCGGCACCGTCCGGGAGGAATCCAATGCAGCCGTGGGACACATTGGTGTTGCCGATGTAGGGATAGGCGGACTCAAGCGCCTGGTGGATGTAGGCGCCGCTGAGGGTGAGGCGGATGGTGTATTCGACGTCGGCCTCGCCGTAGTAGGCGGGATCGTCCGGCTTCAGGCCGATGCTGGCTGCCCTGAAGTGGTCAAACCGGTTCTTCTCCATCAGCACCGCGAAGCCCTTGGCCGAGGGGAACCGTTTGTCTCCCATGCTGACCGGCAGGGTCTTCACGGGCTGGTCGTTGACGCTCAGGGTGAAGGTGTGTGCCGTGGCGTCCGCAATGGCCACCTTTTTGTCCCCGATGTTGACGTTGACCTTCTTGTTGAAGTTGGCGATCTGGCCGTTTCCGAGGTCGACGCCAAAAAGCTGCATGTCCATGGTGATGGTGGAGTTCGCCGCCCAGAAGTTCTCGGGCCGGTACCGGACCATGGTGTCGCTGTACCAGTGGAACGCTCCGGCCTGCCCTGCCGTGGTGGTGATTTTGATGGCCTTCTCCACGGCGGCCCGGTTGGTCACGGGCTCGCTGAAGATGACCTGCAGGGGCTGGCCGACGCCAACCTTCATGCCGTTCAGCGGATAGATGGCGGCATCCGCCTCATGCGAACTGGACACGGTATTGAAGGACTGTGTGGTGCTGGTTTCGCGTCCCGCGCTGTCTTTCACCACGTAGGTGTAGCTGTACTCGGTGTTGAACTCCAGCGGCGCAGTGGCGCACCACGACGTCCCTGTGGCGTCAATGCTGCCGTCGATGGTTTTCCCGGCAATGCTGGCCAGGGTGACACGCTGGATGGTCCCGTTGCCCACCTTCAAGGACACCGGGGCCGCAGGATTGACCTGCTTGGCGCCGTCGGCGGGGGCCGCGTCAAGCTTGACCGGCGGCACAACGGGCGAAGCGATCCCCGGAGACGTCCGCAGCGCGGAGCCTGCCTCCGATTCCAGGGTGCCACCCGCAAGGCCTGGAGCGACGGCGGCGAAAACCCCGCCCACGGCAGCCAGGACACAGACGGCTGCGACGGCGAGGACTTTCTTTGCGGTCCCCCGGCGACGGGGCTTTACATCAGGCTCCATGCTTTTGATCCTACGTGCAGAAAATAACGGCCCGGGCGCATGAACGCGCCCGGGCCCTTACGTCTCAGTAACGATAGTGCTCCGGCTTGAACGGGCCGGCGGCGTCGAGGCCCAGGTACTCGGCCTGTTCCTTGCTCAGCTCGGTCAGGGTGGCGCCCAGGGCATCCAGGTGCAGCCGGGCGACCTTCTCGTCCAGGATCTTCGGCAGCACGTAGACCTGCTTCCCGTACTCCTTCTCGCCCTCGGGCTGGTCCGCCTTGGTGAACAGTTCGATCTGCGCGATCGTCTGGTTCGCGAAGGAGTTGCTCATCACGAAGGACGGGTGGCCGGTGGCGTTGCCGAGGTTGAGCAGGCGGCCCTCGGACAGGACGATGATCGACTTCTCCTCGTCGGTGCCTTCGTTGAAGACCCACTCGTGGACCTGCGGCTTGATCTCAACCTTCTTGATCCCGGGGATCCGGGCCAGGCCGGCCATGTCGATCTCGTTGTCGAAGTGGCCGATGTTGCCCACGATGGCCTTGTCACGCATGCCGGCCATGTGTTCGGCCAGGATGACGTCCTTGTTGCCGGTGGTGGTAATGAAGATGTGGCCCTCGCTGAGGACGGATTCCAGGGTGGCCACCTGGTAGCCGTCCATCGCGGCCTGCAGCGCGCAGATGGGGTCGATTTCGGTGACGATCACGCGCGAGCCCTGGCCGCGGAACGCCTCGGCGGCTCCCTTGCCGACGTCGCCGTAGCCGCAAACGACGGCGACCTTGCCGCCCATCAGGACGTCGGTGGCACGGTTGATGCCGTCCGGCAGGGAGTGGCGGATGCCGTACTTGTTGTCGAACTTGCTCTTGGTGACCGAGTCGTTGACGTTGATCGCCGGGAACAGCAGTTTGCCCTGTTCTGCCAGCTGGTAGAGGCGGTGGACGCCTGTGGTGGTCTCCTCGGTGACGCCCAGGAGGCGGGAGCCGATCCGGGTCCACTTCTGCGGGTCCTTTTCGAGCGAGGCGCGCAGGACGGACAGGAAGACCCGGCCTTCCTCGGACTCGTCGTCCGCGGCGGCCGGCACAGCGCCCAGGGCCTCGAACTCGGCACCCTTGTGCACCAGCATGGTGGCGTCGCCGCCGTCGTCCAGGATCATGTTCGGGCCCAGGTCCGGGTTGCTGTCCGCGCCCGGCCAGGTCAGGATCTGCTCGGCGGTCCACCAGTATTCCTCGAGCGTCTCGCCCTTCCAGGCGAAGACGGGGACGCCCTGCGGGTCCTCGACCGTGCCCTTCCCCACCACCACAGCCGCGGCGGCTTCATCCTGGGTGGAGAAGATGTTGCAGGAGGCCCAGCGGACCTCGGCACCGAGCGCGGTGAGGGTTTCAATCAGCACTGCGGTCTGCACCGTCATGTGCAGGGAACCGGCGATGCGGGCGCCCTTGAGCGGCTGGGTGGGGCCGAACTCCTCGCGGAGGGACATCAGGCCGGGCATTTCGTGCTCGGCAAGGCGGATCTGGTGCCGGCCGGCTTCCGCCAGGGAGATGTCGGCAACCTTGTAGTCAAAAGTCATGGATGGTCCTTTGCTTGTACCGGGTCCTGGTCGGATCCCCGTGCTGCTGTTTCTGTGCGTGCGGATGCAGATGAACTAGGGCGTTCCCGCAGCGGGATCATGCTGGTCGGAACCGGCCGACGCTGCGGCGGCCAGCAGTTCCGGCGGCAGCAGCAACGGGATTCCGTCCTCGATGGCATACCGGTTCCGGACTCCTGTTTCCCCGGCGGCGGTGGACACCAGTTCATCCCCCTCCTGGACCAGGGGCGAGCCGGTCACGGGGCAACGCAGGACGGACAACAGCTCGGGACTGATCTTTGGCATTGGTTCATGCTCCCTGGCGGGCGCGCTCGCGCCGGTGGCGGAAAAGATGTGCAGCTTCCAGCGTATCGCCAAAAGAGGCTTACGAAGGTTCCCGGAGAACGCGCAGGTGGCCCCGGCGTACTCCGTCGCCGCCGGCTGGAGCTTCCAGGGCGGAATGGTGCGCCCGCTGGGCGGGCACCTGCGGCTCCGGGGGGAGCGCCGCGGCGTCGCGGACAGCGTTGGCCAACGCCAGGAGGTCGTCAGGTCCGGGCTGCTGCGGAGTCGAGGGCATGGCCAGGCGCAACACTTCCCAGCCGCGTGGAACCGTCAAGGATTCGGCGTGCTGCGCGCAGAGGTCGTAGCAGTGCGGCTCAGCATAAGTGGCAAGGGGACCCAGGACGGCAGTGGAGTCCGCGTACACATACGTCAGGGTGGCTACCGCCGACTGGCGGCAGGCAGACCTTGAACATTGACGGATAGCTCCCACGACATCAGAGACTACCCCTTCGCCGCCCAAAAACCGCGCATTCCCGACCTCACCGACGCGCCTTCGAAGCAGCGGGGATATATCGCACAAATCCTTCCCCGGGTTTACAGTCGTTGTATGCAGTCATCGAACCATGAATCAGGCTTTTCGGTCCGGTTGGCTGACCCGGATGCCCCCGCAGCAGCGGGCGCGGAAACCACCGGCAGAAGCTTCTCCCGGCGGCACCGGAACCGCCACGGACGGGGCCTGCGCGGCGACGTGATGCTGCCCACCCACCCCGGATACCGGACCCGGTCCGACCGCTTTGACGACATGGTGCTCGACTCGGCCCAGCGGCTGCACGACATTTGGGGCAAGACCCTCGACGGCGTGCGCTTTGGCGTTGACGAGATACCGCCGGACCTCGAGACGCTGGCCGCGAACGCGTCCACGCCTCCCATGGGCTCCTACACGCCCGCCGGCGGCGGGGATGGGCCCATGATCACGGTGTTCCGGCGCGTGGTGGAGCAGGCGTGCTCCAGCGTGGAGGAACTGCAGGACCTGGTGCATGACGTGGTGGTCGAACACACGGCGGAAATGCTCGGCGTGCCGCCGGAGACCCTGGACCCGGTGTACCGCCGCCGATACTGAGACCGGCAGCGGCCCGGACGGTAGGCGGCCGGCCCGGGCCTCAGTAGCCCAGCGCCACCGGGACTGTTTCCTGGCCGGCAGCAGCTGCCAGGAACGCCAACGACGAAACATCGTTGCGGCCGTCCTGTCCCAGAAGCACCGCACCATAGGCGGCGTCGCCGGACGCTGACACCACATAGCCAACAACGTCCGCCCCGCCAGCTTGCTCAGGAATGCTGATGGACGCCGTGGTTCCGCCGGCGATGTCGGCGGAGGCCGCGGCACCTACTTTCCCGTCGGCCGTAATGGGCGCGTAGGTGATGGTGGCCCGGGTATCCAGGGCACCAAACACCAGTTGGCGTTGACCGCCCTTGGGCACCGGAACCACGTGCTGGCTGCCAAGCCTCACCGCCGATGCCACCCAGGCCACGTCCGAAGCCTGCCCCGCCTGGAGTCCGCGGCTCATCCGGGCGGAGGCGAGAATCGAGACATCGGATGAGGCGGCAACCGTGTACTGCCCGGCGGGCACTCCGGCCAGGGACACCTCGGTGGTGGCCCCGGCTTTGGCGGTGATCACACCGCCGGCCGGAAGCGCGTGCTGGCCGTCCCGTCCGTAGAGCTTGATCTCCACCACAGCGTCGGAGGCGCCAGGAACGGTCAGTTCGAGGGCAGGCCCGGCATCACTGTAGCCGGACTGCCCTGTCAGGGCAGCAAGCCCCGCGGGTTCCTGGATGTCCACGCCCGTCATGACCTGGCGGACAGAAGGGGAAGTGCCGGGGCTGATGTAGTCCACTCCGCCCGGGGTGAGGCCGCGAAGGACGCTTTGCTGGATGACGGCGGCGACCGGTCCACCGGCGCTGCGGACATGGACGCTGAGCTGGGCTTCAGTGGGAGCCAGTCCAGCGAGGACAACGCTGCGCGTGGTACCGGGGGCCACCAGCAGCCCGCGGCTGCCGGGAGCCTGGATCTTGCCGCCGGCACCGAAGAGCTCAAGGCTCACGGTGGCGGGGGTGCTGGAGGCGTTGGTCAGCAAGAGGACGGAGGTGCGGCCCACCGTGGTGCCGGCACCCGAGAGCCACTGGTCGTTCGAAGGCTGCACGCAGGTAGCCGCCGCACTGCCCTGCAGGTCGCCGTCGGTGGCGGTGTATTTCATTGCGCCCGCAGCCGACGCGTTTTGGTTCGCCACCGCGTCGGCGCTCAGCACGCTTACCTGGTCCACGGCCCGGTCAGCCACTACTCCGGCAAGCAGCTCCTGGGGGGTCCCAGCGCTGGGCGCCGGCCCTGGATCCTTGGCAATCTCGACGGCGGAGGTGCCGTCCAGGCGGGTAAGCCGGCTTCCCGGCAGCACCCCTCCGGCGCTGAGCACCGCGGCACTGACCTTGGTTGCCGCGGTGGCCGACTCAGGCCGGAACTGGGCGTCGGTGCCCGCCTCGGTGCCCTCCAGCAGCCGGGCCGGGCCGGGGCATACGCCGCGGCTCGCACCGGCCGGAACGGCAGCTTCAGCCACCGCTACGGGTCGGCTGGAGGCAGGGCCGGGCAGCAGCGACCCGCCAGCCACCACGGCTCCGGCGCCGGCAAGAACGAGGATCCCTGCCGTGGCGCCCGCAACGGCAGCGGCACGGCCCTTCCCACCCGGAAGCCGGGTTGAGCCGCGGCCGGATGACGTCTTGGCGCGGTCCTCCCCGGATCCGGAAACGCCAGGTTTAGCGGCTTTCACGGGTTTCCCCGCTGATGCCGGCTTTTCGGCAGCAGTCGACGCGTCGGCAGCTGCCGGCGATCCGGTGCCGGCCCCCGCGCCGGCAGCCGGTGGGGTGTTCTCATGCATTTTGGTGTTCCTTACGCAGGGAGCCCTCGTCGCGGGAGAGACCGGTCCGCGGCCGCCGCGTGGGCATGGGGATTGCGAGGATAACGGTGAGCCCGATGACAGCGATTTGCCCGGCAGCAGCCCAGAATGACCACGGGTTCTCATAACGGATCGACAGCTGGCCGCCTGCTGCCGGCAGTGTGAAGGCCTGCGACCAGCCGGAGGTGGTGGCTGTCAGCTTGCGCCCGTCGAGCCACGCGCTCCACCCGGGATCGGCCCGCTCGGCGAGTACTGCCAGCCGGCCTTCCGGCCCGGCGGGCACAGCGGCGTCGACGTCCACGGCTCCTGAGTCCACCAACGCCGTAGCCGTACCGGCGGCGTCGACAATGCGGACACGGTGGGCAACGTCCGCGGCCTGGGGGGTTCGCTGGTTCAGCGGGCTGATCCGCCACAGCCAGCCGGTGTCGGTCTGCCCCACGGCCACCAGGCCCGGGACTGCATCCATGCGGCTCGCGGTCAACTGGGCCGCGGTGTCTGTCGAGCGCAGGACCACAAAACCCACGCCGAGTTGCTCGAGGTCGGAGCGGGGATCCACGCCCTGCCCCGCGACCATGGTGGCGACAACGCGGCGGATGGCCGCCGTAACGTCGTCGTCGCCGCGAACCTCCTCTGCACCGGGGGCGCCGGAGATGTTCCGGGCCGAAGCGATGGCGGAAAGGCTGTCCATCGTGGTGCCGGAGCCACGCATCAGCGCCGCGCTGAAGGTTCCGTCCTCTCCCGTGCTGAGCAGGAGGGTGCGCGTCTGTTCAGGTCCGGTCCCGCGGTCAACCGCGGTGGCGGGAAGGGATCGCCCGGTGACGGCCTCCACCAAGCGGGAAGCGCCCAGCGCTCCCCCGTCCCCGGATGCCGAAAGAGCCGCGGGGGCAGCCTCCGTGGCTGCGGCGGTGGCGGAGCGCAGCAGGTTCTGCGCGGACCAGGCGGCCATGCCTGCCAATGGCCCTGCCAGGAGGACTACCAGCCCCAGCGCCAGGGCGGCACGGCCGGCCGTCCCGGTCCTTGCCCCGGCAGCAGAGGCCCGGTCCGCTGCGGACAGAAGCTGCTCCGCACCAAGGAGTGCAGCTGCAAGGAGGGCAAAAGACGCAGCCGAAACGGCGGGTCCCGGGAAGGGGGTCACCAGGACATTCGCGTTCAGGCCGGTGACTACATGGCCTGCCAGCCAGCCACCGGCCAGGGCGGCCAGGGCGGACACCCAGAACCACCGGGCAGTACGGGCCCGGCGACCTGCGCTGAAGAGTCCCACAATGGCAAGGATCAGCACCGGCCCCGCAAGGAGCACGGCCAGCAGCAGGGCCCAGGGCACTGTTCCGCCGGTGAAGGCCGCCAGCCCCCGGAGGCCACCAGCGGGGTCGAACGACAGGGGCTGGCCCAGGACCTGCTGCCACAGCGGGGCGGCGTCGAAACCGAGCGGAAGCCCGGGATCGGCAAGGAGCGCCCGCGGCCTGTCGAGGGCGGACATGGCAAAGGGCACGAACAGGGCGGCGCTGGGCAGGAGCGCCCACCACACGGTCCGCCCGCGCCGGCCCAGCAGGATGCCGCAGAGAACGATGACCACGGTGGCGGGGATGAGCAGGGAAGGCGCCGAGGCAGTGGTGGCAGCCAGCGCCAGTCCTGCAGCTGCTGACGCTGTCCAGGACGGCGTCCCGTTAACGCCGGCTTTGGCCGGAACCTGGTCGCCCTGGTCGGGCGTTGACGCGGGGCTGAAACGGCCATGCCCAACAGCTGACCCTGTGGCCCGCAGCAGGCCCAGGACCACCAGCGGAAGCATGACGTGCGCGATCAGGGCCCCTGCCCGGCCCTGGTTGAGGGCAGCCTGGAGTGCCGGTGCGGCAGCCCAGAAGATTGCCGCCGCGAACCGGAGCCGGCGGCGTTCGGTGACCCCGCCCGCGGCAAACCACGCGGTGAGCCCGGACAGGGGGGCACCGATCAGGAGCAGCCACGCCATGGCGGCGTTGGCATCCCCTCCACCGGCAACGCCGATGATCCAGAGGACGTACCCGAAGGGGTCGCCATGGCCGGGGAGCCCCGCACCGAGGCTGATCCACCAGGTGGAAGCGTTATGCCAGATATTCCCCAGTCCCGCGGAAACCGGGATGAGGGCACCGCCGGAGACGGCCGGGGCCCGGAACAGTCCTGCCAGTGCCAGCAGCGATGCCACCGAGGCGATGATGACGGCGGCGAGGGCACCGTTGCCCACCCAGCCGCGCTTGCTGGTGGCCAGCGCTGCGAAGTCATCCGCGGCATCGCCGGTGGGCTGGTGCGCGAGGGGGTCCTGCACCAGGTTGTCGGCACCCGACCCGTCAGAACCCAGCGCCTCCATCAAGGACCGGCGATGGCTCCATACTTCCCGGCGGGGTGTCTGGAGCTTGCGGATGACGGAGCGGCGGATGCGCCGCGTGCGTTTGGCTGCCCGCCGGGCCCTGGCCACGGCCGTGGGCCGGCTGAGGGCAGCCACGGTGGCAAGGAGCTGCGAGATTCCGTGGCCCGGATCCTTGACCACGATGCTCAGGACAAGTTTGAAGAGGCTGCCGAGCAACGCGCCGATGCTATGGATGGGAACCATCCATAGCGGGCTGTGCTTAAGGCGCAGGTGGACCTGGGCCTTGCGGGCTGCGGCCGGGTTTCCGAGGCCGTGCGGCCGGTGCGCCACGTGGAACATCCGGGCGGCGGGCACAACCACCACGCGGTGGCCTGCCAGGCGGTTCCGCCAGCAGAAATCGACGTCGTCACCGCTTCCCGGCAGGGCGGGGTCGAAACCGCCCAGGTGTTCCCAGACGTCACGGCGCACCAGCATGCCTGCGGAGTTCACGGCGAAAGTGTCGGTCCTGCCGTCGTACTGGCCCTGGTCCATCTCATCGGCGTCGATGAGGGTGAGCCGCTCGGCCCACCGGCTGGTGGAGAGGCCCACGTCCATGAGCTTGCGCGGGGAATGCCAGTCCAGTTGCTTGCAGCCGGCAACCGTTACCGAGGGCGCGCGCTCCACGGCGCCCAGGAGTTCGGCGAGGGCTTCGGGTGCCGGCGCTGCGTCGTCGTGCAGAAGCCAGATCCACTCGGCCCTGCCGCCGTCGGAGCTCCCGTCGAAGGGCACCAACGCGGCAAGGGCGGCGGACACAGCGGCACCCATACCGCCTTTGCCGCGCTGCTGGCCGACTACGGCGGAGTCCCCCAGGGCCTCCCGCAGGAGGCTGTAGGAATCGTCGCTTGATCCAGCGTCAACGCCGACGGCGCGGTCAGCCGGGCGCGTCTGGGCTGCTAAGGCTGAAAGGGTTCTGGGCAAATAGGCACTGCCGTTGTGGGCAACCACAACGGCAGTGACATGGACATCCTGAAGAATTAGATTGCTCGCTTCCTTAGCCGCCGACGCTCACGCTCGGACAGCCCTCCCCAGATGCCGAACCGTTCGTCGTTGGCCAGTGCATACTCGAGGCACTGGGACCGCACGTTGCAGGCTCCGCAAACCTTCTTGGCGTCCCGGGTGGAACCGCCCTTCTCCGGGAAGAAGGCCTCCGGATCGGTCTGGGCGCACAGAGCGTCGGTCTGCCAGCCCAGTTCACCTTCATCATCGAAATCCTGCTGCAGGGGCAGCCCAATCCACACGGGCTGGACCGTTCCGGCGGCCGCGAGTTCCATGGGCGGGTCAAGCTCGTCTTCGGGCTCCGCACCGCCATCCAGGAGGGCCTCATGCGCCGCAAGGAATGCCGTGGCCTGGTCCTCAAGGACGCTGGTGGTATTCCTGTTGTAACGCTCCGCAGCTTCAGGGTCAGCGGGATCCACATACCAGTCGCTGGGCACCCCCCGTGCACGGTACTTCGCCGTTGCCTGACCGGCCACGACGGCATCTTCCTGGATACGCTCTGCTTGCCCCACGGCGACCCTCCTGATATTGCAGCCACTGCCTGGATACGTGGACACTCGGTTGTGTGCCGGTATTTACGCAATTGCTTTAGTTACCTAATTACACGTGTGTAACTAGGGCTAGTCAAGCCGCTGCCGGGATAATAGACACTCCAGGTTCAGAAGCTTGCGCACGCCACGCCCGGGATTTTTTCCAGCCTCGGCGTGGCGGCAGCAGCAGCCGCTAATTCAGAGCCAAAAACGACCCAAAAATACAGGAATGGCGGGGAAAATACCCGGTTCCCGCGAAAATAGCAAGCACGCTTAGTAGGGCATGTGATTAACATCACTCTCTAAGCGGCATGCTGACCCGCACACGCCGCCGGATGACCTGGATCCCCTGCAGTGGCAGGATGAATTCATGACGACAACACCCGCACTCGACTTGATGGGCGCCCTGCGCTCGGGCAACTCCACGGCACCACGGCTCACGTGGTACGGACCCGATGCGGAGCGGGTGGAGCTGTCCGGACGGGTCCTGGACAACTGGGTAGCGAAGACCAGCAACCTGCTCCAGGACGAACTGGACGCAGAGCCGGGCATGCGCCTGCGCCTTGCCCTGCCGGCGCATTGGAAAGCGTTGGTGTGGGCGCTGGCAGGCTGGCAGCTTGGCCTGGAAACAGTGCTCGACGGCGGACCTGCCCACTTCATTGCCACGGATGAACCCGCCGCAGGCACCAGCGGGAAGCATGACGCGGCCGTCGCCGTCGCACTCCCAGCCCTCGCGATGCGGTGGCCTGGCGGGCTGCCGGCCGGCTGGATCGACTACGCGGCGGAGGTGCGTTCCCACGGAGACGTGTTCATGCCGCACACGGAGCCCGACCCTGCAGGGTGCGCCCTCCGGACCAGCGAAGGGAAGACGGTCCCCCACCGGGACCTGTTGAGCGCGTTTGCGGTGCAGCACGATGAGGGCGCCAGGGTGCATATCCCCGCAGCCCAGGGCCTGGAGTCAGCGTTGTCCAGCGCGCTGGGCGCCTGGCAGCGGGGTGGTTCCGTGGTGCTTACCCACCCCGACGTGGCCCTCACTGACAAACTGCGGGCCGACGAACGCATCCACGGCCACTAGCTGACGCCGGCTAGGCCTTCGGGCTGCCGTCGGTGGAGCTGGAAGCCGGGTGTTCCGCTGTGCGCACTGGCTGGCGGTGCGGGTGGGCTTCGATGATTTCGTGGTCGTGGGAGAATTCCGGCTCCTGGTCCAGTTCCTGGTTGAACACCAGGAAGCGGTACGCGAAGAAACGGACCACCGTGGCAACCAGGATGCCGGCCACGCCCGCCAGGAACAGCAGGTTTTTGTTGTCGATGCCCATTCCGTACTTGGCCAGCGCCGTGAAACCGGTGGAAATGCCGATGCCGATGCCGTTGATGATGACGAACATGATGAATTCGCGGAGCACGTTGGCCTGGCGGCGGTGGCGGAAAGTCCAGAACCGGTTTGCCACCCAGGAGAAGACGGTGGCGATGGTGGCGCCGACGAAGCGTGCCTTTGCCTCGCTGTCCGACATGGGGCCGTGCATGAGGTAGTAGGTCAGGCCGTTGTCAATGACGAACGCCACGCCGCCCACCGCACCGAACTTGGCCACCTCGCGCCAGAAAAGTGAGGCGAGCCCCCGGATACGATCTGCAAGTGCACTAAACATGACCCTCCATGGCCGCGACGAACTGTGGGCCACTCGGCCAAAGGTCCATTTTAGCTGGTAAAGCTTTGAGCCGCCTGGTAGGAACAGGTGACCTTTGTCCCGCCCACCGAAAATCCTGGTCCCCCGCCGGGCCGTAAAAGCGGGATCGGGCCCGTCTTCGGTAGGCTGGCCCATGTGACTTTTCCAGTGATAGGCGTGGTTGGCGGCGGCCAGCTTGCGCGAATGATGGCCCCTGCCGCTACAGCACTCGGCTTTGAACTGCGTGTCCTCGCCGAGGGCGAGGACGTTTCTGCGGTGTCCGCCGTGCCCGCCACCCCGGTGGGCGATTACAAGGACCTGCAGACGCTCCTGGACTTCGCCGAAGGCCTGGATGTGATGACCTTTGACCACGAGCACGTGCCGACGGACCACCTCCGCGCCCTCCAGGACGCCGGCGTCAACGTCCAGCCCGGACCGGATGCCCTGGTCCACGCCCAGGACAAGCTGGTCATGCGTGCCGCCGTCGACCGGTTGGAACTGCCCAACCCCGCGTGGGCGTCCGTGGCGGACGTTGACGCGCTGGTCCGCTTTGGCGATGAAACAGGCTGGCCGGTGGTCCTGAAGACCCCCCGGGGCGGGTACGACGGCAAGGGCGTGCGGATTGTCGCCTCAGCCGAGGAGGCCGCGGAAGCCGCAGACTGGTTTGCCGCCATGAGTCCCCTGCTGGCCGAGGCGAAGGTGGAATTCACCCGTGAGCTTTCAGCGCTCGTGGCCCGCACCCCTGACGGCGAGGCCCGTGCCTGGCCGGTAGTCCACACCATCCAGGTGGACGGTGTCTGCGACGAAGTGATCGCACCCGCGCTGGATATCCCGCTGGAAGTTGCTGCAGCGGCCGAGGATGCAGCATTGCGCATCGCCGCCGAACTGGACGTCACCGGCGTCCTGGCCGTGGAACTGTTCGAAACCCCGGGAAGCGGGGCCGGCTTCCTCATCAACGAACTGGCCATGCGGCCGCACAACACCGGCCACTGGACCCAGGACGGTTCCATCACCAGCCAGTTCGAACAACACCTCCGGGCAGTCCTGAACCTTCCCCTGGGCGCCACCGATGCGTTGGCACCGGTGACCGTGATGAAGAACTTCCTGGGCGGGGACAACGAGGACCTGTACTCGGCCTACCCCATGGCGCTGGCCAGCGAGCCGGCGGCCAAGGTCCACTGCTACGGAAAGTCGGTGCGGCCCGGGCGCAAGATTGGCCACGTCAACCTGCTGGGCAGTTCGACGGCGGAAGTGGACTCTGTCCGGCGCCGTGCCACCGCCGTGGCGGGCATCATCCGCGACGGCCGGGTCACCACCGATGACTCTTCCGCTATTTTCGAGGAGAACGCATGAGCACCGAAGCCGCCACCACCCCAGCCGGCTCGGCGCCTGGCCCCTTGGTGGGCCTGGTCATGGGGTCGGACTCGGACTGGCCCGTCATGGAGGCTGCGGCCGAAGCCCTGGCCGAATTCGGCATCCCTTTCGAAGCGGACGTCGTCTCAGCCCACCGGATGCCCACGGAGATGATCCGCTACGGCCAAACCGCCCACGAGCGCGGCCTGCGTGTCATCATCGCCGGTGCCGGCGGCGCGGCCCACCTGCCCGGCATGCTTGCCAGCGTCACGCCGCTGCCGGTGATCGGGGTTCCGGTTCCCCTGAAGACCCTCGACGGCATGGACTCGCTGCTGTCCATCGTCCAGATGCCCGCAGGCGTTCCGGTGGCAACGGTTTCCATCGCGGGTGCCCGGAACGCTGGCCTGCTGGCAGTGCGGATGCTGGCCTCAGGCACCGACGAACTTGCCGCGTCCCTGCGTGCGGACCTCCTGGACTTCGCCGCGGACCTGAACGCCGTCGCCTCCCGCAAGGGCGCCAACCTGCGGCAGAAGGTCGGCGAGGTCTTCCCCGACGGCGCCAGCGCCCTTCGGGGCAGCCGTTAGGGCGCCGGATATGGCCAGCAGCCGCGTTACCCACGGCTCCGGTCCGTCGTTGACGGACCCGGTCCGCTACCCCGTCAGCGCTTCTCCCGCCGTCCGGACCAAGCGCGCCTTCGTCCTGGTCCTGCTGACGCTCCTGGTTCCGGGCAGCGCCCAACTCGTGGCCGGCGACCGGAAACTGGGCCGGACAGCGCTGCGGGTAACACTCTGCGTGTGGGCGGTCCTGCTGCTGGCGGTGGTGCTGTTGCTGGTCAACCGGAGCCTGGTGATCAGCATCGTTACCAACCCGGTCACGTCGCTGCTGCTGGTGGTCCTCATGGCGGCGCTGGCCGTGGGCTGGGCCTTGCTCTTCCTGAACACCCTGCGCATCATCCGCCCCGTCCTGCTGGCGCCGCGGGCCCGCCCCGCCGTCGGCATAGCCCTCGTGGTGGCGCTGGTCCTGGGCAGCGGCTCCATGGGCTATGCGGCGTATCTGCTCAATGTGGGCCGCAACGCCATTGGCAGCATCTTCGCGTCCGGTCCCGCCATGGAACCTGTGGACGGGCGCTACAACTTCCTCATGATGGGCGGCGACGCCGGCGATGACCGGACGGGGCGCCGGCCGGACAGCCTGTCCGTCCTGAGCGTGGACGCCCAGACGGGCCAGACTGCCATCATCTCCGTCCCCAGGAATTTCCAGAACGCCCAGTTCAGCGTGGGCTCCCCCATGCGGTCCCTCTACCCTGATGGCTATGACTGCGGCGACGAATGCCTGATCAATGCCATCAACACCGAGGTCACCAACGAGCACACGGACCTTTATCCGGGCGTAGCGGACCCCGGCGCGCAGGCAACCGTGGAGGCCGTGTCCGGAACGCTGGGCATGAAGATCCAGGCTTATGTGCTCGTTGACATGGAGGGATTCTCCACGCTGATCGACGCCATGGGCGGCATCCGGGTCAAGGCCGGCGGCTGGGTTCCCATGAGCGGCTACTTCGACGAGGCCACCAAGACCCATGGCATGCCCCTGGGCTGGATTCCGGCAGGAGACCAGACACTCAACGGCGCGCAGGCCCTGTGGTACGGGCGCTCACGCGAATACGTGGATGACTACTCCCGCATCCAGCGCCAGCAGTGCGTGCAGCAGGCCATGCTGAAGCAGCTGGACCCAGCCACCCTGCTGTCCAAGTTCGAGGACATCGCCGGTGCGGGCACCAAGGTGGTGGAGTCGAACATCTCCTCGGCCCAGCTGGGCAGTTTCCTGGACCTGGCCATCAAGGCGAGGGGCAAGGACGTCAAGCGGCTGACCATTGGGCCGCCCGATTTTGACGCCTCGTTCTCCACGAACCCCGACTTCGACCAGATCCACGACCGGGTTGACCAGCTGCTGGCCTCCGCGTCAGCCAAGGGTGCCCAGTCGGCAGGGATGCCCGACGACGGCGCAGCGGTCCAGCCTGCAGGTGCCGGCCACATCCAGGCGGCCGGGGCGTTCCCCGCCTCCCTGCCCGCCGCCGCCACCACGGGGAAGCAGCCCTCGCCGTCGGACTTCACGCCCGTGACCACCACCCCCGACGGCGAGCCGATCACCGAAGAGATGCTGACCCAGCTCAAGCTGGAGGGCGACGAAGAGGCCATCCGCCAACTCGTGGCCACCAACGGGCAGTGCGCCCCGCTCTAGGGCCCACCCACCAGCTCCCACCTACTAAGGAACGGAACGGTTTTGTACGAGATTGATAACATCCTGCGGGACTACGCCTGGGGTTCGACGACCGCGATCGCCTCCCTGCTGGGCCGTCCCGAATCAGGGCGCCCGGAGGCCGAACTGTGGATCGGCGCGCACCCTGATTCGCCCTCCGTGGCGCACCTGCCCGAGGACGGGACCCGGCGCCCGCTCGACGCCCTGATTTCCTCCGACCCGGAACATTTCCTGGGTGGGGAATCCGTTGCCGCTTTCGGTCCCCGGCTGCCGTTCCTGGCAAAGATCCTGGCGGCCGCACAGCCGCTCTCGCTCCAGGTCCACCCGAGCCTGGAACAGGCCCGGGAGGGTTTCGCGCGGGAAAACGAGGCCGGACTCGATGCCCACGCCCCGAACCGGAACTACAAGGATGACAACCACAAGCCGGAGATGATTTTCGCCCTCACGCCGTTTGAGGCACTGTGCGGGTTCCGGGCAGCCGCCGGCGCCCGGGACATCCTGCAGCACATCGCGGATGCCTTCCCGGCGGAAGGGCAGTCCCCCCCGCTGCTCCAGGCCCTGATGGACGATCTTGCCGCCACGGACGAAAGCGCCGGCCTGCGCCGGGCCTTTGAACGGCTCATCACCGGCGGCCAGGGCGTGGCGGAGGACACGGCCCGGGTGGTGGCGGCCCTGCTGTCAGGGGCACCGCTTGAGCCCTACCAGGCCGAGCTGGGCACCGTCATCAGCCTGAACGAAAAGTACCCCGGCGACCCCGGCGTCCTCATTTCGCTCCTGCTGAACCGGATCTCGCTGAAGCCCGGGGAAGCTGTCTACCTTCCCGCCGGCAACGTGCACGCCTACCTGCACGGGCTGGGTGTGGAAGTCATGGCGTCCTCGGACAACGTCCTGCGCGGCGGCCTGACGCCCAAGTTCGTGGATGTACCGGAACTGCTGAACACCATCGACTTCCACCCGGTGGCCGTTCCAATGCTGGACGCAGAAAAGACGGTGATGGACCAGGAGTTGTTCCGGCCGCCGTTCGGGGAATTCCAGCTGCAGCGCATCGAGCTGGGTCCCGACGCCGGTCCGGTCCCGCTGGCGCAGGCAGGGGCGGCAGTGGTCATAGTGGTGGCCGGCGCCGTCTACCTGGACTCCCCCAAAGGCGACCTGCAGCTCTCCCAGGGCGGCAGCGCCTTCATCGCCGCGGCCGAAGCCCCCGTCAACGTCCACCGCGTGGCCGGCAGCACCGGGCCTGCACTGGCGTTCGCCGTGACCACAGGCCTTTAGCGCGGCAGCCCGCAGCAGCACAAAGGGCGACGACGGCACTCTGGCGGGTGCCGTCGTCGCCCTTTTAAGTCGGCGGGTTGCCTCGGTTAGCTGCCCGGACGCAGCTTGCCGACCAGCGGCCGGACCTGCCCTGCTGCGCCCTTCAGCAGCCGGCGCGCGTGCTGGAGGCCCTTCCGTGCCAGCGGCATTGCCTTGGCGTAGGCGGGGTAGAACGGGGACAGCGGCCGCTCCCACGTGCCCATGAGCATGTTTTCGTGCTTGGCGAATTGCTTCTTGAAGTCGGAGATGCCGTCGTTCAGGAGGCCATTGAAGTCGTACCGGCTGCAGCCGTCTTCCCGCATGGACTGCAGGGCAGCCCATTTCACGCCGTAGTTCACCCGCTGCTTCTGGCCCTCCGCGGAGACGCCGCCGTAGAGCTCGAAGGCGGTGGCGCCGCTGCGTGAAAGCCAGGTGAAGGCAAGCATCTGCTCACCGTCGAACGCGGCGATGATCGGCGAGGAGTCGCCCAGGTTCCGGAAAATGTCCCGGTAGTACTGGTCCTCGTGGATGCCGAAGCCTGCCCGCTCCGCCGTCTGGTGGTAGATGGCCAGCACCTGCTCCAGCTCGGAGTCATTCTTGACCTTGCGGAATTCAACGTCGCTGCGCATGGCCTTGCGGATGTTGGCCCGCGTGGACTTGGACATCTCGGCCATCAGTTCGTCATCCGAGCGGCTGAGGTCCAGGATGAGCGTGCGCGGGATGAGGACGGTGTTGGCGGACTCGCGGAAGCCGGCGGCGGCCACGGCACCGGCAAACGCGGAATCCCGGTCCCAGTCCGGTTCGATGCTGAGGGCAACGCCCCGGTGACGGAGGGCGGCGTGTTCGGCCAGCCGGTTCAGGACCACCTGCGCGTTCTCCACGGAGCACATGGGGCCCCGGGGAATGTACACGAGGGCGCGGAAGGGGGCCGGCAGCCGGCGGATCAGCAGCTGGGCGCAGCCGATGGTGTCATCCCCGGCCTTGACCAGGACGCGGTCCACGGCCCAGCCGTGCGCGGCCTTGGTCTCGCCCCAGCCCCACAGCTGCTGCGGATGCCCCTGGAACCGGTCAACGTGCTCGTCCCAGAGGGCGCGGTCAGTACAGGGCACAACAGCAGGAATCATGGCTTAAACCCTATACCAAGGCCTTAACGCCAAAGCCCCCGGCGCCTGTGTGGCGCACGGGGGCTTTGCCGGCAGCAGGAACCGGCGGTCAGTTCTTCCGGGCGTAGCCTTCCCACTTGCTGGCCTGGTGCTCGCCCTCCACGAAACGGATGGTGCCGGACTTGGAACGCATCACGATGGACTGGGTCAGGACCTTGTCCTTGGAGTAACGAACGCCCTTGAGCAGGTCGCCGTCCGTGATGCCGGTGGCGGCGAAGTAGCAGTTGTCGCTGGAGACGAGGTCGTTGGTGGAAAGCACCCGGTCCAGATCGTGCCCGGCGTCGAGGGCCTTCTGCTTCTCCTCGTCGCTGGTGGGCCACAGGCGGCCCTGGATGACACCGCCCAAGGACTTGATGGCACAGGCCGCCACGATGCCCTCCGGCGTTCCGCCGATGCCCATCAGCGCATCCACACCGGTGCCGGAGCGGGCCGCTGCGATGGCTCCGGCCACGTCACCGTCCATGATGAACTTGGTGCGTGCGCCGGCTTCGCGGATTTCCTCCACCAGCGGGCGGTGGCGGTCGCGGTCCAGGATCATGACGTTGAGCTGGTTGACCTTCACGCCCTTGGCCTTGGCGATCAGGTGCAGGTTCTGCTTGACCGGCAGGCGGAGGTCCACCATGTCGGCGGCTTCGGGGCCCGTGACGAGCTTTTCCATGTAGAACACGGCAGAGGGATCGAACATGGACCCGCGCTCGGCGACGGCCAGAACGGCGAGCGCGTTGTTGATGCCCAGGGCGGTCAGGCGGGTTCCGTCGATGGGGTCCACGGCCACGTCCACCTCGGGACCGGTGCCGTCGCCAACGCGCTCACCGTTGAACAGCATGGGGGCTTCGTCCTTTTCGCCCTCACCAATCACCACAACGCCATTGAAGTGGACGGTCTGCAGGAAGGAACGCATGGCATCAACGGCGGCGCCATCGGCCGTGTTCTTGTCACCAAACCCCACCCAGTGGCCGCCGGCAATGGCCGCGGCTTCGGTGACGCGGACCAGCTCAAGAGCAAGGTTGCGGTCCGGCTCGTCGAGGCCCACCGCAAGGGACGGCGAAATCGTGGAGTACTTCTGGGTCATGGACGCTGGTGACACGTGAACCTCTTCTTCGAGTGGCGATCATTGAACCCGCCCGCCGGTGCAGCAGAACGGTGATTCCTCTGATACCGATCATAGTCGTGGCACCGCGCCGGGGGGTGGCCCGTGACGCAACGCCGAAATGTACCCCGTAAGCCGGCGGCGGCACCGGGACCTGCCCGAATGGAACTCCTGCTCCGGGATAGGCGACTATAGAGGGGTGAATGACATGCAGGAAAGCACCAGTCCCAGCTCCGGCCCGGCAGAGCCCGACGGCCGCCCCGGCACCGCCGGCAGCAGCTCCGGCACCCCGGTGAAGCCCGTCATTCCGGCGGCAGCGGCCAAGCGTGCCAACGCTTCGGTAATCGGCATGATCATAGCCCTGGTGCTCAGCATCGCGGCGTTCCTTCCTGTGGTGCTCATGAATCCGCAGCCGAAGAGCGAGGGCTACCGCCCGGACATCGATGTTGCGTCCGTGGCCCGGAACGCCGCAGACGTGGCAGGATTCACACCCGTTGCGCCGGACACGGGCAACGCATTCCGCGCAAACTACGCCCGCTGGGAGGCTGGAACGGGCAGCGGGGTGCCCACGTGGGAGGTCGGCTACGTGACCCCCAAGACATCCTTCATCGCCCTGGTGCAGACGACGCAGTCCAACCCCACTTGGCTGCGCCAGCAGACAAAGAACGCCCCCGTCACTGGCTCACGCAGCGCCGGCGGCCAGGAGTGGGAGCTGCGGGACACCGGCAAGGGCGAAAAGTCGCTGGTCCTCACGTACCGCGGCAGCACCGTTGTCCTCACCGGCGCGGCGCAACTGGACGAGTTCGCAACACTGGCGGCCGCCGTCGTCACGTCTCTTGACGCCAACCCCGCCGTCACAGTTTCCCCTTCCGCCGCTGCCGCGCCTTAACGTAGTAAGCATGGCTACTAACCTCACCCCTGCACTGGCGTGGCGCCGCCTGCGCGAAGGAAATGAACGTTTCGTCAGCGGCGAGACTTCCCACCCCAACCAGAACGCGTCACGGCGCTCGGAACTGGTCGAGACCCAGAACCCGTTCGCCGTCATCTTCGGCTGCTCCGACTCCCGGCTTGCCGCCGAGATCATCTTCGACGTCGGCCTCGGCGATGTCTTCGTGGTCCGCACCGCCGGACAGGTCATTGACGACGCCGTCCTGGGCTCGCTCGAGTACAGCGTCGCGGTGCTGGGGGTGCCCCTGATCGTTGTGCTCGGACATGACAGCTGCGGAGCGGTCACGGCCACGAAGGACGCGGTGGAGACCGGAGAAATGCCGGCGGGCTTCATCCGCGACCTCGTGGAGCGCATCACCCCCTCCGTCCTGACGTCCCTGCGGAACAACCAGCCCGAGGTCAACGACATGGTGGTGGAGAACGTCAAGCAGATGTCCCATCGCCTTGCGGACAGCTCGCGTGTGATTTCCACCGCAATCGAGGAGGGCCGGACCGCGGTCATCGGCCTCTCCTACCGTCTGGCAGAGGGCCGCGCCGACCTTGTTTCCGGAATCGGCGAGCTGTAAGAACCTTGCGCCGGCGGCCCAGCGGGCCGCCGGCGGTGCCCCCTTAACGGTTTTCGATGGGGCGCCCGGGAGCCATAAGCTAGCCCCATGACTTCCACTGAAGAGTTCCGCATTGAACATGACACGATGGGCGAAGTCCGCGTCCCCGTGAACGCACTGTACCGCGCACAGACGCAGCGGGCAGTAGAGAATTTCCCCATCTCCGGCAAGACCCTGGAGCGCACCCACATTGAGGCGCTGGCACGGGTGAAGAAGGCAGCTGCCCAGGCCAACGCTGAACTGGGTGTGCTCGACGGCGAGCTGGCCCAGGCGATTGCCGATGCAGCCGACGAGGTGGCTGCCGGCAAGTACGACGGCGACTTCCCGATCGACGTTTTCCAGACCGGTTCCGGCACGTCCTCGAACATGAACACCAACGAGGTCCTCGCCGAACTGGCCACCCGCGCCCTGAAGGCCGCCGGCAGCGACAAGGTGGTCCACCCCAACGACCACGTCAACGCCTCGCAGTCCTCCAACGACGTGTTCCCCACGTCCGTGCACGTTGCCGCCACCTCCGCGCTGATCAACGACCTCATCCCCGCCCTGGGCTACCTGGCAGAGTCGCTGGAACGCAAGGCAGTTGAGTTCAAGGACGTCGTCAAGTCCGGCCGCACCCACCTCATGGACGCCACCCCGGTAACCCTGGGCCAGGAATTCGGCGGCTACGCCGCGCAGGTCCGCTACGGCATCGAGCGCATCAACGCCTCGCTCCCCCGCGTGGCTGAGGTTCCCCTGGGCGGCACCGCCGTGGGCACCGGCATCAACACCCCCGCAGGCTTCCCGGAGCGCGTTATCGAGCTGCTGGCCACGGACACCGGACTGCCGCTGACCGAGGCCCGCGACCACTTCGAGGCCCAGGCCAACCGCGACGGCCTGATCGAGGCGTCCAGCCAGCTGCGCAACATCGCCATCTCGTTCATGAAGATCAACAACGACCTCCGCTGGATGGGCTCCGGCCCCAACACCGGCCTGGGCGAGATCGCCCTCCCGGACCTGCAGCCCGGCTCCTCCATCATGCCCGGCAAGGTCAACCCGGTCATCTGCGAGGCCTCCATCATGGTGGCAGCCCAGGTCATCGGCAACGACACCGCCATCGCCTGGTCCGGTACCAACGGCGCCTTCGAACTGAACGTCGGCATCCCGGTGATGGCCGCCAACCTGCTCGAGTCCATCCGCCTGCTGGCCAACACCAGCCGCGTCATGGCGGACAAGATGATCGACGGCATCACCGCCAACGTGGAGCGTGCCCGTTTCCTGGCCGAGGCTTCCCCGTCCATCGTCACCCCGCTGAACAAGTACATCGGCTACGAGAACGCCGCCAAGATCGCCAAGACCGCCGTCAAGGAAGGCCTGACCATCCGCCAGGCCACCGAGAAGCTCGGTTTTGTTGGCGAAGGCGACGGCAAGGTCTCCGAGGCCGATCTCGACAAGGCCCTGGACGTCACCACCATGACCTCCCCGGCCCACAAGGCATAACAGCACTCAGCGCCCGACGGCGGCCGGCACCTTTCGCACGAAAGGCGCCGGCCGCCGTCGTACTTTAAGGCAACTGCGGGTCGGCAACTGAAGTTTGCACTCCCTGGCATTTAGTGCAAACATTTACTTTGTGAATGATAGTGCAACTTCTGACGGCCTGCGTGAGCGCAAGCGCGCGGCCACCCGCAGCGCCATCACCTCGGCTGCCCGGACCCTGACGGCTGACCGCGGACTCAACGGATATACCGTGGAGGAAGTCTGCGGGGCCGCCGGCATCTCCCGCCGGACCTTCTTCAATTACTTCCCCACCAAGGAAGACGCCATTATCGGCCACGCGGACGACGACATTCCCGCGGACGTCATCGAGGAATTCGTCGCCGGCGGATCCGGATCACCGGCCGGCCACATCTCCCCTACCCTCTTCCGGGACCTTGTGGCCCTCTCCCTCCGCCTGGCCGACGGCATGTCCGCCTCGGAAGAGGACACCCGCCAGCTCATCGGCGTGGTCAAAAAAGAGCCGCAGCTCATCGTGAAGATCATCGGGGTGACGGAACAGCGCGAAGCCCAGTTCGCCCGCGACGTCGCGCGCCGCGAAGGAGTGGCCCCCGACCACCCGGTGGTGCAGATGGCCGTGGTCCTGCTCAGCACCATCGCCCGGAAAAGCAGCATGGCCTATTTCTCCGATGGCAACACCCGCAGCTATCCGGACCTGCTGCTGGAGAACATCTCTGCAGCCAGCGTCCTGTTTTCACAACCGTTCCACGCCCCTGACACCACCGCAGCAAAAGGACAATCATGAGTACCGCCACCACCCCGGCGCCGGCAGGGCCCCTGCTCTTGACGCAAAAGCGTATCTGGATCATCTTCTCGGCCCTCATCGCCGGCATGCTGCTCTCCAGCCTTGACCAGACCATCGTCTCCACGGCGATGCCCACCATTGTGGGCAAGCTCGGCGGCGTGGAGCACCAGGCCTGGATCACCACCGCCTACCTCCTGGCCACCACCATCGTGATGCCGATTTACGGCAAGTTCGGTGACATCCTGGGCCGGCGCAACCTCTTCCTCGTGGCCATCGCACTTTTCACGCTCGCATCCGTGGGCTGCGCCCTGGCCACCGATTTCTGGGGCTTCGTCATCTTCCGCGCCATCCAGGGCCTGGGCGGCGGCGGCCTCATGATCCTCTCCCAGGCGATCATCGCAGACATCGTTCCCGCCAAGGAGCGCGGCAAGTACATGGGCCCGCTCGGCGCCATCTTCGGCCTCTCCGCCGTGGCCGGCCCGCTGCTGGGTGGTTTCTTCGTGGACCACCTGACGTGGGAGTGGGCGTTCTACATCAACATCCCGGTAGGCCTTGCCGCCTTTGCCATCGCCTGGTTTGCCCTGACGCTGCCCACCAAGAAGGCAGACAAGCGGATCGACATCTTGGGCGTCGTCCTGCTCTCCGCCGCCACCACCTGCCTGATCTTCTTCACCGACTTCGGCGGCAAGAAGGATGAAGGCTGGGATTCGCCTCTCACGTGGGCGTTCGGCGCAGGCCTGCTGGTGTCGGCCGCCGCGTTCATCATGGTGGAGCGCCGGGCCGAAGACCCCATCATCCCGCTGAGCCTGTTCCGGAACCGGATCTTCATCAACGCCACCGCCATTGGCTTCACCCTGGGCCTGGGCATGTTTTCCGCCATCGCCTTCGTCCCCACATTCCTGCAGATGTCCTCCGGCACGTCCGCCGCAGAGTCCGGGCTCCTCATGCTCCCGATGATGGCCGGGCTCATGGGCACCTCCATCTACTCGGGCATCCGGATCTCCAAAACCGGGAAGTACAAGATGTTCCCCATCCTGGGTGCCGCCTTCACCATGGCCGCCATGCTGTGGATGACCACGCTCGCCGCCAGCACCCCAATCTGGGTCATCTGCCTCCAGCTGTTCGTGTTCGGTGCGGGGCTGGGCCTGATCATGCAGGTGGTGGTCCTGGTGGTCCAGAACTCGGTTCCGGCAGACCAGATCGGCACCGCCACCAGCACCAACAACTACTTCCGCGAAGTGGGGGCCGCCATGGGCGTGGCCGTGTTCGGCTCGATCTTCACCACCCGGTTGTCCGAGGCCCTCACCAGCGCGTTCACCGGCGCCGGCGCCTCCGCCGAGCAGGCCGGGCAGTCCACCCGGACCCTGGATCCGCAGGCACTCAGCCAGCTCCCGGAACAGCTGCGCGACGCCATTGTCAACGCCTACGCCGATTCCCTGGCCCCGGTGTTCTGGTACCTCCTCCCCTTCATCGCCGTGGCCCTGCTGCTGGCCATCACGCTGAAGCAGATCCCGTTGTCGGACACCGCCGGTATGGTGGCCCGCGGTGAGGCAGTCGGCGGGGAAGAGGCCGAGCGGCTCGCCGCCGGGCTTCCGGGGACCACGGCTGGCGCCACCGACGCCGGGCCTGACGGGGACGCCGTGAAGGACGACGACGGCGAGCTGGTTTCCCAGGGCCGCTGACCGGCGTCGGACAGCGCGCCAGGTCCCGGCTGGCGAGGCGCCAGGCTGGGGGCACCGGGGCCGGGCCCGGAAACCGACCAGCAGGGTCGCCGCAATCTTGGGGGTTGCGGCGGCCCTGTATCGTCGAAGGATCTCCCCGCCGGAGCCGCTACGGCTCGAAGTGGACGGCTGCGGAGGGCACCAGCGCCTGGCGGATGCTGGTGAGGTGACCGGGCATGAGGTCGGGGAGGTCATCCAGGGCAAACCAGCCCACGGCCAGGGATTCGTCGTCATTGACCCTGGCCTCGCCGGAAACGTAGCGGCACAGGAACACCACATCCAGGAACTCGCAGACGTCCCCGTTCGGGTAGGTGACGGGGCCAACGGCGCCCACGGACACCACGCGCTCGGCTTCAGCCACCACGGCCGTTTCCTCGAAAATTTCGCGGACCAGGCCGCGGGCCGGCTGCTCCCCCGGGTCCAGCATGCCGCTGACCAGCGCCCACTGTCCGTTGTCAGCGCGCTGGGCCAGCAGGATCCGGCCGACGTCGTCCACCACCACACCCCGCACGCCGGGAACCCAGATGGGATCGTTGCCGATCTTCTTGCGCAGCTTCAGGACGTATTCGGGTGCAGGCATGGAGCCAGCCTATCCAACGCCCGTTCCAGCCCCCGTGGTGGACAGGCCGGCGTCTATGCCGGCAGCAGCATGGCGGCGGCGGCCCCGGCGAGCATGAACGGCCCGAACGGAATGGACGATTTCAGTGTCCCCCGCCGGGCCGCCAGCAGGGCAACGGACCACAGGCCGCCCAGCAGGAAAGCCAGGAAAGTCCCGGCAAACAGGTGCCCCCAGCCCAGGTAGCCCAAATACATGCCCAGCACACCTGCGAGTTTGACGTCGCCAAACCCCATGCCCGGCGGATAGACGAACCGAAGGACGAAATAGAACAGCCACAGGATCCCGGCGCCGGCCACCACGCGGACGGCTGTGGACGACAGGATTCCACCGCTGCCGCCGTCCCCTGGCAGCGTGCCGGCCCAGGCAATGCCGGCTGCCGCCAGCAGAAGCACGCCGGCCACCGCATAGGACGGAAAGACGATCCGGTTGGGCAGGAGGTGGTGCCGGACATCGATGATGGTCAGCCGCACCGCCATCACCGCGAAGTAAAGGCAGGCCGCCAGCACCAGCCAGAAGGCGAGCGGGGCGTGCTGCCAGAGTTCACCGAGTCGTCCGATCACCCCTCGGATGCTACTGGATCCACCATTCCCACCGAAGCACGCCCGCGTAAACTGTGGATATGTCGACCTGGGATTCCCGGCGCCGCCCGGTTCCGGGCCCTCCTGCCTCCCCGGCGGACCTGGCTGCCGTGTTTCGGAACCTGTGCCGGTCCTCACCGTGGAAGTGGCAGTCGCTGCGGTTCGAATACTGGGACCAGGCTTTTGCGGCGGCCCCCGCCCCCGGCGCTCCCTTCGTCCGGGCCTGGCTGCGCCGCCCCGGTGCGCTCCGGCTGGAAAGCCCGGAACGCCTGGTCCTGCACAGCACCACGGGCATCAACGATTCACGGGACGTCCTCTATGTGAGTTCCACGCGGAAGTCCTGGCTCCTCCCTCCGCACCTTGTCACCCCCGTCTATGACGACGGCGGGCTGGTGCGCCGCCGTCCGGAGGCAGCCTACGGCGAGCCCGGGTTCGGCAACGGCCGTTTCTCGGCGGCCCTGGACCCCGTGGAGCTCGCCGGCAACGCCCCCGTGCCCCTCGAGTTTCCAGGCAGTAATGCGCTGGACATCCTCGACGTCCAGCACTCCGACCACGAAGGCCGGCCCGTCCTTGAAGCTACCGCAGTGCCCAACGCCGCGTACCGCCCCACCGATCCGTCCGCTCCCCTGTGCCTGCCCGGCCGGTCCCTCCTCCGGGTGGACGCAGGGACAGGTGTCTGCGTGTCGAGCCGGTCGCTGGAACCGGAAACGGAAGGATACGGCCACTGGATCCGGATCATCGCCGTGGACGAGTACATGCTGGATGACCTGTTCCTGGCCCAGTCCATGAACCTCACCGATGTCCGACGGCACATCAGCTGGGACGTTCCGGCCTGAACGTGACAAGGTACGTTCCCACCGGTCGGCTAGGCTTCGCGGATGACCACACTGAGCTCCATCTGGCCGCTGTTCGACCTTCGGCTGGCCACGCCCCGGCTGAAACTGCGGCCCATCACCGACCAGGACATCCCGGCCGCGGTCGCCGCCGCCCGCAGCGGCATCCACGATGCCGCCAGGAATCCGTTCAGCATGCCGTGGACGGAACTGCCCGACGATGAACTTGGCCCCAACATGGCCCGCTGGTACTGGCGCTGCCGCGGCGGGTTCACCCCGGAAGACTGGACACTGCTCCTGGGCATCTGGCACGAGGGGCAGTTCATCGGGTGCCAGGATGTCGGCGCCAAGGACTTCGCGACACTCAAAACCGTGAGCACCGGCTCGTGGCTCAGGCAGTCCGTCCAGGGCCGCGGGCTGGGCAAGGAGATGCGTGCCGCCGTCGTCCTCTGGGCCTTCGACTTGCTGGGCGCCGAAGTGGCCGAATCGGAAGCCGCCGCCTGGAACAGCGCCTCCCTGGGCGTCTCCCGTTCCCTCGGCTACGAACTGAACGGAATCAGCCGCAAAGCCTGGGGCACCAAAGTCGAAACGCTCCAGCACGTCCGCCTCACCCCGGAAACGTTCAACCGCCCGGACTGGGATCTGAAGGTTGAAGGCCACGAAGCCGCAGCGAAGTTCCTCAGCGTGCGTTGAGTGCGTGTCCGTGGCTGGGTACGCCGGGCCACGGCCCTTCTCCGTCGCTTAGCGCGTAGGTCCCTTCCCAACGCTCGCAGGCTCGCGTCGGGCCCCTCGGGACGACGCTTACAGCACATAGGGCCACCTTCGGTCGCTGGGCGACCTACGGCGGCCGATGCGCCGCGATGCGCTCCTACGAGAAGGCCCGCAACCCAGCTTGTGCGTGTCGTTGCCCCAGGTACGCCTTGGCACACGTCCGGTCCGAACGCTTCGCGCAGGAGCGCATCGCCGATCAAAGCGTTGCGCAGGTCGGGACACGCACGAAGGGCCGTGGCCCGGCGAACCCGGCCACGGCCCTTTGCTTGGGTTAGGTCAGCCCTCCAGGAGCTCCGTCACCAGGGCGGCGATCGGGGACCTTTCCGAGCGGGTCAGGGTGACGTGGCCGAAGAGGGGGTGTCCTTTCAGGGTTTCGACGACGGCGGCGATTCCGTCGTGGCGGCCGACGCGGAGGTTGTCCCGTTGGGCGACGTCGTGGGTGAGGACGATCTTGGAGTTCTGGCCCATGCGGCTCATGACGGTGAGGAGGACGTTCTTTTCGAGCGACTGGGCCTCATCGACGATCACGAAGGCGTCGTGGAGCGACCGGCCGCGGATGTGGGTGAGGGGCATAACCTCGAGCATGCCGCGGTCCATGACCTCCTCCACCACTTCCTGGCTGACCAGGGCGCCGAGGGTGTCGAAGACTGCCTGCGCCCACGGATTCATTTTCTCGGATTCCGAGCCGGGCAGGTAACCGAGCTCCTGGCCCCCCACGGCGTAAAGCGGCCGGAAGACGATCACCTTCCGGTGTTCACGGCGTTCCAGCACAGCTTCCAGGCCCGCGCAGAGGGCCAGTGCCGACTTGCCGGTGCCGGCGCGGCCACCGATGGACACGATGCCCACCGAGGGGTCCATCAGCATGTCGATGGCCAGCCGCTGCTCGGCGGAACGGCCGTGGAGGCCGAAGACGTCGCGATCGCCCTTGACCAGGCGGACCTGCTTGTCGGCGCCTACCCGGCCCAGTGCGGAGCCACGGTTGGAGAGCAGCACCAGGCCGGTGTTGACGGGCAGTTCGGCCGCGGCGGGGATGAAGACGGGTTCGTGGCCGTAGAGCGTGGCTATTTCCTGCTCGTCCGCCTCGACTTCGGCAACCCCCGTCCAACCGGAGTCCTTGACCAGCTCGTTGCGGTATTCGTCCGCGGTGAGCCCCATGGCGGAGGCTTTGACTCGCATGGGCAGGTCCTTGGAGACCACCGTGACGTTGCGTCCCTCGTTGGCCAGGTTCTTGGCCACGGCCAGGATGCGGCTGTCATTGTCGCCGCTGCGGAAGCCCAGGGGCAGTACCTCAGCGGAGATGTGGTTGAGCTCCACCATGAGGGTGCCGCCGTCGTCCCCGATGGGGATGGGCTGGTTCAGGCCGCCGTGCTTGACCCTGAGGTCGTCCAAAAGGCGCAGGGCATTCCGGGCGAAGTAGCCGAGCTCGGGATCGTGCCGCTTGGCTTCGAGTTCGGTGATGACGACGACGGGCACCACCACCTCGTGTTCGGCGAACCGCAGGAGCGCGCGCGGGTCGGAGAGCAGGACGGAGGTGTCGATGACGAAGGTGTGGATGTCGGCTTCCCTTCCGGAGACAGCAAAACCGGCCGCAGCAACTGTTGCTGCGCCGGTCTCAGAGGTAGCTCGCTCGGCGCGAGAGGTAGCTTTTCCGCCCTGTCCAACCAGGACCTCGGGCAGTTTTTCAGAAGTAGCCACATCGACTCCAGCCCCGGGCGCCAGCCCGGAATTGTTAGTGGTGAGGCGGCTCGGCCACGAGGCCGGGTCCGGCCTCCCATACAACCGGTGCGATGTTTCGCTCCATGTACTGGCCTCCCCGATCAGCCGGCGGTTTGCCTGCTGATGGATATAACGTAAATCCACTGCGGGGCATTTCCGCAACTATTCGGCGGCGATTTCTCCGGCGGTTGTATGAACTCGCGGTGAACCGGGGGTTCAGGTGCCGAAGCGCCGCTGCCGGCCGGCGTAGTCCCGGAGGGCGCGGAGGAAATCCACCTTGCGGAAGGCGGGCCACAGGGCCTCGCAGAAGTAGAACTCGCTGTAGGCGCTCTGCCACATCAGGAATCCGGAGAGGCGCTGCTCGCCCGATGTCCTGATGACTAGGTCGGGGTCCGGCTGGCCGCGCGTGTAGAGGAACCGGGAGATGTCATCGACGCACAGGTCATCGGCGAGCTTGGAGATGTCCATACCCTTGGCCACGGCATCATGGAGGAGTTCCCGGACGGCGTCGACGATCTCCCGCCGGCCCCCGTACCCCACGGCGACGTTGACGTGGATCTTTTCCCGCACGGGCGTCCTGGCCGTCAGTTTGTTCAGCCGCTCGGCCAGGTAGTCCGGCAACAGCTCCGGGGCACCCATGGCATGGACGGAGATGTTCGCATCCTCGTCCAACCGGTCGAGGGTGTTGGCGATGATCCCCATCAGGAGGTCCAGCTCCTCACTGGAGCGGTTCATGTTGTCCGTGGAGAGCATGTAGAGCGTCACCACGTTGACGCCCAGTTCCTGGCACCAGCCCAGGAATTCGTGGATCTTGTCCGCACCGGCCTGGTGCCCCTGTGCGGTGGGGGCGTTGAACTGCTTGGCCCAGCGCCGGTTGCCGTCCACCATGACACCGATGTGCCGGGGAATGCGGTCGCGGGGAAGGTCCTTGAGCAGCCGGCGCTCGTAATAGCCATAGAGGAACCCGGGCAACTCCACGCGTCCACTCACCTGACTTTCCTGCCGTACGTACATCCACATCCTAGGCTACCGCCAGCCGTCACCCGGGACAGGCAGCACCGAAGGACCGGCCCCAACAGTAAGTTACCCGCGGGTAACTTACTGTTCCGTAAGTTATTCTGGTGCCATGAACAGCGACTCTCCGCAGCCCTCCCCGGCGCCCCGACCGGAGGACCGAAATGTCCCGGATCCGGGGCCCAGCGCCGTGGATGAGACGGCTGTCCGCCTGGCGGAACTGCTGATGATCAAGCCAAAGTGGCGGGGCTGGATCCACACTGTCACCGCCCCGCTGGCGCTTGCCGCCGGGATCATCCTGGTTGCCCTCGCCCCCACGGCGGACCGCCGGATTACCTCTGCCATCTACGCCGCCACAGGCGTCCTGCTCTTTGGCGTCAGCGCCGTCTACCACCGCGGCAACTGGTCCCCGCGCGTGAAGCTCATCCTGAAGCGGCTGGACCACACCAACATCATGCTGGTGATCGCCGGCACCTACACCCCGCTGGCCTGGACCCTGCTGGAGCGGCAGCAGGCGGTGGTCCTGCTATGGGTTATCTGGGCCGGGGCCATCCTCGGCGTGCTGTTCCGGCTACTGTGGACCGATGCACCGCGCTGGCTGTACGTGCCCATCTACATCGCCCTGGGCTGCGGCGCGCTGTTCTACCTGCCGCAGTTTTTCCAGGCCAGCGTTCCCTCAGCCGTGCTGATCTGCGTGGGAGGCGTCCTGTACATCACGGGAGCCGTGTTCTACGCCCTCAAGAAGCCCAATATCAGCTATCACCACTTCGGTTTCCACGAACTGTTCCACGCGTTGACCGTCCTTGCCTTCGCAGCCCACTTCGTGGCGATCGCGCTGGCGGTCCTTTCCTAAGGCCGCCCACCGCGGGCCCAAATCTGCGGACCGTTGGCGGGTTTGACTATTCGCGGGGCTGCGACAGCCCGCCTGCCTGGCCGTTTCCGTTGGCGTCCGGCGCTGCCCGGTGCGTGCCGCCGTCGAACCCGTCCTGGGCGTCGGCGGCATCGATGTCAGCCGAGGCAGCAGCCGCCATGCGCTCTTCCTCCACCTGGGCACGGTAGCGGACCCTGCGGATCCGGCGCACCATGTCCACAATCAGCAGGGCGGTGGCTATGACGAAGAAGGCCGTCATGATGAACCCCAGGAGGCCCGGCGTCACCTGGTCCTCGGATATGCCGTCCCGGAGCGTCGGGGTGGGCAGGGGGCTCGGAGTGGTGGCCAGGCTGAGGAGCAGAGAATGCACGGTTAGAACCTTCTGGTGGAACGGATGCAGCAGGATGCGGCAGGAACGGCCCGTCGCCGCCCCTGTTTTCTACGCAAGATAGAAATAGCCTGCCTTTCTATCTTAGCCCTGCGAACAGGTCCCTCTCAGGGAGTTCGGAGGGCACCCGGGACTGGATCAGGGAGTAGTCTTCCCAAGGCCAGACCCGGCGCTGCATATCCGGCGAAACCGCGAAGAAGAACCCCAACGGGTCCACCTGCGTACGGTGGGCGCGCAGGGCGTCGTCGCGCGTTTCGAAGAAGTCGCCGCAATCCACCTGGGTGGTGGTGGGGTGCGCGGCAGGCGGCGGAGTGTGCCCTTCAGCGTCGGACTCCAGCCAGGCAGCCAGCCGCTCGGCATACGGGGACTGCAGGCCGGCTTCTTCGAGCGCAAAGTGCAGCGCCCGGAACCGTTCCGGGCTGAAGGCCCGGTCGTAGTAGAGCTTGCTGGGTGCCCAGGGGTCCCCCGCGTCCGGATAGCGCTCCGGATCCCCCGCCGCGTCGAAGGCTTCAACGGCCACCTTGTGGGCCATGATGTGGTCCGGGTGGGGGTAGCCGCCGTTCTCGTCATAGCTCAGGATCACGTGCGGCTTGAAGGACCGGACCAGGCGCACCAGGGGCGCGGCGGCCTGCTGCAGCGGAAGCGTGGCAAACGAACCGACCGGAAGCGGCGGGAGGGGATCGCCTTCAGGGAGACCGGAGTCCACGAAGCCCAGCCACTGCTGGCGGATGCCCAGGATTTCAGCGGCCCGCCGCATTTCCAGCCGGCGGGCCCCGGCCATGTCCCGCTTGGGATGCGCTTCGCCTTCCACGGCCGGGTTCTGGATGTCGCCGCGGGAGCCGTCCGTACAGGTGGCCACCATGACATCCACTCCTGACGATGCATACATGGCCATGGTCGCAGCACCCTTGCTGGATTCGTCATCCGGGTGGGCATGGACCGCGAGCAGCCGGAGCGGCACCTGGGGATTGCTGGACGCTGTCATGGAAGGGACGGCTCCTTATTCTTGTCTTCGCGGCGTTGGGGCAGCTTGTGGATGATGGGGCGGACACCGTACCCCGCCGGCAGCTGCTGCTGCCGCGAGAGCGCCGGCGGAAAGGGCACTAAACTGGTCTGGTGACTTCCCCGGACCAGCCGGCCCCATCCGCGCCCGCAGACACTAGCCTAGCCAATCGGTATGGTGCCAAAAAGCGCCGGCTCTCCCCCAAGGCCGCCCGGGCTGTTATCGGTGCGGCACTGGCCGTGGGAATTGGCTTCCTGGCCTGGGTGACCACAGCGAACTCGCTCTCCGGGGTCACGTTCAAGGATGTTGGATACAGCACCGCGGACGCCACGATCGCCGAAGTGGATTTCCAGGTGGTCAGGGAGCCGGCAACGCCCGTCAAGTGCGCGGTGAAGGCACTGGACAGCAAATTTGCCGTGGTGGGCTGGAAAGTGGTGGACATTCCGCCGTCAGCGGCGGACGGAACGGCCGACGGCGGCAGGACAGTCGCCCAGCGCGTCACGTTGCGCACGGAGTCGGCTTCCGTATCCGGCGTGGTGGACAGCTGCTGGATTCCCGGCGGGGCGTCCTAGAAGATGTGATGCGCGACGCTTGATTGTTGGGTTATCTCCAAGGGATTGACTACAATGGAGAGATACCTTTACCCCGCTGAGCTGGTTACTGTTCCACAAGTGGCCACCGTGGCGGGGTATTTTGCATGTAAGACCACTAGAGGAGAAGTCCGTGTCTACCACCAACAGCGCATCTGCCGCCTGGCTTACCCAGGAAGCTTTTGACCGCCTGAAGGCAGAGCTGGACCACCTTTCCGGCGCAGGCCGGGCGGAGATCGTCCAGAAGATTGAAGCAGCGCGGCAAGAGGGGGATCTCAAGGAAAACGGGGGCTACCACGCGGCCAAGGAGGAGCAGGGCAAGATTGAGGCCCGCATCCGCCAGCTGACGGTCCTGCTCCGGGACGCCCATGTTGGTGAAGCGCCTGCCGATGACGGCATCGTGGAGCCCGGCATGATCGTCGTTGCAAAGATCGCCGGCGATGAGGAGACGTTCCTGCTGGGCTCGCGCGAGATCGCGGGCGACTCAGACCTCGATGTCTTCAGCGAGAAGTCTCCGCTGGGCGCCGCCATCCTGGGACACAAGGAGGGCGACAGCCTCAGCTACGTTGCACCGAACGGCAAGGACATCAAGGTGGAGATCCTCTCCGCCAAGCCCTACGCCGGCTAGCGCTGCACAGGCAGGACGCCAGTCAGGAAGGAAGCGGCGGCCCATCCCGGGAGGGATCGGCCGCCGCTTCTTTTTTGCATCCGTTCAGCGGGGCAACCGGAGAACCCGCCCTTAGGACTCCCGCAGACGCGCCGGAGTTCGTGGTCTGAGCAGCAGGGCCGCCACCACCCCGCCCGCGGCGCCGCCGAGGTGAGCCTGCCAGCTCACGTAGCCTGCCACAAAAGGCAGCGCACCAAGCAGGATGCTCCCGTAGCCCATGAAGAGGACCACTGCGAGCAGGATCTGCCGCCAGCTGCGGTTGAAGAACCCGCGCACCAGAAGGAACGCGAAGAGCCCGAACACCAGCCCTGAGGCCCCCACCGTGACGCCGCTGCCGATGAGCCAGACCGTGATCCCGCTGCCGAGCCAGCTGAACGCCATGGCGGTGAGGAAAACACGAAGCCCCGAGAGGAACACCAGGAAGCCGAAAATGACCAGGGGCAGGCTGTTGGAGAGCAGATGGTTCAGGTTGGCGTGCAGGAGCGGGAAGGTAAAGATGTCCAGCAGGCCGTCCGCGCTCCTGGGCCGCAGGCCGAAGGTCCGGGTGAGGGCGCCCATCATCAGCGTGTTGACCACCTCGATGGCGAAGAGCAGTGCCACGAAACCGCCCAGGACCACCAGGCCGCCCTTGGCGCGCGATGCAATGGTCTGCCGTGCAGGAACGCCGCCGGTTCCCGCCAGTCCGTCACCCAGTCCGGCCATGTCCGTTCCTAGTGCACAACGATTGGCTGGAAGCCCTCGGCACGGAGTGCGCTGAGGACCTGTTCACCGTGCTGGTGGCCTTTGGTCTCCAGGTTCACGGTGATGGAGACATCGCCCATGCTGATGGAGCCGCCCACCCGGGTGTGGTCCAGGCCGGTGACGTTCGCATCGTTCTCAGCGATGATGCGGGCGATCGTTGCCAGCGAGCCCGGGCGGTCATCCAGCATCATCCGTACGGTCATGTAGCGGCCTGCTGCGGACAAGCCGCGCTGGATGACCTTGAGCATCAGCATGGGATCGATGTTTCCGCCGGAGAGGACCACCACGGTGGAGCCCGGGTTTTCGATCTTGCCGTCCATGAGGGCCGCCACACCCACTGCGCCTGCGGGTTCCACCACCATTTTGGCCCGCTCCAGCAGGAAGATCAGGGCGCGGGCCAGGGAGTCTTCGCTGACGGTCACAACGTCGTCCACCAGTTCGCGGATGATGCTGAAGGGCAGCTGTCCCGGGCGCCCCACGGCGATGCCGTCCGCCATGGTGGAGACCTTCTTCAGGGGTACGAGGGCGTCGGCGGCGAGCGACGGCGGGTAGGCGGCGGCGTTTTCCGCCTGCACGCCGATGATGCGGATCTCCCGGCCCAGTTCCCTTGCGCGGGCCTTGATGGCGACGGCGACGCCCGCCAGGAGCCCGCCACCGCCGACGCCCATCAGGACAGTGTCGACGTCGGGGACCTGCTCGAGGATTTCCAGGCCAACCGTCCCCTGGCCTGCCACGACGTCCACGTTGTCGAACGGGTGGACAAAGACCATGCCGGTCTCGTCGCTGTAGCGCTGTGCCTCAGCGAGCGCCTCGTCGACGTTGTGGCCGTGCAGGACAACCTCGGCGCCGTGGCTGCGGGTGGCGGCCAGTTTGGGCAGTGCCACGCCCAGCGGCATGTAGATCCGGGCCTTGATGCCAAGGCTTTTGGCTGCGACGGCCACGCCCTGCGCGTGGTTGCCGGCGGAGGCGGCCACCACGCCGCGCTTTTTCTCGTCCGGCGAGAGCCTGGCCATCCGGACGTAGGCGCCACGGACCTTGAAGGAGCCGGCGCGCTGCAGGTTTTCGCATTTGAAGTGGACGTCGCCGCCTACCATGCCGCCCAGCGCCCGGGATGATTCGACGGGCGTGCGCGCAATGATCCCGTCAAGCAGCTTCTGCGCCTCAAGGACATCGTCCAGTGTGACGGGAAGGGTTTCAAGGATCTTCACGGACTATTCTCCTTTGGGTTCTGCCCCGGCGCCCTCCGGAGAGGCAGTGCGGGCATCACGGTGTTCGGATGATGTGCCGTTCCCGGCGTCGGATGCAGGCTGCGTCTCACCATCCCCGATGGTGTTGTCCCCGCCCACTCCGGCTGTGATGGGCCTTCCGGCAATCACCGGCACCTGTTCATGTTCCCACGATCTTGCCGCAATGTAGCGAACGGCCGAGTTTGCTACGGCCAGGATGGGCACGGAGAACAGTGCTCCGGGGATGCCGGCGAGGTAGGAACCGGCCGCAACGCTGAGGATCACGGCAACCGGGTGGAGCGAGACCGCCTTGCCCATGACCAGGGGCTGGAGGATGTGGCCCTCAAGCTGCTGGACCAGGAGGACGATCCCGAGCATGAACAGGGCATTCACCGGCCCGTTGGCCACCAGGGCCAGGAGGACGGCGACGGCGCCGGTCACTAGGGCACCCACCACCGGGATGAAGGAGCCCAGGAAGACCAGCACGCCCAGGGGAAGCGCCAGCGGGACGCCGATGATCGCGGCTCCGACGCCGATGCCCAGGGCGTCGACAGCGGCCACGAACATCTGGATGCGCGCGTAGCTGACCATCGATGCCCAACCCTTGTGTCCGGCGCCGAAGGTGGCGGCCCGGGCTTTGCGCGGAAGCAGCCTGACCAGGAATGCCCAGATCCGATCCCCTTCCAGGAGGAAGAAGATCAGGATGAACAGCGCGAGGAGCATGCCGGCAGCGAAGTGCCCGGCGGTGCTTCCGAAGGACAGGGCGCCGCTGAGGATGCTGCTGCTGTTGTTCTGCAGGGCGTCGGTGGCTTCCTTGACGTACTGGTCGATTTGGGTTGCGGTCAGGTGCAGTGGCCCGTTGGACAGCCAGTCCTGGACCTGGCGGAGGCCCTCAAGGGCCTGTGAATACAGTTCGCCAAAACCCACCATGAGCTGCCGGCCCACCAGGGCCAGGGCACCGGCGATGACGCCGATAAAGCCGACGACGGTAATCGCCACGGCCAGCCCTCCGGGCAGTCCGCGCCGTTTCAGCCACACGGTCACAGGGCTGAGGAGCCCGGCGAGGAGCGCGGCCACCATGATCGGAATAATCAGGAGGGTGATGTGGCTGAGCAGCCACACCAGCGTGCCCGTCATCAGGAGGATCAGGCCCAGCCGCCACGACCACGAGGCCGCGATCCGGATGCCGTACGGTATGTCCTTGTCCAGTTCACGGTCCGTCAGGACCCGCAGGGGGGCAGCCTGTGCCGGCGCGGGAGTTGGTTGGACCGGTGCTGGATGGGAGAGGGTAACGTCGTCCTCTTTTGGCGTCATATCCCAATACTTCCGCAGCAGCGGCCCAATACAAACTACCGCAGCAAACTACCGCGCCGCGCCGGGCGTGTAGTCGATTCCCCATTCCATGCTGAAGGACTCCTCCGGACCCAGCCACCGGAGGCCGTCGCCGGAGTTGAAGGCGTTTGCTGGCCCTGTCATCGGCTCCACGGCCACTGCCCGGGTCCGGCCCGGATAGACCGTGCTGACGAAGACGTGGACGTACCGGCAAGAGTGGTCCTGCCACAGCGAAACCTCGCTCCCGTCCCCCGCGGAAAGGGTGTGCCGGGCTGTTCCGCCCTCGAAACGAAGGTTCGTGAGTGCTACATCCACTGCCAGGTCCGCTATGGGCCGGCCGGCACGGAAGTCGAAGTCTCCGTCCACGGGGGCTGAACTCCGCGGAATAAGACGCTCATCGGTGACCAGCCGGGTGTCGGCTGCGACGGTGAGCCGCAGTTCCTCCACCGGGGCGTCCCCCACCCGCAGGTAGGGGTGCGCGCCCAGGACGAAAGGCGCGGCCGATGCCCCGTCATTGGTGAGGGTCTGCCGGACGCGCAGGCCCAGGTCTTCCGAGATCTGATAGTCCACCCGGTGCCGCACCAGGAACGGGTATCCGTGCTGTGGGAAAGCGACTGCCTCCAGCGCCACTGCGAAGGGCGACTCGGCCACCACGGTGTAGCCGGCGTTCCGAAGCAGGCCATGGCTGGCGTTGTTGCGGGACACTTCGGTGATATCCAGCTGCTGCTTCCTGCCGTCAAGCACCCATTGGCCGTCCTCCACCCGGTTGGCCCACGGGGCAAGCGTGATGCCCGATCCGCCGGGGGCGATGTCGTCGTCGCCGTAGGTCTCGGTCAGCAGGACGCCATCCCGGCTGAAGGAGCGGAGTCCGGCGGCGAGTTCAGTGACCACGGCAACGGCGTCGCCGCGTCGCAGTTCGTATTGCTTGCCGGTGGCGCAGGGACGGGCGGACACGGCGGAAGTTTCCTGTTCGGAAGAGGCAGTCATGGGGATTACCGTACAACGGGCCGCCCGGCAGCTCCACCCTGCCATTGTTACTTTTTGTTGTTAACTATTCTTTTATGATCGCTTGTGCCAAACTTTGGGTATGACAGGGATTACCAGCACCACGCTCTCCGACGGCCGGGAGCTGATCTACTTCGACGACGCAGGCACCACCACCTCCCGCGCCGGACACCTCACCACCGACCACCGCGGTCTTCCGCCCCGGGGGGAACCGGGCGAGGTCCGCTTCGATGCCTTGACGGATGAATGGGTGGCCGTTGCGGCACACCGGCAGGCCCGCACCCACCTGCCGCCGGCAGACCAGTGCCCCATCTGTCCCACCACTCCCGGCAATGCTTCCGAAATTCCCGCCGCGGATTACGACGTGGTGGTCTTCGAGAACAGGTTCCCCTCCCTGGGACCGGCCCTCGGAACCGTTCCCGGGCCAGCAGGATGGGGAACCAAAGCCCCGGCGTACGGCCGCTGCGAGGTGGTGTCGTTCACCCCGGACCACACAGGATCGTTCAGTGGGCTGAGCGAGGAGCGTTCGCGGACCGTGATTGAAGCGTGGTCCCAGCGCACCGAGGCCCTCAGCGCCATGGCGGGCATCAAGCAGGTCTTCCCCTTCGAAAACCGCGGGGCTGACATCGGTGTAACGCTGCACCACCCGCATGGCCAGATCTACGCCTATCCTTACGTCACGCCCCGCGCGGACGTGCTGGGGGCGGCGGCGCGAAGGTACTACGACGCCAGGGACGGCAGGGACACCCTGACCGGGTCGCTGCTGCGAGCCGAACGGGAAGACGGGAGCAGGATGGTCCTTGAAGGCGAGTACTTCAGCGCCTACGTGCCCTTCGCAGCCCGGTGGCCCCTGGAAATCCATTTGGTCCCGCACCGCCAGGTCGCCGACCTTGCCGGGCTGGCCGGGGAGGAAAAGGATGAGCTGGCCCACGTCTACCTGGACCTGCTCAGGCGGGTTGACGCGCTCTATCCCACGCCCACCCCATATATTTCCGCCTGGCACCAGGCGCCGCTGGATGACCTCCTGCGGCCCTCGGGATACCTCCACCTCCAGCTGACCTCACCGCGCCGGGCGGCCGACAAGCTGAAGTTCCTGGCCGGCTCGGAGGCAGCCATGGGCGCTTTCATCAACGACACCACTCCCGAAAGCGTGGCGGAGCGGCTCCGCAACGTCGCCCCCGCGCCATCGCCCGCACCCGATGCCGCAGCCGCGGCCACCCCGGAAGGAGCCTCCGCATGACCACCGCAAGCCCCGGCAACCAGCAGGCCCCGGCTGCCTCACCCCAGGAACTGTCTGGCCGCTTCGAGCAGGAGTTCGGCACGGCACCCCACGGCGTCTGGCAGGCACCCGGGCGGGTCAACCTGATTGGCGAACACACGGACTACAACGAGGGCTTCGTCCTGCCCTTCGCCATCGACCGCACCGCCCGGGTGGCTGTGGCGCTCCGGCAGGATGACTCCATCCGGATGCTCTCCACCTACGGCGACCAGGGCACTGTCACCACAACGTTGGGGGCACTGCAGCCGGGAACGGCAAAAGGCTGGACCAAATACCCCCTGGGCGTTGTCTGGGCCCTGCGCGAGCGCGGCATCGATGTCCCCGGGCTTGACCTGCTCCTGGACTCAAACGTGCCGCTCGGCGCCGGCCTGTCGTCGTCGCACGCCATTGAATGTGCCGTCATCACGGCACTGAACGAACTCACGGGCGCCGGACTGGAGGCCCGGGATATGGTGCTGGCAACGCAGCGGGCTGAGAATGACTTCGTGGGCGCCCCCACGGGAATCATGGACCAGTCCGCGTCCCTGCGGGGTGCCAAGGGCCACGCAGTGTTCCTCGACTGCCGCGACCAGACCGTGCGCCTGGTCCCGTTCGAGACCGAACCTGCCGGGCTGGTGCTCCTGGTGATCGACACCAAGGTGTCTCACTCCCACGCCGACGGCGGCTACGCGTCGCGGCGTGCATCCTGCGAACTGGGCGCGGAAGTCATGGGCGTAAAGGCCCTCCGGGACCTGGACGTCGCGGACCTTGAGGAAGCCGGCGGGCTGCTGGACGAGGTCACCTTCCGGCGGGTGCGGCATGTGGTCACCGAGAACGACAGGGTGCTTCAAACCGTGGAGCTCCTGGCCGGCTCCGGTCCCGGCGCCATTGGCCCCCTGCTGGACGCCAGCCACGCCTCCATGCGTGACGACTTTGAGATCTCCTGTCCTGAACTGGACCTGGCCGTGGACACCGCGCGCGCCCACGGGGCCATCGGTGCCCGGATGACCGGCGGCGGCTTCGGCGGAGCGGCGATCGCGTTGACACCCATGGATTCCGTGCAGACGGTCAGTGAGGCGGTGGCCAAGGCCTTTGCCCAGGCCGGATTCACGGCACCGGATATCTTTGCGGTCTCCCCCGCCGCCGGTGCCATGCGCGTCGGCTGACCTTCCCCACCGCAAACCGCATTAACGGCCGTGGGCCCCACCAGCTTGGTGGGGCCCACGGTTTTATGGTTCACGACGGCGGCCGCAGCCTCCGCGGCTAGTCGTCGCCGCGCAGGATGGCCAGCAGGCGGATGATCTCCACGTACAGCCAGACGAGCGTTACGGTCAGGCCGAAGGCGGCCGTCCAGGAGAAGCGCTGGGGGGCGCCGTTGCGGACGCCCTCTTCGATGCTGGTGAAGTCCATGACCAGGGAGAAGGCTGCAAGGCCGATGGCGAGGAGTCCGATCAGGACGCCCACGATGCCGCTCCGCAGGCCGAAGGGTTCATTGGTCACGCCGGTGAGCATCATGACCAGGTTGACCACGGAGAACAGGGCGTACCCGGCGAGCGCGATCATGAAGAAGCGCATGGCCTTGGGCGTGGCCCGGACCTTGCCGCTCTTGAACAGCAGCAGGGTTACGGCGAACACCGACAGCGTGCCAACCACTGCCTGCAGGCCGACGCCCGGGTACTGGGTGTCAAGGATCCGGGTCAGGCCGCCGAGGAAGAGGCCTTCCAGGGCCGCGTAGGCGAGGATCAGGGCCGGTGAGGGCTGCTTCTTGAACGTGTTGACCAGTGCCAGGACGAAACCGCCCAGGGCACCGACAATCATCAGCAGGGACGCCAGCGGCAGGCCTACGGTCAAGGTGATGGCCGCACCCACCAGCACTGCACCGAGGCAGGCGGCGGTCTTCATGATGACGTCGTCGAACGTCATCCGGCCGGTATCGGCAGGCCCGGCCGAGGGCCGGCTGTACATCTGCTGGAGCTGTTCGTCGGTCATGGCCTGGGGCTGTGTCCCCCAGCCCTGCTGGCCGTAGGGCTGCTGGCCGTACGGCGCCTGTCCGTAGGGAGCGCCGTAGGGAGCCTGCGGGACAGGCGGTGCCTGGGTGGCTCCACGGAAACTCTTTCCGTTGAAGATCGGGTTGCCGCCAAGTGCCATTGCGGGATTCCTCCATGTGGGTGTGGGTGATGAGCTTGTGGTTACGCTACCAATTCCCACGTGGAGGCCGCCGCGAAAGTTCCCCAGGGGCCCGGTTGCAACCGAACCGTGACCGTTGCCGCAGTCCGGCACCGGGCCCCCGGGCGAACTACCCCACGCCCAGGTAGGCCTCCTTGATGGAGGGATCTTCCAGCAGCTGCTTGCCCGTGCCGCTGTGGGTGATCTCCCCCGTTTCCAGCACGAAGGCGCGGTGCGCCCCGGCCAGGGCCTGGTTGGCGTTCTGCTCCACCATCAGGACCGTGGTGCCCTGGTTGTTGATTTCCTTGATGATCTTGAAGATCTGGCGGATAAATTGTGGTGCGAGGCCCATGGAGGGCTCGTCCAGCAGCAGCAGTTTCGGGTTGGACATCAGGGCCCGGCCGATCGCCAGCATCTGCTGCTCACCGCCGGACATGGTGCCCCCGTACTGCTTTTCCCGCTCCTTCAACCGCGGAAACAGATCGAAGACGCGGTCCAGGTCCTTGCCGACGCCGCTTCTGTCCTTGCGCCCGAACGTGCCCATGTCGAGGTTTTCCATGACGGTCATGCCGGGGAAGATGCCGCGACCTTCAGGGGCCTGGGAAATTCCGTGGACCACCCGGATGTGCGCCTTCATTTTGGTGATGTCCTCGCCCGCGAAGGTGATCTTTCCTTCGGAGCAGTTCAAGAGGCCCGAGATGGTCCGCATGGTGGTGGTCTTACCGGCGCCGTTGGCGCCGATCAGTGCCACCACCTCGCCTTCATTGACGGTGAAAGAGATGTCACGCAGGGCCTGGATCCGGCCGTAGTGGACCGACACTCCCTCAAGTTCAAGCAACGTCATCTTCAGGCTCCCCTAGGTAAGCAGCAATAACACGCGGGTCTTCGCGGATCTCCCGCGGCAGTCCGTCTGCAATCTTCTTCCCGAACTCCAGGACCACAATGCGGTCCGTCACGCCCATGACCAGTTTCATGTCGTGCTCGATCAGCAGCACGGTGTAGCCCTCATCCCTGATGGTGCGGATGAGGGCCATCAGCTCCTCTTTCTCGGCCGGGTTGAAGCCGGCGGCAGGCTCATCCAGGCAGAGGACCTTGGGATCGGTGGCGAGGGCCCGCGCAATCTCCAGCCGGCGCTGGTAGCCGTACGGAAGTTGCCGGGACAGGACGTGCGCATGGCTGCCGATGCCCACGAAGTCCAGCAGGGCCATGCCGCGCTCGATGGCCGACTTCTCCTCCCGGATGTGGGTGGGCAGCCGCAGCAGCGCTCCGCCAACACTGGTCCGGTGCCGTGCATCCAGGCCCACCACCACGTTTTCCAAGGCGGTCATCTCACCGAACAGCCGGATGTTCTGGAACGTCCGGGACAGGCCCAGCCGGGTGATCTTGTGCTGCTTGACGCCGTTAAGGACCTGGCCCTCCAGCACCACTTTTCCGCTGGTGGGCTTGTAGACACCGGTCATGGCGTTGAAGCAGGTGGTCTTGCCGGCGCCGTTGGGCCCGATGAGCCCCAGGATCTCGCCGCGTTTGATGTTGAAGCTGACGTTGTCCAGTGCCACCAGTCCGCCGAACTTGATGGTCAGGTTCTGCACCTGGACGATGTCGTCACCCACCTTGACCGCAATATCCCGGTCAGGTGCCACTTTCTCGGCCAACTCCTGGTCCACGCCGGCCTCGGCGAGGGCCTCCACATCCATTTCCGGCGCAACCGGTGCCACCGGGCCGCCGTCGACGGCTCCGTGATGGGCCGGCTGTTGCTCCACATCGCTGGAGCCGGTGTGCTTATCTTCGGAGCTCATGCCTCCGCTCCTCTCTGCCCGGCCGCCCGCGAACTGGGGCCCGCTGGCGAATCGTCGGCGCTGTCCGGCTTCGCGGCATCACGGGTGGTGATCTTGTTCAGTGCCGTCCTGCCGTAGGCCAGCAACCGCTGGCGGGCGGGCAGGAGTCCCTGCGAACGGAAGATCATGATCAACACCAGCGCAATACCGAAAATCAGGTACTTATATTCGGCAATGGCCGTGAACCGCAACGGGATGTAGCTGACCAGGGCTCCGCCCAGGATGGCTCCCACTTTGTTGCCTGCGCCACCCAGGACCACTGCGGCGAGGAACAGGATGGAGGTGGTGACGTCGAACTTCTGGTTGTTGACGAACCCCACCTGTCCGGCGAACAGTGCCCCGGAGAGGCCACCGATCGCTGCGCCGATGGCAAAGGCCCAGACCTTGTACTTGAAGGTGGGAACGCCCATGATCTCGGCAGCGTCCTCGTCCTCGCGGATGGCAATCCAGGCGCGGCCCACGCGGCTCCGTTCCAGGTTGCCCACCAGGAGGGTGACGATGATGATGATGGTCAGGGTCAGCCAGTACCACGGTACGCCGTTTGAGTTGGAGAAGATCGGCGTGCCGTCAGCCTCTGTTCCCGGCGGGTGTCCCACGTTCTGGAAGCCCACCTGGCCCTTCATAGCCGGAATGATGGTGGCCAGGATGCGGATGATCTCGCCGAAGCCGAGGGTCACGATGGCCAGGTAGTCGCCCCTGAGGCGCAGGGTGGGCACGCCCAGCATGACGCCGAAGAACATGGTGACGGCCATGGCAATGGGAAGCGTCCAGAGGTAGGGAATGTGCAGGTAGGGCGAGTCGGGGCTGGTCAGCATGGCCGCGCAGTAGGAACCCACCGCGAAGAACGCAACGTATCCAAGGTCCAGCAGGCCGGCGTATCCCACCACCACGTTGAGGCCGACGGCGATCAGGGCAAACCGGGCCATGTCGAAGCAGGCCAGCGCGAAGTTGTTGCCCGGTTCCGTGGTGATGATGGGCGGGTTGAGCAGCGGGAGCAGGTAGGCCAGGACCACCACGATGGACAGGAACGCCCATTGCTGCTGCCGGGACAGGGCATGCCAGCGGTCGGAGAAGTATCCGGACTTGCGCTTGCCGCGCTGGCGGAGGTCGCTCTTGCCCGCGCCTTTGGATGATGCTTCGCGGTCTTCTGCTGCCTGTTCGGCGGCCGCTGTGTGCAGCGGCGTGGGGCCGTCGGTCATGCTCATGCTTTGCTCCTTCCAAGGGAGGTTCCCAGGATGCCTTCGGGCCGCAGCAGCAGCACGAGCACCAGCACCACGAAGGCTACGACGTCGGTCCACTGCGAGTTGCCCAGCAGGATCTGGCCGTAGTTGCCGATCAGGCCAAGGAGCAGTCCGCCCAGCAGTGCTCCGCGGACGTTTCCGATGCCGCCCAGGACTGCTGCCGCGAACGCCTTGATGCCCAGGACGAACCCACCGCTGTACTGGACACCGGAGGGGATTTTCATGACGTAGAACAAGGCGGCGGCTCCTGCGAGCAGGCCTCCGATGACGAAGGTGGTAATAATGATGCGCTCTTTGTTCACGCCCATCAATGTGGCGGTATCCGGGTCCTGGGCAACCGCCCGGATGCCTCGGCCGGTGCGCGACTTGCTGATGAACCTGTCGATGCCCACCATCATGATCACCGCGGCGATGATGATCACCAGCTGCTGGGAGTCCACGATGGTGCCGAAGACGTCGAAGATGGGCGTGGGCCGGAACATGGTCAGGGCCAGTTCGGGGCTGGGGCCGCGCCACAGGTAGATGAGGTACTGGATGGTGAAGGAGGCGCCGATGGCCGTGATCAGGAAGACCAGACGGGGTGCGTTCCGTTTCCGCAGGGGCTTGTACGCGATCCGTTCCAGGAGGAACGCTGTCACGGCGGACGCGAGCATGGCCAGGACCAGCGCCAGCAGGAGGTTCAGGATGATGGCCCAGATGTCGAGCCTGGGTGCGGAAGGGCCGAAGCCCAGGCTGCTGAGGGTGAAGAAGACTGCGTAGCAGCCAACGATGAACACTTCGGAGTGGGCGAAGTTGATGAGGTTCAGGACGCCGTACACGAGGGTGTAGCCCAGCGCCACAAGCGCATAAATGGCCCCGAACGTGAGGCCGTCAAAGGTGGCACTCCAGAAGTTCTGGGCCAGGGACGGTATATCGAAGGTAATCCAGTCGTTTTCCGTCGGGAGGAGTGGGACAAGAGAGGGAAGCATGGGAACATCCTGATCCAGTTGCACGCGGCTTTGTGGGCCCGGCCGTGGGACTTGTGTCTATTGACGGTGCTTGGTCCTGGGCTGCTGCCAAGCGAAGAAAAGGCTGTGGGGGCCCGCTGGTGCTGGCCCCCACAGCCGGTTCATGCGTGGCTGCTGCTACCCGATGGGGCCGACGGGAACGATCTTGCCGTTTTCCACCTTGTAGCCGTAGACGGTCGGGGCCTGGAGTTCACCCTTGGCGTCCCACTTGTAGTGCTTGCTCAGGCCGTCCTTGTCGTAGGCCTTGACCCATGCCAGCAGGTCTGCACGGCTCTGCTTGCCTGCGTCGATGCCGGACAGGAGGACGGTGGCGGCGTCGTAGCCCTCGATGGAGTACGTGCCCGGTTCAGCGCCCTTGGAGATTTCCTTGTAGGCCGAGGCGAAGTCGGGGATCAGTTCGCCCGGGAGGCAGGGGCAGGTGAAGTAGGCGTTGTTGGAAGCGTCGCCTGCCTGCTTGATGAACTGGTCGTCCTTGACGCCGTCAGGGCCAACGAACGTGCCGGTGAAGCCCTTGCCCACGAGCTGCTGGGCAAAGGGGGCACCCTCTGCGTAGTAGCCGGCGTAGTACACGGCGTCAGCCTTGGCGTTCATGATCTTGGAGATCACGGCCGAGAAGTCCTTCTGGCCGGTGGTCACCTTTTCCGTGCCGGTCAGCGCGCTGCCCAGGCCTGCAGAGGTGGAGGTACCAAGGCCGATGCCGTAATCGGAGTCGTCCTGGACCAGGTAAACCTTCTTGGCGCCAATCTTTCCGGTGAGGAACTTGGCGGCCGCGGGACCCTGGACGGCGTCATTGCCGAGGCCGCGGAAGAAGGTGGTCCAGCCGTTTTCGGTCAGGCCGGGGTTGGTGGCGGACGGGGTGATGTGCACCAGGCCCTTCTGCTCGAAGATGTTGCCCGTGGCCTTGGATTCACCCGAGAACGGGAGCCCGATGACGCCGACGATGTCCTGCTCGCTGACCATCTGGGTGACTGGACCCGTGGCCTTGTTGGGATCGCCTTCAGTGTCGAACTTCTTGAACTGGACCTGGCAGCCGGGGTTCGCCCTGTTGTGCTGGTCGACAGCCAGCTGCACACCGTTGAAGATGTTCACGCCGAGCTGGGCGTTGGGGCCGGTCTGTGCCCCGGCGTAGGCGATCGTGGTGCTGGACGGGCAGCTTCCCTTGCCGTCGCCGGCCGGGAGGACCGCACCGGAGGGAACGTCCACTTTGGAGATGGCAGGGATGTTCACCTTGCTGGACGAACCTGAGCTTTCCGTGGTGCCGGGGCCCGCCTGGTTGGCACAGGCCGACAGCAGCATGCTGAATGTGGCTGCTGCCGCCAACGAGGTGAGGACTTTCTTTCGGTACATTTGTCTGCCTTCCGAAACAGGGCCATGCGATGCGCTTGCGGATCAATGGGGCGCTTCGGCGCCCGGAATTGGACCAGGTATTCCTGATTTAGGTTCAAGCTAATGCATAGACCGCAGGGAAACTAAGTGACTGAGGTCACAGCCTTATAACAGTCGTTGCCTATGTGGAATTAAACGGCGGAAGCCGCCTGCTGTGCAGGCGGCTTCAAGATGGCCACACCGTGGCAGCGGAGGAACAGAACGTACCCCAGGTGGGACTCGAACCCACAACACGCGGATTTTAAGTCCGCTGCCTCTGCCAATTGGGCTACTGGGGCGCCGGGTCAATGGTACCTGCCCGGAACGCGTTGGCTGGAAACGCCGGCGGCGGCCATCCCCGCTTAGGGGACGGCCGCCGCCGGCCGCTGTGAAGCAGGCGCGCTACTTGGCGTTGGCCGCTACCGTTTCCTTGGGGGCGGCAGCGACAGCGCTGGAGCCGGCAGCCGGTGCTGCTGCGGGCGCCGCGGCAGGCTTCGGGGCCGGGGTGGCTGCAGAGACGAAGGCACCGCGGGGGTTGTCCAGGTCCATCAGCTGCGTGGTGTCGCGGCCGGCGAAGAAACCGATAATCCAGTTGAGGATGACCCGGAACTTACGCTCCACCGTGGGCATGGCCATGCCGTGGTAGCCGCGGTGGGCCAGCCAGGCGAGCCCGCCCTTGAGGCCGATCCGGCCCAGGAGATTGATGTTGGCAACGCCCTTCCACTCGCCGAACCCTGCCACGGCACCAAGGTTCTTGTGCTTGTAGTCAGCGAGCGGCTTGTCCCAGCGGGAAGCCCACAGGTTCTTGGCGAGGCGCTTGGCCTGGCGCAGGGCGTGCTGGGCGTTGGGGACGCAGGTGCCGTCCGGCAGGCCCTTGCCGGTGAGGTCCGGAACAGCGGCGATGTCACCTGCGGCCCAGGCGTTCTCCACGATGCCTTCGTCGCCGGAGATACGCAGGTCCGGCAGGACGCGGACGCGGCCGCGGGGTTCGAGCGGGAAGTCGGTGGAGCGGACCATCGGGTTCGCCTGCACGCCGGCCGTCCACACAAGGGTGTCCGCCTCGAATTCCTGGGCGGGAGTCTTGTCCGGAAGGTTGATCAGCTTCAGGCTGCCTTCGGCGCTGTCCAGCGAGGTGTTCAGGAGCACCTCGATGCCGCGGCTGCGCAGGTGCTCAACCACCCAGTCAGCCTGCTTGGCGGTAACCTCGGGCATGATGCGGCCCATGGCTTCAACCAGGACGAAGCGGACTTCCTCCTGCTTGATGCGCGGGTTATTGCGCACAGCGGCGCGGGCGAGGTCTTCCATTTCGGTGATGCATTCGATGCCGGCGAAGCCGCCACCGACAACGACGAAGGTGAGGGCCCGGGCGCGCGCGGCGGGGTCCGTCATGGTGGAGGCAACCTCGATGCGCTCCAGGAGCTTGTTGCGCAGCGCAACGGCTTCCTCGATGGTCTTCAGGCCGATGCCCTTGTCCGCGAGGCCCTTGATGGGGAACGTGCGGGTGATGGCGCCGGCTGCGAGCACGACGTCGAAGTAGGGAACTTCAAAGTTCTCGCCGCCGTCGGCAGGAGCCACAACGGCCGTCCGGTTGACGTGGTCGATCGACGTGACGCGGCCCTGGATGAGCTCGGTCTGCTTGAGGTGCTGGCGGTGGGAGACCACCGCGTGGCGGGCTTCGATGTTGCCGCCGGCCACCTCAGGGAGGAAGGGCTGGTAGGTCATGTAGGGCAGGGGATCAACGACGGTGACGATGCCACCGGCATTCGCGATCTTCTTCTGCAGTTTGAGTGCTACGTAGAGGCCGACGTACCCGCCGCCGACGACGAGTACCCTGGGACGGTCCTGGAGCTGTGGGGTGGTTGCCATTCTTCAAGGGTACAGGAGTTTGTGAAAATCTTCACTAGCCGTCGGCGGGCCCCGTAACCTTGGAACCGGGGCGCTCCTTGACGCTTTCCATGACCCCCGTGTCGGGTTCCTCCACCGCCGGCGAAGGGTTGCGGGCCGCGCGGCGGAGCTGGATGGCAGCAGCGGCAATAATCGCCACGAACAGGGCAGCAAAACCGATCACGACGGCGGCGCCGATGGCACTGTCGCGCTGGGACGGCGCCTTGGCGGCCGGCACGGTGGCTTCGGGCAGGGTGGGTGCCGCGCTGGGCGCCGGGGCTGCGGTGGGAAGCGGCGTTGCCGGGGCGGCATTGCCGCGCCGGTGGACGCGGATCCACTCGGCGATGGTGCCCAGCGGATTGACTTTTGTCTCAGGAACGTCGGCCTTCAGCGCAGCCTCGGCGTTGAGGATGCCGTAGCCGTACAGCGGGTCCTTGCCCGGTGCACCGGCATCCTTGGCCGTGGAGACGATTCTGTTGATGACCTGTTCGGCGCTCATGTCCGGCCACTTGGACCGGATCAGGGCAGCAACGCCGGCCACGATGGGCGTGGACCCGGAGGTTCCCGCCCATTCCGCATAGCCGCCGCCGGGAAGGCCGCCCAGGAGGTTTTCGGCGGGTGCGGCCACGCCGATGCTGATGCCCTGCGACGACGCGTCCACGCTGGCCACATTCCTGCGGTCCAGGCCGGCAACGGTGAGGACGCCCGGGATGGTGGCGGGTGCGCCCACCTGGGTGTTGCCGCCCACCCGGTTTCCGGCGGCGGCCACGATGACCACGTCTTTTTGTTCGGCATACAGGAAGGCGGCGTCCCAGCTTTGCGGCCACTGCGGCGTGGTGCTGCCGAGCGAGATGTTGATGACCTTGGCGCCGTTGTCCACGGCCCAGCGGACTGCTTCCGGGATCTGGTCCTGGTCGCTCTTGCCGGAGGGGTTTGCGGAGCCCAGCCAGGTGGAAACTGAGAGGAGCTGCGCTTCCGGGGCCACGCCCATGATGCCGTCCGGCGGAACTGTCGGCGCTGGGCTGGGGCTGGGGCTGGCAGCGGCGGGCTGGTGTCCGCGCCCTGCGAGCATGGTGGCGACCAGGGTGCCGTGTTCAGGCTTGGACCCGACGCTCTTCAGGCCGTCCGGCTGGCCTGAGCCTGAGGCGTCGTAGCCACCGACGACGGCGCCCTTGAGGTCCGGGTGTTGCGCATCGATGCCGCTGTCGATGATGGCCACCTTCACGCCGGCGCCCTTGGACACTTCCCAGGCCTTGGTGATGCCCGAGTCTGCCAGCCAGTATTCCTTGTCACGCCACTCGTCGGCACGGGCGGCGGGGGCGGTGAACAGCCCGGCGCACAGGCAGCAGGCGGCCAGCAGGACGGCCATGAGGGCGGCCGCGGTCCGGGATGCGAACGGGGTTGGAGCTGGGGTGGAATGCATGGACTACCCGATGCTCAGGGCGATGCCATCGAGGATGTCGTGCTCGCTGGCGGTGGCCGCGGTGATCCTGCCGCCGGTCAACTCCCCCATCCGCTCCAGGATGCGCCGCCACACCAGTCCCCCGGCGCCGATGACGTCGACCCGTCCGGGGTGCATGTACGGCAGGGCTGCCCGGCCGGCGCGGGTCATGTTCAGCAGGTCGGTGGCGGCGTCGCGGATGTCCGCGATGGGCAGTTCCGCCCCGTGGATGGCGCTGGGTGAGTATTCCGGCAGGTGGAGTGCGTGCGCGGTGATGGTGGTGACGGACCCGGCAACGCCGACGACGGCGGTGGCGTGTTCCAGGGGCACATCGCGGCCGGCAGTGGCCATGGCTGCGTCCACGTCGGCTTCTGCGGCGGCGATTTGTTCGGCAGTGGGCGGATCGTTGCGCAGGTGCCGTTCGGTCAGCCTGACGCAGCCGATATTCACGGACCTGGCAGCGGTGACGCCCGCTGCGGTGCCGAGGACGAACTCGGTGCTTCCCCCGCCGAGGTCCACCACGAGAACCTGCTGGCCGTCCAGGACGGGCAGGACGCTGCTGGCTCCGGCAAAGGACAGTGCAGCTTCCTCGTCCCCGGAGATGACCTCAGGTTCCACGCCCAGCAGTTCCCTGACGCCGTCCACGAAGACGTCCCGGTTGCGGGCATCGCGGCTGGCGGAGGTGGCGACGAAGCGGATCCGCTCTGCGCCGTGCTCCTTGATCAGGCGGGCGTAGTCGGCTGTTGCGGCGAGCGTGCGCTCCAAGGCCTCCGGAGCCAGCTCGCCGGTGGCGTCCACTCCATGGCCCAGCCGGACCACGCGCATCTCGCGGTGGACGTCGGTGAGCGTTGTGCCGCCGTTGCTGCGGTCGATGGCGGCGATCAGGAGCCGGATGGAGTTGGTGCCGCAGTCGATGGCGGCCACGCGGGTCACTCGGGCACTCCCGTGGTTCCGGCGGATTTCCGGACCGGGGCGGGCCGGCCCACGATGTCCGGGAGCCCCTGGGGCCCGTGGCGGCTCAGGTCGCGGGACGGTGCCTCACCGGCGGTGTCCCAGGCGCCGTCGCAGTAGCACTTGTCAGCAGTCCACCATTCGCTGATCATGCCGATCGCCTGGTCGCCCAGGGGGTTGACGCCGCTGCCCGCTGCCAGGGAGTGGCCCACCAGGACGTGCAGGCATTTGACGCGGGTGGGCATCCCGCCGGCGGAGACGCCGTCGATCTCCGGCACCGGGCCGATGCCTGACCGCTGCCCGATGGCTTCGCGGGCGGCCAGGTACTCTTCGTGGGCTGCCCGGTAGGCGGCGGCGAGTCCGTCGTCGCCGGCCAGCTGGTCGTTCATGGCGTTCATGACGCCGGCCGCTTCAAGCCTGGAAACCGCGGACGTGATCACCGGGTGCGTCAGGTAGAAGGTGGTGGGGAACGGGGTGCCGTTGCTGAGCCGGGGCGCGGTGGCGGCCACCAGCGGGTTGCCGCAGACGCAGCGCGCCGGAATCTCCACGACGTCGCGGACGGGGCGTCCCAGCTGCCTGCTCAGTACTTCAAGGTCGTGTGCTGTTGGTTGGCGGGATTCGTCCCGGGCGGCTGCCGTGTTGTGTTCCACTGTCGCGGGCCGTCCTTCCTGTGCGGTTCAGTCTGTGGCCGCGCGCCTGATGGACTCCCACAGGGAATCCACCCACGGCAGATCGGCGGGGTCTTGTGCTGCTGTGCCGGCGGGGCTACTGCTTTCTCCGGCCGGCTCATCGCTGCCAAAAACCCAGTAGCCGGTTTCGCCCGGCATAACCATGTTAATGCGGTCGCGGGCCTGCTGCTTGACGTAGTTGGGGTCCTGCCAGCGGGAAACCTGCTGCCGGAGGGCGTCGCCTTCGGCCTGGCGTGCGGCGATATCAGCGTTGAGGGCGTCGATCTCGGCCTTCTTGTCGAAGAAAATCTTGACCGTGGGCGCCAGCATGATGGTAATGGCGATCATCACCACGGCCAGTGCCAGCATGCGGCCGGAGAACGCCTTCGCGGGCACAGGGTGCTGGTCCACGTCGTGGCCGTGGGCCCCGTCCCCATCCGCCTGGCTGCTGCCCTTGTGTCCGGCGCGTGGCCCGGCCCCGTGGGCCTCCCCCGGCTTCCCGGAGCCCTTGCCCGGGGTTGCCCGGCCGTTGTCCTTTGATGGTGCGGAGGCTGCCGACCCCCCGCCCTTGGCCGGGCGGAAATCTGCCCGGATCACGTCTGCACCGGTGGAGGAGGCGTCGTGGTCCGCCGTCTTCGCCGGACGGGCGGGGGCAACCTTGGGGACTTTGGGGCGGCGGGTAGCCATGACACTCCTGAAACGCAGCCTGCCTGGGCCGCCACTATCTGTGCTGGACATTGACTGCTGCCGGAAACAACAGCGGTGGCTATGGTCTTTCAACCATAGCCACCGCGGATGGGTTTAGGCGGTTACTAGCCCTTGAAACGCGGGAACGCGCTGCGTCCGGCGTAGCGTGCGGCGTCGTCCAGTTCCTCTTCGATGCGCAGCAGCTGGTTGTACTTCGCTACGCGCTCGGAGCGGGCCGGGGCGCCGGTCTTGATCTGGCCGGCGTTGGTGGCCACCGCGATGTCGGCGATGGTGGTGTCCTCAGTTTCGCCGGAGCGGTGCGAGGTGATGGTGGTGTAGCCGGCGCGCTGGGCCAGGCTGACGGCGTCCAGGGTCTCGGTCAGTGAACCGATCTGGTTGACCTTGACCAGCAGGGAGTTGGCGGTCCGGGTGTCGATGCCGCGCTGCAGGATGGAGGGGTTGGTGACGAAGAGGTCGTCACCCACCAGCTGGACCTTGTCGCCGATGGCGTCGGTAAGGGTCTTCCAGCCGTCCCAGTCGTTCTCGTCCAGCGGGTCCTCGATGGAAACCAGCGGGTAATCCGCAACGAGCTCGGCGTAGTAGGCGCTCATGTCGCTGGCGGACAGTGCCTTGCCCTCGAACTGGTAGGCGCCGTCCTTGTAGAACTCGGAGGAGGCAACGTCCAGGGCCAGGGCGATGTCCTTGCCCGGGGTGTAGCCGGCGTTCTTGATGGCTTCCTGGATCAGGTCCAAGGCTGCGCGGTTGGACGGCAGGTTGGGCGCGAAGCCGCCTTCGTCGCCGAGGCCGGTGGACAGGCCCTTCTGCTGCAGCACGGACTTGAGGTTGTGGTAGACCTCAACGCCCCAGCGCAGGCCCTCGGAGAAGGTCTCGGCGCCGATGGGGGCGATCATGAATTCCTGGATGTCGACGTCGGAGTCGGCGTGGGAGCCACCGTTGAGGATGTTCATCAGCGGCACGGGGAGGACGTGGGCGTTGGGGCCGCCCAGGTACTTGTACAGCGGCAGGTCGGCGGACGCTGCCGCGGCGTTGGCGACGGCCAGGGAGACACCCAGGATGGCGTTGGCGCCGAGCTTGCCCTTGTTGGGGGTCCCGTCCAGGTCCAGCATGGCCTGGTCGATGCTGCGCTGGTCGGTGGCGTCGAAGCCGGTCAGGGCGGGGGCGATCTGGTCGATCACGGCGTCGACGGCCTTCTGCACGCCCTTGCCGAGGTAACGGCCCTTGTCGCCGTCACGCAGCTCGACTGCTTCGTGCTCGCCGGTGGAGGCACCGGAGGGAACGGCCGCGCGGCCGATCTGGCCGTCCGAAAGCAGGACTTCAACTTCGACGGTGGGGTTGCCGCGGGAATCGAGGATCTCGCGGGCGTGGATGGCATCGATAAGCGCCATGAATTTGCTCCTTATGGGCGATTAACGGGGGGAATCAGGCAGAAAACTCGACGTACTCGTCAGGGTCCAGCCTAGTCGAGAGTGCTCGCGGTTACTCAAACCGGTCATGGCCTGGACGTCATGATGGCGTGTGGCCACTTTGGTCCCTCTGGCCACGCTGGTAGCGGCGGACGGCACTGCGCAGGGCACGCTCTGCGTCCATGCCGTTGTCCCGGGCAGAACGGACGACGGCGAGAAGCTGGTTTCCGAGCTCCTCCTCGTTGTCGGGGACGGGAATCCCCGCGGGCAGCCCCAGGCCGGCGCGGGCGGCGCGGTCCAATGACTTTTGCGCCCTGGCCAGTGCCGGGAGTGCCTGCGGAATTCCTTCGAAGGGATCCTGCCGTTCAGGCTTTTCGGCACGTTTGACGGCGTCCCACTTCTGCTCGATCTCCGCCACGGTGGCCGGGAAGCTGTCCTGCAGGGAGCCATCGGGCCGGAAAACATGGGGGTTCCGGCGGACCATCTTGGCACCCAGGCCGCGCGCCACGTCGTCGAACGCGAAGGCACCGCGCTCCTCCGCGAGGCGGGCATGGAGCACCACCTGGAGCAGCACGTCGCCCAGCTCGCCCTGCAGTTCGGCCTCGGGGTGGCCGTCCTCGATGGTTTCGGCCGCTTCGTAGGCCTCCTCCAGGAGGTATTCCACCAGGGAGGCGTGCGTCAAGGCACCCATCCAGGGGCAGTGTTCGCGCAGCTGGGCGATGCGGCCCAGCAGTTCCTCGGTGGCGGAACTGCCGGGCCGGGATTCGGGATCAGCCAAGGTTGGCGTAGGCGTCGTTGATGTACTCCACCAGCGCTTCCTTTTCCTCCAGGGGCAGGAAGGATGCCTCGGCAGCGTTGAGAGTGAGCTCCAGCAGGTCGTCGAGGTCGTAGTCGAAGGTTTCCACCAGCAGGTTGAATTCGTCCGTCAGGGTGACGCCGCTCATCAGGCGGTTGTCGGTGTTGATGGTGACGTTGAAGCCCAGCTGGTAGAGCATGTCCAGGGGGTGGCTTTCGATGCCTTCACCGAACTCCGCGATGGCGCCGGTCTGCAGGTTGGAGGATGGGCAGATTTCCAGGGCGATGCCGCGGTCGCGGATCCAGCTGGAGAGGTCGCCCAGGGTGACCAGGCCTACGGTGTCACCGGCTTCCTCGTCGTCGTCGAATTCCACCATGATGTCCTCGGCGATGCGGACGCCGTGCCCCAGCCGCAGCGCGCGGCCGTCCACCAGTGCAGACTGGATGCTCTCCAGCCCGGCAGCCTCACCGGCGTGCACGGTGGCCGGGAAATTGTGCTGGGCGAGGTAGGTGAAGGCGTCCCGGAAGCGGCTGGGCAGGAACCCGTCCTCAGCGCCGGCAATGTCGAAGCCCACGGCCCCCTGGTTGCGGTGGCGGACCGCCAGTTCGGCGATCTCCTGGCCGCGGTCGGCGTGGCGCATGGCGGTGATCAGCTGGCCTACCTGGATCTCGCGTCCGGTCTCGGAGACGGCTTCGACGCCGGCTTCCAGGCCGTCCTGGACAGCCTCCACGGCCTCGTCGAGGCTGAGGCCCTTCTGGAGGTGCTGCTCGGGCGCCCAGCGCACTTCGCCGTACACCACGCCGTCGTCCGCGAGGTCTTCGACAAATTCCTTGGCGACGCGGAACAGTCCGTCGTAGGTCTGCATGACGGCCACGGTGTGGTCGAACGTCTCCAGGTAGCGGACCAGGGATCCGGAGTCGGCCGAATCGCGGAACCACTGGCCCAGGGCCACGGGGTCCGTGGAGGGAAGCGTGTGGCCAACGGCCTCGGCCAGTTCGATGATGGTGGCCGGACGGAGTCCTCCGTCCAGGTGGTCGTGAAGGGAAACCTTGGGCAGGTCCTTCAGGTCAAAATCGATGGCAGGGGCAGCGTCAAGAATGGGCTCAGTCACGTTCCCACCTTAGGGTGGGCGGCAGTTCAAAGCCAGCCGCCCGGAACCGGCCCGCATAGGCCGCCGTCCAGCTCCGGGGAGCTACTTGCCGGCGGGACCGGCTTCTGCTGACCGGGACACGAGGGCCTGGGTGCCCGGCCTGTCCTCCTGACCGGAACCGGAGGACTCACCGGCCCACTCATCGGGCTGGTTGGCGTCCTGCCGGCCCAGCCGCTTGTGCCACCAGCGGAGCAGGTGGTCGATGAGGATGCCCAGGACAATGGCGAAGACGACGGCGATGCCCGCGCTCAGCAGCGGGTTGTGGTGCAGCCAGGGGAACGAACTGGCCAGCAAGCCGATGCCAAGGGAGTAGCCCACCCAGGTCAGGCAGGCAAAGGCGTCGAAGACGAAGAAGCGGCGGTGCGAGAATCCGGTGCTTCCGGCCACGTAGTTGACGGCCACCCGGCCCCAGGGAATGTAGCGGGCAGTGAAGATCAGGACCGCTCCGCGTTTCTCCAGCTCATAGCGGGCCCAGGCGAAGACTTTCCGGACCTTGGGCCGGCGCATCCAGCCCCACCGGTCCAGGCCGATCCTGCGGCCGAGCATGTACGCCATGTTGTCACCGGCTATGGCGCCGACCAGTGCCGTGAGGCCGAGGATCCAGAGGTTGGGTTCGCCGCTGTGCCGTGAGAAGGCGGCGAGCGCCACGATGAGGGTCTCGCTGGGGACCACCATGGCGAAACCGTCCACGAAGAAGAACACCAGCAGCACGGGATAGATCCACCACTGGCCCGCTGCATGGAGCACGGCCTCATTAATAAACTCCACGCGGTGTTGCTCCTGTAGAAAAATGACACAGCCAAAGTGCCGCAGCCAAAGCGGAAATCGTTCCTAAGTGTCCCACGCCCCGGGCCCTGTCCGCTACGCCCCAATGCCCGGAATTACCCGTTAAACGCGCAGGTCAGGCCCCGGGTTCCCGGATCCGTTCCACCACGTTGGGTTTACCCCGGAATTTGTTGATCACCAGGTCAACCACGATGCCCAATGCCACGGCGCAGACAATGGCAATGGCCGCGCCCAGCAGATGGTTGTTTTCAAACCACTGGCCGAAGAAGAGCCCGATCGCCACCGAGTAGCCGGCCCACAGGCTGGCCGAAAGGATGGTGAGGCCCACGAAGCGCAGGTGCGGGTAGTGCGTGACGCCGGCGGTCAGGTTCACGGCCACCCGGCCGATGGGGACGAACCGGGCTACGAGGATCAGCGATGCCGGGCGTTTGTGAAGCTCCCGGCCCGCCCAGCGGAAGGCGGCCTGCATGCGGGGGCCGCGCATCCACGCCCAGCGACTTGTGCCCACCCGGCGGCCCAGCAGGTAGGCGATGTTGTCTCCCAGGAAGGCCCCCGCTGCCGCCACCAGCACCAGGAGGATCGGGTTGGGAACATCAGCGGTGGCGGCCACGGCGGCGAGGCCCACCACCACGGACTCGCTGGGGACGGGCGGGAAGAAGCCATCGATGATGCAGCAGGCCAGCACCAGGACCAGCACCCACGGCTGGCCGGCTGCGGTGAGGATGAAGTCATTGATGGCTTGCATGGGTCCTACGCTATGCGGTCGATGATGAGCTGCTGGGCAGGCCGCGAACCTTCCGGAGCGATAACGACGGCGTGTTCCAGGGCTTCCCGGGCGCGGGCGAACCGCTCCGGGGTGTCGGTGAGCAGTGTCATCAGGGGTTCCCCGGCGCGCACGGTGGCTCCGGGCTTGGCGTGCATGCACACTCCCGCGCCGGCCTGCACCGCGTCTTCCTTGCGCGCGCGGCCGGCACCCAGCCGCCACGCGGCCACGCCGACGGCGAGTGCGTCCAGTTCCACCAGCACACCGTCGGCGGGGGCGTAAACAACGTCGGATTCCCTGGCCACGGGGAGCACCGCGCGGGGGTCGCCACCCTGGGCGGTGATCATGCGGTTCCATACGTCCATGGCACGGCCGTCCTTGAGGGCGGCGGCCGGGTCGGCGTCCTGCACGCCTGCGCAGGCGAGCATCTCTTCGGCGAGCCGGACGGTCAACTCCACGACGTCCTCCGGGCCGCCGCCGGCCAGGACCTCCACGGACTCCTCCACCTCGATCGCGTTGCCGGCGGTCAAACCCAGGGGGGTGTTCATGTTGGTCAGCAGCGCAACCGTGTTGACCCCTGCATCCTTGCCGAGCGCCACCATGGTCTCCGCCAGTTCGCGCGCTGTGGCTTCGTCCTTCATGAAGGCACCGCTGCCCACCTTGACGTCCAGCACCAGTGAGCCGGTGCCCTCAGCGATCTTCTTGCTCATGATGGACGAGGCGATCAGCGGAATGGCCTCCACCGTTCCCGTGACGTCGCGCAGGGCGTAGAGCTTCTTGTCCGCCGGGGCCAGGCCTGCACCGGCGGCACAGATCACCGCACCCACATCCTGGAGCTGGGCAAGGATCTCGTCGTTGGCCAGGTTGGCCCGCCAGCCGGGAATGGACTCGAGCTTGTCCAGGGTGCCCCCGGTGTGGCCCAGGCCGCGGCCGGACAACTGCGGGACAGCCACGCCGAAAACCGCCACCAGCGGGGCCAGCGGGAGGGTGATCTTGTCCCCCACCCCACCGGTGGAATGCTTGTCCGTGGTGTACTTCAGGCCGCCGTCAGGGCGCCGCAGGCTGGAGAAGTCCATCCGCTCTCCGGAGGCGATCATGGCTGCCGTCCAGCGGGCGATCTCGGCCCGGTCCATACCGTTGAGCAGGATGGCCATGTTCAGGGCCGCCATCTGTTCATCCGCGATGGCGCCCCGGGTGTAGGCGTCGATGGTCCAGTCGATCTGTTCGGGGCTCAGCGTCCCTTTGTCGCGCTTGGTGCGGATGATGTCTACGGCGTCGAACGCCTCTGCTTTATTGCCGGTCAACGGGTCTCCTCCAGGTGTTCGGGACCGAAGGCATCGGGCAGCACCTGGTCCATGGTCTTGATTCCGCGGCTGGTCATGAGCTGCATGCCGGGGGCGCTGAATTCGTACAGTAGCTGTCGGCAGCGGCCGCAGGGCATGAGGACGGTGCCTTCACCGTCCACGCAGTAGAACGCCCGCAGCAGTCCCCCGCCGGTCATCTGCAGTTCCCCCACCAGGACGCACTCGGCGCAGAGGGTCAGGCCGTAGGAGGCATTTTCCACGTTGCAGCCGCTGACAATCCGGCCGTCCCCGGTCAGGGCCGCGGCTCCCACCGGGAACTTCGAGTACGGGGCGTAGGCATTCTTCATGGCGGCCGCTGCAGCCTCTTCAAGGGCTGCCCAGTCAACAGGCTGCGCGCCGCTGTCATGCCGGCTTCCCGCCAGGGAACCGCCACGGTGCACGTCAGCCTTCTCCGCTTTATCCACGTCAAGCTCCTCCATGCCGGTCATCCCTTGACGTACGGGATGCCGCTGGCTGCCGGCCCCCTGGACTTGCCCACCAGCCCGGCGACGGCGAGGACGGTCACCAGGTATGGCAGCATGGCCATGAACTGGCTGGGCACCGGCGTTCCGATGATGGTCACGATGCTTTGCAGGTTGTCCGCGAAGCCGAACAGGAGCGCCGCGAAGAACGCACCCACCGGGTTCCAGCGGCCAAAGATCAGCGCAGCCAGCGCGATGAAGCCGCGGCCGCCGGAGATTTCCTTGGTGAAGCTGTCAATGGCCACCAGGGTGAAGAACGAACCGCCGATGCCGGCGACGGCGCCGCCCAGGGTGACGTTCCAGAACCGGGTGGCGTTGACGTTGATGCCCAGGGTGTCTGCCGCCTGCGGGTGCTCCCCCACGGCGCGGACGCGCAGTCCCCACCGGGTCTTGAAAAGGCCCACCCACACCACTGCGACGGCCACGTACATGAGATAGCCAACCAGGGACTGCCGGAACAGGATGGGCCCGATGATCGGGATGCTGGAGAGGACGGGGATATCGATGACGTCCAGGCCGGGCGGAGAGTTGAATTGCGCCTTGTTGGCCTGCATCACGGTGCTGAACAGGAAGCCTGTCACGCCGGACACCAGGACGTTGAGGACGACGCCGACGATGATCTGGTTGACCAGGTACTTGATGCTGAACAGTGCGAGCACCATGGATACCACTGCACCGGCTATGGCGGCCGCGAGCAGTCCAATGAAGGCGTTCTTCGTCATGCTGGCAACGATGGCTGCGGTGAACGCCCCGCCGAGCAGCTGCCCTTCGATGGCGATGTTGACGACGCCCACCCGCTCGCACAGGACGCCGGACAGCGAGCCGAACACGAGCGGAACCGCGAGGGTCACGGACCCGGCGATGAGGCCGGCCAGTGAGATGGCGGGTGTGCGGGCTCCGCCCACCACCCAGATGAGGAAGGCCGCCACGAAGATCACAATGAAGGTGACCGGCAGCCAGCCGGGAGCCGGCTGGCCCTTGGTCTTGAGGAACACCGCGTATCCGGCGAGCGCCACCAGCAGCACCGACAGGACGATGCCGCCGGCGAAGGCATTGATTTCCAAGGCCGGGAGCTGGAAGAAGTCGCCCCCGGTGGAGATGCCGAAGCTGGCGGTCTGCCTGGGTGCCAGGAAGCCGAAGAACACCAGCGACACCAGGGCGAACACGGCCAGCAGCACGGGGGTCTTCCAGCTGACCGGCTTCGCCGCGAGCACTGTGGCAGGTGCGGCTGCCCCGGCGCCCCCGGGCTTCGGGCTGCCCGGCCTGGGCGAGGAAACTGTTGTGCTCATGCGGCACCTCCGGTAGTGGCTGCCTGCCCGGACTTGGCTGCGCGTGCGGGCTTCCTGCGCCGCGGGTTGAGGCCGAAGACGGCCCGGACCAGTGGCGGTGCGGCGATGAAAAGGACAATCAGGGACTGCACCACCAGGACGATGTCGATGGGGGTGCCGGTCTGGATCTGCATCTGGACCGCCCCGGCGCGGAAGGCGCCAAAGAGCAGGCCGGCCGCGAAGGTGCCCCACGGCGTCGAACGCCCCAGGAGCGCCACCGTGATGGCGTCAAAGCCGTACGTGGCGGCGACGCCGTCGGTCAGCACCTTTTCGGTTCCGGCCACCTGGGCCACGCCGGACATGCCGGCAAGGCCACCGGCGATGGCCATGACCAGGATGGTGGACCGTGAGACGTTGATGCCGGCGGTCTGCGCTGCTTTGGGGTTGGCGCCCACGGCACGGAATTCGAAGCCCACCGTGGACCGGTTGAGGAGCCACCACACCAGGACGGTGGCACCGATGGCCAGGATGAAGCCCAGGTGCAGCCTGTACTGGCTGCCCAGGATCTGCGGATACACGGCGCTGGGATCCAGGATGGGCGAAATCGGGTTGGACTCCCCCGGCCGCTGGAAGGCCGGCGTGTTCAGCAGGTAGCGCAGGAAATACAGGGCGATGTAGTTGAACATGATGGTCAGGATGACCTCATGCGCACCGGTCCGGGCTTTGAGCAGGCCGGCGAGGCCGCCCCAGAGGGCACCGCCCACAATGCCGGCCACGAGGACCAGCAGCAGGTGTAGTCCCACCGGAAGGTGGAGAGCGAAACCCACCCAGGCGGCCAGGATGCCGGCCACGATGATCTGGCCCTGGGCGCCGATATTGAAGAGCCCCGCCCGGAAGGCCAGCGCCACGCCCAGGCCCGCCGTGATCAGCGGTGTGGCGATGGTCAGGGTCTCCATGAGCGGCGCAAACTGCGCGGCGAGTCCGTTGCCGCGGGGGTTGAAGACCGAGCCCTGGAACAGGGCAATGTAGGAGCGGGTGGCGGCATTCCATACCGCTGCCAGCATGTCGGTGGGCCGGGCGAAGAAGTAGCCCGCGGTGCTGGCAACCTGCTTGTCAGTGCTGGCGATGAGAAGTCCGCCGAGAATGAGGGCGAGCAGCACCGCGAGCACCGACACCATGCCGCTTCCGGTGAAGATCCGGCGCAGGACGGTCCCAGAGTCCCCGGGCAGCTGTCCACTCTGCGCCGTGCCCGGAACCGCCGAGGGCTGCATGGCTCCGCCGGCGGTATCGACGGCCACGGCCGCAGCGGTTTGTTCCCCGGCCGCGGTCTCCTGGCTGTCGTGGGGCGGCGGCGCGGGCTGCGCGTCCGGGGTGTGTTCTGGGGATTGCTGGTCAGGCATGATCGGCTCCCTCGGCGTTGGAGGCAGGGGCCGGGGTGCCGGCCTGCGGGGTCTGTGCATGGTGTACCGGGGAATGTCCGTCCGGCGTCTGTTCTTCCGGTGTGTGTTCTTCCGGCGGGATGCCGGCCATCATGAGGCCCAGCACGTCCCGGCTGGTTCCGGCGGGCACGGTGCCCACCAGCTTGCCCTTGTAGAGAACGGCGATGCGGTCCGCCAGTTCCATTACTTCGTCAAGCTCGGTGGAAATGATCATGACCGGGGTGCCCTGGTCGCGCTCGGCGACGATGCGCCGGTGCAGGAACTCGATGGAACCGACGTCGACACCGCGGGTGGGCTGGGATGCGATGAAGAGCCGCAGGGGGCGCGAAAGTTCACGGGCCATCACCAGCTTTTGCTGGTTGCCGCCGGACAGGGTGCCGGCGGCCGCCGCGGCCGACGGCGTGCGGACGTCGAACTCACCGATGCGCTGTTTGGCGTTCTCCATGACTTTCGCCGGGCTCATGCTGATCCCCTTGGCGAAGGGTGGCTTGTCGTACAGGTCAAGGACCAGGTTTTCGGCCACGGAGAAGGTGCCCACGAGTCCGTCCACCTTGCGGTCTTCGGGGACGAACCCGACGCCGGCTTCCAGCACTTCCTTGACGGACCGGCCCACGAGTTCCTTGCCGTCAAGGACGATGGAGCCGGTGACCCTCTCCTGGAGGCCCAGGATGGCTTCGGTGAGTTCGGTCTGCCCGTTGCCCTGGACGCCGGCGATGGCCAGGATTTCGCCGCGCCTGATGTGGAAGCTGAGGTGGTCCACCACGTGCTGGCCGTTAGGTGCGACGACGGTGAGGTCGCGGACTTCGAACGTGGTTTCCTTGGGCTGGGCGGGGGCTTTGTCCAGGGTGAGGCTGACGGCGCGGCCCACCATCATCGAGGCCAGCTCGGTGGTGGAGGCGGCAGGATCGGCGGTGCCCACCACCTTGCCGCGGCGGATCACGGTGATGGTGTCCGAGACTGCTTTGACCTCGCGCAGCTTGTGCGAGATGAAGACGATGGAAGTCCCGCGCGACTTGAGCTGGCGCATGATGTCCAGGAGTTCGTCCGTTTCCTGCGGGGTGAGCACGGCGGTGGGTTCATCAAGGATCAGGACCCGGGCATCCCGGACCAGGGCCTTGATGATTTCCACGCGCTGCTGGACGCCCACCGGCAGGTCCTCAACCAGGGCGTCCGGGTCCACGTTGAAACCGTATTGGTCGGAGATTTCCTTGATGCGCTGCCGGGTCTGGTCCAGGTTCAGGAAACCTGCGGCCTTAGTGGGCTCGGCGCCCAGGGCTACGTTCTCCGCCACGGTGAAGACGGGCACCAGCATGAAGTGCTGGTGCACCATGCCGATTCCCGCCGCCATGGCATCGCCGGGGCCGCGGAAGGCGACGGGCTTGTCGTCGATGAGGATGTCGCCTTCGGTGGGCTCATAGAGCCCGTAGAGCACGTTCATCAGGGTGGATTTGCCCGCCCCGTTCTCGCCCAGGAGGCAATGGATCTGTCCGGGCTCAACCACCACGTCAATGTGGTCGTTGGCCAGCAGCGTGCCAAATCGCTTGGTGATCCCTCGAAGCTCAAGTTTCAAAACTCTGACCAATCTCGAAGCGTCCGGTGATCAGACCGGACGGGATATATGGCTGCAGCACCAGCCTAGTGGCTGCAGCACCGGGAGTGGCCGGCCGTGCGCGGTAAACGTTCGGCCAGCAAAAAGCGCCACCTGCCGGCCAGTGGGTGGTGGACCGGCGGTGGCGCTTCCTGTGGTGGATCAGGCCTTGGGGCTTGCTGCGGACTCGACCTTCAGCTTTCCGTCGATGATGTCCTTCTTGATCTTCTCGAGATCGGACTTCAGCTCCGCGGGGACCTGGGAATCAAGGTCGTGGAACGGTGCCAGCTGCACGCCGTCGTTGGCCAGGGTGCCAACGTACGGAGTGCTGTTGAACTTGCCGTCCTTGTCCTCGGTCACCACGGTCTCCACGGCTTCGCCCATCTGCTTCATGACGGAGGAGAGCATGATGCCCTTGTAGTCCGGGGCGGTGAGGTAGCCGTCGGAGTCAACCCAGATGAGCTTGACGTCCTTGCCGGCCGCCTTGGCCTCGTTGAGGGCGGCGCCCGCACCCTTGCCCACGGGACCGGCCACCGGCATGACGATGTCGGCGCCCTGGTCCAGGAAGTTCTTGGTCAGCTGTTTGCCTACGTCCTGCTTTTCGAAGTCGCCGGTGAAGCTGCCGTCCTGGGCATCCTTGTTCCAGCCGAGCAGCTTGACGTTCTTGCCCTTCTGCTCGTTGTAATACTTCACGCCGTCCGCGTAGCCGTCCATGAAGATGGTGACGGTGGGGATCTTGATGCCGCCGAAGGTGGCCACGGTTCCGGTCTTGGTGGTGCCGGCGGCCAGATAGCCGGCCAGGAACGCTGCCTGGGCGGTGTCGTAGATGATGGGCTTGACGTTGCTGATGGGCTGGTCGTAGCCGAAGTCGATGATGGCGAAGTGCTTGTCCGGGTTGGCGGTGGCCTGTGCCTTGGTGGCGTCGCCCAGCAGGAAGCCGACCGTGATGGTCAGGTTGCAGCCGGCGGTGACCATGGCGCGCAGGTTGGGCTCGAAGTCGTTGTTGGTCTTGGACTCGATCTGGTTGACCTTGATGCCAAGGTCCTTCTCGGTCTTCTTCAGTCCCTCGTAGGAGGACTGGTTGAACGACTGGTCATCGAATCCGCCGGAGTCCGAGACGATGCAGCCCGTGTAGTCGCTGGCACCTGCGGATGCGGTGCTTCCTGCTTCCGGTGCTGCACCGCAGCCGGTCAGCACAAGTGCGGACGCACCGAGGGTGGCCACGCCGGCCATTGAACCGCGCTTGAAGCTGGCACGCAGTGATTTCTTCAATTTTCCTCCAGGGATGATGCGAGTGGCGCTACGGGCTGGAATTCAATGAGTGTCCGTTTCGGCGCTGAAATTCTGTTTTCACTGAAGGCACGCAGCACTGCGCCGGAGCGCACTGATGGCACTCACTTTAGTGGCCTGCGCCACGTCCCCATAGCACGGCGGGAGTTCATCCGGGAGATTGTTTACAAGTTGTTACCAAGCAGTAGGGGCACCGCGGAAGGCGGTGCCCCTACTGCTTGCGGGTTGCTGCGGTGGTTAGAGCCGGACCAGCATCTTGCCGGTGTTAGCCCCGTCCAGGAGGTCCATGAAGGCCTGCGGCGCATTTTCCAGCCCGTCAACGATCGTCTCGTCATAGCTGATGGTTCCGTCGGCCAGCCAGCCGGCCATCTTCTCCGCGAACTCGGCGGCGTGCTGGCGCTGCCCGCCCACCAGGAAGCCGCGCAGCGTCAGCTGCTTGCCGATTGCCTGCATCAGGTTGTGGGGCGCCGGCGTGGGTTCGGTGGAGTTGTACTGTGCGATGGCGCCGCACATGGCTACCCGCCCGCCCACGTTGAGGACGGCCAGTGCGGCTTCCAGGTGCTCGCCACCCACGTTGTCGAAGTAGACGTCGATGCCGGCGGGGCCCGCGGCCTTCTCCAGCTGCTCCAGCACGGGGCCGTCGTGGTAGTCGAAGGCGGCGTCGAAGCCGAGTTCCAGGAGGCGCGCCACCTTGGCGGGCGAGCCGGCGGAGCCGATGACCCGTGAGGCACCCATGGCCTTGGCGATCTGGCCCACCAGTGAGCCCACGGCACCGGCGGCGCCCGAGACGAAGACGGCGTCGCCGGGCTTGAATTCGGCAACCTTGAGCAGGCCGGTGTAAGCCGTCAGCCCGGTCATGCCCAGGGCACCGAGGAAGGCCTGCGCCGGCGCCAGGTCCGTGCGGGCGGGGGTGGCGGCGTTGCCGTCCACTACGGCGTACTCGCGCCAGCCCAGGGCATGGACGACGACGTCGCCCTCCTGGTGTGCCGACGAACGGGACGCGATCACTTCACCCACGGCGCCGCCGTCGAGCGCCTTGCCCACGGCGAAGGGTGCGGAGTAGGACTTGACGTCGTTCATGCGGCCCCGCATGTAGGGGTCCACGGACATGAAGAGGTTGCGCACCAGGATCTGGCCGTCTTCGAGGGCGGGAAGCGGTGACTCTGCCAGCTCGAAGTTGTCGCCGGAGGGGCGCCCGACGGGGCGGGAGGCAAGCCGGATTTCACGGGTGGTGGTTGCGAGTGCTGTGCTCATGCTGCGTACTCCAGGATCTTGAGGTCGACGGTGATGTTGCCGCGGGTAGCGTTTGAGTAGGGGCAGACCTGGTGCGCCTTGGCCACGAGGTCCTCCGCGGTGGCCAGGTCCAGGGCGGGAAGGGCGATTTCCAGCTCGGCTGCCAGCCCGAAGCCGGCGCCGCCGTCCAGTTGACCCAGATGGATTTTGGCTGCGACGGCGGAGTCCGTGAGGTCCGCGCCGGCCTTGCGTCCCACCAGGCGCAGTGCGGAGTGGAAGCAGGCCGCATAGCCGGCAGCGAAAAGCTGTTCGGGGTTGGTGCCCTGGCCGCTGCCGCCCAGTTCGGCCGGGCTGGCCAAGTCCACGGCCAGCCGGCCGTCGTTGCTGCGTGCGGTACCGTCACGGCCTTCGCCCGAAGCCAGCGCCTCGGCGGTATAGAGGGTTTTCATGGAGAAATTCCGTCCTGTAGATGGGATGGTGCCGGAGCCGGCAGTCACAGTGATTCGTGCAGTGCGGACGTGAGCTTGCCCAGGGTGGTCCGAAGCTGTTCAAGTTCGTCCAGGGTGAGGCCCGCAGCATCGGCCAGCCGCTGCGGGATGGCGCTGGCCGGGCCGCTGAGGCTCCGGCCGGCCGGCGTGAGGTGGACCGCGACGCGGCGCTCATCCTCGCCGGAGCGGCGGCGCTCAACGAACCCCAGTGCTTCCAGCCGCTTAAGGAGGGGCGACAAAGTGCCCGAGTCCAGACCGAGCTCGCCGCCAAGTTCCTTGACACCCCGCGGCTCGCTTTCCCACAGCACCAGCATGACCAGGTACTGCGGGTAGGTGAGGCCCAGTTCTTCAAGGACCGGCCGGTAAACAGCGGTGGCGGCCCGGGAGGCCGAGTACAGCGCAAAACATACTTGCCGGTCCAGGCGGGGTGCTTCGGTCATGACTTAAATATAGCGCACAACTTAGTTGTGCACAACTTACCTGCGGAAAGAACGCGACGATGGAACCGTCGTCGTACTTTTTGCCTGCCGGGCGGCACCTTCCGCCCGGTACGCTGACCGCGCAGGGGTCAGGAAAGGGGGGCCTGCTCCAGATCGCGGATGGTGCGAAGGGCCGCCGCGGTGAGCACCCGGATGCCCAGGCCCAGGGACCGTTCGTCCAGGATGTAGTCGCCGCGGTGCAGGTCGTAGTCCTCCCCGCCGGGGGTCTTTGTACCCAGCCGCATCATGGCGCCGGGGAGTTCGGCCAGGAACCAAGCAAAATCCTCGCCACCCATGGACTGGGGTGTCAGCACCACGGCGCTCTCGCCGATCTCAGCGCGGGCGGCGGCCTCAATGATCGCCGTCTCGTGTTCGGAGTTCACCACCGGCGGCACTCCCCTGGTGTGCTCCAGGTGCACATCGACGCCGTAGGGTGCGGCCACCTGGTGCACCACCTCGTCCAGCAGTTCGCCGGCGGCGTGCCATGCGTCCCGGTCCAGGCAGCGCATGGTCCCTGCCATGTAGCCGGTGCCCGGGATGGCGTTGGGCGCCGAGCCTGCGGTGATCTGTCCCCACACCACCGAGACGCCGCTCCGGACGTCCACCCGGCGGGACAGGACGGCCGGGACATTGATGGCGATCTGCGCCAGCGCGAACACGAGGTCCTCGGTGAGGTGCGGGCGGGAGGTGTGGCCGCCGCGTCCGGACAGTTCGATCCGGATGGTGTCCGACGCGGAGGTGATGGCGCCGATCCGGGTACCCACCTTGCCCACCTCGATCCGCGGGTCGCAGTGCAGCGCCAGGATCCGGGGAACGCCTTCCAGGACTCCCTGTTCGATGCAGGAGTGCGCGCCGCCGGGCATGGTTTCCTCGGCGGGCTGGAAGATGATCCGGACGGTGGCCCCGAGGGGCGTGTCCTGGTGCATGCGGTGCAGGACCAGGGCGATGCCCAGCATGGTGGTGGTGTGCACATCGTGGCCGCAGGCATGCGTGACACCGTGGTTCTTCGAGGCGAAGGGCAGCCCGGTCTCTTCGATGATGGGCAATGCATCGATGTCACCGCGCAGCGCCGTGGCGATGGGCCCTTCGCCCACGTCCACCGTGAGGCCGGTGCCTTCCAGGCGGCGGGGGCTCAGCCCTGCGGCTTCGAGCCGCTCGGCGAGCTTGTCGGTGGTGCGGAACTCCTTGAAGGACAGTTCCGGGTGCGCGTGCAGGTCCCGGCGGAATTCGATCAGTTCCGGCAGGAGCGGTTCGAGCCAGGGAGCCACCAGTGCGGTGGGCTCGGCTTCAGTAGTGTAGTTGCGCACTGTTTCACTCTAGCGATGGTGGCGGCGTTGGCGTCCATTCACTGAGCCGCATTACATCCCGGTCCTGCCGGCGCCCGGGGCGCCGGCAGGTTTCCGGTCAGAGGACGTCCGTGTCGCCGCTGGCCTTGAGTGCGTCCACGGCAGCCTTGACGCGCTGGGAATTGGCCATGGTGGTCACCAGGAGGGCGTCCGGGGTATCCACGATGACGACGTCCTGGATCCCGATCAGGGCAATGACACGTTTGGTGTCGGTGACCACGACGCCGCTTGAGTTTTCGGTGAACACGCGGGCGCCTTCGCCGAGGACCGTGACATCGTCCACTTCCTTGGCGCTGTTAAGGCGGCCCACAGAGGCGAAGTCCCCAACGTCGTCCCAGCGGAAGGTCCCGGGCACGACGGCGACGTCCCCGGCTTCGGCGGCGGGCTCGGCCACTGCGTAGTCGATGGCGATCTTGGGCAGGGTGGGCCAGATCCGGGCGGTGACTTCGTCGCGCTGCGGGGTGTCCCAGGCACGGGCAATTTCCTGCAGGCCCTGGAACAGGTTGGGCTGGTTGGCCTCGAGGTGCTTGAGCATCAGCGACACGGGCGCCACGAACATGCCGGCGTTCCAGACGTAGTCGCCGCTGTCCACATACTGCTGGGCCACGGTCTCGTCCGGCTTTTCGACGAACTCCACCACGTCGTGGGCACTGGGTGCCCCCTCGATGTTCAGCGCCTTTCCCGAACGGATATAGCCGAATCCGGTGGACGGGTGGGTGGGCTTAATGCCGATCGTCACGATCTTGCCCGCGGCAGCGGTGTGGATGGCCTCCCGGACCGCCTGCTGGAACAGGTCGTCGGGGCTGATCACCTGGTCCGCGGCGAAGGAACCCATGATGGTGTCGGGATCGCGTTCATGCAGGATCGCCGCCGCAAGGCCGATCGCGGCACCGGAGTCCTTGGGCTCCGATTCCAGGACCAGGTCTGAGTCACGGACCTCGGGAAGCTGGCGGCACACGGCTTCGCGGTGCGCCTGGCCGGTCACCACCAGCATCCGGTTGCCCGCGAGGGGGTGCAGCCGGTCATAGGTGGCGCGCAGCAGGGTGCTGCCCGATCCGGTGAGGTCATGAAGGAACTTGGGAGCTGCTGCGCGTGACAGGGGCCAGAGGCGGGTCCCCACGCCGCCTGCCGGAATCACCGCGATGAAGCGGTCCAGGGGTGAAGCCGGGCTTGTCACTTTGTCTGTACTCATCACGGCTACTTTAGCTGAAGGGCTGCGGGCGGCTCCCCTGCCCAGCGATGGCCCGCGTTTTGGACTGCAATGTGTCCCGCACACGTCCGGATGTGTGGCGTTCGTCTCATTTCGCCGGAAAATCCGCTCCAGCACTGGGCACCATCAATCGACTAAATTGAATAAGCTGTTAGCGAAGCCTAGATTTAGGCCTGAGCTACGAGTGCTCTCGCAGCAGGCGTTCCCCCCGCATGGATCTCATGCCAGCGCCGCTGTGTTGCAGGGAGGTTTATCAGTGCCGACAAAACCAGCTGGCACCTTGTACCGCGGCCGTGAAGGCATGTGGTCCTGGGTAGGACACCGTATTACCGGTGTAGTGATCTTTTTCTTCTTGTTGGTCCACGTCCTGGACACCTCCTTGGTGCGTGTGTCACCGGAGGCCTACACCGCCGTCATCGGCGCCTACAAGAATCCGCTGATGGCGCTGGGTGAAACCGGCCTTGTGGCTGCCATCGTTTTCCACGCCTTCAACGGCCTGCGGATCATTGCGGTCGACTTCTGGAAGAAGGGCGCCAAGTACCAGCGCCAGATGCTGTGGGCCGTCCTGGCCCTCTGGCTCGTGACCATGGTTGCCTTCTCCATCCGCCACCTGTCCCTCGCCCTCGGAGGTCACTAAGCCATGACTGCAACGATCGAGAGCCCACGCAGCGGGCGCATTGCTCCCCAGTACCGCCGCAGCGGCGGATCCAAGGGCAACTTCGAGATGATCGCCTGGCTGTTCATGCGCCTGTCCGGTGTGGTGCTGGTGGTCCTCATCTTCGGCCACCTGTTCGTGAACCTGATGGTCGGCGAAGGCATCCACGCGATTGACTTCGGCTTCGTGGCCGGCAAATGGGCAGATCCGTTCTGGCAGTTCTGGGACCTGGCCATGCTGTGGCTGGCGATGCTGCACGGCACCAACGGCGTCCGGACCATCATCAACGACTACGCCGAGAAGACCTCCACCCGCCGCTGGCTGAAGACGGTTCTCTACGCGGCCGCCGTCGTCATCATCCTCCTGGGCACCCTGGTCATCTTCACCTTCGACCCGTGCCCCGTCGTGAACGGCGTTGCCCTGCCGGGCGGCTTCTGCCCGGCCTAGTACCGGCACATCCCTGGGCCCGCGGGCTTGTCCGCGGGCCCTGTTTTGCGGAGCAGGCAAAGCCGCCCCGTTGTTTTATAGCGAATTTTGAGAGAAAGAGCGTCTGGTATGCAGGTCCATAAGTACGACGTCGTCATCGTCGGTGCCGGTGGCGCTGGCATGCGCGCCGCGATCGAGTCCGGTCAGCGCGCGCGCACAGCAGTACTGACCAAGCTCTACCCCACCCGTTCGCACACGGGTGCGGCACAGGGTGGCATGTGTGCAGCCCTTGCCAACGTCGAGGAAGACAACTGGGAATGGCACACGTTCGACACCGTCAAGGGCGGCGACTACCTGGTTGACCAGGACGCCGCCGAAGTCATGGCCAAGGAAGCCATTGACGCCGTGCTGGACCTGGAAAAGATGGGTCTGCCGTTCAACCGCACACCCGAGGGCCGCATCGACCAGCGCCGCTTCGGCGGCCACACCCGCGACCACGGCAAGGCTCCGGTCCGCCGCGCATGCTACGCCGCGGACCGCACCGGACACATGATCCTGCAGACCCTGTACCAAAACTGCGTCAAGCACAACGTTGAGTTCTACAACGAGTACTACGTCCTGGACCTGCTGACGGTCGAAGAGGATGCTGTCCGCGAGGACGGTACTCCCTACAAGCAGAAGCGCGTAGCCGGCGTCGTCTCCTACGACCTCGCCTCCGGAGAACTGCACGTCTTCCAGGCCAAGTCCGTGGTGTTCGCCTCCGGCGGTGCCGGCAAGGTCTTCAAGACCACCTCCAACGCCCACACCCTGACCGGTGACGGCATGGGCATCGCCTTCCGCCGCGGCATCCCGCTGGAAGACATGGAGTTCTTCCAGTTCCATCCCACCGGCCTGGCCGGCCTGGGCATCCTGCTGTCCGAGGCCGCCCGCGGTGAAGGCGCGATCCTCCGCAACTCCGAGGGTGAGCGCTTCATGGAGCGTTACGCCCCCACCATCAAGGACCTGGCTCCGCGTGACATCGTGGCCCGTTCCATGGCCAACGAGGTCCGCGAAGGCCGCGGCTGCGGCCCCAACAAGGATTACGTCCTCCTGGACCTGACCCACCTGGAGCCGGCGCACATCGACGCCAAGCTCCCGGACATCACCGAGTTCGCCCGCACCTACCTGGGCGTGGAACCGTACACCGAGCCTGTCCCCGTGTTCCCCACGGCGCACTACGCCATGGGCGGAATACCGACGAACATCACCACCGAGGTCCTGCAGGACAACGACACCGTCATCCCGGGCCTGTACGCCGCCGGTGAGGTCGCCTGTGTGTCTGTCCACGGCTCCAACCGTTTGGGCACCAACTCACTGCTGGACATCAACGTCTTCGGCAAGCGCGCCGGCATCGCCGCCGCAGAGTACGCCAAGACCGCGGACTACGTGGAGCTGCCGGAGAACCCGCTGGACTACACCACCGAGCTGCTGGACATTGCCCGCAACGGCACCGGCAACGAGAAGGTGGCCCAGATCCGCAAGGAACTGCAGGACACCATGGATGCCAACATGCAGGTGTTCCGTACGGCGGACACCCTGAACCAGGTGCTGCGCGACATCGAGTCCTTCGAGGAGCGCTACAAGCACATCAACGTCCAGGACAAGGGCAAGCGCTTCAACCTGGACCTGCTCGAGGCCGTTGAACTCGGCTTCCTGCTGGAACTGGCCAAGGTCATGACCGTGGCCGCCCTGCACCGTGAGGAATCCCGCGGCGGACACTTCCGCGAGGACTTCCCCGAGCGTGACGACGAGAAATTCATGAAGCACTCCATGGCGTACAAGGATGACCATGCGCCGGCTGACGGATCGGCGGAATCAATCGCCGGCATCCGGCTGGCCACCAAGCCGGTTGTCTTTACCCGCTACGAGCCGATGGTGAGGAAGTACTAAGATGACCGCTGAAATCGCTGAGCCAGCCTCAAAGGTTGAACTTCCTGCCGGCGTTGGCGGGGGCGGGGAAATCCCCACGTTCGACGTCCACCTGCGGGTCCGCCGGTATAACCCGGAGGTCTCCGGTGAAGCCACCTGGGACGACTTCCACCTGACCATGTACGGCACGGACCGAGTCCTGGACGCCCTGCACAAGGTGAAGTGGGAGATGGACGGCACCCTGTCGTTCCGCCGCTCCTGCGCCCACGGCGTGTGCGGCTCGGACGCCATGCGCATCAACGGCCGCAACCGCCTGGCCTGCAAGACCCTGCTGAAGGACCTGGACACGTCCAAGCCCATCACGGTGGAACCCATCAAGGGCCTGCCGGTGGAAAAGGACCTGATCGTGGACATGGAACCCTTCTTCCAGTCGTACCGCGAAGTCATGCCCTTCCTCATCAACAAGGGCCACGAGCCCACCCGGGAACGCCTGCAGTCCGCTGAGGACCGTGAGCGGTTCGACGACACCACCAAGTGCATCCTGTGTGCCGCCTGCACGTCGTCCTGCCCGGTGTTCTGGACGGATGGACAGTACTTCGGCCCGGCAGCGATCGTGAACGCCCACCGCTTCATCTTCGACTCCCGTGACGATGCCGGTGACATGCGCCTGGAGATCCTCAACGACAAGGAAGGCGTGTGGCGCTGCCGCACCACCTTCAACTGCTCGGAAGCATGCCCCCGCGGCATCCAGGTCACGCAGGCCATCGCCGAGGTCAAGCAGGCCATCCTGGCCCGCAGGATCTAGGCAGTTCCCGCACCCAGTTGTAACGGCCGACGGCGCCGCTCACCATTCGTGGTGGCGGCGCCGTCGTCGTCGTTTGAGCACGTAGTCATCCCGGATGCCCTATCAGTTCTGGTCCCCAAGCCGGGGGTTTAGGGACCACAACTAATAGGGCAAGCCAGCCGCAGAAAGGGCCCTCTCTTGTCCCGTACCGAAAAAGTGTCTTTCGCCGGTTCCACCGGCGAGTTGCTGTCCGGCATCATCGACGTCCCGGAAGGGCCCGTCAAAGGTTGGGGCGTCTTCTCCCACGGCTTCACCCTGGGCAAGGACAGCCCCTCCGCGGCCCGCATGTGCAAGGCCCTTGCGGACAGCGGGATCGGCATGCTGCGCTTCGACAACCTGGGCCTGGGCGGCTCCGCCGGGGAATGGTCTGCCGGTTCGTTCAGCCACAAGGTGGCGGACACGGTGAAGGCCGCGGAGTTCATGCGCAGCCAGGGGAAGGAGATTTCCCTGCTGGTGGGCCACTCGTTCGGCGGCGCCGCGGTCCTCGCCGCTGCACGGGAGATCCCGGAGCTCGACGCCGTTGCCACCGTGGGTGCGCCCTTCTCCCCCAAACACGTGGCACACGTTTTTGACGCCGCCCTGGACCGGATCCTCAGCGAGGGCAGTGCAGAGGTTGACTTGGGCGGGAAGCGGGTGGAGATCCGCCGGCACTTCGTGGAGGACCTGGAGAATGCGGACCTCACGGACTGCATCAAGCAGCTGCACAAGCCTTTGATGGTCCTGCACTCCCCCACCGACAACACGGTGGGAATTGAGAACGCCAGCACCATCTTCCAGACTGCAAGGCACCCGCGGAACTTCGTGTCCCTGGAGGGCAGTGACCACCTGCTGACGGGAAAGGGACAGGCTGCCCGGGCCGCGCGCATCATCGCCGCATGGGCCGACCAGTACCTGGACGCACCCCCGGCCTGATCCCTGCCAAGGATGGGCCCGAGGCCGGCCGCAGGTCCGGCCGGCCGGCAGCCTACTTGCCGATCGCTGCCTTGCTCTCGCTGATCCATTGTTCGGCCGCCTTATCCGGTGTGACCCGTTTGAACAGGACGTCCGTGTTGATGCGGGCGGTGATCTCGGAGACGGCGGTGGAACCGGTGGGGCCGATGTACGTGGGGGCGAAGTCCATCTTGCCGATCTGGTCGATGTAGTCGGCTTCCACTTTGCCTTGCGGGGTGAGCAGGCCCTGGACGGCGGCCCGCATGTCGGCATTGCCGGGGATGCCCCGGTCGCTCTGGATGATCTTGGCGGCGGCCGGGTTGTTGACCAGGAAGTTCACGAGCTTGGCCGCAGCGTCCGTGTGCTTGCTGCGGGCCGAGATGGTGTAGAACTGCGAGGACTGCAGCCAGATTCCCGGCGTGGGCTTTTCGCCCGGGAGCTTGAACAGCTTGAGGTCTGCGCCGGAGGCCTTGCTGAGGGCGGTCAGCGAGTTGCTCCAGGTCAGCATCATGCCCGCTTTCCCCATGCCCATAAGGGTCTGCTCGGTGCTGACGTTGAGCTTCTCCACTGTCTCGGATGCACTGGGAGCAGCACCGGATTCGCTGAGCTTCAGTGAGTAATCGAAGTAGTCCTGCACGGTCTGCTTCCCCAGGCCCAGCTGGCCATCCTGGGTGTAGAGCGATTCGCCGCGCTGGCGGGCGAAGGCGTCAAGGGAGTCATGCGTGAGCACCGTAGCGGTTCCGTAGGTGCCCTGCGGGCTCTTGGCCGTCACCTCTGCGGCGATCCTGGCAAAATCGTCCCAGCTCCAGGTGCCATCATCGGGAAGGGGAACCCCGGCCGCGGCGAAGACGGCCGGGTTCACCACCACTGCAAGCGCGTTGGCTCCGGTGGAGACGCCATACTGAGTGCCTTTGACCTGGCCGTTTTCCCGCGCCCCCTGGTCCAGCTTGGACAGATCAAGCGTGCCCTGCACCTTTGAGAGGTCCAGCAGCGCACCGCGGTTGGCATATTCCGCCGGATAGGCACCGCCCATGGTGATGACGTCCGGTGCGTCGTTGGCGGCCATCTGGGTGGCCAGCTTGTCGAAGTAGCCGCCGATGTCACCGTATTCCGGCTTGACCTTGATGTTGGGATTGGCAGCCTCGAATTCCGCGATGGCCTTGTTGGTCAGGTCTGCCCGGCCGGCATTGCCCCACCAGGAAAAGCGGATTTCCACCGGGCCATTTTCGGCCTGGTTGGACGACGGACCGGAGCAGCCGGCCGTTACAGCCAGGAGGGCTGTGGCCGACAGGACGGCGACGGTTTTGCGGAGGGTTCCTAAAGCAGGGCGCGTCATTGGGCAGGCTTCTTCCTTGGAGGATGGGACAGGGTTCGGAGAAAGCGGTTTCGTGAAACGTATCAATTGCTGGCAAAGCCCGTCAATTGCCTCGGCGGAGGATTCCCCACGGGTGAAAGTCCGAACGGTTTCGTCGCGGGTCACGGGGGCAGGAGCCCTTGACAGCGCTGTGGAACCGGCCAAGGATGGAATCTCCAGAAACCGCTTTCCCCCTTCGTCACACGGAGGGTTGGTGGCGTGCCGTGGACGAACGGCGGCTTCAGCCAGATAAGAGATCCTTCAGGAGGGCGTGCACCGTGCACAGCCACGTCAGCACCGCACGGCGGCAGGCCGTGACCGCATCAGACCCGAAGCAGGCCATCGACAGAGTGCAAGCCATCGACAGAGTGCAGCCCATCGACAGAGAGCAGCTGGTCCGGCGGCACAACGTCCGCCAGGACCGTTGCGATCCGCGCAGTCCCGTGTCCGTGGGCAACGGGGAGTTCGCCTTCACCGTGGACCTCACCGGGCTCCAGACGTTTCCCGCGGAGTACCCGGTGGGTCCGCGGGACGACCAGCTTCCCCCGGGTACCCTGCTGGGGACCCAGTCCACCTGGGGCTGGCACACCACCCCTGGCGGGGAGCACTACACGCTGGCAGGATCCATCGTCCGCTACGATTCCCCGCGCGGCCCGGTGCCTTACGTGGATATGGTGGGTGACATCGTCAACGACCAGGAAACGGGCACCTCCGCCGCGGAGACGTGGCTGCGCGCCAATCCGCACCGCCTGGACCTGGGACGCATCGGATTCCTGCTGGAGCAGGACGGCGCCGGCCGGCCCATCAGCAGCAGGGACATCTCCGGCAGCGTCCAGACTCTCGACCTGTGGACCGGCACCATCACCAGCGCCTTCACTATCGCCGGCCACCAGGCCACTGTCACCACCGCCTGCCATCCGGACCGGGACGAGCTGGGAGTCCGCGTGGAGTCGGGCGCTCTCCGGGAAGGGCTGGTGATCGGCGTCGGCTTCCCTTACGGTTCCGAGGCGTGGCACAGCGCGGCCGCCTGGGACCAGCCCGGGCTGCACACCACCAGCCTTGGCCGCCCCTTCCCGTCTGAGCTTCACGCCGGTGCCACCAGCTGGACGGTGCATCGTGTACTGGACGATTCCCGGTACCAGGTAGTGGTTTCCGGCCGGGGCCTGGCCGTCGAACTGGCGGGCCCGCACCAGGTGCGGATACGTCCCGCCCCGGATTCGGATCCTGCCGTCCTGGACCTGGCCATTGCCTTCCAGGCCACCGGTGAGGGCGACTGTATTCCGCGCGGCGGCGGAGGGCTCTCCGGGGTGGCAGCGAAGGAGGACGCAGGCGGACCTCCGCCTCCCGCCGTCGGGCCGGTTGCCGGGACACCGCCGCTGCCCGGCAGCAGCGTCGCGGCAGCCTCTGCCTCGCGCTGGCCCCGCTTCTGGGCCACCGGCGGGGCCGTGGAACTGGCTGCGACGGCCGATCCCCGGGCTGCCGAGCTGGAACGGCGCATTGTGCTCTCCCAATACCTCACCGCCGTCAACTGTTCCGGGTCCCTGCCGCCCCAGGAAACCGGCCTGGTCTGCAACTCCTGGCGCGGACGCTTCCACCTGGAAATGCACTGGTGGCATGCCGCCCACTTTGCCCACTGGAACCGGCCGAACCTCCTGTTGCCGTCCCTGCGCTGGTACGCCACGGTCCTGGAAAGTGCCCGGCAGACGGCCCGGGACCAAGGGTTCGACGGCGTCCGCTGGCCCAAGCAAACAGGCCCTGATGGCAGGGAAAGCCCCAGTCCGATTGGCACCTTCCTCATTTGGCAGCAGCCCCATCCCATCCATCTGGCCGAACTGTTGTACCGGGCCAACCCCGGCCGGGAAGTACTGGAGGAGTTTGCGGACATCGTCTTCGAATCCGCCGCCTTCATGGCCGGCTTCGCCAACCCCACCGCCAGGGGCTTCGAACTTGGGCCACCCCTCATCCCGGCCCAGGAAAGCTACGGGTCCATGCGCGCGGCCGTCACCAACCCGACGTTCGAACTCGCCTACTGGCAATGGGGCCTCCGGACCGCGGCAGCCTGGCGGGAGCGGCTGGGCCTGGACCCGGTGGCCTCCTGGCGGGAGGTGGCGGACGGCCTGGTGTCCCCGCGCATCACCAACGGCGTCTACGCAGCCATGGATGTGGAACCCTTCACCATCAGGACAGACCACCCCTCCATGCTGTGCGCGCTGGGGGTCCTTCCGTTGACGGACCTGATCGACGAGGACATCATGAGCGCCACGCTGGAGGATGTGCTGGCGGACTGGGACTGGGACAGCACCTGGGGCTGGGATTACCCGGTCATGGCCATGACCGCCGCGCGCCTGGGCCGCCCCGAGGCCGCAGTGAAAGCGCTCCTGCAGGAGGCAGGAAAAAATACTGTGCTGCCCAACGGGCACAACCGCCAGACCGCCTCGTTGCCGCTGTACCTGCCGGGCAACGGCGGCCTGCTTGCCGCCGTCGCCCTGATGGCAGCCGGCTGGGACAACGGCCCGGAGCGGCACGCGCCGGGCTTTCCAGCGGACTGGACGGTGAAGTGGGAAGGGCTGGTGCCGGCCCCGTAAACAGCCGGCCCGTCACCCGCGCTGCCATGGGCCCAGGTCAGGTTTGGGGCGCAGCCCTGCGGGCACCGAGAATCGTTTTCCGCGGAGCTCCGCCCGACTCCAGGTCAGCCTCGCGGACGGCCGACCATCCGGCGGAGACCAAGTAGGCCTGGCTGACCAGGTTGAACCAGATCAGCAGGCCGATGATGATGGCGAACGAGGCCAGTATGGGGTTCCGGCCGGCGCCGGCCAGCAGTTCGGTGCTGAAAATCTGCAGGACGGTGGTGCCCGCCGCGGCGATGATGGTGCCCTCAAGCAGCGCTCGGCGGGACAGCTTCAGCCCGGCCGCCAACCGGAACATGATCAGCGCCGTGACCCAGTTCAGGACCAGCGGCACCACGATCTTGATGGACGTGGTGAGGGGCCCGGCTACCGCATCGCTGAGATGCAGGAAGCCCACCACCCATCCCGCCGCCGTGCCAAAGACAAGGGAGGCGCCGGCGCTGATCACCAGGGCCAGTCCCAGCAGCAGGAGCGTTCCGGCGTCACGCAGTTTCATCAGGATGGGATTGACGACCAGCGGCGGAAGCTCCATGACCCCGCGCAGGCCATCCCTGATCCCGTTGATCCAGCCCAGCGAGGTGATGACGGTGACAACCGCCGCAATGACAGCCGTCCAGCCGAGGTTGCCCGGGTTCAGGAGGTCTTTCGGCTCCACCAGCCCGTCCCCGTTGCCCACCTTCAGCAGTCCGGGGGCGCTTTGGGCCACCGTGGCAACAATGGTGTCAAGGAGTGCCGGCTGCCCGCTGAGGACAAGCCCGGCAATGGAAAACCCGGTGGTAAGGAGGCCGGTGATGGAGAAGAACATCCGGAACCCGATGCCGGCGCTCAGCAGCGGCCCGTGCTGGAGGTTGTAATGCTGGAACGCCCGCATGGGGCGAAGGGTGTTGAGCTTGGCCAGCAGCCACTGGATCAGGGCCATCACGGCCGGCACCAGGCCGCCGCCCGCCCTCCTGGCCTTTCCCCACTCCATCCGTTTCTGGATGACGGCCAGCTTCAGCTGGGCGTGGTCGGTGGGCAGCGGCTGCCGGTCAGGCGCCTTCGGTGGTGTCCGGGTCAGCGTCCGTGAAGCTGGTGCCGGCGCGGTTGTCAGTTTCGGTCCCAAAGTCCAGCTCTTCCCGTAGCTGCCAGATGCCGTCGGCATCATGCTCATAGAGTCCCATGCTAACCACCGGGAAGGTCGCCCTGTAGTTCTGCAACACCGTTTCGGCCTCATCAAGGCTTTCCGGGGCAACATCGTGGGCGATGGTGACGTGGGGATGGTAGGCAAAGGGCAGGTCGCGGTGGAGGGGACCCTGCTGCAGCTTCCGGTGCAGGTCCACGCATTCCTCGAAGCCGTCCTCCACGTTGATGAAGACCACGGGCGAGACTGGCCGGAATGTTCCGGTTCCGGCAATGGTCACCATGAAGGGGTTCTGGCCCCGGGCGACCTCACGGACATGCCGGAGGGTGGCTTCCCAGTCCCGGGTGGGGGTGGTGGTGACCAGGGTGATGTGCGCGGGTACCACCCCTGCCAGCGGATCGCCGAAAGACGCCCGCCAGCGCTGCAGTTCGTCAGCTATGCCGGCTGGAAAGCCAAGGATGACGCCCACGCTGATTTCTTCGCTGCGGGCCACCGCATGGTCCGCAGCCGCGTCCTGGCCGGACTGGTCTTCGAAGCGGCCGGCCAGGGGCCGCTCCGCCTGGCCGGCGGAGAAGGCACCTCCCCTGGCGGTGACGTTTCCCGAAGACATGGCGCTAGCGGACTCCTGCGAGGCTGAGGGACGGCAGGAAACCCATGCGCTGGTACACCTGGCCCAGGGTGACCGAGGCGATCACCCGGGCCCGTTCGGCACCCAGGGCCAGCAGCCGGTCAAGCTCGGCGGGATCGGCCATCAGTTCGTTGGTACGGTTCCGCAGCGGGGTGATGAAGTCCACCACCACCTCGGCGAGGTCCACCTTGAGGTGGCCGTACATTTTGCCCTGGTACTCGGCTTCGAGTTCGGCCACCGACTTGCCGGTCAGGGAAGAGTAGATGGTCAGCAGGTTGGAGACCCCGGGCTTCTGCTCGGCGTCGAAGCGGATGTCCGTACCGGCGTCCGTCACGGCCGATTTGATGCGCTTGGCGGCGATCTTGGGATCCTCCAGCAGCTGGATGGCACCGTTGGGGGACTCCCCCGTCTTGGACATCTTGGCGCTGGGGTTCTGGAGGTCGTAGATCTTGGCGCTTTCCTTGACGATCGTGGCCTCCGGGACCGTGAACGTATGGCCGAACCGGGTGTTGAACCGCTGCGCGAGGTTCCGGGTCAGTTCCAGGTGCTGCCGCTGGTCCTCGCCCACCGGAACCAGGTCGCTCTGGTAGAGCAGGATGTCAGCGGCCATCAGCGTGGGGTAGGCGAAAAGGCCCAGGGTGGCGGCGTCGGCACCCGACTTCTGGGTCTTGTCCTTGAACTGGGTCATCCGCGATGCCTCGCCGAAACCGGTAATGCAGTTCAGTGCCCAGGCAAGCTGCGCGTGCTCGGGGACGTGGGACTGGACAAAAAAGATGCTCTTGTCCGGGTCGATGCCCGCGGCGATGTACTGGGCTGCCACAATGCGCGTGCGGTTGGCCAGTTCGGCGGGGTCGAAATCAACGGTGATCGCGTGCAGGTCCGGAATGAAGAAAACGGCATCGTATTCCGCCTGCATGTCCACCCAGTTGCGCACGGCGCCGATGTAGTTGCCCAGGTGCAGGGAGTCGGCAGTGGGCTTGGCACCGGAAAGGATGCGCTTCTTGGCAGTGGGGGAAGTCTGGGTGGTCATGGAAGAACTTTCGGGCTTAGAGCTGGTAGTCCACTACCAGCGGGGCATGGTCGGAGAAGCGGGTATCCCAGGAGGCGGCACGGTCCACGACGGCGCAGACGGCGGACGCCGCAAGTCCGGGGGTGGCCATGTGGTAGTCGATGCGCCAGCCGGTGTCGTTGTCGAATGCCTTGCCGCGCCAGGACCACCAGGTGTACGGCCCGTCGACGTCGCCGGCGAGGTTCCGGTGGACGTCGTGCCAGCCGATTTCCTCACCGAAGAACCGGTCGAAGTAGGCTCGTTCCTCCGGCAGGTGGCCGGCCTTCTTGAGGTTGCCCTTGGAGTTCCTGATGTCCTTGGGTGTGTGGGCGACGTTCAGGTCCCCCACCACCAGTGCGTGGTCGCTGTGCTTGGCCAGTTCCGGAAGACGGGTGCTCATCACGTCAAGGAAGCGGTACTTGTCGTCCTGCTTGGGAGTTCCCACCTCGCCGGAGTGCACATAAGCACTGGCGACGGTCAGCTGCACGGGTTTCCCTGCGGCGTCCGGCACCCGGAAGTCGGCCTCCACCCAGCGCCCGGCCGTGGCAAAGTAGTCATCGCCGATGCCGTTCCTGGTTTCCAGTGGCTCCATGCGGGAGGCGATGGCCACGCCTGCGCGGCCCTTTGCCTCCGCCTCGGCGTGCAGGATATGCCAGCCATCCCCCAGCAGCTCACGGACGACCACGTCAGGGGCGCGCACTTCCTGCAGGCACAGGATGTCCACTTCGCGCGGCTCCAGCCAGGCCGCCATGCCGTTTTTGAAGGCAGCCCGGAGGCCGTTGACGTTGACGGATGCGATGCGAAGGTGGTCCTTGTTCAATGCCGAGCTCACCCGCTCCACTCTAGTCGATGATGGTTCCGGTCACCGGTTCCCCGCTGCCGCCGGAAGACTTGATCATGTCCCGGGCGTTGGTGGCCGTGATCTCGATGGTTTCGAGGGCGCGGTTGATGGTGTCCTGGTTGGCGGCAGTGCCCTTGGCCCGTTCCTCTTCCACCACCCGGATCTGCACCTGGACGATCTTGAAGGAGTGGTCCAGCTTCAGGTCGCGCACTTCGTCGGCTTCGGTGCGCTCGTAGACAACCCGGGTGCCACCGTGGTCTGCGGATGACTGCGCCGGTGCGCGGCCGGTTGCGGTGTTGAAGGCGCTCTGGGCCTCAGACAGCTTGGCGCCGGCCTTCTTTGCGGCACGCTGGATGCTAAAAACCACGAACGCGGCCAGCGCCAGCCAGAAGGCGGCGATGACGGCCACAACCCAGCCCACCACGTCATTTTGGTTGGCGGCAAAAATGACGGCCACGATGAAGGCTGTCACCAGGACCATCAGGCCCGGGCCGCTGATCCGGAACATCGAAAAACCGGCCCTGGCGGGCTTGGAGGATGACGAGGGGCTGCCCAAAGTTCGCATGCAGCTATTCTCTCAAACGGCACGCCGTGCTTCCGCCGCCTTCCACCCCCGGCGAACACGGGGCCCGGTTCACCGTCTGCCGGTTACTTCAGGAACAGGCTCCGCAGCCGCAGGGTGGTCAGGAGCATGCCGGCGGCGGTCATCACCAGGTAGTAGCCGATATGCACGGGTGTGGCCGCAGTGAAGCTGCCTACGCTGATCTGCCGCAGCAGTTCAACGCCGTGCCACAGCGGCATGGCCTGGATGAACCACTGGATGGGTTCCGGATAAACGCTGAGCGGATAGAACGTGGCGCTGAAGAGGAACATGGGCAGCAGGATGAAGTTGATCCAGTCCATCTGCTGGAAGGTCTTCAGGAAGCTGGTGATGCCCATGCCCAGGCTTGCGAACCCGAAGGCAATCAGCACCGACGCCGGGATCATCAACAGCGCCCAGGGCGTGGTGATCAGCCCCATCACGCCCATGACCGCGGTGAACCCTGTGGCGTACAGCATGCCGCGGAGCAGGGCCAGGAAGATTTCCCCCAACGCTACGTCCAGCGGCCCCAGCGAGGTGTAGAGCATGCCCTGGTAAAGCTTGGCGAAGTTCATCTTGAAGAACACGTTCCAGGTGGAGTCGTACACGGCGCCGTTCATGGCGGAGACGGCAAGCAGCGCGGGGGCGATGTAGGCCGCGTAGCTGATCCGGGTTCCATCGGGCCCCTGGACGTCGCCCACGATCGACCCCAGGCCCACCCCCATGGAGATCAGGAACAGGACCGGCTCGAAGAAGCCGGACACCATCACCAGCCAGTTGGTGCTGCGCGTGGCCATCAGGCCCCGCGCGATCACGGCCCTGGCGTTGCGCGAATAGAGCGGGCCGAACGTGCGGGAACGGGCCTGCGCCGGGGCGCTCATTGGCCCAGCCTCAGGGTAAAGCGCCGCCGCGTCAGGACCCAGCCCAGGACCGCCAGCGCCGCCAGGAAGGCAACGTGGAGAACGGTGAGGAGCAGCGGTTCGCGGTAACCAAAGCTGAACACGCGGCCCAGCTCCGTTCCGTGCCAGATGGGTGATATCCAGCCAACCCAGCGCACGGCCACCGGAAGGTTATCAAGGGGGAAGAACGTCCCGGAGAACAGGAACAGCGGCATCACGATGAAGCGCATCACCAGCGCAAACTGGCCTTTGTCCTCGGTGATGGAGGCCGAATACGCCATCAGGGGCAAGCCAAACGCCAGTCCAGTCAGCGTTGCCACCAGGATGCCCGCCCAGCCCCAGCCCGACGTTGACGCGCCAAACAACGCCACGGCGGCGAAGTAGATGGCCGACTGCAGCAGCAGGCGGAGCGTCACGGCAATGATCTGGCCCGCGGCGATCTGCTGCGGCGTCAACGGCGAGGCGTGCGGACCGTAGTAGATCCGGCGCCACTTGAAGCCGTCCATGATGGGGAACGTGAATTCGTTGGCGGCCGTCATCACGGCGGCGGACACCAGCAGCGCCGGCGCAATGAAGGCCAGGTAGGACACACCCCCGAAGGCAGCGTTTCCGGTGTCCACCAGGGTTGCCAGGCCCACGCCCATGGCGAACAGGTACGCCACAGGCTGGCCCACGCTGTACATCACGATGGACCAGCTGTACCCCTTCATGACCCGGAGCACCTGCTCGGCATAGTAGAACGCACCCCAGCGGCGGGCCCTGGCCGCGGAAACTTCCGGCGGATGCGCCCGCAGGCCGGTACGGCCAGCTACCCCCGTCCTCGGCGCCGCATCAGTCAATGAGGCTCCGCCCGGTGAGCCGGAGGAACACGTCCTCCAGCGAGGACCGCCGCACCAGCGATGTCAGCGGCCTCAGGCCGCGGGCTGATACCTGCTCAAGGGCTGACTCGCCGTCGTGCGCGTACATCAGCACCCGGTCCGGCAGCACCTCCAGGCGTTCGCCAATGCCCTCCAGCCGCGACCCGATGGTGGCGTTGCGTTCGGAACCGAACCGCAGTTCCACCACCTCCCGCGTGGAATGCTCGCGGATGAGCTGCGCGGGCGAGCCCTCAGCCATGATGCGGCCCTTGTCCACCACGATCAGCCGGTCGCAGAGCTGCTCGGCCTCGTCCATGTAGTGCGTGGTGAGGATCAGGGTAACGCCCTGTTCCTTGAGCCGGAACAGGCGGTCCCAGAGGATGTGCCGGGCCTGCGGGTCCAGCCCGGTGGTGGGTTCGTCCAGCAGCAGGATCCGTGGTTCGTTGATCAGGGACCGGGCGATGGTGAGCCGGCGCTTCATGCCGCCGGAGAGGGCATCCACCTTGGATTTTGCCTTGTCCGTCAGCTGGGCGAACTCCAGCAGTTCATCTGCCTTGGGCCTGAGGTAGCTCATGGGCAGCCCGAAGTAGCGGCCGTAGACCAGGAGGTTGTCGCGGACGCGCAGTTCCTCGTCGAGGTTGTCCTGCTGCGGGACCACGCCGAGGTGCGCGCGCACCTCGGGCCCGTGCGTGTCCGGGTCCAGGCCCATGATGCTCAGCTGTCCTGCGGTGCGCCGCGTGACGCCGCCGATCATTTTCATGGTGGTGGATTTGCCGGCGCCATTGGGGCCCAGCAGGCCAAACGACTCCCCCGCGGGAACGGCGAACGAGATGCCGTCCACTGCGGCAACGTCGCCATAGGTCTTGGTGAGGTTTTCAGCGGAAATGACAGTGCCGTTCGGCGGTCCCCCGGTCAGGGTGCCGGTGGGCGTCAGGGCGTGGTTGTGCACCTGTGCAGACTAGTGGAGGCGGAGCGTATGTGGAAGGGCGCTTGCAGTTCCATTGTTAAACGGCCGACGGCGGTGCGGCACCTTCCGTGTGAAAGGTGCCGCACCGCCGTCGTGCGTTGTGGGGACCGGTCTACGCCCCGGCGCCTGCTGCGCGTTCCGCGGCCTCAACCACGTTGGTCATCAGCAGCGCCACGGTCATGGGGCCCACTCCACCAGGGTTCGGCGAGATCCAGCCGGCCACCTCGGCGGCGGCAGGATCGATGTCCCCGTAGACGCGGCTCTTGCCGGTCTCGGGATCGGTCTCGCGGGTGACGCCCACGTCCAGCAGGGCAGCGCCCGGCTTCACGTCCGCGGCCTTGACGATGTGCTTCACGCCCGCCGCGCCCACAATGACGTCCGCCTGCTTCAGCAGCTCCGACAGGTTGGTGGTGCCGGTGTGGGTCAGGGTCACGGTGGCGTTGACGTCCCGCCGCGTGAGCAGCAGTCCGATCGACCGTCCGATGGTGACGCCGCGGCCCACCACCACCACGTGCTTGCCGGCCAGGCTGTACCCGTTGCGCTCCAGCAGCTCGATGACTCCCCGCGGCGTGCACGGCAGCGGAGTGGTGATCTTGTTGTTGACGTTCAGCACCAGCCGGCCAAGGTTGGTGGGGTGCAGCCCGTCGGCGTCCTTGGCGGGGTCGATCCGCTCCAGGATGGCGTCCGTGTCCAGGTGCTTGGGCAGCGGCAGCTGCACAATGTACCCGTGGCAGGCAGGGTCCGCATTGAGTTCGTCAATGAGGGCCTCCACCTGTTCCTGGGTGGCGTCGGCCGGCAGCTCGCGCTGGATGGAGTTCATCCCGATCTGCACGGACTGCTTGTGCTTCATGGAGACGTACAGCTGCGAGGCGGGGTCGGCTCCCACCAGCACAGTGGCGATGCCGGGGGTGACGCCCTTGGCCTTGAGTGCGGCCACGCGTTCGGTCAGCTCGGCCTTGATGGCGGCGGCGGTGGCCTTGCCGTCAAGGATCTGTGCGGTTGTGGTTTCAGTCATGGGTTACCACTGCTCGTGCTGCGGGTAGAGCGGGAAGTCTGCGGCCAGCTTGTCCACGCGGGACTGGAGGGCTTCGACGTCGGCGCTGGTGCCTGCCTTGAGGGCGGTGGCGATGATCTCGGCCACCTCGGTGAACTCGTTGGCGCCGAAGCCGCGGGTAGCCAGGGCCGGGGTGCCGATGCGCAGGCCGGAGGTGACCATCGGCGGGCGGGGGTCGAACGGCACGGCGTTGCGGTTGACGGTGATGCCCACGGAGTGCAGGAGGTCCTCGGCCTGCTGGCCGTCCAGCTGCGAGTTGCGAAGGTCCACAAGCACCAGGTGCACGTCAGTGCCGCCGGTGAGGACGGAGACGCCGGCTTCGGCGACGTCGGCCTGGTTCAGGCGGTCGGCGATGATCCGGGCGCCTTCGAGGACACGCTCCTGGCGCTCCTTGAATTCCTGGGTGCCGGCGATCTTGAAGGCAACGGCCTTGGCGGCGATGACGTGCATGAGCGGACCGCCCTGCTGGCCCGGGAAGACGCTGGAGTTCAGCTTCTTGGCCCACTGTTCCTTGGCAAGGATCACACCGGAGCGGGGACCGGCGAGGGTCTTGTGCACGGTGGAGGTGACGACGTCGGAGTGCGGCACCGGGCTGGGGTGCAGTCCGGCGGCCACCAGGCCGGCGAAGTGCGCCATGTCGGTCCAAAGCAGGGCACCCACTTCATCGGCAATGGAGCGGAACGCCGCGAAGTCGAGGTGGCGCGGGTAGGCGGACCAGCCGGCGATGATGACCTGCGGCTTTTCGGCGATGGCCTGCTCGCGGAGCTTGTCCATGTCGATCCGGAAGTTGTCTTCCTCCACCTGGTAGGCAGCCACGTTGTACAGCTTGCCGGAGAAGTTCAGCTTCATGCCGTGGGTCAGGTGGCCGCCGTGGGCCAGGGACAGGCCCAGGATCTTGTCGCCGGGGGTGATCATGGCGGAAAGGGCGGCGGCATTGGCCTGCGCGCCGGAGTGCGGCTGGACGTTGGCGAACTCGGCACCAAACAGGGCCTTCACCCGGTCGATGGCCAGCTGCTCGGCAACGTCAACGTATTCGCAGCCGCCGTAATAGCGGCGGCCCGGGTAGCCCTCGGCGTACTTGTTGGTGAGAACCGAGCCCTGGGCTTCCATGACGGCGCGGGGAGCGAAGTTCTCGGAGGCAATCATTTCCAGGGTGCCGCGCTGGCGGCCGAGCTCCTGGTCAAGGACTGCGGCGATTTCGGGGTCAAGCTCAGCCAGCGGCTGGTTGCTGACGGCTGTGGTGGAGGTGGCTGTAGTAGACACGAAGAACTCCTGGCTAGGGATACGGGCACTGCTATAGGTCAGGCTACCGGCTGGCGCGCTTCCGCACCGCGTTGTGACAGGGCGTGAAAGCCCGGCACGGTGCTGCTGCGCTGGCGCAGGGGCAGCCCCATTTCCGGCAAAACATGACCCTCGGCCCAGGCGTACGATCCGTGGTCTTCGTGATTGCCGCTCCCTGGTGGTTAGCCACCCAACGCCAGTTGCGACGTTCCCAGCGTACCAAAACCGGCACCGGGAGCGCGGGTAGGCTATTACGCGTGAATCAAGAGCAGCTGAACCAAGCGTACGTCGTCACCCTGTCCTGCCCGGACCGCCCCGGAATCGTCCACGCCGTGGCCGGAGCCCTGCTGGTGGCGGGGTGCAACATCATGGACTCGCAGCAGTACGGCAGCCCTTCCACCGGAAACTTCTTCATGCGCGTGGAGGTGACCACGGCGGCCGCCAAGTCCGAACTGCGGGCTGCCCTCGAGCCCGTGGCGGAGGCATTCTCCATGCAGTGGAACCTCAACACCGTTGGCGACAAGGTGCGCACCCTGGTGATGGCCAGCACCTCCGCCCACTGCCTCAACGACCTGCTGTTCCAGCAGCGCTCCGGAACCCTTCCCATCGAAATCCCGGCGATCGTTTCCAACCACCAGGACCTGGCCGGGCTCGCCGAGTTCTATGGCATCCCCTTCCACTACATCCCCGTGACCAAGGACACCAAGGTCCAGGCCGAGGACAAGCTCCGCGCCCTGATCGCCGAACACGACATCCAGCTGACCGTCCTGGCCCGCTACATGCAGATCCTCTCCGACGAGCTCTGCACCGACCTGACCGGCAAGGCCATCAACATCCACCATTCCTTCCTGCCGTCCTTCAAGGGCGCCAAGCCCTACCACCAGGCGCACGCCCGCGGCGTAAAGCTCATCGGGGCCACCGCGCACTACGTGACCGCCGCCCTGGACGAGGGCCCGATCATCGAACAGGAAGTCATCCGCGTGGACCACGCCCGCACGCCCGAACAGTTCGTGCAGATGGGCCGCGACGTGGAAGGCCGCACGCTGGTCCAGGCCGTGCAGTGGCACGCCGAGCACCGGGTGCTGCTGGACGGCAACCGCACGGTGGTCTTTAACTAGGTCGCAGCGGTGGGGTGGAAGGGTGGCTTATGGTGAAGCCATGGCTCCTCTTTACCCTTTTGCCGGCAACTCCCCGGCCATCCATGAATCAGCGTTCGTGGCCCCCTCGGCCTCGATCATCGGCCAGGCCACCCTGGGCCCGGACGCCAGCGCCTTCTACGGTGTCTCCGTCCGGGCCGACACCGCTGCCATCACCGTAGGCGCCGGCAGCAACCTGCAGGACAATGTGGTGCTGCACGCCGACCCCGGCTTCCCCTGCACGGTGGGCGAACGCGTCAGCGTGGGGCATGCCGCCGTCGTGCATGGCTGCACGGTGGAGGACGACTGCCTGATCGGCATGGGCGCCACCGTCCTCAACGGCGCAGTGATCGGCGCCGGCTCGCTGGTGGCCGCCGGCGCCGTCGTGCTCGAAGGAACCGTGGTTCCGCCCCGGTCACTGGTGGCGGGGGTTCCCGCCAAGGTGCGCCGCGAACTCACGGATGAAGAGTTCGACGGAGTCCGCGCCAACGCGGCGCGCTACGTGGAGCTCGCGGCGAAACACCGCGAGCTCTCCCCACCCGCCCCCTAACCTCACAAGTCCACCCCGGCTCCCTACCCTCGCAAGCTCGGGCCGGGGCCCTCGCCGGGGCGGCTCCACGGCCAGGGAACCCGGCGGGCGTGGGCCCACGGTTAGTCGAGGCTGATCGGACCGAACTCCTCCAGTAGGTCGCCCGGACCGGGATTGCCCGGGGCCGACGATCCGCCCAGGTGCTTCACCACGCCCCACACCGCGTTCAGCCCGGTGGTGACGGCGCCTTCTGCCCAGCCGGCGGTGAAGGATACGTCGTCGCCGGCCAGGAAGATGCCGCGCTGGGATTCCGGCAGCCTGTCCTGCTTGAAGTGCGTGAACAGCCGCTGCTGGTAGCGGTAGTGTCCGGGCAGGTTGGCCTTGAAGGCGCCCATGAAGTTGGGGTCCGCTTCCCATGACACGGTGATGGGCTGGCCAACGATGTGCCCGGCAATGTCCACGCCGGGATAGATCTGCTCAAGCGAGTGCAGCATCAGTTCCACGCGCTCGTCCGCGTCCAGGGCCAGCCACTTCAGGGCGTCGTCGTTCCACGTGTAGGACAGCAGGATGACCGCCGGCTGGTCCGGGCCGTTGTCCAGCAGGTACGTGGCGCGGTTCAGCCTGTCCGTCAGCGTCATGGACAGGACTTCGTTGCCGGTTTCCGGGTCGGTGTCCTTCCAGAAGGGCCGGTCCACCATCACGAAGGTCTTGGACGACTGCATGTAATGGGATTTCTCCATGGCCGTCCACAGTTCGGCCGGGAACAGGGCTTCTTCCGTATGGATGCGGGTGGACAGCAGCCATGACTGGCAGGTGGTCACCACGGCCGGGTAGCTGGCCTCGCGGCCCCAGCGCTCCCGGACCCGCAGGTTGCCGTCTGTGTCCCGGCTGATCTTCCCCACGGCGCCGCGGGGCGAGCCGGAGTGCAGCGAGGCCAGGGAGGTTCCGGCCGGCCAGTACACCAGGTCCGACGGCGCGTGCTGCCAGAGTGCCTCGGGCAGACGCTGCGCTCCCCCGCGGATGAGCCGGTGCTGGTCGTCTGCGTCGGTGTAGACAACGCGCAGGATTTCCAGGATGGAGTTGGGGAAGTCCGTGTCCCAGCCGCCGGTGCCGAAGCCCACCTGCCCGAAGGCTTCCCGGTGGGCGAACCCCGCCTTCCTGAAGGAATCGCTGGCGGCGATGAAGCCGTAGAAGGTCTGCTCGTCCATCAGCGGGAGCAGCTCGTTCCACAGTTCCTTGATCCGGGCCATGTCCCGGGCCTTGATGGCGTCCTGCATCTGCACGAACTTCGCTCCGTCATTGACCGCGGCCTTCCAGGCATCCGCCACTTCGCGGAAGAACGGCGGCAGGTCACCGGGTTTTTCGGCGTAGTACTTCTTGCCTGCCAGTTCGATCACGGTGCTGGACGTCGCTTCGGCGAGGGGGTTGGGGAACTCCTGGGTCTCCAGCCCGAGCAGGTCCACGTAGTGGTAGAACGCCTTGCCCGAGACCGGGAACCGCATTCCACCCAGGTCCGCCACCACGCCTGGTGCTGCCGGGAAAGCGGCAGTGCGGAGCCGCCCGCCCATCTGGTCCGCCTCATAGACCACCGGGCGCAGTCCAAGCTTCATCAGCTCGTAGGCGGTCACCAGGCCGGAGAGCCCGGCGCCGATGACGGCCACCTCGGTGCCATACAGCTCCGGCGGAACGGCGCCCAGTCCGTCGGGGTGGGCCAGGTAGTGGTCGTAGCTGAACGGGAAATCGGGGTTAAGCATGGTGATGGGCGCTGCCTGCCCACCGGCGCCGCGCCCGGCCGCACCGGCCGGGGGCGTGGAGGTGCTGGAGGGATCGAAGGCAGGAAGTTCGGTGGCGGTGGTCATGAGAGTTCTGCTTTCACAGGTTCCTGGCTGGGGGCCTTGGCGGTCAGTTCACGGTAGTCGAGCTCACTCAGCGCCGCTACCTTGGAGTTCCGGCGTCCATAGCCGAAGTAGATGGCGATGCCTACGAGCATCCAGGCGCCGAAGACCATCCAGGTATCGGCACCCAGGTTCGCCATCAGGTAGGCACACATCAGCGTGCCCAGCACGGGCGTCATGGGGTACAGCGGCACCCGGAAGCTCCGCTTCAGGTCCGGGCGGTTGCGGCGAAGGTAGATCACGGCGACATTGACCAGCGCGAACGCGAACAGGGTCCCGATGCTGGTGGCATCAGCCAGTGCGCCAAGGGGCACCAGGCCTGCAGTGAGGGCGACGGCGGTGCCCACAATGAGGGTTCCGGCGGCCGGTGTGCCGGTGCGCGGCGAGACGCGGCCAAAGACCTTGGGGACCAGCCCGTCCCGGGACATGGACAGGAGGATCCTGGTCTGCCCGTACAGGACCGTCAGCACGATGCTGGCAATGGCCAGGACAGCGCCGACGGAGAAAACCAGGGCAATCCACGGCTGGTGGGTGGTTTCCTCAAGGATCTGGACCAGCGCAGCCTCGGTGCCGTCGAACCAGCCCCAGGGGCGGGCGCCGATCGCGGCCACGGCCACCAGGACGTAGATGCCGGTGACGATCACCATGGACAGCAGGATGGCGCGGGGCAGGTCGCGCTTGGGGTTCCGGGCTTCCTCGCCGGCAGTGGAGGCGGCATCGAAGCCGATGTATGAAAAGAACACCCTTGAGGCTGCGGCGGAGACACCGGCCGCGCCCATGGGCAGGAGCGGCTGGAAGTTCCCGGCGTCGAAGGCAGTGAAGGCAACGGCGCAGAAGAACAGCAGGATGCCCACTTTGACGATGACGATGGCCGTGTTGATCCGGGCGCTCTCGCGGGCTCCGCGGACCAGCAGGATCATGGCCAGCACCACGATGGCCACCGCCGGAACGTTGACCAGTCCCCCGTCGCCGGGCGGCTGGGCTACTGCGTCGGGCAGGACCTGCCCGAACGCCGCCAGTGTCTCGTTGACGTACTGGCCGGCGCCCACCGCCACGGCGGCTACGGATACCGCGTATTCCAGGACGAGGCACCAGCCGCAGATCCACGCCATGCCCTCGCCGAGGGTGGCGTAGGAGTAGGAATAGCTGGAGCCGGCCACCGGCACCAGGCCGGCCATCTCGGCGTAGGACACTGCGGACAGCAGTGCGGCCAGTCCGGCGATCACGAAGGAGATCCAGATGGCGGGTCCGGCCAGCGGAACCGATTCGCCAAGGATCACCAGGATGCCGGTGCCCAGGGTGGCTCCCACGCTGATCATGGTCAGGTGGAGGACCCCAAAGCTGCGTACGAGCCCCGGGGCGTCCCCGGCGCCTGCGCCTTCGCCCACCAGCTGGACGATCGGTTTGCGGCGCAGGAGCTGGGCCCCGAGGCCGGGCCGTCCGCCGTCGCGGGCCAGAGGTTTTTCAGTGGTCACAGGCACAGTCACCGTTGACGTCCCTTCAGAGTAGTTTTCGGTTTCCCCTCACCAAGGTTGGCATGTGAGCCAACTCTCAGGGCGGTGCAAAATGACTTATAGTGATCCACCATGAGACTTTATGCACAAGGGCGGCCGATCGGGAAAACCGGCTTCCGACGCCGGAACCCAGGGTTGCCGGCGGCAGGGACGCCCGGCGTCCAGCCATGACGACGGCGCCTGCGGAGGCCGGCCGGCTGAGCTTCGTCACGCTGCAGCAGTTCCTGAACCAGCTGCCGCCGCTGCTGCGGATGCTCCACGACGGCGGCAGCGGCGGCCGGCTCCTGCGGTGGGTCGAACCCAGTGAACTGGAAGACCCCACCCCGTATCTTCCGGAGGGTGAATTCCTGCTCACCGCCGGGCTTCCCTTCCTTGGCGACGGCGGGACCCCGGCCAGGGTGGACGCCTACGTCCGGCGTCTGGTGGCGGCCAAGGTGGCGGCCCTCGGTTTCGGGATCAGGCCATATTTCGACGCCGTGCCGGACGTGGTGGTGGATGCCTGCCGGCAGCACAACCTCACCCTGTTCGAGGTGCCGGAGTCACTGCCTTTCGCCGCGATTGGCCTGGAGTTCTCACAGCTCCTGGAAACCGACAATGCGAGGGTCTTCCGGCAGCTGGCAGAGACCAACCGGCAGCTCATGCGCGCCGTCCTCTCCCCCAGGCCGGAGCACGAACTGCTGGCTGCCCTGGTCCAGCGGGTGCCCGTATGGGCGGTACTGGTGGGGGCGGACGGCCGGATCAGGGCCCGCGGCACCAATGCCGGCGGCAGGACCGCCGTCGACCTTCCCTTGCTGGCACCCATGCTGGAGCGTCTGCTGTCCGGCCGGGGCCCCCGCGTGGAAACGGACAGCTTTGACCTGCCGGGCTCGGCACTGGTGGTGGGCCATCCGCTGCGCAGCACCAAGGATGCCAACCTCGGAGCCCTGGTCCTCGGTTCCGACGTTCCCCTCACGCCCGCCCAGAACAACGTGGTCCAGTCCGCCGTCGGGCTGCTTGAGCTGCTGGTGCGGCAGCGCACCAGCGGGTCGCTGGCCCCAAGCCAGCTGGCCACCGCCGTCCTGCTGCACCCCGAAAGCCTCACCACGGGTGGCACCAGGCAGGTAAACGGACTCAAGGACCTGCTGGCGCAGAGCCTTTCCTCCACCCGGTCCGCGCCCATGCGGGTGGTGCAGGGCATTAACGTGGAAGCGCGCGACTGGCCGGCCGGTGATGGCCCGGTCCGGGAGCTGCTGCAGTGGCGCCGAATGCTCGACACAAAGCTGGTGGAGATCACGGACTACGGCTTCGCCGCGGTGACCCGGCTCAAAGTGGATGACGCCCTGCTTGCCGACGTGGAGAAGCTCGGTTGGCGCCTGGTGGTCGGGGAACCCACAGAACTCGCGGGACTGTCCGCCGCCTACCAGCGGGCCACCTCCCTGCGCAGCCAGGTCCAAAGGAGCGGGCGGAGCATCCGGGCCGACGACGTGCCCTGGTCCGTCACCGGACTGCTGGGCCGCGAGGCGGGCATCCTCCTGGCCGAACGCCTCCTGCAGCCGGTCCTTGCGCTGGAAGCGGACCGGCGCCACCAGCTGCTGGAAGTCCTCCGCGGCTGGCTCGGAGAAAACGGCAGCTGGGATGCTTCCGCCAAACTGCTGGGCCTGCACCGGAACAGCGTCCGGCGGCAGGTCGGCGTCCTCGGTGATCTGCTCCAGCTGGACCTCAACCAGGCGCAGGTGCGGGCTGAGCTGTGGATCGCACTGCAGTACGCCGACGGCGCTGCGGCGCAGGCGGACTGACCAGCGGGCTAGGCCCGGCGCCCGCCGGGATTTTCCGGCTCCGGTGGCAGGGCCGCCTCCCACTCCCGGTACAGCCCGGGCCGGCGTTCCCGGAGGTAAGGGATATGGTTGCGTGCTGCGCGGACCGCCGCTGCGCCCACCTCGGCAAACAGCAGCGCGGGGCCCTCCCCTGCCTCGGCGAGGAGCGTCCCGTCCGGTCCGGCCACCACGCTTCCGCCGCCGAAGGTGCAGGCGTCCTCAGGTCCGCAGTGATTGGCGTAGGCCACATTGAGTTGGCTTTCCAGTGCCCGGGCGCGGACAAGTACCTGGGGCACGGCCTCGTAGCCGGCGGACAGCGCGGTGGGCACCAGGAGCAGCTCGGCGCCGCGGGCGGCAGCGGCGCGTGCGGCCTCTGGAAACTCGATGTCGTAGCAAATCAGCAGCGACGTGCGGATGCCGTTGAAATCCACCACAGCCGGAGGTTCGGTGGCTGCGGCAAAGGCCTCGCGTTCCTCGCTGCCGAAGAGATGGACCTTGGCGTAGGTGAGGATCTCCACGCCGTGGGCATCCAGCAGGGTGGCTGAGATGTGCCATGGGCGCCCGTCGCCGGGCACTGATCCGGAGCCCGCCGGGGCCGGCAGGCTGTACACCATCCCGATCCGGTTCCTCCGGGCAATTCCGGCCAGGCGTTCACGGATGGCGGGCAGGGCCGCCGGGTCAAGTCCGCTGCGCAGCCGCAGCGGGGCGTAGCCCACGGGGAAGAGTTCCGGTGTGAGCAGCAGGTCGGCACCGGACTGCGCGGCCCGGCGGGCGGCATCGTCCATGGTCCGCAGATTGGCCTCAATGTCCAGGACCACGGCATTTGCCTGCAGGACGGACAGCAGCATCGTTACCACCTTCTTCACGCCCGTCCATGGGGATGGCCCGGGCCGGACTGTTTCCGCCTCCCAGCCTAGCCAGCCGAACATGGGATGCGGGGGGACGTTTGGACCCGCCAGCGGGTCCAGCGGGACGGAATGCACGGACCTTAAGACGGGGCCGCGGGATCTGCACCCGCTCCTGCTAGGGCATGGCATGCGTTAACTTCTTGACTACAAGAGCGGCAGTAGGGCAATGTTCTTAGCATGTCCGCACCTACGCGCTCAACGAGGAGCAAACCGAAGAACCCCGGCTCGCAGTCAGCGCTGCGGCAGCTGAACCAGCAGCGGATCATAGAGACCCTGATGGTGGGCCCATCCACCCAGGCGGAGCTGGCCCGGCAGACGGGATTGTCCACTGCCACGGTCTCCAACATCGTCAAGATCATGCTCGACTCCGGACTGGCCTCCACCGAACCCATCACCAGCTCCGGGCGGCGGGCCCTGAACGTCCGGCTGAACAGCAACGGCGCCGTGGCCGTCGGGATCGACTTCGGCAGGCGGCACCTGCGGGTGGTCCTTGCCTCGCTCAGCTACCACGTCATCGCCGAGGAATCGGTCATGCTCCCCCTGGGCCACCAGGCGGATGACGGTATCCAGGCCGCCGTGGCCCTGCTGGAGAAACTCCTCCGCGAAAGCGGCGTGGAACGGTCCTCGGTGGTGGGTGCCGGCGTCGGCATTCCGGGCCCGATCGACCGCCGGACGGGGACGGTGGCACAGGGGGCAATCCTGCCCGAATGGGTGGGCATCAACATCCTGCAGCATCTTGAGGAAACCTTGAGAATCCCCGTATTTGTTGACAATGACGCAAACCTGGGCGCCTGGTCGGAGGTGACGTGGGGGCAGCATTCCGGGGTCAGCAACCTGCTGTTCTTGAAGATCGGTTCAGGCATCGGCGCCGGGCTGATCCTCAATGGAGCGCCCTACTACGGCAACGTAGGGATCACCGGCGAGATAGGCCACGCCACTATCCACGAACAGGGCCTGGTGTGCCGCTGCGGCAACCGCGGCTGCCTGGAAACCATCGCTTCAACCACCACCATGATTGAGCTCCTCAGCCGCGGTGAGGATCCGCCCATGACACCGGCTGACATTGTCCGCAAGGCCCTGAACCGGGACTCGGCCACCCTGCGCGTCGTGGACGATGCAGGGCTGGCGGTGGGCCGCGCACTGGGCAATGTAGCCAACCTGATCAACCCCGAAGTCATTGTGGTGGGGGGTCCCCTGGCCGGCCTGGGGGACATCCTCCTGGACCCCATCCGACGGGGCCTGATCCGCCATGCAGTGCCCGTGATCGGCGAGACCACCACCCTGACCATGTCCTCCCTCGGTGACCGCGCCGAGGCCCTTGGCGCGGCCGCGCTGGTGTTCCAAAACGCCGGGATCCGCAAGGCCTAGACCATTTCGTTATCCAGCAATTGCGTTAAAGACTTGACGACAACAGCTGTGATCCAGTTTACTTTTGGTTCAGACGGCCCTGCGCTTTGCCGGCCGGACAAAGAAGTCATTGCATTGGAGGGTTAGGGCTCATGACGTCCCAGACCACGCAAACGGATCCGGTCATCCTCGAGATGCGGTCCATCACCAAGGAATTCCCGGGCGTTAAAGCCTTGTCGAACGTGAACCTGCGGGTTAAGGCCGGCGAGATCCACGCCATCTGCGGCGAAAACGGCGCCGGCAAGTCCACCCTCATGAAGGTCCTGTCCGGCGTGTACCCGTACGGAAGCTACGACGGCGACATCGTCTACCAGGGGCAGGTCCAGCAGTTCCGGGACATCCGTGCCAGCGAGCACGCCGGCATCGTGATCATCCACCAGGAACTCGCGCTGATCCCTGAGCTGTCCATCATGGAGAACATCTTCCTGGGCAACGAACCCACCAAGCGGGGCATCATCGACTGGGCCGAAGCCCGGCTGCGGTCCCTGGACCTCCTGGCCCGGGTCGGCCTGCGGGACGACCCTGACACCCCCATCAAGGAAATCGGTGTCGGCAAGCAGCAGCTGGTGGAGATCGCCAAGGCCTTGAACAAGTCCGTGAAGATCCTCATCCTGGACGAGCCCACCGCCGCCCTGAACGAGTCCGATTCACAGCACCTGCTGGACCTGATGCTGGGCCTGAAGGCCAAGGGCATCACGTCGATCATCATTTCCCACAAGCTCAACGAGATCGAGCAGATCGCCGACTCGATCACCATCATCCGCGACGGCAAATCCATCGAGACGCTCGACGTCAAGAAGGACGGCGTGGACGAGGACCGCATCATCAAGGGCATGGTGGGCCGTACGCTGGAATCCCGTTTCCCGGACCACACCCCCAAGATCGGCGAGGTGTTCTTCGAGGTCAAGAACTGGACCGTGGGCCACCCCACCGTCCAGGACCGGCTGATCTGCAAGGACTCGAGCTTCTACGTCCGCCGCGGGGAAATCGTGGGTTTCGCCGGCCTCATGGGTGCCGGCCGCACCGAACTGGCCCGCTCCGTGTTCGGCCGGTCCTATGGACGCTTCATTGACGGCCACATCTACAAGGACGGCAAGGAGGTGGTCCTCAAGAATGTCCGCCAGGCCATCGACGCCGGCCTCGGATATGTCACGGAGGACCGCAAGACCCTGGGCCTGAACCTCCTCGATGACATCAAGACCACCACCGTCTCAGCCGCCCTGAAGAAGATCAGCCATAACTCTGTGGTCGACCCCAACCAGGAGTTCACGGTTGCAGAGCAGTACCGCAAATCGCTGCGCACCAAGACGCCGTCCGTGGAGGAGGGCGTGGCCAAGCTGTCCGGCGGCAACCAGCAGAAGGTGGTGCTGGCCAAGTGGATGTTCACGGACCCGGACCTCCTGATCCTGGATGAACCCACCCGCGGTATCGATGTTGGCGCCAAGTACGAGATTTACGGGATCATCCAGCAGCTGGCCAACCAGGGCAAGGGGGTCATCGTGATCTCCTCCGAACTGCCCGAACTGCTGGGCCTGTCCGACCGCATCTACACCATCTTTGAAGGCGCCATCACCGGTGTCCTGAACAAAGACGAGGCCAGCCAGGAAAACCTGATGAAGCTGATGACCTCCGCCACCCGAAAAGCCGCCTGACCCTCTGGCCCATCCAGAACCTTCCGGACGCAAGGACTGACACCATGAACGCCCTCAAAAAGCTGTTTGGCGGCAATACCCGCCAATTCGGCATGATCTTTGCCCTCGTGGCCCTGATCATTTTCTTCCAGTTCGCCACTGAAGGCCGGACGTTGACCCCCGGCAACGTCATCAACCTCTTCAACGGCAACTCCTACATCCTGATCCTGGCCATCGGCATGGTGCTGGTGATCATCGCCGGCCATATCGACCTTTCCGTCGGCTCCGTCGCCGCGTTCGTCGGCGTGACGGTTGCCCTGGCCATCCGCGACTGGCACCTGCCCTGGTACGCCGGCGTACTGCTGGGCCTGCTCCTCGGAGCCGCCATCGGCGCCTGGCAGGGCTGGTGGACCGCGTATGTGGGCATCCCGGCCTTCATCGTGACCCTGGCCGGCATGCTCCTGTTCCGTGGCTTCAACCAGTTCGTGGGCAAGTCCAACACCATCCCCGTGCCCAGCGACTTCCAGTATCTGGGCTCCGGTTACCTTCCGGAGGTGGGACCGGACACGGGCTACAACAACCTCACGCTCCTGATGGGCGTCGCCGTTGCTGTCTTCGTCATCGTCGGCGAACTGCGCTCCCGGGGCCGCGCCAAGGCGTTGGGCGCCGAAGTACCCGAAATGTGGGTCACCGTCCTGAAGCTGGTGCTCATCTGCGCCGCCATCCTGTACGCCACGTACCTGTTCGCCACCGGCCGCCCCGGCACGTCCTTCCCCATCCCCGGCCTGATCCTGGCCATCCTGGTGCTGATTTACGGCTTCATTTCCTCCCGCACCATCCTGGGCCGCCACGTCTACGCCGTCGGCGGCAACCGCCACGCGGCCGAACTCTCCGGCGTCCAGTCCAAGAAGGTCAACTTCCTGGTCATGATGAACATGTCCATCCTGGCCGGCCTGGCCGGCATGATCTTCGTGGGCCGTTCCACCGCTTCGGGCCCCTTCGACGGCGTGGGCTGGGAACTGGACGCCATCGCAGCCGTGTTTATCGGCGGCGCGGCAGTGACCGGCGGTGTGGGCACCGTCGTCGGCTCCATCATCGGTGGCCTGGTCATGGCAGTTCTCAACAACGGCCTGCAGCTCCTCGGCGTCGGCGCCGACCTCACCCAGATCATCAAGGGCCTGGTGCTCCTGATCGCCGTCGCCTTCGACGTCTACAACAAGTCCCAGGGCAAACGCTCCATCATCGGCATGCTGACCCGGAACATGAACCGTCCTTCCGGCGGACCCAGCAACCCCATCCAGCCCGACGAAACCACCTCCACCAAGGAAGCGATCGCCAGGGAAGCCTGAAGTTTGCAGCCTGAATACCGTTCCATCACACAAAGAAAGAGAACCAACAATGCGAATGTTTGGTAAAGCAGGAAAGGCCGCAGCGGTTGCTGCCATCGCAGCACTGGCGCTGACGGGCTGCGGCCGCTCGGAGCCCTCCGGCGGTTCCAGCAGCGGTGCCGCTGGATTCGACCAGAGCTCCTCCATCGGCGTTGCACTTCCCCAGAAGACCAGTGAAAACTGGGTCCTCGCGGAGAAGCTGTTCAACGACGGCCTCAACGGCGCCGGGTTCAAGGCTGACGTCCAGTTCGCCAATGGCGGCGTCTCCGAGCAGCAGAACCAGATCAGCGCCATGGTCACCAAGGGTGCAAAGGTCATCATCGTGGGCGCCATCGACGGCTCCCAGCTGGGTACCCAGCTCAAGCAGGCCAAGGACGCCGGAGCCACGGTCATCGCGTACGACCGCCTCCTGCTGAACACCGAGAACGTGGATTACTACGTGGCCTACGACAACTTCAAGGTCGGCGTCCTCCAGGGCCAGGCCCTGCTGGATGGCCTTAAGGCCAAGAAGCCCTCCGGCCCGTACAACGTCGAACTGTTCGCAGGCTCCCCTGATGATGCCAACGCCAAGGTCTTCTTCGACGGCGCCATGAGCGTCCTGAAGCCGAAGATCGACGACGGCACCCTCAAGGTTGTCTCCGGCCAGAACACCTTCGAGCAGGCTGTTACCCAGGGCTGGAAGGCTGAGAACGCCCAGCGCCGCATGGACACCCTGCTTAGCGGCAGCTACACCAGCGCCAACCTGGACGGAGTCCTCTCCCCCAACGACACCCTGGCCCGCGCAATCCTGACCTCGGTCAAGGCTGCAGGCAAGCCGATCCCGGTTGTCACCGGCCAGGACTCCGAGGTTGAGTCGGTCAAGTCGATCATTGCCGGCGAGCAGTACTCCACCATCAACAAGGACACCCGCAAGCTGGTGGAGCACGCCATCACCATGGTCAAGGACCTGCAGGCCGGTAAGAAGCCTGAGGTTAACGACGACAAGTCCTACAACAACGGCAACAAGGTGGTTCCCGCCTACCTGCTGGAGCCGGTCATCGTGACCTCCGCCAACGTCAAGACGGCCTACACGGACGATCCCGTACTCGGCCCGCTCACCAAGTAATACGTCATCAACGGAAACAGCCCGGCCCTCACGGGGGCCGGGCTGTTTTTCTTTGTCCCGCTTCCTTGGTTGTTCCGGCCGGGGCTCCGCTACTGCTTAACCGTGAGCACGCCGGGGCCGGTGAACTGGAGGGCGTGGTTGCGGACCGCCTGCGGTGTGCTGAAGGCCTTGTAGCTGTAGACATCGGCGGGGTCCCAGCCGACGTCCGTGGTGAAGTCCCAGCCAGTCCAGGCCGGCGCGGCGGTGCCGGCGGCTTCCGCCTCGGCGATGGCCTCGGCCCGGTTCTCCTCAAAGGACGCTTCGGCGATGGCGTTGAGGTCCGCGGGCTGTCCGTTGTACCAGGAGCCGGTGTCGCTGAAGCGGTTGCCGTTGTAGCTGCTGACCATGACGGACGGATCGGCGCCAGGTCCGGTGAATTCAAAGGCATTGCGCTCGGAGAAGATCCGGGACTCGTACCCGGCGCCCAGGAAGTAGCTGCTGCCGCCCTGGGCTTCGGTGACCAGCGGGTAGTGGGGATCGTCCGTGCTTCCGGTGAAGTAGTTGTTGACCACGTGGACCTGGCCGAAACGCACCCGTGGTGCCCGCTGCTGCAGGTTCTCGAAGTAGTTGCCTATGTAGCTGACGCGCAGCTTGCCGCCGTCCTTGTCCACGTGTTCGTCTCCGGAGCCCAGCAGCATGGTCTTGTCGTGGTTGGAGAGCCTGCTGTTGGAAATGGTCACGTAATCCGTACCGTCCTTGAGGTCCAGCAGGCCGTCGTGCCGGTTCGCCGGCTTGCCGTTGGGTCCACGCGGCGCTTCATTGTCGGGGAAGCGGCCGTCGGACAGCCGCACGTGGTCGATCCAGATATGGTCGGATGTGACCGAGGAAACGGCATCGAACCGTGCGTTCCAGGCACCGTTTCCGTCATCGGGTGACCAGGTGGTGAAGTAATCGACCGGGGCCTCCACGCTCACGTTCCGCAGCACCACGTTGGTGGCACTCAGGATCACGATGTTGGTTCCCACGAAGCCGGCGTCCGTGCCCAGCCCGACCACCGTGGTGTTACTGGGGATGCTGACCTCGATCTGGCGTTTCATGTTGTTGCTTCCGGTCTGCCGCAGCTGGCGCTGCTTCCTGCAGTACTCGAAGGTCTGGTCGCTCCACACTTTGCCGTCAGGGCCGAAGCACGTGATGTACTTGGCGATGTCGTAGCCCGACGCGTAGTCCTGCTCGCCGAGGATGCGTCCATCCGGCGCCTGGTTGCCGTCGATCGTTCCCTTGATGAAAATGACCTTGGGCGCCGTGGGCTGACCGTTGTTGGCCAGGGCAGCTTTCAGCTCGCTGAGCGTGCCCACCTCGTACCGGCTTTGGGCCGGTGCACCGGCACCGCCGTTGGTTCCGCGTCCGACGGCGGCCCAGCCGGTGGTTTGTGCGTGCCGCGGACACCGGGACGCAGCCCTTTTCGGCGCTTAGACACGACGCATGGGGGCCCGTCCGGTCGCTGGGCGACCTTCCTGACCCGATGCGCCGCGATGCGCGCCTACAAAAAGGGCAGCGACCCGGCGGGTGCAGGGCACAAGGAGGACTGCGGTTCTTCGCGTAGGAGCGCATCGCCGACCAGAGCAGCGCGCAGGTCGCCCAGCGACCGAAACGGTGCGCCGGGAGGTGTCTAAGCGACGGCGAAGGGCCGCAGTCCTCCGTCCGTTGCGGCACCGGACTCGGCGGCTCTGAACGCTTTGCACAGGCCCGGCACAGGTTCGGCCGGATATCCGCACAGGATCCACGGCAAGGGTGGATGCGAAGCCGGCCTTCCGCGCCGGCCACTGAGTCCTAGGAGTAACGTGAGCGTCCTTGCCCGAAGCGTAGGCAATGCCTTCAGAAACAAGGTCCGCACCGCAGCTGTCGTTGCGGTACTGGCCGTCGCCATTGGGCTGGCCCTGGCCATGCTGGCGGCCAACCAGGCCGTCGGGGCGAAAGTGCAGGAGCTCAATGCCTCCGTGGGCACCGTGCTGACCGTCAATCCGGCCGGCGGCCAGGGCTTCGAAGGCGGCGGCGAGCCGCTCACCACCGGCCAGGAAGCAACCGCAGCCGGCGTCGCCTACGTCAGCGCCGTCGTCGGAACCTCTTCGCTTCGGCTCCGGAACGCCGCGGAGGCTGCAGCCCAATCCGCAGCCGGCCAGACCGGAGCCGGCAGCCAGGGCGGACAGGGCGGACAGGGCGGCCCAGGTGGCCAGTCGGCCGCCACCCTGACCACCAACCTCACCGCCGCGGTGGACGCAGGCACCCTGGGCAACCGCAACCAGCAGGCCAACGGAACCACTGGGACCTCGGGCAGCACCCAGCGAACGGTCCGGTCGCTGCCCATCACCGCCACCGGCATCGGCGCCCAGGTGGACACCACAGGCAAGGCCCTGAACATCACGGAGGGTACTGGGCTCGGCGACTACACGGCGGCCTCCACCGGCGCCCTGCTGGGCACCACCCTCGCGCAAAAGAACAACCTGGGGGTTGGTTCCACGTTCACCATCAATGACCAGGCCTACACGGTGTCCGGATTGTTCGACGCCGGCACGGAGTTCGGGAACAACGCCGTCTACCTCACGCTCCCCACCGCCCAGACGCTTGCCGGGACCCCGGACGAGCTGTCCAGCATGATCGTCACGGTCAACTCCATGGAGAACGTGGCCTCCGCCAAAACAGCCCTGCAGGCCGCCCTGGGCTCCGACAAGGCCGACGTCACACAGGGGCAGAACCTGCAGACCGCCGTCAGCTCCCTGGACAGCGTCAAGAACATCTCCTTCATCGCCTTCATCGCCGCCCTGGGCACGGCAGGGCTGATCATCCTGCTCATCATGGTGATGCTGGTCCGCGAGCGCCGGCGCGAAATCGGCGTCCTGAAAGCCATCGGTGCGCCCAACCGCACCATCGGCCTGCAGTTCGTCCTCGAAGCCCTGGTCCTGGCAGCCCTGGGCAGTGCGGTGGGCGCGGTCATCGCATCCTTCGCCAGCGGGAGCATCGCATCCGCCCTGGTCAGCAGCAACACCACCACCACTGCACCCACCGGCCGGGGCTTCCAGGGCGGGGCGGGCGGCTTCCCCGGCGGCCAGGGCGGCCCCTTCGGCGGCGCCTCACAACTGCTGAACTCAGTGACTGCGAGCGCATCGCCGGGAGTGATTGCCGGTGGCATTGCAGCCGTCTTCGGCGTCGCCATTATCGGCGCCCTGGTACCCGCGCTGCTCACGGCGCGTATCCGTCCCATCGAAGTCCTGCGAGGAGAATAGCCATGATTGAAGTCAAGAACCTGGTCCGCACCTTTAACTCCGGCGACCGAACCATCAAGCCGGTCAACAATGTCAGCTTTGTCCTGGAACAGGGAACGCTGGCCTCGATCGTGGGCAAGAGCGGCAGCGGCAAGAGCACCCTGCTGTCCCTCCTGGGCGCCCTGGACAAGCCCACCAGCGGGGACGTTGTAGTGGACGGCGTCAGCCTGGCGGGCCTGCCGGACGGCAAGCTGACGGAATACCGCCGCCGGGACATCGGCTTCGTATTCCAGCAGTTCAACCTGATCCCCAACCTCTCCGCCGTGGACAACGTCATGCTGCCCATGGAATTCGCCGGCATGAAGAAGTCCGCACGGCTGCAGCGCGCCAAAGAGTTGCTGGAACAGGTGCAGTTGGACCCGTCCAAACACGAACGGCGGATCAACAGGCTCTCCGGCGGTGAACAGCAGCGCGTGGCCATCGCCCGGGCCCTGGCCAACGAACCGAAGCTGATCCTGGCCGACGAGCCCACGGGCAACCTGGATGAGCAGACCGGCGACCACATCATCGGGCTCCTCAGCTCGCTGAGCCGCGACCACAACACCACCATCCTGGTGGTCACCCACGACAGGGCCTTGGCGAACAAGACTGACCGCCGGTTCCGCCTGCAGCAGGGCAACCTCACGGAAGAGCCGGTCCGGGGACGGACCGCCGCCGCCGCCAACGCCTGACGCGGCCGGGGCCGGCGGTGTGGGATGCATCCACAGTATCCACCCGCCGTCGGCGTGGCCCGGCTCCATGACTGGAGATGGAATTCCGGCAGCAGCCGGCAGCCCTGTGACAGGATTGCAGCTATGACTGCTCCCATCGCCAAACCGTGGCTTTCCACCCAGCCCAACCAGGATCCCCGGTCCGCCACCGGGGCTCCCCTGCGCTGGGGAATCATCGCAACGGGCGGGATCGCCCGCGCCGTCTCCCAGGATCTCGCGCTTCTTGAAGACGCGCAGCTGTACGCAGTCAGTTCCCGGGCGCAGGACACCGCGGACGCGTTCGCCGTGGCCTACGACTTCGCGAAGGCGTACGGGGACGACGGCGGGGTGCCCGGCTACCAGCGGCTGCTCGCCGATGACGCCGTGGATGTTGTCTACGTGGCCACCCCGCACGCACAGCACCACGAGATTGTTCTCGCGGCCCTCAACGCCGGAAAGCACGTGCTCTGCGAGAAGGCCTTCACCATCAATGCCCGGGAAGCGGCAGAACTCATCGAGGTTGCGCGCAGCAGGAAGCTTTTCCTGATGGAGGCGGTCTGGAGCCGGTTCCTGCCCTCCATGCAGCGCGCTTTCGAAATCGCGGCGTCCGGTGAACTGGGCGATATCCATTGGGTCACCGCAGACCTGGGCTTCCCTGCGCCGTACTCCCCCACGGCAAGGTTGTGGGCGAAGAAGGACGGCGGAGGCGCACTGCTGGACCTGTCCGTCTACCCGCTCTTGTGGGCTCTCGGCACCCTGGGCTTCCCGCAGACCGTCAGCGCCACGGGCTTCGTCAACGACGACGGCGTGGATGCCCAGAACGCCCTGAGCCTTGGCTACAGCCACGCCGCCCAGGTCCAGCTCACCTCATCGCTGCTGGCCCACGGCCCCCGCACCGCCACCGTGGCCGGAAGCCAGGGCTTCCTGCAAAGCGTAGGTTCCATCAACAATCCCCTGGAACTCGTCATCGCCAAGGGGTGGGATGAGCGCCGTACGGAGACCTTCGAAGTTGTTGGCAAGGGGTACGCCTACGAGCTGCGCGAGGTGATGCGGTGCGTCCAGCAGGGGCTGACCGAGAGTCCGGTCATGCCGCTTGAGGACACGCTGAACACCATGCGCCTTTTCGACGGTGTGCGCGCGCAGCTCGGGGTGACGTACCCCAACGACAGCCACTAGCTGTAATTCCCATGGAGGTTGTGAACAGCGTGGCGTGATGTAAAAAGCGAGGGCCTCCGGTATCGATTTGGGTTACCACACTCATCTCGACGCCAGGAGGCCCTCGTGTCCTACGTTACCCATGCCAACGCCGACCTGACACCCAAGGCC
>NZ_JABFMW010000059.1 GCF_013359725.1 Pseudarthrobacter sp. C4D7 | reverse complement strand
AAGACACCAACGGCCATGAGGAAATTCCTAACTAAAACAGGTTGTTGGGGTGGAGTGGGCAGGACATCCTCTGCGTGCTCGGTCGCGAAGACGCCCGCTGCGCGGACGTGACGCTCCCTTAGACGCACGCTGCCGGATGCCCCGCCCACTCCGCAAGCACGTCACAAAGGCGACTTCCCCGGGAGGGGCCGGCGGAGCCGGACTTTTCGAAAGCCTGCGTCAAAGCGACGAAGGAGCAGCAGGCGTGAAAATGTCCGGTCCACCGGTCACGAAGGCGACCATGCGGGCTTTAGCGGGTGCGCTTGTAGAACGGGAGGTCGACGACTTCGAAGGGTTCCGCTTTGCCGCGGAGATCAATGTCCAGGGCTGTGCCGGGTGCCGAATGTTCGACGTCGACGTAGGCCATGGCGATGGGATAGCCGAGGGTGGGTGAGGGCTGGCCGGATGTGACTTCGCCAACGGCGGCGCCGTCCTTGAGGACGGGGTAGTGCGCGCGGCCGGCACGGCGGCCGCGGCCTTTGAGTCCCACGAGGCGGCGGCCGGAGGTGCTGCCGGCGCCGGCTTCCTTCAGGGAGGCCAGCGCAGCCTTGCCAACGAAGTCGCCTTCCTTGGAGAGTGCGACGACGGCGCCCAGGCCGGCAGCGAACGGGTCACCCTGCAGCGACAGTTCGTTGCCGTACAGCGGCATTCCCGCTTCCAGGCGGAGGGAGTCGCGGGAGGCGAGGCCGGCGGGGGTGAGTTCCCCGTCGTCGGCGATGGCGACCAGCGTCTGCCACAGTGCCGGGGCGTCATCGTTGGCCACGAAGATCTCGAACCCGTCCTCACCGGTATACCCGGTGCGGGCGAGCAGGAGTTCCTTGCCGGCCCCGCCCACCAGGAACGGAACCTCCACAGCGGCGTAGTACTTCAGCTCCGTCACCAGGGAGTGCTGCGCGGCCGGGACCAGGCGAAGCAGGAGATCCTGGGCTTTGGGGCCCTGCACTGCGATCAGCGATGTCCGGGCCGAGGCATCCTCCACCAGCACGTCGAACCCGGCGGCCCGTTCCTGCAGGGCTGCAGCCACCACTGTGGCGTTGCCCGCGTTCGGCACCACCAGGAAAACGTCCATCTCGCCTTGCGCCGAACCTTCTACGGACGGGCGGCGGTAGGTGATGAGGTCGTCGATGATGCCGCCGTCTTCATTGCAGATCAGCGAGTATTTGGCTTTGCCCACGGCCATGGCGGAGATCTTCCCCACCAGCGCGTAGTCCAGGAAAGCGGCCGCATCCGGGCCGGTCACCCAGACCTCACCCATGTGGGAGAGGTCGAACAGGCCGGCAGAGTTGCGCACGGCGTGGTGTTCGGCCAGTTCGGAGGCGTATTTCAGCGGCATTTGCCAGCCGCCAAAGTCGGTGAAGGAGGCGCCCAGCTTTTTGTGCTCGTCGTACAGCGCGGTGTATTTCTCGGTCACGGTGCTGGTCCTTAGTTCTCGAACTCGGACAGCGGGGGGCAGGAGCAAATGAGGTTCCGGTCACCGGCGGCGCCGTCGATCCGTCCAACGGGCGGGAAGTACTTGTCCTGCTTGTGGTGGGCCGGGAACGCGGCCTGCTCCCGCGGGTAGGCGCGGTCCCAGTCGGAGGACACGACGGCGGCCGCGGTGTGGGGTGCGTGGCGCAGCGGTGAGTCGGCCACGGCAAAGTCCCCGTTGGCCACCTGGTCGATTTCCTTGCGGATAGCGATCATTGCCTCGATGAACCGGTCGATCTCGGCCAGGTCCTCGGACTCAGTGGGCTCCACCATCAAGGTTCCCGCCACCGGGAAGGACAAGGTGGGGGCGTGGAAGCCGAAATCAATGAGGCGCTTTGCCACGTCCTCGGCGGTCACGCCGGTCCGTGCGGTCAGTT
>NZ_JABFMW010000058.1 GCF_013359725.1 Pseudarthrobacter sp. C4D7 | reverse complement strand
CCGCATGCAGGGAGGACTCAGACGCATGCGCATGACCACCATCAATAACGTGGTCGAACTCAACCTCTTCATTGGGGTTGTTGGGCATGGGTATTCCTTTCGATCCGGAGAAGATCTTGCTGGATGGGGAAATTTAGAAGACTGACCAGCCGGTGCGGTCGGAGAGGTCGGCCAGGGCGGCGGTGCCGGCAAGGGAATTGCCCTTGGCATCCAGCCGGGGACTCCAGACGCAGATGGCGCACTGGCCCGGGACGATCACCAGGATCCCGCCGCCTACTCCGCTCTTGCCGGGCAGGCCTACCCGGTACGCGAATTCGCCGGCGGCGTCATACATGCCGCAGGTCAGCATGATGGAGCCGATCCGCTTGGCCTCGCTGGGCGCCAGCACCCGGCCGGTTGTTCCTTGGCCGTCATTGGCGAGGAACAGGCCGGCCCGGGCCAGTTGGACGCAGGTCATCATGATGGAGCACTGGCGGACGTAGTTCTCCACCACGACGCCGGCGGGCTGGGTAAGGTTGGCGAAATCCTTGAGGAAGTGCGCCAGGGCCAGGTTGCGGCTGCTGCCGGCCAGCTCGCCCGCAGCAGCGTCTTCGTCGATGAACGGTGCGTGCTGCCCTGGCTCCGGCGCATGGTTCCCCGCTTGTTCGGTGAGGAACCGCAGGAGCTGCGCGGCGGCGTCGGGCGTCTCTTCCAGCAGGTGGTCGGTGACCACCAGGGCGCCGGCGTTGATGAAGGGATTGCGGGGAATGCCCTTCTCGGCTTCCAGCTGGACCAGCGAGTTGAAGGACGTTCCGGAGGGCTCGCGCAGCACCCGGGACCACAGGGCGGCAGACCTGCCGCCCTGCAGGGCCATGGCCAGGGTGAACACCTTGGAAATGCTCTGGATGGAAAAGGGGACGCCGGCGTCCCCGGAGCTGAAGACCTCGCCGGAGGTGGTGGCGACAGCGATGCCGAATCGGTCGAACGGGACCGTGGCCAGGAAAGGGATGTTTCCGGGGACGCTGCCGGCGTCCTGCCTGGGCCGGTGGCGGCGAACAATGTCTTCGAGGAGAAGGCCCAGGGGCGGTGCGCTGAGTGTGGTGCTCATTTCCTGCCTGAATTGTCGGTGCCGGCGGCCCACTCCTGGAGATGGAGGAGTGCCACCAATGAATCGCGGGGGTTGCCGAAGTCCAGCCCGGTGACCTTGGCTGCCTTGGCAACGCGGTAGTACACGGTGTTTTTGTGCAGGTTCAAGTGCTTGGCGCACTCTGCGACGTCGAAGCAGGCGTCGAAGTAGGCCTGCAGGGTGACCGCGAGGTCCGCGTCTTCCTGGAGCAGCGCCGCCAGGCTGCGGTGCCGGAACGGTGAGCCCAGGAAGTTCCGTACGGCCTCGCGGTACAGGATTTCGGCTTCGAAATCGTCAACGGTGGCCACCGTGCCGGGTGCGGCGTTCCGCACGCACGCCAGCAGCGCTTCGGTGATGCCGGTGACCCCGTGGAGGGACAGCAGGTCCGGAGCCAGCGGTCCGACGGCGGCGAAGGGTGTGATGCCCAGGTGCTTGCGGGCATCCTTGACCACGGCTTCCGCGAGGGACCGCAGCCCCGCTTCCGCCGTGCCGGATTGGAGGTCCGGCAGGATGATGGCGGTGTCACCGTTGAACTGGCCCACGACGGCGGACGCCTTGTACGCGGCGGCGTGAATGGAGGCCAGGTTGGCCAGTTCGCCGTGCTTGAGCGCGGCGTCATCAGCCCGGGAGTCGGCGTCGGACATGCCGATCAGGAGCAGCGCCGCGGGACGCTCCGAAGGGATCTTTCCGCTGTGGGCACTGGCGGCGGCCTCGGCGGGGCCCGACAGGATCCGTGCCACCCGGTCCTCCCGCATGTGGACGGACTGCTGGTTGCGGTAGCGGATCAGTTCGGCGGAAACCCTGGCTGCGGATCCGGTGAGGACGTATTCCACGTCCGGGCCGAAGCCCTCTCCAGTCTCCTGGAGCCAGATGTAGCCCATGATCCGCTCCCCGGCGAAGAGCGCGATGGCCACCCGTTCACGCAGCCCGTCCTGGGGCCGGGCGGGCACGCGGACCGGCTGCCGGGTCCGGTGGAGTTCGCGGTAGGCGCCTAGGGCGTGTCTCCTAAAGCCTGGGCTGGTTGTTCGGGATGCTTGATGGGTGTCTCGTACTTCTGTTTTGACTGATGGGCAGTGGGCCCGCATCCAGCCGTTGTTGCCGTCCTCTAATGGCCGGCGGGGTCGTCCTT
>NZ_JABFMW010000057.1 GCF_013359725.1 Pseudarthrobacter sp. C4D7 | reverse complement strand
CAGCTGGTTAGTCAACCCGCTGAGGATATGGGAGGTATCTTCTCCTGCAGCCACGTCCAACCTCTCTTTGCGCGCATGAATCGGCGCACTCAGGCCAGGCAGGGTGACTGCCCGGCGTATATACGCCGTGTGCGACGTATCGGTTACAACAGCCCGGTCATGTGTGACGGGCAGCTTCCTAGCGCTCCTATGTCTGCACGGAGTCGCAAGGATGTCATCCGCAGGCATAGTTGTCACCAGCCACTCTAGCCTTGACGGCAACACGATGCGTAGCCGCGGTCCGGGCGCTGCAGTTGTATTTCGTTCGTCATACTGGTTGTGTGGCGAAAAGCCCCTGAAACGGTGATGCCGTGAGCGGATGTGACGCAGAATATGCGCCGTCCAGGGGGCGGCAGCTTGAAGCGCGGGCACAAAGGGTGTTGGCTTGGAGTAATGGAAATCACTATGCGCACTGCATATATGAGGTATTGGAGGAACACGTGAGCGAGGCCGACGCCGCCACTTCGGTAAATGTGGCGGAAAAATTGGGTTTCAAAAATGGGGATCTGATTCAGGAGTTCGGTTACGACGACGACGTCGATTTCGACTTGCGTGACGATATTGAGGACCTTACCGGTTCCGAAATGCTGGACGAGGACGACCACGAGGTGGCTGACGCCGTCATCCTCTGGTGGCGCGACGGCGACGGGGACCTTGTGGACAGCCTGATGGATTCCCTCACCACCCTGAGCGAAACCGGTGTTGTCTGGGTCCTCACTCCCAAGTCAGGCCGCGACGGCTACGTTTCGCCGGCGGAAATCCAGGAGGCGGCCCCCACCGCGGGACTGCACGTCACCACCTCCGCTGGGGTCTCAAAGGACTGGAGTGCCGTCCGCCTGGTCAGCAGGAAGAACAAATGACGGCAGCGGTTGAGGCCGCTTCCAGCGCTGTTCCTTCACTGGGCGCTGCAGCTCCGGATTTTGAACTGGCCAACCAGTACGGCGAGCCGGTAAAGCTGTCCTCTTTCCGCGGGCAGAACGTGGCGCTGGTCTTCTACCCTTTTGCGTTCTCGGGTATCTGTACCGGTGAGCTTTGCGAGATCCGGGACAACCTGCAGACATTCGACGATTCAAACGCGGTGGTTCTGGCCGTGTCCGTGGACAGCAAGTTCAGCCTCCGCGCGTACGCGGCGCAGGAGGGGTATGGCTTCGACCTCCTGGCCGATTTCTGGCCGCACGGTGACGTCGCCAGGGCCTACGGGGTCTTCGACGCCGGCAGCGGCATGGCCAAAAGAGCCACCTTCATCATCGACGGTGAGGGCATCATCCGGTACAGCGTGGTGAACCCGCGCGGCCAGGCCCGGGACTTCAATGAATACCGGTCTGCCCTGGCGGACCTGAAACGGGCCTAACAAACCATGGTTGGGCAGCGGCGGGGAACGGGGCTAACGGGGTTCGCCAGCATGCCGCCGGTGGCTCCGGCCCCGCTGTCCGCCCATGACCTCGAGGTTCTGGCCCGGATCCGCGACCTGCTCGCAGGGGCCCCCTTTGCCCTGCTGACAGGCGCCGGCCTCAGCACCGACTCGGGCATCCCTGACTACCGCGGTCCGGATTCCCCGCCCCGTTCGCCCATGACGTACCAGGAGTTTGTCCGGGAGGCAGCCAACCGGCAGCGGTACTGGGCCAGGAACCACATCGGCTGGTCCCACATGCGCCATGCCGACCCGAACCAGGGCCACCATTCCGCCGCGAAGCTTGAGAGCCGCGGCTACCTCACGGGCCTGATAACCCAGAACGTGGACCGCCTGCACCAGGACGCCGGCAGCTCCAACGTGGTGGACCTCCACGGCAGGTATGACCAGGTGGTGTGCCTTGACTGCCGGCGCACGTACTCCCGACGCCTGCTTGCCGGGGTCTTCGAGGAACTCAACCCCGGCTTCCTGGAGCGGGCGGCGGCCGGCGGGTTGGTGGAAATGGCCCCGGATGCCGACGCCACCGTGGAAGACCAGGCACTCATCAGCAGCTTTGTGGTGGCAGTTTGTCCCGCGTGTGGCGGCACGCTGAAGCCGGACTTCGTCTACTTCGGCGAGAATGTACCCAAGGACCGGGTTGAACGGTCCTACGCGATGGTTGACCAGGCCGCGGCCCTGGTGGTGGCCGGTTCATCATTGACGGTCATGAGCGGCCTGCGCTTCGTCAGGCACGCTGCCAAGGAATCCAAGCCCGTGGTCATCATCAACCGTGGTGCCACCCGGGGCGATGACAAGGCAACCATCAAACTGGAAACCGGTGTCAGCCAGGCCCTGGACTACCTCGCCGCCGAACTTCCTCCGCTCTAAGCCGGCGGATTCGCGTTTCCGGCCCGCGGTCGGGTAGAGTCTATGTTCGTTGGTTGCGGAGGAAATGCCGGAAACCACGCACTTTGGGTCTTTAGCTCAGCTGGTAGAGCGCCACGTTTACACCGTGGATGTCATCGGTTCGATCCCGGTAGGACCCACCACGGACAGCCCCGTTGCTCCGCCTGATGGCGAAGGCAGCGGGGTTTTTTGTTGTGCCTCCCTCCTGACGCCATTGTCGGTGCCTTGCCATAGCTTGCAGGGATGGAACACGTCATAGTGCAGACAGACAGCGACGGAATGCCGACGGCGGTGCTGAGCCGGGGCAGGGAATGGTCCGTGGGTGCCGAGCCGGTGAGGTGGTTTGAGCGCGTCAACTGGTGGGAAACCAGCCGCCGGATGCCGAAGGGCAGCAGCGGCGTGGACGTCGAGGTCCTGCAGGTGCAGGTCAGGCTGGGAAACAACAGCAGGTCGGCGCTGACCACGATGTATCTCCAGCGCGATGGCCTGGGCGGCGGCTGGCGGCTGAGGGAACCGGTGGCGGGTGCCGCCTAGATGCCGGGGGCGGGGTTTTCCAGGGCATTGGAAAACCCTCCACCGCGACTATTGGGGGATGCCGCGGTGGAGGGCCTGGGATGAATATACCGTGAACTCCCGGAAACAAAAAGTCATGCGCTCCGCTAAGTTTGCCCGTGTTGAAATCTGCAGGGCGACTAGGGCGTGTCTCCTAAAGCTGTTAGCCAGATGCTGATTGCCCGGAGAACCG
>NZ_JABFMW010000056.1 GCF_013359725.1 Pseudarthrobacter sp. C4D7 | reverse complement strand
GCTGGCCGGTCACCTGAGCCGCCCCACCCACCAACCCTTTCGGCAAAAAAGGAGCAACACCACATGAACGCAATCACTAAGAGGACCGTGACCACCGTCGACACCGGCGAAACGGTCCACGATGTGCCCGTGCTCGTCGATTACCACATGAACGACGGCTACGACTGGATGGACGTCATCAGCGAACACGGCTGGGCCGTGATCCCCAGCTGGGGGTGTGACGGCTGGGACCTGGGCCAGTGGCCGTACGTTATGGTCGCCGGGATCCGTACCGCCGACGAGATCGGGAACCTGTTCGGCATGGCCACCTACTGCGAAGGCGATGTACGAACGACCTTCTATCGGACCAAGGCGAGGTTCTGGACCGCGATAAGTGAGCAGGCCTTCTTCCATTGGAAGAACGGACAGGCCCACGGCCCGGAAGACCTGCCGGAGGCCGCCGCCGAACTCCCCAGCCGGTACCGGATGCCCTGCACCCTCGCGGACGTGGCCTAACCAGCACTGACAACCGCTGTACTGCCCGGCCGGAGCCGGGCAGTACAGCGGCCCAACGACTTCAAAGGAGCCAGCACATGAGCAACGACACCACCGCCCCCAAGGGCATCACCGCCCTGATCTACCGCGACGCCCTGGGTACGGACTTCTCGAACCGGGGCATCTCCGCCCGCGTCATGGAAGTAACCGTCATTGGCGAGGGCATCGACCCGGTATTCGAGGCAACCGAGGAACGGCCCGCCGTCCGGCTCGTCAAGAACGAGCACTTCCACCGCGAGACCGTGATCCACGCCGAGCCCGTCGCCCCGGAAGGTGAACCCGCCCCTTGGTACATGTTCGGCGGCACGTTCATCTTCAGCAGTGACGCCAGGTTTCGCCGCGCAGCTGGACACTATGGAGCCGTCCCGCTGCACGACCGCCGCGAATAGGGCCGAGGGTGGCCGGTCTTCGGGGCCGGTCACCGCGGGCGCTCCGCCGTCGTGGCCGGCTTGTCCTGGTGGTTGGCCGCGGCGGACCACCCATCCCGCAGCAGCCAGGTGCCGGACGGCGGCCGCCGGCGGCAAGCCAAGGGAGGCGGTGTCGTTGGGTTGTCCGTGGCATGGGGGTGAAAGGGCAGGCTCGCGGGGCTCGCCCTGGTTTCCGCTGCGCTGCAACCAGTTGAAGGGCGTCCGCTGGCGCGGCCGGCTGTGGGGTCCAGTGCCGGCTCCGCAGGGCTCCGCCGTCCCTGGCCCTTTTGTGTCTACGACGTTTTGGCTGCTGTCCTGACGGATTGTACGTGCCCGTTCCGGCCCCTCTAGCCCCTCCTGCGTCGGGGCCTGCGCCCCGGAAATTCTTCTCCGGCGCTCCTTCGTCGCTTATTTCCTCCGAAGATTTTCCGGGTCTTGCCCTTACGGGTAGACGGGCCTGCACGTGCACAGCTCCGCAAGCTTCGCCAGCAGCCAAAACAACGGGGGGAGAGGGGAAGCTGGCCGGTCACCTGAGCCGCCCCACCCACCACCCTTTCGGCAAAAAAGGAGCAACACCATGAACGACTTCATCAAATTCACCGGCCCGGCGGACGTCCTGGCTTTCATTCCGCACACGCTGGGACAGGCCCCCACGGAGTCCTTTGTCGCCCTGACCATGCAGGGGAACAAGATCGGCGCGACCCTGCGCGTGGATGCCCCGTTCGGGCAGGATCCCGTTGGTTACGCCCAAACCATCGTCAGCTACCTGACCGCTGACGAGGCCGCCACCGGCAGCCTGCTGGTCATCTACACCGACGAGAGCACCACCGACGGCAGCAGCCCCTACGCCGGGCATGTGCAGGCACTGCGCACCGAACTGGAAACCGCCGGAATGCCCCTGCAGGACGCATGGCTGGTGACCTCTGAATTGTGGCGGAACTACCACTGCACGGACACCGGCTGTTGCCCCGACCAGCCGCTGGATGCGATCACCACCAGCAACGGCAACGCCGCCCTGATCTACCGGGGGAGCGTCGTGACCGGCTTCATCGCACCGGCACCCTTCACTGGAGACGAAGCGGCCCGCGAGGCTATCACCGCGCACAAGCCTGACGGCTGGCCGGAAGACCTCGAAGCCAGCCGTGCTGCCTGGGCCAAGGTGCTGAAGGACCCCAAGAGCCTGACGACCCAGACAGCGCACCAGCTCGCAGGAGCGCTGCAGCACCACACTATCCGGGACTACATGATGGGCGACATCGTCCCGCACGCGCCCGAGCAGTTCACCTCCGTCATGCTTGGTGTATTCCCCACCCGCCCCGACTGGGCACGCGTGGACACGGCACAGGAAGTCGCGTTCGAGCTGATGAAAGCCACCCCGGAAGGGCAGCGCGCCCCCATGTTGTGCCTGATCGGCTGGCTCGAATGGCTCAAAGGACAGTCCAGCTTCGCTGCCCGGTACTTCAAGCTCGCGCTCGAAGACGTCGCCGGGTACCGGCTGGCGGAACTGCTGGGCGAACTGGTCAACCGCGGCATGCTGGCAGACTGCAGCCGCGATCCGAAAAAGGCCTATGACCGCCGCCTGAAGCGCTAGCTTCGACAGGGCCGGACTCCACTACAAAAGGGGTCCGGCCCTCCTCACGGGATCTTCGCCAGGTCGCGGCGGCCTCCCCCGCTTCGCTCCGCCGGCCGCGAAAACGCTGCGCGGGCACCGCGACTTCCAGCCCACGCGCAGGAACTGCCGATACTGTGAAAGGACACCGCCGTCCCGTCCAGCCAAGGAGTCCCGAGCGTGGCAGATCAATTCCGCATGACCGAAGACGATACCGTTGCCCCGGACGCGAGCCCCCTTGAAGACATCCTGGAACTGAGCCTGCTCACCGCAGGCCCAGCAACCGGGCCGGTAGACCGGCCCCGGAAAGACCACCGACACTACGAGCTGTAACCGAAAGCAGCGCTGACGCTGCACCACAGATTTCGTTATTGCCGAGGGAAATACATGAAGGCCGGCACGGACAGTGCCGGCCTTCCTTCATGCGCGCAGGCATGTAACTGTGGACCGGGGGAGTGGGTGTTCGCCAGGGCTCACACCGATAAGGGCGTCCGCTGGCGCGGTCGGCTGTTGGGGCCAGGCGGCGCCGTCGCAGAGCTCCGGACCCCCTGGCACTGTCTTGTCTGCGACGCTTTTTGGCTGCTGTCCTGACGGATTGTACGTACCCGTTCCGGCCCCTCTAGCCCCTCCTGCGTCGGGGCCTACGCCCCGCAAAAGTCTTCTCCGGCGCTCCTTCGTCGCTTATTTCCTCCGAAGATTTTCCGGGTCTTGCCCTGCGGGTAGACGGGCCTGCACGGGCACAGCTCCGCAAGCTTCGCCAGCAGCCAAAACAACGGGGGAGAGGGGAAGCTGGCCGGTCACCTGAGCCGCCCCACCCACCAACCCTTTCGGCAAAAAAGGAGCAACACCA
>NZ_JABFMW010000055.1 GCF_013359725.1 Pseudarthrobacter sp. C4D7 | reverse complement strand
AACTGACCGCACGGACCGGCGTGACCGCCGAGGACGTGGCAAAGCGCCTCATTGACTTCGGCTTCCACGCCCCCACCTTGTCCTTCCCGGTGGCGGGAACCTTGATGGTGGAGCCCACTGAGTCCGAGGACCTGGCCGAGATCGACCGTTTCATCGAGGCCATGATCACCATCCGCAAGGAAATCGACCAGGTGGCCAACGGCGACTTCGCCGTTGCCGACTCACCGCTGCGCCACGCACCCCACACCGCGGCCGCCGTCGTGAGTTCCGACTGGGACCGTGCCTACCCCCGCGAACAGGCCGCGTTCCCCGTCCACCACCTCAAGCAGGACAAGTACTTCCCGCCGGTGGGCCGGATCGACGGCGCCGCCGGTGACCGGAACCTGATCTGCTCCTGCCCGCCGCTGTCCGAGTTCGAAAACTAAGGATCCCCATGACTGAGAACTACACGGCTCTCTACGAAGAGCACAAAAAGCTCGGCGCCTCCTTCACCGACTTCGGTGGCTGGCAGATGCCGCTCAAGTACAGCTCCGAACTTGCCGAGCACCACGCCGTCCGCAAAGCCGCGGGCCTCTTCGACCTCTCCCACATGGGCGAAGTGTGGGTCACCGGGCCGCAGGCTGGCACCTTCCTGGACTTCGCCCTGGTGGGCAAGTTGTCCGCCATCGCAGACGGCAAGGCCAAGTACTCGCTGATCTGCAACGAAAACGGCGGCATCATCGACGACCTCATCACCTACCGATTCGGCGACGAAAAGTACCTGGTGGTTCCCAACGCCGGCAACGCCCCCACCGTGGCCACCGCCTTGGCAGAACGCGCAGCCACCTTCGACGTGACGGTGGAGGATGCTTCGGCGGCCACCTCGCTCGTCGCAGTCCAGGGACCCAAGGCCGAGGCCATCCTGCTCAAGCTCACGGATCAGTCCCAGCACGCCCTGGTCACCGGCCTGAAGTACTACGCGTTCAACGAGGTCACCGTGGCCGGCCACGATGTGATCCTTGCCCGCACCGGCTACACCGGCGAAGACGGCTTTGAACTCTTCCTCCCGAACGAAGGCGCCGCATCCCTGTGGGAGTCCGTGGCCCAGGCCGGGGAAGAGTTCGGCATTGTCCCCTGCGGCCTCGCATCCCGCGATTCGCTTCGCCTTGAAGCGGGCATGCCGCTGTACGGCAACGAGCTCTCGCTGGAGCGTTCACCCTTCGACGCCGGCCTCGGGCCCGTAGTGGCGCTCAAGTCCAAGGACGGCGACTTCGTGGGAAGGGCCGCACTGGAGGCAGCCAAGGAAGCCGGCCCCACGCGGAAACTGGTGGGCCTGAAAGGGCACGGCAGGCGCGCCGGCCGCGGCGGTTATCCCGTCCTCAAAGACGGCAACGTGGTGGGCGAAGTGACCTCGGGCCAGCCGAGCCCCACCCTTGGCTACCCGGTGGCGCTGGCGTATGTCGACGTCGAACACGCCGGCCTGGGTACTGCCCTGGACGTGGACCTGCGCGGCAAGGCCGAGCCCTTCGAAGTCGTCGAGCTGCCTTTCTACAAGCGCCAGAAATAGCACCTGCGCTTCCGCTTTTTTGACCCCAAACTTAAGGAAAAACACCATGGCTAAAGTTGCCGCCGAACTGAAGTACTCCGCCGAGCACGAATGGATCGCCGCTGACGGCTCCGGACCGTCCGTTGTGGGCGTCTCCGCTGTTGCCGCCGAGGCACTGGGCGACATCGTGTACGTGGACCTGCCAGAGGTGGGCTCCACAGTGACCGCAGGCGAGACCTGTGGCGAGATCGAGTCCACCAAGTCCGTCTCCGACCTGTACTCCCCCGTGACGGGCGAAGTCACGGAAGTCAACGACGACGTCGTCGGCGACCCTGCCGTGATCAACAACGATCCGTACGGCGCCGGCTGGCTCTTCAAGGTCACCGTCACCGAAGAGGGACCGCTGCTGTCCGCCCAGGAATACGCCGAAGCAAACGGCGGCGAACTGTGAGCGCCGCTTCCTCCGCCGCGGGCACCGTGGCCTTTGAACAGGTGGTCTCCCCCAGCCTGAACGCGGAGCTGTCCGCCCTGGACCCCGAAATTGCGGCGAAGATCGACGACGAACTGGGCCGCCAGCGCGACGGCCTGGAAATGATCGCTTCCGAAAACCACACGGCAGCTGCGGTGATGCAGGCGCAGGGCTCGGTCCTGACCAACAAGTACGCCGAGGGCTACCCGGGCAAGCGCTACTACGGTGGCTGCGAGCACGTGGACGTCATCGAGCAGCTGGCCATTGACCGGGTGAAGGCACTGTTCGGCGCTGAGTTCGCCAACGTCCAGCCGCACTCCGGCGCCCAGGCTAACGCCTCCGTGATGCACGCGCTGATCAAACCCGGCGACACCATTATGGGCCTGAACCTGGCCCACGGCGGCCACCTGACCCACGGCATGCGGATCAACTTCTCCGGCAAGCTCTACAACGTGGTCCCGTACCAGGTCCGCGAAGACACCCACACCATCGACATGGCAGAGGTGGAGCGGCTGGCCCAGGAGCACAAACCGCAGCTCATCGTGGCCGGCTGGTCAGCCTACGCGCGCCAGCTGGACTTCGCCGAGTTCCGCCGCATCGCCGATTCCGTGGGCGCCTACCTCATGGTGGACATGGCGCACTTCGCCGGGCTCGTGGCCGCGGGCCTGCACCCCTCCCCGGTTCCGCACGCCCACGTGGTCACCTCCACCACGCACAAAACCCTCGCCGGTCCCCGCGGTGGCATCATCCTCTCCAACGACGCCGACATCGCCAAGAAGATCAACTCGGCGGTGTTCCCCGGCCAGCAGGGCGGACCCCTTGAGCACGTCATCGCCGGCAAGGCCGTGGCGTTCAAGATCGCGGCGTCCGAGGAGTTCCGCGAGCGGCAGGAACGCGTCCTGGCCGGTTCGCGCATTCTGGCCGAGCGCCTGGTCCAGCCCGACGTCACCGCCAAGGGCATCAGCGTGGTGTCCGGCGGCACCGACGTGCATCTGGTCCTGGTGGACCTGCGCAACTGCGAACTGAACGGGCAGCAGGCAGAAGACCGGCTCGCCGCGATCGACATCACCGTCAACCGCAACGCGGTCCCGTTCGATCCGCGTCCGCCGATGGTGACCTCGGGCCTGCGCATCGGCACCCCCGCCTTGGCCACCCGCGGCTTCGGCGAGGACGCCTTCCGCGAGGTTGCGGACATCATCGCCGAAGCATTGATTGCCGACGCCGACGCGGACCTTTCCAGCCTGCGTCACCGCGTTGAAGCACTCGCCGCAGCCCACCCGCTGTACCCGGGGCTGTAGTCCGCTACGGGACCGGCGGACCGGGCGGGGTATCCGGCAGCGTGCGAGCACGCAGAGGATGTCCTGCCCGCTCCACCCCAACAACCTGTTTTAGTTAGGAATTTCCTCATGGCCGTTGGTGTCTT
>NZ_JABFMW010000054.1 GCF_013359725.1 Pseudarthrobacter sp. C4D7 | reverse complement strand
CTACTGGCATCCCTGCGGATCAAATGTGAGCGTATTCGCCACGAAAGCCTGCGTCGTGCAAGTCCTCCGCTAGAACACGGAATGTCTACCTTTGCTGCCAAGGCTTTCCCTGTTGGTCTAGTTCGTGCCAGCATTTGCACAACTGCTCGGGGAGGAGTGCGATGACGGGTCGAAAGCAGAAAGCCTTCGTTTTGGTAGTCACAGCGATGTTGGTTGTTGGCATTGCCGTCTGGATCCAGGTTGCAACGGGCTCCCCGGCTGTGACGGCGGTGGGTTTCGCGTTAGCTGGGCTTCTTGGGTCCTACTTTGGTTGGCGATGGTCTCGAAAGAAGTCTGCTGAAGTTGAGGGTTATCGTCAGGAGCTCATTGGAAAGAGACCGATTGAGGATCTGCGCTCAGACAGGCGAGAAGACCTTGATGAGTGAGAGTTAGATGTCACTGTCGAAGTGTTCGCAAGGACGCTTCAAGGCCCGGTTCTTAGGTTGACGTAGCGGGACCAGGCGTCGCCTGCCGCGTCGGCGTGGAGGAAGGCTACTTGGTGGCTGTATCCGAGTGCGTCGGCGACCAGTGGCGGTGGTGAGACTAAGAGGTGTTCGTCGAGGGCCGTGTTTCGTGCGCCGCGCAGGTCGATGCCCAGGCTTCGGAGCCTATCCATGATGCCGTTTGGGTGAAGTGGTTGTCCGGCCCGGGTCCCCGGGAAGAGCCAGGGGCTTTGTGCGTCTGATCCTGTTCTGAGATTCGGACGGCCTTTAAGGTGCTCTCGAAGCAAGTCGGCGAAGGGTTCGGGAATGGGCACTGGGTGCGGGCCGAAGGTGATCCGCATGTTGCCGGTGCTTTCATTGGTTTCGATAGCGTCGGTCCGGAGTTTGGCGACCCGAACGAGCGGCTGGGCGTAGAGAAGCAGCAGGATGCCGGCGACTCGGTAGGGCAGGGACTCGCTGGTGCCGGTAAGCAGTTCCCGGAGCCAGGCCACGCGCTGGTCCTGGGTGATCGCGGGGCGGGTTTTGGCTGTGTAGTGGCCCATGTCCACCCTGTGGTTTGTGCCGGTGTTCTTGATGAAGACGATGAAGGTGCGGATGGCTTTTCTGGTCGTGGAACCGGTTGCGAGCCAGGTTTCGATGTCTTGTTGGGTGCAGTTCGCCGCTGTCCGCTGGTGGGTTTCCCAGAGCCAGTCCAGAAACTTGACGGTTTCGGTGATCTCTTGCTTGGCCGAGTGGACCGGGGCTTGGGCGCTCTTCTCCGGTGTTGTGATGGACCGGATGCGCCGGAGGTGATGCCAGGTGGCAAACTGTGCGACGGGTTTGGCGACCTCCTCGGGCAAGTGGCGGAGCTTGTCGTCAATCCAGGTTTCGAACCGGGCCAGATACGGGTCTTGGTAGGGGAGGAGTCCATGATGAATGAACAGGGCGCGCAGGTGATTGGCTTCGCGGTTCGCTGACTTGGCCGCGGCATCGAGTCCTTCGTGCGTCAAGGGAGTTTCCCCGCATGACAGAGAGGCCAGGAGTGCTTGGACTTTGGGGGAGCGTTTCCACGTGATGATGCTTTCGGGCCGGTCCGCTTTGCAAAGCGCATGGACGATTTCGCCGGCGGTGTCCGGGTCGGCGGGGTGCATGAGCAGTAGTTCGTTGAGGTCCTCCCGGAGGGCGCAGCGGGCGCATATGCCGCGCCGGTAGAACTCGCCCTCCGTATTGCAACGGGTGCAGTGGAAGTCGTGGAGGATGCCGGCGCAGGGCGCGCAGCGTGGCCCTCCGCTGATGTCCGGTGGCCCGGGTAGAAGTCTGTGCTGGCCGCACTCCGGGCAGGTCCCGTGGGTGCGGGTGGCGGTGGTGAAGCATGGGCCGCAGATTCGGCCTTCGGGCCAGGTGGCGCGGGTTTTACCGGCGGCCCGGCCGCAGCGTGCGCAGGTAGCAGTCCCCGTGGTGCGGGGCCGGCCGCGGCTGGTGCTGCGGGGGCTGAGGCCTGCGGGTTTGTCAGTGATCATTGTCGATGATGCGTGCGCGCCGTGGTCTGACGGTGCGGTTCAGGTCGACGACGTTGGGGGCGCTGGTTCCGGTTTTGCGGGCGCGGACGTCGGCGGCTGTGACGGTGATGAGGTCCTCGGGTCCGCAGGAGAAGATGTCGCAGATCGCGGCGATGACCTGCAGTGCGACGCGTTCGGGTTTCTGGTTGACGAGACGGTAGACCTGTGGGCGGGACAAGGTGATGCCGCGCTCGGCCAGAAGGGGGATGAGGTCGGTGGTGTTGTGCAGGCCCCGTGCTGCCATGAGCTCCGAGAGCCGCCACTTGTATTCGACGTCGCGTCTCACCATTCACCTCGCATCTGCACGCCCAGGACTTCATCCATGGTGCGGTCCAGCGCCGCCCGAAGGGTCGTGTTGCGGAAGTCGTCGCTGACGAACTGGTAAATCCCGGTGGTGGAGGCGTGTTCGTGGCCCATCTGATGTTGCACGAATCTAGGATCCCATCCGTCCTCCAACAGGTGCGTTGCATAGGAGCGCCGGAGCGAATGCAGGTCCAGGCCATCCATTGGCAGGCCCAGCTCGTTGAGGTAGCGCCGGAGCCGGCGCAGCAGGGTGGATTCGCAGATCAGGCCGCCGCGTTCGCTGGGGAACAGGTCCAGGGTGTCGAGCATGCCCCGTCCGTTGGCGAGCCAGTCCTCGAGAACGCCGGCGGTCCAGTCGAAGACCGTCAGGACGCTGCGGGGTTTGTGCGGGGAGCCCTTGCGGGATTTGCCGAACCGGACCTTGCAGACGCCTGCCTTGCCGAACCTTCGCGCCTTCGGGTTGGCCGCAAAGTCGATGGATTGCAGGTGCCGGAGCTCGTTGAATCTGAGCCCGTACGAGTAGGCGATTTTCAGCATGACGGCGTCCCGGTAGGCGGCCTGCCAGCCTTTCTTGCCTGAGGCGGCGATGAGTTCGACCTGGTCGTCGGCGTGATCGAACAGCATCTGGAGTTCCGTCTTGGTGAAGGGCCGCTTGGAGGGACGTCCTTCGTACTCCTGTGTGTGGGAGGCGGTGTTCCAGTCAAAGAAGACCTGGGACGGGTGCGTGCCGAAGCGCTGTTCGCAGACCTGGTCCCAGCCGTAGTCGGGGTTTGACACGTAGGACGTGAACCGGCGGAGCGTGGACTGGTAGCCGCGGACCGTGGAGTGCTTCAGCTGGTGGATTGAGCGGAGGTCACCGAAATACTCCTCGACGTGTTCCGGTGCCCAGTTCCACGGAAACTCGTTCACATGGTTCACGAACCGGCGGACACTCGCGATGCCCTTGTCGATCGTGTCGAACTGGAGGTTCCTGGAAAGCTGCTGGTTGCGCCACCCGGTCAGCATGTCCTCAAGAGTCTGTTCCTCGGGATGCAGCAGCTGAACAGCACTCAGCTGCAGCACACGCCCGGACGCGTCCACCGCCATTCTCGCCCCACAGTTCCCTCGAAGTTTGTGCTCAAATCTTGAATCAATGATTCATTAAATGCATCATCAGCACAAAACCGCAGGTCAGACGCTTGTCGCAACCGCTTCAAGGATCGATATTGCGCCCGTCGGGCAGCGCCTGGCCAGCGGCGCGTTAACGCTGTTCAGACCGCAAATTCCGCGGAATCTTAGGGAAGTGAAAGGACTTGGTGCGGATCCGGGGGATCGGGGCGATTGATTCATCTGATGCAATACGCAGAGTAC
>NZ_JABFMW010000053.1 GCF_013359725.1 Pseudarthrobacter sp. C4D7 | reverse complement strand
GCCCCACACCGATTTCCAGCGCCCTAAAGAGCAACCAGATAATGGCTTCGAATTTGGGGGTTTTGGCCACCCGGTGAACAGTTCTTCACTGTCTCCCCCGCGGCGACTTAGAAAACAATACACGCACACAACCCCCACCGCAAACCGGGGCAAGCCGCACGCCCTGACCACAGAAAACCCCGGAATCCCGGGGTTTTCTGTGGTCAGGGCGGTGTTTCCAGCCCCTTGGGGTCAGGATAGGCCCGCTATGGAGTGGCTCACATCTGCTGTGGGTCGCCGGCTACCCGGAGGACAACCTCGAAGTCCGCCGCCCGCGGAGTGAGCCGGTAGGGTTCCAGCACGCCGGGTCCGCAGGCTCCTGTCCCCACGCCCCTCATGGCGTGATCAAGGTAGACGTAGGTGCGGCCGTCCGGCATGAGATCCGGCCTGTGGGCAGCAGCGTCCAGGGCCTGCATGCTGTAGGGCCGGACGGTAAGCGCCATGGGCTCACCGTAAAGATGCAGTTCCCCGCCGCCCGTTCGCAACACCGCAGACCGGACCCCGGACCTGGCTCCCGACTCCTGGGGACGGACGTACTGCACCTCCAGATCGGCCAGGGGCACCTCGAACCATCCCTGCCGGCTGCCCTGACCGGTGTCCGGGTAACTCTGGTGCGGACCTTGGCCGCACCAGGCCACGGAGCTTGTTTCGGTGCCCAGCACGAGTTCCAGGCCTATGCGCGCCCACTCCACCGCAAAGCCGGCGTTGACCCAGTCCCCTACCGGCGTGACGCGTGTCCGCAAGGACAGGGCGTCTGCGTTGCTGGTCCACTGGTAGTCAACCAGCACGCCGAACTGCTTGTCCGCTGCGGCCATGCGGGTGCTGACGGTCAGCTGCTCGCCGCCGTCCGGCGCTGGTTCGGCGCTGATATGCAGCAGGCGGGTGTGGAGCCGGTCCAGTCCCGCGTCCTTCCACTGGATGGCAAGGGGCCGCTCGTCCTTGCTCCCCCATTCCCTGCCCAGGTCGTTGTCTGTCGGGGCCCACCACAGGACCAGTCCCAGTTTCTCCACGGGGAGGCCGCCGATGGTCGACGGCATTCCGGTGGCGCGGTTGAATACGGCCGGTCCCAGCCGCAGTTCCCCCTGGCCAACGTGTACGGGTTCACGCGCCGGCACCGGGGCGTCCGGGGAGGCGAAACGAACGGCCTGCCCCCAAGCGACCTCGTGGCCGGTTTCAGCCCAGTCCGTAGCTGCCGCCAGCACGGCACTGACGGTGAGCACCGCCGTCGACGCTTCCGGCAGGGCGGCCGCAAAGGCGGCCACTTCCGCCGGCAGCTCCACCTTGGCCCGGGACTGCGGTGCCAGCGGCTGGACGGCCACGGTCCCTTCACGCTGAATGCCGCCGTCGGCCTCCACCTGGTAACGGAAGTGGAAACCGGTGGTGTCGGCGAAGTCCTGGCCGTTCCGGACGGTGAAGCTGGCCCAGGAGTCGGCTACGCCGATGTGCAGCGGCTCAATAACCTTCTTGAAATCCAGCAGGCCCGGACGGGGGTTCCGGTCAGCGTCCACCAGGCCATCAGTGACGAAGTTGCCGTCGTGGATTTCCTCACCGAAGTCGCCACCGTAGGCGAAGTGTTCTCCGCCGTCCGGTGAGGGCACCCTGATTCCATGCTCCAGCCATTCCCAGACGAAACCGCCCATGAGGCGTGGATACTGCTCGAACAGCTCCTGGTACTCGCTCATGCCTCCCGGTCCGTTGCCCATGGCATGCACGTATTCGCACAGCATGAACGGCATGGCTCGGCGCCTCGCATCCAGTTCCGCATCCTCGAGGGCCGGCTCGATGCCCTGGCCGATCAGTGCCGTCTCAGCCTGGCTGGCATACATCCGCGAATAGACATCCACATACGGCGAGGACCAGTCGCCCTCATAGTGGATGGGGCGGGACGGGTCGCGGTCTTTGGTCCAGCGCGACATGGCCGCCAGGTTCCGGCCAGTACCCGCCTCATTGCCCAACGACCACATGACGATGGACGGATGGTTCTTGTCGCGCTCAACGGTGCGTTGCATCCGCTCCACCAGCGCTTCCTCCCACTGCGGATCATCGCTGGGATTCTGCGCCCAGCCGGCGCTGTGGAAGCCGTGCGTCTCCAGGTCGCATTCAAGCACCACGTAGAAGCCCAGCCGGTCAGCCAGAGCAAGAAACGCGGGGTGGGGTGGATAGTGCGAGGTCCGGATGGCATTGATGTTGTGCTGTTTCATCAGCCTCAGCTCCGCCTCCATCACGTGATGCGGCACTACCCGGCCAAACCGGGGGTGGTGTTCGTGGCGGTTTACGCCGCGGAGCAGGACCCGCCGGCCGTTCACCTTGAACTGGGCATCCTCGATGCTGATGCTGCGGAAGCCCAACTGCACGGAGACGGTCTCGCCGGAGGTACTGACCGTGGCGGCGTAAAGCCGGGGGATCTCAGCGGACCAGGACTGCACGCCGGGAATCCGCTGTTCCACTCCAGCGGCCAGTTCCAGGGAAAGTTCCGGAACGCGGACGACGGCGTCTGCCGGCGCGCCAGCCCGGGTCGCCTCCACGCGAAGCACGCCTTCGCCGGTTTCCGGATCGTAGCCCGCGTGGACGAAGAGGTCATCGATGCCGTCCGTGGGACGCGCCTGGAGCGTGACGTCCCGGAAGATGCCCGGCAGCCACCACATGTCCTGGTCCTCCACGTAGCTTGCGGCGGAGAACTGGGCCACCCGCACGGCCAGCGTGTTGGAGCCCTGGACCAGGACGCCGGAAACATCGAACTCGTGGGCCAGCCGGCTTCCGCGGGTGGTTCCCAGCTGTACTCCGTTCAGCCACACTGTCGCTGCAGACTCGATGCCATCAAACCGCAGCACGGAATGGGGAAGAAACTCCGGGCCTGCCTCGAAGGTCACCAGGTGATCGCCGATGGGGTTGGCCTCCGGCACGTGCGGCGGCTCCACCGCGAACGGGAACTGGACGTTGGTGTAGGCCGGGGCCCCATGGCCGTGCATGTTCCAGCTCGAGGGCACGGGAAGTGCCGTGAAGCCGGAGAGTCCGCCACCATGCTGCCACCCATCATTGGGCGCCGTCCGGATTCCCGAGCTCAGGCGGAACTGCCATTCACCATTGAGCAGGAGCCTGGGTGCGTCGGAGTCCAGATACGCCCGGGGTGGAAGGCTCCCCGTACCCGGGGCCGGCGAGGCCAGCCCATCAATCTCTTCTGCGCCGAGTTCGAGGCGGCGGGAGGACTGCCCAACTTCGGGGGCGAACTGGGTGGCTGCTGCGTTGTGCGTCGGCATGTGGTTTCCTTGCTGGTGGGCTCTGCACGTGAACGTTCACGTCAACTTCCAACAGCCTATCGGCCAAGGCTCCATTTGGGGAGGGGTCAGGCAGATTGCCGAAGAACCAACTGATGCCGCAGGGTCAGGAAGGCTTCGGGGCTGCGGTCCTTGATGGCGCCGGAAAGCAGCCCGTCCAGGAGTCCGACGGCGGCGCGGCCCACAGCGCGCAGGTCCAGGGAGAGCGTGGTCAGCTCCGGGGTCAGCAGCTCCCCCAGAGGTATCCCATCCATGCCGATGACCGGGCAATCGCCGGGTACTGCCAGGCCTGCCTCCTGCAACGCCTTTAGGGCCCCGGCGGCCATGAGGTCGTTGAAGACGAGCATGCCGTCGGGCCGGATTCCGCCAGCGGCAAGGAGGGTCACAGCCTCCCGTGCAGCCGCCGCCGAGGGATCCGCCTGGATGCGGGTGAGCTGGATGCCCGTTTCGGCTGCTACGGCCGCGGCAGCCGCACTTCTGCCGCCCGAGGGTCCACCCCGGTTCGAGTCCAGGAAGACGATGTTCCGGCAGCCACTGGTTGAAAGATGGTCAAGGCCCAGCCTGGCTGCGTGGGAGTAGTCGAATGAAATCCCTCCGGCGGTCCCCTCTGTTGCGGGGGAGTCGAGCGACACCACCGGTCGCCGGCCCATAAGCGTCTGGACCTCATCAGCGTGCGGTGCAAGGTAGCCGATCAGGGCATCCACCTGGGGTGACAGCCGGGCCGCAGCATCGGCAGCACTTGCGGTGCCATGTCCATAGTCATCCATCACCACGTTCCAGCCCCGCTGGGTGGCAGCTTCCACCACGCTGGAGGCAAAAGATGGGAAATACGGGTTGGTGAGGTCAGGGATGGCGAGCCCCACAGAGGTACGGGCCCCCTGGACCAGGCCTTTCGCGAAACGGCTGGGGACGTAACCCAGCTCCGCTGCGAGCTTCTGGACCCGCTCCTTGGTTTCCTGGCTGATGCCGGCCATGTCGTTCATGGCGCGGGTCACCGTTTGGCGTGAGACGCCGGCAGCGGACGCCACATCCAGGATGGTGGCCCGCTTGCGCATGGGGCTTTGGGGCTGGGGGGTCATAGACGGTAAGTCTATGGGTCCTGCCGTCCCCCCTGGTCTGTTGGGTTTTGTGGGTTTAAATGGGGAAGGGCCCTGACGTTCGTTGTCAGGGCCCTTCCGTTAATGATGTT
>NZ_JABFMW010000052.1 GCF_013359725.1 Pseudarthrobacter sp. C4D7 | reverse complement strand
ACACCCATCAAGCATCCCGCCTAAACCAACCCAGGTTTAGGAGACACGCCCTAGTCGAAGAAACCCACGATGTAGCCGATGAAGAACAGCAGGAACAGCAGGACGCCCGCGCCGATGGCCGCCAGCCAGAAGATCTGCTGCCCCCGGCCCGAACCGGGCTGTCGGGGCTCCTGCGTTCCTGCCACGGAACCCTCGCCCGGCGGAGTCTCTCCCGGAGGCACGCCGCCGCCGGGCTCCAGGCCCGTGATCTTGTCGTCTTCCGGATCCGGATTGGTTCCCGACACGTTGGCTCCCTTGCTTGAAGTCTGGTTTTCCCAGCGTAACCGGCCCCGGTGATTGGTCCTAGGCTGGTGCAGTGACTTTCCTTGAACCCCTTACCCTGACCGGCCGCCATGTAATCCTGGAGCCGCTCGCCGTGGCACACCACGACGGGTTGGTGGACGCGGCCAGGGACGGCGAACTGTGGAGGCTCTGGTACACGTCGGTGCCTGCGCCGGATGCCATGGCGGCTGAAATCCGGCGGCGGCTTACCCTGCAGGATCAGGGGTCCATGTTGCCCTTCACCACCCGGCTCATCGATCCAGGCACCGGCGGGCCCGGCCGCATCGTCGGCATGACCACGTACATGAACATCGACGCCGCGACTCCCCGCGTCGAGATCGGCTCAACCTGGAACGCGGCCTCCGTGCAGGGGACGGGCACCAACCCCGACTCGAAGCTCCTGCTGCTCCGTCACGCCTTCGAAACCATCGGCTGCCCCGCCGTGGAGTTCAGGACGCATTGGCTCAACCACCAGTCGCGGGAGGCCATCGCCCGGCTGGGAGCCAAGCAGGACGGCGTGCTCCGCAGCCATTCACGGACCAGCGACGGAAACCTGCGGGATACCGTGGTGTTCTCCATCCTGGACCATGAATGGCCCGCGGTGCGTGCCGGACTGGAATACCGGCTGGCCCGCCGCGCCCAGGGAGCGGAGCGCACCCTGGGCGCTGACCGTGCTCAGGGAGCGGAGTAGACGCCCGAACTGCTCAGCGCAGCGAAGTAGGCCTGGTAGCCCGCGGCGTTCGGGTGGAAGCCATCGGGCGCGGGGCCAAGGTTGATCCACGGTTCTGGCGACAAAGCGCCGTGGCCGAGGAAGGCGGCCCGCACATCGACGTACTGCACTTTAGGGTCCCCGGCAGTGGAGGCGTCGGCATCCTTCGCCGCAGCGTCGATCGTATCGTCCAGCCGATTCGCCAGGTCGGTGGCGGTGTAGATGAACTGTGCTGCCGGGTCGGTCATCCCTGCCGGGATTGGGTCCAGGAGGTACGGATAGCCGGTCACCACAATCCTGGCGTTTGGCGCTGCCGCCCGCACGCTCTGGATCATCGCAAGCAGGTCATTTTTTAGCTGGCCGCTCTGAAGCTGTATTTGCGCCCGGCCGAGGGCACTGCCACATTCAGAAGCCGGTGGGAGTTGCGCCAGGACGACTCCGCAATAGTTGATGATGTCCCCGAAGCCGATGTTGTTGCCGCCCGCGGTGATGGTCACCAGTTCCGTGCTCTTGTTCAGCTGCCGAAGCTGGGTGTTCACCACATCCCAGGTGGTCTTCCCGCTGCACGCAGCGTTGACCACCAGTTTGATGGCCTTGTCCGCGCCCGCGAGCTCTGAATAGGCGTTGTCGCTGCGATAGCAGGTGTCCAGGTAGGGGCCGGCTCCTTGCCCGGCGGCATAAGAGTCTCCCAGTGCAATGTATTTCGTTTTGTCCACGGCCTGGGCCGGGGCCGCTGCCATGCCGGCGGTGATTGCCAGGGCTGCGAGGGCGGCTGCGAAAGCCGGACGGCGCCGCTGTACTGCTTGACTTGCCATGAATTTCCCCTTTGATCATCGCGCAGGTGCGTACGTGCCACAGTATTGCCACCCGGCACAGTCCAGCAGGCCTTTGTGCCGTGGTGGATTTTTCGATGCTGTGCAGTGACCTTGTCCAGGGACGTGTGATTAGCTGTGCGGATGAGTGACAAGGGCACGCCTGTCGACTGGGACGGCGCCGTCAACGCCTGGCACATTTCCGGCGGGATCTACCGGATGGGGCGGCGCGAGTGGCTGACGGAAGGAGGCTGGCGGCAAGCGTTCGACGACGGCGTCCGCACCGTTGTGGACCTGCGCAATGCAGCTGAGGCGCAGCGCCGGACCAGTGACCCGGAGGTGCCTGACACGGCCTGGGCAGGCATTGACGTGGTGCAGGCACCCACGGAGGAAGCTGGTGATCCGCGTTTTACGGCCGTCACCGGTCCCTACCTGAACGATCCCGCGCACTACGCCGAGAATGCACGGCTTTTTCCCCGCAAACTGGTGGGCGTCTTCCGGGCCATCGCCACCGCAGCACCCAAGGGGGACGTGGTGGTGCACTGCGCCGCCGGCCGCGACCGCAGCGGAATGGTGGCGGCCATGGTCCAGGACCTGGCGGGCGACTCCGATGAAGCAATCGCCGAGGGCTACCGGCGGGCCGCCCGCGGCATCAACGAGCGCTACCGGACCCACGGCCCGCCACACAGCAGGGAGCGCTACCTGGCCGAAGCTGAGCTGGAGCCCCTGCTGGAGCGGCGCGGGCTCGCAGTGGTGGAATTCGTCCGCGGACTCCGCACGCGCAGCTTCCTGCTGGCGCACGGTTTGCGGCAGGCAGAGCTGGAGTCCGTTTCCGCGTTGGCGGGCCGAAAGATACCCTTGTGACTTAAGTTACTGATGTGGTCCCGGATACTGGCGGGGCCGCAGTCGCAGGGCGCCTGAACCTGGCGTGGATGAGTTGAACGGCGAACGCGATGAAGAGAATTTCTGCTGCAGGAACCCTGGCCGGTGTCGTGCTGTCCTTCGGCCTGTCTGCTTCCCCCGCGTTGGCTGTTCCGGCACCGGCCGGCCCGGACGGACCCAGCGTGGCACCCGCGCCCCACGTCCCAGGCACGCCCGCCGGGGGAGCGGCCCCCTCCGCCGCCGCGGCTGCGCCGCCTGTTTCTGCAGGACCGTCGAGCGCGGGCCTTGCCGAAGCGCTCCGGCGGGACCTTGGCATCAGCCTGGCCGAATTCAATGCAGCCGGTGAAGTGGGCCGACGGGCTGCGGAGGCCGCACCCATCCTGCAGGCCCAGCCCGGCTTTGTGGGTATCAGCCTGGACGCCGGCACCATCAGGGTGGACGGTGCCGGCCCCGAACTCCGGGCGGCCGTGGATAACTTGAACGGCGCCGGTCCTGCCATCTTCGTCCTGGTTCCGCCGGCGGCAGGGATTCCGTCAACGCCCGCGCCAGCCACTGGATCCCCGGCGCTGCAGGATCCGTCCCCGGAAGGGCCGGCACTGCTCGCCGGCAACCTCGACCAGCTGTACCAGGCATACATCCGGGATGTCGGCGCCCGGGGCCTGCAGGCAATTGCCTACACCGGTGGGCACTTCGTCATCCGGACGGGGTCCGTCAACACCGCCGAGTCCGTGACCCCGGCCAACCAGCCGGGCACCGCAGCCGCCCAGCCATCCGCACCCGGCAAAATGACGCCGGCACAATTCGTGGCGCGGTATGCCAACGTCACACTGGAAAAGGGTGCAGCCGTCAAAACCGAGGGCGACCTCCTGGGCGGCCAAGGCTACTACGCCGACAACCTCGCCATCTGCTCCGCCGGTTTCAGCGGGTTCAACCCGGCCGGCCTTCCGGTCGTCCTGACGGCAGGGCACTGCGCCGAGGACGGGCTGGCACGGCACGCAGCGGTGGAGCCGCCATCCTGGGCGCCCGCAAGCGGACCCGGCGCCACCACGCCCCAGCCGTTGCCTCCACTCTCACCGCTCGGCGCCTTCGGGTTCAGCCAGTTTGGCGGGCCCGGGAACTCTGCGGCAACGGACGGATCCGTACCGGGGACCGACATCGCCGTGATCCAGGACATCACACCGTCAGTGGACCCCACGCCGGCAACGTCCACCTGGGACAACCCCACGACGCCGGATCCGGTCAAAATTGTGGGAACCGCGGCACCTTTCCAAGGCCAGGACGTGTGCAGGTCCGGGCGGACGTCCGGATGGAAATGCGGCACGGTGGACGCGGTGGGCATCTGGATGATGCCCGGCGCAAAGAGTGTTCCGCCCAATTACGACAATGATCTCCGCCCGGTCCGCGCCTTTGACTCGTCCACGGTCAGGTCGGCAGGAGGCGACTCCGGCGGCCCCTGGATCAGTGGAAACTTCGCCGTTGGCACCCATACCGGGGCTGAAAGCGTGAACGGCGTGCAGACGCGTGCCATCGCCGCCACCCTGGAAGACGCCCTGACGGTGATTCCCGGCTACCAACTGGAACTGTTCCTGAACAAGCCCGCGCTCACCTCTCCCGGGCCGGGTGGAACATACCAGCCGGGACAGGCCATCGGCGGGCAGGTCCCCGCGGCACCCGCGTCTGCCGTTGCCGCCGGATCCACGGTCCGGATCACACTCCACGGCAAGGACCCGTTCGAGGTGCCCGTGGATGCCGCCGGCAACTGGACCTTCACGGCTCCGCAAGGGACGGACAATCTGCGGTTCACCGCGGAAACCGTGAACGGCTACAGCAGGTCGGGTGCCGCCGGCTTTGAAATTGAGGCAGCAGCACCGCCCGCCCCGCCGGTCAGCCCCGCCCCGCCGGTCAGCCC
>NZ_JABFMW010000051.1 GCF_013359725.1 Pseudarthrobacter sp. C4D7 | reverse complement strand
AGTTGTTGGTTCCGTCAACGGGGTTGTTGGTTGGGAACCACATAGTGGACGCAAGCAGAATGTGTATGTTTCTGTGTGGTGTAAGTTATTGGCCTATTAGTACCGGTCAGCTTCACGAGTCGTTAGTCCTCGCTTCCACATCCGGCCTATCAACCCAGTGGTCTGGCTGGGGGCCTCTCACACATAAATGTGTATGGAAATCTCATCTTGAAGCGAGCTTCCCGCTTAGATGCTTTCAGCGGTTATCCCATCCGAACGTAGCTAATCAGCGGTGCACTTGGCAGTACAACTGACACACCAGAGGTTCGTCCGTCCCGGTCCTCTCGTACTAAGGACAGCCCTTCTCAAATTTCCTGCGCGCGCAGCGGATAGGGACCGAACTGTCTCACGACGTTCTAAACCCAGCTCGCGTACCGCTTTAATGGGCGAACAGCCCAACCCTTGGGACCTACTCCAGCCCCAGGATGCGACGAGCCGACATCGAGGTGCCAAACCATGCCGTCGATATGGACTCTTGGGCAAGATCAGCCTGTTATCCCCGAGGTACCTTTTATCCGTTGAGCGACGGCCATTCCACAATGTACCGCCGGATCACTAGTCCCGACTTTCGTCCCTGCTCGAGATGTCTCTCTCACAGTCAAGCTCCCTTGTGCACTTACACTCGACACCTGATTGCCAACCAGGCTGAGGGAACCTTTGGGCGCCTCCGTTACTTTTTAGGAGGCAACCGCCCCAGTTAAACTACCCATCAGGCACTGTCCCTGACCCGGATTACGGGCCGAAGTTAGATGTCCAAAGTGACCAGAGTGGTATTTCAACGATGACTCCACCCGAACTGGCGTCCGGGCTTCAACGTCTCCCACCTATCCTACACAAGCCACTCCGAACACCAATACCAAACTATAGTAAAGGTCTCGGGGTCTTTCCGTCCTGCTGCGCGTAACGAGCATCTTTACTCGTACTGCAATTTCGCCGAGTTTATGGTTGAGACAGCGGGGAAGTCGTTACTCCATTCGTGCAGGTCGGAACTTACCCGACAAGGAATTTCGCTACCTTAGGATGGTTATAGTTACCACCGCCGTTTACTGGGGCTTAAATTCTCAGCTTCGCCGTGAGGCTAACCGGTCCTCTTAACCTTCCAGCACCGGGCAGGAGTCAGTCCGTATACATCGTCTTGCGACTTCGCACGGACCTGTGTTTTTAGTAAACAGTCGCTTCCCCCTGGTCTCTGCGGCCCCGATCCCCTCCGGACAGCAAGTGTCCATCAAGGTTGGGGCCCCCCTTCTCCCGAAGTTACGGGGGCATTTTGCCGAGTTCCTTAACCATAATTCTCTCGATCGCCTTAGTATTCTCTACCTGATCACCTGTGTCGGTTTGGGGTACGGGCGGCTAAAACCTCGCGTCGATGCTTTTCTCGGCAGCATAGGATCACCAAATCCCCCCAAACGGGGGTCCCATCAGATCTCAGGCACCATGAGTGGCGGATTTGCCTACCACTCGCCCTACATCCTTAGACCGGGACAACCATCGCCCGGCTCGGCTACCTTCCTGCGTCACACCTGTTAATACGCTTGCCTCCCAGGATCAGGTCCCGCGCTCCACCAAAACCCTCACACCACAAGGGTGATCGGGCAGGTCTCGGGCGGTTAGTATCCCCTGTTCAACATGGACGGTTTTTCGCCGGTACGGGAATATCAACCCGTTGTCCATCGACTACGCCTGTCGGCCTCGCCTTAGGTCCCGACTTACCCAGGGCAGATTAGCTTGACCCTGGAACCCTTGATCATTCGGCGGACGGGTTTCTCACCCGTCTTTCGCTACTCATGCCTGCATTCTCACTCGTGTAGGCTCCACCGCTGGTTTACACCGCGACTTCACTGCCCACACGACGCTCCCCTACCCATCCAGACGCCTGAACCACAAGGGCTTAGCTAATATCTGAATGCCACAACTTCGGCGGTGTACTTGAGCCCCGCTACATTGTCGGCGCGGAATCACTTGACCAGTGAGCTATTACGCACTCTTTTAAGGGTGGCTGCTTCTAAGCCAACCTCCTGGTTGTCTGGGCAACTCCACATCCTTTCCCACTTAGCACACGCTTAGGGGCCTTAGTTGGTGGTCTGGGCTGTTTCCCTCTCGACTATGAAGCTTATCCCCCACAGTCTCACTGCTGCGCTCTCACTTACCGGCATTCGGAGTTTGGCTGACGTCAGTAACCTTGTAGGGCCCATTAGCCATCCAGTAGCTCTACCTCCAGCAAGAAACACGCAACGCTGCACCTAAATGCATTTCGGGGAGAACCAGCTATCACGAAGTTTGATTGGCCTTTCACCCCTACCCACAGCTCATCCCCTCCATTTTCAACTGAAGTGGGTTCGGTCCTCCACGACGTCTTACCGTCGCTTCAACCTGGCCATGGGTAGATCACTTCGCTTCGGGTCTAGATCACGCCACTCACACGCCCTATTCAGACTCGCTTTCGCTACGGCTGCCCCACACGGGTTAACCTCGCGACGTAACACTAACTCGCAGGCTCATTCTTCAAAAGGCACGCCGTCACCAGAACAGAGCCGGCTCCGACGGATTGTAAGCACACGGTTTCAGGTACTGTTTCACTCCCCTCCCGGGGTACTTTTCACCTTTCCCTCACGGTACTGGTCCGCTATCGGTCATTAGGGAGTATTTAGGCTTATCAGGTGGTCCTGACAGATTCGCACGGGATTTCTCGGGCCCCGTACTACTTGGGATACTCTCACAGGCGGTACAAACACATTACGGTTACGGGACTAACACCCTCTCTGGCCGGCCTTTCAAAACCGTTCACCTATGCGCGCACATCACACCCCACCAGCCCGGCAGAACTGGTATGGAAAGTCCCACAACCCCGACCATGCAACGCCCGCCGGCTATCACACATGGAACGGTTTAGCCTGATCCGCGTTCGCTCGCCACTACTAACGGAATCACTATTGTTTTCTCTTCCTGCGGGTACTGAGATGTTTCACTTCCCCGCGTTCCCCCCACGCACCCTATGTGTTCAGGTACGGGTCACTAAGTCACTCGCGCGCTCAGCGGGGTTTCCCCATTCGGACACCCTGGGATCACAGTCCGGTTATCGACTCCCCCAGGCTTATCGCAGATTCCTACGTCCTTCTTCGGCTCCTAATGCCAAGGCATCCACCGTGTGCTCTTAAAAACTTGACCACAAAGATCAAAAACATTTTTCGAGAGAACCATGAAAACTGTCCCGCACACCCACAAAGGGCACACGAACCAGATCCAGGTTCATATTCTTGGAAATTGCTTCTTATACAAGATGCTCGCGTCCACTATGTAGTTCTCAAACAACAACCCCACACCACACAACCCACACACACAATGCGTGAACCGTCATGGCAGGGAAACCAGAAACAAACAAACCCACCAACAACCCCCCACCCCGTAAACGAGGAAGGAAGCCATCCGTGGCCCTGTTGCCTCAGGACCCAACAGTGTGCCAAACACTACCCAGCAACCAGACCAGCCACTTTCCAGAACCCCACAAGGATTCGTACTCACAGACCAGCCCATACCACCAGGCACCTATTCATTGATATTCCACCCATGAGCACCCGCCGCAGAACAATCGCCTGCGCAACGGGCTTGCTTCCTGACAACACCACCACACAAACCATGCGGCCTGGCGGGATTGTTGTAGGTGCTCCTTAGAAAGGAGGTGATCCAGCCGCACCTTCCGGTACGGCTACCTTGTTACGACTTAGTCCCAATCGCCAGTCCCACCTTCGACAGCTCCCTCCCACAAGGGGTTAGGCCACCGGCTTCGGGTGTTACCAACTTTCGTGACTTGACGGGCGGTGTGTACAAGGCCCGGGAACGTATTCACCGCAGCGTTGCTGATCTGCGATTACTAGCGACTCCGACTTCATGGGGTCGAGTTGCAGACCCCAATCCGAACTGAGACCGGCTTTTTGGGATTAGCTCCACCTCACAGTATCGCAACCCTTTGTACCGGCCATTGTAGCATGCGTGAAGCCCAAGACATAAGGGGCATGATGATTTGACGTCGTCCCCACCTTCCTCCGAGTTGACCCCGGCAGTCTCCTATGAGTCCCCACCATCACGTGCTGGCAACATAGAACGAGGGTTGCGCTCGTTGCGGGACTTAACCCAACATCTCACGACACGAGCTGACGACAACCATGCACCACCTGTAAACCGACCACAAGTGGGGAACCTGTTTCCAGGTCTTTCCGGTTCATGTCAAGCCTTGGTAAGGTTCTTCGCGTTGCATCGAATTAATCCGCATGCTCCGCCGCTTGTGCGGGCCCCCGTCAATTCCTTTGAGTTTTAGCCTTGCGGCCGTACTCCCCAGGCGGGGCACTTAATGCGTTAGCTACGGCGCGGAAAACGTGGAATGTCCCCCACACCTAGTGCCCAACGTTTACGGCATGGACTACCAGGGTATCTAATCCTGTTCGCTCCCCATGCTTTCGCTCCTCAGCGTCAGTTAATGCCCAGAGACCTGCCTTCGCCATCGGTGTTCCTCCTGATATCTGCGCATTTCACCGCTACACCAGGAATTCCAGTCTCCCCTACATCACTCTAGTCTGCCCGTACCCACCGCAGATCCGGAGTTGAGCCCCGGACTTTCACGGCAGACGCGACAAACCGCCTACGAGCTCTTTACGCCCAATAATTCCGGATAACGCTTGCGCCCTACGTATTACCGCGGCTGCTGGCACGTAGTTAGCCGGCGCTTCTTCTGCAGGTACCGTCACTTACGCTTCTTCCCTACTGAAAGAGGTTTACAACCCGAAGGCCGTCATCCCTCACGCGGCGTCGCTGCATCAGGCTTGCGCCCATTGTGCAATATTCCCCACTGCTGCCTCCCGTAGGAGTCTGGGCCGTGTCTCAGTCCCAGTGTGGCCGGTCACCCTCTCAGGCCGGCTACCCGTCGTCGCCTTGGTAGGCCATTACCCCACCAACAAGCTGATAGGCCGCGAGTCCATCCAAAACCACAAAAGCTTTCCACCAACCACCATGCGATGGAAGGTCATATCCGGTATTAGACCCAGTTTCCCAGGCTTATCCCAGAGTCAAGGGCAGGTTACTCACGTGTTACTCACCCGTTCGCCACTAATCCA
>NZ_JABFMW010000050.1 GCF_013359725.1 Pseudarthrobacter sp. C4D7 | reverse complement strand
TAAACCCCGGATACAACACAGCACCCGTCACCACCACAGCCACCACAGCACCAAAAGCCGTACCGGTGACGAGTTTTTTATGTCGCTTTTTCAGCCCGAGCTTCCCCAGCAGAGTTGTCACAGCGTTACTTTTCCCTCAGTTTGTGTAGCCAGATGGCGGCCCGGTCGCAGGACAGGCAGCAGGCTTTCTTTCCCCGCGGCAAGCCTACCGAACCGCTGCAAGCCCCGCGATGGGGACAACTGCCCGGGGCATGCCGGGATGGGCAGCGTCAGCAATGCGGGGCTCCCAGGCCGGCGGGATCGGCGAGCGTGGTGTGGCCGGCGATGACATAGCGGCCCACGTTGCGTGATGAACCGGACTCCACCCGCCACCAACGGACCACGCCGTTGCCGGACCAGTTGTCATCCTGGTCGATGTAGCAGGCCACCATAATGCGGTCCTGGTCCGCTTTGTAGAACCACGGCGGACTGTCCGCATTGACGCCGTCACAGTCGAAGTAGGGATTTGGCCGGTAGTTGGATCCACCCAGGGTGTACGAGCAGCTGCGCACGAAGTTGGGGTCGGAGGTCTTGATCCGGGTCTCCCACAGGCCCTGCTTTCCTGCACTGGCGCTGGCGGTTACCACCGCGCTGCCGGTACCGACGGAGTTGAAGGTCTGGACCGCGATGGTGACGGTGTCACCGAAGTTGGCCGTGTTGACCGTCCTGCTGCCGGACGGGGCAACGTTCTCCCAGCCGCCATTGTTGATTTTGATCCTGGTTTGCGCCACGTCGTTGGTACTGGTGGACGGGGAGGACCAGTTCAGGGTGGCGGACTTCTGGTTGACACCGCCGTTTTGGCCGGACGCCGAGGGGGTTCCCGGGGAACCGTACGGCGTCGCGGTGGCGGGGGCGCTGCCGTCAGAACTCGGGGCCACCGTGGAGTTGGCGACGACGGTGATGCTCACGGCGGTGCCGTTGGTGAACCCGCCGATGGTCTGGCCGGGCGTGATGGGGCCGCGGGCACCGTTGCTGGCGTTGTAGCTGTAGCTGACTTCGTTTTCGGAAGAACCATTGCGTTCAGCCGCGGTCAGCTTTCGGAAGTCCACGGTCACGGAGCGTCCTGCTCCGCCGGTGTTGGCAGGTGTTGCCGTGACGCCGGAGACCGGGGACAGCTTGCCGGTGGCGCGGCGCGGGGCCGAGGGCGGACTGACTGCTCCCTTGCCTGCCTTGTTTTCCGCCTGGACCGTGAAGGTGTAGGCGGCTTCGGAGTTGCTGGCCGTGAAGTTGGCCGTACGGACGTTGCCGGGGACGGTCTGCGTCTGGGCGGGGGCATTGCCGCCGCTCATGGTGACGTAGTAGGTGCTGATCGGATCGCCGTTGGTGTTGGGTTCGGCCCAGGTGACCCGAAGCTGGTTCTGGGTGCCCACGGAGGATGCGACGGCGGACGACGGTGCGGCAGGTGCCGCCGGCACGCCGGCCGGATTGTCCTCCGCCGAGTACGTCCCCCAGTCGGAAGGACCAAGCTCATTGACGGCCTGCGCACGCACCTTGTACTTCACGCCGTTGGTAAGGCCGGTCCACGTGTAGTTCAGTCCCGAGACCTCGTTCTTGACGGCCACGCCACTGGCCGGCGGCGGCGAGATCTCCAGGTTGTAGTGCTTCACCGGTGAACCCTCGGTCTTCGCAGCGGGCCAGGTGATGGCCATCGTCTTGTCGCCCGCCTTCACCGTGGGGGCCTCCGGCGGTGACGGTTTCTCGTCAGGCCGGATTTCGTTGGACTGCGGGGATGCCGGTGACTCTCCCACCTCGTTGGTGGCCAGCACCGTGAACACGTATTTCACGTTGTTGGTGAGCCCGCTCAAGGTGCAGGTGGTGGTGGGGCACTTCTGTTCGAAGCCGTTGTTCGAGCGGACGGTGTACCCGGTGATGGGCGCGCCGTTGTCCGACGGCGGAGCCCACTTGAGCACAGCGGTGCGGCTGCGGACGTCGGTGGCACTGGGAGCAGAGGGTGCGTCGGGCTTGCCGCGGACGGTGAGCCGCAGCCGCCCGTCCACCTGGCGGGAGAGATCGCCCGTCTTGTCCGCCACGGTGTATCGGACCACCATGACGCCCTTGTAGCCCTCAGCCGGAGTAACGGTGATGCTGTCTCCGGACACTGACGGCTGGCCGTTCGCGGAGCCTGTCTCCACGGTGGCGGCCACGATCCGCAGGGGCGTGTCCGGGAAGGGGTTGAAGTCGTTGGCCAGGACGTTGACCTGTTCGGTCTTCCCCGCGTTGGCTTTGTCCACGGCATCATCATTGGCTACCGGGAGGGGCCGGTTGGAGGCGACGTGGCGTGCGGTGATGGTGGCACCCACGGCGGGCGACCGGCCGTCAGTGACCTTCACCTGGATGTTTCCGGTGACGCCAATGCCAAGGGAACCGTCGGCGGTGATGGCGAGGATGGCGCCGTCGACCTTTGCGTTGAACCCGGCCGGCAGCGTGCCGTCCAGTTCGAAGCGGAGGTTGTCCTTGTCGCGTTCGTCCACGTCCTTGGCCAGCCCCGCCAGGTCCACCGTTGCCTGCTCGGCCTTGGGCACGTCCACGGAGGTGCCGCTGAAGGTGGGCGGGTGGTTGGCGTTGGGGTCCGGGATCACCTTGGTCATGATGACCAGGGTGGCTTTCAGGCCGTCGGCGTCGTCGGGGCCTGAACCGTCCGTCACTTCAAAAGTGATGGAACCCGGGCCCACATAGTCAGGTTTCGCGGTGTAGCGCAGGGCCTTGCCGTCGGACTGGATGACGCCCTCCGGCGATCCGCCCTGGACGCGCACGGAGTCGGCCACGGTGATCCTTGCCGTCCGGCCGTTGCGGACGCGGACGTAGTCGGACAGGTCCAGGGTGACGTCCTTGCCGGACATGACCTCAACAGGATCGGTTATGGCCAGGGTTGGGTACTGTGCGCCCTGGCCGGGGATCCACATCACGGCGGTGGAGGTGAGTCCGTCGACGTCCGTGACGGCGTAGGGAATCAGCTGGTCTTCCGGGGTGAGGGTCACCACCACGTTGCCCGAGCCGCCGGGCCGGGCATTCGGGTTGCCGTCGGGAAGGCTGATCTTCAGCTCGGAGGCCACGCCGTCGGCATCGGAATCGTTCTTCAGGACGGGGACGTCCACCGCCGTCTTGCCGAGGGTTTCGGCCACCGTGACCCGGTCGTCCTTGGCCACGGGGCGCTTGAGTTCGGCGTCCGGGCTGATCCGGACCCGGATCACGGCGCCGGCGGAGGCTTTCTTGTCGTCCTGGATGCGGTAGCTGATGCTTTCGTTGCCGGCTGTGCCCGGTGCGGTGAACAGCACTTTGGCACCGTCCGTGGCCTCCACCTGCAGGTCCGGTTTGGCCTCGAACCCGTCGGAAACCAGGCTGAGCGGATCACCGTCGGGGTCCGAATCGTTCGCCAGGGCCTCCACGGCCACCTTGCGGCCGGGGCGGACATCCACGGCGTCGTCCACGGCGATGGGCTTCTGGTTGTTGACCTCCGCCGGGGCAATCCCAACAATGACGGTTCCGGTGTTTTCGGCGCCGATCCGGTCCCGGACCCGGTACGTGAAGCTGTCGGTGCCGGCAGCGTCGCCGGCGGCCGTGAATTCAAGGTAGCCGTCGCGTACCACCGCGGTTCCCATCGCCGGCGCATTGTCGATGCCGATGAGCTGGACGGAGTCGCCGTCGGCGTCGATGCCGTCCAGGGGCACGGGCACCTTGACGGTCATCCCGGCCACCACGCGCGCGGTGAGGTTGCGGGGTTCGGGCCGGGTGTTCCGGTCATCTTCCCGGGCACGGATGCGGATGGTCACCTGCTGTGAGTCCACCTGCCCGGACTCGTTCTGGACCTTGTAAATGGCGTAGACGGTTTTTGCTTCCGGTCCGGCCAGGAACCGCAGCTGGTCGCCCGAGACGAACATGCGGCCGTCGGCGGCGTCGGGCTGCTGGGCGAGTTCGGGCAGCAGGGTGAGCTTGGAACCGTTGGGGTCGGTGTCGTTGGCCAGCACGGGAATGGTGACCACGTCGTTCACCCGGACCGTGGCCTCGTCCGGCTTTGCCTGGGGCGCCTGGAGCTTGGCCGGGGCAGGGACCATGAGCACGGCGATCTCGCCCGTGGCGGAGGACCGTCCGTTGGACACGGTGTACCGGACCGTCAGCTGGCCTTCGGCGCGGATGTCGGTAATCCTCACCACCGAGTGGTCCAGCACCGCCACGCTCACCGGCAGGCCGGCGTCGGCCGTTACGGACTGCACCACCAGCACGCCGCCGGAAGGATCCGAGTCATTGCCCAGGACGTCCACCAGGACGTCGCCGCCGGTGGGAAGCAGCGCGGTGTCGCGGACAGCGACCGGAGCGCCTTCGTCGGTTCCCGGAACCACATCAACGCGCACCAGCTGCTGGGCGCTGGCCGGCCCGTTGGTGACCAGGTAGCTGACGTAGTGCGCGCCGACGGTCCGGGAGTTGAAGGTGAACGTCTGCTGGTCCGGGTTGAGGGTGGCGGTGGATTCGGCGTCCGGTGTGGCCTGCGCCAGCCGCAAGGTCCCGCCCTGCGGGTCCGAATCGTTCTTCAGCGGGGTGATGACGGTGTCGGTGCCGGCAACGGCCACCACGTGGTCGGCATTGGCGATCGGCGGCAGGGCGCCGGGGCTTCTGACATCCACGGTCACCTTGCCTTCGGCCGTGGACTGTCCGTCCGACACTGAGACGGTGAGGACCTTCCGGCCGGGGGCGGTTCCGGAATCCTGGAAGGTCAGCTGGCCGTCGGGGCGGATCCGGGCCTGGTCCAGCGGGTCGGTGCTGGACACGGAGACGGCGAACAGGTCATCGCCGTCGGGATCGATCCAGTCGGTGAGGATGTTCTGGGTGACTGCCTTGCCTGACTGGACCACCAGCGTGGTGTTCCGGTTGGGCTTTTGCCGCGGCGGGTTGTTGGTACCGGGCGGGATGATGTTGAGGGTGATGTCCGCCGATGCGGACAGGCCGCGGCCATCGTCCACGGTGTACTTGAAGGTTTCGCTGCCGGTTTTGTCCGCGGGCACGGCCACCTGCAGGCCGGTGGATCCGTAGATGGGTGAGACGGCGCCGGTTTTGACCCCTTCCGGGGTACGGACGGTGAGGACGTCGCCGTCGGGGTCGGAGTCGTTGTCCAGGACCGGCAGGATAGTGGTCTTGCCTGCGCGGATGCCGAACTGGTCCGGTTTGGCCACGGGGGCACTGTTGGGTTTGGTCCGGTCCGGGAGGACGGTCTGCTGGACTTCGTCGGCGGAGTCCTTGTCGGCGTCGTCGGAGGTCTCCTTGGGTGGGATGACGTCGGGGGGTGTCAAGTTTTCTGTGTAAGGGACCGGTCGGTGATCCGGTCTGCCGGGTG
>NZ_JABFMW010000004.1:192830-225628 GCF_013359725.1 Pseudarthrobacter sp. C4D7 | reverse complement strand
CACCACGGCCGCGCCCACCCCTGCCCCCACGTCCTCGTCGCCGGTGGCGGGGCCTACCCCCATCTCACCCCTGGCAACCTGTGCAGCCGGCCAAACGCCGGGAACGCCGCCCGCCTGCGCACCGTAATCGGCGGTACCACCAGTGAATGAGTCACCACGCACACCGTTGCACCGGGAGGACAGCCTGCCGGTGGACAATCGGCGTGTCCTGAGCGGGCGCTACGAGCTGGGTAACCTCATTGGCCGCGGCGGCATGGCGGATGTGTACAAGGGCACCGACACACGCCTGGGCAGGACAGTAGCCATCAAGCTGCTCCGGCCTGACATGGCCCGGGACCCGCAGTTCCAGGCGCGGTTCAAACGGGAAGCGCAGGCGGTGGCCGCCCTGAACCACCCGTCCATCGTGGCCATCTTCGACACCGGTGAGCACCTGGTGCATGACGGCTCCACCGAGGATGTGCGGGTTCCGTACATTGTCATGGAGTACGTGGAGGGCAAGACCCTGCGCGAGTTGATCCGCGCCAATGACGTGACCATTAACCAGGCAATCGACTACTGCCTGGGTGTCCTGGGAGCGCTTGAGTACAGCCACAAGGCCGGCATCGTGCACCGGGACATCAAGCCGGCCAATGTGATGTACTGCCCGGGGACCGACTCGGTTAAGGTCATGGACTTCGGTATTGCCCGTGCCATCGCCGATTCTTCCGCCACCATGACCCAAACCCAGGCCGTGGTGGGAACGGCACAGTATCTTTCACCGGAACAGGCCCGCGGGGAGACGGTCGACGCCCGCAGCGACCTGTATTCCGCAGCCTGCCTGCTCTACGAAATGCTGACCTCCCGGCCGCCGTTCGTCGGGGACAGCCCGGTTTCCGTGGCCTACCAGCACGTCCGCGAAATTCCGGAACCGGCCAGCAGCCTCAACCCTGAGGTTTCACCGGCCCTGGACACCGTCCTGGCCAAGGCCCTGCAGAAGAACCGCACGGACAGGTTCCAGGACGCGGCGGCCTTCCGTCGTGCCCTGCGTGCTGCGAAGGCCGGGGTCCCGGTCCCGCCGGTGCCGGCCTCCGAGGCACCCACGGATCCTAATGATCACGTCCCCCGGGCCGCACCGCCCACGGAAGCGTTCGCGGCAACAGGGGCGGCTTTCCTGGATGACGCGCCTACCGGGCGGCTTGCTGCCACCCACTTTTTCCATGACGACGGCGGAGCCGCGGTTCCGCTGGAGCTGCCGGACGGGCATGGGGAAGACGGGCGCCATCCGGACTCCTACGGTGCGGGTCCGCTTCCGCTGGGCCTTGTTCCGGAACGCGAGCGGACCGCCCGGCAGAAGTCCCGGCGTCGTGCCTGGACCGCCACCCTGGTGATCTTTACCCTGCTGATACTTGCAGGCGCTGGTTTGTGGCTGTACCAAACCGTGAACAGGCCTGCTCCTGCGCCCGCAAAGGTGGCTATCCCTTCCGTGGCGTCCATGACGGAAACCGCTGCGCTCCAGGAGCTCTACAACGCGGGTCTTCGTCCCAGGATTGCCAGGTCGGCGAACGACACGGTGCCGAAGGGGACTGCCATCGGCACCGATCCCGCCGCCGGCGCTTCACTGGATCCGGGCGCCGACGTCACCCTCAATGTTTCCGAAGGCCCCAGCTCGGTAAAGATTCCGGACAGCCTCCCCGGCAAGACGGAGGCAGCCGCAAGGGACATCCTCCGGCAAGTGGGGCTGGTGGGTGCTCCGTCCACCACTACCGTCAACAGCGCCACTGTCCCGGCCGGGATTGTCATCACCGCCAACCCGGCACCGGGCCAAAGCGTGGGCGTGGGCACCACCGTGGAGCTGATCGTCTCCACCGGCAAAGTGGTCATGCCGGAGCTGCGGGCCCTGAGCCGTGAAGAAGCGGAGGCGGCGCTGAAGGAGCTCGGCCTGGTCCCTTCGGTGGTGGAGGCGGAGAACTCACAGGTGGAACCTGGCAAGGTCACCGATCAAAGCGACCCCGCGAACGCTGCGGTGGAGCAGGGAAAGACCATTACCGTGGTGGTGGCCAAGGCTCCGCCGCCACCGCCGCCACCCACAGAAACTCCCACGCCAACGCCAACGCCAACGCCAACGCCCAAGCCCACCAAGAAGGGCTGACGCCCCTAATGGTGGAGGCTGTACAGGTCAGTGCTGGATCAGCGGGCTGAGCTTCGCTGCGCGTGCAGCCGCGCCCTTCATGCCCAGCGACTCCAGCCAGTTCCCGAGCATCTGGTAGCCGCCCTCGGTGAGGACCGATTCGGGATGGAACTGCACTCCGCACAAAGGTGCCGTGCGGTGCTGCAGGCCCATCACCACACCGGAAGCGGTCTGTGCCGTCACTTCCAGAACGTCGGGAATGGATTCCCGGACGGCCGCCAGAGAGTGGTAGCGGGTGGCCGTGACAGGGGAGGGGAGTCCGGCGAAAACGCTGGTGCCGATGTGCTCCACCTGGGACGTCTTGCCGTGCATGAGCTCGGGGGCATGGGTCACCGTGCCACCGAAGGCCTCAGCCAAAGCCTGGTGTCCCAGGCATACGCCGAACATGGGAACGCTGTTCTCACCGCACCACTTGATCAGCTCGATGCAGACCCCAGCCTCCGCAGGATTTCCGGGCCCGGGGGAAATGAGGACCCCGTCACGGGTGCTGGCCAGTTCGATCGCTTCGGCCAGGGTGACGTCGTCGTTGCGGACCACGGTGGTCTCGGCGCCGAGTTCCTGGAGGTAGCCCACCAGGGTGTAGACGAAGCTGTCGTAGTTATCCACTACAAGAATCTTGGTTGTCATGGCTGGTCTGCGGAACCAATCGTTGAGTCGGTGAATTGGGTGAAATGGGACATCCAGGGAAAAAGGAACTGGACCATCAGGACCAGGGCAACGAAGATCAGTGCCAGCGAGGTGATGATCCTGAGCCAGAGCGGCCCGGGAAGGTGGCGGAAAATCCAGGCGTACACGCTCAGCTCCTTCCGGTGGCTGCTGCGACCTGCGCGGCGATTTCGGCTGGCGGTCCTGCCGCGGCCGGCCGCCAGCTGTCCAGGAGGGCGTAGGCGATGATGCGTTCTTCGGCACCGAAGCGGGGGTTGCAGCTGGTCATGGTGAGGTAGCTTTCGGTGGGCGCGACGCCCGGCCGGGTGGGGACCGGTTCCAGTACGTCGGTGCGGGAGGGCAACACGATCTGGTTGTTCCGGAAGACGTAGACGTAGTAGCCGTCCCTGGTTTGGACATAGATCTTGTCGCCGGGCACCAGGGTGTGGATATTGTCCAGTACCGCTCCGTGCGTTTGGCGGTGTCCTGCCACGGCAAAGTTACCCACCGCACCGGGCATCGCCGTATTGCTGTAATGGCCCAGTCCCAAAGTGTCCAGGACGTCCTGGCTGGTTCCCTGGACGATGGGGCGCGTGTAGGTGGGGCCGAACCGGGGGATGTACATGATCCCGATGGTGCCGGCGTGGCCCGGGGCCGTCCCCACCACCGGTTTCCCGAAGTCCTCGGCGGCGGCAGGTGGTGCTGCGGGGGCTGAGGCGGCAGGCGCCGGGGCAGCACTGCCAAGGTCCTGGGCGAATTCCTTGATCACCTGGCTCTGCTTGGCATCGGATTCCACATTGGTCCACCACAGCTGCCAGGCGACGAAGAGGAGGAGGATGACGCCGGCGGTGATCAGCAGCTCGCCGATCACCGAGATGGCGCCACTAAGAAGGGCACGCCGGGGGGCGGGCGCAGTGGCGGGCTCCGCCTTCTCCTGCAATACCACGCGTTCCCCTCCGGGCATTTCCCTGGGCACTGGTGCCCATCAACTGCGGCTAGAATTGGCTGCTAGTAAGAATCCAGATTTGACCAAGATCGCGCAGACCGCTGGCAATTTCCTTCTTGCAGGATACCAAGCCCGGACCGCCGAGCTTGGCCAGCCCGCCAAGGAGAGCCAGTGCCAGAGTCAAAGCCGCGCAGGAAGACCACCAGCACCGCCCAGCCGGCAGCACCGCAGGCGTATAAGCCCAACCCCGTGTGGTTCAAGCCGGTCATGTTCGGCCTCATGATCATTGGCCTTTTCTGGATTATCACCTTCTACATCAGCGAGGGACGCTTCCCGGTCCAGGCCTGGCAGTCCTGGAACATCGTGGCAGGCTTCGGCATCGCCATCGTTGGATTCCTGATGACCACTCGCTGGCGCTCCTAGCGCCTGCCGCGGAACTGCTCCAAGGAGAACCACCCTGGCTCCCGATTCCAGCGGAGTGATGATCGGCGGGGACGGCCTGGCCCGCCCCGCTTGGGCTGCCACCGATCCGCTCATGCGCGATTATTACGACCAGGAGTGGGGCATGCCCGTCACCGACGAGCATGGCCTGTACGAGCGCATCTGCCTGGAGGGGTTCCAGGCTGGCCTTTCATGGGCCACCATCCTGCGCAAGCGGCCGGCCTTCCGTGCTGCCTTTGCCGGCTTCGATCCGGACCAGGTGGCCACTTACGGCGACGCTGAAGTCCAACAGCTGATGCAGGATCCGGGAATCGTGCGGAACCGGCTCAAAATCCTTGCCACCATCAAAAACGCGCGGGCAACACTGGAGCTTCGCAATGACGGCGGACTGGTTGACTTTGTGTGGGGATTCCGCCCGGCCAGCACGCCGGAGCCCCGCTTGGCCGCCGAGATTCCCACCCAGTCAGCGGAGTCGGTGGCGCTGTCCAAGGCCCTCCGGAAGCGCGGTTTCTCCTTCGTCGGCCCCACCACAATGTTCGCCCTGATGGAAGCGGTGGGCATAGTGGACACCCACCTCGTGGACAGCCACCGCCGGGGATCCTCCGGGGTTTGGCCCAGTCAGGCCTAAAGCCCCTACCGCTGCGCCTTATCCCCAGCTGTTGGGAAGGTTATCCACAATGTGGAGAACTTTACCGAACCTGCTTCCTTGAGACGGCAACAGCCCGGCACAGTGCCTTTCCGGGAAAAACAGCCCGCGGGATACGGTTATTAACAGTGTGGAATACCTGTGGATAAGCCTCGGATTCTGAGTGGAGTGCGGTCCGGCAGGAGGGCAATTACGAACGGTTGCGGCGGACCGGGTGGTGGCTGGTGATTGAAACCCGGTTGAACGCATTCATGGTTACGGCTACCCAACTCACCGCCGAAAACTCCTCAGCCGTGAGGTTTGCCCGCGCATACGCCTCAGCGTGCTCCCTGGACTCCCCGTCCCCTATCCGGGTGATGCTTTCCACCAGGGCCAGCGCTGCCCGTTCCTTGTCCGTGAACAGCGCGGTCTCACGCCAAGCCGGCAGTACCGCCAGCCGCTGGGCTGTTTCCCCCGCCTCGCCGGCTTTTCGGACGTGGAGGTCAAGGCAATAGGCACAGCCATTGAGCTGGGAAATCCGTACGTTGAGCAGTTCCAGCATCGCCGGCCCGATCCCGGCCTCCTCCGCCGCTTCCTGCACCTTCAGGCCCAGGCCGCTGATCGCCTTCCAGAGCGCGGGATGCTGTTTATCAAGATAGAGGTGCTCGGTGGCGCTCACGGTGTCCTTGTCGGTTGAACGGCTTGGCAGGAAACCATCATAGGCAGGAGGTTGCCTTGGATCAGTGCCTGTTTATCCACTTACCAACAAGCGGATACCCACAAGTTATCCACAGCTGTGGGTAACGGCGTGGAAATCACACCCGTTTACTGTCTCCCGGCCCATGCCGGCGGCGATCCGGGTCAGCCGAACAACATCACTGTCACTTATTAACAGTGTGGATAGGGGTGTCGATAACCCACCTCAATGACCAGCTAGGTCCCCATTCCGAAGTAGATGGAGGGTGTTTATCCACAGAACTTCGCCCGGGGTGCCCCTTATCCACTTACACACACCGGTATCCCCACAGGTTATCCACAGATGTGGAGAACGCAGCGTGGCTTCAGGCAAAAGCGTTGCCAGGCTCCCGGACTGGGGGATGTGGACGGTGAACTACAGCAATGTAAGTTACCAACACTGTGGAAAAGGGTTGTGGAAAACTGAATGCCCCCGACACTAACGGTGTCGGGGGCATTCAGTTGGGTTGTGGAGAGGCAGTGCCTAGAGGGTCACCCGGACCCAGCTCACCGCAACGAGCAACGCGACGACGGCAGCAAGGCCCAAGGCTTGGAGAAGGCCCTGGCGGCGTCCCCGCGGGATGTAGGCAAGGACAGCGGCACAGAGCCCGCCGGTGATGAGCCCGCCCAGGTGGGCCTGCCAGGCGATTTGGGGAATCAGGAAACCGATGACGCCGTTGATGGCGATCAGGACCCAGAGCTGCCGGGTGTCACCGCCGCGCTGGCGTTGGACCAGCAACATGGCACCGAAGAGGCCGAAGATGGCACCGGAGGCGCCCACCAGGCCCACCAGGCCTTGACCCGGCACCAATACGGGATTCAGCAACAGGTACCCCACTGAGCCGCCAAGGGCAGAGATGAGATAGAGCGCCAGGAAGCGGACCCGGCCCAGGACCGGTTCCAGGGCCTGGCCGAAGATCCACAGCGTGTACATGTTGAGCAGGATGTGCAGCAGCGAATCCTGCGAGTGCAGGAATGCCGAGGTCACCATCCGCCAGGGTTCAAACGCTCCGTACTGCGGGGCGGCGAAGATGTTGTTGTAGGCGAACTGCTTGTATACCCACTCACCGGGGACCAGCATCTGCAACGCGTACACAACAACGCAGGCGGCGATGATCCCGAACGTCACCATGGGCTTGCCCGTGGCTACGGCGCCGCCGTAGACGGTCCGTACTTCCGGGGTCGTACGTTTTGCGTCATTCACGCAGTCAACGCATTGGAATCCGACGGCGGCCGCCCGCTGGCAGTCCGGGCAGGCGGGGCGCCCGCAGCGCTGGCAGCGCACGTAGGACGGCCGGTCCGGGTGCCGGGGGCAGACCGGGACCTGGGCGGACGGCTCGGCCGACGGAATTCCGTAACTCATGGTGCGGCGTTACAGCTGTTCGATGTCGATGCTGTTGATGGTGACGTCCTCAACCGGGCGGTCGCCCATGCCGGTACGGACACCCTCGATGGCGTCGACGACCTTCTTGGATTCGTCGTCAGCCACCTCACCGAAGATGGTGTGCTTGCCCTGCAGCCAGTCCGTGGGAATGGTGGTGATGAAGAACTGTGAGCCGTTGGTGCCCTTGCCCATCTGGATGCCGGCGTTGGCCATGGCCAGCTTGTACGGCTGGTTGAAGCTCAGTTCGGGGTGGATTTCGTCGTCGAAGCGGTAGCCGGGACCACCGGTTCCACGGCCCAGGGGATCGCCCGCCTGGATCATGAAGTCCTTGATGATCCGGTGGAAGATGGTTCCGTTGTAGAGCGGGGTGCCGGTCTTGTCCTCACCGGTTTCAGGGTGGGTCCAGGCCTGTTCACCGGTGGCAAGGCCAACAAAGTTCTTGACCGTCTTGGGCGCGTGGTTGCCGAAGAGGTTAACCACGATGTCGCCGAGGCTCGTGTGGATGGTTGCTTTTGCGGTTGCGATGGCAGTCATAGGTTGATTCTCCCATGCCGGTTCTGGACGGCCACGGCAGCGGGGGCAGTTCCGCGCTCGGTGAAATCGCCCTAAAATCCGCAGGGTGAATAGCTCGTGGTGGTCTGGGCACGTAGGCTAGCGACAGAACCGTCACATTAATCGGGAGGTAGTTGTGAAGAAATCGGATCGTATTGCCCGTGACCTTGAGCAGTCGGTCACCAGTGCGGTGGAAAACGCCAAGGATTGGGCGGCCCCCCGGGTGGAGGCTGCCGTGGACTGGGCTGTTCCCCGCCTGCAGCAGGGGCTGGACAGCGCATCTCCCAAAATCCAGGAAGGCCTGAAGACGGCCGCCCACAGCCTCGCAGACGGTGTCGCCACCGTAACGCCGCGGATCCAGGATGGACTGGCCCACCTGGCCCCCAGGATCAATGACGTGGTTGAGGGTGCATCACCCAGGCTGCACGAAGCCCTGGACAAAGCCACTCCGGTTGTCCTGAACGCCCGTGACCGGGTTGTGGTGGACTACCTGCCCCGGCTCTCAGACCAGATCGGTGTGGCGTCAGAAGCCGTCCACCGCACCCTGGAAAACACTCCGGCCCGGGTTGACGCGGTGGCCCACAAGCTCGGGGACGCCGGAATCATCCACACCCTCCAGGAGCAGGCCCAGGCAACCGGCACCCAGCTGAAGGCCGCTGCAACCGAGGCAGGCCGCACTGTCGGCATCCAGATGGCCCAGCCCGAGCCCAAGAAGAAGCGCGGCTGGCTGGTCTTCGGTGTCATTGCTGCTGCTGTGGCCGCCGGCGTGGCCGCATGGAAGGCTTCCAAGCCTGTGGAGGACCCCTGGAAGACTCCGTCTCCGGTCACCCCCACGCCTGCCCAGGTACCTGCCACCACCGTCAGCGAGGTCAAGGAAAACCTCGCAGGCGCAGCCGGCAAGGCTGCCGACGCGGCTGGTTCCGCTGCGGCCGCCGTAGCGGACAAGGCAGCGGACGCAGCCGACGCAGCCAAGGACAAGGCTGAAGACGGGGCTGACAAGGCAAAGCACGTGGCCGAAGACGCCGCGGAGGGCGCCAAGTCCGCAGCTGCCGACGCCAAGGCTGCAGCCAAGGAGAACAAGGGCACCCAGGCCTAGTTTTCCCAACGCCGCAAAGGGGCTCCGCCTGGTGGCGGAGCCCCTTTGCGTGTCCGGGGCAGGAGGTTTACCGGATGCTAGATTTGAAGTGATGTCAGCCAATCGATCCTCTGGGGATGCCGTGAACAACGCAGCCGTACAGCTCCGCGTGTCAATCGTCATCCCGGCGTACAACGAGGAAAGCGTGATCCGGCAATGCCTGATAGCGGCCATCTACCAGTCCGTCCCGGCCCACGAGATCATCGTGGTGGACAACCTGTCGAAGGACCGGACGACTGACATCGTCCGCCAGATGCAGCTCGAGTATCCGGAAAGTCCCATCATCCTGCTGAGCCAGGACCGGGAACAGGGGCTCATCCCCACCAGGAACTATGGGCTGGACCATGCCACCGGAGACATCCTGGGACGCATCGACGCTGACTCCATCGTGGAACCGGACTGGGTGGAGCAGGTGCAGAAGGCCTTTGCCGACCAGTCGGTCCAGGCTGCCACCGGCCCCGTGGTGTACTACGACATGCCGATGCGGCGCTTTGGACTGAAGGCTGACGACAAAATGCGCCAGCTCATGCTGAAGCTGGCCAAGCACCAGTACCACTTCCTCTTCGGCTCCAACATGGCGCTGCGCGCCACCGCCTGGGAAACCATCCGTTCCGAGACCTGCAGGGACGAAAAGGATGAGATGCACGAGGACATCGATTTGTCCCTTCACCTGGCCGATCACGACCTTCCAGTGCGCTACTGGCCGCAAATGGTGTCCGGCATGTCCGCGCGCCGGCTTGAGGATTCACCGCGGGACTACCGCTACTACGTCACCCGGTTTGACCGGACCTATAAGGCCCACAACGTCAGGAAGATGGCCTTGAAGGCCCCCATGGTGGTTTTCTTCTCGGTGTACTTTCCGGCCAAGCTCCTGCGGGCCATCCACACCGTTAATACGGCCCAGCCGGTCCGTCGCGGCGGCCAGTAGCGCTCAGTCAGTTCCCAGCCCGGCGAGGCGTTCCGACGGCGGATCCTCCTGGCGTGCCGATCCACGGCGGCCGCGCCGGGGACCCTTGCTGCTCCTTTGACCAAGGACCACGACGGCGAGCCCCGCCAAGATCAGTCCAAGCCCGGCGTAGGTGCCCGCAGGCAGCGTCTCATGAAGGAAAACAGCTGCCAACAGCGCGGCACCGGGGATTTCCAGCAGGATGATCATGGAGACCAGGAGCGGACTCATGGTGGCCAGCAGGTGGTTGAAGGCGGTGTGTCCCACCAGTTGGGCGCATACGGTGATGGCTGCGATGCCCAGCCAGCCTGCAGGCTCGAACCCACCCAGAGGTTGGCCTGCCACCACGGCTATGACCGCCACCAGGGCGGCGCACATGCCGTAGCAGAGCGTGGTGTAGGTTCCTGTGGTCATGCTCTGCCGGGCCTTGCCGCCCGCGAGCGTGTACAGGCCCGCAAGGGCGCCTCCGGCCACGGCCAGCAAGTCTCCAGCAAGGGCCTGCGGGGACGATCCCATGTCGAACCCGGTAATCGCAGCCACGCCGCCAAACGCGATCCCCAGCCCCAACAGGACCTGCCAGCGGTGCCGGACGCCGCGGAAGAGCTGAAAGACGGCAATCCAGGCCGACTGGAGGCAAACGAGGGCAGTGGCAGCCGCGACGGATGTCAGCTGGAGGGACGTAATGAAGCAGGCAAAATGCAGGGCAAGTGCGACGGCGGCCAGCATGGACCAGCGGAACTCACGGCCGGTGATCCTGCGGAACTGGCCGGGTTCCCTGATGAGCGTGGGGGAGGCCATCACGGCGGCACCGATGGCGTTGCGCCAGAAGGCGATCGCAAGCGCGCTGACGCTTGTGGCGCCAAGCGTAGCCGCGATCAGGGGGCCGGATGAGGCGACGCCCAGGACCCCCAGGGCCGCGAAGAAGAAATTCATTGCAGCCCCTTTGGTGCTGGTTCCTGGCGCAGGTGGAAAGCAAAAAGTCCCGGCCTGCGTTTCCGCTGACCGGGACTTCCTTATGGTGGAGGCACGGGGACTCGAACCCCGAACCCCCTGCTTGCAAAGCAGGTGCGCTACCAATTGCGCCATGCCCCCATAAGAAGCAACCCGTCCATCATACCCTAGAACCGCGAAGCCTCTGACAGGCTTCCGGAGCGGGTATTGGGGCTAGTCCACCGTATCGGTTGACTTGCTCCAGACCGTTTTCCGGGCTTCGGATTCCTGTGCTTTCCGATAGACCAGGAAGCCTGCGATTGCCGCTGCCAATACAAGCAACTTCTTCACATGCTCCCCATTCCGGCCAGGTTCCGGATTACTCCGGACCAAACCTACGTTCGAAACCTGCACAGGTTCCGTGGGCGTACCAGGACTTGAACCTGGGACCTCTTCGTTATCAGCGAAGCGCTCTAACCGCCTGAGCTATACGCCCTCAGTCCCTCATCGGGCCGAGACATGACTTTACAGCACACCCCGGCCCGATCTCAAATCGGGCCTTTTCACCGCCGTGGAGCCGGTGAAAATGGCTCCTAATCGTCGGTGAGGGTCACCCCAATGCCGCCCACCAGGGTGGCTGAAATGTTGTAGAGGACAGCGGACAGCATGGACAGTGCCGTCAGCAGGACCACGTTGACCACTGCGATGATGGTGGCGAAAGAAGCCACCTGGCCCAGTGAGGCCACCTTCTTCAGTTCGAAGCCGCCGCTTTCAGAACCGGCGAGCGTACCGAGCAGGCTGTCCACCTGGTCGAAGATCCCGGTGAGGTCCAGGACAGTCCACAGGACGATGGCCGCGACCACGGTAACGATGCCCAGCGCCACGGACAACAGGAACGCCATCTTCAGGACGGACCACGGGTCCACCTTGCTGATCAGCAGGCGGGCGCGCCGGACTTTGGCCTTCGGTGCCGGCTTCACCAGGCCAGGTGTGCCCTGGTTTGATGAACCCTGCGCAGGACGCTGCCCCTGCTGCCCCTGGAAGGGACGCTGTCCGGGCTGCACGGGCCGCTCGCCCTGCTGGGGACGCTCGCCCTGCTGGGGACGCTGGCCCGGAACCGCGGGCCGCTGTCCCGGTGCACCGGCCGGAGCCGACGGGCGCTGCTGAGGACGAACGGGGGCGTTCACCCGGGGTGCCGCTGAAGGCCGGTTCCCGTCGGGAACGGTGCTGTTCGGCTTGGGAAATGAGTCGGAATTACTCACTCGTTACCTCCGTGTTGTCTTCGTTCGGCTCAGCGTCGCCCGAGGCGTCCTCTGACTCAACGGCCGGTGATTCTTCTGCCATTGCTGGCGCGGCGGATTCCCCAGCCGTCCCGCCATCTTCAGCCAACGTTACGTCATCGCCGGCGGATTCCTCGTCCTCGAGACCGCGTTCGCTGTTGCGCGCCACCTCGATAATCCGGTCGTTCTTATCCGGTTTGGCGAAGATGACGCCCATGGTGTCGCGGCCCTTGGCAGGGACGCCGGCAACGGAGGAACGGACCACCTTGCCGCCTTCCATGACCACCAGGACTTCGTCTTCTTCCTGGACGATCAGTGCGCCCACCAAGTGGCCGCGTTCTTCCTGGTACTTGCCTACCTTGATCCCCAGGCCGCCACGGCCCTGCAGCCGGTATTCCTCCACCGCAGTGCGCTTGGCGTAACCGCCTTCGGTGACGATGAACACGAATGAACCGTCCGTGACCACATCTGCGGCCAGCAGCTCATCGTCCTCGCGGAACTTCATGCCGGTAACGCCTGAGGTCGCCCGACCCATGGGACGAAGCGCGTCATCGGTGGCCGTGAAGCGGATGGACTGGCCCATGCGGGAGACCAGGAAGAGGTCGTCTGTCTCGGACACCAGCTGGGCGGAGACCAGTTCGTCGCCGTCGCGCAGGTTGATGGCGATCACCCCGGCCGAACGGTTGGTGTCGTAGTCCTCCAGCCTGGTCTTCTTCACCAGGCCCCTCTTGGTTGCCAGCACCAGGTACGGTGCCTGCTGGTAGTCCTTAAGGTCCAGGACCTGGGCGATGTGCTCATCAGGCTGGAATGCCATCAGGTTGGCCACGTGCTGGCCCTTGGCGTCCCGGCCCGCTTCCATCAGCTCATACGCTTTCGCGCGGTAGACCCGTCCCAGGTTGGTGAAGAACAACAGCCAGTGGTGGGTGGTGGTGACGAAGAAGTGCTCCACCACGTCGTCACCACGGAGCTGGGCACCCTTGATGCCCTTGCCGCCGCGCTGCTGTGACCGGTAGTTGTCACTGCGGGTGCGCTTGACGTAGCCGCCGCGGGTAATGGTGACAACCATTTCCTCTTCGGGGATCAGGTCCTCCATGGACATGTCGCCGTCGTAGCCCATGAGGATCTTGGTGCGCCGGTCGTCGCCGTGCTTATCCACGATCTCGCCCAGTTCAGTGCTGATGATCTCGCGCTGGCGCTGCTCCGAACCAAGGATCTCCTTGTATTCGGTGATCATGGCTTCGAGTTCCGCGTGCTTTTCCTGGATCTTCTGGCGTTCCAGGGCAGCCAGGCGGCGCAGCTGCATGTCCAGGATGGCCCGGGCCTGCAGTTCATCGATGTCCAGCAGTTCCATCAGCCCGTCCCGGGCGGCCTCGGTGGTGCTGGAGGCGCGGATGAGGGCAATGACCTCGTCCAGCATGTCCAGTGCCTTGAGGAGGGCCCGGAGGATGTGGGCTTCTTCCTCGGCCTTGCGCAGGCGGTACCGGGTGCGGCGGGCGATGACGTCCATCTGGTGCGTCACCCAGTGGCGGATGAACGCATCAAGGCTCAGGGTGCGGGGCACCCCGTCCACGATGGCCAGCATGTTGGCGGAGAAGTTGCTCTGCAGTTCGGTGTGCTTGTAGAGGTTGTTCAGCACCACCTTGGGCACGGCGTCACGCTTCAGGACGATCACCAGGCGCTGGCCGGTACGGCCGGACGTTTCGTCGCGGAGGTCCGCGATGCCCTGGATCTTGCCGTCCTTGACCAGTTCGGCGATCTTGATGGCCAGGTTGTCCGGGTTGGCCTGGTACGGAAGTTCGGTAACCACCAGGCACGTGCGTCCCTGCAGTTCCTCCACCGCTACCACTGCGCGCATGGTGACTGACCCGCGGCCGGTACGGTACGCGTCCTCGATGCCCTTGTGGCCGAGAATGGTCGCTCCGGTGGGGAAATCCGGACCCTTCACCCGAACCAACAGTTCCTCGAGGAGCTCCTCGCGGGTGGCGCCCGGGTTGGCCAGGTACCACTGCACGCCCTCGGCCACTTCCCGGAGGTTGTGCGGCGGAATGTTGGTGGCCATGCCGACGGCGATGCCGGATGAACCGTTGACCAGCAGGTTGGGGAACCTGGCCGGCAGGATGGTGGGTTCCTGGTTCTTGCCGTCGTAGTTGTCCTGGAAATCAACGGTTTCCTCGTCGATGTCCCGGACCATTTCCATGGCCAAGGGGGCCATCTTGGTTTCGGTGTATCGGGGTGCCGCGGCGCCGTCGTTTCCCGGTGAGCCGAAGTTGCCCTGCCCCAGTGCCAGCGGGTAGCGCATGGTCCAGTCCTGGATGAGGCGCACCAGGGCGTCGTAGATCGCGGTGTCGCCGTGCGGGTGGTACTGGCCCATGACCTCGCCCACCACGCGGGCGCACTTGTTGAAGGACCTGTCCGGGCGGTAGCCGCCGTCGAACATCGCGTAGAGCACGCGGCGGTGCACGGGCTTGAGCCCGTCGCGGACGTCCGGGAGGGCACGGCCAACGATGACAGCCATGGCGTAGTCCAGGTAGGAACGCTGCATCTCCGTCTGCAGGTCCACCTGTTCGACGCGGTCGATCAGCACGTCGCCTTCAAGAACGGTGTCCGGAGTTCCGGCCTCAGGGGCGGAATTCTCGGGGATTTCGTCGCTCATTGGTTAATTTCCGTTTCAGGTATATGTCTGGTTCCGAATACTTTGGAGCGGGTCCTTAGATGTCCAGGAACCGGACGTCCTTGGCGTTCTGCTGGATGAAATTGCGGCGTGATTCCACGTCTTCACCCATGAGGACGGAGAAGATCTGGTCAGCGGCCAGGGCGTCGTCCATGGTGACCTGCAGCAACGTGCGGTGGTCGGGATCCATGGTGGTGTCCCAGAGCTCGGTGTAGTCCATCTCGCCAAGGCCCTTGTAGCGCTGGATGCCGTTGTCCTTGGGAATACGGCGGCCGGCAGCCTGCCCCTGCACCAGCTTGGCGTCGCGTTCACGGTCGCTGTACACGTAGTCGTGCGGAGCGTTGGACCACTTGATCCGGTACAGCGGCGGCTGGGCCAGGTACACGTATCCGTTCTCGATCAGGGGCCGCATGTAACGGAACAGCAGGGTCATCAGCAGGGTGGTGATGTGCTGGCCGTCCACGTCGGCATCTGCCATCAGGACGATCTTGTGGTATCTCAGCTTGGCCAGGTCGAAGTCCTCGCCGATGCCCGTGCCAAAAGCAGTGATCATGGACTGGACCTCTGCGTTGCCCAGGGCCTTGTCCAGGCGGGCGCGCTCCACGTTCAGGATCTTGCCGCGGAGTGGCAGGATGGCCTGGGTCTCCGGATTGCGGCCGCGCTTGGCGGAGCCGCCGGCGGAGTCGCCCTCCACGATGTAGACCTCGCACTTTTCCGGGTTCTTGGAGGAGCAGTCCGAAAGCTTGCCGGGCATGCCAAAGGACTCCAGCGGGCTCTTGCGCCGCGCATTGTCACGGGCCTTCCTGGCCGCCATCCTGGCCTGCGCGGCCGAAATCGCCTTGCGGATCACGTCGCGGGCAGGGCCAGGGTTGCGCTCCAGCCAGTCTCCCAGGCCGTCAGTGACCACGCGCTGGACGAAGCCCTTCACCTCGGAGTTGCCCAGTTTGGTCTTGGTCTGGCCCTCGAACTGCGGCTCGGACAGCTTGACCGAGATGACGGCGGTCAGCCCTTCACGGATGTCGTCGCCGGTGAGGTTGTCGTCCTTTTCCTTGATGATGCCCTTTTCCCGCGCGTAGCGGTTGATCAGGGAGGTCATCGCGGCGCGGAAACCCTCTTCGTGGGTGCCGCCCTCGTGCGTGTTGATGGTGTTGGCGTAGGTATGGACGCTTTCGGAGTAGGCGTTGGTCCACTGCATCGCCATTTCCAGGGCGATGTGCCGTTCGGTGTCTTCGGTCTCGAATGCGATGACGTCCTCGTGGACGACGTCCACCTTCTTGCCGGAGTTGAGGTGCTTGACGTAGTCCAGCAGGCCGTCGTCGTACTGATAGACCACGGTGTGGAATTCGGCCGGAACCTCGCCGTCGGTCTCGACGGCGTCCAGGTTCAGGTCCTCATCGCCGGGGGTCTCCGATGCGGTGCGGCGCTCGTCCGTCAGCGTGATGCGCAGGCCCTTGTTCAGGAAAGCCATCTGCTGGAACCGGGCCCGGAGGGTCTCGAAGTCGAATTCCGTGGTCTCGAAGATGCTGCCGTCCGGGTAGAACGTCTGCGTGGTGCCGGTCTCGGAAGTCTCTTCGCCCTTGACCAGTTCGCCCTGGGGCTTGCCGCCGTCGGCGAAGGACATCCGCCAGACGTGGCCCTGCCGGCGGACCTCGGTGTCGACGCGGCTGGAGAGCGCATTGACCACGGAGATGCCGACGCCGTGCAGGCCGCCCGAGACCGCATATCCGCCGCCGCCGAACTTGCCGCCGGCGTGCAGGATGGTCATGACGACTTCCACCGTGGGCTTGTGTTCGGTGGGGTGCATGTCCACCGGGATGCCGCGGCCGTTGTCGACCACCTTGACGCCGCCGTCGGCCTGCAGCACGATCTCGATGTGGGTGCAGTACCCGGCCAGCGCCTCATCGACCGAGTTGTCCACCACTTCGTACACCAGGTGGTGGAGGCCCCGGGGCCCCGTGGAACCGATGTACATGCCCGGACGTTTGCGGACGGCCTCCAGGCCCTCCAGCACGGTGATATCGCTGGCGCCGTATTCCCTTGGGGTTGCGGACGCGGACGGAGTGTCAGGGGTGCGGCCATCCTCGACTGCTGTATCTGCTGCCAGAATATCTGTATTGTCGTTAGCCACAGGCGCTGCGACTCCTCTGTTCTCGATGATGGCCGGCCGGTGCATCTTCCAGGAAGAGCCACCCGCCAACAGGCACAAACTTATGGCGCGCCGGTGACCTGCTGACGGTTGGAGGTCCGCGCCCCGCGCGCGAAGCGCGCGCACAGAACGGACTGAAGTCAACGTTTCATCCGCGCCCAGTTATCTGCGTCAATTCTACCGTGAACCGGGCCATATCCCCGCATTCCAGGGCCTTCAGGACCGATCAATATGGCCGTGCGAGGCTCTTGGCCGCACCTAGGGCGGCCCAGCGGTGGGCCCTCCGGGTGCCTATACAGGCTGCGGCACTTACAGCGCCCTACACGCCCTGGCGCGCAGTTTCAAGAGCAGGTGCGGCGGCTATCCGTAAGTATCCCGCGGACCGCGGCCATTGACACTGCGTCCGCCCTTGCGCCAACTGGGTGCCGAAGGCCCCAGGACCTGGATGCTGGTGACCACGCCGTCACCCAGTTCCCGGCGGAATTTTTCGAGCAGGCTGCTGCTCAACAGCCGGAGCTGGGTAGCCCAGGCAGTGGAATCGCACCGCACGTGAAGGGTGGTGGCCGCAAAGCTCTCCGGCGTGCAGTGGGCAGAAATTTCCGGCCCCACCAACGTGGCCCACTCCGCCATCACAGAGCCGACTGCCACCGGCGAAGTCCAGCCCCGCTCCGCCACCAGGCGTCCGACAACCTTCCCCAGGCCCAGCGGGTCCCGGCCGGTGGCATGGAACTGGCTGAAGCCGCGGGTGTCACGGATGCTGCCTTTGGCTTTTTGCGCACCGGGCCGGGCCACTTTGCGGCGGACTTCGCCCCTTGCAGCCGCAGCTTCACGCATGCGGTTCAACGCGGCCTGCGGAGCGTCGATGTCGTCAGGCTCGCGGCCGGGCTGGAGCCCGCCACCCTGGTCACTACTCATCGATACCTCCCGGGATGACCTTCACCCGCCGTCCGGAGAGTTCTTCCGGGATATCGGCGTCGACGGCGGCGGTCACCAGGACCTGTTCCGCGCCGGAGACTATTGCCGCCAGTTTACGCCGCCGTTGGACGTCCAGTTCGGCAAAGACGTCGTCGAGGATGAGGATGGGCGCGGAGCCACCGGTCCTGGCGTCGTCAAGCATCACGTAGTAAGAGGCCAGGCGCAGGGACAGGCACATGGACCAGGTTTCCCCATGAGAGGCATACCCCTTGGCCGGGGCCTGGCCCAGCGTAAGTTCCAGGTCGTCGCGGTGCGGGCCCACCAGGGATATGCCCCGTTCCAGTTCTTTTTTGCGGGATTCAGCGAATGCCTGCACGTAGCATTCCGTGAGTTGGTCAACGGAAAGCAGGCGGAGATCGTCCTGGCCCTCTGGAGAACCTGCCGGCGTGGTGCGCGGCGCACCTGGCGCCGGGACGCCGTCGTCGTCCATCTGGTTCTGCAGCGTTGACCGGTACGTGGCGTCCGCCGGCTTGGACCCGTCCGTGAGTTGGGCGTAGGCGCGTGCAAGGTGGGGACGCAGCTGTTCCACCAGGTCCAGGCGCGCGTGCAGTAACTCCGCTCCAGCGCGGGCCATGTGCTGGTCCCAGACATCAAGGGTGGATTCATGTGCTGAGGTGAATTTCCCGGCACGCGCCGATTTGAGGAGCGCGTTGCGCTGCCTGAGGACGCGGTCATAGTCGCTGCGCGTGGCGGCATGATGCGGGACAAGGCTCGCCAGCAGGTCGTCCAGGAACCGGCGCCGGTTCGATGGATCGCCCTTGACCAGTGCCAGGTCCTCCGGGGCAAACAGCACGGTCTGGCAAATGCCCAGTATGTCCCGGGCACGTACCGGATTGCTGCGGTTGATGCGGCCGCGGTTCGCACGCCCGGCATTGATTTCCAGCTCAAGGACAGTGGTCTGGGTACCTCGGACCAGCCGTGCACGCACCAGGGCGCGTTCCGTTCCGAACCTCAGCAGGGGCGCATCGGAGCTGACCCGATGGGAACTGAGCGTGGCCAAGTACCCGATGGCTTCCATCAGGTTGGTTTTGCCGATGCCGTTGTAGCCCACCAGGACAGTGACGCCCGGGCCAAGGGCGAGGTCCACCTGGGCATAACTGCGGAAGTCGGTCAGTGAAAGGTGTTCCAGATACACGCGGGTTTCGGCAATTCTGGGAACCTGGTGGTTCCCGGTGGGATGCTACTTGGCGGGGCGGGTCGCGTGGCCGCCGAACTGGTGCCGCAGCGCGGACACCATCTTCATGGCCGGTGACGTGTCTTCCCGGGATGCGAACCGGGCGAACAGCGCAGCTGTGATGGCCGGGGCCGGCACAGCGTTGGCGATGGCCTCTTCTACGGTCCAGCGCCCCTCGCCGGAATCCTCCACGTAGTCGTCAATGGAAGCCAGGCCGGGATCTTCGTCCAGCGCCTTGACCATGAGGTCCAGAAGCCAGGACCGGACCACCGTTCCCTTTTGCCATGCCCGGAACGTCCCCGGAAGGTCAGTAACGATGTCCTTCGCCGCGAGCAGTTCATAGCCTTCGGCGTAGGCCTGCATCAGGCCGTATTCGATCCCGTTGTGGACCATTTTGGCGTAGTGGCCGGCCCCTACTGCCCCCACGTGGACAAAGCTGTCAGCCCGGTCACCCTCCGGACGCAGGGCGTCGAAGACAGGCAGTGCGCGTTCGATGTCCGCAGCCTCGCCACCGGCCATCAGGCCGTATCCGTTCTGCAGGCCCCAAACCCCGCCGGAAACACCGCAGTCAGCGAACTGGATCCCCTTGGCGGCAAGGAGTGCGGCATGTTTCTGGTCTTCGGTGAAGCGGGAGTTGCCGCCGTCGATGACCAGGTCGCCGGGTTCCAGTTTTTCGCTGAGTTCTGTGATGACGGCGTCGGTGATGGCCCCGGAAGGGACCATGACCCAGATGATCCTGGGCGCCGGCACTGCTGCGATCAATTCCTCAACACTGGCTGCATCGGTGACGTCCGGGTTTCGGTCGTAGCCGGTGACGTCCACGCCTCCACGACGCAGGCGCTCACGCATGTTGAACCCCATCTTGCCGAGGCCGATCAGTCCAATATGCATGGGGATCTCTTTTCTGCGCTAGTGGGTGGAACGGGGTTGGCGGCGGGTGGCGATTGGTGGGCCCACGCCGCCCGGCTGGACCCCCATTGGCGAGGGCCCCGGCCTGAGCTTGCGAAGGCTGGGAGCCAATGGGGACTAGTTGGGAAGGCGGACAGGCATCACGAGGTAGCGGTAATCATCCTGGTCTTCCCCGTCTGCATCTGCCTGGGCCGTGATCATGGCGGGCTTGGGAGCGGTGGTGAACGAGAACCGGACAAACTTCGTCTCGATGACGCTGAGCCCTTCGATCAGGTAATGCGGATTGAAGGCGACCGTGATGTCCTCACCGGACAGCTGGGCTTCCAGTTCTTCTGAAGCCTGGGCGTCCTCTCCAGTGCCGGCGTCGAGGTTCAACAGGCCGGAAGTGAAGGCGAGCCGGACAGGGGTGTTGCGTTCAGCCACGAGTGACACACGCCGGACGGCTTCCACCAGCTCCTGGGTCTGGACCGTGGCGTGGATGGGGGTGGATTCGGGGAAGAGAGACCTGATCTTGGGGTAATCGCCATCCACCAGCAGGGACGTGGTGGTCCTTCCGCCGCTTTCAAAACCAATGAGCCGGCTGTCATCGTCTGACAGGGCGAGGTTGATGTCGCCGCTGTTTCCAAGGGTTTTAGCTACTTCGTTGAGCGTCTTGGCCTTGACCAGGGCACTGGTGGAGATGCCGGGAGTTACCGGTTTCCAAGGGACTTCCCGCATGGCGAGCCGGTAACGGTCCGTAGCCAGGAGGGTAATCAGGTCGTCTTCGATCTCCATCCGCACGCCGGTGAGGATGGGGAGGGTGTCGTCCTTGCTTGCCGCAATGATCACCTGGGAAACGGCCTGGGCAAAAGCGTCGCCCGGAACGGTTCCGCTGATAGCCGGAAGGGAAGGCAGTGGCGGATATTCGGCTTCCGGCATGGTGGCGAGGTGGAAGCTGCTTCGGCGGCAGGTGAGGGTGACCTTGTTGCCATCGGTTTCCACGTCCACAGGCGCGGAAGGAAGGCTCCGGCAGATGTCGGCAAGAAGGCGGCCGGATACCAGGATGGTTCCTTCATCCCTGATGTCGGCCGTGATTTCGAGGCGGGCCGACGTTTCGTAGTCAAAGCTCGACAGGCTGACGGTTCCAGCTTCTGCCTTCAACAGCAGGCCGGAGAGGACAGGCACGGGCGGCCGCGGAGACAACGACCGGGCTGTCCAGGTGACGGCTTCTGCCAGGACGTCCCGATCGACTCTGAACTTCACGGAAGGGTGCCGCCTTTCATTGCTGTTGCCAAGTAAAACCCGGAAGTTCCAGCGGAAACTCCGGAAGAAGTTGGGCGCACCACGGCTGGTGCATGGTCCGTGGAAACGGAAACCACACGAAAACCCAGGGATGGGAGCGCTGCTGACAGCTTAGCCGGAAGATCTGGGATTAACCCATCCCCCGCAGTCCCCACCAGGCCGGCTGGGGCCGGCAGGCCCCTGTGCCGGATGCGCGAATCGTTCTTGTTGTTTGAGGGATTTCAATTTTTTGGGATTAGTAGTGTTAATAACTGCTGTGGAAACTGTGGATAACCCCATCCTGCCGCGCCGTTCCGCGCTTAAGCCCTGTTCACCGACTGTGCGTTAAGTGGGTTTTAAACAGGGTGTGAATGGGGACAACGCGAACAGCCATTTTTAACGATCCACAGACGGCTTAAGGGTTTTAAGCCCATTAACCGCGCTTGTCCCCTTAAGTATCCACAGGCTTATCCACATGCCCCTGTTAATAAGGTAAGGAGTGGCCGGCACAGTGTGGATTCAGGAGTCACGCTGCTGCTGCTTGATGCGGTTGGTCAGCTCGGTTACCTGGTTGTAGATCACACGACGCTCAGCCATCAGTTCGCGGATCTTCCGGTCTGCGTGGATGACCGTGGTGTGGTCGCGGCCGCCAAGTTCCTGGCCGATTTTGGGGAGCGACATGTCGGTCAGCTCCCGGCAGAGGTACATGGCGATCTGGCGTGCAGTCACCAGCGTCCGGGTCCGGGACTTGCTGCAGAGTTCTTCCATGCTGAGCTTGAAGTAGTCAGCCGTCTGCTGGAGGATCTGGGCGGAGGTAATCTCCTGGGCGCCGTCATCGGTGATGAGGTCCTTCAGGACCATTTCGGCCAGCGCAACGTCCACCGGCTGTCGGTTCAGGCTGGCGAACGCAGTCACCCTGATCAGTGCACCCTCAAGTTCGCGGATATTGCTGGAGATCTTGGATGCGATGTATTCCAGGGCATCGTCCGGCGCCGATAGGCCTTCGCTCAGCGCTTTCTTCCGGAGGATGGCGATCCGGGTCTCAAGTTCCGGCGGCTGGATGTCCGTCAGCAGGCCCCACTCAAAGCGGGACTTCATGCGGTCCTCGAATCCCGCCAGCAGCTTGGGCGGCTGGTCCGAGGTGATGACCACCTGCTTGTTGTTGTTGTGCAGGGCATTGAAGGTGTGGAAGAACTCCTCGAGCGTCCGGTCCTTGCCAGCCAGGAACTGGATGTCATCGATCAGCAGAACATCCACATTGCGGTAGGTGGTCTTGAAGCTCGTACCCTCGTCATCGCGGATCGAGTTGATGAAGTCGTTGGTGAACTCCTCCGAGTTCACGTAGCGGACGCGGATTCCGCTGTACAGGCGCCGGGCGTAGTGGCCGATGGCGTGCAGGAGGTGGGTCTTGCCCAGTCCGGAGTCGCCATAGATGAAGAGCGGGTTGTATGCCTTGGCGGGAGCTTCGGCCACTGCGACGGCGGCGGCATGGGCAAAACGGTTCGAGGAACCAATCACGAAGGTGTCGAAGACGTATTTGGGGTTCAGCCGGCCGAACTCATGCGACGTGCTGGGCAGCATGGGCTGCGGCTTTTGCTCAACAACCTGGTCCGGCGCGAAAGCCGGTTCGACGACGGCTTCGGGTTCCTCGTGGATGGGGACCAGATCGGTGTCCACGTCGATGGCGCACCGGATGTCTTCGGAAAAGACGTTATGCAGTGCGTCATCCAGGGCTTCCTTGACCTGGGTCTGGAGTACCTCGCGGGTGAGTTCGTTGGGGACGGCCACCAGGAGTGTGGAACCGATAAGGCCCTGCGCCTGGGCAAGGATGACAAAGCCACGCTGGCGAGGTGTTACGCGGTGGTCCTGCTCCAGCAGGCTGACAACCCGGCGCCAGGAACTTCCGACAGTATTGGCGTGGTTGGCTTCGTCTACTGTCATCAATCGGTTCCCTCAAAACTTGCTATGCCTGCATTGCGTGCAGCCCCTCGTCCGGAACCAGGGTGCTGGCCCAACTTAATCCACAGGGTTATACACAGACCGTGGATAATCGGCTACTGAGCCACTCTAGGGGATGAAAAGCCTAGAAGATAGCTGGCTATCCGGCTGTGGATAATTACACGGTTGTGGTTCCGGAACTGCCCTTGTGAGCCACTTCATCCACAGGGTGTTGGGGATAGTTAGGAACAGCTGGGGACATCCCCGGCGGCGCGTCCCGGTTTGACTCGGGCTTGCAGATTGCCCTAACGTTGTGAAGTCCTTTGTGTCCGCTTTTTGGCCCCATCTGAACATCCAGGCGCAGTGCGCATTGGTGCAGCCGGGGGAAGCGTGCATATACAAAACTTAGCGTCGGCCAGTTCTTCCCCAATTACTGATCGGGTGGGCGCACCTTTGATCCACTGGAGTAACTAACGTGAGCAAGCGGACTTTTCAGCCGAATAACCGCCGTCGAGCCAAGAAGCACGGCTTCCGCCTTCGTATGCGTACCCGTGCCGGCCGTGCCATCCTGGCAGCCCGTCGTGGCAAGGGCCGCACCGAACTGTCGGCCTAAACTACTGGCTTATCGGTAGACATCCCTTTGCGAGTTTAAGGTGCTGGCCGCCCGCAACCGCTTGAGGACCTCAACTGATTTTTCAACAACCGTACGTTCCGGTGTCCGCAATGGACGCCGGAACGTAGTGTTATATGCGGCAGCCATTGCTGCCGGGGAACCCAGCCGGATCGGGTTCATCGTTTCCAAAAGTGTAGGGAACGCAGTGGTCAGGAACCTCGTTAAGAGGAGACTGAGAGAAGCGGGTGCTGCATCGTTGCGCGAGCACGGTACTGGACTCGCTATCGTGGTGCGGGCGCTTCCTGCGTCCGCCTCAGCCAGCTGGGACCAGCTGCTGTCGGACTACAACGCTGCATTGGAATCTACGCTGAACCGGCTGGCCGCCCGTCCGCCGAGGGCCGCCAAGGGTTCAGCCGGTACAACACAGGAGGGGACACCGCGTGCCTAACGCCACCGCCGTCGTCGCCCGCTCCCGCACCGTGATTGCCGCCGTCGGGACGTTCCTGTGGAACCTGCCCCGCAACATCCTCATTCTGCTGCTGATGGCCTACCGCAAGGTGGTTTCTCCCTTGTACGGTCCCGTCTGCCGTTTTTTTCCTTCCTGCTCGGCCTATGCCCTTGAAGCGGTCACCGTCCACGGTGCCGTCAAGGGAACCTGGCTCGCCGCCCGGCGGTTGGGCCACTGCCACCCATGGAACGCCGGCGGAGTGGACCACGTCCCCGCCGGCGGCCGGGAATGGCCGCCAGGCCAGACCCCCACAATTGTTGTGCTGAACAATCCGGACAGGTATCTGGTTGCTCGGACTGATGAAGAAGGCCGCAGTGCGGCCTGACGAATAGGGATAAGTATGGACTTCTTTGGAACAATCATGGCCCCGTTCAAGTGGCTGGTTTCCATCATCATGATTGGATTCCACGATGGCCTCAGCGCTATCGGGATGCCCGCCGCGAACGGCTGGACGTGGACGCTGTCCATCATCGGACTGGTGCTGGTGATCCGTGCCGCCCTGATTCCGGTGTTCGTTAAGCAGATCAAGGCCCAGCGCGGCATGCAGTTGCTGCAGCCGGACCTGAAGAAGCTCCAGGACAAGTACAAGGGCAAGACCGACCAGCTGTCCCGCCAGGCAATGGCGCAGGAACAGATGGCCATGTACAAGAAGCACGGCACCAACCCCTTCTCAGCCTGCCTGCCCATGCTCATCCAGATGCCCTTCTTCTTCGCGTTGTTCCAGGTGCTGTCCGGTATTTCCGCCGCCAAGGACCAGGGTGCCGGTATTGGGGCCATGAGCCACGAGCAGGTAGTCGAGTTCGATGCGTCAAGCATCTTTGGTGCTCCGCTGTCCGCTTCCCTGCTGCACGGCGGGGGCGGCGGGGGCCAGGTCGCCGTCGTGGTGCTCTCCATCGTGATGATCCTTGCCATGACGGCCTCGCAGTTCATCACCCAGAAGCAGATCATGGCCAAGAACATGTCTGAAGAAGCCATGGCCAGCCCGTTCATGCGCCAGCAGAAGATGATGCTGTACATCCTGCCCCTCGTCTTCGGCGTGGGTGGCATCAACTTCCCCATCGGTGTGTTGATCTACTGGACCACCACCAACCTGTGGACCATGGGCCAGCAGTTCTTCGTCATCCGCCGCATGCCGACGCCGGGATCCCCCGCAGCCAAGGCCCTCGCCGAACGCCGTGCCGCCAAGGGCCTGCCGGCCCTGTCCGTGCTGACCGGGAAGCGGGATGAAGAAGCCGACGCCGCCGCGGCGGCCGCAGTTGAGATCAAAGGACAGCGCGTCCAGCCCCAGCGCAAGAACAGGAAGAAGAAGTAATGTCAGCTGAGAGCACCGAGCAGGCCTATTCCGAAGAGATCGAAGATCAGGCCGCGTCCGTGAACGAGGACGATTCCGCCGCCAAGGGTTCCGCTGCCAGTCGCCTCGAAGAAGAGGGAGACGTCGCTGCCGATTACCTTGAAGAGTTGCTGGACATTGCCGACATCGATGGCGACATCGACATTGAGGTCCGGAACGGACGGACCTACATCTCCATCGTTGCCGAAGAAGAATCCGAAGGCCTTGAGGGCCTGGTTGGCGAGGACGGCGAAGTCCTGGAAGCACTCCAGGAACTCACCCGCCTGGCTGTGCTGTCCGCCACGGAAAACCGCTCCCGGCTTGTCCTGGATATCAACGGCTACCGCCAGGAGCGTACCGGACACCTGCAGAAGATCGCAGAGGACGCCGCAGCGTCGGTGAAGGAAACCGGCAAATCAGTCGCCTTGGATCCGATGAGCGCCTATGAACGCAAGATTGTTCACGACGCCGTGGCCGATCTCGGCCTGGTCAGCGAGTCCGAGGGCGAAGGCGCCGGACGCCACATTGTTGTTTCCGCAGACTAGAGAATGCTGACCCAATAATAATGGTTGACATCACGGCAGCAGAGCTTGGCGCTGCTGAGAAGATTTTCGGCGACCGCCTGGAGCTGGCGAAGCGCTATGTTGAACACCTCGCCACGTCAGGGACCGAGCGTGGCCTGATCGGCCCGCGCGAGATCCCGCGGCTGTGGAGCCGCCACGTGCTCAATTGCGCGGTCATCGAGAGCGAAATCGCCCACGGAAGCCATGTGGCCGACGTCGGCAGCGGTGCTGGACTTCCAGGGCTCTGCCTCGCAATTGCACGTCCGGACCTTGAACTGACCCTTATTGAACCGCTGGAGCGCAGGGTGATCTGGCTCCAGGAAGTGGTTGATGACCTGGGCCTGGACAATGTCACGGTCATGCGCACGCGGGCCGAACTCGCTGTGGGGCACGTGGAGGCAGATGTTGTCACGGCCCGCGCCGTGTCGGCCCTGTCCAACCTTGCAGGCTTGACCATTCCTCTGCTTGGGGGGCGCGGCGAAGTGGTGGCCATTAAGGGCCGGAGCGCCGGCGAAGAGATCGAGAAGGCTGCGAAGACCATCCGCAAGCTGGGTGGTGTGTCGACTTCGGTGCTGACAGTGGGCGACAACCTCCTGGAGGAGCCCACCACGGTGGTCCGCATCGTGGTGAACAAGTCCCAAAAGAAGTCCTAACGCGGGCCCGCTGACGGCTGTCAGCAGGCGCGAGCGGCTAGGCTAGACAACAGCAGCAAAATTGGCTGAACGAGAGTGAGTGTGCCCCAGTGACCAGTAGTGAAGCCTCCGCACAACGGATTCCACCGTTTGTGTCCTTGGGGTCGGCACGTTCTGTCGCTGGGTCAGGACTGGCGGGAAGCGCCATGGCTCCCGGACGCGGCGGTAACCACCCAAAAACGGTTGCGTCGCCGTCATCCGGGAACGCCGTTTCACGTGAAACAACCTCCGGTGGTCGATCAAACGTCATTGACGCCATTGATGATTCAAGTCCCATCGCACGGGAACTCGCCCACGAAACCAAACGGCGTGAGCGTTTACTGGGGCGAAAGCTCCCGCGGCCGGATCAGACCCGGATCTTTACGGTGTCCAACCAGAAGGGCGGGGTTGGCAAGACCACCACAACGGTGAACATCGCGGCTGCCCTTGCTGCTGCCGGACTCAATGTCCTGGTGATCGACATCGATCCACAGGGCAACGCGTCGACGGCCCTTGGAATCGAACACCACGCGGATGTGGACAGCATCTACGACGTCCTCATCAACGATGTTCCGCTGGCTGACGTGGTTGCCCCTTGCCCTGACATCGGGAAGCTCATTTGCGCTCCCGCTACCATTCACCTTGCCGGTGCCGAGATTGAGCTGGTGTCGCTTGTTGCCCGCGAACAGCGCCTGCGCCGCGCCATTGATGTCTACGCAAAGACGCGCGAGAAGAATGGCGAAGAACGGCTGGATTACGTCTTCATCGACTGCCCGCCGAGCCTGGGGCTGCTGACGGTTAACGCCTTCTGCGCGGCCAGCGAGGTACTGATTCCCATCCAGTGCGAGTACTACGCCTTGGAAGGCCTCAGCCAGCTCCTCAAGAACATTGAGATGATCCAAAAGCACCTCAACGCTGACCTGGTGGTTTCAACCATTCTCCTCACCATGTATGACGGACGGACCAACCTCGCTGCACAGGTAGCCGCCGAAGTGCGCCAGCACTTCCCCGAGCAGGTCCTCTCAGCCGTGGTTCCACGTTCGGTGCGGATCTCCGAAGCTCCCAGCTACCAGCAGACGGTCATGACTTACGATCCTTCCTCAAGTGGTGCACTGTCCTACTTGGAAGCCGCTGCTGAAATAGCCGAACGCTAAAATCTTCATTACCGCAACGCACAGAGCCAGGCTTGTCCTGGTTCTACCACTGGAGGGATTTACCCATGAGCGAGAAGCGACGCGGCCTAGGCCGCGGTCTTGGCGCGCTGATTCCTAGTTCCGCGGCAGCCAATGGGTCATCCGGTAATGGCGGGGCGGTATCGCGGCCTGTGGACCTGTTTTTCCCGGAGGGGCGGAAAAAAACCGAACCGCAGGACCAGCCCGCAGTTCCTTCAGCGCCTTCTTCCGCCAAGACAGCGGCTAAGGAGGCCCCGGCCCGTTCGTCCAGTCGTGCTGCGGTGAAGCCCGCAGCTGAGAGGCCTACGGCAGCCAAGGAAAGCAGTGACGCTGCAAGTGCTCCTGCGCCGGCAGCTGACTCCTCCAGGAAGGCGCCCACCAAGAGGACGGAATCGGCCGGAGCCAAGCCAGCTGGCCAAGCAGCCCCTCAACCGGATGTTCCTGATACGTCTGATACTGCTGCTGAGGTGACCACCGGGAATGCGGTTCCAGCACCTGCAGCAGCAGGCCGGCCTGCCGACTCTGGTGTAGAACTAGTCGAGGTCCCGGGTGCACGCTTTGCCGAGATCCCTGTCGGGGACATCCATCCCAACCGCAAACAGCCCCGAAGTGTCTTCGATGAAGACGACATGGCTGAGCTGGTCCACTCCGTTCGCGAAATCGGCGTACTCCAGCCAATTGTTGTCCGTACTTCAACCGAAGAAAGTGGTGAAACCTATGAATTGGTCATGGGTGAGCGCCGCTGGCGTGCGGTACAGGCAGCCGGCCTGGACACCATCCCCGCCATCATCCGGGACACCACCGACGACGACCTCCTGCGCGACGCCTTGCTGGAGAACCTTCACCGGAGCCAGCTAAATCCCCTGGAAGAGGCTGCGGCCTATCAGCAGCTGCTCGAAGACTTCGGAACCACCCATGAGCAGCTTGCGGACCGTATCGGCCGCTCCCGGCCCCAGGTGTCAAACACTCTGCGCCTGTTGAAGCTTCCCCCGCTGGTGCAGCGCCGCGTGGCTGCGGGCGTACTTTCTGCCGGTCATGCCAGGGCACTTCTGTCCCTGCCGGATGCCGCGGCCATGGAGCGCCTCGCGCAGAAGATCGTTGCTGAGGGTATGTCCGTTCGGGCAACGGAAGAGGCCGTCACCCTCTACCAGGACCCCGCCAAGCCTGCCAAGAACAACATTCCACGTCCCGGGGCCCGCCACGAGCGCCTCGACTACCTGGCCTCCTCACTTTCAGATCGTTTGGACACCAACGTCAAGATCTCCCTGGGCGTGCGGAAGGGCAAAGTCAGCATTGAGTTTGCCAGCGTGGAGGACCTGAACCGCATCATGGATGTATTGGCCCCCGGAGCGAACAACTAGGTCTGCTACTCAGTACATAGAGGCCCGATTCTTCTTGAATCGGGCCTCTCTTGTTGTCTGCGCTGGCGGCCCCTTCACCGGCAGGATGCCAGTAGGCTTCTTTGCCGCGAACAACTCCGTTTGGCGACGTGGACGTGGACTGCAGATGCCTGGGGCTGGCTTCCAGCCGCCGAAATAGTGGTCTCCGGAGCCGTTCCAGCTCTCCGCGGCCTCAAGTGTCCCCCAGCCGTCAAACGGCCTCCACGCGCCCTATCTGGGCCGCTCAGTGGGTCAGCTTGCGCGCCTCGGACCCTCACGCTCGTAAAGCGTGCTCCGCACTGGATCGATTAGGTGTGCTCAGATGCTTAAACATCTTTCGCTGGGCTGCAAATGGAGCGGCTGTTTCACGTGAAACACGTGTTGTCGCACCATTGATGGCGCCCTTGACCGCATTAAGGATTGGTGGGCGGCCCCGGAGCCTGTACAGCAGAGGTGAGTACGTATTTGGTGCCACCGCGCAGGGAAGGGCAATCGGCTTCACTGTGCTGATGACCGGCCTGGTTGCAGCGGGGAGGAGGCCACCAGCACCAACCCAAGTAGAGGCCTCCACCAGTACCGTGGCCTACTCCACCATTGCGAACGATCGCGCCTTGCTGGACTTCACATGACTGGTTTGTCGTAAAAGCGAGGTGGCATTCCAACGAACCTGGGGTGTCCCGGGGTAGGCCAGACCCTTGGCAAGACCGGGTTGGGACGGGGTGACAACAGCCGTTTTCAGATCGTGTACTGCGAATAAGCTGCGGCGGCATCTTTTGCCGCCAGTAAAACCACGGGGGTGGCAATTTTCCTGGTTGCTCGAAACGGCTGACACGAAGGACTGAGACGGCGTTATGCGCTGCGGATAGCAGATGGAGTAAAGGCTATGCAGCTCGGGGTCTTTGAAAGTTTCACGTGAAACGACGTTAGTCGGATCGCGCCAAGGATGTTTCACGTGAAACGACCCTGAACGTCTCCGTTGACCTTCACTGTTTGCTTCTCTCCCTTGCGCCTTCGGTCAAATGGTCTCCACCGCTATTTATGCACTCGACGTTCCCGTTGGGGACTCAACATCGGCCTCTGAGTAGATCGGAGTGTCTCCTGCTCAAGAATCGTTCTAGGACTCTGGCCCTCTGCCCCGCACCTGCATCCGTATAAGGAATCACGAATGTTTCACGTGAAACACGAGTACCCTGATGGGCATCCGTGGACCGGATGTATGAACCCTATTCGTCGACACAAGTGCGGTCGCGCATGGAACAATCCGGTGATCGCCGGCTAATGCGAGCGATACGTGCCGCAGTGTCTTCCTAGGACGGATGATCTCTTCTAAAGCCGAAGACCAGGAGCCGGGCTCCCTGCCATTTCATGCATGCTGAGACTGCCGGTGGGCTGACTATTTCCCTGTGCTGGCTTGTCCTAAGAGTGCATCGGATGATTGCACCTGAATTGTGTGCACTACCCCTGCTTACCGGGTTGTCGTTACTCGATATTTGCTGACGTGTGACAGTGGCGAACGGTTCGGCTGCCCTGAATGGCGGTCGCAGATGGTGCAGCTCCTATGCGAACGAGAAGCAATGAGCGTATCCCCTGCCTATTTCCGTCAGTCCTGATCCCCTGTCCACTGGCTGGGCATATCAGACTATTGACGGAGCTGCCTGCACACGATGGCGTTTTGTGACGGCTAAAGATGGGCCGTTCAGCAGTTGCTGCAAGCGGCAGGAGTACCTGATTCCGACAAAGGGGCCAGCCCAACAGTCACGCAGTTTTGTATGTACTGCAATGAGGGCAATTCAAGCTGACCTTCTGTTCGAGACATGTAGGTCCGTTCAGTTCCACGGTTCTTCGTCGACGAGATCTGGAAAATGGGGTAGGCCTGGCTGGCCACGCTAATCGGTCCGTAGAGTGGGGTCATCGGCTTGGTAGGACTGTGGATAGTTGTGTGGATAACTATGGGAACAGAAGTTGACCTCCTGCATCTTTCACTGCCTGACATGTCAAGCACCGGCCTGTTGTCTGGATGCTGTCTCCGGACTCCGCCTATAAAGAAGACAGAATCCACCCAGAAGGTTTCACGTGAAACACAACGGTAGCCAGACATTCCACAGCCTTAAGTACGCAAAGAACGCCATTTTTGGTTTATATGTGGGTGAAGGTGAGCTGACAGAGGCCTTCTTTCCCATGCGTCGGGTCCTACACACCTCGTGGCCCTCGCGGGCGTGCAAATTTGCACTGATAGACACGTGAACAATGGGAGCGTGCGCTACGGGTGATGCGCCTCTCAGCAGTGGGGATAACGCTGTGGATAAGCCAGCTGAAGTGTTGTGGATATCGATGTGGATAAGATCACTTCTCATCCCCACAGTGTGCGCTGATGCCGCGTAGTCCTTGGTTGATTGGTTCGCTCGGCGTGGGCAGGGGCGAATAGAAGAGTATCGAAGGGAGCGGCTGCACCTCGGCTCCTATGGGAAGTTTAAATATCCACCAGTGGATTTTGAACGGCTCGCCATGGGCAAACCTTGGGAGCTAGTAGCCGCCCAATTGGAGTTTGCGCACCTAAACGACTCGCCTGAAGCCGCCGACGTCCCCCCCTCTGCAGCCGGGTTCGCTGAAGAAGGCCGTTAAGTGATGTTTTGGCATACTTCCGGACTGTGAGGTATGGGGACGGTTGATCCCTCCGGTATTGACGACTGCCGGAGCATAAGGAACCTGAGCGCATTTGCGAGCTGGCCTCGTAGACCAGGTCGTAGAGTGGTTGTCTTACGGGGCTGACGACATAAAGTGAATAGTCTTGCAAGCGCCGTTCACCGTCTTGAAGGGTAATACGTCCTGGTACAGCAGCGCGCACATGTTTCACGTGAAACGATGCTGACGATTGAACAACTTCCCCTCCGCGGCCTTCCGTACTGGAGTGAGGGGATACGGACGACGCCATATCTCGCGTGGTTTCACGTGAAACGATGTCAGTGTTTTAACGACCTCCTACGTCTAGGCCTTTCGTATCGGACTCAGAGGATATGGACTACGCCCGAGTTAGCGTGGTTTCACGTGAAACGGCAAGGCTCTGCCCGACGAAACAGTGATCAGCCCGGAATTTGTGGATGTGCCGAATAGCTAGTTCCACGACGTTCTTTAGAACTCATACCCCTGGGCTCGGCTATATTCAGACAACCCCAGGGCAGCGGGCAGAGGTCTGGGGCCATCGCTTGAGATTGGCTGTGAGGTTGATGAGTGTGACCCGTTTCGATAGTTCCCCCATGTTTATTGATGAGTATCCCCGCAGCGCCCCTACGAGAGCCCGTACAGCTTCCACAGCTTTTCTTTGCACTGAATTAGGAATCTAGATAAATAGTCATACACGTGCCTAATCCGGAGCGCGGCTCCATTGGCACGGCCAGTAGGTATCTACCTATTCTTCCGGAGGTACGGCCGGGTGCCCCAACTGAAGTCCTACCGTGCCTATTTCATTCGCCCCTCTTCTGGTCCAGAAATGGGGCCAAATGGAGATCGCGGCGGAGTGCCAGGGTCACGTTGGGATCCAGCTATTTGGGCCGAATGCAAAGTATCCCTCTCCAAGTGCTGGTGGTGTAGAGACTGCGGGATTTCTCGACACACTTATAGCAAGAGGCGGCTTATGCTGTGCGTGGATGGCGGGAGCAACCACTCCACGTGCTAGGCGGAAGTGTTTCACGAGAAACACGTGCCT
>NZ_JABFMW010000004.1:0-192731 GCF_013359725.1 Pseudarthrobacter sp. C4D7 | reverse complement strand
AGCAGTCCCCTCGCGGATGTTTCACGTGAAACGCCAAGGATCGCAGCGATGTCCTTAGTGGATGACATCAAACCTCCGCATTACCCGACAATGCGGACGTTCGGATATCAGAAAACAAAAAAGTGGTCACCGCCCATGGACGGTGACCACTCCTCTACGGCCTGCCAAGGGATGGGAGGCTGCTCCTTGTACTAGGAAAGGACGTCGGAGAATTCCTTCTCGAAGAACTGCTTCGGCTTGGCGCCGATAACAGTGCTCTTCACCTCGCCACCCTGGAAGAGATAGACAGCAGGGATGGAAGTGATTCCGTACTGGGCGGCAATAGCTGGGTTGTCGTCGACGTTTACCTTGACGACGTCCACCTTTTCACCGTACTCCACTGCGATCTCGTCAAGGATCGGACCAAGCTTCCGACAAGGACCACACCACTCGGCCCAGAAATCAACAATGACAGGCTTGTCTGCGGACAGTACATCGGTGCCGAAACTTGCGTCAGTTACATCTTTAGCGTTGCTCATAACCTTTTCTCTCTCTTCGAATAATAAGGGCGCGGATTATGCGGGCAGATCTGCCAGATAGTGCTCGACGTCGATTGCGGCCACACATCCCGACCCGGAGGCGGTGATTGCCTGGCGGTAGGTGGGGTCAACAACATCGCCGGCGGCGAAGACACCCGGCAGGCTGGTCCGGGAACTTCTCCCCTCCACTGCGATAGTTCCTTCAGGCGTCAGTGCCAAGACGTCCTTGACCAGGTCGGTCCGGGGGTCGTTTCCGATGGCCACGAAGACGCCGGTCACCGCGAGTTCGGACAATGAACCGTCCAGGAGATTCTTCAGCCTGAGGCCGGTAACTTTGTCCGTTCCGAGGACATCGTCCACCGTGCTGTTCCAGACAAAGTTAATCTTCTCGTGGGCGCGTGCCCGGTCCGCCATAATCTTGGAGGCCTTCAAGGAATCACGGCGGTGGACAACCGTGACAGATTTAGCGAACTTGGTGAGGAAGAGGGCTTCCTCCATGGCGGAGTCACCTCCACCAATGACAGCAATATCCTGATCCTTGAAGAAGAAACCGTCACAGGTTGCACACCAGCTTACGCCGTGCCCTGACAGGCGCTTTTCGTTGGGCAGGCCCAGCTCGCGGTAGGCCGAGCCCGTGGCGAGTATGACAGCCTTGGCTTTGAAGGTCTCCCCCGTAGCAATGGTGACGGTCTTGACAGCGCCGTCCAGGTGAAGGGCGGTAACATCCTCAAACTGGATTTCAGTCCCAAACCGCTCGGCCTGCTTTTCGAAGTTTTCCATCAGGTCCGGTCCCATGATGCCTTCAGGGAAGCCTGGGTAGTTCTCCACATCGGTGGTGTTCATCAGCTCGCCACCAGCGGTCACCGAGCCTGCGAGCAGCAGCGGCTTGAGGTTTGCCCTGGCGGTGTAGACGGCCGCCGTATAACCTGCCGGGCCAGAACCCACAATGATGACGTCGCGAACGTCCGACGCCGTGTTCTCTTCGATGGTCACTGGACCGTGAACCCCTTCCTTGTTCGACTCGCCTCCGTGTGGAGGCCGGCCACATGGCACAACTGAGTCCGGGTGCTGAATATTCCAGCGCCCGGACGGCGTGAGCCAGCGCAGAAATCAGCTCCAGCCGTCACAGGGGCACCGGCTTAGCCTACATTCCCCGCTCCTGCGGGTTGGAGTCCAGCAGCGGGGGCGCACCAATTGCGACTGAGTTACTGGACCTTGATTTCAGCGAGCCGGAGTCCGTAGCCATACCGGGTTTTGGGTGCCGCGAGCTTGGGGAGCGAGTTGATCGAAACAATCACGTACTGGGCCTGCACCGGTTCCGGAAGGGGCATGTTCAAGTCGGTGGACGTGAAGCTGTTCGTTCCCACTGCCTTGGCGCCGTCCATGGAGGGCTTGTCGTTGGTGTAGACCGTGATGTTTCCACCCGAACCGCCGAGCTGGGACAGGGTAATGGAGGAGACGGTGGAAGTGGACTTCAGTTTCACAACGAGCGGGACGCCCTGGGGAGCCAGGCCGCCCCAGTTCTCCGTTGCGAACTCCATATCCGACCAGTAGCTGGCGGCGTTGCCGTCGTATGCCTTGACCAGGTCGCCGTCGAACGTCGCCGCGAAGTCGAAATTGCCCTGCCGGCTGACACTCTCAATGGCCGGAGCTACAGCCGGAGGCGTGGAGGGGGCGGCCTGCGATGCCGGCGCGGAATTCTCCGGAGCACCGGTTGTGACGGGCGCAGCTGTTGGCTGGGCCTGCGGTTCCGACGTGAAGAGGCTGCCCAGGTTGGTCACGGCGAAGATGAGGCCGGCAATGAGGACCACAGCCAGCAGTCCACCAACAAGCCAGCGCATGGACCGCGGCTGCTCATCGGATTCGTCCCGGTCATCGTCATAGTCGTCACGGTCAGCAAACGGGACACCCGAGGCGGCCGGCGCTGCAGCCCTGGCAAAAAGCGCTGATTTGCCCTTGCCCTGGCGCGGTTCCTCCGGGGCCTCATCGACATCGTCGTAGCGTTCCTGGTCCTCCGCCTGGGCGAAGTCGTCGTTGGACCACAGGGATACTTTGGGCTTGCGTTCCCCAGTGGACGGCGGGGCATCGTGAGTGCTGCCTGCAGCGGCGGTGTCGTTCGGTCCGGTGTCCACCTCAGTTGAAGCTGCACGCCCGGACGCCACCGAGGGGCCGTGCGCCACCGGCTGCGCGGCGGTTGCGTCGGGATCGGTCCGGGAGGACGCTGTCCCCTTTTTTGAAGCGGAAGCGGCAGCGGCGGCACCGGCAACTGCGGCCCCGGCGGCTGCACCGGTGGAAGCCGCTCCCGTGCGGCCCGTCGGTGCGGACTGCGAGGTGGAAGGACGGACGGGAGGCTTGGGCGGAACGGCCGGGGCCGAACGGTAATCATCAACCTGGTTGGGGTGGGACTCGCCGTAACTGATGTAGCCGGCCTCGACGTGGTCTTCCTCGTCGTACGGTTCGGGTTCGTGTGAGCGCGCCTGGCCGAAGATTTCACTGCCCAGCGTATCGGTGAAGAACGGCTCCACATACGGCGGGTTGGGGGCCACCACCAGATCCAGGAGATCAGCGGCAGAAGTGTGGTTGGTGATGAGGTAGGTGGCGTCCTCGGTGACGCCAAGGTCAAGGACCTGCACCGTTCCGGGACGCTCGCCGGTGGCCACTTCGCGGGCGCTCTGCGCAACCTGCTCGGTGTTCTCGGGTCCGGCAACCAGGATACTGACCGGGCGGTTGAGGACCTGGTCCACACCGTCCAGCACCAGATCGTGGTCGTGCGAGGCCAACACTGTGGCGGTGACCTTATAGCGGCCGCCCAGTACTGATCCGACATCGATCGGGTTGGACACGTGTTCCTCCTAGACTGTCCGGGATTGCCGGCCTCCATGACGCAACCGCCGTTCAGGGGAGCGCGCGGCCCACCCTGAATGCAACTACCCCTGTACCTGTTCGATCCTAGCGGATCCGCCCCTGACGGCCGCGGAAAAGACGGGCGCCGCTGCGCAGGGAATCTACTTCCTGCCCTTGCGCCGGTTGCTGAAAAACGGGTTTTCGCCGGCCTTTCCCTGGTACGTCCGGCGCCCAGGCAACGGAATCTGTTCACTGAGCAGTCCTCCCCGGGCCGTGCTTGGCTGATGTTCACCCGGCAGGTAGGACGCTTCGGCACTTGGCCCCGTGCCGTCGTCGTCCGCATCCGGGCGGCGGGAACCACGCTGGGGGTCGGGGCCGGCACGGAAGGACACGGCGTCGAACTCGCCGGAAATCCGGGGAATGAGGCCCGTGTCCACGGACGTGGTGGCCCGCTCCGGCTCGTTCCGTCGGTCAGGTGCGGAACCGTCGGAAGGAGCGTCCGACGGCGCGTTCCCCGCTTCGTGCACGGGCGCCTGGCTGCCCCGGCCGAGCCGTCCCAGCAGGGGCCGCAGCATGTCGCTTAGCTCGGAGACGCGGAAGACCCGGAGGAGCAGGAAGTAGACGGCCAGCATGACCGGCCCCACCACGGCAAGGGTCACAAGCGCCTGGAGACGGCCGCTCCATGCGAACCCGTCCGGGTTGTAGCTGCCCAACAGCCAGAGGGCGCCGGCGCCAGCGATTGCCGAGCCCAGGGCCGCGTATCCCATCCGGATGTACGAGTTGGCGATCCGGGCGCCGTCCAGATGGCCCAGCATGCGGCGCAGGAAGACTGCGCTGATGACCACCGAAAGGATGTTGCCCACCATGTAGAGGACGGCAATGGCATAGATAATCTGGCCCACCGGAAGGAATTGGATGGCGAACGCACCCGCCACATAAACCACTGCCAGGAGCAGCTGCACGTAGAACGGGGTGCGGGCGTCCTCGTTGGCGTAGAACACGCGGGACATCATGAAATTGGCGCTCATGAACGGGGTGCTGAGGGCCAGGATGGTCAGCGTCTGGGCCAGCATGACGCCGTCCTGCACCTTGCCGCCCGAGAAGAACATGCCCAGCGGACCGGCCAGGGCAAACAGCGCCAAGGCGCCAAAGACGGTGGCGACCGCCATGGTCCGCAGCCCGTGCGAGAGGGCATCGCGGAGTTCTGCCCGGTTGCCGTCCTGGGAGGCGCGGGTCATTCGGTTGAACAGCACGGTAGCCAGGGACAGCGCGATGATCGAGTGCGGCAGGAGGTACAGCTGGCTGGCCACCTCAAGGACGGCGTTGCCGGGAAGGGTGGACGCGGCCGGGTCCCCCGCCTCCTGCAGCCGGATCCGCTCCGCACCGGGGATGGTGGCGATGCGCATGACATACAGGAAGGCCAACTGCCCGACGGCGGCGGTCAGGAGAGTCCACACGCTCAGCTTCGCGGCGTGGCCAAGACCCACGCCCCGCCAACCGAACCGCGGGCGGAGTCCGAGTTTCAGTCGGAAAACCGGTACCAGCAGGATGGCCGTTTGGGAGAGGACGCCAATGGTGGAGAACCCGGCCACCAACAATGTCTGCGTGGAACCCCAGTTGTCCAGGGTGTGGGTATTGACGTCGTTGGTGCCAAAGATCCAGATGAACATCCCCAGGCCGGCGATGGCTACCAGGTTGTTCAGGATGGGCGCCCACATGGCGGGGCCGAATGCGCCGTTGGCGTTCAGCACCTGGGTGAGCAGGGCGTAAAGGCCGTAGAAGAAGATCTGTGGCAGGCACCAGAAAGCAAATGTCACCGCAAGGGCCTTTTGCTGTGGCGAGTAACCCTGCGTGGTGAGCTCAATGACCCCCGGCGCGGCCAGGGTGACCAGTGCCGTCAGGCCGAACAGCAGCAGCACCGCCAGCGTCAGCAGCCGGCTGATGTAGTCCGCTCCCCTGTCCGGAGCCTTGCTGGCCTTGATGATCTGTGGGACCAGCACGGCATTGAAGACGCCACCGGCCACCAGGAGGAAGATCAGGTTGGGCAGGTTGTTGGCATTGATGAACGTGTCATTGACCGTTGAACCCAGGCCCAGGGCGGTCCCCAGCATCCAGGTCTTGCCGAAGCCCAAAAATCGCGACACGAGGGTTCCGGCGGCCATGATGGCGCTGGAACGGGTTTCGCTGGGGCGCGCCGGTGCAGGCTCCGCAACGTCCGCGGCCGGTTCGGGGGGCGCGCTGTTAGGCGCGGCGTCATCGGGCCGGGCAGACCGGTCGGAAGGAAAATTGGTAGCTGACATCGCCTTCATCGTCTCACCCGCGGGCGCTTAACACCGCAATGGCGACGGTGGCGTCCGGGCTTAAAGATGCCCGGGGAGTACCTCGCGGGCGAGGTCGGCGATGCGGCGTTCGTTGGGGAAGGACAGCTTCCTGGCCAGCTCCTGGATGGGCACCCAGGCAACGTCAACGGCTTCCTGGTCAGGATCGTTTTCGATGGTCAGTTCCCCACCCGTGGCACGCAGCAGGTAGTGGTGCACGGTCTTATGGACCCGGTGGCCGCTGACGGTGAACCAGTAGTCGATGCTGCCCAGCGGCGCGAGGATGCTGCCTTCGATGCCGGTCTCCTCGGCAATCTCCCGGACCGCGGCCTCTTCGTTGTTTTCCTTGCCCTCAGGATGGCCCTTGGGCAGGCACCACTCGAGGCGTCCACCCCTGTTAAGGCGGGCGATGATCGCAACCCTTAATTCGGCGTCGGACGTGTCCACCACAACGCCGCCGGCCGATACTTCCTCAACCGTGGGCAGCGATGCCGGTGCCGACTGCTGGGCAGGGGCAACGTGCGCACCGATTGCCGACGGCAATGGTGCGTTTGTCCTCCTGCCTGGAGCGCTCGGTACTGGATGGGCCATGGAGTCCACTCTAACGACTGTTGCCCTCCCGTGATGACCGGAACATGACACCAACATGGACGGGATATGACGTACTTTCCGGAGCGGAACATTAATCAGCGTGGATCGTGACGCTTTTTTGGACTGCCAAGCCGCTGGTTTCTGCCAAGCTTAAGGAACTATGGCGCACGCACATCACAAGATTGATTCCCACACTGTCGACTTCAAGGTGCCTCCGGTGGTCCTTGAGCTTGGGCAGCGCTTTGTGGACGCCGGCCACGAGCTGTCCCTGGTGGGTGGTCCCGTGCGCGACCTTTTCCTGGGCCGGACCTCCCCGGACCTGGACTTCACCACCGATGCCACCCCGGACCAGACGGTTGCGCTGATCAAGAAATGGGCGGACAACTTCTGGGAAATCGGCCGGGCCTTCGGCACCATCGGCATGCGCAAGGCCGGATTCCAGATCGAGATCACCACCTACCGGGCAGAAGCGTACGATCCAGACTCCCGCAAGCCCGTGGTGGCGTTCGGTTCCTCCCTGACGGATGACCTGCTCCGCCGGGACTTCACCATCAACGCCATGGCGCTGAAGCTTCCCGCCATGGAGCTGGTGGACCCCTTCGGCGGGGTGCGGGACCTCCATGCTTCCGTGCTGGCCACACCCGGGGCGCCCGAAGCGTCCTTCTCCGATGATCCCTTGCGCATGATGCGGGCCGCACGGTTCGCCGCCCAGCTGGGGGTTTCGGTGCACGACGACGTCCGCGAAGCCATGACGGAAATGGCCGACCGGATCAAGATCATTTCCGCGGAGCGGGTGCGGGACGAACTGGTCAAGCTGGTTTGCGGGGCCCAGCCGAGGACAGGGATCGACCTCCTGGTGGACACGGGACTGGCCGAGCACGTGCTGCCCGAGGTTTCCGCCCTCCGCCTCGAGTCCGACGAGCACCACCGGCACAAGGACGTCTACCAGCATTCCCTGCAGGTCCTGGAACAGGCCGCCGGGCTGGAAACGGACGGGGACGGACCCGTGCCCGCTCCGGACTTCGTACTGCGCTTCGCAGCCTTGATGCACGACGTCGGGAAGCCGGCGACGCGCCGCTTCGAACCGGGCGGTGCGGTGAGCTTCCGCCACCACGACATGGTGGGTGCCAAGCTAACCAGCAAACGCATGAAGGCGTTGCGGTTCGATAATGACACCACCAAGGCCGTGGCACGGCTGGTGGAGCTCCACATGCGCTTCTACGGGTACGGCGACGCCGGCTGGAGCGACTCCGCCGTCCGGCGTTACGTCACGGATGCCGGGTCGCTGCTGGAGCGGCTGCACCGGCTTACCCGCTCCGACGTCACTACCCGGAACCAGCGGAAGGCCGAGCGCCTGGCCTTCGCCTACGACGACCTCGAATCACGGATCGCCGCCCTCCGTGAACAGGAATCCCTGGACGCGGTGCGCCCGGACCTGGACGGTGCCCGGATTATGGAGCTCTTGGGCCTCAAGCCGGGTCCCGTGGTGGGCCGGGCCTACAAGTTCCTCCTGAATGAACGGATGGACCACGGACCACTGCCCACCGGGGAAGCGGAGGCGCGCCTGCTCCGCTGGTGGGCCGAACAGCCTGAATCAGCACCTGCCGGGCCCGGGGCCGAAGCCTCTCCCGCCGTCGTCGAACCTTCACCCGTTGAGGAGTCCAAATGACCAGTCCCGCCCCCGCCCCGCGCCCCCAGCTCTGGATCCTCCGCCACGGTGAGACCGAGTGGTCCAAGAGCGGGCAGTACACCGGCCTCACCGACCTCCCCCTGACGGTGGAAGGCGAGCAGCAGGCCGTGGAGGCCCGTAAGGTGCTCGATGGCGTCGATTTCGACCTGGTGCTTACCTCCCCGCTGCGCCGTGCACGACGGACCGCTGAACTGGCAGGGTTCCCCGATGCCCGGCACGAACCCCTTGCCGTGGAATGGAACTACGGCGACTACGAAGGCATCAGCTCCGACCTGATCCGCAAGGACAACCCCGATTACCTGATCTGGACCCACGGCGTGCCCAACGGCGAGACCCTGGACGAGGTGGCCGCGAGGGCGGACAAGATCATCGGCCGGATCCTGGAATCCGGGATGGATAACGTGCTGATCGTGGCGCACGGACATTTCTCCCGGATACTGACCGCCCGATGGCTGGAATTACCGCCGACGGAGGGCCGTCACTTTGTCCTGGGGACGGCCAAAGTCTGCACCCTGGGATGGGATAAAAAGACGCCCGCCATTGTCCGCTGGGGCCTCTAAAACTTATTTCCCATTTAGTTCCAAACTTTTTTCCGGAATTGCTGGTTTTCCGCTGGCACCTGGGGTACCTTTATTTCTGAACCCGCGGAAATCTGCCTGGGTTCCAGACCGCATCGCAACTCACGCAGCGGACAGCAGAAAAGGAGGTTGGGATAATGATGACTTTGACTGGCGAATGGAATGCCCTCATCAATGCGTTCCCGGCCGTTGCTGATCCCGTGTGCCTTGCCCCGGTCACCCCGGATGCAGCCATGCCTGCTGTCTTCCCGGGCTCGCTGCTCCGCCGCTAACCGGCCGTTACCGGTAACCGGGGGCTGTCCGCATAGGACGGTTACCGGCAGTGGGACGTTGCGGTTCCACGCTGACTCCTCGAAGAAGCAAGCGGCCTGGCTCCTGCCCTTTCGCCGAATAATTCCCTGCCGGGAGTTCTCGTAGTCTGCAGGCGCGGTTTCCGCAGCTCCTTTTCCATACCCGGCCTCTTTAGTTGCGTTGCCGTGCGCAAATTCAGCAAAATCCCTATGGAATTCGCCAACTAAAGTTGCCATGCCCTTTTGCGCCTGAAAATGGTGCTGATTTGTTGTGCCCTTTTCCATTTGAAATCTATAGCAAAGAAAGGAGGTGCCTCCCTTGATGCGAAGAATCATGAGACTCCTGTCCCTCCCCCTGCAGCGCCGCAGTTCCCTCACCGGCGGGCTGAACAGCGGACTGCTGGAGCAGCACCGGAACGACGTATTCGTGATGCTGCACCAGCAGGTGGGCGGCCTGCGCTGACAGCCGGCCCCGGTTTCCCGCGAGGGGCCGGCTGTAAGCTCGATCCCATGCATGAGACCCAGCCGCCGGACGATGGACGACGGCCCCGCATTGTGGTGCCCAGCCGCAGTGATTCCCTGCTGCGGAATTTCACTGAGCTGGTCGGCGGCCCGTTGGGGACCAGGGCTGAGCCCGGCGTGGTGACCCCCGGCATCTTTACCGTGGAGCGGGTACTTGTTGTCCTCACGGCACTGGCGGCCCTGCTGGGGATCCTGCTGAAGGGATACTGCCGCGCCACCGGGTGGGAGACGCCCACCCAGTTCTACGCCACCTGCTACTCGGACTTTCCGGAGCTGTTCCGGAACCGCGGTATGGCAGCTGGACTCTTTCCCCTCCTGGGCAGTGGCAGCCAATTTGAATACCCGGTGCTCATCGGTTTGATTGCGGGAGTGACGGCGTGGCTGGTGCCCGGCGGGGAGGCCAACGCGCGGGCACTGGCCTACTTCGATATCAACGCCGTCCTTCTGGGGGCGGTGGCCATGGTCACCGTGGTGGTGACCGCGCGCATGCCGGGCCGCCGTCCCTGGGACGCCGCAATGGTGGCCGTCGCGCCGGGAATCGTTCTGGCCGGAACCACCAACTGGGACCTGTGGGCAGCGTGCCTGCTTGCGCTGGGCATGTACTTCTTTGCCCGGCAACGCCTTGTCCCCGCCGGGGTCCTGATAGGCCTGGCCACGGCCACCAAGCTGTACCCGCTGCTGGTACTGGGGGCCATTCTCCTGCTGGCGGTCCGCTCCGGCAGGTGGCGCCCCCTGCTGATCACTGCGGGCAGCGCCGCGGCCACATGGGTGTTGGTGAATGTGCCCTTCGCGGTGGCCAACCCTGCCGGCTGGGCCTATTTCTTCCAGTTCAGCGCCGACCGGGGGGCCGGCTACAGCTCAGCCTGGTTCGCCTACAACCTGGTGGCGGACAGGCTGGGGCAGGCCGGACTGGGGGCGGAAGGCGTCAGTGTGCTCTCCGCCGGGTCTTTTGTGCTGGCCTGCGCAGGAATCACCGCAATTGCGCTGACGGCCCGCCGCCGCCCGCGCCTGGCCCAACTGGCGTTCCTGGTGGTGGCTGCCTTCATCCTGACCAGCAAGGTCTATTCACCCCAGTACGTGGTGTGGCTCATTCCGCTGCTGGCCCTCGCCCGGCCACAGTGGCGTGACTTCCTGGTGTGGCAGGGCATCGAAGCCCTCCATTGGGCCGCCATCTGGCTGTACCTTGGTCAGGTGACCAGCTCAGGTTCCCCGCAGCACAACCTGGACATGCCCTACTACGTCCTGGCCGTAGCCGCCCATATGGCTGCGGTGGGTTACCTCATGGCACGGGTGGTGTGGGACATCTACGACCCCAGGCACGACCCCATCCGGCGCCACCACATCGACGATCCGCACGGCGGACCCTTCGCCAACGCACCGGACCGTCTCCGGCTGAATCCATTCCGGCCCGCCGCTTCTTTCCACCCGTCGAAAGCAAGGTCCCATGCCTGACGTCGCGGTAGTAGGCTCCGGTCCCAACGGACTGTCGGCAGCAGTGGTGATGGCGCGGGCCGGACTGTCCGTGGAAGTCTTCGAGGCGGCAGCCACAATCGGTGGTGGAACCCGGACCACGGAACTGATGCAGCCGGACCACTTCCATGATGTCTGCTCCGCTGTGCACCCCATGGCCCTTGCCTCCCCTTTCTTCCGTGCTTTCGAACTGCCCCGGCGGGTGGACCTGCTCTCTCCGGAGGTGTCCTTCGGCTCGCCGCTGGATGGCGGGCGCGCAGCGCTGGCCTACAAATCGCTGGACAGGACGGCGGCGGAACTAGGGCGTGACGGTGCCGCCTACCGCCGGCTGATGAAACCACTGGTACGGCATATCGACGACGTCATGGACTTCACACAGAACCAGCTCCTCCGGATTCCCCGGAACCCCCTGGTGGCCGGAGTCTATGGACTGCGGACTCTGGAACAGGGAACCGGAATGTGGAACGCGAGGTTCCGGGATGAACTGGCGCCGGCACTCCTCAGCGGTGTTGCCGCACACGCCGTTTCGCATTTGCCCTCCCTCGCAGCCTCAGGCGCCGGCCTCATGCTCGGGGCCCTGGGGCACGCCGGAGGGTGGCCCATCCCCCGTGGCGGCTCCGCGTCAATTGCGGAAGCACTTGCCGATGACATCAGGGCCCACGGTGGCATCATCCACACCGGAACACCGATCGACCGGCTGGAAGAGCTTCCCGCGTCCCGCGCCACCTTGCTGGACGTGGCACCCCGGGGGCTGCTCGACATGGCGGGACATTCCCTTCCCACGCCTTACCGGCGGGCCCTGGAGCGTTTCCGCTACGGCAACGGCTCCTGCAAGGTCGACTTCATCCTTTCCGGGCCGGTGCCATGGCAGGCCGCAGGGCTTTCCGACGCCGGTACTGTGCACGTTGGCGGTACGCGGGCGGAACTGGCGCGCTCGGAGAACGAGGTCAGTGCCGGCCGGCATCCGGAACGGCCCTACGTGCTGGTGGCACAGCAGTCCCGCTTCGACTCCACCCGGGCCCCGGCAGGCCGGCACACGCTCTGGACCTACTGCCATGTGCCCTCCGGCTCAACAAGGGACATGACCAGTCAGGTGGTGGCCCAACTGGAACGGTTCGCGCCGGGTTTCCGGGACCTGGTGGTGGAATCGCATGCCGTCACCGCTGCGGGGCTGGCCGAGTACAACCGCAACTACATCGGGGGCGATTTCAGCGCGGGGGTGATGGACGTCCGCGGGCTTATCCAGAAACCGGTGGTGTCCCCCGTGCCTTGGCGGACCCCGCTGCTGGGCGTCTACCTTTGTTCGTCCTCAACACCACCAGGCCCCGGGGTCACGGGCATGCCCGGGATGCATGCGGCCCGGCACGCCCTCAAGGACATTTTCAAGCTCCCGGTCCCGGATCTGGGACTTTCCTAGGTGCCTGTGCCGGTGGGGGTCAACGCCGGGAATGGCGTTTCCGGCAGCGGCCCGGGGGATAATGGCGCGATGGGGAAATCAACAAAACTTTCGCTTGCTGTAGCTGCGCTCATTCTGGGCACCACACTGGTGGCCTGCGATGACGGGAAATCCGGGGCGGAAGCAGCAGCACAACAACTTGCCGGTGCCGTATCGGCGCTTGACGTAGGGTCTGTGGCTTTCGAAGGCAAGGACGCCGCCGCGGCCAACGACCAGCTCCACCAGGTCTTCGCGGCCCTGGACCCGCAAAAGCCCGACGTCCAGGCCGGCGCCTTGGCGCTGGACGGAGACAAGGCGTCCGCGCCCTTGAACTACACCTGGAAGTTCGGCGACGCGGAGTGGAAGTACACCCTCCCAGCGAATTTCAAAAAGTCCGGTGACAAATGGCTGACCGTCTGGAATCCGGCCATCCTGGCCCCAGGCCTGGCTGACAGTGAGATCGTGACCAAGGGATCCCAATCCCCCCAGCGCGCCGACATCCTGGGAGCCGGTGACGTCCCGCTGGTGACCTACCGCCCCGTGGTGAACGTAGGCATCGACAAACCCCAGCTGGGCACCGCGGACCCGGCTGATTCCGCCGGAAAGCTGGCGGCACTGGTGGGAGTGGACCCCGCCGCGTACGTCCAGCAGGTCAAGGCGGCGGGCGCGCAGGCCTTCGTTTCCGCCATCACGCTGCGTGAAGAGGGACGCACCATCTCCGATGAGCAGATCGCGGCCATTCCCGGCGCACGCGGCATCCCGGCGTCGATCCCCCTGGCCCCGAGCAGGACGTTTGCCCGCGCCGTGCTTGGCTCGGTTGGCGAGGCCACCGCGGAACAGATTGACGCTTCCAACGGTGTCCTGACAGCGGGCGACGTCACGGGCATCGGCGGCCTCCAGCAACAGTATGACCAGCAGCTCCGTGGATCAGACGCCGTGGTGGTCCGCGCGCAGCGGGCGGACCTGACCCGCGAACAGATCCAGTCCGCCGGGACGGACCCCCGGCGGGTCCTGTTCCAGGTGGAGCCCAAACCCGGGACCCCGTTGAAGACCACCCTTGACCCGCGGCTGCAGGCGCTGGCCGAAACCACCCTGGAAAAAGTAGGTCCGGCATCAGCAATTGTGGCTCTCCGCCCCTCCACGGGAGAGGTGCTGGCTGCGGCCTCCGGACCCGGCAGCAACGGCTACAACACCGCCATGCTGGGGCAGTACGCCCCTGGCTCCATCTTCAAGATGGTGGATTCCCTGGCCATGTTCCGCAACGGGATGACGCCGGATTCCACCGTCCAGTGCACGCCAACCCTCACCGTGGACGGACGGACCTTCAAGAACTCCGAAGGCTACCCTGAGACCTCCCTCGGCGCCGTCACGCTGCGCGACGCCTTTGCGCACTCCTGCAACACCGCCTTCATCTCGCAACGCGACGCCGTTTCACAGGGCCAGCTTGAAGCGGCTGCCACGTCCATGGGAGTGGCGGTTGAGGCGCCCAAACTCGGAGCAGAAGCCTTCCTGGGTTCCGTCCCCGGTGAAGCCCAGGGCACGGAACACGCGGCGTCCATGATTGGCCAGGGCAAGGTGCTGCTCTCCCCTTTGGCCGCAGCGATCATGGCCGGATCGGTAGCCAAGGGCGCCCCGGTCTCCGCGCAGCTGGTCCTTAACCCCGACGCCGGTGCTCCCGCCGCCGGGACAACCGCGGGTTCCACCGCGCCGGCAGCCGAAGCGTCGGCGACCGCCACTGCCGAGGCGCCCTCCACGGCGTCGAAGACTCCCATCACCGCCGCGGAGGCGGCATCGTTGGCCGACATGATGCGGGCCGTGGTCACGTCCGGGCACGCCGGCTTCCTGTCCAGCGTCCCTGGCGCACCGGTCGGTGCCAAAACCGGAACGGCCGAGTTCGGGACCGAGAACCCGCCCAAGACCCACGCCTGGATCGTGGCCTTCCACGGCGACCTGTCCGTGGCCGTCTTCGTCGAGGACGGCGGCCTGGGCGCCACCACCTCCGGTCCGCTCCTGAAGCAGTTCCTCACCGCCGCCGGCTAGGTCCGGCATGGGAGGATTGACGGCGTGGCCCATATTGACGTTTCCGGCATCGACTACTTCCTCTCCGACGGCACCCAGCTGCTGAACGGTGTGACCTTCAAGGTCCCGGACGGTACCAAAACTGCCCTGATCGGGCCCAACGGGACAGGCAAAACCACCCTGTTCCGGATCATCGCGGGGGACCTGGTTCCGGACGAAGGCGTCATTGGCCGCTCCGGCAACATGGGCATCATGCGCCAGTTCGTGGGCCAGGTCCGGGACGGCTCCACTGTGCGGGACCTGCTGGTGTCCGCCGCTCCCCCGGCGCTGGCGGCCGCTGCCCGCGAGGTGGACGAGGCTGAACTGGCCATGATGGAGCACGACGACGAGCCCACCCAGATGAGGTATGCCCAGGCGATCGTGGACTGGGGCGACGCCGGGGGCTACGACGTCGAAACCGTCTGGGACGAGGTGTGCATGGCCTCGCTGGGACTCCCCTTTGACCGCGCGCAGCACCGCCCGGCGTCGACCCTTTCCGGAGGCGAGCAGAAACGCCTGGTGCTGGAGGCTCTCTTTGCCGGCCCGGACGACCTCCTGCTCCTGGACGAACCGGACAACTACCTGGACGTCCCGGGCAAGCGCTGGCTCGAGGAAAAGCTGAACGAATCGAAGAAGACGGTGTTCTTTATCAGCCACGACCGGGAACTGCTGAACAACGCGGCCGGCCGCATTGTCACCCTGGAGCCCGGAATCAATGGCGCCGCGGCATGGATCCACGGTGGCGGCTTCGGGTCCTACGTGGAGGCCCGCGCAGACCGGAATGCGCGCTTCGAGGAACTCCGCAAGCGCTGGGACGAGGAGCACATCAAGCTCAAGGAACTCGTCAACATGTACAAGAACAAGGCTGCGTTCCGCTCTGACATGGCCAACCGGTACCACGCGGCGCAGACCCGGCTGGCGAAGTTCCTGGAGGCCGGGCCGCCCGAGGCCCTGCCCATCGAGCAGAACGTCCAGATGCGGCTCAAGGGCGGCCGGACCGCCAAACGGGCCATCGTGGCGGAACGCCTGGAGCTTACCGGCCTGATGAAGGCGTTTTCCACGGAGGTGTGGTTTGGTGACCGCGTGGGCGTGCTGGGCTCCAACGGCTCCGGCAAATCGCACTTCCTGCGGCTGCTCGCCACCGGCGGCACGGACCCCGAGCGCGAGCACCTGCCCGTGTCCGACGTCGAGATCAAGGAAGTTCCGCACGAGGGCACCGTGAAACTCGGCGCCAGGATCCGGCCCGGATTCTTTGCCCAGACCCACGTGCGTCCGGACCTGTTGGGCAAGACCCTCCTGGAAATCCTGCACCGCGGCGACGAACACCGCTCCGGGCTGGGCCGCGAGGCCGCTGCCGGCGCACTGGATGGCTACGGACTGGCTGCGCAGTCGGAACAGAAGTATGAGTCCCTCTCCGGCGGCCAACAGGCCCGGTTCCAGATCCTGCTCCTGCAGCTCAGCGGCGCCACGCTGCTCCTGCTGGACGAACCCACGGACAACCTGGACCTGCACTCGGCCGAAGCACTGGAACGGGCCATCGACCATTTCGAAGGCACCGTCCTCGCCGTCACGCACGACCGCTGGTTTGCCCGGACGTTCGACCGGTTCCTGGTCTTTGGCTCGGACGGAAAGGTCTACGAGTCCGCGGAGCCCGTGTGGGACGAACAGCGGGTGGACCGCGTCCGCTGAGATCTACGGGGTTGGTGATCAGCCCTGTGAGCAAATGATCAAAAACTGTTAGCATTTGATCATGAAAACTGATGACCGACACCGGGTCATCGCTGAGGTCCTCCGGCGGAAACCGGAAGTGGGCGTGGAAGAGCTCATGCAGGCCTGCGGCGCCTCCGGTGCGACCATCCGCCGCGACCTTGAGGTACTCGCCGCCCATGGCGTGCTGCGCAGAGTCCACGGCGGTGCCAGGAGCCTGATCGGGCAGGGGCAGAACCCCGGCTACGGACAGCGCGAGCTGGAGGAACAGGACGGCAAGCGACGGATTGCGGCCGCCGTCGCAGGCCTCCTTGCTGACCGCGAACACGTCTGGCTGGACAGCGGGAGCACAGCCACCGCCGTGGCTCGGGCCGTGGCAGGCAGGGAGCTGACGCTGATGCCGATGTCCCTCCAGGCCCTCAACGCGGTGGCCGGGGGTGAGGACGCTAATGGCCAGCACCCGGCGCTCTTGCTGCCGGGGGGCAGCGTAGTGCCCGGCGAACTTTCCTTCTGCGGACCCCTTGCCGAGTCCAACATCAGGTCCCTCCGCTTCGACACCGCTGTCCTCACGCCCTGTGCCGTGGACTTCAAGGACGGCCTCCTGGCCCACGACCTTGACGATGCGGCAGTCAAGACCGCCGGCCTGGACTCAGCCGCGCGGGTGGTCGTGGCCGCCTCCGCTGCCAAGTGGGAGGCCCACGCCAGGGTGCTCGTGGCCGGCCTGGCCCGGGTGGACGTCATCGTGACAGACCGGACATTCAGCGCGCAGGAATATGCCGAACTCAAAAAGTACTCAGTGGAAGTAGTGAGCGTATGAGCACCAACACCGGCACCGAACAGCAGGCAGGCCTGAAGGCCGCCGCTGTGGCAACGTTCGTGGTTTTCGGCATCAACGGGCTGGTCTTTGCCAGCTGGGCAGCCAGGATCCCCGCCGTCACCCAGACGCTGCAGATCACGTCGGGCCAAATGGGCACCCTGCTGTTGTGCACGGCCGTCGGCTCACTCCTCGCACTGCCCACCGCCGGCCTGGTGGTGGGCAGGATCGGGACGGCCAATACGGTACGGTTTGCCGGGCTCCTGGCGGCAGCTGCCGGAGTTGGCATCGCCTTGTCACTTCTTTCCGTCTCCATTCCCGGAACAGCCGTGTCACTGTTCTTCTTCGGCATTGGAATCGGCCTCTGGGATGTGGCGCAAAACATCGAAGGGGCAGACGTAGAGCACAAGCTCATGCGGACCGTCATGCCCCAGTTCCATGCAGCTTTCAGTGGCGGCGCCTTCGTCGGCGCCCTGCTGGGGGCTGGGCTGTCAACCCTCGGCGTAGACCTGCCCCTGCACCTCCTGGTCATCGCGGCCGTCGTGGTGGTGGTGGCACTGGCCGTGCCCCGCTACTTCCTCCCCCACGTATCCGCGGCTTCAGTGGAAGGGGAGCCGAAGGCGGCCAAGGGGCCATCCGCCTGGCGGGACAGCAGGACCCTGCTCATCGGCGTGGTGGTCCTTGGAGCAACCCTCACCGAAGGGGCGGGCAACGACTGGATCGCCAAGGCCTCCGTAGACGGCCTGGGCACCTCCGAATCCACCGGTGCCCTAATGTTCGCCCTGTTCGTCCTGGCCATGACGGCCATGCGGTTCCTTGGCGGCCGGGTGATCGACAAATACGGACGGGTGGTTGTCCTGCGGGCCAGCATGGCCGCCGCGGCCGCCGGGCTGGGCCTCTTCGTGCTGGCAACCAATATCTGGCTGGCCGGCGTCGGCGCGGCCCTCTGGGGAGTAGGAGCCGCCCTGGCTTTCCCCATGGGCATGTCCGCTGCTTCCGACGATCCAAAGCATTCAGCAGCGCGCGTCTCTGTTGTATCCACATTGGGGTATATATCGTTCCTTGCCGGGCCGCCCCTGCTGGGCTACCTCGGTGACCTGACTGGCATCCACACCGCGCTGCTGGCCATCATGGCGCCCATCCTCCTGGCGCTGGTCCTTGCCGGAGCCGCCCGGCCACTGCGGATGGAGCAGGAGCAGGCGCCGCGGGACTAGCTGCCGGGGTTAGGGTGATCACATGCAAAGCACCAGCCCGGGGGGCCGGACGTGGATTAGCCGCCTCGATAGGTACCTCTTGGGGTATGTTTCCCGCCTGCCGGGAGGGAACCATGATGACTTCTTCCGCCGCCTGTCCGCCTCTGCCAACCAAGGCAAACTGTGGATGGCGGCGGCCGCTGTCCTGGCACTGTTCCCGGGCAAGACGCGAAGGGCAGCGGTGCACGGCCTGCTCGCCCAGGGAGTAGCCTCCGCCGTCACCAATGTGGTGTTCAAAACGCTGCTGCCCCGGACGCGTCCGCTGCCGGAGCATCTGCCCGTCTTCCGCTTCGTGCACCCGCAACCCACGAGCTCCTCCATGCCGTCCGGGCACTCGGCGTCAGCCGTGGCTTTTGCAGTAGGAGTGGGGCTGGTGCGTCCGGCCCTCGGTGCAGCCCTGGCGCCGGCTGCCCTGGGCGTGGCCTACTCGCGGGTCCACACCGGTGCACACTGGCCGTCGGATGTTCTGTTCGGGTCGGCGCTTGGTGCCGGTGCCGCCCTGGTAACGCGCCACTGGTGGCCGGTCCGGCCGCCCATCCCCCAGACCTCACGGGCCTGGACCAGCGCGCCGGCACTCCCGGGCGGTGAGGGCCTCAGCATCGTGGTCAATACCTTGGGCGGCTCATTCAAGGAGGAGACTGCATCGGCGCTTCAAGAAGTATTTCCCAAGGCGCATATAACTACCGTGCAGCCTTATGAGGACCTGGTGCAGCGCATCAACGCCGCCGCCGGCTCTCCCGGAACCCTGGCGCTGGGCGTGTGGGGCGGAGACGGGACGGTAGGCGCAGCGGCCGCCGCCGCCGTCGAACGTTCAATTCCCCTGCTGGTCCTGCCGGGCGGAACACTCAACCATTTCGCGCGCGACGCTGGAACCGGAAGCCTGAAGGATGCGGTGAAAGCGGCCACGAACGGTGAGGCCGCCCTGGCCGACGTCGGCATGGTCACTGCTGAACGGGGACTGGCCGGCAACCCGGAGGTTTCACACCTGGTCATGCTTAATACCTCGAGCGTGGGCCTGTATCCGAATTTTGTGCGGCGGCGGGAGCACCTGCAGCGGGCGCTGGGGAAGCCCCTGGCCGGCGTCGTGGCCATGTTCCGGACGTTCGCCGCCGGGACCCCCACCACCCTGAGTGTGGACGGCGTCCGGCACAAGGTGTGGATTGCCTATCTGGGCCGGGGCCGCTTCTACCCGCGGGACCACGCGCCGCTGATCAGGCCGGTAATGGATGACGGTGTCCTGGACGTCCGCCTGATCACCGCTGATGAACGCTTTGCCCGGCTCCGCCTTCTCTGGTCCGTGCTTACGGGTACGGTGGCAAGCTCCGGGATCACGCACCTCCGGGAGGCAACAAAAGTCAGGATCGACGCCGGTGGCGGCCCCATGGCGCTGGCGGTGGACGGAGAAGCGCTGGCCGGGGTGCGCAAAGTGGCCTATGAAGTCCGACCCAGGGCTCTGACGTACTACTCTCCCCGGCCCTAGTGCAGCTCGTGCAGTGGAGGGCTACCCTGATTCTCCCCTGAATCATCCCTGAAAGCGGCGAAAAGCGGTGGCGGCCTCGGTAGCGTGGGGAAGGTACCCGCACCCAACAACGTCTGCAGCCGTCCGCTGCCGTTCAAAGGATGATTCATGATCGAGGTAAACGGGCTGACCAAGGTCTACGGCGACAAAACCGCCGTAGCCGGGGTCAGTTTCACCGTCAGGGCAGGGCAAGTCACCGGCTTCCTGGGCCCCAACGGGGCAGGAAAATCCACCACCATGCGCATGATCATGGGCCTGGACCGTCCGACGTCGGGGTCTGCCATGGTGAACGGCCTGCCCTATGTCCAGCACAAGGCACCCCTGCGCGAGGTGGGTGCGCTGCTTGACGCCAAAGCCGTCCACACCAGCCGCAGCGCCTACAACCACCTGCTGGCCATGGCAGCCACCCACAGCATCCCCAAGTCCCGGGTGCATGAGGTGATCGAGATGACCGGGCTGGAAGCCGTGGCGCGGAAGAAGGCCGGCGGTTTTTCGCTGGGCATGGGCCAGCGCCTGGGCATCGCGGCTGCCCTGCTGGGGGATCCCCAGACGCTCATCCTCGACGAACCGGTCAACGGGCTGGACCCCGAGGGCGTGGTGTGGGTGCGCAACCTGGTCCGGTACCTCGCCGGGCAGGGCCGCACTGTGTTCCTCTCCAGCCACCTGATGAGTGAAATGGCGCAAACAGCCGACCACCTGGTGGTCATTGGCCGCGGCCGCGTCATTGCCGACGCACCCATCCAGGACATCATCACCGGCAAGGGCCAATCCCGTGTCCGCCTCCGCACCGACCAGCCCGACCGCCTCCACCAACTGCTCGCCGAACGCGGTGCAACCATTGCTTCTCCGGAGCGTGAACTGCTGGAAGTGACGGGCCTGGACCCGAGGAACATCGCAGCCCTGGCCCTGGAGAACCAGGTCATGGTGTATGAACTCACGCCCCTTGTTGCAAGCCTCGAGGAAGCGTACATGGAACTGACCAAAGACGACGTCGAATACCACTCCCTGCCCGCTGCGGAGGTAAGCCACTCATGAGCTCCACGACCACTGAATCCTTCCCCCCGCGCGAACCTGCAGCCTCCCCCGCCGGGCCAGGCGCACGCAATGCCGGCCAGTCCCTTCCCGGGCCAACATTCCTCCGGGTCCTCAACTCTGAAGTCATCAAATTCCGGAGCCTGCTCTCCACGCTGATCCTGCTCGCCTCCACCGCGGTGGTCATGGTCGGCTTTGGTGCCCTGTCGGCATGGGGGACGGGCCAGTTCGCCGATGCGGCCAATCGGGATCCGCAGGCCGCGGCCCGGATGGCCGCCCAGGGCGGAGACCTGGCCGTCAGCGTGCCCACATCCGGCATCGCCTTCGCCCAGCTGATCCTGGGCTCACTCGGCGTGCTCCTGATGAGCTCGGAATTCACCACTGGCATGGCGCGGTCCACCTTTGCGGCAGTGCCCCGGCGCCTTCCCGCTTTCGCTGCCAAGCTGGTGGTGGTGATGGTGACATCGTTCGTGGTCACTGCCGCCTCCACCTGGGTAGCGGGACTGGTCGCTGTACCCGTGCTGGACAACTACGGCCTCAAGCTGGACCTGGGAAGCTCACAGTCGGTGAAACTCCTCCTGGTCAACAGCGTCTATGTGGCGGCCGTCGCTGCCATCGGCATGGCCCTGGGCACCCTGATCAGGAATTCGGCCGGCGGCATCATGAGCCTGGTGGGCATCTTCTTCGTGGCACCCATTGCGTTCCAGCTCATCCCCGGCGACTTCTTTACGGAGGCCCGCAAATACCTGCCGGGCAACACCGTGGAGCCGTTGACGGCGGCGCAGCACGTTCCGGACACCCTTGAGGCGTGGCAGGCCGGCCTGGTCCTCGGCGCCTGGGTGGTCATCCCCGTCCTGCTCGCCGGCATTCTGTTGAAGCGGCGGGACGTATAGTCCCTGGACCCGGATTCCGCCACGCGCCACACCGGGCGCGTGGTTTCGGGCACATTACAAATATGCCTGAAGGAAAACTTTTGTTACTCCCAAGTGTTTCTGCTTGGAGCGCCGTCCTGTTGGCGGGAAGCAGGTCTGTTGGACTGCACAAAGCAAGGCGCATAATGGCGGATCTAGGGTGAAACGACGATGTGGTGCATGACACGGTCTTCCGCCGGTGCACCAAGGCACGTCGCTCAAACCATGCTATTTCCCAACAGGACGGCGCTTCCATGCATGCTGACCAGCAACTTTCAAAGTCCCTGAAACCCAGGCACCTGTCCATGATCGCCATTGCCGGCGTCATTGGTGCGGGCCTTTTCGTCGGCTCGGGGGCAGCCATCCAGCAGGCCGGACCGGGCATCCTCGTGGCGTATGCAGCAGCCGGGCTGGTGGTCATCCTGGTGATGCGCATGCTGGGCGAGATGGCGGCGGCAAACCCGGAGACAGGCTCCTTCTCCACCTATGCGGACAAGGCACTGGGCCGGTGGGCGGGTTTCAGCATCGGCTGGCTCTACGCCTGGTTCTGGATCATCGTCCTGGGAATCGAGGCCACCGCCGGCGCCGCCATCATGCACCGCTGGGTGCCGGGCATTGACCAGTGGGTATGGGCCCTTGTGCTCATGGTGCTGCTGACGCTCACCAACCTCGGTTCCGTAAAGTCCTACGGCGAGTTCGAGTTCTGGTTCGCCTCCATCAAGGTGGCGGCAATCGTCCTCTTCCTCATCTTTGGCGTCGCCGCCATCCTCGGCCTCATCCCCGGCGTCCCCGCACCCGGCCTGGACAACCTGGTCAATAACGGCGGGTTCATGCCCAATGGTCCGGGAGCCGTGCTGGCCGGCATCCTCGTGGTGGTCTTCTCCTTCTTCGGCGCCGAGATCGCCACCATCGCGGCCGGCGAATCCGAGAACCCCGTGGATGCCGTCAAGAAGGCCGTCAAATCCACCGTATGGCGCATCCTGGTCTTCTACATCGGCTCCATCGCGATCGTGGTCACGCTGCTTCCTTGGAACTCCGCCTCCGTGGCCAAGAGCCCGTACGTGGCAGTCATCGAACTCTTCGGCATCCCCGGTGCCGGAACCATCATGGACGTCGTGGTGCTGACCTCTGTCCTCTCCTGCCTGAATTCCGGGCTGTACACCGCCAGCCGCATGCTGTTCTCCCTCTCCACCCGCGGTGACGCCCCGCGCTCCTGGACCCGTATCTCCCGCCGCGGAGTCCCGGCCGCTGCCGTCCTGGCCTCCACCGTGGTCGGCTTCGTCACGGTGGGCCTGAACTACATCGCCCCGGACACCGTGTTCCTCTTCCTGGTCAACACTTCCGGCGCCATCGCCCTGTTCGTGTGGCTGGTCATCTCGGCCTCGCAGCTGGTCCTCCGCCGTCGGATGGGTGCCGCAGCGAAGGACCTGCAGCTGAAGATGTGGCTGTTCCCGTACCTCACCTGGGCAGCCATCATCAGCATCGTGGCCCTGCTCATCGGTATGGTGATCGTGGAATCAACCCGGGAATCCCTGCTGCTCTCACTGGCACTGGCCGCCGTCGTGGTCGCCCTGGGCGTACTCCGCTACCGGCGGAAGGATGCCGCAGGCGCCGGACAGGCCGCCGCAGCAGCCGAGGCTGCACCGGCTTCAGCGGAGCAGACGCAGCGCTAGACTCGGGACCATGCCTTTGCCTTCCTCTGCCGCAGACCACATCCAGGATCTTGGCGCGTATGTCAGCGCATCGCCGTCGAGCTTCCACGCTGCGCATGAGGGGGGCAGGCGGCTGGAGGAGGCCGGATTCGTCCGCCTGGATGAGCTGCAGCCGTGGGAGGGCGGCGCTGGATCGTTCTTCGTGATCCGCGACGGTGCACTGATCGCGTGGGTGGTCCCGGAAGGAGCAGGGCCGGCCACGGGGTTCAACATCCTGGGGGCGCACACCGATTCGCCGTCGTTCAAGCTGAAGCCCAAGCCCACCACCGGTGCCCATGGCTGGCTGCAGGCCGGGGTGGAAATTTACGGCGGACCACTGCTCAACTCCTGGCTGGACCGCGAGCTCCGGCTCGCGGGCCGGCTGGTGATGCTCGACGGCACGGAGCACCTCACAGCCACGGGCCCGCTGCTGCGCTTCGCGCAGTTGGCCATCCACCTGGACCGTGCGGTGAACGAGGGCCTGGCCCTGGACAAACAACGCCACATGAATCCCGTGTGGGGCCTGGGAAATCCCACGGACTCGGACCTGCTGGGCGTGCTGGCGGCCTCGGTAGCCGGCGCAAGCGTCGACACGGGGCAGATTGGCGGGTACGACGTCGTCATTGCGGACACGCAGGCACCGGCAGTTTTCGGGGGCAAGGGGGAGTTCTTCGCATCCGGGCGGCTGGACAACCTTTCGGCCACGCATGCAGGCCTGGCGGCTTTGGCGGCCCACGCCCAGTCCGGGTCTCAGGGCGGCCCCATCGCAGTCCTCGCCGCTTTTGACCACGAGGAAATCGGGTCCAACTCCCGCTCCGGTGCGTGCGGACCCATCCTCGAAGACGTGCTGGTGCGCATCTCCGACGGCCTCGGCGCCACGGTGAGCCAGCGCCGGCAGGCCCTGGCGGCGTCGTTCTGCCTTTCCGCCGATGCCGGCCACGCCGTGCACCCGAACTACCCCGAGCGGCATGATCCCGCCAACCACCCGGTGCTGAACGGCGGCCCGCTGCTGAAGATCAATGCCAACCAGCGCTACGCCACGGACGCCTTCGGTGCGGCGTTCTGGGCGCGGCTCTGCGGTGAGGCCGGGGTGCCGTACCAGGAGTTCGTCTCCAACAACGTGGTGCCCTGCGGCTCCACCATCGGCCCGCTCACTGCCACCCGGCTGGGCATCCGCACCGTGGACGTAGGCGTGCCGCTGCTGTCCATGCACTCCGCCCGCGAACTGTGCGGCGTGGAGGATCCCCGGCGCCTTGCCGCCGTCACGGAGCTGTTCTTCCGGACTGCGGCATAGTTCCCCTGCTCGCCGGCCACCACAAAGCACCGTGCGGATATCCACATAGTCCTTGCCGCCGTATGGTTCGGCTCCCAAGACCCACCTAGCGTTGGACTGGAGATGCCAGCGGGGTGATTGAGCCAGGTTCCGGCTCCGTCACGTCCTCCTGCCGGCGTCGCTTTGCCAGGTAAGCGACAGCAGGGCCGCCAAGCCGGCCCGCAGGCGTGCCGGGGGAGTGCAGACCCCCTTCATGCCGCTTCGCGAGTGGGCCGCGAACATGGAGCCGGAATGACATCTGCACGAGGAGACCTTCGCCGCCGTATCCACGGGCTGGGGACGGTGGATCGGGTCGCCCCCAAAAGCGTTGCCCACAGAGCGGAACGGCGGCCATCCGCTGCCTCCCGCTCCACGGGTTCCGCCCCCGCCCGGATCCAGGGCATGAAGGTGAACCTCGGTGGGGTCGCCGTTGACCTGATGGGCCGCGACGAGGCCGTGGCGAGCATCATGCAGCGCGCTGTCTCCGGCGGTCCAAAGCCACTGGGTGTGCTGTCCGCAAACCTGGACCACCTGAACCACTTCGGTGCCGGTGGCCGGTGGGAGAACACCCTGGACATCGCCGCCGTCGAATGGATGACGCTGCTGGACGGTGCGCCATTGGTAGCCAAAGCCGCCGAACTCACGGGTCAACGCTGGCCGCGCCTGGCGGGAAGCGACCTGATCGGGCAGATTCTCGACACCGCGGCAGTGCGGGGGCTTTCTGTAGGATTCCTGGGCGGAAGCGAGGAAGCCCAGCGCATGGCCGCGGACCGGCTTGGAACCGAAAAGCCGCTGCTGCGTGTAGCCGGTTGGTGGGCACCAGCCCGGCACGTCCTGACGGACCCGCGGGCATCGCGGCGCCTGTGCCGTGAGATCAGTGCTGCGGGTGCGGACATCCTGTTGGTTTGCATGGGCAAGCCCCGGCAGGAACTCTGGATAGCGGAGTACGGCCATCTCACGGGTGCCAAGGTCCTGCTGGCCTTCGGCGCCGTGGTGGACTTCCTGGCCGGGAACGTCCGGCGCGCGCCGGCGCAAGTGAGCTCCATGGGACTCGAATGGGCCTGGCGCTTGGCCATCGAGCCGCGGAGGCTTGCCAGGCGGTACCTGCTGGAAGGACCCGAATCCTACCTACGGCTCCGCCGGCACAGCGCAACACCCGTGCCCGGCGTGCTATCAGTGCCCAACGCCCCGGCCGGGACTGCCCGGGCCCGCAAGCCCAGGCCCCTGGGCTTTACCCCCGTCGACAGGCATGCCGACGTTGCGGCGCTGGTGGTCACGTACAACAACGGCGCCGATGTATGCCGATTGCTTGAAAGCCTCCTGCAGGAAACAAAAGACCAATCGATCAAAGTGGTCGTGGCCGACAACTCGCCCACCCCTGACACCTTGGCCTGCCTGCAGAAGTACCCGGAGATCATGGCCTTCGCCACGGGGGGAAATCTGGGCTATGCCGGCGGTATCAACGCTGCCTATGCAAAAGCCGGCCCTGCTGACACCTACTTGGTGCTCAACCCGGACCTGCGTGTTCAGCATGGGGCCGTCCAGGCTCTCCGTGCGTCCATGGCGAGGACAGGCGCAGCTGTTGTTGTCCCCCTTCTGCAGGACGAGGATGGGACGCTGTACCCGTCCCTGCGCCGCGAGCCAACCATCCTGCGCGCACTCGGCGACGCCGCCCTGGGCAGCAAATTCCCAAGCCGCCCCGGGTGGCTCTCGGAAATGGATTTCGACGCTGAGAGCTACGCCCATCCGCACAAGGTGGAATGGGCCACCGGCGCTGCCCTGCTGGTCCGGGCTGACGTGGCAGCGCAGGTGGGCAGCTGGGATGAGAGCTACTTCCTGTATTCCGAAGAGACGGACTACCTGCACCGGGTCCGCGACATGAAGGCCGCCATCTGGTTCGAGCCCCTGGCCGCCATGACGCACTGCCGTGGAGGGTCGGGAAGCTCACCGGCGCTTGATGCGTTGATGACCGCAAACCGGATCCGCTACGCCCGCAAGTTCCACAACGTCAGCTATGCGCGGGCCTTCCGGGCGGCTGTCCTGCTGTCCGCGCTGCTGCGGGCGCCCCTTGCCGGACACCGGGGAATCCTGGGGCTTGTTGCCTGGGAGTCCCGCTGGGCGGACCTTCCCCATGCCGTTGCATACCCGACGTCGACTGGCGTTGATGCGGACTTCCCGGCCGGGGCAGTCATTATCCCTGCACACAATGAAGCATCGGTTCTCGGCAGAACCCTCGCGGCTCTCGAGTTACCCCTGGCCACCGGCCGCGTCGAGGTGATTGTGGCGTGCAACGGCTGCAGCGACGGCACCGAGGCAGTTGCACGGTCCACCCCGGGCGTGCAGGTCCTACACGTGGGGGAGGCGTCCAAGGTTGCGGCCCTCAACGCTGCGGACAGGGCAGCCACCCGCTGGCCCCGCATATATGTGGACGCGGATATTGAGGTACCGGCGGAGGCGCTGCGGGCCACCATGGAAGCACTCTCGGCCACACCGGGAGTGCTCTGTGCCCGGCCGGCCTTTGTCTACGACACGTTCGGAGCCTCCTGGCCGGTCCGTGCCTACTACCGTGCCCGGAACCGTCTTCCCCAGGCATCAGGATCGATGTGGGGCGCCGGCGTTTACGGACTCAATGAAGAGGGCCATGAGCGCCTGGGGGCATTCCCTCCAGTAACCGCAGACGACTGCTACATCGACCAGCTCTTCAGCACGTCCGAAAAGCTGGTGGTGGAGTGCGTTCCGGTTATTGTCCGAACACCGCGTTCCACCCAGCTGCTTCTTTCAACGCTCCGCAGGGTGTACCGGGGAAACAGCGAACTGCGGAGCATGGGCGGCGCCCGGACGGGGCGGACGCTGCGTGAACTTTTTGCCGCCGTCGAAGGACCGGCTACCGCCTTGGACGCCCTGGTGTATGCAGCTTTCGCTGTAGCCGGCCGCGTGGCACGGAAACGTCGTCCGGGGAGCGCGTGGGAGCGCGACGAAAGCAGCCGGATCCCGGAACTGTAAAAGCGTGGAGGGGATCCCACATCCCCTTTGCCGCCTGCAGGCCTATGCATCCAACAGGGACTTTTTACCGCGTGGTTTGTTGCGGGCTTTCAGCTTTGCTTTGCCGGTCATGAGGGCTGCCCCACTGGCCAGTGCAAGGGCAAGGACAGTGAGGGCACCCACGGCGGCGGGCCGGTTCGTGCCGTGATAGCTGGTGGTGGGTACGGACGGTGAAAGCTCAGTGGAAATCCGGGCTGTCGGAATGACCCCCAGTGCTCTCTGCTCCTGCCCTGCGGACAAAGTGATGCTGTCCGCCAGTTGCATGGCCCTCTGCGTCGCAGTTGCTTCGTCTTCCGACACGACTTCAATGGACACTACGGCCCTCTTGAAGGAACGCTGCCACTGACTTCCCGCGTTGGGCTGGTAGACGCGATACCCCTCCCGGATTCCTGCTGCGAAAAGACTGGCTCCGTTCAGCTCGATGTCCGGTTCAGCGCTTTTAGTGATGGCCCGTCGTTGAATCACAGCCGCGAACTGCACGACATCCTGGGAATCGGAGCGCAGTGGATTGCCTGCAGCAGCCCCCGCGGGCGGCAGGAAAACCACATCCACACGGGACCAGTAGACGCCCTTGCTCTGGCCGGCCGCAATGATGATCGGCACCATAAGAGCCAGTATGACCAGGGCCGCGGGCCACCGACGAAGCACCGCCCCTCGGGGTGCAGGTTTCATGAAGCGGCTAGCCATGACCTGCCTCCACATCAACATCTTTGAGCCGCCAGAAGGCACCGCACAGGCCGAGAACCAGGAACAACACGCCGGCTGCTTGGGGGAATGACAATGCATCGAAGAAGCCCGTCAGCACTGCTCCCGCTACGACGCTGGCCGCCAGTCCGGGACCGAGGCTCCGGAAGAGTGGCTGTGTAGAGCGCCTTCCTGCCTTGATTGCCACAACGACTGCGGTAGCCGCCACGCCGGCGAAGGCCGCCAGCCCCAGCGCGCCGGTTTCCACCAGCGTGAGCAGGTACTGGTTGTCGAGGATCCGGTACGCAGGCAGGAAGGTGCCAAAGCCGCGGCCAAACACCGGATTGAGCTGCCAAAATGACCAGACAACTGTGTAGCTGTCCGTTCTCGAGTCCACACCCGGATCATGCTCGCCGAACAGATTCAACAGCGTGCCCATCATGCCCGGAACCATGATCCACACGACTCCCAGAAGCCCCAGGGCTGCAACCGCAGCCTTTCGACGAACATCCGCCGTCCAAAAGGGCACAAGAACCACGGTGGCAACGGCCACCCCGACAATTGCCGACCTTGAAACGGAGAGCGCTGCCGCAGTGGCAATGGCGGCCACCGGGAACCAGCGCATGAGTGCGTTCTGCTTCCTGTCGTGGAGGGCCAGGCTGACGGCGATGGGAAAGAACATAGAGAGCACGTAGGCGTACTCCAGGGGATTCCGGGCCGTTGAGGAGGGCCGGTTGAAGCCTCCCCGTTCCTGGAGGGCGCCGAAGTCGCTGACTGCCAGCCCGGGAAGGGAAATACCTTCCACAAAAGACTGTCCTGTGACGAACTGGACAACCCCCAGGGTCGCGTACATCCCGCACAGGAGGCAGCACCAGCGGAGCAGTTGGATCAAACGGCGCCTGCTCGGGATGCCGTCAGCCGCGACCGCCAGGATACCCATGAACGAAGCAGCCCTCAGCAACCCCAGGTTGAGCCCATTGCTTTCGGGGTCTGAGAGGGCACGCAGTGATCCAGCGGCGTAGCTTGCCAGGATGCAGAGCAGGAGAATGACTATGGCGGTCCGCACTGGCTGGGCCGGGGCGGGGAAAAGCCGGGCTTCCCGCTGAGCCGCATACCATCCCCACCACGGCAGGAAGAGCAGCGCGAGAAGCATCGCCGGAACGCCTGCCCCACCAAGGGGCTCGATGGTCCGGTTGGACGGAATGGCAAGCAGAACCAGGAGCAGCAGCGCCAGGGCATCCACGGCATCCCAGCTGCCATCTGCCCGCTTGCGCAAAGGGCGGCGTAATCGCGTCCCTGCAACGGCTGTGCCGCTTGAGATACGTTCAGGGCTTTGCGGCATCCACGTGTTCCCGCCCGTGTGCAGGGTCCTCATCCGTCAACCGGGAGTTGCTGTTGGTCCCGGCCCCGGATCCGGCCCGTGTTGGTCCATGGGTCCTGTTGCGCCTGCCGGCGGCACCCGCGCCAACATGCCGAGGACCTTCAACGACAAAATCCTCCTTCCGTGGAGAGGCCGGCTTCACCGAGGGTTCGCCGACGTTGGGAGGAACGCCGTCGCGGCGCCGGCGGAGAAGGACCTTATCCAGTTGGCCGGTCAAAATGACTGTTCCAGCGATTCCCACTGCAGCCAGGGCCAGGAGGGTCCGGCTTCTGCCGCTGCCGTTGGCCACCGCTTCATCATCTTGCGAAAGCGGGAGCGAGGTCATCCGTGAAGCGGCGCTCAGGTTGAGTGCGTCCTGCAGCGACGTGAGGTTCTCCGGCACCGAGCCGAGGACCTGGCGGAGCACGCTGAGGGTTTCAGTGGCATTGGGTCCGCTGACGGAAATTCGGACAATCGGACCATTCGTGGAGGGTTCCCGTACGGCGGTGTATTCGGTGTCGGGAAAATTGTCCGAGACTTTGTGCTGGACTTCGGGCGAATTCAACTTCACGATCAGCACACCGAGTGCCTGTTCCAGTCCACCCATGTACAGGAACGGGTTGTCTCCCGAAATGACAGCAGTTGCCGGGGGCACCAGGGCAACGCTGCCGGAGGCCTCGTATTTGACGGGAGACTGGCCGTAGGCTAGTCCCGCTATGGCAGCTGTTATCAAAATCCCTGCCGCTACGATGTACCACCGACGCCTAAGGCTGTCGTACAGGTCACGCAAGAACATGGTTTACTCCTTCCTATTTACGACTGACCAGGGCATTGGCCTGTGCACGAACGAGGGTTTTGACACGGTCCAGGCCATCTTTACCGGCCAGCAAGATGATGGTGTCCCGCGTCGCCGACCGCGCGGCGTCCCGGGCTCCGCGGTAGAGGCCAGCGGAGGCTTCCCGCAGCAGCGCGGCTTTCGAGGGGTTTTCGACACCAGCCAGCAGGGAGCCAAAACGCAGGATGTGTTCAGTTCCCACAGCGATTCGTCGTCCGCGGACGCGGTTGCTGACGTTCGTTCCGTGTATGACCTGCAACCAAGCGGCCGGCCCACCGATTTCCGCCACGGACATGGAGAGGCCCAACCGGTTGTGCCAGTCTGCCCAGCACGTTTGGGGATCATCCCAGGACTCCCTGACGGAGCAGAATGCGTTTGCAGCGTCCTTGCGGGCGTAAACCCTTTCGCCGTGGCGGATCAGGCCTTGGGTGAAGTAGACAGCCGATCTTGAATGGCTGTTAGGGAGGTTTTGCAGGCGCTCGACGAAGTCTGCCGCGAGTCCATCATCGTTGTCGAGATTTGTCGTGATGAGGGTCTTGCCGGCGGCGCCCGTGACGGCTTCCAAATCCTGTACACGATCCGCCGCCGAAACTGCGGTTCGGAATACAGGAGTGAAAATCCGCGGCGAGTTGAGGTCATTGAGCCGGTCGAGCAGCCAGTCCGGGCTTTCGGGATCAAGGTAGATAATCCAGTGAAAATCCTGGCGTGTCTGGTCGCGGACCGATGGCAAACAGAATTCCTCAAACAGATCCAATCTGCGTGAAAGCCATCCATCCTGGGCGCGAACGTAGCTTTCCGTGCCTAAAGACGGAAGGTTGAAACGGGTAAGCAGTACGTGATCGATTGACCGGCTCATAGCTTCACCTTGTAGATGTGGTAGGTCGATTCTTTAGGGAACGAATCAGAGAACTTGCCCTGGCTGTCGACGCTTATGGACCGGTTTTCGAAGAGCACTTCCGCGGACGACGTCTTGATTGATCCGGGCAGGGTGAGCGTCCGGTCGCCGGGACGGGAGCCTGCTTCAATCATTGCGAACACGTACGCATATCCCTCATGGACCTTGAGCATTGTGTCCATGCCGTCGCCAAAGCGGTATTCAAAGGACTGGGTATTGATTACTGGCGCCAGCTCGCGGATGTGTGCATTGATGGTGCGCATCGCTTCCATCTGGGCTGCACCGCAGAAGCCTGGAGACACCTGGGCCGCACGAAGTGCGCTTCCCGCCAGGCAGGGCCCGTTAAGGCTCTGGTTGAAATAGACGATTCCCCGCGCCTCGTGAATAACAGAGTTCATGACGGCGCCTTGGAGTTGGTCGGCCGCAATATTTGCAACATGGCTGCCCCCGCCAGGGCCGCCGTTGAGGTTCTCGACGAACTGCCACAAAGGCTGGAGTTTCCCGTCTGCAGCGTCCTGGAGACGCAGGGCGTCGAGGGTCTTTCCGTAGCTTGAGGCGCTCCGGCAACTTTCCCGGCTGATGGGAACAATATTTGTGTTGACGTAGGTGGCGGGATTACAGGTAGGAACCGTGTACCAGTACATATCGACGGAAACCGCGTCGGTGAATTCGTTGACGAATGCCTGCGCATCAGCAGCCTTCATATTGTTTCCAATCACCATATTGGTGAAGTTTGCGTAGCTGAAAAGCCCCGGGGGTACCTCCGCACGCAGTTGGGCGAGGTGTTTCCGGCCCTCTTCCGGGGTGAACCGTCCGTCAACCTCATCATCGAGAATTGCACCCACCCAGTTCCTGCTGGACGACGTAAAGGAGTCATTCAGCTTTCCGCCAATCCAGAAGACGCCATTGCGGTCGAAGATGGAATAGGGGGTGCTGCTATCCATGCCAATGTACGTATTGATGCCGTGATCTTTGTCGAAACGGACTTCATCATCGGTGCTGATGCCGTTGTACCAAATTGCTATCGGAAAAAATGCAGGATCATCCCAGCCGGCCGCATCAGCCTTGGCGAATGACTTCCAGTAGCCGGGACCGCCTTCCCAGGGAATGGTCTTCAGATTGAGTGGTTCCCCGGCGGCGGGGAGTGCATCTGCGCTCGGGGTGCAAGCGGAGCAGCACATGCCGATCAGCGCGAAGATGACCGCCGCAGCCCTAATTGCTTTGATTCCCATGCTCACCGGTCCCTTCAAAACTCCGGATCAGTTGCGCGGCGCGCTCGTCCCACGTGTGGCGCGCGGCAAAGGCCCGGTACTTTCCGGGGGAGAACCCGCGCGGATCGGAGCGGAGAATCCGATGCACCTGCTCAACGAAGTGTGAAGGTCCGCTGGAAATGGACACCAGGTCGGTATCCAGCCACCGCACCGAGGGAAGGTCAGTGGCCACAACGGGCAGTCCCGAGGCCAGGTAGTCGAGGGTCTTGAGCGGAAACGCGGCCCGGTTGAAGGGAGTATCACGGTACGGCGTGAGTCCGACCCGGGCTGAGCGCAGGTGCGCCTGGGTGTCGGCGTACGGCAGTTTGCCCAACCAGGACACATTGTCCGCAGCCAGGAATGCGTCCAATCGCGTCCTGGTCTCCGGGTCCCGCTCAGTGCGGGGACCGATGACGGTCAGGTGGATGCCGGATGCCTGCAAGGCCTCCAATACCGGCAGGTCCAGACGCTCGTTCAACTGACCTACCAGGACGGCTTCTGATGCCTTGGTTCCGGGCTCTTCGCCTGGAACCGGAAGTTCACATCCATTGGGGAGGACGGCGGTCTTTTGCACCGTGGATGGCAGCAGCGCGTCGAGACGGCTGGCCAGGGCGGGTGACACTGCCATTGTTGACTGGGCTGCCTTGAGATTGCACTCAAGCGTCTGCTGGACCAGGCCGCGGTCCAACCCCATCAGGGGGGCCCCGGATACCCAGTCATCCGTGGCGTACAGGACTTTGGTGCCTGGGAGGCCGGTTGGGAAATGCGCCAATGGCGACAGCACCAGGGTTGCGACTGGGGTGAGCCGGAGTTTCGCAATGGTGCGCCGGATGGCTGTATTGACAAGGAACCTCGCGGCCGGTGCCAGTTGCCTTCGTGTGAATCCCGGGACTGTCATGACCCGCAGACGGGTGATGCCAGGATCGACCAGGGAAAGGTCCGTGGGTTTCCGAAGGAGATCCGGCCCGCGCAGGGCGAGGTGGAGTGGCAGCGGGGGGTCGACCCAGAGGACAGGGATCGATTTCGACAGCGACCTGGCCAGGTGATGATCAGTTCCCCTGACATCCTCCCAACGGCTGCCGGCCAGGAGAACAATGGTTCGCGCGGGTGCCATCACGCGTTCCCCCTGGCGGTATGACCGGGACTGGAGGGTGCTGCCAGCACCTTGTCCATTGCGTTGAAGTCGTCCCGGGCAACAGGGCCGAAAAGTCGCCGTGCCTGCTGGGAAAATTGATGGGCGATGTAGCGGCGGGCAGCGTCTGCGTCATTCCGCAACGCCGACCCGGGCTGCCGTGCCGCTATGGCCCTGCCGTAGAACTCCTCCTGGAGTTCCGCAGCCCTGCCCAGTGAAAACCGGTCGGAGACTGTCTTGAGGCAAAAGGTTCCCAGTGCCGCCCGCCTTCCCGGCTCTGACTGCAGGGCGGTCAGGAGTCCAGCCAGCTTTGAGGAGGCACCCAGCGGGTTGTCACCGATGCCGTACCAGCCTTGCCGGAGGAAGAAAGGCAGCGTTTCCGGGGTGACCAACTCCCAGAAGCCACGCTCACCCTGCACAATGGTAGGTTTTCCAAAAGCCATGGCCCGAAGGGCTGAACTTCCCATGCCAATGACCGCATCCGCGCAGGCGTATGCCGGCCGGGGGTCCGCAAGCTGCCCGGTCAATATGACAGCCTCGCGGCCCAGGCCGGCGTTGGCCACGGCCGCGGCTGATGCGACTTCACGGCGGGCTGGGCCGTCGCCGGCGATAAGCAGTTGGACCCGCAGTGCGGGATCTACCTGCCGCACTGTGTCGATTGCAGAGAGGATGCCCTCCAGCTTGAGCTCGGCGGCCAACCGCGTAACGGTGACCACCACGAACGAGCGGTCCTCCAGGCCCCACGTGCGCCTGAAGGCAGTTGCGCCTACGTCAACCGCAGGGTTGTTTTCCGCCAGGTCGACAGGTGGTTCCATCAGTTCAACCGCTGTACGTCCGAAGCCGCGTTCCCTGCAGAGGATTTCCTCCGTGCCTACCAGCAACGGCACATGTTTGGGAATGAAGGGAGCAACGGCCATGGACATCACCGTGGACACGGCTACTGCCCGCGAGCGTCGCGCGGCGAGCAGGCATTCCAGGGCCGGCGGCCATTCATAGCCGTGCAGGACGTCAATGCTGCGTTCTTTCACCAACCTGATGAGGGTCCCCACAATTCTCGGAGTGGGCCGGTGCGAGGGGCGCGGTGCAGCCACGAACTCCAGCCCAAGCTGGGCAATCCTCCCGTTCAGGGCCCCTGGTTGACCGAAAATGACCACCTCGTGTCCGCGGCGTTGAACGCCGGCTGCAATTTCGATGGCGTTGGTCTGGCTGCCGCCGATGCCAAGATCGTGGGGAAATACGAGGATTTTCATGACGCTGCCGCAGTTCTCAGCGGGGCGGAACCTACGCTGCGAAGATCCCGTACAAGGTCGCGGCGCCGATACAGCAGCCATAGTGTCCCGCCGCCAGCCGCCGTTCCGCCGGCAACGAGGGCGAGCACCGGATTTGGTTGCAGGGACGCCGCCAGCCACGCGAGTCCACCAACTGCCAGCCCCACCGTTGCCGGGACGAGCATTCCCCTGAATATGGCGCCCGTGTCCAGGCCGGCTTTGTGCAACTTCCGCAGGTACGAGGGAAGCACGATGAAGCCGGTCACCAGCGCCTGTGCCGCTGCCACTCCGGGGACACCAAAGAGCTTTGATCCCGCGATCAGGGCTGGAACAAGGACCAGCAGGCTTCCGGCCTGGATGTAGAACACCGTGCCTGACTGGCCCAGTACTACAAGGAAGTCATAGGCAAGATCGCAGAAGATCTTTGTGAAGGCGGCCAGGATCAACCAGGAAAGGACTTCTGCCGACGGCAGCCAGGCCCGTCCGTAAAGCAACAGGACCAGCGGCTGGGCGCAGCCCACCAGGAAGAGCATGGCGGGAAGGGCGGCGCATGTGATCACGGAGAAAATTGCCCCTGGAAGGGCGTTCATCCGGCCGCGGTCATGTTGGAGGGATGAAAAGGCGGCCGGTGCGACCCGTCGCAGCGGCTGGGCGAGGATACTGACCGGCCAGCTTGAGAGGTTGAAGGCCAGGACGTAGAAGCCGAGGGCCGTGGAGCCCAGGACTGCCCCGGTGGTCAGCTGGTCCGCGTAGCCCAGGGCAAAGAAGATAATGCTCGTGCCCGCCAGTGGCAGCCCGAACCGCAGCAGTGGCATGACCAGGTCCCGGTCCAGGCCCAACCGGTAGGGGAGCGGTGACGCCCGGAGGAACATCGCGGCGGCGAGCAGGCTGCCGGCCACTCGTCCCAGGGCCAGCGCCATCGCCCCCATACCGGTAAGGGCCAGGACCAGGGAGAGCAGGGCGCCCACCCAGACATTGACCTGGTCGATCCCCAGCCTGGTCTTCTCGCGGAAGTCCCGCTGGAGCAATGCGGCCGGGGACGCCACCACGCCGTTGATCAGGACGCTGAGGATCAACACCCTGATGACATCTGTGGCCTGTGGATCTCCCACGGCGGAGGTAAACAGCGGAGCAGCAACTATGGCCGCCCCGCAGAAGACGGTACTTCCCACCACCGAAATGGTGTTGACGGTAGGCACGATCCGGGCAGGATCCCCGGGCCACCTGACGATGGCCAGTGACACGCCGAGTTCGTTGAAGCTCAACACCGCCATGAGCGCCACCAGTGCCACCGCGAAGGTACCGAACGACTCCGGTCCCAGCACGCGGGCCAGGACGATGCCGATCCCCAGCGTCCCCAGCCGGGAGAGGACGGTGTTCAGCAGGCTCCAGCCGAAGGCACTGGAAGCTCCGGGGCGGGACGCAGTTTCTGTCATGCCGCCCCCACTGCACCTGCAAGCACATCGACCACCCGTTCCTGCTGCTCCGCAGTGATGTGCGGAAACAGCGGCAGGGACAGGATGCGCCGCGCGGCTTCTTCGGCCACGGGGAACGAACCGGAAGCGCCGGCGGCGTAGGCCCCACTCATGTGCACAGGGACGGGGTAGTGGATTCCGGCCTGTATTCCGGCGGCATGCAGGGCCTGGAGGACCGCATCCCGGCGCGGAACCCGCACCACGTACAGGTGCCACACGTCCACGTTTCCGGGCGCCTCCTGCGGGATCTCAACGCCCGGGACGTCGGCCAGCAGCGCGGCGTACCGCTCCGCTGCCGCGCGCCGTCGCAGGTTCCACGCGTGAAGCCTGCCAAGTTTCGCCTTGAGGACCACAGCCTGGACCGTGTCCAGGCGGGAATTGAACCCAATGGCCTCGTGCCGGTATTTTTCCGAGCTGCCGTGCGCTCCCAGCAGCCGAACGCGGGCTGCAAGCGCGGGATCGTTGGTCAGGACCGCTCCGGCGTCCCCGGCGGCGCCAAGGTTCTTTCCAGGGTAGAAGCTGGTCCCCGCCGCTGTACCCAACGTGCCGGCATGCGCACCAAAGCGCGTTGCACCCTGCGACTGTGCAGCATCTTCAATGATTGCGGCACCGCTGGACTGCGCAATGGGCACCAGCCGCTCCACGAAGGCCGTCTGCCCGAACAAGTGGACCGGCACGATGGCCTGCGTTCGTGCCGTGACGGCGGCGGCCACGGCGTCCGGATCGATCAGCAGGTAGCGGGGGTCGACGTCGACTGGTACCGGGACTGCCCCGATCCGGCTGACTGCCTCTGCGGTCGCGATAAAGGTGTTCGCGGGGATGATCACTTCCCCGCCGTGGTGGACACCCCCGGCTCGCAGGGCAAGTTCCAGGGCGTCCGTCCCGTTGGCAACGCCCACGCAGTGCCCGGCGCCCACGAAAGAGGCGTATGCAGCCTCAAAATCTGCAACCGCCGGGCCGCCAATGAAGGAGGCTGTAGAGAAGACGTCTGCCAGTTCGGCCATGACTCCCTCATGGACCTCCGCCTGCTGCGCGGCGAGGTCCACCAACGGGATGGCCTGCAGATCGACACCGGCACTCATGACATCCCCCTGAACGTGGAGTTCGCCCCGCTGATTTCGTGCGCCGGCACACCCACCCACGTCTGTCCATCGGGAACGTCGTTGAGGACCGCCGCGCCCATCCCCACCGTGGCGTAGGCCCCCACGGACGTCCGTTCGCGCACGCTGGCGTTCATGCCCACATACGCTCCCCGGCCAACCCGGACTCCGCCGCCCAGGGATACTCCCGCAGCGAATGTGGCGAAGTCCGCCACGTCGTCGTCGTGCGTGAAGGTCACCGAGGGCATAGCGACCACATGGGCGCCCAGCGTCACGGACGCGGTCATTGTGACGTTACGCAGCAGGATGCTGCCCCTGCCGACGCGGCAGCCCTCCGGGTACTGGACGGAGGGATCCACCGCGATGGCATATCGGGACTCGGTGAGTCCCATCGCAGTCAACCGCTCCACCACGGCTTCACGGACCCGGCCGGACCCGATGCATACCAGGACGAACGCGTGCGTGTACTTCGCCGCGTCATCGATGGTTCCCAGGACGGGTGCCCCGTCCACGGTGACGCCCGCCATCTCCGTGTTGTCATCAAGCAGTCCGACGACGTCGTACTGGCCGCTGCTGCGGACCATCGCCAGGACTTCGCGGGCCAGGCCGCTGGCAGCGATCAGGATCAGCTCACTCATGTGCGCATCCCGGCAGCTGCAGCCCGGATGGTGCTGATGATCCTGGCCAGCCCCTCGTCATCCAGTTCGTGGTAGACGGGGAGGATCAGCGTCCTGTCATTGAGCCGTTCAGTCTGCTGCAGCAGTGCCCGGCCGGCGTTGTGCCACCGGTACGCCGGCTGGCGATGCGCCGCCATGATCCCCCGTCTTGCCGAGATACCGGCTTCCGCCAGGAGCTCCATCAGGCCGTCCCGGGTGGTGCCAAAGCTGGGGAGGACCTCCACCCAGAACGACTGGAAATTGGTGGTGCCGTACGGTGGGTCGGACACCAGCCGCAGGCCCGGCACCCTGGCCAGGCCGGCAACATACTGCGCGGCGATGTCCCGCCGCCGTGCCAGGACTTCCGGTAACCGGCCCAGCTGGACAATTCCGACGGCGGCCTGCAGGTCCGTCATCCGGTAGTTGAAACCCACCTCCAGGTAGGACTCCGGCGGGGCGAGCAGGGAACCGTGCCGGTCCGCCGCGGATACGCTCATCGAATGCTCGCGCAGGGTCCTGGCCCTTGCCGCCCAGTCAGCCCGGTTGGTGGTGAGCATGCCGCCTTCACCGGTGGTCAGGATCTTGCGCGGGTGGAAGGACCACACGGCGACGTCCGCGCCCGCACCCACCGGACGTCCCTTGTAGGTGGAGCCCACGGCACAAGCAGCATCTTCGATGACGGTGATTTCGTGGCGGTCGCACAGCTCGCGGATGGGGTCGATGTCCAGCGGCACGCCGCCCTGGTCCACCACGATCACGGCACGGGTGTCCAGGGTAAGCGCGGCGTGGATGGTTTCCGCGGTCACGTTTCCGGTAGCCGGGTCCACGTCGCAGAACACCGGGCGTGCGCCCACGTACGTGACGGCGTTGGCGGTGGCGATGAACGACAGGGACGGAACAACCACGTCGTCCCCCGGGCCTATTCCAGCGACCACCAGGGCAAGGTGCAGGGCCGTTGTGCAGCTCGACGTGGCAACCGCGTGGCGGACTCCCTGGAACGCGGCGAAGCGTGACTCGAATTCCTTGACCTTCGGTCCCTGTGCCACCCAGCCGGAGGCCACCACTTCAGCCAGGGCACGGGCTTCCTCCTCGCCAAGCCAGGGCTTCATGACGTTGATCCGGGCGAGAACGGGTTCAGCAGTCATCACGCACCAACCTTCCGGGCAGCGCCGATCTCCCCGCGGAGCGGCAGCCACCAGCTGACGAGCTGCCGCAAGCCCTCTTCCAGGTCCACTTCGGCCTTGAAGCCAAGATCGCGTGCGGCTGCCGAGGTGTCAGCCAGCCGGCGCACCACTCCGTTCACCTGTCGCGCGGGCCCGTGCTCCACGGTGAGGCTGGACCCCATGACCCGAAGCAGTGCCTGCGCCATCTCCAGCAGGCTGGTTTCCGTCCCGCTGGCCACGTTGTACGTCCCTTCCACGACGTCACTGCCGGCGGCCAGCACATTTGCGCGTGCCACGTCGGCGGTATGGATGAAGTCCATCGTCTGGAGGCCGTCGCCGAAGATCAGCGGCGGCTCCCCGTCCATGATCCGTTCCATCCACCGCACAAGGACTTCCGTGTAGAGGCCGTGGACGTCCATCCGCGGCCCATACACGTTGAAGTAGCGGAGCATCACATAGTCCAGGCCTGTCATGGCCCGGAAGCTCCGGGCCATGCCCTCATTGAAGGATTTGGCCGCCCCGTAGAAGGTGTCGTTGTTGGCATGATGGTGCCGCTCCGTGGTGGGGAATTCTTCAGCCATCCCATAGACGGAGGCGCTGGACGCGGCGACGACCTTGGCCACCTTGTGCTCCGCGGCCGCCTCCAGGACATTGAAGCTTCCGTCCACCAGCACCTCCAGGGCCAGCCGCGGCTCCTCGGCACACTGCGTGATGCGGATGGCTGCCTGATGGAACACCAGGTCCTTGCCGCGCGTGAGGTCATGCACCAGGTCACGGTCCTGGATGCTGCCCTCCACCAGCCCTACCCGGCCGGATGCCAGGGCGCCGGCCAGGTTGTCCCGCCTGCCGCGGACCAGGTTGTCCAGGACATCGATCCTGCCCACACCGGCGTCCAGGAGCGCGTCCACCAGCGTGGAGCCGATGGTGCCCGCCCCGCCGGTGACCAGGACGCTCGCTCCCTCGAGCCGGCTCACAGGGCTTCCTCCAATTCAGCGCCGGGTCCGCCCAATGCTGCGCCCGTCGCCGCGAAGGGGGATCCGGCCACGGGCTCGGGCCGCCCGTCCTGGGTCAGGCTGCGGGTCACCGCTTCCAGGACGGACAGCACGCGCAGCCCGGATGCGCCGCCTGTCCTGGCGTCCCGGCCGTTGCGGATGCAGGATGCCAGCTCAGCCACTACCTGGCTGAGGGCCTCGCGTTCGGGCAGCGCCGGAGACCAGGTATCACCGAGGCGGTAGGAAACGGCGGTTGAGGCCCTTTCCCCGGCCGATTTCGGTTGCCGGTCCAGGCTCACCCCCCGGTCATAGACGCTGAGCCGCTGCTGCGGGTTAAGGTCATCCCACACCAGTGTCCGCAGGGATCCGCCGATCACCATCTGGCGGATCTTGGTGGGGCTCAGCCAGTTCACGTGCACGTGGGCGGTGGCATCGTTGGGAAGCCGGAAATTCAGGTGCCCCACGCAGTCCCGCCCGGTACCCAGCGGGTCTGCGCCGAAGGCGGACACGGCGGCCGGATTGAGTCCCCCGGGGAGCACAAAATCCAGGATGGACAAATCGTGCGGTGCAAGGTCCCAGAAGACATCCACGTCGGGCTGCACGAGCCCCAGGTTGATCCGGGTGGAATCCACGAACAGTATTTCGCCGAGGGAGCCGGACTGGACCAGTTCCTGCATTTTCAGGACAGCCGGGGTGTAACAGTAAGTATGGTCGGCCATCAGGACCAGCCCGTTCGCATGGGCTTCGGACACCATCTCCAGCCCGTGCTTCCGGCTGTCTGCCAGCGGCTTCTCCACCAGCACATGCTTTCCCGCACGCAGCGCCGTCATGACGGTTCCGTGGTGGGTGCGTGCCGGCGTCGCGATGGCCACCGCGTCCACCTCGAACGTGTCCAGGAGCTCATCCAGGGACTCCACGCAGGGGATGTCCCCAATGGTGGCGGCAAGCTTCCGCGCCCGCTCCACGTCCAGGTCGCAGATGGCCACCAGTTCCCAGTCCGGGCTCGCCTGGAGATTGCGCGCCAGGTTGGGTCCCCAATAGCCGGCACCCACGACGGCGATGCGCAGTTTCGGCGCTGGTTGTGGACGGGCGTCGTGGAATGGATTGCTGAAGGATCTCATGTCAGTTTCTTCCCATTTTGTGGATGTACTAGTAAGCGCCCGATGGCCGGAGTACGGCCCGGAACGTCCGCCAAAGAATCAGCAGGTCGCCCGCGAGGGACCAGTTTTCGACGTAGTAGAGGTCCAGCCGGACCGCTTCCTCCCAGGCAAGGTCGGAGCGGCCGTTGATCTGCCAGAGTCCGGTGATGCCCGGCTTGATCAGGAGCCGGCGGCGGGTATGGCGTTCATAACCGTTGACCTCGCGGTCCAGCGGCGGCCGTGGCCCCACCATGCTCATGTCGCCCAGCACCACATTCCAGAGCTGGGGAAGTTCGTCCAGTGAGTACTTGCGCATCCACCGGCCGCAGCGTGTGACCCTGGGGTCATCCTTCATTTTGAAAAGCACCCCGGCGCCCTGGTTCTGCTGGTCCAGCGCGGCCAGCTTCGCCTCGGCGTCGACCACCATGGAGCGGAACTTAAACATCCCGAAGACCTGGCCGTCCTTGCCGATCCGGTCCTGGCGGAAGAACACGGGACCGGGGCTGTCCCGCCGGACGATCACGGCGAGCAGCAGGAGCAGCGGCGAGAGCATCACGAGGGCTGCCAGGGCAGCGGTGACATCCATCACCCGTTTCAAGGCGTGCTTGGCTCCGGAGTACTGCGGGATATCCACGTGCATGAGCGGGAGGCCGTCAACGGGCCGCCAGTGGACGCGCGGACCGGCAACATTGGTCAGTGTCGCCGCGAGAATCAGCTCCGTTGATGATTCTTCGAGCTTCCAGCCGAGTTCCCGGATGAACTTGTTCCCGCCAGGGAGCGGGCCGGCGATAATCACCGAGTCCGCCTGGACCAGGCGAACGGTCCGGGCAATGGCATCGGTGGAGGAGAGAACGGGAACTGTTTCGTCTTCCACCCGCAGGCCGGAACCCCGCCGCGCCCCTGGAAGGCAGGCCCCCAGGATCTCGTAGACCGCTCCTGATTTCCGGACCTGCCGCACTACGTAGCGGACATCCTCCGGTTCGCCCACCACAACGGCACGCGAAAGGTGCCGTCCCTTTGCTTTTTCGGCGGTGAGCCGGCGGCGGAATGCGTGGCGGTTCACCGTCAGGGCTACCAGCCCCAACGGGAGGGACACGGTGACGAACGCGCTGGCGCCGTGGATGGAGAACACCACGGCAGCCAGGGCCATGATGCCGAAGACGTGCAGCGTTGCCGACGCCACCCGCTTGTACTCGTCGGCCCCGATGCCAAGGACCTTCAGGTCCCTGCTGTGGTAGAGCTCCAGCGCGCACAGCCACGCAGCAGTCAACGCCGCGGCGGCCACCGCCGCTCCGCCGTCCCTGGGGCCTTCAGGGGAAAACTCCGCTTCCGAAAGAACGAACCCGGCGTACGCGGCCGCCATCACCACAGCAGCGTCCGTGCACCTCAGGAGATTGAGGTGCGTGGAAATCCAGGCTGCCGTGGCCTTCCTGGTCCTGGCCTTTACAGCCAGGGAGGTGCGGGCCGCTGGCGGCAGGGTAAAGCGGGTTCCTGCGCTTTCTCCTGCCGCCAGCTGCCCTGTTGCCGCCTGCTGTGCAGCAGCGGGCGGAACAGGCCAGGCGAATGCAGCACGCCGGTTACGGACTACTGGAATTTCAGCCATGGTGCCCCTTTCCGGCGTCACCGCCCGTCCTCTGGCCGTGAAGCAAAACTAGCCGCGGAGAGGCGGGTTTAGGCGGGATCGGGAAGGCCTTTGTGGGTCCCGCGGGGGAAGGATGTGGAAACTGCGGACACCGCAGAACCGGGGGGTATCCGCTACAGGACTGGCAGGACGTACGGCTCCGTTGCCGGCGTCCCCTTGTCCGTGGCCAAAGCCGTCAGCTGTGCCCGGGATTCAACACCGAGCTTGCGGTAGATCGCTGTGAGGCGCACTTCGACCGTACGCACGGACACATACAACGTCCCGGCGATCTCCTTGTTCCGCATGCCCCGTGCCACCATCTTCGCCAGGACCCGCTCATGGTCTGCGAGCATCAGCATGGCAGGGTTTCCCTGCGGATGGACGGGCTCGGCACGGTTGTCCAGCAGGAGGGCGTCCACATGCTGGGTCCATGCGTCGGCGCCGGCCTCATCGAACATCACCTTCGCCCGGAGGAACGCATCGCGTGCCTCGCGGTGCCGGCCAAAGGCATGCAGCCGCTCCGCGTAGCACATCAGTGTCCTGGCCCGCTCCAGCGTGTGCCCGTTCCTGGCTTCCAGCGCCTGGCAGAACAGCTGGAGCGACCGTTCACCGTCGGCCAGCATGGCGCGGCTGCGGGCCACCACCATCATCAGCCAGGGTGAGCGCAGTCCCACCGAGCGGCTCTCCAGGCGCAGCAGTGCCTGGGTGGCTTCCCGATGCCGGTTCAGGCGTACCAGGACCTCCACCAGGTCAGCCTCACAGCGCAGGAGGGTGGGGCTGCCAAACTTCATGCCGATCTCCGCGGCCCGGGACAGCTGGGCCACTGCCTCTGCCAGGTCGCCACGCAGAAGCGCGAAATGGCCCTGGCAGGCAGCCAGTTGGGCGGTGATGGCCGGGTGGCTGTCCGGCCCTGCATAGCGTTGGGCCTCCGCGGTGCAGGCCCGCGCCCGTGCCGCATCGCCCAGCGCGTAGGCCCGCCATACGCGGAAGAAGTACCGCACTCCGCGGTGGTATTTGATTTCGGGTTCGGACAGCTCAAGGTCATCGATAAGCTTCACGGCGGCGCGCACATTTCCTGCGCGGATTTCGTTGTCGACCGCCATGAGGGCGGCGGTCTCCCGCCAGTTGATGTGGGCCGGCTCGGCCGAGTTCCGCAGCATGGCCAGCCCTTCGCGCGCAGCCTCGTAGTGCTCCGCGTAGGTGAGGGCCCTGCCCTGCACCAGGAGGCCGGCGGCCTGCGCAGCCCCGGTCTGGTCGTATTTCCGCCCCAGGTTTGCCGTGTCGCCGCTGACGGATTCGATCAGCATCTTGGCCCGCTCGGCTATTGCCAGGCACTGGGCGGACGCGGAATCCTGGAATCCCCTGGCGAAGTGGAGCAGCTCGGCCGCTTCTTTCGGCTCCCAGCGCTCGGCAAAATAGAGGGCGCCGATGGCCAGGAGGCTGGCGGCATACGCGGGGTCATGCTGCCCGAACTCCTTGACCAGGCGCAGCACCATGCTTGAACGGACCGCGGCGCCCTGGGTGAACTGGATTTCGAAGGACAACCCGGTCAGCCGCAGGATCAGGGCGGGATTGCGCGTTACCCGCTGCGCCCATTCGAGGTAGCGGCGCGCATACACAAACTCGCCGCGGTTGAACAGCAGTTCCGCCACGCTGGTGAGCCGGGCCGCCGTTTCCGCCTCCCAGGGATTGACCGTGAGGGCGCGCTCAATGTACTCAACGGCAAAAGAAACCTCGCCTCCCCGGATCAGGTCCACGGCGTGGCGGAGCAGCTGGAAGGGCGTTTGGCGTTCCAGGGCCGTAAAACTCAGATGCCAGCGCCGGGCATAGGGGTCCGTGTCGGATGCTGCTTCTGCGAGGGCACGGTGGTTGGCGGTGCGGACCGCCGGTGTCATGGCGGTGAAAACATAACCGCGGAGCAGCTGGTCGCCAATGCCCAGGTGCGGTCCGGTCCGCTTCACCAGGCCTGCGCTAAGGAGCTCATCCACACTGGTCCACACATCGCGGTCGATTTTTTCGATGGTGGAGATGTCGCTGCGGCAGGAGAGCGCCAGCAGGTCCAGCACGCTGCGTGCGGCCGGCGTCAGGGAGCCCACCAGGGATGCATATTCCGCGTCGAAGCTCCCACTGGAAGGAAGCGGAACGGGCAGGGCGTACTTGCCTTCGGCGTGACGCTCAATGAGCCGGTCGTAAAGTTCGACGGCGGCCAACGGGTTGCCCGCGGTGGCTGCGGCCACCGCGTGGGCGGCCGCCGTCGTTGTCCGTTTCGTTGGCACGCTCTCCAGCATGCGTACGGTGTCGCTGTAGCCCAGCGGAGCGAGCAGCAGACCGGGAAGGCCGCTGAAGGGGCTCTCCGGGAGGTCTTCCCGCAAGCTGACGAACAGGACGATGTCCGTGCCGGCAAGGCGCCGCGCCAGGAAACCGATAACCGCCTGGCTGCCGGGATCCAACTGGTCCGCGTCGTCAACCACGATGATGGTCCGGGATGACGAGCGCTGGTGCAGGCCGTCCAGAAGCATGCTGGACACGGCGGGGATACTGAGCGCGCCAGCTGTGTCCCGGAGGAGCTCATCCGCTATCCGGTTCAGGACAGGATCGTCCATGCCGTTCAGGAAGGCAGTCAACCCGGACAGGGGCCAGTCCGATTCCGCGGCGCTGGCCGTCAGGAAAACGGTGCGGTAGTCAGTCATGGTGGGAATTTCGGACAAGAGCGCCGATTTTCCGGTGCCCTTGCGGCCGATGACCGCTAAAGTGCTTTCTTTGGGCCCGCGAATTACGGAATTGACGCGGTCCAGTTCTCTCTTGCGGCCAACAAGCGCCATGGCATTCCCCATTCTTTAAAGAAGGAGACCGCTTCCGGCATAACAAACTTCCAACGCGTCGGCACCCGCTCCCCAGCGCTGGTCCGGCCGACACATAGCGAATATAACGCCCCTATAAACAACGGAACCACAGGGTTAGCGCTGGATTGGATCAAGATTTGACCATGCGTGCTTTGAAGTGCGGGTGGCGGGTAGGGGCGGGCTTTCCCTGTCAGCAGCGTCCACTCACCGTTATGCTCGAAAAGGGGCCCGGTTCGAGGATGGAATGGGTCATGGCATCTCGCGGCTTGCGCATCAGCTTTGCAGTCCTGTGGGCCCTGCTGTGCACGGGCCTGGTTTCCTGCCAGCAGCAGCCCTCTCCGGACCGCGGCACGGTGCACTTCACGGCGTCCGGTGACATCGGCATGGGGGACGGTGCGAGGTCGGTTCTCGACGTGGTGTCCCGCCTCGATCCGGACTTCAATATTGCGCTGGGTGACCTGTCCTACAAGGCGGGGGCCGAGAAGGATTTCTGCCGCATGGTCAACCGGAAACTCGGTGCGGAATTTCCTTTCGAGTTGATCACGGGAAACCACGAGAGTGACGGCCACGACGGCCTGATCGACACCTTCGCCGGTTGCCTGCCGAACAGGCTTCCCGGCCTCCACGGCACGTACGGGGTGCAGTGGTACGTGGATGTGCCACAGGAACAGCCTCTGGCACGGATCATCCTGATATCGCCGGGCCTCAAGTTCCAGGACGGCAACGAGTTGGACTATTCGCGCGGCAGTGACCGCTGGAAGTGGACCAAAGCCGCCGTCGTGGGTGCACGGGACGCCGGCATCCCCTGGACCCTGGTGGCCATGCACGCCCCTTGTTTTAGCCTTGGCAAGTATGACTGTGTTGCGGGCCCGGACATCACCAACCTCCTGGTCGGCGAAAGGGTGGACCTGGTCCTTACCGCCCACGAGCATGTGTACCAGCGCACCCACCAGTTGGTGCTGGGCGGGGGATGCCCATGGATTGAGCCGGGCAGCACGCAGGAATCCTGCCTGGCCGGAGCCCGGGACCAGCTGCTCCAGGGCGACGGAACAATCTTTGCCGGCGTCGGCACGGGCGGACTGGGGGGACACCAGGTCAATGCCGGGGATCCCGAAGCTGGCTATTTCGCTTCCTGGTCCGGGGCCAACAAGGATCCCGCCCTGGGAACCCTTGACGTCCAGGTGACCGGTGACCGCCTGGACGCACGGTTCGTACCTGCCGCAGGCTATTCCTTCACGGACAGGTTCATCATTGCCAGGCAATGATGCCCCGTTAAGTGGGAGTGGTTCCGGCCTGCCGTAACGGCTGGCCGGAACCACTCCCTGTTCAGTTGTCTATTCAGTTGTAGATCCCGCTAGGCCGCCGGTTTCAGGGCGGCCCGCCAGGCTGCTACCGCCCGCGCGGCACTCAAGGTCCAGGTAGCAGTCCCGCTGGCGCCCGCCGTCGCCTGCGGCTTGTCCGCCTGCTCGGCGATTTGCCCCGCAGCTGCCTCCCAGCGTTCGGTCCAGCCCGAGGGGGCAGTGACCACCGGGGCGCTGCAGTCGCACGCCACCCCGCCGATCAACATGGCTCCGTTGGTGGCAGTGGTGATGCTGCCAACCGTAATGCTGGTGGCGGAGTAGCTGGTGTCAGCGGCGGTGACCACGGGGCTGTCCAGCGGCGTGGTGGTGTTGACTCCGCGGTAGGCGGTGATGCCGCCGCCCCACTTTGCTGCGGAACTGAGGGCCCAGCTGTAGGTGGCCGGATCAGAGGCGCCCACCACCTTGTAGTAGGCAAACGCCCGCGCGCCGGAGGTTGACGTGCTGTTGATGGACTTTGCATTGACCATTGCCGTCCAGCCCGCCGGTGCGGTCAGGTTCGGGTTGAGGTCCGTGGTGATGGAAGCAACCAGGACGTCGCCTGCTGCCGTCCCGGCCGGAGCCGGAAGTGACGCTGTGGTCACGGCCGTCCCGGAGTTGGCCGTGCTGGAATTGACCACTGTGATGCCACCCGTTGCCGGCGGCGGTGCCGACCCCACGGTGATGGTGGCCGTTGCGGAGGACGAGCCCGTGGCGTTGGTAGCCGTGAGCTTGGCCGTGTAGGTTCCCGCAGCCGTGTATGAGTGGCTTGGATTCTGGGCGGTGGAGGTTCCGCCGTCGCCGAAGGTCCAGGCCCAGGAGGTGGGTGTATTGGTGGACGTATCAGTGAAGGTGACGTTCAGTGGCGCGGCCCCCGAGGTTGGGTTCGCTGTGAACGAGGCTACCGGCGCCTGGCCCGCCGGCGGTGGAGTGCCACCGAGGGACCGGTCCGAGAACCAGTAGCGCTTTGCCACGTTGTCGCTGGCCATGACCACCAGGCCCGTGGTGTTGTTCACGCTCTGCTTGCTGGTGGTCACGTCATTGATGTTCGACGACGAGGCCGCCTGCATGATGGGCGTTCCGCGACCGGAGCCGAAGACGGGGTTGTCCATCGACGCGGTCTTCTCATAGATGCTCCCCGCAACGCCGGAGTAGGCGCAGCCGGAGGTTGAGGTTGGCGGGGCGGTGTGGAAGGCGCGCACCAGGTTGTTTTGGGTGTCCAGGATGATCTGCGGGCGGGACACGCAGTCGCCGGTCTTGGCGATGGTGGATTGCGTGAACGCTCCCGTCCCGGGCTTGAAGACCAGGAGGATCAGCTGGGGGAGGGTCTTGTCGCTCGAGATGTCATTCAGGCTGGTCTTGACTGCCGCGAAGACACGTCCGCTGGTGTCCGCCTGGAGCGTTTTGAGGTTCAGGTGGTCATCGGACTGGCCGTTCCCCCGCAGCGCCGGCTGGAGCTTCCAGGACGCATTGGCCGCGTCTGAATCCTTGTGCGTGGCCCACCAGACAGTGTTGGCCTTGTGGTCACTCCACATCACACCCACCTGGCCCTTGCCAAACGCCACAACTGCCGAAATGTCATCCGGTGCGGGGTTTGGGTTGCTGACGGGCAGGACAAAGGGGGTACCCCATGACGCGCCGCTGTTGGTGGCCGCGTTCACGTACACCGCGTTGGTGTATCCCGACGTTGAGTTTCCGGCGACCTGGGTCCAGGTGGCCCATACGCGGCCGGTGGTGTCGATGTCGATCGTCATTGATTCGCTGGAATTGTTGGTGATGGTGGTGGGGAAACCGGCGTCGAGCGTGTACTTGCCGTTGGCGTAGCTGTACCGGTAGAGCTTGGCGGGGGAATTGGAGAGCGACGGCTTGGGCGTTCCATCACCGGTGATGGTCACCACGTGGGAGGCAATGTAGAGGTGGGACCCGTCCCACATGGTGTCCGCCAGGGTGCTGCCCCTGGTGTCATTGACCACCCCGGTGTCCACCCAACTGTTGGACGTCCTGTCCAGCCGGTAGATGCTCCAGCCGGTGCCGGACTTCCACATATCTGCCCACCACGAGCCGTCGTTCCACCACAGCTTGCTTTGCGGTTTGTCCGACGTCGGCGGATTGGAAACCCCTGAGTAGGAAATACTTTGAGTTCCGTAGACAGGATCCGCTACCGCCGTCCCGGGTACTCCGAGGATGGAGGCTGCCAGAACCAGTGCAACCGCAAGGGCTTGGCCTGTCCGGCTGAAAAAGTTTCTGCGTCTGAGCTTCATAGGGGGAACTCCTGGGACATAGGAAGAATGCGGGGAACGTCTGCCCGTTTGGCCCAGTCACAAAGAGCTCTCAGCCCCCAAGTACCCAGTAGCGTATGCCCGGTGATGGGCAAGGGCAATGCAAGTGCCATACCTAAATAGGGGCGATCCGCACCCCCCTACCTAACGCATTTCCCGCAGGCACGATCCCCTATACCTAATGTTTTTGGCTGCTGCGGAGCCCTTTACTTGCCTAACAGGGGGTGAACCCTAGGTAAAAACTGAGTACCTACTACTCGTGATACCCGCATTAGGTAGGGGATAGTCTTCCGGAACGGCCAGGGGATTGGCGATGGGTTGCTGGGGGGTCAGCACCAGACCATGACCGGATGAAGCGTAAGTGCCACCGCCTAAACGGCCGGCGGCATTGTCAATAATCCGATCCGAACTGTCATGAAGTGGTGAGGCAATTGTCGATTTCGCCCCAACTTCCCGCTCTTTTTTCCGAGCCGGGACATTTATTTCCACAAGCCTCCATCAGCGTGGTCATTCCCACCCTGAACGAGGAGAAGAACCTTCCGTGGGTCCTTCGCCGGATGCCCTCCTATGTGGATGAGGTGATCATCGTGGACGGCCGCTCAAAGGACAAGACTGTTGAAGTGGCCAAGGCCCTGCGGCCGGACGTGGTGGTGGTCAACGAAACACGTAAGGGGAAGGGCGTGGCCCTGCGGGCAGGCTTCACGGCCGCCAAGGGCGACATCATCGTGATGCTGGACGCGGATGGAAGCATGGATCCGCAGGAAATCGGATGGTTCGTGGCACCCCTGCAGCACGATTTCGATTTCGTGAAGGGTTCCCGGCACGTCACCGGTGGCGGGTCGGAAGACCTCACCCGGCTGCGGAAGGCCGGCAACCGGGCACTGACCGGACTGGCAAACGCGGTACTGCACAGCAACTACTCGGACCTCTGCTACGGATACATTGCCTTCCGCCGGGAATGCCTTGAGGTGCTGGAGCTGCAGTCGGACGGCTTCGAGATTGAAACCGAACTTATTGTCCGGGCCGCCAAGGGTGGCCTGAGGATTGCCGAGGTCCCCAGCCTGGAGCTGGACCGGATCTCGGGAGCGTCCAACCTCCAGACCTTCCGCGACGGATGGCGGGTGCTGCACACGCTGGCCCGGGAATGCACGCTGTGGGAGGCACCCACGGCAGGCGCCCGTCCCGAGGCGCTCCGCCGCGTGAAATACACCTACTCCAACGTCCACTTCCCACGGCTTCCGGTGGACCCGCACAGCGTCCTCGCCCCTGCCGTCAAACAGCAGGACAGCCTCGTTTCGGCGGTGAGCCAGCATGCTTGACCGCCTCAAGCCGCTGTCCGTGACAGTGGTCATCTGCGCCTACACCTCCGAGCGGTGGGGCATGCTGCTCGACGTCATCGAATCAGTGCGCAACCAGACCCTTGCCCCGGACCAGATACTGGTGGTGATTGACCACAACGAGGACCTGTACGAACGGCTTATCGAGATCGTCGACGACGTCACGGTTGTTGAGAGCACCGGCCTCCCCGGGTTGTCCGGGGCCCGAAACACGGGCGTTGGGCTCGCCGAATCGGACATCGTCGCCTTCCTTGACGACGACGCCGAGGCGGCGCCCGACTGGCTCGAACGCCTGGTTGCCCTCTATGACGACCCGGACGTCCTGGGGGTGGGCGGCAAGGTGGTTCCGCTCTGGGAGTCCGGCCGGCCGGGGTACTTCGCGGAGGAGCTGGACTGGATTGTCGGCTGCAGCCACCGCGGCCTGCCCCGCGTGGCCTCGGAAGTCCGCAACGTCATCGGTGCCAACATGTCCTTCCGCCTTGACGTCCTGCGCCAGGTAGGCGGCTTCAACCAGTCGTTGGGCCGCAAGGGCACGCTGCCGATGGGTTGCGAGGAGACGGAAATCTGCATCCGCTCCCGGATGGGCCTGCCGGGCTCACGCATCGTCTACGAACCCGCCGCCCTGGTACACCACCATGTTCCCGCCTCCCGCGGAACGTGGCGCTACATGTTGTCCAGGTCCTGGGCGGAGGGTCTGTCCAAGGCACAGGTCAGCCAGCTGGTGGGCCACAAGCGGGCGCTCGGCCCCGAACGCCGCTACGTCCGCAGCGTACTTCCGCGGGCAGTGTTCACCGGACTGACGTCGTGGGGCCGGGATGGCAGCACGGATGGGCTGGGCAGGGCGGGCGCGGTCATCGCAGTCCTGGCCTGCACCGCGGCCGGGTACTTCCGGGGGCGCCGGCTCCAGCATTGGACGGGCCCGGAAGAAGAAGACGTGGTCCTGGTGCCGGCCGGCGGACAGTGGAGGGAAGTGCAATGAGCGAAGGCGCCAGCCAAGTGCTCCAGGATCTCCAGGGCGAGGCGCTGATCCTGGTGCCCGCCATGGAGTCCCTGGCGCCGCCGGTGTGGCCCGGGGCGCGGTGGATCGGGTCGGTGGACCTGGAGGACCTCGCGGACTGTTCGCGCTTTGAACTGGAAAACCATGCCGGATACGAGCGGGCACGGCTGCTGGTGCGTGCGTCGGGGGCTGTGCGCGGATTTGTCGACGTGCCGTCGCCGGCGGGAATCGTGGACCGGGGCGTTTTCGAGGACGCACTGGCGGCGCTGCCACCGGTGACATCCTTCCCGCCGGCGGTAAACACCCCGCACATCACGGTGGTGGTGTGCACCAGGGACCGTACCGAGCAGCTGCGGCGCGCACTGCTGACCATTCTTGCACTGGACTACCCGGGTTTTGATGTGGTGGTGGTGGACAATGCTCCCGCCACGCAGGCCACCGAGGAACTGGTCCGGCGCGAGTTCAGGGACCAGCGGGTCCGGCTGGTGCGCGAACCCGTTCCCGGCTTGTCCCATGCCAGGAACACGGGCCTTCGGAACGCCACCGGTGACCTCGTGGCGTTTACCGATGACGACGTGGTGGTCGACAGGTCCTGGCTGAGCGAGATCGCTGCGGCGTTCGCCGCGGTCCCCGGAGCCGCCTGCGTAACGGGCCTTGTCCCGGCGGGGGAGCTCCGCACTCCTACCCAGGGCTATTTCGATTCGAAGGTCAGCTGGTCAAGGAGCCTGGTCCCGCAGGTGTACTCGCTTAAGAACCCGCCCGCGGCCCTGCCCAAATTCCCGTTCAGTCCGGGGGCCTTTGGTACGGGAGCAAATTTTGCCCTTCGGCGCCAACCGGCACTTCGCCTGGGCGGCTTTGATCCGGCGTTGGGGGTGGGAACCCCTACCGGCGGCGGGGAAGACATCGACATGTTCACGAGGATCATCCTCGAAGGGCACGCCCTGGTGGTCCAGCCGGCCGCGATTGTCTGGCACCGCCACCGCGACGGTCTCGAGGACCTGCGGATCCAGGCGCGGGGCTACGGCAACGGCCTTGGGGCCTGGATGACGAAGGTCATGATGGATCCCCGCACCGCCCGGCTGGCCCTTGCCCGGAGCTGGGGTGTTGGAGTGGAGTTCCTGAACCGGCGCCACCAGTCAACCCAGCCGGCGCTCCAGGGTCCGCCCGTCCACGGTTCCCTCGAAGCCCAGGTCGACCGGCTGGTCTGGCTGCAGCTGCTGGCCGTGGCCGTGGGGCCGTACAAATATCTGCAATCGCGCAGGGCTGCTGCGGGCAGCTGACCGATAGTCCACATATGGGCCGTTGGGGGAAACCCACTCCACCGGCGGCAAGCAATCCAGGAGTTGAAACAGTATGGCGCTTCTCATCAGGGGTGACGTGTCCGGCCCGATGAACTCCCGCACTCCACGCCGGCGCAGGCCAGGGTATTCCGATTACGTCCTGGCACTCATCGGTGCCGTGACGGCGGTCCTGATCCTGTTCGATGTCGGGGGTGAGTCCGTCGCGGGCGCCAAACTCCTGGTGATCCTCGCCATCCCCGGATGGGCCCTGGTGCGGTGGTTCCGGGACGTTGATCCTGTGGCCCGCCTGATCTTCACGGTCGTCGCCGGTGCCACTGCCTTCGCCCTGGTGGCTGCCCTCATGGGCTGGCTCCAGGTCTGGAATCCCCGGCCGGCCGCCGTCGGCATCATGCTGGTATCCGCAGCCGCCCTGCTGGTGCCGCTGCCGCCCGGAGCCCGGGCTGCCGCGCCGCAGCTGCCGCGTCCCGCGATCCGGACCTACGCACCCTGGCTGGTCCTGCTGGCCGCCATGATCCTGTGGGGATTTTCACTGGGGTCCACCAACCCCCGCCTGGGCGACCTCGGGCTGCTCGCAGCCTTCCCGGTCACCTGGTACCTGGCACTGGCGCTGGTGGTTGCACTCTGCATCTGGAGCATCGTCCGGAATGACGCAAACTCCGGGTGGTTTACCGGTGCGTCGATCACGGGACTGGTGGCCATCCTCTACTCTTCCGCCGGCCTGCTGACGGACGTCCCGCGGCTGCCCTGGACCTACAAGCACATCGCCGTCACGGACCTGATCCAGACCACCGGCCAGTTCAATCCCGACATCGACATCTACAACCGCTGGCCCGGCTTCTTCCTGTTCAGTGCGTTCCTGGGTGAATCCAGCGGATACAAGGACGCCATGGCGTACGCCGGGTGGGCGGAGCCGGTATTTGCGCTGATCAACGTGGTGCTTGTCCTGGCCATCGCCCGGACCCTGACCAAGAACCCCCGGATCTACTGGACGAGCACGCTGGTCTTTGCCCTCTCGAACTGGCTGAACCAGAACTACTACTCCCCGCAGGCGTTTGCCTACACCCTCCACCTGACCATGTGCCTGGTGATCCTGACGTTCCTTCGCGGCGATCCTGCCCCCTGGGCGGTCAGGATTGAGGAGCGGCTGTCCCGCCGGCTGTCGCGGGAGGCGCCCGTGCAGGAGGAGATCAGGACATACAGCCGCCGCCAGCAGGCACTGGCAATCGCCGCGGTCCTGGTCCTGCAGGCAATGATTGTGATGAGCCACCAGCTGACCCCCTACCTGGCCATCCTGGGGCTTTTCCCGCTCTTCCTGGCCCGCTATTTCAAGCCTGCCTGGCTGGCGCCCGCGCTGCTGGTGATGGCACTTCTCTACCTCCTGCCCAACGCCGAGTTCGTCAAGGACAAGTACGGGCTGCTCAGCGGCTTCGACTTCCTGGCCAACGCAGGCTACAAGTCCAGCAGCGGCTCTGCGGCCCCGTCCCTGTTCGCCGGACGGTGGCTGGCACGCGAGGCACTGGCCTTGTCCCTGTTCACGGCCCTGCTCGCCGGGCTTGGATTCATCCGGAACTTCCGCCGGGGCAACGTCCGCACCACCCTGATCGTGGGCACGCTCGCGGCAACGCCCATCGTGGGACTGTTTGGCACGTCCTACGGCGGCGAGGGAAGGCTCCGGGTCTTCATGTTTGCCCTTCCCTGGCTTGCGATCGGTGCAGCCTGGCTCTTCTGGTCAGGGAAACTCCCGGGCAGGAAGGCAATAGTGGGGGCTGCATCGGCCATCTCGGTCATGGCCGTGCTCTTCACGGCCGTGTACTTCCAGAATGAAGCCAACGTCCGCGTATCCGCCGCGGACGTAACAGCAAGCCGCTGGCTTGACTCGAATGTCCGCCGGGGCGACGCAGTGGTGGAAACCACCTACCACCTGCCGCTGCTGGTCGGCCCGCACTACGCCTTCTACCTCCGCAACGGACAGCTGGTCTCGGTTGCCGCCAAGCTGCACAACCCCGCCCAGCCGTTCACGGGTGACGACATGCTGGCCTACGTCGACAGGACCAGGTCCGCGGCCCAGCTGCGGCCTTCGGACCGTGTCTTCGTGGTGGTGTCAGACCTGCAGCAGCGCACCTCCACGGGCGTGCTGCGGCAGTTCCCCGAGGATGTCATGGTTCCGCTTGAACACGACCTGGAAGTGGCCCGCGGCACCGAGCTGGTGTTCGAGAACAAGTCGGTGAGGATCTACGAGGTTTCACGTGCTGACTGGGGAAAATAGCGGACGGATGTACCAGCTGTCGCTTGTGACGGTGACGTCGTTGTCCATTGTCGGAGTCGCCCTCCTGGCACTCCACGCCGATTCGGTTAAGGACAGCGGCGCCCCCAAAGGGGACCTGCCGTCCTGGCGGCAGACCATGGTGCAGGACTTCGATGTCCCCGCCCCCCTGGGGGCGGTGGGACAGGTGTACGGGCCTGACATGCGCGGCTACTCCGATTTCTCCGACTCCTCGGGCTTCGGCACCTACACCCCGGACGACGTCCTGTCGGTCCATGACGGCTACCTCGATTTCCATCTCCACTACTCGAACGACAGGCCCCGGGTGGCAAGCGTCATTCCGTTCGGCTACACGGGCCAGACGTACGGACGGTACTCGGTCAGGTTCCGGTACGACGCCATTCCCGGCTACAAGATGGCGTTCCTCCTCTGGCCCTCCAGCGACGACTGGAACGAAGGGGAAATCGATTGGCCAGAAGGGGCCCTGGATGGATCCCTTTACGGTAACTCTGCGATCAAGGGGACCCGCACCACAGACGGGATGGATTTCGATCCGGCTGACAAGACGTACTCCAAGGCCCGCGCGGGTCAGTGGCACGTTGCCACGATCGAATGGAAGCCCGGCCTGGTCCGGTGGTTCCTGGACGACGAGCTGGTGGACCAGACAACCAAACCCAGGGGTGTGCCTGACACGCCCATGCGCTGGACGCTCCAGGTGGAAACCGCAGACGACGCCAAGGCGGACTTTCCCGCCGCCGGCACCGACGGGCACCTGCAGGTTGATTGGGTGGCCCAATATGCCTACACACCGTGAACGAACCAAGAACCGCATCTGCGGTTAGGACGATTTGGGGGATTGAACCATGGATATCACCAGTGACCTTCCGCTTCCCGAAGAGCTGGGGCGTGTGGGTGCCCTGGGCGGGCCGGACCTCCCGGGAAAGCCGCAACTGATCCATCCACGGGTGGCGGCCGTCTTCGGCACCCTTGACGGGACCGGACTGCCCTGGCTCCTGCTCCGCGGAGAAGACGACCTGGCCCTGCCCTCCGGGGACGTGGACATCCTGGTGGACAAGCACCTGCTGTCCCGGCTCGACGATGTCATGGCGGCGGCCGGGTTCTGCAGGGTCCTGGCATGGGGGCATGGCAGCCACAGGTTCTACTTCTCCTACTCCGCCGAGGACGGAGCCTGGATCAAGCTGGACGTAGTCTCCGACCTGGCTTTCGGCTCCTGCCAGCAGTGGCGCACCCCGTGGGCTGCCCGCTGCCTCCGGCGGAGGGTCCGGCGCGGCCCGTACTGGACGCCCGACGCCGCGGACCAGGCCTGGCTGTTCCTGCTGCACCTGTTCATGGACAAGGGTGAGGTGGCCCCGGAACGGCAGGACCTTGCGCGAACGGCTGCCAAGGTGGCGGCCGACGGCGGCAGGATCGCCGAGTCGGTCCGGCGCAGGGTGGGTGCCGGGCTGGCAACCGACATGCTGAACCTGGTCATCGCGGGACGCTTCGAGGACGCGCCCGCCGTGGCCGCACGAATGAAGGCGTCCTGGAGCGGTGGCCCAAGCCCGGCATTCATCGAAGTGCTGAACCGGACACTGCGGCGCTCCGGTGCGCGGCTCCGGGGGCATACTCCGCTGTTGGGTGTCATGGCACCGGACGGGGCCGGCAAGACCACGCTGTTGAACGGGCTCCACGCGGACGTGCCGTTGCCCACAAAATACGTGTATATGGGGCTGTGGGGTGCCGGGCCGTTCGATGCCGTACTCAACCGGATTCCGGGCGGGCGGACAGCCAAGAAGGTGTACCGGCTGGTGCGGGGCGGGGTCCTGGCCAGGTTCTACCGCCGCATGGGCAAGGTGGTGCTGATGGACCGCGTGGCCTATGACGCGCTCCTCGCCGGTCCCGGCGGACCGCTGGCAAGGATCAGCAACGCCCTGGCCCTGGCCGTCATCCCGGCACCGGATGTCCTCCTGGTCCTTGACGTGCCCGGTGCGGTGATGTTCGAGCGGAAGGGTGAACACAGCCCGGAGGTCCTGGAATCGTGGCGCAACGACTACCTCCAGCTGGCGGATCGGCTGCCCGGCAGCCGGGTGGTTGATGCTTCCCAGCCCGTGGAGGAAGTGCAGCGGGTGGCCACCGGCATCATCTGGGACACGTGTTCCCCGGAAGCCGGGACGGCGGCAACCGCCGGCCGCGCTCCCCACCGGCCCACCGCCGTCGACACCTCCACCCACGGTGGCACCTCCGCGGAAGCCGGCGCGGGCGAGGCCCTTTCCCTGCACCTTTGGCGGCTCCTGGACTGGCGCTTCCTGCTCCCTGTGCTGCAGCCGCGGACCCTGGGCTTCGCCGGGAGGATCAGCGCGGAAACCGAATCAGCCTTGCGCCTGCTGGACCCCCGGGCCGTGCGGCTTGACGGGCCGGTGGCCGGGCCGGACGCCGGGAAATGTGACGTCGTGCTGTTGTCGTCACCCGATTCCGGCCAGATCGAAAAGGCCGAACGGGCGCTGGAACCGGGAGGCTGGATCTGCGTGGAGGCCAGCCGCTCCCTCCTCCGGAACCAAGGTCCCCGGACGCTGCGGGGCTGGAAGCGGTCCCTGGAACGCCGGGGGTACCAGGACGTTGCCGTGTACTGGAATGCCCCCAACCGCGACCGGACCGCCCGGCTGGTTCCGGTGCGGTCCAGCGTGTCCATCCGGGACACCCTGGCCCTGCGCAAGGACGTGTGTTTCGGAGCGCTCAAAGCGGCCGCGGTGCACACTGCCCTGGCATTGCGGGTATTCGATCTTTTGGTGCCGGAGGGCACCGTCACCGGCCGCCGGCCGGAGAGGAATGTGGCGCAGTGAGTTTCATCGACCAGTTCCTGCGGGACCACTTCGAGGAGTTCGGCCTCGGCCAGTATGGCCTGGGCAAGAGGTGGGAGACACTGCTGCTGACGCCGCGGTTTGCAACCTCCCGGCATGTTGTTGCCCTGGTGTTCCCGGCCGGGCGCAGCGAGCCCGCCCTGGTGGTGAAGGTGCCGCGGCAGCCAGGTGACAACAGCGGCGTCCAGCGCGAGGCGGCCATGCTGGCCCAGCTCTCCGTGGCAGTCCGCAATTCAGGGGCCGGTGTTCCACGCCTGGTGGGAATCAAGGACGTGGGGCCGTATACGGTCCTGGTTGAAACCGCGCTGACCGGCCTGCCGCTCGATCCCAGGACGGTAGCAGCGGACCTGGCCGCCGCCGTCGCCACAGGGACCGAATTTGTTGGCGCCCTCCCCTGCACGCAGCCCGCCGCCGCGAACGTGGACTGGTACCAGCGTGCCGTCGCCGCGCCGCTGGCGGCCCTGGAGGTACTGGCCGGTGCGGATGCCCAAACCAATGAACTGGTTGAACACACGCATGAACTCCTTGCCCCGCTGCGCCGGTCGCAGCTGCCCGCGGTCATCGAGCACGGCGACCTGAGCCATCCCAACCTGCTCGTCAAACCAGGCGGTGCCCTGCAGGTCATGGACTGGGAACGCTCGCTCACGGACGGCGTTCCCGGGCACGACCTGGTGTTCTACCTCCAGTACCTCAGCGAATCCAATGAACAGGCGTTTGTCAGGGAGGCCCAGGTGGCGGCGTTCGACAAAGCCTTCGGCGCGGACGGCTGGGCGCTGGAACCACTGTCGCACCACCTGGGCATGAGGGGAGTGGACCACGGACTCCTGCCGCTGCTGGTCATCGCCACCTGGGCGCGGTCCACCGCCACGCTCGCCGACCGGCTGGCCCAGGAGGCGGAGGCTGACCCGTCGCAGGGCAACGGAAAAGTGCGGGCCACCCTCCAGGCGGACCGGGATTTCTGGTTGTGGCGCCACGTGGTCGAATCGGCCTAGGGCGCCGGCCTGCCGGGAGGTCCGGCGTCCAGCCGCCTCCCGGCCTTAGTTCTTGTGCCGGAAAAGCCCCAGGATCTCGTCGTGGAGGCCCCGGTAGCCGAATCGCAGTACGGCGTACACGGCGGCTACTCCGGCAACCACCATGACCGCCAGCGTGGGGACGGGCCCCAAGGCGTGCCGGGCAAAGTTCAGCAGGCCCACGAGGCCGACGGCGGCGCCGCACACCAAGCCGGGGAGCGCGGCGCGCATCAGCCGGCGCATCCTGGTCCCCATGACCCTGGCTGCTACCGCCTGCATGCCGAACGCGAAGACTACCGCCACCACCATCTGGGCGCAGGCTACCCCCACGATGCCCCACCGGGTGGCGAAGACCAGGGCCGGGAGGAGCACCACCAGGCGCACCACGGAGATCCAGATGGACAGGCCGGGCCGGCCCATGGCCTTGTAGACGTCGTTGGCTCCGGCGCCGAGGGAACGGGCGGCCGCGTACAGGGCAAGGAACACCAGGGGAGTGACCGATTCCTCCCATTGCTGCCCGAACAGGACCGGGACCAGGACGGGCGCCACCACGGCCAGGCCCACACCTGCGGTAATGCCGTACAGCGCCTGCACGGTGACACTCTTCAGGTAGCCGTCCCGCAGCCGCTGCCGGTCGCCGCGGACCTGCGTATAGAGGGGGAACAGGACAGTGGACAAGACAAAGAAGACGTTCAGGATCAGGGCCTCGGGAAGCCTGAAGGCCAGGGTGTAAAGGCCCAGCGCGTGCGCGCCCAGCACGATGCCGATGACGAGGTAGTCGACGTCGAAGATCGCCCGGGCCAGCATGGTGCTGCCGGCCACCGGCGCGCCGAAGCGGACGTTTTCCCTGATGGCGCTGCGGCTGACCCGCCAGATTTGCCAGGGGGCCTCGTGCCGGACCAGGAACCAACAGGTGGCGGCATAGGCCACGGACCCGGCAGCCGTTCCGACGGCGAGTGACCAGGCTCCGTGGCCCGTGAAGGCCAGGTAGAGGGTCACCGTCCCCATGGTGGCGGCGCGCAGGACCGGAGCCGCCGTGAGCTGCCTGAATTTCAGGTCCCGGCGCATGATGGCTTCCGGGACGGCGCCGCACGCGGTGGCCAGCACGGAAATCCCCAGCACCTGAACCAGCGGCGCCACGCCGTCCAGCCCCAGGAGGTCCTCCACCGTATCGGCGGCGAGGATGGCCGCCACGGCAAGCACTGCGCCCAGAGCAACGGAGAGCAGCAGCGCCGACCTGGCGATGACCGGTGTCTTGGGCAGGTAGACCAGGGCTTGTCCCACGCCGGCGTCAGCGATGGTTTCGGCGTAGGCCATCAGGACGAGGGCCAACGCTACGAGGCCGTATTCCTCGGGTGAGAGGAGCCGTGCCAGGACCACCGTGGTCACCAGGACGATCACCCTGCCCGAGGCGAAGGCCAGTCCCTGCCACAGGGCTCCCCTGACGCCCTTGCGCTCCAATTCCCCCGGCGCGTACGTCATGGTTGCCGGTTCGTCCGGGTGAGCTCCCCCGCCGGGGTTGAGCCTGACATGGCCGCCTGGACTTCCGCCAGGTATTCGGCCGCCACGGTGTCCCAGGTCCGGACTGCGGCTCCGGCAGGTCCCGCCGCCGCGCCGGGGGGTGGATCCTGTGGACGTCCGGGCGCGGTGAGGTGTTCCACCACTTTGCGGGCGAGTGCTTCCTCGCTGTCCAGGACCGCCAGCAGGGGGTGGGAAGGAAGCTCCCTCGCGGCCACCGGCGAGGCCACCACGGGCAGCCCCGCGGCGAGGGCCTCCAGAACGGAGTTCCGGATGCCCACGCCGTGCTCGTCCGGGAAGACCGCCACATCCGACTCCTGGAATACCTCCAGGATGGAGGGAACGTTGGGCAGGACGTCCACGTGCGGTCCGGCCAGCGCCTGGACCGCCGGCGTGGGGCGCCGCCCGGCAATCACGAAACGTGCGCCAGGCACCTCACGCCACACCAGCGGCGCGATCCTGTTGACCAGCACGGTGGCGCTGTCCACGTTTGGCGCATAGTTCAGGCTGCCGGCAAAGCACACCACAGGGGCATCCCGCTCCCGGCGCCGGGCACCGGCGGCTGCCGTTCCGTTGGGGATGCTGGTGACCGCCCTGCCCAGGGCGGCGGACCAGGCCGCCGCGTCCCGGGCTCCCACCGTAAGGAGCCTGGCCCGGGACGGAAGTTGCCGTTCAGCGCGGGCGGCCAAGTGTTCGCGGAGCCGGTAGGCGGGCCGGAAGGTCCGGGCAATGGCGGTGTCCATTCCCGCCCGGATGGACCAGGGGTCCACTGTCTGCAGGACCAAAGGCCCGGTGGCGCAGTGCGACAGGAAAAGGGCGTGGGGGCCGTGGATCAGTGTGGCATCCCGGTCGGCGGACAAGCGGGCGGCTGCCGCACGGGCAGATGGGGTGGACCGCCGGTGTTTCCCCAGCCCGGCAAGGCCGCCCAGGGACCTGGCAAAGGCCGAAAACTCCTCCCGCGGCGCCAGTTCGTACACGGCGTCGCAGCGGTCCCTGATCTCTGGCGGAACAGGTACAGGGCCCGTGAAGGTCAACAGCGTGACCGCGACGTCGGGAGGGAGGTGGCGGATCACTTCATACGGGATCATCGAGCTTCCGTCGCCCAGTTCCGGGTCCCGGTTGGGCACGCTTTCAGTCACGTACAGGAGCTTCATTGCAAGAGTGTACTGGATCACACCAGCCCAAAAGCGTTGCTTTGGGCAACCTTGAGGGAAGCAAAAAGGGCGACGGCGGGAGGTCCCGCCGTCGCCCTTTTCTCCCCGGTGCGGGGCCTGCTACTGCCAGGCGCGGACGTAGTCCACCATCACCTGGGACGGAGCGCCGTAGGCCGGATTGGTGGAGGAGGCGCCGACGTTCAGCACGATGTACTGCGGGGCGTTTCCGTCGTCGGTGGGGTAGGACTTGACCTTCACGCCGTCGAAGTACACGTCGGAGGAGTTGGCCATCCTGTGCAAACCAAAGGTGTGGTATTCGTTGGCCCAGTTGCCACCCACGCCGCCCTGGTTGTGGGAGCCCGAACCGGAGTGGTAATTCACGGTCATCTTGGCCTGCAGCACCTCGGCGATGTCATTCTCGCCGGTGGTGGGCCAGGACTGTCCCGTGGTCCAGAAGGCGGGCCAGTTGTAGAGCCCGTTGGCATTGCCCGGGAACTTGATGCGGGCTTCAACGTAGCCGGTGGTGAACTGGAAGCCCGGGCGTGCGCCGCCCTTCGGGTTGGTCGAAACCAGCGCTCCGGTGGTTGATGAGCTGAGGGTCAGGGACAGGTTTCCGTTCGCCACGGAGACGTTGGCAGGGCTGGTGGAGACCTTGTTCATGGTTCCGCAGCCGGGGGAGAACCAGCACCCGGACCACTTCGCGGCGTCCAGACCGGCACCGTTGAATTCGTCCGCGAAGGTCATGGTCCAGTTCCCGGGGACTCCGGTGGGTGCAGGCGCACCACTGTTGGCCAACTGGGCCGCGGCAGGTGCTACGGCAATGGGCGTTTCCGGCGCCGCAGCGGGAGCGGGCGCGGCAGGGGCGGGTGCTGCTGCCGGAGCGGGAGCCGCAGCAGGGGGAGCGGCGGGTGCGGGAGCAGGTTCGGCTGCGGGGACGGGTGCCGGGGCCGGGGCGGGCGCGGACTCCGGCGCCTGGGCCGGCGCGCTGCTGCCGGCGTCGGTGGCGCTGGCCACTCGGGATACCGCCGGAGCCTCGTCGCCGTTGGCCAGGCCAAGGCCCAGGGAACCCGCGCCAAGGACTGCTGCGGCAAGTCCGGCAGCCAGCGGCCAGCGGCGGCGTGCGCGGACCTGGCCTGCGGACCCCCGTGTCCGGGTTGAACGGGAAGATTCTGTCTCAGTGTGGTGATGGTGCGCCGGTGTGGCGTTGCCATTGGGGAATGCGGGCATGCGGAAGTGAACCTCTCATCGCCTGCGGAGTTAGCTGTCGGGTTCGAATGAGGCCATCCGGCCGCGCGTGGCGGCTTCACCCCAAGGGCAGGCGCCTGGCCGTGCCCGGGACGCTTGGGTCCTCCGTCTCTGCCTGGAACCTGGTGTCAGTCACGGAGCGGCAGAGTTGGGCGGCAGCCGGGACTGGGGCCGGCTGGGGGCGGCCCCGGTAGACCGTACACGATGGGAACGCCCGAATCACAATCAGGTAACGGGCCTCACTGTGGCGGCGTGGCTCCATTGGGCGGTGGGAAGGCCGCGGTAGTGGGGCTCGGATGGCCGGGTTTTCCACATGGAGGCATGCCGCCCTGCTGCACTGTCGTTGCGGACACTAGCCTTGGGTCGAGTACGAATCGCCTGCCGGGTTCAAATGCACTAACATAGTGAAGTCTGTGCTGCGTCCTGCCTCCGTTCCGGCGGCAAGGCATTGCACGGAATCGCAAATGAACCTCCTGTTACGGAAATGCCGTAACCGCTTAGCCCAAAGGAGGTGGGTTCACATATGCGTCCTTACGAATTGATGGTAATCATCGACCCCGAGGTCGAAGAGCGTACCGTTGAGCCGTCGCTTCAGAAGTTCCTGAACGTCATCACCAACGATGGTGGAACCATCGAAAAGGTTGACATCTGGGGCCGTCGCCGTCTGGCTTACGACATCAAGAAGAAGTCTGAAGGTATCTACGCCGTGGTGAACTTCACCGCCAAGCCGGAAACCGCCAAGGAACTTGACCGCCAGCTGTCTCTTAACGAGACCATCATGCGCACCAAGATCACCCGCCCCGAAGAGCAGAAGGTTGTTGCTGAGTAATTCAGCACCGCACTTCATTCTTTACCCCGCAGGAAACGCACTCTTCACCCAGGATCGAACAAGGAGGCAGTAGATGGCAGGCGAGACCACCATTACGGTCATCGGTAACCTCACCAATGACCCGGAATTGCGGTTCACACCGTCAGGTTCGGCAGTAGCGAACTTCACCATCGCTTCCACCCCCCGCACCTTTGATCGCCAGTCCAATGAGTGGAAGGACGGGGAAACCCTGTTCCTCCGCGCTGCCGTCTGGCGTGAAGCAGCCGAGAACGTAGCCGAATCCCTGACCAAGGGCATGCGCGTCATCGTTACCGGCCGCCTGAAGAGCCGCTCCTACGAAACAAAAGAAGGCGAAAAGCGCACCGTTATTGAGCTTGAGGTCGACGAAATCGGCCCCAGCCTGCGCTACGCCAACGCCAAGGTCAACCGCACCCAGCGCTCCGGCGGACAGGGTGGCGGCGGCTTCGGCGGCGGCAACAGCGGCGGTGGCTTCGGAGGAGGCAACTCTGGTGGAAACCAGGGCGGCAACTCCGGTGGAAGCTGGGGCGGCGGCAACCAGCAGGCTGCGCAGGACGATCCCTGGGCTACGCCCGGTGTGTCCAACGCGGGCGGCTGGGGCAATGGCCCCGATTCCGAACCTCCCTTCTAAAACCCAAACAACGGCCCGGCCCGGGGCTGCCGGGGTGCGCCACGCACCCACGGTGATTCCCGCCGTCGGACCACCACCATCCCGTGGATCAATATCCACGGGCTCCATAGAATAGGAGCTCCACGATGGCTAAGGCTGAACTCCGTAAGCCCAAACCAAAGTCCAACCCCTTGAAGGCCGCTGACATCACTGTCATCGACTACAAGGACGTAGCATTGCTGCGCAAGTTCATCTCCGACCGCGGCAAGATCCGCGCCCGTCGCGTCACTGGCGTCACGGTGCAGGAACAGCGCAAGATCGCCCAGGCAATCAAGAACGCCCGCGAAGTTGCTCTGCTGCCTTACTCCGGCGCTGGCCGCGGCTAAGGAAGGGATTAACTAACATGGCAAAGCTCATTCTGACCCACGAAGTCACCGGTCTCGGTGCTGCCGGCGATGTTGTCGAGGTCAAGGACGGTTACGCACGTAACTACCTGCTCCCCCGCAACTTCGCCCTGACCTGGTCGAAGGGTGGCGAGAAGCAGGTTGAGTCCATCAAGGCTGCCCGCGCCGCCCGCGAGCACGCTTCCCTGGAAGATGCTCAGAAGCAGGCCGCTGCACTGTCCGCCAAGCCGGTCAAGCTGGTCGTCAAGGCCGGCGAGTCCGGCCGCCTGTTCGGCACCGTCAAGCAGGGCGACGTCGCCGACGCTGTTGAGGCCGCAGGCCTTGGCAAGATCGACAAGCGCAAGGTTGAACTGCCCGCACACATCAAGTCGGTTGGTTCCTACCAGGCCAACGTCCGCCTCCACGCTGACGTTGCCGCTGTGATCGACCTGGACGTGGTGGCAGGAAAGTAATTTCCCCACCCCACGTCAAGACCCCCGTTGCCGGATTCCGGCGGCGGGGGTCTTTCGTTTGCACGGTGGTAGCCTGCTCCGGTGAACCCGAACCCCCGCCACCGCCCCTTCTGCCAGGTGGATGTCTTCGCCGGCCAGGCCTACCGAGGCAACCCGCTCGCCGTCGTCCTTGATGCACAGGGGCTGGACACGCCAACCATGCAGCACTTCGCCAACTGGACCAACCTCTCGGAAACGACGTTCCTGCTGCCGCCCACGGACCCCCGTGCCGACTACAGGGTCAGGATCTTCACCGGCACCGAGGAATTCCCGTTCGCGGGGCACCCAACCCTCGGCTCGGCGCACGCATGGCTCCAGGCCGGAGGTGTCCCGAAGTCGGCGGACGGGCTCGTCCAGGAGTGCGGGGCGGGGCTGGTGCGGATCAGGCGCGACGGCGGGCGGCCTGCCCTCGCTGCGCCGCCCCTGACCCGCTTCGAACCGGTGGAAGAGTCCGTCCGCCGCCAAGTGGCCGCTGCTCTCCGCGTGCCTGCGGACGCCGTGGTGGACTCCTCGTGGTTGGTCAATGGTCCCGAGTGGATCGGTGTCCTGCTGGACTCGGCCCGGCAGGTCCTGGCCCTGGATCCGGACCCCGCCGCAATGGGAAACCTCAAGATCGGCGTCATTGGCCCCCACGCGCCGGGCGGCGACGCCGATTTTGAGGTCCGGACCTTCATCCCCGGAGATGCCATGGTTGAAGATCCGGTGACCGGCAGCTTCAATGCGGGGGCGGCCCAATGGCTTATCGGGACCGGCCGGGCGCCGGGACGGTATGTGGCCGCACAGGGCACGGTCCTGGGGCGCTCCGGCCGCATCCACGTCTCCTCTGATGGAGGCGACATCTGGATAGGTGGGGATTCCACCACCTGCATTGAGGGAACCGTTCTGCTCTGACCAAGCCGGCCACCAGCGCGCGGGAATACTCCGGACCCGCCGGAAGTTCATGGGTATAGATGCATACGCATGTATGCTCGAGTGAGCAAACCCCAGGAGACTGCCATGGAAACCCGCCGTATTACCGTCCTCTCCGCAGGACTTGGCGTACCCTCTTCGAGCCGCTTGCTGGCGGACCAGCTTTCGGCTGCTGCCGTACGGCAGCTCGAGGCCGGCGGATACCAGGTGACGGTGGACGTCGTTGAGCTCCGCGACCTGGCCGTGGACATCGCCAACAACTTTGTCACCGGCTACGCAGCTCCCGCGCTGGCCGACATCATTGCCGGGGTGGAGGCATCGGACGGGATTATTGCCGTCACCCCGGTCTTCAGCGCCTCGTACAGCGGCCTTTTCAAGTCCTTCATCGATGTCCTGGATCCCAAGTCGCTGGACGGCAAGGCGGTGCTGCTGGGCGCCACGGGCGGGACGGACCGGCACCAGATGGTCCTCGACTACGCGTTGCGGCCACTGTTCAGCTACCTTCGGACGCGGATGGCGGCCACGGGGGTCTTTGCGGGGCCCCAGGACTGGGGAAATACCGTGGAGGGCGGCTCATCCCTGGCGGAGCGTATCGAACGCGCGGCCAGCGAATTCAGCCGGCTCCTGGAAGGGCCCCAGCCGGGCCGTAAGTCCGCCCCGCTGGAATCCCTTCCGTTTGAGCAGCTGCTGGCCGGGATCTCCGGCCCGCGCTAGTCGCCAAGAAGCGCGATGAATTCCCGCGCCTGCGTCAGGGAGATGTCGGAGTGGCGCGTCAGCGCGTTGGCGGCAGCCTCTGTTTCCCCGTTCCGGGCCAGCGTGCGGATCCTGCCGTAGATCTCGTCGTTGAGCATGTTGCTGCTGACTTCCCGGGTTACGTCGCCTTTGCTGGCGATCGCCCTGTAGCGGTACGGGAACCGCTGTGGCCCGTCGTCGTCCTCGCTGACGGCTGCTGCGGGCTCCTGGGCCACGTAGGGCTGAGGGTGGGACGCCAGGGCACCCACGGCGTCGCGCGAGGCCCGCAGGCCCTCGCCGGTGGCCTCGTGGTACAGCTTGATGGCTGCCACGGGCTGGCCCTGGGCAATCAGGGCGTAGATCCGGCGGTGCTGTTCTTCCGACAACCGGCCGGCTGCCTGCCGGGCCAGGTCCGGGGACGTCGGGGCGGGCTGTGAGGTCCCCGTGCCCCGGCCGGACGTGCGGCGGCGGGCAGCGCGGTATGCCAGCATGACAGCCGCAGCCACTGCAAGCAGGATAAGGACAGGGACCACAAGGGATTCCATTTCAGCGAGCCGTTCTGTTGACGTCCTGGCGGTGGCCTGGTGCGGTCGTCCTGATGGCCGCCCGCCCATACCTAGAGCCTAATCCAGATTGGTTATCCACAGCTAAGTTCGAGCGTCCGCATACAGGCCGGAGCAGGTTCCCGTCAAACCACCGCTGTGGAATATGAGGAGCGCCACGGCCTGTCCGCAAACGCTTGCCGGCCGCGCCGGACGCCGTCTGGTGCCGACCCGGCCCCTCAGTGCCTGTGGATGAAATTCCCCCGAAGAAATATTTACTCCACAAGCCGATTCCAGCGTTTTCCCAGGTCAGATGCTCCTAGGCTGCCAAAAAAAGTTAGTTTCCACAGATTTTCCCACAGGCTGTGCACAAGCTATGCCGCATACTGCACAGGTTATCCACAGGGCTCACGGTTTGCTGGCTTTCCTCACGGCGCCATGGCGGTTAGCGTAGCGGAGTACCTGTTCCCCATGGCCGCCGCAGGCCATTCTTCCTGGATTCCGGGCCCCTCGGCTCCGCCGCCCGGGGCTCTCTGTGGAAAAGCTGTGGATACTGGGGATAACCCCGGACCAGAGCTTATTTCCGGATCCCGGGAGCTCAAATGTCAGGGCCTGCGGGTAGACCTGGGTAGGTGGCGGATCCGATTGTCGGAGGCCATGAACAGGATGGACCACCGGGCTGAACGCCCGGTACAAATGGAGGACGGCAGCTTTGTCAATCGCGCATCTGGACCCTGTCGAGGCAACCCGAGGATCGGACGCGAGCCGGAAACCGCCGCAGGACATCCCCGCCGAACAATCGGTCCTCGGCGGCATGATGCTGTCCAAGGATGCCATCGCGGATGTGGTGGAGATCCTCCGCGGCCAGGATTTCTACCGCCCGGCGCACGAGACCATCTACGAGGCCATCATCGACCTGTATGGCCGCGGCGAGCCTGCCGATGCTGTCACGGTGTCCGATGAGCTGACCAAGCGCGCCGAGATCAACAGGATTGGCGGCCCGGCTTACCTGCATGAGCTCATCCAGACGGTGCCCACCGCAGCCAACGCCGGTTACTATGCCGAGATCGTGGCCGAGCGGGCAGTGCTCCGCCGCCTGGTGAACGCAGGCACCAAGATCGTCCAGCTGGGCTACGGCTCGGACGGCGAGGTGGAGGACCTGGTGAACCAGGCCCAGGCGGAGGTCTACGCCGTGGCCGAACGCCGCACCGCAGAGGACTACGTGGTGTTGAAGGACGTCATGGAGTCCACAGTGGACGAAATCGAGGCGTCGGGCCACCGCGGGGAGGGCATGACCGGTGTCCCCACCGGCTTCTACGAACTCGACGAGCTGACCCACGGCCTGCACCCCGGCCAGATGATCGTCATCGCCGCACGCCCCGCCGTTGGTAAGTCAACGTTCGCCCTGGACTTCGCGCGGTCTGCGGCCATCAAAAACAACCTCGCAACCGTCATGTTCTCCCTGGAAATGGGCCGGAACGAGATCGCCATGCGCCTCTTGTCCGCCGAAGCCACCATCGGACTCCAGGACCTCCGCAAGGGAACCATCAAGGACGAGCAGTGGTCCAAGATCGCCACCACCATGGGCCGCATGAACGATGCCCCGCTGTTCATCGATGACAGCCCCAACATGTCCCTGATGGAAATCCGTGCCAAGTGCCGCCGCCTGAAGCAGCAGCATGACCTCAAGCTGGTTATCCTCGACTACCTGCAGCTCATGAGCTCGGGCAAGAAGGTGGAGTCCCGCCAGCAGGAAGTCTCCGAATTCTCGCGTGCGCTGAAGCTCCTTGCCAAGGAACTCCAGGTTCCCGTTATTGCCCTGTCCCAGCTGAACCGTGGCTCGGAGCAGCGCCAGGACAAGCGCCCCATGGTCTCGGACCTTCGTGAGTCGGGGTCCATCGAGCAGGACGCCGACATGGTGATCCTGCTGCACCGCGAAGACGTCTACGACAAGGAATCCCCCCGCGCCGGCGAGGCGGACATCCTGGTGGCCAAACACCGTAACGGCCCCACCAAGGACATTGTGGTGGCGTTCCAGGGCCACTATTCCCGCTTCGCCAACATGGCCGGCGACGCCGGCGGCGGTGGCGGCTTCTAGGAGCCCTCTTCGCCGGCTTCGGACGCAGTTATGCCGGCATGGCCTGCTGCGGCGAGCAGGTGGTTTGGAAGGCGGTTCCCCGGCGCCGTCCCCCGGATTTCCAGGAGCTCGCGGGCGTGGGCATGGAGGCGCTTGTCCTCTTCGCTGACGGGCACCCACGCCGGGACGGGCACTGAGTTGCCCTCGTCGTCGCGCGCCACCATCACTGTGAGGCAATAGGTGGTGAGGTTCAGTTCCCGGCCCTTGGGGTCTCCGGAGCGGACGTGGACGGCAATGTGCATGCCCTTGGTCCCGGTGTAGACCAGGCGGGCCTCCACTTCCACTACATGGCCGATCAGCAGGGGCCGGTAGAAGCGGACGCCGCCGGAGAACACGGCCACGGTATCCATGCCGCAGTAGCGGGAGGCGCACACGTAGGCGGCCTCATCGATCCATTTCATGACGATGCCGCCATGGACCTTTCCGCCCCAGTTCACATCGGTGGGGGCGGCCATGAACCGCAGCGTGACCCGTTCGGCCGTGCCGGCGTCGGTATATTCCTGCCGGTTCATGGCTTCCACGATCTGTTCGCGGACCTTGATCCTGGCAAGCGCGTGGTCCCGCTGCTCGATTTCGGCGGGGGTGGAAGGCTCGAACTGCTGCACCGGGATGGGCTTGCCGTCCTCGCCGACGGCCACGAAGATGACCATGCACTGGCTGCGCATCGTGGCCGGGCCGCCTTTTGGATCCCCGGAGGAGACCACCGTGTGGATATGCATGGACGACCGGCCGGTGTAGACGATGGTGGCTTCCACCTCCACCATGTCCCCGCTGTTCACGGGATCGGCGAAGTGGATGTTTCCCACGTAGGCGGTCACGCAGTAGGACTTGGCCCAGCCCACTGCGGCGGCGTAGGCGGCCTTGTCCACCCACTCGAGCACCGTGCCGGCATCCACCGAGCCGCTGTGCCCCACGTCGGTGGGGGCGGCGAGGAAGCGGAGGGTTACCGAGTTGGGCCGGCGGGTCTCAGTCATGCTGCGATCCTACTGGCGGCCCCGGTTACCGGCCGGTTGACGCTGAAATAAAGCCAAGAGGCAGCTTAAAAGTCCGACGGCGGCAGGGCACCGTGGGTGCCTTGCCGCCGTCGTTGGGGGTCATGCGGGAGTTGCTAGGCGAGGGCTGCCAGCCGGGACTGGGGACGGCGGCCGAACAGGGCGCGGTCCAGGGAGAGCCGGCCGGCCCCAGTCAGGGCCAGGGCGAAGGAGGCCGCGGCCAGCAGCAGCACGAGTTCATAGCCTCCGTTTGCGGCGAAGACGCCGGCGGGGGCGTGTACCAGGAAAAGGGCACCCAGCATGTCCACTACGAGGAGGGCGGCCACGACGCGGGTCAGGACCCCCAGGATCAGGGCAATGCCGCCTGCCAGCTCCAGGACTGCAACGGCGGGGGCCATGAGGTCGGCGGCCGGAACGCCCATCCTGGCGAAGGAGGCCTGGGTCCCGGCGATGGTCCATTCATTGAACTTCTGCCAACCGTGGGCTGCGAAGAGGAAGCCGAGGACAATGCGGAGGGCTGCAAGGGCGGTAGTGGTCAGTGCTTGCTTGTTCATGATTCCACTGTTTCCCATTAATAGTTGAAGTGTCAACTATTAATCAGTGATTGTGGGCTTTGTCATGGCCGGCCGGTCCCCGCCACGCAACGCGGTTAAGCTGGCACCGTGCCCCAACAACCTGCCCCTGCCGCCGCGTCGGCCGGCACCCGGAGCCCTGCCCGCGACATCCTTCGCCTCGCTGTCCCCGCCTTCGGGGCGCTGGTGGCCGAACCCCTTTTCCTGTTGGCCGATTCCGCCATCGTGGGGCATCTCGGCGTCGCCCAGCTGGCGGGTGTGGGCCTGGCGTCGGCGGTGCTGCAGACCGTCGTCGGCCTGATGGTCTTCCTGGCGTATTCCACGACGCCCGCGGTAGCCCGTGCCATCGGCGAGGGGCAGCTGGGCAAGGCCCTCGCTGCGGGCCGCGACGGCGTGTGGCTGGCAACTCTCCTGGGGGTGCTCCTCGCCGTGGCCGGATTCGCCGCAGCTGAACCGCTGATCGGCCTGCTGGGCGCGGAGGGCGACGTCAAGGCATTTGCGGTCGACTACTTCCGGTGGTCGATGCCGGGCCTGGTGGCCATGCTCCTGATTTTCGCCGGCACCGGCGTGCTGCGCGGGCTGCAGGACACCCGGACCCCGTTGGTGGTTGCAACGGCCGGATTCGGCGTCAACATCCTGCTGAACCTGTGGCTTGTCTACGGCCTGGGGTTGTCTGTGGCCGGTTCGGCCATCGGGACCAGCCTGGCCCAGTGGGCCATGGCGGCCGTCTACGTGGTGATGGTGCGCCGCAATGCGGTGCGGCACCGCGTCAGCCTCCTGCCCAGCTGGCGTGGCATCCGGAGCATGACGCGCGTTGGCTCCTGGCTTATGCTGCGCACGCTCAGCCTACGGGCAGCGATCCTGGCCACCGTGCTGGTGGTGACGGCCCAGGGCGAGGTCAATCTCGCCGCCCACCAGCTGGCCATGACCATTTTTTCTTTCCTGGCGTTCGCGCTGGATGCCCTGGCCATCGCCGCGCAAGCCCTCATTGGGAAGGAATTGGGTGCCTCGAATGCCGGCCGGGCCAGGCTCCTGACCGGCACCATGATCAGGTGGGGTGCCGGGTTTGGCGTGGTGACCGGACTCCTCCTGGCAGTGGCTGCACCGTGGGTGGGGGCCTTGTTCACCCCGGATCCGGGCGTCCGGGCGGCCCTCACGGTTGCGCTTTGGGTCCTGGCTGCCGGCCAGCCGATCGCCGGCTACGTCTTCGTCCTGGACGGTGTGCTGATCGGCGCGGGCGATGCGCGGTACCTGGCGCTGGCCGGGCTGGTGAACCTTGCCATCTACGCGCCGCTGCTGGCCTGGGTGGCGGTCTCCGGCGGCGCGGGCGCCGCAGGACTGGGGTGGCTGTGGGCCGCTTTCGGCGTGGGATACATGGCCGCGCGTGCCCTCACCCTGGGCGTGCGCGCCAGGTCCGACCGCTGGATGGTGCTGGGGTCCGCTTGAAAGCCCGTCCGGGCCGGCCGGGGGCTTGGCGGTCCGGTTCGACCTTCCAGCGGCCCCCACTAAACTGGACCGGTGACGCAACCATCCATCCCCGCGGGCGCTGCCCCGGGAACTGCCCCCCGTAACGATCTCTGGAAGCCGGTCCTGCTGCGATCGGCCGCTGCGTTGGCTTTCGGCGCCGTGACGGTTTTTTGGACTTCGCCTTCCGTGGAGGTCATGGGCTGGGCCGGGGGCCTGTACCTGCTGGCCACTGGAGTGGTTTCCCTCCGCATCATCCCTGCCTCGGGGATTGCCCCGAAGTCGCTCTCCGGCAAGCTGCTTTCCGCCGGTGCCGCCGTCCTCGCCGGCGCAGGCTTTGCGGTGATCCTGATGCACAGCGACCTGCTGTTCGGGGTGATTGCTGCCCTGGGACTCGGCGTCGCAGGTGTCCTTGAGCTGGCGTGCGGCCTCCAGCAGAGGGGACGCCACGTCCTGGCCCGGGACTGGATTGCGTCCGGAGCCATCGGAATCGGCACAGCGGCGCTGCTGCCTTTCTTTATCAACCTTGGCGCCCATGCCCTGCTGGGTGTGGCCGGTGGAGGGGCCATAATTTCCGGTGTCCTGTGGGTGTTGTCCGGCCTGACGCTGCGGCACGATGCCCGGGACGGCGCAGGTAAGCCGTAAACTAGGAGAAGTGCCGTTCTACTTTCTGTAGAAAATCCGGTGCGCACCGCAATTCGTACACCAGGCCGGCCATGCGCCGCCTGCAGGGAGGAACCACTGTGGCTGACCAGCATCAAGGAAAACCGCGCAAGCTGCGGACCTCGGTGAAGGGGCCGCTGATGTTCTCGGCGTTCTGGGCCGTCGTCGCCTTCGTTGCAGTACTGATCTTCGCCTCCGGGGGAAGTGCCCGGGCGCCCCGGTTCGACCTCGCCTTCACGGCAGCCGGCATCGCCTTCATCGTCACCCTGGTCATCGCGGCCATGCTATCGATGAGCTACAAGGAGAACGCCGAACACCTGGGCAAGGGATCCGGCGTAAACCTGAGCTCAGCGCCCAGGGCGTCCACCCATGGAGGTTCCAGCCACGGTTTCGGCGCGCCGGGCAGCCAGACTCCGCCTGCACCCGGCGAGAACACCGAAGGTACGCCCCAGCAATAGGGGCGCACCCGCCCCCGGGTCCGCACGCAGGCGGGTAGTGCTAGGTGGCAGCGGCCTGCCGGGCCCGGTAGGCGGCCACGTGCGCCCGGTTGGCGCAGTTCCCCGTATCGCAATACCGCTTGGACCGGTTGCGGCTCAGGTCCAGCACTGCGGCATCGCAGTCCTCTGATTCGCATGTGCGCATCCGGTCCATTTCCTTGCCGCGGATCACGTCCGCCAGGGCCATGGCTGCCTCGGTGCTCATCCGGTCTGCCAGGGGAGCCTCCGGTGCCGTAGCGTGCAGGTGCCAGTCCCAGCCATCGTGCTTCATTAGCTGCGGCAGGGCGTTGGCATCCCGCAGCAGCCGGTTCACGGTCTGGACTGCACCGTCCTCATCCGCCGTCCATGCCGCCGCCAGTTCCCCGCGCAGCTGCAGCACGCTTTCCAGCTCCGCGTCATCACGGCTTCTTCCCCCGGAAAACCCCTCCGCGGCCAGGAAGGCATCCAAATCCGCAATCGAGGACAGCCCCTCCCTGCCGTTGGCAGCGGTGTTGATGAGGTTCACCACCGTGCGCAACGCCACTTCCGTGTCAGGGGCGAAAACCATGTTGACTCCTTACAGTGCCCGGGCGTAATGTCATGAGCATTACCCCACTTTACTCCTGACAGGAGGCGACGGTGCCTGCCGCCAAAAACCACGTCCCCACCACGGAACTCCCAGCCGGGCGCCCCGGCTTCCTGGCCTCCGGCCTGGGGGTGGCGCTGTTCTCGTCGGCGGTCTTCGGCCTGTCCGGATCCTTCGCCAAATCATTGTTGGAGACCGGCTGGTCGCCGGGAGCCGCCGTCACCGCCCGCCTGACTGGCGCAGCCCTGATCCTTGCGTTGCCGGCCGCGTTCGCGCTCAAGGGCCGCTGGCACCAACTGCGGGACAATTGGGTCACCATCGTGCTGTTCGGGCTCATTGGGGTGGCGGCCTGCCAGCTGTTCTATTTCAACGCCGTGGCGCGGCTGTCCGTGGGCGTGGCACTCCTGCTGGAGTACCTGGCCCCGGTGATCATCGTCCTGTGGCTCTGGGCTGCGAGCCGCCGGCGTCCCCGGCTGCTGACCTCCGGCGGGACACTCCTGTCCCTGGCCGGGCTGGTGCTGGTCCTGGACCTCACGGGAGCCGTGAAGGTGGACCTGGTGGGAGTTCTATGGGGCATGGCGGCCGCCGTCTGCCTTGCCGTCTACTTCTTCATTACAGCCCGGGAGAACGACACGCTGCCGCCCATCGTGCTGGCATCAGGGGGACTGCTGACCGGTGCCGCGGTGATGTGGCTTGCTGCCGCCACCGGGCTGCTGCCCATGGCCTTCAGTACTGCGGACACCACGCTCGGACCCTGGACCACGCCCTGGTGGGTGTCCCTGGCGGGGCTGGTGGTGCTGGCCACTGTCCTGGCCTACACCTCGGGCATCATGGCGGCGCGGGCGCTCGGTTCCAAGGTGGCGTCCTTCGTGTCGCTGACCGAGGTCCTGTTTGCCGTGCTGTGGGCATGGCTGCTGCTGGGGGAACTTCCCGGTGCCATCCAGCTCCTGGGCGGTGTCCTGATTGTCGGCGGTGTCATCCTTGTCCGGGTGGACGAACTGCGCGCGGCAGCCGCCGCCGGCGCAGCGGGGCTGACCGTGCAGGCGTCGCCCTTGGAACACGCCAACGACGTCGAGCCCGTCCCCTAGGCCGGCCCGGGCGCCGCCGTCGACCGTCAACAAAAAGAGGGCAGGGACACCGGTTGGTGTCCCTGCCCTCCCGCCAGCGGCGGTAAGCCTAGTGCGAGGCCTGGCTCTGCTCTTCAGCGTTGCGCTTGGCCTGTGAGCCGGCTTCCTTCAGCGCCTCGGCAACCTTGGTGAGCATCGCGGTGTGGGTACCGGACCACTCGTTGCGGAACTTGGTTGCGTCCGGGCCTTCCCAGTTGGTGCTGCTCAGAACCTTGGTGAGAGTGGACTTCTGCGTCTCGATCTCGGACGCACCTGCCTGAAGCTTGCTGCCGAGCTGGCGAAGCTGCTCAACGTCTGCACCCCAAATAGCCATCAGTTTCTCCTTGTTAGGTTGTGGATCCGAACCAGATCGGCATCCCCAGCGGCCCCCCGGCTCATCCGGAAGATCCATTGCCTAAAACCTATCCCGGCCCCCTAACAGTGTCGATGGGCAGCCCTGCCCATGCCGGGCTCCCCATGGACGCCGGGTGGAGACCATGAAAAGGGGTCGATCCCAGGCGTTGGAAGAGCCTAGCATGGCGTTATGTGCCGGAATATCCGAACCCTTCACAACTTCGAGCCGCACGCCACCTCCGAGGAAGTGCACGCAGCCGCCCTCCAGTACGTCCGCAAGATCAGCGGCAGCACCAAGCCGTCCAAGGCCAACCAGGAGGCCTTCGACAACGCTGTCCATGAGATCGCGCACATCACCCAGCACCTGCTGGATGCACTGGTGACGCAGGCGCCCCCCCAGGACAGGGAGGCGGAGGCGGCCAAGGCCAGGGCGCGTGCCACGGAGCGGTACGGCGCGGCCTGACCCTTTTGGGGGTTGCTGGCGCAGCTACTTGCCGAAGCTGCGCAGCCGCAGCGAGTTGGCCACAACCAGGACCGAGCTCGCAGCCATGGCCCCGCCGGCGATCATCGGATTGAGCAGGCCCAGGGCGGCTACCGGGATGCCCACCGCGTTGTAGAAGAATGCCCAGAACAGGTTGGTCTTGATGGTGCCCAGGGTCTTCCGGGACAGCTCAATGGCCTGCGCCACCTGGGCGAGGTCGTTGCCCATGACCGTCAGGTCCGCTGCCTCGATGGCCACATCCGTGCCCGACCCCATGGCAATTCCCAGGTCAGCCTGCGCCAGCGCAGCGGCGTCGTTGACGCCATCCCCGGCCATGGCAACCGTGGCGCCACCGGCCTGGAGCTTGCGGACTGCCGCCACCTTTCCTTCGGGCAGGATGCCGGCGTAGACATCTTCCGGGGCAATTCCGACGGCGGCAGCCACCTGGGCGGCCACCGCGGCGTTGTCCCCGGTCAGCAGGATGGGCCGCAGGCCCAACTCCTTCAACCGTCCGACGGCGGCAGCGGAGCCTTCCTTGATGGTGTCGCGGAGGCTGATGATTCCAGCTGCCTTTCCGTCCACGGAGACGCAGATGGCCGTTGCGCCGCCCTGTTCAGCGGAGGCGAGCATGGCCTGCTGGCCGGCGTCCAGGAAAATGCCGTTCTGCTCCAGCCAGCCGCTCCGCCCGGCCATCACGGACCTGCCCTCCACGGTTCCCGAGACTCCGCCGCCCGGGGCGGAGCTGAACCCCTGCACGGGAGGCAACCCGCCGGCGTCGGCCGTTGCGCCGGTGGATTCTTCCGTGGCTGCTGCTGCGATGGCGCGGGCCACCGGGTGCTCGGATGCGGCCTCGACGGCGCCGGCAAGCCGAAGGACCTCCTGGTCCTGGAAGCCGGGGAACGATGCCGTGGCGTCGACGGCCAGGATGCCGGTGCTAACTGTTCCGGTCTTGTCCAGGAGGATGGTGTCCGCGGTGCGGGTGTCCTCCAGGACCTGCGGGCCCTTGATCAGGATGCCCAGCTGCGCTCCCCGCCCGGTGCCCGTGAGCAGGCCCACCGGCGTGGCCAGGCCGAGGGCGCAGGGGCAGGCAATGACCAGGACGGCGACGGCGGCCGTGAATGCCTGCCGCAGACGGTCCCCGTCCCCGGCCGGGCCGGCAAAGAGAAGCCAGAGCAGGAACGTCAGGACCGCCAGGCCCAGGACCACCGGCACGAAGACGCTGCTGATCCGGTCCGCGAGCCGTGCAATGGGTGCCTTGCCGGTCTGGGCCTGCGACACCAGCCGTGCCATCTGGGCAAGGGTGGTCTCAGAGCCCACCCGGGTGGCCCTGACCAGCAGGCGGCCGGACGTATTGATGGTGGCACCGGTGACGCGGCTGCCCGGGCCCACCTCCACGGGGACGGATTCCCCGGTCACCAGGGAGGCGTCAACGGCCGAGGCGCCGTCCACCACCACCGCGTCGGTGGCGATTTTCTCTCCCGGCCGGACCACCAGGACGTCGCCCACCTGCAGCGTGGCGGCGGAAATTTTCTCCTCTTTGCCGTTGCGCAGGACCGTGGCGTCCTTGGCGCCCAGGTTCAGCAGGGCTTTAAGGGCATCTCCGGCCTTCTGCTTGGCGTTGGCCTCCAGGTACCGGCCCAGGAGCAGGAAGGTGGTAACCACCGAGGCCACCTCGAAGTACAGGCCGCCGGACATGCCTTCCATACCCGGGTTTTCGGTCATCCGCGGATCGGCCAGCAGCTGCCAGGCCGAAAAAAGGTAGGCCGACGCCACTCCGAGGGACACCAGGGTGTCCATCGTGGACGCCAGGTGCCTTGCATTGATGGCCGCCGCGCGGTGGAAGGGCCACGCGGCCCACGTAACCACCGGCAGTGCCAGCACCGCCGCGGCCCAGCCCCAGTTGGGAAACTGGAATGCAGGAATCATGCTGACCAGGAACACCGGGATGGTCAGGGCGGCTGCCAGGATGAGACGGGGGCGGAGTTCCGCGGCGGGCATGGCGGCGGGTTCAATGGCTGGACCACCTTCGCCGCCCGTCGGCCGTTGCTGGCGGACCGTTGCCTTGTAGCCGGCCGCGTTGACCGTGTCCACCAGCTGCTCATCGGTGACGCCGTCCGGGACCGTGACGTAAGCCGACTCCAGGGGCAGGTTGACCGTGGCGGCCACGCCGTCGAGCTTGCCCAGCTTCTTTTCCACGCGGTTGACGCAGGACGCACAGGTCATCCCCTCGATATCGAGTTCGACGACGCGGGTGCCCGGCGGGTGGAGCAGTTCCTGGTGGCTCATGGTGTGCTTTCCGGTAGCGGGGGAAGGGTTCCTAGGCTTCGTTGGCAACCACCAGGTAGCCGGCTTCGGCAACTGCCTCGCCGATCTCCGCGGGGGAGAGTTCCTTGCCCGAGGTGATGGTCACGGTGGAGATGCCGCCGGCGTTCAGGTCGACCGCAACGGCTTCAACGCCGTCGATGGCTTCCAGTTCCTCGCTGACGGCGGAGACGCAATGTCCGCAGGTCATGCCGGAAACACTGACGGTTGTGGTGGTGGGGGACGTGGTGCTCATGGCGTGCTCCTTTTGTGGGGCCGGCGGTGGCCGGCAGGGGACTGCAGGGTGTTCTCAGCGAAGCAGCCGGCCGATGGCGTCAGCGGCTTCCTTCACCTTGGCGTCAATGGCGTCTGCGCGTGCCTCGGGGTCCGGCTCGGCGGCCGCCCCCACTACGCAGTGGCCGATATGTTCTTCCACCAGTCCCAGGCTGACGGCGTGCAGCGCCTTGGTGACGGCGGCAACCTGGGTGAGGATGTCGATGCAGTACTTGTCCTCATCCACCATCCGGGCAATGCCCCGGACCTGGCCCTCAATGCGCTTGAGGCGCCGCAGGTACGCGTCCTTGTTTCCGGTATACCCGTGCTGGGGCGCCGTGCCCTCTCCGGCAGGCTGCTGTCCTGCGGCCGCAACGGCTCCTTCGGTAGCGTTCATGCAGCCAACGTATACCCACTGGGGGTATCTTCGCAAGTACCCCATGGGGGTATACCCGACGTGGTGTTGGCAATGGCGCGCGGGCGGGCGGTCCAGGACACAAAAAAGCTCCGGAGTGCGTTATTGGGGGATACGCACTCCGGAGCAGCTCTTGGGCAAGTCCGGCTTCAGCTGTCTGGATCGGCCTTGCAACATTTAGCTTACTGGCTGGTACGGCACTGCGCCAGCACCATGAATAACTACTTTCGCTTTACTTTAACCGTGCCCCAGGGGCGCTCTTTTTGTCCGTGTCAGTCCCGCTCATGGCCGGTCCTCGTGCGCAGGCATCCGGTACGGAACCACCAGCACCGGACGGCTCTGGTGGTGGCTGAGCCAAGCCCCAACGGATCCGCCCAGAGCCTCCGAGAGGCGATGGGACAGGCCGCGCTCGGAGGTTCCCACGATGATCATGGGGGCATTCACCTCGGCTGCCAGCTGGCCCAAAGCGCGGGCCGCGTCACCCGTCAGGGTGCGGAAGGACCACTCCGGCGGGCTGGCACCGGCCACCCTGTCCACGGCGTCCTGGACCTGTGCTTTCAGTTGCGTGGTCAACTCCAGCATGTCGTCGTCATCCCCGGGGTGCCGTGAAAGGCGGTGCGCGGAGCGTGCAGGGTCCCACTCCACGAGGTAACTCGCTTCGTCCACGTACGCGCAGACCAGCGCCGCGCCCAAACGGCCGGCCAGGGCAGCCGCGGTCTGGAGTACTTCCGGATGCTGTTTGGGCATGATCCCCACCAACAGCGGGGCGTCGTCGAAGTGTTCCCACGTCATGCTGCCATTCTCACCGGCTCCGGGCCGGATGAACAGGTACGTTGGGCCCGGGCACCTATTCGCGCTGCCCTGCAGGGACGCTACGGAACTGCGGGAGAGGCGGTAACCACCACGTTCCTGCCCCACGGGTCCTCCGTGTAGCAGCTGATGAGGACCAGGCGGTTGGGCACCATGTCCCAGACCGGGCTGTCCTTGAGGGTGGATTTCAGGTATGTCGTGACGCTGTCCACGCGGTAGCTGATGGTTCCCGCCGCCGTCTGGACGTCAAGCAGGCCGCCAACTGCGGCGGCGGAACTGAGGTGGTTGAAGGGCGCGTCCGCGCCCTCCCAGCTGTGGCCGATGACGTAAGTGGTGTTGCCGGAGCCTTTGCCCGGGGTGCCGAAAGCCGTGAGCCAGTAACCGTCCTTGGTGGCGGGGGGCTCAATGGTACGGGTGGACTGGGCTTCCCCGTCCAGTTCCAGCGGCTGGACGGCCACGTCCAGGCCGGCGTCCGGGTAGCGGAGGTGGATTGGTGGGGCCGAAGGCGGAAGAGGGGGTTCTTCGGCTACCGTCCGGGCCGGCGGCTGGGCCGCCACCGCTGTTGCCGGCGGCATCCCGGTGTCCGCGACCGGCGCGGCCGCCCGGAGGCCGGTGGAGCCCGGAACACTGGGAGCCGAAGCGGGGGCGCTGCCGGCGGACAGCAGCGGGGCCGGGTGGAACAGCGGTGCGCCGGCAGTGAGGGAGAGGAACGTGAGGATGCCACAACCGAGGATGGCCGCGTCACCCCGGTTCCACCGCCGCCAGCCCGGCCGGCCGGTGATGCCTTGCCGGGAACCTGCGTGCCGGCGTCGGTCCTGCGGCGTGGCGTTCCGCTGCGGCATTGCACTCCTCACGGGGTTGGGTGGGAAGGAAGGCGCCCTGCCGGGCACTGGCCGGACGCCTTCCTTGTCTTCGCCACTGGAGGTGGCGGAGCGCGGACTAGCCGGCGTTGTGCAGCGGGCGCGGCCGGCGACGGACGGCCACCACTGCGCCTGCTGCAGCCAGCGCCCCCACTCCTGCGAGCCAGCCCGGCAGTCCCTCAGTGCCGCCCACGGCGGTCTGGGCGTTGTAGCCCTGGTTGGTTCCCACGCTGGCGGGGGCCGCGGGAACGGCTGCCGGGGCTGCCTTCGGTGCGGCGGCGGCCTGCTGGGCCGGCGCCGCCTGGACGGGGGCGGCCTGGGCCGATGCAGCTGCCGGAGCCACCACGGCCGGCGGCTGCACCACAGCGGTATCAGGCGTGACCACGGGCTTTTCCCCGGCAGGGGCATCGACGACGACGGGTGTCTCAACGGGCGGCGTAACCACCGGCTTTTCCCCGGCAGGGGGGTCGACGACGGCGGGCGGGGACACCGGCGGGTCCACCACAACCGGCGGTTTGGCCGGAACCACACACTTGTTCTCGAAGGTCGCCTTGCCGGTATCCCAGTTCAGGCCGTCCGGGAGCTCGGTGCTCGGCGGAATGATGTCGTCTTTGTGCTTCTCGTGTCCGTTGAAGCCGGGCTGGGCAATGCTGATCGACTGGTAGCCGCTTCCGGCCGCGTGGCAGAAGGCCTTGTTGTCGTTGTCTGCTGTTGCCGGGGCCGCGACGGCCAATGCCGCCAGGCCCACGGCACCCAGTGTGGCTAAGGTGCGTTTCATGTCTTCTCCCCATAGGTGTGAAACGGACCATGGCGGGGCTGGCCAGCGGTGGCGCCGCATGCCCCAGCAACACGGTCAGCTTGCTGAGATTTCAGGCTAGGGGCGCCGTCTGGGGCAGTCGCCAGTAGGAAGTACTCGTCTTTCCACGGCGCGGGCGGGCCACGTTACTTGCCAGTACCCTAAAGCGGTTCCGGGCCACCTGATTCCCTGCCGGACGCTTGTCCGCCCCCTGGGCCGGGCCTACCGTTTAACTGGAGCAGGGAGGGCAAGGATGGAAATCTTCATGTGGTGGCTGGACCTGGACATCGCCAGCAAGGAATGGCTGCGGCAAAACCTCCGGGCAGAGGAGCTGCCGCTTCCGGTGCTCCAGGGCATTGCGGAGGCGGGCGGCCCGCATCCAGGCAATCCCGCTGCGGTACTCACCTCTGCTGACTGGGATTTCATCGAGACACAGTCGGAATTCGTCGACTAAACCCTGCCTGCCGGCGTCCAGGCCGCCAGGTATCCGGGTATCCGGACCCCAAAACCGTTGCGCCCCGCCCTTGGCGGTGGTTGCATGGTCCGCATGGCAATGGCGGCAGAATCCTTCCTCCTGGCAATCGGCACCAAGAAAGGGCTGTGGCTCGCCACAAGCCCGGACAGGCGGGAGTGGTCCTTCACCGGGCCCCACTTCCTCATGGCTGAGATCCCCAGTATCGGGATCGATACCAGGCAGGGCCGCACCCGGATCCTGGTGGGGGTCAGCAGCCCGCACTGGGGGCCCACGGTGGCCCACTCCGATGACCTGGGCGCCACGTGGTCCGAGCCCGAGCACGGCGCCATCAGGTTTCCTGAGGACACCGGCGCCGCCCTGGAGCGCGTGTGGCAGATCCACCCGGATGACCAGTCCCGCCCCGGAGTGGTGTGGGCAGGGGCCGAGCCCATCTCCGTCTGGAAATCCACGGACGGCGGCGAGCACTTCGAGTTGAACCGGGGCCTGTGGGAGCACCCGCACCGCAGTGAGTGGGGAGCCGGCTATGGCGGTGCGGCGGCCCACTCCATCGTCGTGGACCCGGCAGGCGAAACCGTCCACGTTGCCATGAGTACGGGCGGCGTTTACCGCTCGCTCGACGGCGGAACGTCCTGGGAGGCCCGGAACAAGGGCATCTCGGCCTACTTCATGCCGGACCCCAACCCTGAGTTCGGCCAGTGCGTGCACAAGATCGCCGCCGATGCCGCGGTGGAAGGGCGGCTCTACGCCCAGAACCACCACGGGGTCTACCGGACGGACGACAACGCCGACACCTGGACCTCCATTGCCGGGGGCCTGCCCGCGGACTTCGGGTTCGTCATGCTGACGCATCCACGCCGGGACGGCACCGCCTGGGTGGTGCCGCTGAAGGCCGACGGCGAACGCATCCCCCCGGACGGCAAGCTGGCGGTCCACCGCACGGACGACGCCGGGAACTCGTGGAAGCGGCTGAGTGCCGGCCTCCCCGGGCAGGAATACAACAGCGTGCTCCGGGACGCCGCATCGGTGGACACGGCGGAGCCGGCCGGGGTGTATTTCGGTACGCGGGGCGGGACCGTTTACGCCAGCGCAGACGAAGGGGAGACCTTCCGGCAGGTGGCGTCCCACCTGCCGGATGTCCTGTGCGTCCGGGCGGCAGTGGTAGCCGGTGCCTGAGATTTCCCTGCTGCTCCCCGGCGTCCTGCAGCCGCTGGCGGGCGGTCAGTCCGTCCTGTCCACCCCGGCCGAGGGGCCGGTAACGGTGGCGCGGCTGCTGGACGCCGTGGCCTCGGACTATGCCGTGCTGGGGCGGCGGATCCGCGACGAAACGGGGGCGCTGCGCAGGTTCGTCAACATTTATGTCAACGGCGACGAAGTGCGGCGGCTGCAGGGCCTGGATACGGAAGTGCAGCCCGGCCAGGAAGTGCTGGTTATCCAGTCCGTTGCGGGAGGCTGAGCCGGGCCCTCGGATTCCTGACCGCTCATCAGTCCCGGAACCGTTGGCCCTGCACACCGGCAGCTTCGCCTCACGGAGGAAAATGGTGCGGACAGTCCTTCCCGACTACGCCCGCCACTGTCTTCCCGGACCGGCTATGCCACCCGCCAGACGCTGCATTCGTCTGTATTGATGGCCTTGCGCAGGCCGCTGATGCGGTCCAGGATCCAGATCACGCCGATTCCGGGCGCTGTTTCCTGGACGCTGCCGCGGCGGATCACCACGTCATCGTAAGAGGGCCCCACCGACAGGCGGGCTTCGATCTCGTCGCCGCGGCGGAGCTGGTCCAGGGCGCGGACTCGTGTTACATGCGTGGTCGCTTTCTTCAACATCGCTGGGGCCTCCTGGCTGGAGCTGGTGCCGGCTCTTGCCTGCACTACCAAGTGTGGTCCGGGAATGTTGCGTACCGGTTTCCCCGCGGTTAGGGCGCGGTTAGTTCTTCGCGCCGCAAAGGTTTCAGGCGGTTGCCCCGCCCCGGTAGGCCGCCAGGAAGGTGGAGATCCGCCTTACGGCTTCCTCGATGTCCAGCACCGAGGGAAGGATGACAAACCGGAAGTGGTCCGGTGCAGGCCAGTTAAAGGCCGAGCCGTGGGAGACCAGGATCTTCTGGTCCCGGAGCAGGTCCAGGACGAATTTCTCATCGCTCTCGATCGGGTACAGTTCCGGGTCCAGGCGCGGGAAAAGGTACATGGCGCCCGACGCCGGGACGCAGGTGACGCCGGGAATGGCAGTAAGGAGTTTGTGGGCGAGGTCCCGCTGCTCGCGCAGCCGCCCGCCCGGCTTCACCAGCGCGTCGATGCTCTGGTACCCGCCAAGGCAGGTCTGGATGGCGTGCTGCGCGGGAACGTTGGCGCACAGCCGGAGCGACGCCAGCAGTTCCAGCGCTTCACGGTAAGCGGCGGTGGCTGCCAGCGGACCGGTGATGGCCACCCACCCGGCACGGTAGCCGGGCATCCGGTAGGCCTTGGACAGGCCGCTGAAAGTCAGGCAGCAGACGTCCTCGGCCACCGCCGCGGTGTGGATGTGCGTGGCGTCCCCGTAGAGCACTTTTTCGTAGATCTCGTCCGAGAACAGCACCAGGTTGTGCTTCCGGGCCAGGCCGGCGAACTGTTCCAGGATGTGCCGTGGGTAGACGGCGCCCGTAGGGTTGTTCGGATTGATGATCACGATGCCTTTGGTGCGGTTGGTGATCTTCGCTTCCACATCGGCCATGTCCGGCCACCAGTTCTCGGCTTCGTCGCAGATGTAGTGCACGGCCTTGCCGCCGGTCAGGGTCACGGCGGCGGTCCACAGGGGGTAGTCCGGGGCGGGGACCAGGATTTCGTCGCCGTTCTCCATGAATGCCTGCAGGCACATGGAGATCAATTCGCTGACGCCGTTGCCCACCACGATGTCCTCGACACCGATGTTCATCAGGCCGCGGGTCTGGTAGTACTGCGAGATGGCCGTGCGGGCCGTAAAGATGCCCTTGGAATCGCTGTAGCCCTGGGCGCCGCGGAGGTGGTGGATCATGTCCACCACCACGGACTCGGGAGCCTCCAGCCCGAAAGGCGCCGTGTCCCCGAGGTTCATTTTCAGGATCCGGTGGCCCTCGGCCTCCATGTTCTTGGCGGCCTCAAGGATGGGTCCGCGGAGTTCGTAGCGGACGTTCCGGAGTTTGCTGGAGTGTTGCATGGCGCGCATGGTTGATCTTTTCACAAAGCGCGGCGGCAGGCGGCCGGAGCGGCCAATCCGTGGACGCATGCTGGCATCCGGCACCTTATTCGATAAGTTGTGGACTTGTAGTACCGCCTTCCTGCGGTGGTGCACGGCGGAACCGGACGGAAGGACCCGCGTGGGCGGTGTGCTGGTGGGACTGGCGGTGATCGGCGTCGTCATCGCCGTGGGGTACCTTGCTGCGCGCTGCGGCCTGGGCGATGAACCCACCATTTCGGCACTGACCCGCACCGCCTTCTTCATCACCAACCCGGTCCTGCTGTTCACGGTGGTGTTGAAATCGGACCTGTCAGTGGTCTTTTCCGCCTATGTTCCGCTGGCCATGATCACGGCGGCGGCCACCGCGCTGATATACGTGGCGGCGAGCCGGATCTGGTTCCCACGGCCCCTGGCCGAGACGGCGGTGGGTGCCATGGCAGGCTCCTACGTCAACGCCAACAACATCGGCATTCCCATCACGCTTTATGCCCTGGGGGACGCAACGCCGGTGGCCCCGGTCCTGCTGGTCCAACTCCTCCTGTTCGCCCCGCTGGTCCTGACCCTGCTGGACTTCTCGGCGGCCGGCCGGTTCTCGCCCCGGCTCATGCTCACCCAGCCCTTTCGCAACCCCATGATCATCGCCTCACTGCTCGGCGTGGTCCTGGCCGCGTTCCACGTCGAACTGCCCGCCCCGGTGATGGCGCCGCTGACCCTGCTGGGCGGTGCGGCGGTCCCGGTGGTGCTCCTGGCCTTCGGCATGTCGCTGCGCGGCACCAGGATGCTCCGGAGCGGCGGGCACACGGCCGAAATCCTTACTGCCACGGCGTTGAAGTCCGCTGTGATGCCCGGCGTGGCGTTCGTCGTCGGACGTTTCCTGTTCAACCTGGACCACCACATGCTCCTGGGCGTGGTGCTCATGGCGGCGCTCCCCTCAGCCCAGAATGTCTTCCTGTTCGCCAGCAAGTACGGCCGGGGCGTGGCTGTGGCGCGGGAGACCATCCTGCTTTCCACGGCCGCCGCTGCGCCGGTCCTGGTGCTGGTGGTCTGGCTGCTGGCGGCCTGACACCGGGCGCGCCGCCCTATCGCGCGGACTGCCGGCCGGGCAAGAATGGGCACATGGAACTTCCCGTGATGCCGCCCGTCCCGCCCATGCTCGCCAAGGCCGTCAGCGGCATCGACGGTATCCCCGGCGGCGGAGCCCTCAGCTACGAGCCCAAGTGGGACGGCTTCCGGTCCATCATTTTCCGTGACGGCGATGACCTGGAGATCGGCAGCCGCAACGAAAAACCCATGACCCGCTACTTCCCGGAACTGGTGGCCGCGCTCAAGGAAAACCTGCCCCCGCGCTGCGTGGTGGATGGCGAGATCATCCTGGTGGGGGCCTCCGGGGACCGGCTGGATTTCGACACGCTGCAGCAGCGGATCCACCCCGCCGCCAGCCGGGTCAAGATGCTGTCGGAACAGACCCCCGCCAGCTTTGTGGCCTTCGACCTCCTGGCACTGGGCGACGAGGACTACACTGCCAAGCCCTTTGCGGAGCGGAGGGCCGCGCTGGAGAAGGCGCTCGCCGCCACCAAGGCGCCGGTGCACCTGACCGCGGCCACCACGGACAAGGAGACCGCTTCGCAGTGGTTCGAACAGTTTGAGGGGGCCGGGCTGGACGGCATTGTGGCCAAGCGGCTGGAGGGCCGGTACGAGCCGGACAAGCGGGTGATGTTCAAGGTCAAGCACGAGCGGACCGCTGACTGCGTGGTGGCCGGCTACCGGCTGCACAAGAGCGGGCCGGATGCCATCGGCTCGCTGCTGCTGGGCCTCTATAAGGAGGACGGTGGCCTGGCCAGCGTGGGCGTGATCGGGGCCTTCCCGATGAAGCGCCGGCAGGAGCTGTTCCAGGAACTCCAGCCGCTGGTGACGGACTTCGACAACCATCCGTGGGCCTGGGCCAAGCAGGAGGACGGTGAACGGACGCCGCGCAATGCCGAGGGGAGCCGCTGGAGTGCCGGGAAGGACCTGTCCTTTGTGCCGCTGCGGCCGGAACTGGTGGTGGAGGTCCGTTACGACCACATGGAGGGCGAGCGGTTCCGCCACACGGCGCAGTTCAACCGCTGGCGGCCGGACCGGCACCCGGAATCCTGCACCTACGCGCAACTGGAGGAGCCGGTGACCTTCGACCTCGCCTCGGTGCTGGAGACCGGCCGGTAGCCGCAGCGCAGCGTCCTCACAGACTGGCCCGGTGTTAACGGGGGAGAGCCCGCCATTGGGGGGAATGGCGGGCTCTCCGGCCTGAAAACCGGGCCAGTCTGTATGCGGCGGGGGCCTACTTCAGGCCGAGCCGGGCGGTGGGGGTCCGGAACGATTCCTTGGCGGTCAGTGCGGACACGGCTGCGACGGCGCAGATGATGGCGGTGAAGATGCTGATCTGCACCCAGCCGCCGGGCTTGATCCCGCCCATGGCGGCCACAATGGCCGGCGCGAATCCTGCCATCAGGAAGCCCAGCTGGGTGCCGATGGCCAGGCCGGAGAAGCGAACCTTGGTGCTGAACATTTCGGCATAGAAGGACGGCCAGACGGCGTTGGCAGCTGCGTAGCCGCAGGAGAAGTAGCCGATGGCGGCCAGGAACATCAGCGGGACGCTGCGGGACTCAAGGCTCAGCAGGAAGGCGGGAGTCAGGACCGCGCTGGCCAGGGCGCCGTAGATAAACACCGGTTTGCGGCCGATCCTGTCCGCCAGCATTCCGAAGAGGGGCTGGGTGCCCAGGGCCACGATGTTGGCGGCAACCACCAGCCACAGGGTGGTGGTGCCGTCCACGCCGGCCACTGTCTTGGCATAGCTGATGGCCAGGGTGCCGAATACGGTGGACACGGCCGCGATGAAGGCGCAGCAGATCACGCGGAGGACGTCGCGCCAGTGGCCCTTGAGCAGGTCGGCCACGGGGAGCTTGGCGATCTGGGCGTTCTTCCGGGCTTCCTGGAAAGCGGGCGGCTCGTGCAGGGTGCGGCGGATCAGGAACGCGACCACCACCACTGCGGCGCTGAGCCAGAACGGGATGCGCCAGCCGATGCCGAACTTGATCTCGTCCGGCAGTGCCAGGACGGGGATGAACACCAGGGCCGCGAGGATCTGGCCGCCCTGGGTGCCGGTGAGGGTCCAGGAGGTGAAGAAGGAGCGGCGGTTGTCCGGCGCGTGCTCCAGGGTCATGGAGGAGGCGCCGGCCTGCTCGCCGGCAGCGGAGAGCCCCTGGCAGAGCCGGGCCAGCACCAGCAGCGCCGGGGCCCACCAGCCCATGGTCTTGAAGTCCGGCAGGCAGCCGATGACGAAGGTGGAGGCGCCCATGAGCACCAGCGTGAACATGAGGACCTTCTGGCGCCCCACCCGGTCACCGAAGTGGCCCAGAATGATGGCCCCGATAGGCCGGGCAACGTAGGCGAACCCGAATGTTGCGAAGGACATGATGGCGGCATTGGCGTCAGCGCTGGGGAAAAAGACCGTGGGGAAGATCAGCGCTGCGGCCGAGCCAAAGATGAAGAAGTCGTAATACTCGACGGCGCTGCCCAGGAAGCTGGCGAGGGCGGCTTTGCGGGGCGTCCCTGTGGAGGTGAGAGCACCTGGCCCTGCGGAGGGAAGTGTCTTGCTCATGGTGTTCCTTTGGTGTGACGACATTGTCGCGGATGGATCTGGAGGCGCAGCCGCCGAGGCCTTGGTGCGGGCAGGGTTGCGGCGGGAGTCCGTGGGAAAGACCCGGCATGTGTAGCCACATGGTGGGAGCTACTTTTGCGATACAGAAACTATGACTGTGAGGACAGTCACCTGTCAAGAAAATAATCACTATCTAGAAATAGCTCTCACATTGTGGCAACATCGACGTATGAGTGTGAACCAAGCCACAGCGGCCAATGATGAATCCGCTGCCGATGTCCGCCCGGCCGAACCAGTCAATGCCATGCCGCCCGAGGGCAAGGTGGGGGCACGTCCCGCGGACCGCACGGACATGGTGGGCAAAGCCCTGGGGTTGCTGGTCCTCCTGGGCGATGAGCCCCGCGGTGCCAGTGCTGCCGAGATTTCCCGCCGCGCCGAGCTTCCGTTCAGCACCACCTACCGCCTGCTGGGCTCGCTGACCCGCGACGGTTTTGTCGACTACGAACCGGATGGCCGCCGGTACCACCTGGGCCTGCGGATCTTCCAGTTGGGGCAGCGCGTCTCCAACCACCACGGCTTCGCCGGCACGGCCATGCCCATCCTGCGCCGCGTCACTGAACAGACCGGCGAGGCCACGATCCTCAGTGTCCGGGATGGCCTGCACCACTTGACCGTCAGTAAGGTGGATGGCCCGCAGACCTTCCGCGTCACCAGCGACCCCGGCCACCTGGGCTCGCTTTCCACGACCGCCGTGGGCAAGGCCCTGGTGGCATTTGCCGAGGATGGGGAGCGGGAAAAGCTGCTGGCCGAGGTCCCGCTGGAGGCGCTGACCGGCAAATCCATTACGGACCGCGAAGCCTTCGCTGCTGAAATCGGGAAGGTGCGCCGGCAGGGCTATGCCGTCATGGATGAGGAGAATGAGGCCGGCATGCGCGCCGTGGCCGTACCGCTGCTCAACGACCAGGGGCACGCCTTCGCCTCGCTGGCAACCGCCGTGCCTGTCTTCCGGCTGGACCTGGACGGCTTGGTTGCGCATGTCCCCGTCCTGCAGGAGGCCGCGGCTGAACTGGCCGCAAGGCTGCCACAGCGCTAGGCCCGCAGGAGCCCAGGGGGCTCCCGCATCAGCATGGATGTTCGTATGTAGAACAACAGTGCGATAAGTGAACATTTGTTGTACCTTAATCCCTATCACCCCGCAGCGAGGCCGACACCAGCCCCTGTCCGGTGCCGTACCAAAGGAGCTGCACGCATGAGCAATCGGACTGAGTCCTACCTTGTAGGGCTGGTTGGTGATGGCGTGACGCCATCGCTCACGCCGCCCATGCACGAACGGGAAGGTGACGTGCAGGGCCTGCGTTACCTGTACCGGCCCATCGACCTGCTGGACCTGGGGCTGGCCGGGGAAGCGGTAGGCGCCATCCTGGACAGTGCCCGCACCCTGGGCTTCAACGGCCTGAACATTACCCATCCCTGCAAGCAGCTGGTCCTGCAGCACCTGGACGAGGTCTCCCCCGACGCCCAACGCCTCGGTGCCGTCAACACCGTGGTGATCCGCGACGGCCGCTTCATTGGCCACAACACCGATTTCTCCGGCTTCGCCGCCGCCCTGGCATCCGGCCTCCCCGGTGCGCGGCTGGACCGCGTGGTGCAGCTCGGCGCAGGCGGGGCCGGGTCCGCCGTCGCCTACGCCCTGCTCAGCGCAGGCGTAAGAACGCTGGACCTGGTGGACATGGATCCGCAGCGCGCCGCGGCGCGGGCCGCCGAACTGGCAGGCTTCTTCCCGGACAGCACCGTGACGGCACGCACGACGACGGAGCTGCCGCAGCTGATGCGCGTGACCGACGGCCTGGTGCACTGCACGCCGGTAGGCATGGCAGCCCACCCCGGCGTCCCGCTGGACCTGGATTTGCTGGAGCCCCGGCACTGGGTGGCGGACATCGTCTACCGCCCCATCGACACCGAACTGGTCCGCGGCGCCCGCGCCAAGGGCTGCGAGGTCCTGGACGGCGGACGGATGGCAGTAGGCCAGGCCGCCGACGCGTTCCGGATCTTCACCGGCCTGGAAGCGGACCCGGAGCGCATGCGCTCGCACTTCCTGGAACTCGTAGCCGCCGAGGAGGTGACCGCCTGATGCGCACCGGAATCGCCACCGTGTGCCTCTCCGGCACCCTGAAGGAAAAGATGCAGGCCTGCGCCATCGCCGGCTTTGACGGGATTGAGATCTTCGAGCAGGACCTGGTCACCTCACCGCTGGGCCCCGAGGACGTACGCAGGATGGCAGCGGACCTGGGCCTCGGCCTGGACCTGTACCAGCCGTTCCGCGATTTCGACGGCGTCACCCCGGACCTGCTCAAGGCCAACCTCCGGCGCGCCGAGGCCAAGTTCAAGCTCATGGCGCGGCTGGGCATGGACACCATCCTGGTGTGCTCCAACGTTGCCACCGCCACCATTGACGACGACGCCGTCCGCGCCGAACAGCTGGCACAGCTGGCAAACCTGGCCGGGGACCACGGCATCAAGGTGGCCTACGAGGCCCTGGCCTGGGGCAAGTACGTCAACGACTACGAGCACGCCAGCCAGCTGGTGGAAATGGTGGACCACCCCAACCTGGGCACCTGCCTGGACTCCTTCCACATCCTCTCCCGCGACTGGGACACCGCCCCCATCGAGGACATCAACCCGGAGAAAATCTTCTTCGTCCAGGTGGCGGACGCCCCCAAGCTTTCCATGGACGTCCTGTCCTGGAGCCGCCACTACCGCGTGTTCCCGGGCGAGGGACAGTTCGAGCTGGCCAAGTTCATGGGCCATGTGGTCCGCGCGGGCTACACCGGGCCGGTCTCGCTGGAGGTTTTCAACGACGTCTTCCGGCAGTCGGACCTGGAACGCACCGCGGTGGACGCCATGCGGTCCCTGATCTGGCTGGAGGAGCAAAGCGCCAAGTGGCTCGCCGGTACCGACGCCGCGCCGAGCAACCCAGGCCCGCGCCGCCGTCGTTATCCCATGGAACTGGCCACGCTGCCCACGGTGAACGAACCCGCCGGTTTCAACTTTGCCGAGGTCAAGGCGGACGACACCGCCCAGCTGGAGAAGCTCCTGGGCCAGCTCGGGTTCCAGTTCGAAGGCCGGCACCGCACCAAGGACGTCCAGCTGTGGACCATGGGCCAGGCCCGGGTGATCATCAACGAACAGGCAGCGCAGCACGCGGAACCCGCCATCGCGGCGCTGGGGTTCGACGTCGATTCCCCCGTAATTGCCTCAGCCCGGGCCCAGCAGCTCAAGGCCCCCGTGGTGGCCCGCAAGGTTCAGGCGGACGAGGAAGTGTTCCAGGGCATCGCCGCGCCGGATTCCACCGAGATCTTCCTCTGCCAGGGCAGCCCGGACGGGACCGCGGCGTGGACGCACGAATTTGGCGAAGGCCTGGAACACCCCTCGGCCGGAACCACGGCGGTCATTGACCACGTTAATCTGGCCCAGCCGTGGCAGCACTTCGATGAAGCTGTCCTGTTCTACACCAGCGCCCTGGCCCTGGAGCCGCAGCCCTTCGCCGAGGTTCCCAGCCCCAGCGGGCTGGTGCGCTCGCAGGTCATGCAGACCTCCGACGGCGCGGTGCGGCTGGTCCTGAACCTCGCCCCCATCCAGCAGGCCCGGAACGAGGCCCGCAAGACCTACCAGGAACACATCGCCTTCGCCGTGGAGGACCTGGTGGCCGCTGCCCGTGACGCCCGGGAGCGCGGCCTGGAATTCCTGCAGATCCCGGCCAACTACTACGAGGACCTGGGCGCCCGGTTCGACCTGGACCCCGGCTTCCTGGCCACCCTGCGGGACCTCAACCTGCTGTTCGACCGGGATGCCGACGGCGAATTCCTGCACTTTTACACCGCCACCGTGGGCAGCGTGTTCTTCGAAATGGTGGAACGCCGCGGCGGCTACGACGGCTACGGCGCCCCGAACGCCCCGGTGCGGCACGCGGTCCAGTACGACTCGCTGCACCGCACCACTTAGACCAGACCAGACGCACCAAACCAACAGATCAGAAAGGAGCCAGCCATGCCGGAAGACATCACCGCTGAGCTGGAGTCGGAGGAACTCGTGCCCCCGGCCGAACCGAAGGCTGCCCACCAGCCCCTGGACAAGGCCATCGAGTCGCAGGCGGACCTCAGCGCAGAGATCAACGCCATCGGCGAGGCCTACCGCCGCGCGCTCAAGGACGGCGGCCAGCCGGAGATCCAGCCCCGGCTGGACTACCCGCCGTACCGCAGCAGCATCCTGCGCCACCCCACCAAGAGCCTGCAGCACGCGGACCCGGAAACCATCGAGCTCTACTCGCCGGCCTTCGGTCACCAGGACGTGCACGCCCTGGAATCGGACCTGACCATCCAGCACAACGGCGAGCCCCTGGGTGAGCGCATCATCGTCTCCGGCAAGGTCCTGGACGGCGACGGCCGCCCGGTGGCGGGCCAACTGGTGGAGATCTGGCAGGCCAACTCCTCCGGCCGCTACATCCACAAGCGCGACCAGCACCCCGCGCCCATCGACCCCAACTTCACCGGCATCGGGCGCTGCATCACCGGCCCGGACGGCTCGTACCGGTTCACCACCATCAAGCCCGGCGCCTACCCCTGGAAGAACCACCTGAACGCCTGGCGGCCGGCGCACATCCACTTCTCGCTGTTCGGCACCGAGTTCACCCAGCGCATCATCACCCAGATGTACTTCCCGGGAGACCAGCTCTTCCCGCTGGATCCGATCTACCAGACCATCGTGGACCAGGACGCCCGCGACCGCCTGGTGGCCACCTACGACCACAGCCTCACCGAACCCGAATGGGCCCTGGGCTACAACTGGGACATCGTCCTGACCGGTCCCAAGCGGACCTGGACCGAAAACGAGGCGCTCGGCGCCGCAGGCGACGAGGAGTAGGAAAGATGACCAAACTGGTACCCACCCCCGGCCAGACCGTGGGCCCGTTCTACGGCTACGCGCTCCCGTTCGAGAAGGACAACGAACTCCTGCCTCCCGGCTTCCCGGGCTCCATCCGCCTGCAGGGCACGGTCTATGACGGCGCCGGCCACACCATCCCGGACGCCATCCTGGAAATCTGGCAGCCCGACGCCGACGGCAAGGTGGTCCAGCGCACCGGCTCCCTGGTCCGCGACGGCTACACCTTCACCGGCTGGGGCCGCGGCGCCGTGGGCAACTCCGGCGTCTTCACCTTCACCACCGTCAACCCCGGCCCCACCAAGCCGGGCGCGGCACCGTTCATTTCGGTGGCGCTCTTCGCCCGCGGCCTGACCAACCGGCTCTTCACCCGCATCTACCTGCCGGAGGACACCGAGGCCCTGGCCAACGACCCCCTGCTGAGCTCGCTGGACCCGGAGCGCCGCAAGACGCTCATCGCCCGCCGCGACCCCGACGGCGGCCTCACCTGGGACATCCGCCTCCAGGGTGAGGGCGAGACGGTCTTCCTGGACTTCCAGTGACCCACACTGCCGCCCTGGGAGACCTGCGCGCCTTCGCGGAGGAGGCCGACGCCGGCCTGCTCACCCCCGTCTCAGCGTCGCCATTGGTGGCGGCGCTGACGGGGGACCGGGCAGTGCTGGCGGCCATCCTCGCCGTCGAAGCCGGCTGGGCCGCCGTGCTGCAACGGGCCGGGCTGGCACCTGCCGGGTCGGCCGCCGTCGTCGCCTCGGCTGCTGAGGCCGGCCGGTACGACCTCGCCGGCATCGCTCTTCGCGCCCAGGGCGGCGGCAACCCGGTGATCCCGCTGCTGGCTGACCTCCGGAAGAACGTGGCGGCGCTGGATACCGCCGGAGTTGGTGCCGCGAAGGCCGTGCACACCTCCCTGACCAGCCAGGACGTGCTGGACACTGCCCTCATGCTGCTGGCCCGCAACACCGTCCACGCGGTGCTGGCGGACGTGAAAGGCACCACGACGGCGCTGGCGCACCTTGCCGGGCAGCATGCGGACACGCTGTGCGTGGGCAGGAGCCTGACGCAGCATTCGCTTCCCTACACCTTTGGGCTGCGCGCCGCGCAGTGGTTCCAGGGCCTGGCCGCTGCGGGGCGGCAACTGGACACCCTGGAGTTCCCGGTCCAGTTCGGCGGGGCGGCGGGAACCCTCGCCGCCGGAACCGTATTGACGGATGGCTCCTCCGCCACGCCGTTTACCTTGGCTGATGCCCTGGCGGCCCAGCTGGAGCTGGCCCCGGCCATGGCTCCCTGGCACACCAACCGCCTGGCCATCACCTCCCTGGGCCATGCGCTGGTGTCCGTGCTGGACGCCTCCGGAAAGATCGCAGCGGACATCCTGTTCCTGAGCCGGCCCGAGGTGGCTGAGGTCGCCGAGCCGCGGGCAGCCGGGCGGGGCGTGTCCTCGGCCATGCCGCAGAAGCAGAACCCGGTGCTGTCTGTCCTGGTCCGGAGCGCCGCGCTGCAGGCACCGCAGCTGGCCGCCCAGCTGCACGTGGCCGCCGCCAACTTCAACGACGAACGCCCGGACGGCGCCTGGCACACCGAATGGCCGGCCCTCCGCCAACTGCTGGCCCTGGCCCTCGGCGCAGCAGGCCACCTGCGGGAACTCGCCGAAGGACTCCGGGTGTTCCCGGACGGCATGCGCCGCAACCTCGACCTGTCCGGTCCGCTGCTGCTGGCCGAAGGCGTCACTGCAGCCGTGGCTCCGCTGCTTGCGGAGCATGATGGGCGCACCGGCAAGCAGCAGCTGCAACAGGTGGTGGACCGGACCCTCGAAGCACCTCCGTCGGAGCAGGCCGGAACGTACCGCAGGCTGTTCCGCGAAGTCGTCCCCGCCGCCGTCGTCCCGGACGACCGGCTGGAGGAACTCCTGGACCCTGCCAGCTACCTGGGCCAGGCGGCGGAAATCACCCGTCGCATCCTTGCCGCCTACCCCGAATTCACTTCCCCCACCCCCGACGCGAATGGAGCTTCCCGTGGCTAAGCCGGCCCTGAAGGCAGCGCTGCTGTCCCCCCAACGTCCCCTGGGCGACCACCCCCTGATCGTGGCAGGGCCGTCCCTGGGCACCTCCACGATCCTGTGGAACAGGGTGGCGTCCCTGCTCGGCAACGATTTCGACGTGGTGGCCTGGGACCTCCCCGGCCACGGGGTTTCGCCCGCCGCCGGCGAAGGGTTCGACGTGGCCGCGCTCGCTGACGCCGTCGTGGACCTGGTGGACTCCATCGCCCCCGGCGAAAACTTCCACTACGCCGGGGTTTCCCTGGGCGGCGCGGTGGGCCTGCAGCTCGGCATCAAGCACGGTGGACGGCTTAAGAGCCTGTCCGTGCAGAACAGCGGCGCCAAGATCGGCACCCCCGAAGGCTGGCTGGAGCGCGCGGAAACCGTCCGCACGCAGGGCACACCGGTGATGATCCAGGGGTCCGCTCAGCGTTGGTTCGCGCCCGGCTTCATGGACCGCGAACCCGAGTTCAGCAGCAGGCTCCTGCACGCCCTGCGCGACGCCGACCGCTTCAGCTACGCCTTCTGCTGCGAAGCGTTGGCCGCCTTCGACGTCCGCGACGAGCTGGGCAGCATCACCGTCCCCACCCAGGTCATCGCCGGGTCCCTGGACGGTGTGGCCACGCCCGCCATGGCCGAGGATGTGGCTGCGGGGATCACCGCCGGTGGCGGCACCGCGACGGCGGTGACCGTGGAGGGCATCTCCCACCTGGCACCCGCGGAGGCCCCGGCCCATGTTGCGGACCTGATGCGCAGCCTGGCCACCTGGGCCGAATCACGGCAGGCCGCCCAGTGAGCGGCGCTGAACACGACGGGGCACAGCGCCACGGCGTAGTCCAGCCCGGCGCCACCAGCCAGGAAATCTACGACGGCGGAATGGCGGTCCGGCGGGACGTGCTGGGCGACGCGCACGTGGACCGGGCCAACGCCAACAAGGACGAATTCACCGCCGACTTCCAGGACATGATCACCCGCATCGCCTGGGGCGGAATCTGGACCCGGCCCGGCCTGACCCGCCAGATGCGCTCCGCGGTCACCATCACCGCCATGGTGGCGCACGGCCACTGGGAGGAGCTGGCCATGCACATCCGCGCCGCCCTCCGGAACGGCCTCAGCAGGGACGAAATCAAGGAAATCCTGCTGCAGACCGCCATCTACTGCGGAGTCCCCTCCGCCAACACCGCCTTCAAGACCGCCCAGCAGGTCTTTCGAGAAATGGACACCACCCGATGAACCAGGCTTTCGTGTACGACGCTGTGCGCACCCCCTTTGGCAAGTTCGGCTCCGGCCTTGCCGGCGTGCGTCCGGATGACCTTGCCGCGCACGTGATCAAGGAATCCGTCAAGCGGGCGCCGGCCCTCGACGTCGAGCGGATCGATGAGGTGGTGTTCGGCAACGCGAACGGTGCCGGTGAGGAGAACCGCAACATCGCCCGGATGGGCACGCTGCTGGCCGGGCTTCCGGTGTCCATCCCGGGCACCACGGTGAACCGGCTCTGCGGGTCCTCGCTGGATGCGGCCATTATTGCCTCCCGCCAGATCAACGCCGGTGACGCCGACCTGATGCTCGTCGGTGGCGCGGAGTCGATGTCCCGCGCCCCGTGGGTGCTGCCCAAGACGGAGAAGCCCTACCCGGCCGGGGACATGACCCTGGCGTCCACCACGCTGGGCTGGCGCCTGGTGAACAAGGCGATGCCCAAGGAGTGGACCATCTCCCTGGGCGAGGCCACCGAGCGGCTCCGCGAAAAATATGGCGTCACCCGCGAGGCGCAGGATGAGTTCGCCGCCGCCTCGCACAACCTGTCCGCCGCGGCCTGGGATGAGGGGTTCTACGACAACCTGGTCACCCCGGTCCCCGGCACCGACCTGGTCCGGGACGAAGGCGTCCGCCCGGGTTCCTCTGCCGAGAAGCTCGCCGGCCTGAAGACCGTGTTCCGGGCAGAGAACGGCACGGTTACCGCCGGTAACGCGTCCCCGCTGTCCGACGGCGCCTCCGCGGCCTGGATCGGATCTGAGGCGGCCGCCGGGCTGCTGGGGCTGGACCCGCTGGCGCGTATCGCCGGGCGCGGGGCGCACGCCAATGATCCGCAGTACTTCGGCTACGCCCCGGTCGAGGCGGCGAACAAGGCCCTCGAAAAGGCGGGTATCGGCTGGGAGCAGGTGGGCGCCGTCGAACTTAACGAGGCCTTCGCCGCGCAGTCCCTGGCCTGCATCAACGCCTGGGGCGTCGACCACTCGATCGTGAACCGGCACGGCGGCGCCATCGCCATGGGACACCCCCTGGGTGCCTCCGGGACCCGGATCCTGGGCACCCTGGCCCGGTCCCTGCAGGCCTCGGGTGAACGCTGGGGCGTCGCTGCCATCTGCATCGGCGTGGGCCAGGGCCTGGCTGTCGTGCTCGAAAACGTGACTGCTTCGAACGGAAAGGCGTAAGCCATGCTGAACTTTGTTGATTCGGTCCAGGACGCCGTCGCCGGCATCAAGGACGGCTCCACCGTGATGATCGGCGGGTTCGGCAACGCCGGCCAGCCGTTCGAGCTGATCGATGCGCTGCTGGACTGCGGGGCCACGGACCTGACTGTGGTGAACAACAACGCCGGCCAGGGCGAACAGGGCCTGGCCCTGCTGATCAAGGAGGGCCGGGTGAAGAAGATGATTTGCTCCTTCCCGCGGCAGTCAGATTCCTGGCACTTCGACGCCAAGTACAAGGCCGGCGAAATCGAACTCGAACTCGTCCCGCAGGGAAACCTTGCCGAGCGCATCCGCGCCGCCGGGGCCGGCATCGGAGGGTTCTTTACCCCCACCGGCTACGGCACCATGCTCGCCGAGGGCAAGGAAACCCGGTTCCTGGACGGCAAGTGGCAGGTCTTCGAGACCCCCATCCACGCCGACGTCGCCTTGGTCAAGGCCCTGAAGGCGGACGGCAAGGGCAACCTGGTGTACCGCAAGACCGCCCGGAACTTTGGCCCCATCATGGCCGCGGCCGCGAAGCACACCATCGTCCAGGTGTCCGACATCGTCCCCACCGGCGGGCTGGACCCGGAGAACGTGGTCACCCCGGGGATCTACGTCAACAGCATCGTCAAAGTTGCCGGCAGCGGCAGCGCAGCAGAAAAGGTGGCCTGAGATGAGCCTCACCGAAACCAGCCTCAAGACGTCCGAAACGCCGCTGGGCCGCGATGACCTGGCCAAGCTGGTGGCCAGGGACATTGCGCCCGGATCCTTCGTGAACCTGGGCATCGGCCAGCCCACCCTGGTGTCCAACTACCTCACCGAGGAACAGAACATCACCCTCCATACGGAGAACGGCATGCTCGGCATGGGCCCGGAAGCCAAGGGCGACCAGATCGACGGCGACCTCATCAACGCCGGCAAGATCCCCGTCACCGAACTCCCGGGGGCTTCCTACTTCCACCACGCTGACTCGTTCGCCATCATGCGCGGCGGGCACCTGGACATCTGCGTCCTGGGCGCCTTCCAGGTCTCCGCCACCGGGGACCTGGCCAACTGGCACACCGGCGCACCCGGGGCGATTCCCGCCGTCGGCGGTGCCATGGACCTGGCCACCGGCGCCAAGGACGTCTTCGTGATGATGACCCTGCTGACCCGGGAAGGTGCCTCCAAGATCGTGGATGCCTGCTCCTACCCGATCACCGGCGTCGGCTGCGTCACCCGCGCCTACACGGACAAGGCCGTCTTCCTGATCGGCCCGGACGGCGTCTCCGTCCGTGAAACCTTCGGCTGCACCCTCGAGGAACTCCAGGACCTGGTCCCCGTCCCGCTGAAGGCCGCGCCCGCCGCCGGCTGAGCCTGCGCCCGCCACCGCACCTAGGATTGGTAACCATGACCGACGCCGCAGGCACAGATACCCGGGCCGCTCCGCAGGCCAGCGACCAGTACGTCCAATCGCTGGCCCGGGGCCTGGCCGTGATCCGCGCTTTCGACGCCGGGAGCCCGGTCATGACGCTGTCCGAGGTTGCCGTCCGGACCGGCCTCACCCGCGCCACCGCACGCCGTTTCCTGCACACGCTCGTGGAATTGGGTTACGTGCGCACCGATGGGAAGACCTTCGCCCTGACGGCGAAGGTCCTCCAGCTGGGCTACGCCTACCTTTCGGGACTTTCCCTGCCGCAGTTGGCGCAGCCGCACCTGGAAGAGCTGTCCTTGAAATTGGGCGAGTCCACCTCCGCTGCGGTGCTGGACGGCACGGACATCGCCTACATTGCCCGCGTGACCACCCGCCGCATCATGACTATCGGCATCACCGTGGGGACGCGGTTTCCGGCCTACGCCACCTCGATGGGCAGGGTCCTGCTGGCACATCTACCGGCCGCGGACCTCAAAACCTACCTGGCAGCCGCGGATATCAAGCCCCTCACCCCCCACGCACTGGGGACCGTCCAGGAGCTGCTGGCCGTCCTGGAAACGGTCCGGGCGCAGGGCTGGTGCCTCCTGGACCAGGAGCTGGAGCTGGGCCTCATGTCCGTCGCCGCGCCCGTCTACGACGGCGCCAAGGTGGTGGCCGCCGTGAACGTGTCCCTGCAGGCCCAGTCCGTGGAGGCCAAACCTGACCCACAGGCGTACCTGGCGTCCGTGGCGCAGGAGATCGCGGCCACCGCCAGGCTCATCTCCGCTGACCTCACCGCCCGCGGCTGACCTCTGCCGCCGGCGTTGCCGTGCTTTAACTGAAGAGGCCGACGGCGGGTGCTTCCCGCCGTCGGCCTCTTCCTGTCTGGTGGGAAGCCGCCAGAGCCGCTACTTCACATGGTTGCCCAGCTCCCGGAGCGGGGTCTTGGCGGTTTCGCGCGCCCACCAGGCACCTGCCACCGCCAGGATCGAGGAACCGGCCACGATCCAGGCTGCCGGACCCCAGTTGGCCTTGTCCGCACCCACCAGGGCGGTACCCAGCAGCGGGGTGAAGCCGGCGCACAGGATGCCCACCTGGAGCCCGATCGCCATCCCGGAGTAGCGGACCTTGACGTTGAAGAGCTCGGAGAACCAGGCCGGGTAGATGGCGTTGGACATGGAGTAGGTGCCGGCGGTGATCAGCGTGCTGGTCAGGAAGATCATGGGGATGTTGCCGGTGGAGATCACCCAGAAGTACACGAAGATCATGGCGCCGGAGCCCAGTACGCCGCCGATGAAAATGGGCCGCCGGCCAAGGGTGTCGGACCACCGTGCCATCATGGGTTGGCTGGCGATCGCCAGGACGTTGCCCAGGATGCTGACCCACAGCATGGTGGAGGCTGGGACGCCCACCGAGACGGCATAAGCCAGGCCGAAGGACTGCATGAACGTGTTGGTGACTGTTTCAAAGGACATCAGCGCCACCTGGAAGAACTGCGCCGGGTGCGTCTGGAACATCTTGGCGAAGGGGAGCTTCACCAGTTCGCCGTGGTCCTGCTTTTCCTCGAAGACCTCCGGCTCCTCCAGCGAGCGGCGCACCAGGTAGGCGACGATCAGGACCACGAGGGAGAGCCAGAAGGGGATCCGCCAGCCCCAGGCGAGCCGGTCGGCTTCGCTCATGGCGGCCACGGGCAGGAACGCCAGGGATGCCAGGACGATGCCGGCGGAGATGCCGCTCATGGCGAAGCTGGCGAAGAATCCGCGGCGTCCCTCGGGCGCTTCCTCCGTTGAGAGTGCCGAGGCGCCTGCCGTTTCCGCTCCGGCGGACAGGCCCTGCATCAGGCGCAGCACCACCAGCAGCGCGGGGGCCCAGTAGCCGGCGGCGTTGAAGTCGGGAAGGGCCCCGATCAGGAACGTGGCACTGCCCATGAGCACCAGGGTGAGCACCAGGGTGTTCTTGCGGCCGATCTTGTCGCCGAGGTGCCCGAACACAACAGCACCGAAGGGCCGCGCAACATAGGCGACGCCGAACGTGGCAAACGACGCGATGAGGGCCACGGTGGGGTCGCCGCCCGGGAAGAAGATCTTCGAGAAGACGAGCGACGCGGCGGTGGCATAGATAAAGAAGTCGTAATACTCCAGGGCGCCGCCGAGGAAGGCGGCCAAGGCGGCCTTCCGGGCGCGCTTGAGCTGGCGTTGTGCTTCAGGCGTCGACTGTGCCTGGGCTCCGGCTGCTGTGTGGGTCATGGTCGGGGTTCCTTCCACGCTGAAGGTGGGGATTTATCAATAGTTGTACGCAATGCGAACAGATGTGCGGAATGCGCCTAGAACGAGGATACTAGGCGGTGACGCCAATCACAACGGCACGACGAAAGGTTGCATGATGGCCGAATCACGCGGGTGTCCCGCCCGGCTGGTCCTGATCGGTTCCGCCGCATCACAGGCCATGTCCCCAGCCCTCTGGAACCCGGTCCTCGCGGAGCTCGGCGGCGGTTGGACCTACGAGGCGTGGGACGTGCCGGCCGGCGCCGACCTGGCCCCGGTCCGGGACAGGCTCCTGGAACCGGACATCGTGGCCGCGAACGTGACCATGCCGCACAAGCACTGGGCAGCGGCAACGGCCGACGACGCCACCAGTCCCGTCCGGCTGAGCGGCGCCTGCAACCTGCTGGTCCGCCGGGACGGCAGGCTGGCGGGACACAACACGGACGTTACCGCCGTGAAGGTCCTTCTCGCGGACGGCTACCAGCGGCATGCGGTGTTGCTCGGCGCCGGGGGAGCGGCCCGGGCAGCCCTGGTCGCGATCAAGGGCACGGTGGGAAAGGTGTCCATCGCGGACCGCGACGTCCGGGCGGCCGAAGAGCTGCTTGAGCTGGCCCGCGGCTTTGGAACCGAGGCGGAGGCGGTCCCGTGGCAGGACGCGCAGGAGCTGGCGTCCACGGCGTCCCTGATCATCAACGCGACCCCGGTCGGAAAGAAGACCACGGACGGCCCCGTCTGGGGTGGCGGTTCACTGGCCCCCGGCGCGGTGCTGTACGACTACGTCTATGCCCGGCACGTGACAGCCAGCGTTGAGCGGGCCAGGGAATTGGGTGCCCGGTGCATCGACGGCTGGGACCACCTCCGTGAGCAGGCCGTGGCCATGGTGCCCCTGCTGCGGCTGGACGAACGGGCCCGTGACCTGCTGCGGCAATCCCTGGCAGCGCTCCGGGAGAAGCACTGAAAGCCCCACGGCCCGAACGATAAGATCGAACGGGCACCGCAGGCCGGTGCAGGAGCGCCCACGGTTCAGAGAGGAACGGCAACGTCAATGGAGGAGCAGGCAGCCTACTTTGTGAAGTCGGTTGAGAAGGCATTCGACGTCCTGCTCGCATTCACCCCGGACCAGCCCAGCCTTACCGTGTCGCAGGTTGCCGCCAGGACGGACATGACCCGCGCCTCCGCCCGCCGCTTCCTGCTGACCCTCGCGGATCTTGGGTATGTCCGGGCCCAGGGGCCGGCATTTGAACTCACGGCCCGGTCACTGGACGTGGGCCGTTCCTACCTCGCCGGCCTGACCCTGCCCAGGGTGGCCGAACCCCACCTCAGGGACCTGGCGGCAGAGCTCAACGAAACCACTGCCCTGTGCATCCTCGACGGCGAGGACGTGGTTTACGTGGTCTGCGTGCCGTCTCCGGGACTGCTGAGCGTTTCGATCACCGTCGGTACACGTTTCCCCGCATGGGCAACATCGATGGGCCGGGTCCTGCTCGCCGGGCTGCCGGCGCCGCAGCTTGAGGAGTACCTCCAGTCGGTCCAGCTGCGCCGTTTTACCGACCGCTCCATCGGCAGCGTTGAGGACCTTCGGGCGGAAGTGGAAGCGGCGCGGACCAGGGGGTGGTCCATGGTTTCGCAGGAACTCGAGGAGGGCCTGCGGGGTGTGGCCGTCCCGGTCCGCCGCGGAAATGAGGTGGTGGCTGCCGCCAACGTTTCCCTGCAGACCCACCGGGCAGCGGCGCGGGATATCGAGGCAACGGTCCTTCCGCAGCTGACGGAAGCCGCGCGGCGCATCGCCCTGGATTACGGCGGCCCGGCCGTCCGCGCCGTATAACCCACCTGGTTCTGCCGGACAGCATGCCCTCCGCAGCGTGGCGGGCAGTGGCTGACAGGTGAATCGTTACCCACAAGCTCCCCGCAGACCACTCCCGCCTGGGGCCGCCGCGCTCTAGACTCGTGCCAACCGTGCAGCAGGGCCGCTGCACAGCTCGTCAGGAAGAGGAGTCGGCGGGTGCAACTGGGGATTCCGCGGGAACGCAGGGAGGGCGAGCGGCGCGTCGCCGCCACTCCGGATACCGTCAGGCAGCTGATGGGGATGGGGCTTGAGGTTCTGGTGGAAACCGGGGCCGGCGACGGTGCCGGGCACGCCGATGCCGCGTACCGGGCCGCCGGCGCGGCCGTCGTCCCGCAGCTGGACCTTGCATCGCTGGACATCCTGGCCCACGTCCGGCCCCTTGACCCGCGCACGGCCGCGTCCCTGGCGCGGGGAGCCGTGACGGTGGGGCTCGCGTCGCCGTCGTCCGAACTGCCCACCGTCCAGGCGCTCGCCGACAACGCGGTGACCTCCTTCGCCCTGGAGCTGGTTCCCCGTATATCCCGCGCCCAGTCCATGGACGCCCTGACCTCGCAGGCGCTGGTAGCCGGGTACCGGTGCGTCCTGGAGGCCGCCATCAGGCTCCCGCGGTTCTTCCCGCTGTACATGACCGCCGCCGGAACCGTTCCGCCGGCGCGGGTCCTGGTGCTGGGCGCCGGCGTGGCTGGGCTGCAGGCCATCGGCACCGCCAAGCGGCTGGGAGCCCGCGTCTTCGCGAACGACATCCGGCCCGCTTCAGCCGACGAAGTCGCCTCAATGGGCGGCACCTTCATCCGTTTGGACCTTGAAACCGCCGAAGCGGCCGGCGGCTATGCCCGGCAGCTCAGTTCCGACGCCGGCACCCGGCAGCGGCAGCTGTTGGCACCCCATGTGGCGCAGTCGGATGTCCTGATCACCACAGCAGCAGTCCCCGGACGTCCGGCGCCGCTCCTGGTGACCCGCGGGATGGTCGAGGGCATGCGCCCCGGCTCGGTCGTCGTCGACCTCGCCGCCGAGTCCGGCGGCAATGTGGAGGGCTCGGTGGCAGGCCAGGACATCCCCATTCCCACGGCCGACGGAACGGGCCACATCATCCTGGTGGGCTTGAAGGATCCGGCCTCCGCGATGGCGTCGGACGCCTCCCGCCTGTATGCCAAGAACGTCGCCAACCTGCTGGCCCTGCTGGTCCGCGACGGGAAGTCCACCCTGGATTTCGACGACGACGTGGTGGCCGGTGCCTGCCTCACCCACGCCGGTGACGTGCGGCACCAGCCCACGGCCGACCTGCTGGCGGCAAGGACGGCCGCCGCGCCGATGGCCGGCCCGGAAGGAGCACGCTGATGGACGGTACCGCGCTGCTGACCATCACCGTGCTGGCGGTGTTCGTCGGTTTCGAGGTGGTCTCCAAGGTCTCCAGCACCCTGCATACGCCCCTCATGTCCGGCGCCAACGCCATCCACGGGATCATCCTGGTGGGGGCCATCATTGTCGCCGGCCAGGCGGCGGACCCCTGGGTGCTCGCGGCGGCGCTGCTCGCCGTCGTGCTGGCCACGGCCAACCTGGTGGGAGGGTTCGTGGTGACCGACCGGATGCTGCACATGTTCCATGCCAGGAAGAACACCGCCAAGGCCGGCGGCCAGCCGAAGGCAGGCAGCAAATGAGCCTCCTGGACCCCGTCTGGACCTCCCTGCTCTATCTCGCCGCTGCGGTCTGCTTCATCCTGGCCCTGCGCGGACTCAGTTCCCCGCGCACGGCCCGCCGCGGCAACCTGGTGGGGGCACTGGGGGCGCTGATCGCCGTCGTCACCGTCTTCCTGTCCGCCCGCCTGGAGAACATCCCCTGGATCCTGGCCGCCATCGCGGTGGGTTCAGCGGTGGCGGCACCGGTGGCCCGGCGGGTGAAAATGACGCAGATGCCGCAGCTGGTGGCCCTGTTCAACGGGGTGGGTGGCGGCGCGGCGGCGTTGGTGGCACTGCTGGAACTGGCCCATGCGGAGAACCCCTGGGTCCGGGTTGCGGTGGTCTTCACGCTCCTGGTGGGTGCGGTGTCCTTCGCCGGCTCAGGGATTACGTTCGCCAAGCTGCAGGAATTGATGACCACCCGGCCCGTGGTCTTTCCGGGCCTGCCGGTGGTGATGGCGGTGGTCCTTCTCGCCGGCGTGGCGTCCGGTGTGGCCGTGGTCTTCACGGGGTCGCTGCCCCTCGCGGCACTGGTGCTGGTGCTGGGCCTGGCTGCCGGTGTGCTGCTGGTGCTGCCCGTGGGCGGCGCCGACGTGCCCATCGTCATCTCGCTCCTGAACGCCTTCACCGGGCTGGCCGTCGCGGCGTCCGGCCTGGTGCTGGGCAACGTCCTGCTGGTGGTGGCCGGCACCCTGGTGGGCGCCTCCGGCACCATCCTCACCCGCGCCATGGCCGCCGCCATGGGCCGGAGCGTGGCGGGCATCCTGTTCGGGGCGTTCCGTGGAGGTTCGACGGCGGGGTCCATGGTCGTCAGTGAGCGTCCGGTCCGTTCCTCCTCGGCGGAGGACGTGGCAGTTCTGTTGGGGTACGCCCAGCGGGTGATCATTGTCCCCGGCTACGGGCTGGCGGTGGCGCAGGGCCAGCACACGGCTGCCGAACTGGCCCAGGCCCTGGAAGCCCGCGGCATCGAGGTGGATTTCGCCATCCATCCCGTGGCCGGCCGGATGCCGGGGCATATGAACGTGCTCCTGGCGGAGGCCAACGTGCCCTATGAGTCGCTGAAGGAGATGGGGGAGATCAATCCCGAGTTCAAGACCACCGATGTGGCGCTGGTGGTGGGCGCCAATGATGTGGTGAACCCGGCCGCGAAGACCTCCTCCGGCTCCCCGATCTACGGGATGCCCATCCTGGAGGTGGCCGAGGCCCGGCAGGTGGTGTTCCTGAAGCGCTCCATGCGCCCGGGCTTCGCCGGCATCGAGAACGACCTGCTGTACGAGCCCCAGACGTCCTTGTTGTTTGGTGATGCCAAGGACTCCCTGGCCCAGGTGCTGGGTGCCGTCAAGGCGCTGTAGGCTGCCGTGCTGCGCCGGACCGCCCCCGTGGCGGGTTACCCTTCTTTCAGAAGCTTGCTTTCCATCCGCCAATTGAGGACGCCATGACTGAAACCAGCTCCACTACGCCCAAACGTGCCGCCATCATCGTCAACCCCGCCAAGCCGGTGGACATCGACGTGCGCGGCCTGGTGGCCAGGCACAGCGTCGAAAACGGCTGGGGTGAGCCCATCTGGCTCGAGACCACCAAGGAGGATCCCGGCGTCGGCCAGGCAAAGGAAGCACTGGCCCAGGGCGCGGACATCGTCATCGCGGCAGGCGGGGACGGTACTGTCCGCTGCGTGGCCGAGGTCCTGTCCGGCGGGGACACCCCCATGGGCCTGCTGCCCCTGGGAACCGGCAACCTGCTGGCCCGCAACCTGGGCATGGACGTGACCGATTACGACGCCGCCATGGCCGGTGCCCTGGCAGGCACCGAACGGAAGATCGATGTGGTCCGCGCCCGCCGCACCGACCCGGACAAGGAGCAGCTGTTCCTGGTCATGGCCGGAGTGGGTTACGACGCCACCATCATGGCGGACACCAACGAGGACCTGAAGGACAAGGTGGGCTGGCTGGCCTATGTGGACGCAGGGATCCGGAACCTGCCCGGCAAGCCCATCAAGGCCACCGTGGTGATCGACGGCAAGCAGGTGGTCCACCGTGGCGTCCGCAGTGTGATGGTGGGCAACTGCGGCAAGGTCCAGGGCGGCCTGGAGATCTTCCCCGACGCCAAGGTGGACGACGGCCTGCTGGACATCGCTGTCCTGGCGCCCCACCACGGCAAGCTGGGCTGGCTGTCCGTGCTGGCCGGCATCATCGGCAAGGGCAAGAACCGGGACACGGCCGTGGAGTACTTCCAGGGCAGGACCGTTGAGATCACGCTGGAGCACAAGGACGACTACCAGCTGGACGGCGACCACGAAGGCGAGGGCAAACGCGTGCTCATGACCATGGAGCCCGGTGCCCTCACCCTGCGGATGTAGGGGCGGTCGGGGACGGGGCCGCTAGCCCAGCAGCCGGCCCCAGCGCGGTTCCAGCAGCGGCGCCCCGGCCAGCTTCAGGGCATGCCACAGCGTCACCGCCACCGAATCCAGTACCGGGACCCCGGTGGCCTGCTCTATTTCGGCGGTGATGTTGGCTCCGTACAGGTTGGTGCACAGGTATACCAGTGCATCAGGGGCCGCGGCGGCGAGTTCCAGGGAGCCGGGGCGCATCTCGTCGTCGGTCACCCGGGCAAAGGACTCGTTCTCGCTCAGGCCCAGCGCCCGGTGCTCCACCGTCTTGATGCCGTCGCGCTCGTAGGACGCGATCACCTGGTGGTTCACGTCCTCGGTGTAGGGCGTGAAGAGACCGATCCGTTCTGTGCCGAAAGTCCGGAAAGCCTCAAGGTAGGCCAGCGTGGAGGTGGTGGCCGGGACTCCGGTGGCGGCTGTGATGCCGCCGGCCAGTTCCTGGTCGTGCTCTGATCCGAGCCATGAACCCGAGGTGCCGTTCCAGGCGATCACGTCCACGTCCGCCGTCGCCAGCAGCCTGGCTGCCTCCTGCATGCCGGCGGGGTCGAACTGGCGGTCGGAGGAGTCATCAAGGGCGATCCGGGTGACCGGGATACGGGTGAAGTGCACGGTGACATCCGTGCGGCTGCCAAGGATGCGGTAGGTCTGGGGTTCAAGGCAGGTGTTGGAGGACGGCACGATCATGCCGATCCTGCGGGGGCGGGTGGTTGCTGGCACAGGGACTCCTAGAGGACGGCGGCTGGCTGGAGGGCGGCCGCGGACTGGTGCTGCCGGAAACCGTTGCGGGGGATGAAGCGGCCCACGGCTCCCGGGTCGTGGAAGCCGCCATCGTCCAGCACTACGCGCCCGTTGGACACCACGACGGCGGGCCAGCCGGTGAATGCCTTCCCGTCGAAGGGCGAGAAGTCGGTTCCCATGTGCAGGGCTGCGCCGTTGACCGTGCGCTCTTCGGCGGGATCGAAGATGACCAGGTCGGCGTCGAAGCCTTCGGCGATACGGCCTTTGCCGGGGACGGCGTTGATCCGCGCGGGCTCCGCAGCGAACGCGCTGACGAACTGCTCAACGGTGGCTCCGGCGGAGGTCATTGCGGTGAACGTGACCGGCATCCGCGTCTCCACTCCGGGCAGTCCGTGCGGCATGGCGCGCACGTCATCGGTGCGCTCGCGCTTTTGGGACAGGTCGTAGCAGGAGTGGTCCGAGGACATGGTGTGGATGGCGCCGGATACCAGCCGGTCCTTGAGCGCGGCCACGGTTTCCGGGCTGCGCATGGGCGGGCAGCAGGCGAACCACTCAGGGAACGCGGAGGCGTAGACGGTGTCGTCCAGCGTGACGTAGTGGGGGCAGGTCTCCGAGTATGCCTCAAGCCCGCGTTCCCGGGCCTGGGCCACGAGGTCCACAGCCCCGGGCGTGGACTGGTGGACGAAGTACACCGGTGCGCCGGTGTACTCGGCCATGGCAAGGGTTTCCTTGACGGAGATTTCCTCGGCCAGTTCGGGCCGGGTCCGGTGCAGGTGTTCGATGCCGATCCGGCCGTCCTGGGCGTGCTGTTCGGTGCAGTCGGCAATGATGGGGTCGTGCTCGGCGTGGATGTAGGCCAGTCCGTCCAGCCGCACCATTTCGCGCATGACTTTAAGGATGGTTCCGCCGTCGGCCATGGTGGTGCCGCGGTTGGTGGTGTACATCTTCACTGAACGGACGCCCTCGGCGGCCAGCTGTTCCAGTTGCCACGGCACGGTTTCATCCCAGCTGACCACGGCGCCGTGCAGGGCGACGTCGCAGCGGGCCTGGGTGGCGAGTTCCTTTTTGTGCAGGACGGCGGCCAGCGGTGTTTCCTGGGCATCGCGGGGGATGCCGAAGTCGATGATGGTGGTGGTGCCGCCCCACAGCGCCGCGGTGGAGGTGGTGCGGTAGTCGTCCAGGGTGCGGAAGCGTCCGGTCACCTGGGCCACGTGGCAGTGCCCGTCCACGCCGCCGGGGATCACCAGCCTTCCGGTGGCGTCGAGGGTGCGGTCTGCGGCCGGGGCGGGGTGGGCGGCATCCACAAGGGCTGTGATCCGGCCGCCGGACACCACAATGTGGGCCGTTTGGCGGCCGTCGCTGTTCACCACGGTGGCGTTGGCGATGACAAGTTCTGGCTGGTGGGACATCGGTGTCCTCCTCGAGTTGGTGGGATCTGGCTTAGGCCGCGGGCTGCGGGGTGCCGGCGTATTCCTGGCGGCCGGCGAGGGCGGCGTCCAGGTTGCCGGACAGGCCCTTGCGGTCTTTGGCGGGGGGTGGCGCGAAGGCGCCGGCGCGGTGGGTTCCGGACTGCAGCGCAGCTACGGCTTCGGCCATGCGGATGCCGGCGGAGATTCCGTCCACCACGGGAACGGGGATCTGTCCGTCCAGTTCGCGGGCGAGCCCGGCCAGCGGGGCGCCGGCGAGGATCACGACGTCGGCGCCGTCCTCGGCGACGGCCTGCCGGCTCAGTGCCAGCAGGGTTTCCTTGAAGTCCTGTTGCACGGAAGCGATGCTGCTGAGGGAGTCGTTGATGGAGCGGATGGAGGCCAGCCGGCCGGCCAGCCCGAACCGCTCGACGCAGTCGCGGTACCAGGGCCTGATCCGGTCAGAGATGGCGATGATGGAGAAGCGGTGGCCCTGCAGGGCGGCCGCGCACAGGGCGGCCTCCGTGATGCCGATGACGGGGATGTCCGCCAGTTCCTTGAGGGCCGGCATGCCCGGATCGCCGAAGGCTGCCACCACTACGGCGTCCACCGGGTCTGCCCCGGGGCGGGTGTGTTCGGCGATGATTTCGGCCACTGCACCGGCGGCGATGAGGGATTCGAAGCGGGTTTCGATGTATTCAACGCCGTGGCCTGCCGTCCGGACCAGCAGTTCGGTGCCGGGGGAGGCGGAGCGGAGCGCCTCGGATTCGATCAGTGCGGTGACGTCGGCGCTGATGTTGGGGTTGATGACCAGGAGTTTCATTTTCTCTTCCGGTGGAATTCTGGTTCGGTCTTTTGGAAGTCCTCCGGGAACTGGTCCCGGTACTTTCCAATATGGGAGGCGGACTGGGCGGCTGCCTTGTCCGGGTCGCCGCTGGCAATCGCGGCGTAGAGTTCGCGGTGTTCCCGGATGAGCTCGGGCAGGTCGCTGACGTGCCGGAACAGCCAGTGCATGCGGCCCTGGAGGGGTTCCAGGGCGGATTTGAGGAAGTTGTTGTCCGCGATGCCGGTGATGGCGTCATGGAATTCGCTGTTGGAGCGGTGGGCTTCCATCACCGCCCCCTTGGCCAGGAACGCCTCCGCGTTGTCCAGCAGCCCTTTAAGGTAGGCGAGGTCGTCCCTGGTGGCCCGCCTGGCGGCGAGCCGGCAGGCGAGGACTTCAAGCGACTGGCGGACGTCGAAGAGGTCTTCCACGTCCTTGGGGCTGAGGCTGCTGACTTCGGCCCCGCGTGCGCCCCGGTCACTGATGAGGCCTTCCTGGCGCAGCATGCGGAGCGCCTCTCGGACCGGCAGCCGGGATACGGAGAATTCGGCTGCCAGGTCGCGTTCCACCAGCCGCGTGCCGGGAGCATAGTGTCCTTCAAAAATCCGGGTGCGGAGGGTGTCCCGGACAGTCTCGCGGAGGGGGCGGTCCTTGTCCTGGGTCTCTTCTGCGGTCAGCATGATGCTCCATTCGGATGTGTGCGGCACTGCTCCCGGCTGCGGGGGCGTTGTTTGCAGGTGTCCCTGCGAGGGTCAGCTTAGACAGGAAGCCGCTTGTTGTAGTTCAGGGTCAGCACTGATGCGCCCATGATGACGGCGGAACCCACGAAGTAGAGCAGCGCCCAGGTGTAGGAACCGGTGGCTCCGACGATCAGGCCGACGACGATGGGGGTGACGAAGCCGGAGATGTTGCCGCTGAGGTTCATGGCACCGCCCAGGACGCCGGCGTTGGTGCGGCCGCCCAGGATGGCGGGGATGCTCCAGAACAGGCCCACCCAGCGCAGGAAGAACAGGACCAGGGAGAGCAGGACTACGGCGGTGGTGGCATCGGGGACCACCGTGACGCCTACCAGGCCGCCGATCACCACGGCACTGGAGATGCCCAGCAGGGTCCGCATGACCAGGTTGGCGGAGGCCCCGGAGGCCCGCCACTTGTCGGCGATGGTGCCGCCGATGATTTCGCCCACGAACCCGGCGCCGAAGATCACAAGGGTGGACCAGCCAATGGTCTTCAGGTCGAAGCCCTTGGCCTGGGCAAGGTACAGCGGGCCCCAGGTCAGCAGGCCGTAGAAGACGCCGTTGAAACCCAGCCAGCCCAGGCACATGGCCCAGAAAGAGCGGAATTTGAGGTAGGGAAGCAGCCCGCGCTTGCCCGTACTGCCGTCAACGGCTGCCTCTGCGTCCTCGGCAGCGTGCGAGGCTTCGATGTAGGCGGCCTCGGCGTCGTTCACGCCGCGGTGCTGGCGGGGGTTGTCCCGGACGTACCACCAGACCGCCAGGCCCATGAGGACCGTGGCTGCGCCGGCGATGACGAATGACCAGCGCCAGCTGCCGGTGGAGGCGATGAGGCCGGCGATGATGATGCCGCCCAGACCCGCCCCGAGGGGCGCGCCGGCGTCGAGGATGGTGGCGCCGCGGCCGCGTTCGGATTTATGCATCCAGATTGCGTTGAGTTTGCCACCGGCCGGCATCACACCGGCCTCGGTGACACCGATTCCGAGCCGGGCGATGAACATGCTCAGGAAGCCGCCGGCCATGCCGGACGCCGCTGTGGCAGCACCCCAGCCGAGGCAGGACGCGGTCATGACTTTGCGGGGGCCGAACTTATCGATCAGCCAGCCGACAGGGACCTGCATCAGGGCGTAGGTCCAGAAAAAGGCGGACAACAGCAGCCCCACCAGTTCGGGCGCCATGTTGAATTCCTTTTGGATGATGGGCAGCGCCACGGAAATCGAACCGCGGTCGATGTAGTTGACGGACACCAGGACCAGGAGCAGCAGGAACAGCCGCCAGCGGACGGCAGTGCGCCGTTGCGTGCCGTCCTTTCCGGGCTGGCCGGCGGAGCCGGCAGCAGCCTCTGTGGAAGGTGCCGTTGTTTCGGTGTTTGGTATGGACACAGCTTCTCCTTCACGGGGAAGTTTACGGATGGGGAGGGTTCGTAAGATGTGTGGTGCTTGGCGGCGGGAGGGGGCCCGCCGGTGGGGAAGTAACCGCCGGACGATCCGGAGCGTGGAGCGGTTCTTAGTTTTGGGATCCCAAATTGGGATCCCAAAATCAAAGGTAGAAGTGACTCCCGCCACTGTCAAGACTTTTTGGCGGCTCAGGGCCCTGGGTCGCCTGGAAACGGATTGTGACTGCGTGCCGTGCGGCGGGGGAGGGGTGATTCATGACCCAAGCGTCGTGGAACCGTGTTTCCGCCGCGTTCCCCCCGATTCCGTTCATGGGAACGCGCCGGGCGGTTCAGGGGGTCTGCCCCGTAGGATTGGCCAGGAACGTCAGCGCGGCCGCCACCCCGGAATCCACCCCCAAGGAAGGCGCTGCCCCCGTGAAGATGTTTGCTGAAATGTTCAGCATCGCCCCCGGCAATAAGGACCACCACCCGGCGCTGAGGTGCGCCGTCGGCGTCTTCGTTCCCCTGATCACCTTGGTGCTGCTGGGCAGGCTGGACCTGGCCATCTTCGCGTCCTTCGGTGCCTTCACGGGAATCTACGGCCGCGGGGAGCCGCACGCCGTCCGCTTTGTGCTGCAGCTCCGGGCCGGACTGCTGATGCTGCTGGTGATCCTCCTCGCCGCGCTCGCCGCCCGGATGGGCCCTGCCTGGGGGCTGGATGTCGCCGCGCACACCTGGTTGCTGGTCCTGGCCACCACGCTGGTTGCCGGGGCGTGTTCGGTGGCTATTTCCTGGCTGAGGCTGAGGCCGGCAGGATCCCTCTTCCACATCTTCGCCTTTGCCGCCATCGCCTCCATCCCCAACCAGCCGCCGCTGTGGCAGGGCATGCTGGTGTCCGTCCTCACCACGGTGTTCGCCCTGCTGGTCGGCTTCTCCTCAAGGATTCTTGCCAGCCACCGCACCCCCTGGACCAGGCCTCCCCGCATCCGGCGCACCGCCGCCGAGAAGCGGACGGCGTGGCTTGAGGGCTTCGGCTACCTGGTGGCGGCGGGCCTGGCCGGGTCGTTGGCCACCTGGGCGGGCGGCCGGCTGGGCTTCGGGCACAACTATTGGGCCATGGTGGCCGCGGTGGTTCCGCTCGTAGGGCATACCACCAGGCACCGGGTCCGCCGGGGGGTCCAACGAATCATCGGCACCGTGCTGGGCCTGCTGGTCCTGGCCGCCGTCCTGCTGGTGGGCCTCCAGCCGTGGCAGACAGTGCTGGTCATGGCGCTCTGCCAGTTCGGTGCCGAAATGTTCATCATCCGCCAGTACCTGGTGGCCCAGGTATTCGTGACGCCCCTGGCGCTGGTGTCCACGCTCCTGGTGGTCCCGGCATCGGCATCCATCCTGCTGCGGGACCGCATCATCGAGACCGTCATCGGTGCCGCCGTCGGCATTGCCGTCGTGCTCGCCCCAGGCGCATGGCGGCGCCTTCGGCCCGGGCCGCGGCGGGGTGCGACGGCGGCCTGACCGCCCCTCCCGGGGAGTGGCAGTTTGGAGGTGCCCGGCCATTTGTAAGGCGCCTCCCACCCGGCCGTCCGGACGGCAGGCGCGGTACGCTGGACTTCCCATTCAACGGAAGGTTGTGCGGCCGTGGCGAACTCAAGTTCGGGCGATTCGGTGGTGGACCGGATTGTGCGGCTGATCTCCGCCTTCCCGCAGGACGTCACCGACCTCCGTCTGTCGGAGCTCGCTGACCGCGCCGGCCTGCCGCTGACCACCACGCACCGGCTGGTGGGGCAGCTTGCCGGCCACGGGCTGCTGGAAACCGCCCCCGGTGGAATCGTCCGGCCCGGCCTCCGGCTCTGGGAACTGGTGAACCGCGTTTCCCCGGCGCTGGCGCTGCGCCAGGCTGCCATGCCGTTCATGGAGGATATCCAGCAGGTCCTGAACCAGAATGTGAACCTGGCGGTGCTGGACGGCTGGGAGGCGTTGTTCGTTGAGCGGCTTTCCCGGCGCGGATCGGTGGCGAACCGTGCGCAGGTGGCGGGCCGGATGCCTATCCACATTTCGTCCGCCGGGCTGGCGCTGATGGCCCACCAGGACAGGGCGCTGCAGCAGGAATACCTGGGCCAGTTCCACGATCCGTACGGAAAGCTGGCTGCCGATGACGTGCGGACCCTCCTCGCGGATACGTCCCTCCAGGGTTTCGCGCAGCTGAAGGGCGTGGTTGATCCGGATACCTGGGGCATCGCCGTGCCCGTCCTGAACCGCCGCCAGCGCGCGGTGGCATCCCTCGGCGTCGTGGTTCCGCTGCGGGAAATGCGGCTGCAGGCCCTGGTCCCGGCACTCCAGACGGCCGCCCGCGGCATCGCCCGCGGCCTGGCTGAGGCCTGATCCGCCACCCCACCCCAGACCGCCGGAGTCCGTTGAACGGAATGCCTGTAACGCCGGTCACCCGCCCTGGCGCACACTGAACGCAGGCAACCATTTCGGCCCACGGGCCCCGCAACGAAGCGAGACACAGCCATGGCACGTAAAGTCATCACCACCCAGGTGGCCATCATGGGAGGCGGCCCGGCGGGGCTGATGCTCTCCCATCTACTGGCCACGTCAGGCATTGAGTCCACGGTGATTGAGATCCGCAGCCATGAAGAGATCTCGCACACCGTACGCGCCGGCATCCTGGAGCATGGAACCGTCAACCTGCTGGTGGACAGCGGCGTCTCCGACCGGGTGCTGCGCGACGGCGACCGGCACGACGGCATCGAACTGCGCTTCAACAACGAGAGCCACCGCATCGACTTCAAGGACCTGGTGGGCGAGTCCGTGTGGCTGTACCCGCAGACGGACGTCTTCCTGGACCTCGCAGCCCGCAGGAAGGGCGACGGCGGCGACGTGCGCTACAGCGTCACCGACACCACCGTCCACGAACTGGAGGGAAAGCCGAAGGTCTGGTTCACCGATGCCGACGGCGTCGAGTTCGAAATCCAGGCCGACTTCCTGGTGGGCGCGGACGGTTCGCGCAGCCACTGCCGGTTCCAGATCCCGGAGGCCCACCGCAAGTGGTATTTCCATGAGTACCCCTTTGCCTGGTTCGGCATCCTGGCCGAGGCGCCGCGCAGTTCCGACGAACTCATCTACGCCAACTCCGCCAACGGCTTCGCCCTGATCAGCCAGCGCACGGAGACCGTGCAGCGGATGTACTTCCAGTGCGACCCCAAGGAAAACGTGGCGGAATGGGATGACGACCGGATCTGGGCCGAATTCCGCAGCCGCGTCAACGGCAACGGCTTCGAGCTCAAGGAAGGCCCGGTCCTGGAAAAGATGGTGCTGCCGTTCCGAAGCTTCGTCCACACCCCCATGCGCCACGGCAACCTGTTCCTGGCCGGCGACGCTGCGCACACCGTTCCGCCCACCGGCGCCAAGGGCCTCAACCTTGCCATCCATGACGTGAAGGTCCTCTTCGAAGGGCTGGACAGCCATTACAACTCCGGCTCGGACCGGCTCCTGGACACCTACAGCGACCGCGCCCTTGACCGGGTGTGGAAGGCCCAGCAGTTCTCCTACTGGATGACCACCATGCTGCACACTCCGGCCGATGCGGACGATTTCTCCCGCGCCCGCCAGTTGGGCGAACTGAACTCCGTGGTCTCCTCCCGCCACGGCAAGGCCTACCTGGCTGAGGCGTACACGGGCTGGCCCGCCTCGGCGTAGAGGGCCCGGGAAGGTACGACGCCGGCGGCCGGGTTGGGCTAGTTGCCCACCAGCCGCCGGACGGCGGCTGCGATGGCGGGAGCGTCGGGCTGCTCGTCCCGCCTGACGGTGAGCAGGTGCAGCAGCACACCGTCGCCATAGTCGGCCACATCCCGCGCCCGGTCCTTCGCATCCTGGACACCCAGCGCGGCAAGGGCATGTTCCAGGCCACCCACCAGCTGGAAGTGGCCGGCCGTCACGGACTCCGGCCTGTCCAGGGAAAGGGCCAGCCGGGCCCGGGTAAGGCCGGCGTGCCGGCCGGCCAGCAGCGCCACCATGGAGGCAAGCTGGCCTGCCAGTTCACCCACATCCTTGGGCGGGCCCGCGGGCCCCTGTTCCCGGAGGAGCGCGGCGTCCAGCTCAAGCATCCGGTCAAGTGCGGCGTCAACCAGGGCTGCGCGGTTGCGGTAGTAGTTGGAGGTGGTGCCCTCCGACAGGCCTGCGGCCGTATCCACGGCGCGGTGGGTGAGGCCCTTCATGCCCTTGTCCGCCACCACGGCCAGGGCGGCGTCGAGCAGGAGGGTGCGTCGGTCCGGCATGGATTCAGTGTAGTGTTACCCGTTCCCGTTCACTACAAAAGTAGTAAAATGGCGGCATGGAAACGATCACGATCGTTGGCGGCGGCATCGCCGGCCTGGCCTTGGCGGCAGCCTTGGATCCCCGCCGCTTCCAGGTGACGGTGTACGAGAAGCGGCCGGAACTGCCCACGGTGGGCAACGCCCTCGGAATGTGGCCCAACGCCCAGCGCGCCCTGGAACGCTTGGGGATCCTGGAGCAGGCGCGGGCGGTCAGCCCGGTTCTGGGCAGCGGGGCTGTCCGGAACGCCCAGGGCGAACCGTGGGTCACGGTCGACGCGGGGGAGATGTTCGGCATCTCCCGGATCGACCTGATCCGGCTGCTGGATGCCGCCGTGCCCGCCGCCGTCCGCCGTGTCACCGGCACCGTGCAGCCGGTCCCCGCGGACGGCAGCCTGGTAGTGGGCGCCGACGGTGTCCACAGCGTGGTCCGCAGCACGGCGTGGGGCCCTGGAACCGGGTCGCACCTGACGCCCTACCTGGCCCTGCGGGGAACGCTCAGCACCCCGGTGGCCCCGGATGAGGTGGGCGAATACTGGGGCCGCGGCGATCTGTTCGGCATGGCCGCCGCCCGGGGCGGATCCTTCTGGTATGCCAGTTACCGGTCCGGGCTTGGTCCCTACGGAATCGACGTTCCGTCAGCGCTGGACCAGGCCCGGGAGCGTTTCTCCGGCCACGCCCCTGCCATCCGGCGCGCCCTGGCCGCAGCCACGCCGGAGCAGTGCCTGGTCCAGCGGCTGTGGACAGTTCCGCAGCTGCGCTCCTACGTCCGCGGCCGGACCGTACTCATCGGCGATGCCGCGCATGGCATGCTGCCCACCCTTGGCAGGGGCGCCTGCGAATCGCTGGTGGACGCGGTGACACTGGCCGGCCTCCTGAACTCCGTCCCGGCAGGGCAGGACCCGGCGCAGGCGCTGCGTGCCTACAACCGGCAGCGGCGGCTCCGGACCCGCGCCGTGAGCGTGGCCTCCACGGCGCTCGGACGGGTGGCACTGGCTGACCGGGCCCAGCCGCTGCGTGACCGCATGCTCACCCTGGCCCGGCGGCGGAACCGGCAGGCCGCCGTCGGGAACGGTGCCGGCAGATAGGTCAGCGGACGGCGGCCGCAGGGCGCGCGGCGTCATCCTCAGCCGGAGCCTGTGCCGGCGGAAGGTCCGGCCCGGGGACCGGCTGCCCGGGCGCCGCGTCGGGCAGCCGCTTCGTGCCCTTGCGCCGGCCTGACCTGCCGTACACGAGGTACATCGTCACTCCGGTGATGACCATGAGGAGCACCGTGTAAACGAAAGTGTTCGCGATTCCCTCTGTGCCCTCGGCACCGTCGGTGTTGGCTTTGATCACCAGGCCCAGCGGCTGCACCAGCGGATGGGCCAGGAAAATGGCGGTGTCGTAATCGTCCAGCAGGCTGTTGAAGTTCAGGGCGGTAATGGCTGCCGCAGCCGGAAGCACCAGGGGCAGGAGGATCCGTCGGAACACGTAGAGCGTCTTGGCGCCCATGATGGCGGCAGCCTCCTCCAGGGAAGAATTGACCGCGGCAAAGGAGGCCTTGAGCATCCGGAGGGTGAACGGGATCTTCACCGTGACGAAGGCGATGAGCAGGATCACCGTTGTTCCGGTGAGGACGGCACCGCCCACCAGCGGGTTGGGGTGGTCGTAGCTGACGATCAGGCCCAGGGCAAGCAATGCGGACGGCAGGATCCACGGGATGTGCAGCAGGTATTCAAACGTTGAAGCCACCCAGTTCCTGTACTTCTGCAGCAGCCGCGCCACGAAGAGCAGCCCGCCCACCGCGATGACCGCCGCCAGGGCGCTGTACACCACGCTGACGATGAACGGCCTGAGCCCGGACTGCTGGGTGAGGACGCGGATGTAGTTGTCCAGTGTCAGGTTGGCCAGCGAAAGCTGTCCGGTCTGGATGGCCGCGCCGTCGGCAAATGAATAGAGCACGATCAACACCACCGGAAGCGTGTAGATGGCGAAGAGGAGATAGGCCACGGCGTGCACGGCCACGTTGGCCACGGGATTGGAAATCTCCTGCTTCTGCAGCTCGGAGGACACCTTCGACACCGAAAAGTAGGTGCCGCCCTTCTCCAGCCGGGACATGACGGCGAGCATCAGCATGGTGGCCAGGCCCAGGATCACGGCCAGCAGGGCCGCCAGGTCACGCGAGGTGGGACTGTTGGTGAAGGTCAGGATCATCGGGGTGATGGTTTGGAATTCGCGGCCGCCCAGCACCTGCGGGGCGCTGAGGGCGCCCAGGCCGGTGAGGAAGGACAGGATGGTCACGGCGAAGAGGGTGGGCTTGAGCATGGGCAGGACGATCCGCCGCAGGATGGTCCATGTGGAGGCGCCAAGGTTCCGTGCCGCCTCGATGGTCTGGTAGTCGATGCCCTTGAGGGCGTTGGCGACGAACAGCATGTGGTTGGTGGTGGTGGCAAAGGTCATGACCACCAGCACGGCAAAGAACCCGGAAAACCAGCCAGGATCCATCCCGGGGAATACCCGGACCAGCAGGGACGTGACAATGCCCTTGTCGCCGTAGATGAACTTGTACCCCGCTGCCAGCACGATGCCGCCGTAGATGAAGGTGGAGGCGTAGCCCAGGAACAGGATTCTCGAGCCGCGGATCCGGAAGTAATGCGTCACCAGGACGATGAAGACGCCCACCAGGTTGACCGTGACGGACAGCGCCACGGCCAGCAGGAAGCTGTTGCCCAGCGCCTTCATGGCCCGCTGCGAGGAGAACAGCTTTTCCGCGGCGCGGCCCGAAAAGCTGCCGTCCGGGAAGAACGTGGCCATCAGGATGTTCACGTTGGGCCACACCAGGAACGCGGCGATGAACCAGGTGAGGATGACCCCCACCACCAGGACAAACGGGGAGCGTGCCATGCTCCGCACCGTGCTGCTGCCACTCATGGCAGGGCAACCGCCCGGTCCTGCGCCAGCGAGGCACCCGTGTCCGGGTGGTACTGGAGGATGTGCTCCGGCTGGACGTAGACGGTGGTGGCAGTTCCTGCCGGGGGATGCGCGGCCCCGTCCTCCCTGACAAGGAGGCGGATGTCAGCGCCATGGCTCCGGACCACGTACCGGCTGTGCAGGCCGTGGTAGGTCCGGGACACCACCGTGGCGGCGAGTCCGACGGCGGGCCCCCCGGCCGCCGGCTGGTCCAGGGAGGCTTTTTCCACCCGCAGGTAGGACTTGGCTTCCGTACTGAGGCCGGCAGTGGAGAGACGGTTGACCTCTGCCACGAACTCCGGCGTCAAGGCGGAGCTGTCGCCAATGAAGTTGCAGACGAACTCCGTGGCGGCGTGATCGTAGATGTCCTGGGGCGTCCCGACCTGTTCCACCACCCCCTTGTTGAACACCGCCACCCTGTCGCTCATGGCCAGGGCCTCGTCCTGGTCGTGGGTGACGTACACGGTGGTGATGCCGAACTCGCTCTGCAGGTCCTTGAGCTGCTGGCGCAGCTGGTGCCGCAGCTTGGCGTCCAGGTTGGACAGTGGCTCGTCCAAAAGCAGGATCTTGGGCCGCAGCACCAGGGCCCGGGCAACTGCCACGCGCTGCTGCTGGCCGCCGGACAGCTCCGCCACGTTTTTTGCCAGCTGTTCGTCGCTGAGTTCCACGCGCCGGGCAATGTCCCGCACCAGGCGGTCGCTGTCTTCCGATTTTTCCTTCCGGACCCGGAGCCCGAAGGCGATGTTTTCCCACACGCTCATGCTTGGGAACAGGGCATAGTTCTGGAAGACCATGCCCACCTGCCGCTTGTCGCTGGGAAGCCGGGTGACATCCTTCCCATCCACCCTGACCGTACCCCTGGCCGGCTGGATGAAGCCGGCCAGGGTGCGCAGCGCCGTCGTTTTTCCGCAGCCGGAGGGGCCCAGGAGGGTGAAGAATTCGCCGGGGCGGACATCCAGGTCCAGGTTGGGGATGGCGGTGAAACCGCCAAAGGTAACTTCAATGTTTTCCAAGCGGATCATGGCAACCCTGTCTGTTGGAACGCGGGAACGGCGGCTGGCAGTGCGGACTACGTCATGTATTCCAGTTCGATCTTCTCCACCCAGGCGCCCATGTTCTTCTGGACGAAGTCCCAGTCAATGTCCTGCTGCTTGAGGTCGGCAAAGAAGTCCACCACCTCGGGATTGGCCTTTGCCTGGGCGCTCTTGTTGACGGGCATGGAGTTGAATTTCTGGGCGAATTCGCCCTGGACCTCAGCGCTGCCGAACCAGTCGATGAATTTCTGCGCCTGTTCCTTCTTCTTGCTTCCCTTCACCAGGGCGAGCTGCTCCACGGCCAGCGGAACCCCCACGGACGGGGTGACAGTGTCCACGTTGACCTTGAAGGACTTCTCGCGGTCGGCAATGATCGAGGACGGCATCTGGCCCATGTCCACGTCGCCGGAAGCGATGCGGGCAAACAGGTCGGTCTTGGCCACGGCGGGGTTGCCGTTCTTGAAATACTCCTCAACCTGCTTCCAGCCGTCGTCGGAAATCCCCAGGTCGCCGGAGTCGTCCCGGTAGCGGGACAGGATGCCGGCGAAGACCAGCTGCGCGGTGGCCGTCCCCAGGCCCGTCACCCGTTCATAGCGGCTCTTGAACTCGTCCTTGGTCCACAGGTCCGTCCAGTCCTTGGGTGCGGCGTCCTTGGAGATCTTGTCCGAGTTGTAGCCCAGGAGGATGGCCTGCTTCACCAGCGGCCAGTAGGTCTCCCCGTCTCCCAGGCCTTTGTCCACTTCGCCCGCCCATGCAGGCTGGTAGGCCTCCAGTGCGCCCTCGTTCTTGACCTGCGAGAAGTACATGTTGTTCAGGCCGAACGCGACGTCGGCAATGGGGTTGTTCTTCTCCGCAATGAGCTTGTTGGTGGCATCGGCGCCGCCCGCTCCCACGATCTCGATCTTGTATCCGGCCTCGGCCGCCTTGGCGGCCAGCCAGTCGCCCCGGCCTTCGCCGTTGGAGTTGGTGTAGATCACCAGGGTGTCCCCGGATGCGGCAGCCGGGGCCCCGGAAGCTTCGCCGCTGGAAGCCGGCGGGGTGGAGCCTCCGCCGCAGCCGGCGAGGAGGGTGGCGGCGACGGCGGCGGCAACCAAAGTCTTCAATGTACGCACGATCAGGACTCATTTCTGGACTGGAATCGGAGCATGTCCGCACAGCCTATAGCCGGGCACGACGAAAACCGGGCTGTTATAGCTATCGATTCGATAAACAGCCCGGCTTCTTACTTTGATCCAGCCGGGAAAACGGAAGGGGGCGCCTGCCTGAACCGGAGGCAAACCTTGGCCCGTCGCCCGGGAGTCCTGTTCTGCGGCAACGCCGGGGCGGAGCCTACGCCATGGCGGTCTGGGCGGCGCTGTGGGCGTTGATGGCCTTGGCGTAGCAGTGGGAGTGCTCAACGCCGATGTAGGGACCGAAGTTCGGGACGGGCTCGAAGCCGGAGTTTTCGTAGAAGTTCCGCCCGTCCGGCTGGGCCGACCCCGCTTCGGCTTTGATGCGCGTGATGCCTTGGCTGAACGCCTCCGCCTCCAGTGCCGCCAGGATGGAGCTGGCAACGCCGGAGCCGCGCGTATAGGGCAGCACGTAGAGCCGTTTGATCTCGGCCGTCGTTCCATCCAGGAGCCGCAGCCCGCCGCAGCCGACGGGCTGCCCGGACCCCTTGTCGTACGCCACCAGGAAGACGGCGCAGTCGGCGCCCGACGGCGGCGGCCCGGGTTCGTGGTCGGCCCTACCAAAGCGGGCATCGAGTTCGGCCTGCTGTGCGCGGCGAAGGTCCGCGCCGACGGGGTTGGTCCAGGGGACCTGCCGGATGTTGAGCCTGGGGTTGGTCTGCATAGCTGCCTCTATTCGCCGGAGGGGTATGCCTGACAAGGCTAGGGCGGCGGAGTTACGCAGGTGTTTCCCCGTGGTTAGCAGCTGGATAACGCCCGGACCGGCCCCGTTGCAATTCGCTTGGCGGTCTAGTTACCAGTTGGTCTAAAATGATGGCATGGCTTCTATGGGCAACGAGGGATCGGGCTACTGGTACGGACCCGACGGGCAACTGGATTACAGTGCGGCAGTATTAAAGGCTCTCCGGGACTACCGGGCAGCCGAGACGGAAATCCGCCGCAATACCAGGGACTCCATGGGCATGGGCGAAACGGACATCCTCGCCCTGCGGTACCTGCTGCGGGTGCAGGCATCCGGCAAGCAGGTGGTGCCCAAGGACCTGAGCCAGTTCCTCAATATTACTAGCGCTTCCACTACGTCGCTGATTGACCGTCTGGTAGCCAGTGGGCATGTCCGCCGTGAGGCGCACCCGACCGACCGACGCTCCGTGGTGGTGGTGCCTACGGTGGAATCGGACAAAGAGGTCCGGGAGACCCTTGGTGCCATGCACCGCCGGATGATGGCGGTGGCGGAAGGCCTCACGGCTGAGGAAGCACGCATCGTGGTGGACTTCCTCCAGGGCATGACCGAGTCACTGCACGCCAAAGAAGGCGCAGAATTAAAAGTTCACTAGCCTGACTAGCTAGTTCAGCTAGATATATGTAAGCTTACGATTGTTCCCGAAAGTGCTTTTCAACGGAGTCGTGAGTGTGTTGGTTTCTGTCACCGAAGTTTCACCGCGTGAGCCCGGTACGGGTGCCGTAACCCCGGACGAGCATTTTGATTTGATCTGGCCCACCCTGGACGGCACCGTAGCGCCGCAGGGTCAGGCCGCCATCCACTGCGGCTCTCCGATGCAACTGGTTACTCCCGCCTCCGGTTGGCAGGGAACCAGCTACACCTTTGCTCCAGCCGGCGCAGGACTGGCCGCGCTTCCACCGGTATGGCGCTGCGCCTGCGGGTTCCAGCTCGATGCCTGGGCCACCGATGACTGCGCCGACCACAACTCCGCTGCTCCATCCTTCGCGTTCCCCGCATGACCGCCGTTGCCACGCGGCCGTTGTTGAGGCCCTCCCCGCTGGAAGCTGCTGCCGACCCGCTGGCAGGCCGCTACGTTCTGAAGGAACGCCTGGGCAGGGGTTCTGGCGCGGAAGTATTTCGTGCGGTGGACCTGCATGGTGGCCCGGACGTCGCCGTAAAGGTTGCTGCCGCCAGCGGCCGGAAGCAGCACCAGCGCATCCGGAACGAAGCGGCGGTCCTGGCCCGCCTGGACCATCCATCAATCGTCAAACTCGTGGCCCAAGGTGTGGTTGCAGGCCCTGGCGCCCACTCCAGCCGGCCCTACCTCATCGAGGAACTGGCCCTCGGCGCCAGCCTGGCCGAGACCATTCGGGTGGGAAGCCCCAAGGCCGGCGCTGTCGCCCTCTGGGCCCGCGGCCTGTTTGGTGCCCTGGCATACCTGCACGCCAATGGACTGGTGCACCGGGACATCAAACCTGCAAACCTGATGCTGAGCGGCCTGCGGAGGAGTCCTGTCCGCATCATCGATCTCGGCATTGCCGCCGCCATCGGCTCGGCACCCGAGCCAGGGATCTCGTCCGGCACCGTGCACTATATGAGCCCGGAACAGGCGTCCGGCGGGGCAGTTGCGCCGTCGTGGGACGTCTACGCCATGGGGCTGGTGCTGCTGGAAGTTCTCACCGGCCAGAAGGCATTTCCCGGCACCGCCATCGAGTCTCTGGTGGCAAGGACCCTGCGGTCACCGGACGTCCCCGGCCATCTCGGCGACTGGGTTCCTTTCCTGCGGTCCCTGACTGCCATGGATCCCCGGGACCGGCCGACGGCGGCCGACGCCGCAGCGATGGCAGCCCGGCTTATCCCCGGGGTACCGTCAGGCAGTCCTGGCATCCAGGGCAGCCACACCGGGCGGGGCACCATGGGTGCGCGCCCCTGCCCGGCGGCGGGGGCTTTTCCCTCCCGGCGGCACCGGCAGCAGGCCTAGCGCCGGCAGCACACCTACGGCGCGGACACGTCCCGTCCGGTCGGGTCCCCGGCGGCTGGGTCAGCCAGGGCCAGGCCGCCCACTGGGCTACCGTCCCAGTGGAGCAGGTTCCAGCCGGCGTCCGGGCTGCCCTCAACCGCCACAATTCCGGTATTGGCCAGGACGTGGCGCGCAGCGAACTCGTGGTCCGCGCCCTCGGCCCGCAGCCCCGCCCAGGTGCGGATGGCGGCTCCGTGGCTGACCACGGCAACGGTGCCGTGCTGCTGCCGTTCCGCCCGCTCCACCACCAGCGCAATCGCGGCGTCGAACCGCTCAAAAAACGCATGGCCGTCCGGTCCGGCCGGCATGCGGCGGTCCAAGTCGCCGGCGGCCCAGGAGATCACGGTGCCCATATAGCGCTTGTGTGATTCATGGTCGGTGAGCTTCTCCAGCGCCCCGGCCTCGATCTCGTGCAGCCCCTCCAGCACCTCAACTTCCAGGGTGTGCAGCAGCGCCAGGGGAGCGGCAGTGATCTGCGTCCTGACCAGGGTGGAAGCGTACAGCGCACCAATGCGTTCGTTGGCAAGTGCCCGTGCCATGGCCTCGGCCTGGCGTTGGCCGAGTTCGGTCAACCCGGGACCGGGATGATCGGTGTCCAACTCCCCCAGTACGTTACCGGGGGTTTCGCCATGGCGGATCAGGAGCAGCTTCATGTTCCCAGTTTCCCACCCCAAATGGCCGTCAGCCCGCCGTTGGGGCGGCTGTCGCGCTGCCGAGCCACAAAAAGGCGCCGGGCCCGGGGGAGCCCCGCGCCGCCGTCGTACCTTCTTGTCCTGCTGGCGCAGGGCCTACTTCAGGTGGTCCACCAGCTGGTCCGCGATACCGGTGTACCGGCCGGGGGTGAGTGCCAGGAGGCGTGCTTCGGCTTCCGGGGAAAGGCCCAGGCCCTGAACGAATTCCTGCATGCGCGCGGCATCCACGCGCTGGCCGCGGGTGAGGTCCTTGAGCCGCTCGTAGGGGTTTTCCATGCCCTCGACGCCGGCGATCGCCTCCGCCCGCATCACCATCTGGATCGCCTCGCCGAGGACCTCCCAGTTGGTGTCCAGGTCCGCGGCGAGGACGTCCTCTGCCACGTCGAGGCGCTCCAGGCCCTTGGCTACGTTGGAGATGGCCAGCAGGGAGTGGCCGAACGCCACGCCGATGTTGCGCTGGCTGGAGGAGTCGGTGAGGTCGCGCTGCCAGCGGGAGGTCACCAGGGTGGCGGCCAGGGTGTCCAGCAGGCCGTTGGAGATCTCCAGGTTGGCCTCGGCGTTTTCGAAGCGGATGGGGTTGACCTTATGCGGCATGGTGGATGAGCCCGTGGCGCCGGCCACGGGGATCTGCGCGAAGTAGCCGATGGAGATGTAGCTCCAGATGTCCGTGCAGACGTTGTGCAGGATGCGGTTGAAGCGCGCGACGTCGGCGTAGAGCTCGGCCTGCCAGTCGTGGCTTTCGATCTGCGTGGTGAGCGGGTTCCACGTCAGGCCCAGGGTTTCCACGAACGACCTGGAAACCTGCTGCCAGTCGGCGCCGGGGACGGAGGCCACGTGGGCGGCATAGGTGCCGGTTGCGCCGTTGATCTTGCCCAGGTATTCGGTCTTGGCAATCCGGTCCAGCTGGCGGGTGAGGCGGTGGGCGATGACGGCCAGTTCCTTGCCCAGCGTGGTGGGGGTGGCCGGCTGGCCGTGGGTGCGGGACAGCATGGGAACCGACCGGTTGTCCTCCGCCATCCTGCTGATCTGTGCCACCAGGGTGCGTGCTGCCGGCAGCCACACGTCCTCCACAGCGCCCTTGACGCCCAGAGCGTAGGAGAGGTTGTTGATGTCCTCGGAGGTGCAGCCGAAGTGGACCATGGCGGTCAGGTTCTCGATGCCGATGGCGGGGAGGCGGCGGCCAATGTAGTACTCCACGGCCTTCACATCGTGCACGGTCACGGCTTCGATCTCAGCCAGTTCAGCGACGGATGCGGCGTCGAATTCGGTGACGATGGCGCGGAGCCGGGCCTGCTGCTCCGTGCTCAGGGGGCCAGCCCCGGGAAGGACGTTGTTGCTGGTCAGGTGGATGAGCCACTCCACTTCGACGGCCACGCGGTCCCGGTTGAGGGCGGCCTCGGACAGGTAGTCAACGAGGGGCGCGACGGCGGACTGGTAACGGCCGTCCAGGGGCCCAAGCGCGATCTTGTCCGATGACGCGGCGAGGGCCAGGCGTCCTGAGGGCGTACGGGTATCAGCTGTGGCGGCAGTTTCAGGCATGTGCTGATTCTTTCATGAAGTCCGGCGCCGCCTTAAGCGTGGCCGGCCACGTTACTTCTCCACATGGCCGGCGGCGGCGCTGACGTGCGCGGTGCCCTCTGCCTAGCGTTGGGAGCGGCGGGGTTGCGGCATTCAATCCGGCCGGGGAGCCAGGGCGGAAAGAGCAGGGAGAGGGTGCGATGGACGGGATGTGGGGGAATGGGCTGGCCGTCAGCCTTGATGTCCAGGAGGTGGGCAGGAAAGTGGCGCAGTGCTCGGACAGGACTGAAGAAGTGCTGGCCGGATTCCAGGAGATCCAGTTGGTGGACTGGGAATCACCGGCCGGGCAGGCCTACCGCAACTCCGTCAGCCTCCAGGCGGTGGCGGTGCGGAGGGCACTGGACCGGATCCGGGAAGCCTCTGCCGCTGTGGCAGTGCACGCCAGCGCAGCACTGACATCCGACTGCCCGCCCGATGGGCGGTTGTGATGGCTGACGCAACGCCGCACGGATCGGGCGGACCCATCCGGGTCTTGCCGCCACCTCCCGACGGCAACCTCACGGTCTCCGGCGGGGTCGGCGGCATCACTGTCCAGCTGGATGAGCTTGAGAAGGGAGCCGGTAAGCTCAGCCTGCTCGCAGAGCAGCTCGCAGCCATCGAGGCGGGGCTCTTCGCCGCCTGGCAGGAGCTTGGCGTGCAACAGGACCATCCGCGCGGTACGGGAACCGCGGCTCTCATGGCCGTGTGGGAGGCAAAGGATGCCGTCCGGGATGTTCGCCAGGAACTGCAGCGGATCAGCGGACAGGTGCGCAGCTGCAGGCGCGACTATGAGATAGCTGAATCCGCTGCCCACCTTCAGTGGAGGCTGGGGCTGTCAGATCCCGACGTTGAGTTCCAAAAGCACGTGGACTTCTGGCGGACCGGATTCCTGAACGGGGATGCCACGGAAATGCTCGCGGCAGACGCCGTCCTCCTCCTGCCCGCGATCGAGCCCGTCATCGAAGAAAACATCCCTTCCCTGCGCACCGGAACGGTGACGGCAACGCGGGAGGAGAGTGTGCCCATCGATCTTGACGCCAGTCCTGCCGGGCTGCTGCAAAGGGTACAGCTGATTGAAGCCCGCGGAAGTGGCTACATCGAAGTCATTGAGGTGGATACCGGAAGCGGCAAGGCCTACATTGTGGTGGTTCCCGGAACCCAGGTTAATGAAGCCGACGGGGGAACCAATCCTTTCGACCTGGGCGGAATCGTTGACGGCATGGGAGGCCAGTCCGGATACGTGAATGCCGCCGTGATCCAGTCGCTGCGTGCGGCGGGTGCGGCACCGGGGGCGGACGTGGTTGCTGTCGGCTACAGCCAGGGCGGCATCCACGCGATGAACCTCGCGGCTGACGAGGATTTCCTGAAGGAATATCGGCTCAAATACGTCCTGACCGCAGGGTCTCCGGTTTCGCGCATCACACCGTCCCCCGATGTCAGCACCCTTCACCTGGAGCACCGGACAGACTGGGTGCCCGGCAGCGATGGCTTGCCTAACCGCGATGCCAGGAACCAGGTCACCGTCACCATGACCAACGACCTCTACGTGCGCGGCGGGGGAGACGCCGGGCTGGGTCCCGGCCACAGCCTCACGGGCTATGAGGAGGCGGCCCGGCAGGTGGGCGCAAGCAAAGATCCATCACTGGTGCAGTCCACGGCGGTGTTGGGCGGAGTCCTCGGTGCCGGCGGTGCGGCCACTGCTACCCGCTTCGCGTTGACCAAAACTCCGCCGCCCACGGTTCCCAAAGACCGCAGGGATCCTTTCTCCGGGCGGCCGCAACCGGGAGCCCGCTAGGACGTTTCTTCGACCCGGGGCCCGGGTTACGAGATGGGAGCCGGATGCAGTTCCACGTACCGGATTGAGCGTGCCGGTTCGGGCTGCGCTACCGGCGAGGCAGGCGCTGGAGCGGGGGCCGGAGCGTAGGCCGGGCATCGGTAGTTATAGTCCAGGTTGTCCTCCGTGAACTGGGTGGTGGTGACCGTTCCTCCGGGGGTTAAGGGGGCGGCCCCACAGTACTCTCTGGCAGACCACGCTGAGTCCGGGCCTGCCAGCCAGTTCGGGAGCGCGTAGAGGTTGCTGCGTTGGTCCACGGCACCGGCGATTTCCCCGAACTGGTAGGCCGTGGAGTAGATCCCAACTTTTGCGCCGGCCCCCTGGAGGTAGGCCGTCATGCCTTCCAGTTCAGCCATATTGGCTGCCTTGTCCCACAACCAGCTGTTCCCGGTTTCAACGTCCAGCCACCACATCCGGTGTACTCCACTGCCGTCCGCTTCCTTCAGGATCGCGGCATCGTCGGCAGCCGTGGCATAGCCGTGGATGTAAGCGCAGGCCGGAGACGCGGTGCCATCGCACAGTCCGTACGGGTTGCTGACAGACGTTTCACCGTAGGTGTTCCCTGCCGGCCACCACAAGGACTCCCCGGGCCCCGCAGCAGCGGTGTTCACGTAGACTGCCGCCGGGGTGCCACCGGCCGACTCGGCGCTTTGGTCTGCCCATGCCAACTGGGCCGCCAGGCATGGGTTGACCGTGCCCGGCCGCCCCCCGTTCACGCCCACCACTGCAAACGCCGGCGGCGCCGGGAGGTCTGTGCCGCACTGAGGCCAGGAGACGTCGTTGCCCAATGGTCCGCCGTCCAGGGCGGAGCCGGAGTCTGCATGCGCGGAGCCTGCCTGCCAGGCCACGAGAAGGCAGGCAGCGAGCAGCAACTTGATGGGTTTCATGGTGGGCACCCGTTTTCGGAACTGGAAACAATGGGCTGTTGTGGCCCGATTGGCAGCCTAGGCTGCCGGTTCCGCGGGGGTCATGGGTAGCCGGTACTGGACTTTTTTCCTGCTGGTTCGGGGGTGGCACCTAGGGGTACTTGTTCTGCGGCGCCTTCCTACTGGGCCGGAAGTCCTCCCTGACCAGCCCGGGATGCTCGGTGGAGGGCGTGGCGTTTCCCGGGACTCAGCGCCGTCCGCCCGGCAGCAACCCCGCCACCAGCGAGACCAGGGAGATGATGATCGCTGAAAGCAGGGCGGTCCAGAAGAACGAATCGATGGTGAGGTGCACCGGCGTGTAGCTGCTGATCCATGCTGTCAGGTAGAGCATGGCGGCGTTGATGACGATGGCGAACAAGCCAAGCGTCAGGATGGTGATGGGAAGCGCGAGGAGCCGCACCAGCGGCCGCACGAAGGCGTTGACCACACCGAAGATCAGGCCGATGAACAGGTAGGCCAGGACCACTCCGATTGTCCCGGTGTCCTGCGAAATGCCGCTCCTGGCCACGGCATCAGTTGCCGCTGTGCTGGAGATATCCATTCCCGGCAGCAGCCAGCTGGCCACCCAGAGGGCTGCGGCATTGACGATGACCCGAAGGATGAATGAACCCATGGCTCCATGCTTCCACACCGTCCGCTGTGGACGGATGGCGGCGGACCCTGATTTTCCCATGGCCCGCTCCCCGGCTGCCCGCCGGGGCTTGGACGTAGGCTAGGAGCCATGACTTCATCTGATGCCAGGGCGGGCGGGACTGCCCCGCGCCCGGTGCTGGACCGCCTGCCCCGCTACGCGGCAGGAAAGCCTCCGGCCGCTGTCAGCGGCCTTGCCAGTTACAAACTGTCCTCCAACGAGAACCCGTTGCCGCCCATCCCGGCCGTTCTGGAGGCCATCGCCGGGCAGACGGACTTCAACCGGTACCCGGACCCGCTGAGCAGCAAGCTCCGGGCGGCGCTCGCCGAATTCCTGGGGGTGCCGGCGGACGACATCGTCACCGGCGCCGGAAGCCTGGGCGCCCTGAACCAAATCCTGGCTGCTTTTGCCGGCCAGAACGACGACGGTAAAGCGGACGAGGTCATTTACGCCTGGCGGTCCTTTGAGGCCTACCCCATCAGCGTGGGCCTGGCGGGGGCAGAAAGCGTGCGCGTACCGGTCACAGCAGACGGACGGCACGATCTTCCTGCCATGGCCGCCGCCGTCAGCGCCCGCACCAAAGTCATCCTGCTCTGCACGCCCAACAACCCCACCGGCCCGGCGCTGACGGCAGCGGAAACCGAGGCGTTTATCCGGATGGTCCCAGCGGATGTGGTGGTGGTCATTGATGAGGCCTACCAGGAGTTTGTCCGGGCGACGGACGCCGTGGACGGGATCGACCTCTACCGCAAATACCCCAACGTGGTGGTGCTCCGGACGTTCTCCAAGGCCCACGGCCTGGCCGGGCTGCGCGTCGGATACAGCGTTTCCCACCCCGGGCTTACGCAATACCTGAGGGTTGCCGCCACACCGTTCGCCGTCTCCCAAATTGCCGAAAGGGCAGCAGTCGTTTCACTTGAGAACTACGCCCAGGTTGTGGAAAGGGTACAAAAGCTCGTGGACGAGCGCACCCGGGTGATGGCCGGTCTCCGCGACCTTGGCTGGTCCGTTCCCGATGCCCAGGGAAATTTCGTTTGGCTGGCCCTCGGCGCCGAAACTGCAGCCTTCGCAGAGTTGGCCGGAGCGCGTGCCCTTTCCGTCCGGGCCTTCGCCGGGGAGGGTGTGAGGGTCAGCATCGGAGAGGCTGAGGCTAACACCCGATTCCTCGAACTGTGTGCCGACTATACAAATGCACCAGCAACTTCCTAGCACTTAACAAGTAGCCCTCCCGCTACTTACCGAAGATAAAGTTAGGATCAGTAAGCCAATGTATGCCGCCACGGGAATGTATTCCTTCCGCGGCATATATCCCAGCGACATTGCATTGCATCCGGATGCGGCAAGCAAGGAGAACGGTATGGGCACTCATCTGCCTTCCACCGAGTTCGACGGAACAGCGGTAGACGACCAGCGGGAAGCTGATGCTGAAGCCGTCATGGGCGAGCCCGCGGCCCGGATGGTGCAGCTGCTCGGTCCTGACGGGAAGCTGGGCACCGATCCTGTCTTCAGCGGCTACGCGGACAAGCTCACCCCGGAAGACCTCCGCGGGCTCTACGCCGACATGGCGGCGATCCGCCGGTTCGACGTCGAAGCTACAGCCCTCCAGCGCCAGGGCCAGCTGGCTCTCTGGGTCCCCCTGACCGGCCAGGAAGCTGCGCAGATCGGTTCGGGCAGGGCCAGCCAGCCGCAGGACTACATATTCCCCACCTACCGGGAGCACGGCGTCGCCCTCACGCGCAACGTGGACCTGGCGGAACTCCTGCGCCAGTTCCGCGGCGTTTCCAACGGTGGCTGGAACCCCAAGGACACCAACTTCCACCTCTACACGCTGGTCCTGGCCGCGCAGACCCTCCATGCAGTGGGCTATGCCATGGGGATCCAGCGTGACCAGAAGCTGGCCGCAGCGTCGGACCCGGCAGGCCGCGAGCCTGATGCCGCCGTCATCGCCTACTTCGGCGATGGCGCCAGCTCTGAGGGCGACGTCCACGAGTCGATGGTGTTTGCCTCCTCCTACAAGGCCCCGGTGGTGTTCTTCTGCCAGAACAACCACTGGGCCATCTCGGTTCCCACCAATGTCCAGACCCGCGTCCCGCTCTCCAACCGCGCCAAGGGCTACGGTTTCCCGGGTATCCGCGTTGACGGCAATGACGTGATCGCCGTGCACGCGGTGACCGAATGGGCGCTGGAGCACGCGCGCCAGGGCAACGGGCCGGTCCTCATCGAAGCCTTCACCTACCGGGTGGGGGCACACACCACCGCAGACGATCCCACCAAATACCGGCAGTCAGCGGAGGAGGATGCGTGGCGCGCCAAGGACCCGCTGGCGCGGCTGGAGAAATACCTCCGGGCTGAAGGCCTGGCAGATGACGCCTACTTCGCCAAGGTCAAGGCCGACGGCGACGAGCTGGCTGCCTACGTGCGGCGCACCGCCCACGATCTTGAAGACCCGGACATCCGGCAGGCCTTCGCCAGCGTCTACCGGGAGGCCCACCCGCTGGTGGCCGAGGAACTGGCGTGGTTCGAGGAGTACAGCGCAGGATTCGCCGGCGGGGACGAGTCCGCCGGCCAGGCAGCAGAGGCAGGCCACTGATGACCACCATGACCATCGCGAAGGCCATCAACGAAGGGCTCCGCGCCACCCTTGCCGCCAATCCCAAATCGCTGCTGATGGGCGAGGACATCGGGCCCCTGGGCGGGGTCTACCGGGTCACCGACGGATTGATCGGCGAGTTCGGCCCGGACCGCGTGGTGGACACCCCGCTGGCCGAGTCCGGAATCATCGGAACCGCCATCGGCCTTGCCCTGCGGGGATACAGCCCGGTCTGCGAGATCCAGTTCGACGGCTTTGTCTTCCCCGGCTTCAACCAGATCACCACCCAGCTCGCCAAGATCCATTCGCGCAGCAGCGGCAAGCTCAGCGTCCCCGTTGTCATCCGGATCCCGTACGGCGGGGGCATCGGCTCCATTGAGCACCACTCCGAGTCCCCGGAGGCACTGTTCGCCCATACAGCCGGACTGCGCATCATCACCCCGTCCAACCCCCATGACGCCTACTGGATGATCCAGCAGGCCGTGCAGTGCCAGGACCCGGTCATCGTCTTCGAGCCCAAGCGCCGCTACTGGCTCAAGGGCGAGGTTGACGTCGAGGCGCCCGGACCGTCGGAGGATCCTTTCAAGGCCCACGTCCTGCGCGAGGGCACCGACGCCACCGTGGTGGCCTACGGCCCGCTGGTTCCTGTGGCCCTGGCAGCGGCCAACGCTGCGGAAGAGGACGGCAGGAGTGTCGAGGTCATCGACCTTCGGTCCATTTCCCCCATCGACTTCGACACCGTCACTGCCTCCGTCCGGAAGACCGGGCGGCTCATCGTGACCCACGAGGCCCCCACGTTCGGCGGAATCGGCGGCGAGATTGCCGCCCGGATCAGCGAACGGGCGTTCCACTCCCTTGAGGCGCCGGTGATCCGCGTCGGCGGGTTCCACATGCCCTACCCCGTTGCCAAGGTGGAGGAAGACTACCTTCCGGACATCGACCGCATCCTGGAGGCGCTGGACCGCGCCCTCTCCTACTGAGGACACCATGACCCTGAACAAGTTCAACCTGCCCGACGTCGGCGAAGGCCTCACCGAGGCCGAGGTGGTTTCCTGGAAGGTCAAACCCGGTGACACCGTCGCCGTCAATGACGTCATCTGCGAAATCGAAACCGCAAAGTCGATCGTGGAACTGCCGTCCCCCTTCGCCGGGACGGTGATGGAACTCCTCGTGCCCGAAGGCGTGACTGTCGACGTCGGGACCGCCATCATCAGCGTCAGCGACGAGGTATCCGGCGACCCCACCCCCGCCGATGTCCGGGCGCCGCAGGCGGCACCCGCCGCTGATGCTGCCGTCCAACCGCTCTACGGGAAGCTGCAGGCGGACCAGGAGGACGCCGGAAGCGCCGGTTCCCCGGCCACCGCACCCCTGGTGGGATCCGGGCCCAAGGCCGACGCCGTCAAGCGCCGGCCCCGGAAGACCGCCCCCGCGGCTGCCGTGACAGTCAACGCCCCCGAGGTTGAACCTGTCCAGCCCCGCACTCCCGCTGAGGTGACCGCCGGCGAACCTGCCGCCGTCGACACCCGGCCAACCCTGGGCGGCACCATCACGGGCCTGGTCAACCGGGTCCTGGCCAAGCCGCCGGTCCGCAAAATCGCCCGTGACCTGGGAATCGACCTCGCCGACGTCGTTGCCACCGGTTCCCGCGGGGAGGTGACGCGCGAGGACCTGGTGAGCTACCAGGCGCAGCGCGACGCCGAGCTGGACAAGGCTGACGGCTTCTGGGGCAAAGCCGGGAAGCCGCAGGACCAGCGCGTTGAGCGCATTCCGGTCAAGGGCGTCCGCAAGGCCACCGCGAAGGCGATGGTGGAATCGGCGTTCGCGGCTCCCCACGTCAGCATCTTCGTGGACGTCGATGCCAGCCGCACCATGGAATTCGTCAAGCGGCTCAAGACCTCCCGGGACTTCGAAGGCATCAAAGTGTCCCCGTTGCTCATCCTGGCCAAGGCCGTGATTTGGGCCGCTGCACGGAACCCCAGCGTGAACGCAGCCTGGGTGGACAACCAGGACGGCAGCGCCGAGATCCAGGTCAAGCACTTCATGAACCTGGGCATTGCCGCGGCCACTCCGCGCGGCCTCATGGTGCCCAACATCAAAAACGCCCAGGACCTGTCCCTGAAGGAGCTTGCGCTCGCGCTGAACGACCTGGCCACCACGGCCAGGGCGGGGAAGACGCAGCCGGCGCAGATGCAGGGCGGGACGCTGACCGTTACCAACATCGGCGCCCTGGGCATCGATACCGGTACGCCCATCATCAACCCGGGCGAAGTGGCCATCGTTGCGTTCGGAACCATCAAGCAGAAGCCCTGGGTCCTGGACGGAGAAGTGATTCCCCGCTGGATCACCACCCTGGGCGGATCCTTCGACCACCGCGTGGTGGATGGTGACCTGTCCGCCCGCTTCATGGCGGACGTGGCGGCCATCCTGGAAGAACCCGCGCTCCTGCTGGACTAAGGGGTGCCGGTTCAGGACGTGTCAGTGGGCAGCGGGTCGATCCGGGCCAGGAACCGCACGGCCAGATGGCTGACGGAGGTCTTCCAGCCCCCGGTGGTGGTCTCCCTGCAGTTGCTGATCAGCCCGCTGGCCCAGCCGGGGTTCCCGGGAACCATCGGCTACGGTGCACTGGCGGCACTTTTCGTCTGCGTGCTTCCACTGGCGGTGCTGCTGGTCCTGGTCAGGCGGGGCAAGGTCACGGACCACCACGTCAGCGACCGGAAACAGCGCGCACCTGTGTTGTTGATGGCACTGGCCTGCATCGCTGTGGGGTTGCTGGTACTGGGTGCCGTGAAGGCGCCGGCCAGTGTCATCGCCATGGTCCTGGCGGTGGTGGGCGGCGTAGCAGTGCTGGCCGTGGTCAGCCCGTTCTGGAAAATGAGCGGCCATGCCGCTGCCGTGTCCTGCGCCGCCGTCGTATCGGTGCTGATGCTGGGCGCCGCGTGGGCGCCGCTGCTGATTCTCATCCCGGCGGTCGGCTGGTCGCGGGTAGTGCTGCGGGCGCATTCGCTGGCCCAGGTGGTGGCGGGGTCGCTCTTTGGCGGCGTGGTGATGGCCGGCATCTGGTGGCTGCTGCAGGGCTGGCTGCTCGCCTGATCCCTGTGCCGCCGGGAAAGGTGCCTAGTAGGCGGCGTACGCGGTGAAGGCCTCAAGCATGGCCGGGTCTGCGGTGGTTCCCAGCGCAACGGAGGCGGCGGTCATCAGGCCGCCCACGAGCGCGGCCACTCCGGCCCAGGCGCTCAGTAGCTTCCAGTCCTCGCGCAGGACGCTGCGTACTGTCTGGGGAAGCCGGAGTCCCGGAGTAATGAGGTTCGGTGCGCTGTCGAGGCTGCCGTCGTCAAGGAGTGCAACCACCCGGTCGTTGCTGCGGTCCACCCGCATGGAGCTGATGTGGTTGCCGTGGCGGGCAAGGAGGATGTCATGGCCAACAAGCTGGCGGCGCTGCATGGTGATCAAGGGGAGCCCTTCGCTGGGGTGGATTCGTCCGAGTCCACGCCTTTGGGGCCCCTTCAATTTTATCGTTGCGCCAGCAGCTTAATGGATGGTAGAGCGGTGAGAACGGCCACCCCCCGCAGCGATATCCGCCACCACGGGGGGTGTCCTGCGTTACGCCAAAAGGATCCTGCGCCTTAGTCGGCGTCGTAGGTGTTGGCGATGTAGACGTCGCAGAGAGCGTTGTGGGCCACACTGTTGGCCACGCTGCCCAGGACACGGCCAATGCCGTGCATGCGCCGGTTTCCCACGACGATGACGCGGGCGTCCATGCGGACGGCTTCCTTGATGAGGGCATCGGCTGGCCGCCCGCGGGCCGCGGAGTACGTCACCGTGACGTCGCGGCCAAGCGATTCCGCAACCGTCCGTGCCACCTGTTCGGCGGCATCGGCGTCGGACACGATCCACCGGTCGCTGCCGCTGCCGAACACTTCGGTCCGGTCGCTGTCGAAGGCCGATACGACGTGCAGTGAGGCGCCCAGTCCTGCGGCCAGGTTCTTGGCCGATTCCGCCGCCTTCTTGGCGGTTTCGCTCCCGTCAACCCCTACAACGATGATTCCACCCATATGCATGCTCCTTTGCTCGGTTTTCGGCTTTCGTGTGGCTTACGCTACAGCGCGGCCATGGCTTCCTGCAGCACCGGCGCCAATCGGCGCACCCCTTCGGCGATGGCGTCGGGAGGCACGGCGCTGAAAGCGAGCCTTAGCTTGTTGGATGGTTCGTCCGACGGCGTGAAGGCGGCGCCGGGGATAAAGACGACGCCGGCGTCGATCGCCTTTTGCAGCAGGGGGTAGGTGTCGACGCCCTCAGGCAGGGTCACCCAGACGAAAAAGCCCCCCTGGGGGCTGGTCCAGGTGGTGCCGGCGGGCATGTACTCCTCCAGGGCGGCCAGCATGGCGTGGCAGCGTTCGGCATACAGCCCACGGTAGGTTTCGATCTGGCCTTTCCAGTCGTACTCGCGCAGGTAGGCGGAAACCAGCATCTGGTTCAGCGCGGGCGGGCACAGCGTCACCGCTTCCGCGGCGAGGTAGTAGCGGCGCTGCAGGTGCTGGGGGACCAGGGCCCAGCCGATGCGGAGCCCGGGGGCGAAGATCTTCGAGAAGGAGCCGAAGTAGATGACATCGTCCGGGTTGGCTGCGCGCAGGGGCGGCAATGATTCACCGTCGAAGCGGAGCAGTCCGTAGGGGTTGTCTTCCAGGACCAGGATATTCGCCCTGCGGCATATATCGACCACCTGCTGCCGCCGCTCCCGGGCCAGGGTGATGCCGGACGGATTGTTGAAATTCGGAATGGTGTAGAGGAATTTGATGCTTTTGCCCGCCAGCTGCAGCGCGGCGATCCGAGCCTCCAGCAGCTCCGGAACCAGGCCGTGCTGGTCCATCCCCACAGTCTCCACCTGCACCTGGTAGGCCTCAAAGGTGTTCAGCGCGCCGACGTAGGTGGGGTCCTCCACCAGCACCACGTCGCCCGGATTACAGAAGAGCTTGGTGGCAACGTCCTGGGCGGATTGCGATCCCGCGGTGACCACCACGTTCTCCGGCAGGGCATCCTGGATGCCTTCAGCGGCCATGACCTCGCAGATCTGCGCCCGCAGTTCCGCGGTTCCCTGCCCGGCGCCGTACTGAAGGGCCGTGAGCCCGTCGTCGGCAATGATTTTGGCGGCAGTCTCCGCGAGGCGCTCCAAGGGCAGCGACTGAAGGTATGGGCTTCCTCCCGCCAGGGACACCAGTCCCGGCCGCAGCGAGATATCGAAGACGTCCCTGACGGCGGACTGGCGGATATTCGCTGCACGCTCGGAAAACAGTCCCTCGTGGCGGTGGGCCGACGTGGCCGCGCGTTCGATCGCATCGATGGCCTCGGCGGGAAGCGCTCCGGCTGAGGCGTCAAGTGTTTCGTGGGTCACAACGTCAGGATACAGCCCGTTGTTGCTCTTGATGCAACACCTGTTTATCTATGATTTTCACCGGCTCCGGCTCATCCGCGCGAGGTAATCGCTCAGTGTTTCGCCGTTGATGTAAATCTCGGCCTTGACGGCGCCTGTGGCTTCGAGGGCGGTCTGGGTCAGTTGGGCCTCGACCCTGGGGAGATCGCAGCTGCCGCCATGGTTCAACGTGCCGGACAGATAAACGGTGACGGTGGTGCCGTCGAAGCTGCCGGAGAGGAAGGTGAGCCGGGAAGCACCCAACGCGTTGTACGCATTGGCAGGCTGCCCGCCATCCAGCAGGGCGCCGATCGCTGCTTTGAGCGGGACGTTCCCGCCGTCTCCGGGCTGGGCAAAGCCGACCAGGCTGTCATTGCAGCCGAAGCGGATCCCGTGCCGTCCGCCGTCGTCCACCATCACGAAGTAGGCGGTCACCGGGGAAGTTTTTGGGCCGGCGCTGGCCGCCGGGCCCGGGGAAGCTGCGTTCGGATGATCCCGCCCGTCGGCGGCGGAGCCGATGCCCGGCTTCGCCGACGGGAGGAGGGCCAGCGGCGCCTCCCGGGATCCGGCGCTCCCCATGGCAGAGCAGCCGCAAAGCAGGAGTGCCAGGCAGCTCGTGGCCGCGGCCAGGGCACGCCGGCCGGCCCAGCTGCAACTTTTCGCCATGCGGCACCGCAATCCGATCCGGTAGGTCCAGTGGATTAACGCTACGGGCCTGCCGGTTGGCGGAGATGTCCGCTCGGTACCGGTTGGGACAAGAGTTGGTCACGGCAGCGCCGGACGCAGCAGCGCCCGGCACATCCAGGATGTGCCGGGCGCTGACGCTGGCCGGGGGCTAGGCTGCCGGTGCTGCTGCCGCAAGGGCATCGAAGACGCCCTTGATCTGCTCCACCACCTCGGCGTCATCCTTGGGGTGGACTTCGGCGAAGCGCACCATCGAACCGGGGACGGCAAGCTTGACGTCCTCCAGGATCTGCGCACCGGCAATGCCGGCAGCCTTGCGGGCTTCGTCCTGGGCCCAGACGCCACCGTACTGGCCAAACGCGGTTCCGACGACGGCGGTGGGCTTCCCGTTGAGGGCGCCGGCGCCGAAGGGGCGGGACAGCCAGTCGATGGCGTTCTTCAGCGGGGCGGGCACGGTGCCGTTGTACTCAGGGGTCACCAGGAGCAGGGTGTCAGCCTCGTTGGCTGCGGCGCGCAGGGCGGCTGCGGCGGCGGGAACCTGGCCCTCGACGTCGATGTCCTCGTTGTAGAACGGAATGTCGCCCAGGCTGCCGTGGATTACTACCTCCACCTGGTCCGGAGCGTTCAGCTGGATCGCCTCGGCGAGCTGGGCGTTGGTGGAACCGGCGCGCAGGCTGCCGACGAGGGTAAGGACGGTGTTCTTGGTCATGTGCACTCCTGGCTGGGGGAGCGGCGGGGGCCGCTGTTGGTCGATCGTCAGGCTCGCAGAGCCTTTACCAGACTAAACGGACCGTAGTCCGTTTCTATTCCGCATGACTACACTGGCTGTGTGAGTTCCATCCCAATGCGGCCGGACATGACCCCGGAAACGGCTGCGGAACGCAGCGATGCTGCCCGGAACCGGGAGCGCCTCCTGGTGGCTGCCCGCGAGTTGATCGAGCAGGGCGGAGTGGCGGCACTCACCATGGACCGGCTGGCTGAACAGGCTGGCGTGGGCAAGGGCACCGTCTTTCGCCGTTTCGGCAGCCGGGCCGGGTTGATGCTGACCTTGCTGAATGACTCCGAGGCCGCCTTCCAGGCGCAATTCCTGTTCGGCCCTCCGCCGCTGGGGCCGGGTGCTCCGCCTCAGGACCGGCTCATCGCCTTCGGCGCCGAGCGGATCGCCTACGTGGTGGAGTACGGGGACCTGGTACTCGCGGCCGGAAGTTCCCCCGGGGGCAAGCTCGACGTTCCTGCCGCAGCCCTCTGGGACCGGCACGTGGAGATGCTCTTGCGCGAAGCCGGATTCAACTCCCCGGAACCGTGGCTGATGGCCGGGTCACTCAATGCAACCCTGGATCCTGAACGGCTCCTGCACCTGATCCGCAAACACGGAGTCACAAGCGAGCGGCTCGCTACATCGTGGCGTGACCTTGTGACACGGGTTGTCACGGCTGCGTAGAATACGCGTCCGCAAGCTCCCGCGTCCAGTCACGCGGACTTCACAGAACTATTCATAACGATCTGATACGGCGCGTCCGGTTTCGGGGGATTCCCGCGCTTTTCGCCTTGTGGCTTGTGATAGTTTCCTCTGGAATGTGACCCGCGACATAGTCCACCAGGACCTGCCCTTAGGGCTGCGGGATGCCAGCTACCCGCTGGCGCAGGACCCGGTGAGGCGGCACAACCCGTGCTCGTCCGGGGAAGACGGAAGGATCCAGCAGCGCCCATGCTCAAGTACCTCGCCAAGCGCGGCATTACCTATGTGGTGATGATCTTCCTCACCACATCCGCCGGCTACTTCCTTGCGGTCAGCTCGCTCAAGCCGGCGTTGCTCGAACAGGAACGTATCCCCCGGCCCACCCCGGAGCAGGTGGCCAACTCCATGCGGCTGAAGGGCCTGGACCCGGACCTCAACCCCTGGGAACGATACGTAGACTGGCTTACCGGCATCCTCACGCGGTGGGACTGGGGCCGCAGCCCCAACGGGGCCTACATCAACGCCGAGTTCGGGGACCGGGTGTGGATTTCCACCCGGCTGTTTCTGGCCTCCATCATCCTGACCCTGGTGATCGGCGTCGCGCTCGGCGTCTATTCGGCGGCCCGCCAGTACAAGTTTCAGGACCGTGTCATCACGTCCTACAGCTACCTCGCCTACATTGTGCCGGCACCCATCGCCTACTTCCTGGTGCAGCTGGGCGCCATCAACATCAACGAAACCGTGGGCGAACGCATCTTCTTCGTCACCGGCATCTCCACGCCGGGCCTGGCGCCCGGCTGGGCGCAGTTCGTTGACATGCTGGCGCACTACGTGGTCCCCACGGTGGCCATCACCCTGGTGGGGTGGGGCGCCTACCAGATCGCGCAGCGGCAGTATCTCCTGGACAACGTGAACGCCGACTTTGTCCGTACGGCCCGGGCCAAGGGGCTGACCCGGAACCAGGCCATTGCCCGGCACGCACTTCGGGTCTCCTTCATCCCGGTGGCCCAGAGCATCGCCTTCACCATCCCGGCCATCTTCGCCGGCGGCTTCTTCGCCGAAAAGATCTTCGCCTGGCCCGGCGTCGGGTCCTGGAGCATCGACGCCATCTCGCTGCAGGACGTCAACGCGGCCACCGCAACGCTGGCTTACGGCTCCGTGATCTTCGCCCTGGGCGCCATCCTGGCGGATTTCGCCACCACGCTTGTCGACCCGAGAGTGCGGGTGCAGTAGCCATGACCAACCTGAACGCCGTTGACCCGGCAACCGTGGCGCAGGACGCGCACCTGGAGCACGCCGACGTCGTCATTGGCAAGACCACCATCATTTTCCGCCGCTTCCTGCGCAACAAGACCGCAGTGGCAGGCCTGGCCATCTTCCTGGCGCTGACGGTTTTCTCGTTCATCGGGGGGTTCTTCACCCAGTGGGACAAGGAAACCATCGACCCCTTCAACATCGGGATGCCGCCGTCCGCCGACCATTACCTCGGCACATCGCAGGCAGGGATCGACCTGTACGCCATGACCGTGGAGGGCACCAGGATCTCCATCCTGATCGGCCTGGTGGTGGGCCTGGTGTCGGTCCTGATCGCCGCCGTCTACGGCTGCACCATGGCCTACTTCGGCGGCAAAGTGGACAAGGTCATGCTCTTCATCCTGGAAGCGCTGATCATGATGCCGGCCCTGCTGGTGGTTGCCGTGGCCACCAGCGGCGGCGGTGAAGGACTGAAACGGAACCTTCCCTCCTGGCTGCTGCTCATCATCGTCCTGCTGGTGTTCAGCTGGATGGGCACTGCCCGGCTGATCCGCTCCATGTCCATGTCCCTGATGCAGCGCGACTTCGTCAAGGCGGCACAATACATGGGCGTCCCGCCGCGGCGCATTGTCTGGCGGCACCTGGTGCCGAACATCGGCTCCCTGCTCATCCTGGACATCACCCGCGGCGTCACCGCAGCAATCCTCGCCGAGGTGGCGTTCTCCTTTATCGGCATCGGCATCAAGGTCCCGGACGTCAGCCTTGGCGTGCTGATCGGCGGCGCCACCTCCCAGGTGCAGACCTTCCCGTGGATGTTCTGGGTCCCGCTCACCGTCATGTTCCTGCTGACCGGTTCCCTGGCCATGATGAACGACGGCCTGCGCGACGCCTTCGACCCCAGCTCCAGCTCCACCGGCAAAGCCAAGAAGGCCAAAGCCCGGAAAACCACCGTGGAAAAGAAGATGGCATGAGCAGCGAAACCACCACCGGAGCCACCCAGCCTGCACGGCCGGACGTCGAACGCCTGCACCTGGCAGGACTGCACGCTCCCACGGACGCTGTCCTGTCCGTCCGTGACCTGAACGTCCGCTTCAACTCGGAGAATGGCGCAGTCCATGCCGTCCGGGGCGTCGACTTCGACCTGATGCCCGGCAAGACGCTGGGAATTGTGGGCGAATCGGGTTCCGGCAAGTCCGTCACGTCCCTGGCCATCATGGGCCTGCTTCCGCCGACCGCCGAGGTTTCCGGTTCCGTCCGGCTCAACGGCCGGGAGCTCCTGGGGCTCAGCGACAAGGAAATGTGCAAGTACCGCGGCAACGACCTCGCCATGGTCTTCCAGGATCCGTTGTCCTCCCTTACCCCGGTGTTCACGGTCGGCACCCAGATCGTGGAGGCGCTGACCATCCACCACCCCGGCATGAGCAGGGCAGCCAAGGAAGCGCGCGCCGTCGAACTTCTGGCCATGGTGGGAATCCCCAGTCCCAAGGACAGGCTGAAGGCCTTCCCGCACGAATTCTCCGGCGGTATGCGCCAGCGCGTCATGATCGCCATCGCCATCGCCAACAACCCGCGCGTCCTGATTGCCGACGAACCCACCACGGCCCTGGACGTCACCATCCAGGCCCAGGTCCTGGAGGTGCTGCACACGGCACAGGAGGAGACCGGCGCCGCCGTCGTCATGATCACGCATGATCTTGGCGTGGTGGCCGGCATGGCAGACGACATCATGGTGATGTACGCCGGCAAACCGGTGGAAACCGGGGCCGTGGATGACATCTACTACAACCCGCGGATGCCCTACACCATGGGCCTGCTGGGCGCCGTCCCCCGCGTGGACGTGGCGGAGAAGTCCTCGCTGGTGCCCATCGAGGGCATGCCGCCCAACCTGCTGCACGCCCCCACGGGATGCTCCTTCGCACCACGCTGCCCCCTGGCCTCGGACGCCTGCCTGGACGGCGAACCCGCCCTGGCCCCGGTCGGCGGCGAAGCGGGGCACGCTGCGGCCTGCATCAAGTCCGGCTCCCTCGGCGGAAGCGTGGATGTGCACGAGGTGTTCGCAGCTCCGCCCGTGCCGGTGTCCCGCTTCGATGCCATTCCCAGGGAGGAACGGTCCACCGTCCTGGAGCTGACGGATGTACGGAAGCACTTTCCGCTGACCAGGGGCGCACTGATTAAGCGCCGGATTGGCACCGTCAAGGCCGTGGACGGCCTGAGCTTCGACATCCGCGAAGGCGAATGCTTCTCCATCGTGGGCGAATCCGGCTCGGGGAAGACCACCACGCTCCTGGAGATCATGGAGTTCCACCCGGACCAGGACGGCGAAGTGGTGATCGGCGGCCTCAGCAACAAGCAGGCGGCCGACACGAAGACCAAAGCCAGGATGCGGCGCGAACTCCAGATGGTGTTCCAGGACCCCACCGGCGCCCTGGACCCGCGGTTCACCGTCTACGAAGTCCTCGCCGAACCGCTGCAGAACGCCGGCATGGACCGCGGCGCCATCCGGAAACGGATCATGGAGCTGATGCAGCTGGTGGGACTCCAGCCGGACCACGTCAACCGCTTCCCCAACCAGTTCTCCGGCGGCCAGCGTCAGCGGATCGGCATTGCCCGCGCGCTGGCGGTGAACCCCAAGCTGGTGGTCCTGGACGAGCCCGTCTCGGCCCTCGACGTGTCGGTCCAGGCCGGCGTCATCAACCTGTTGGACCACCTGCGCGCCGAACTGGGCCTGAGCTACCTGCTGGTGGCGCACGATCTTTCCGTGGTGCGCCACATCTCCAACCGCGTGGCGGTCATGTACCTGGGGAAGATCGTGGAGATCGGCGCCGTGGACCGCGTGTTCGACAACCCCCGGCACCCCTACACCCGTGCCCTCCTCTCGGCCATCCCGGTGCCGGATCCCCAACTGGAACGGACCCGCGAACGCATCATCCTCCAGGGCGACCTGCCTTCGCCCCTGCAGGCACCCAAGGGCTGCAACTTCGCCACCCGGTGCCCTGTGTTCGCGGCGCTCCCGCCGGCCGGGCAGGAGAAGTGCCTCACCCTGGAACCGCCACTGGAGCCGGCGTCCGCCGGTACGGACCAGCAGTTCGCCTGCTTCTTCCCCGACGGGGAACTGGATGAGGACATGCTGGTGGCCCACGAACCGGCGGACCAGCATGCGCCCTAAGGCTTTTTCGACCCCCAAGCACCACCACTCGCACCACAATGAAGGGAACACCATGAGGAAACTGAACAGGATCGGCGGAGCTGCAGCTGTTGCTGCGGCCCTGGCGCTGACGGCCTGCGGCGGTGGCGGTGCCAGCGGCCCCGAAACAGCCAAAGGCCAGGAATCCGGAAGTGACCTGTCCAAGCTGATCAGCATCAACGAGAAGCCGGCAGCAGACCTCCAGCAGGGCGGCAAGGTCACCCTTCCGCTGGGCAACATCGGACCGGACTTCAACGGGTTCTCCAACAACGGCAACAGCGCGGACAACTCCGCCCTGCAGGTTCCCATGAACCCCGTCGGGATGAACAGCGGCGGCATCGGCGGCTGCTGGAAGGTGGACTTCAAGGGCAAGGTCACGCCCAACACCGACTTCTGCGAATCAGTGGACAGCGAAGTCAAGGACGGCAAGCAGACCATCACCATCAAGGTCAACCCCAAGGCCACCTACAACGACGGCACGCCCATCGACGTCAAGGCCTTCAAGAACACGTGGAACATCCTCAAAAGCCCCGATGCCGGCTACGACATCGTCAGCTCGGGTGCGTACGAGTTCGTTGACTCGGTCGAGGCCGGCAGCAACGACAAGGAAGTCATCGTCAAGACCAGCCGCCCGGTCTTCCCGGTCGACTCGCTCTTCTTCGGCCTGATCCACCCCGCCGTCAACACCCCGGAAATCTTCAACGAGGGCTACAACGGCGACCTGCACCCCGAGTGGATGGCCGGTCCCTTCAAGCTGGACCAGTACGACACCGCGGCCAAGACCGTAACCCTGGTGCCGAATGACAAGTGGTGGGGACAGAAGCCCGTCCTGGCCAACGTCACCTTCCGCCAGCTGGAAACCAGCGCCCAGATTGCCGCGTTCAAGAACGGCGAGATCGACGCCATGTCCGCGAACACCATCTCCCTTTACAAGCAGCTTGACGGGACCAAGGATTCAGACATCCGCCGCGGCCAGCGCCTCTTCGCCGGCGGCATGAACCTGAACGCCCAGCGCATCACCGACGTTGCCGTCCGCAAGGCCATCTTCGCCGCAGTGGACCGTGAAGCCCTCCGCAAGGTTCGTTTCAACGGCCTGAACTGGGAAGAGCCCAGCTCCGGCTCCATGATGCTGCTGCCGTTCTCTGAGTACTACCAGGACAACTACCCGGTCAAGGAAACGGGCCCGGACGCCGCCAAGAAGGTCCTCACCGACGCCGGCTACACGGCCAACGCCAACGGCATCATGGAGAAGGACGGCAAGACCGCCGCCTTCAAGATCAGCAACTTCGGTGACGATCCCACCACCCTCGCCTTCACCCAGACCCTGCAGAAGCAGCTCCAGGCCGGCGGCATGGACGTAGGCATCGACCAGCGCGCCTCCGCCGACTTCGGCAAGGTCCTGGGCTCCCGCGAGTTCGACATGAGCGTTTCCGGCTACACCGTTGGCCCGGATGCCACCGACGCCGTCAAGCAGTACTACGACTCCAAGGTCAACGAGAACAAGCTGGGCGACGCCGATCTGGATAAGAAGATCGCGGACCTCGCTTCCATCGAGGACAACGCAGCGCGCAACAAGGCTGCCATGGACGTCGAGAAGGAGCACATGGCGAAGTACTTCTCCATGGGCGTGGTCATGAACGGCCCGCAGATCTCCTTCGTCCGCACCGGCCTGGCCAACTACGGTCCGTCCCTGTTCCAGAGCCTGTCGCAGGTTCCGGACTGGACCACCCTCGGCTGGGAAAAGAAGTAGCCGCTCCTCCCGCGGGCCAGCCCGCTTAGTGGCAAGACGGCCCCCTGGTACTACAGTCCAGTACCGGGGGTGCCGGCTTTCTTTTTAAGCCCGCTGCACCGGGGGTAGCGTTGGCTCCATGACCGGAACTGAAGGCGACCGCCGCACCATCCGCACCGCCGTCGTCGGCTATGGACTGGCCGGCAGCGTCTTCCACGCGCCGCTCCTGGCAGCCAACCCAAGCTACTCGCTGGACGTCATTGCAACGTCCGACGCCGGGCGGCGGGCGGCTGCATCATCCCGGTTCCCGGGCGTGGAGGTGGTGGGTGACGGCGCAGACGTGGTGGCGCAGGCGGCCCGCCTCGACCTGGTGGTCCTGGCTACCCCGCCCGGGACCCATTACCCCCTGGCGAAGGCTGCGTTGGAGGCAGGCCTGGATGTGGTGGTGGACAAGCCGTTCGCCGTCACCAGCGCCCAGGGACAGGAACTGACGGCGCTGGCGGGACGGCTGGGCAGGGTGCTGACCGTTTTCCACAACCGCAGATGGGACGGGGACTTCCTGACGGTCCGGAAACTCCTGGCCGCGCAGGCCCTGGGGACCGTGACCCGGTTCGAGTCACGGTTCGAGCGGTGGTCACCCACCATCGCCAAGGCCTGGAAGGCGCACGCCACCGCTGCCGACGGGGGCGGTGTCCTGTTCGACCTGGGCAGCCACCTGATCGACCAGGCCCTGCAGCTGTTTGGTCCGGCCACCGTGCTGCACGCGGAACTGCAGGCGCGGCGCTCCGATGAGCGGGCGGACGATGACGTCTTCCTGGCCCTGCGTCACCAGTCAGGGGTGGTCAGCCATCTCACCATGAATGCGCTGTGCGCCCAGCAGGGTCCCCGGTTCAGGATCCTTGGCTCGATCGGCGGCTTCACCAAGAACGGCGTGGACCCGCAGGAACCGTACATTGCTGCCGGCGGCAGCCCGTTGGACGGTAACTACGGCATCGAAGCGCCCGAGTGGGCAGGACTTCTGGGCCGCGACGGACACCTGGACCGGCTGCCGACGGAGCGGGGGAACTACCCGGTGTTCTACCGGATCCTTGCGGAGAAGATCCTCGACGGCGGAGCACAGTCACCCCTGCCCCTCCCCGTCAACCCGGAGGACGCCGTCGAGGTCCTCAAAATCATCGAACGCGCAAGGGAACTTGGGGTTAAATGACTCATCGATTGCTCCGTAGTTGTCGTTCTGGGGGTCCAAAACGACAAGTACGGAGCAATCGATGAGGGGGCGTTAGGCGGAGACGAGCTCGTGCCAGTCAGCCACGAGGGGCAGGTTGTGCGCCTCGGAGACGGAGTGGTGCGCCACGTGGCCGGCGGCGATGTTGAGGCCGGCAGCCAGGGCGGGATCGCGGTCGAACGCGGCCTTGACGCCCAGGTTGGCCAGGGATACCGCGTAGCGCAGGGTGACGTTGGTCAGCGCGTACGTGGAGGTGTTGGGAACGGCGCCGGGCATGTTGGCCACGCAGTAGAAGATGGTGTTGTGCACCTTGTACGTGGGTTCCTGGTGGGTGGTGGGGTGCGTGTCCTCGAAGCAGCCGCCCTGGTCCACGGCGATGTCCACCAGCACCGAGCCGGGCTTCATCCGGGCCACGAGGTCGTTGGTGACCAGCTTGGGGGCCTTGGCGCCGGGGATCAGGACTGAACCGATCACCAGGTCGGCGTCCACCACCGACTTTTCGATCTCGTACTTGTTGGACGCCACGGTCTTCAACCGGCCCTGGTACTGGGCATCCAGTTCGCGCAGGCGGTTGATGTTGATGTCCAGGATGGTGACATCGGCGCCCAGACCCAGGGCCATGGCTGCGGCATTGGTGCCGGCAACGCCGGCGCCCAGGACAACCACCTTGGCCGGGCGGACGCCGGGAACGCCGCCCAGGAGGACACCCTTTCCACCGGCCGGGGCCATCAGCGAGGTGGCACCCACCTGGACGGACAGGCGGCCGGCAACCTCGGACATCGGGGCCAGCAGCGGCAGTGAACGGCCCTCCTGCACGGTCTCGTAGGCAATGGCGGTGACGCCGGAGTTGATGAGCGCCGTGGTGAGTTCCGGCTCGGCGGCCAGGTGCAGGTAGGTGAAGAGGATCAGGCCCTTGCGGAAGCGGTGGTACTCGGACTTGATGGGTTCCTTGACCTTCATCACCATGTCGGCGCGGGCCCAGACGTCGTCCGCCTCGTTGACGATCTCGGCGCCGGCGATCGAGTATTCCTCGTCGGTGATGCCCGAACCCACGCCGGCCCCGCGCTCCACCAGGACGGTGTGTCCATGGGTAAGGAACTCGTGGACTCCGGCCGCGGTGATGGCCACGCGGAATTCGTTGTTCTTGATTTCTTTGGGGACGCCGATGATCATCGTCTGCTCCATTTTTTGGGGCCGGTGGGCCGGTTCATGCGGAAGGATTTGCGTGTTTCAACGATAAATCCTGCTGTGAGCCAGGCGACATGGCGCGGTCCGGGAAGGCCGCGCAGAGCCGCGTCATTCCGGGGATTTTAATCTCATCAACTCGACATGTGTCGAGTCCTGAAGCGTCAGGTGTCGCCTCGTGTCCGTTCGGCCGGGAAGCTGCCCGGGCAGTAGTGTTGGCCCATGCAGCAGCAGGGTGTGGAACAGCTCGTGGAACAGGTTGCGCAGAAGCTGGGCCGCGGCCTGTCCCTGGAGGACCTGGACGGCCTGCTGCTCGCCTACAGTTCCAACCAGTCCCACGCCGACCGCGTACGGGTGAACTTCCTGCTGAGCAAGAAGGTGCCGGCGGACGTGAGCGCGTGGCAGCTATCGCATGGGATTTCCACCGCCGTCCGGCCGGTGGTGGTTCCCGCCAACCCGGACCTGGGCATGCTGGGCCGGGTTTGCGTCCCCCTGATGGTGCGCGGTTTCCGGGTGGGCTACCTCTGGGTGCAGCAGGACTCGGCGGAGGAAAGCCCGACGGCGATCCTCACCCAGCTGCCGGCCGTCAACCACGAGCTTGAGCTGCTGTCCGGGCTCCTGCTGGACTCCAACACGGCCGAATCCGAGTTCCGGCGGGGCCGGGAGCGGGAATTCCTGGCCGCCTGTGCGGGAGAGCCCAATGCGGTGGCGGCCGTGGCCGGGTGGAAGGAAGTCCAGGGCAGGGGACCGTGGCAGATGGTCACGGTGCTGGACGCGGACGGCTGGTCCAGTGGCCCGGATCCCATCGCCTCCACCCTGATCCACCGGTCAACGGCGCTCCAGGCCACGGTTGGGGTGGATGCCGCCCTTTTCAGTGCAGGTACGGAAACCCATTCAGTGGTGCTGTTCCGCGAATCAACCGGCAGGGCCAACCATGCCCAGGTGCTGGTGCACTACCAACTGGAGCTGGCCAAGCGCTCCGGTCGTCCGGTGCACCGGATCATCCTGGGGATCAGCGAAGGCTTCGCCAGGACCCGCCAGCTCTCCGAGGCGTACCGGCAGTCACGCCTGGCAGCCCAGGCCGCCGCCGTGGATCCGCAGTTGGGCGAGCTGGTGGATTGCCGGGCAACCGGCGTGTACCAGCTGCTGGCGTCCGCCGGGGGAGGGGTGGGGGCCTGGGCGGACTCAGGATCGGTGTACTTCCGCATGCTCGAGGATCACGACCGCAACGGCGAGCTGATTCCTGTCCTTGAACTGCTCTATGACAACGACGGGTCAGTCCAGGACGTGGCCACGCGGCTCCACCTCCACCGCAGCAGCATCTACAACCGGCTGGGCCGGATCCGGCAGCTGCTGGGCGTGGATCCGCTGAAGGGGATGCCCCGGCTGGAGCTGCACGCCGCCCTCAAGATGCGCCGGTGGACGGCGCGGCCCAGGATTTAATGGCCGCCGCCACCTGCTGCGGGCGCAGGTGCTGCACCACATGTCCGGCACGCGGGATCTCCACGAAATTGCCCTGGGACGCCACCTGCGAAAGCCGCAGCGACCAGTCGGCGCCCGCCACCTGGTCATGGTTGCCGCGCAGCACCAGCACGGGCACGGTGATCCCGGCCAGGCGCCGCTCCGTGGGATAAGCCATCATCACGGGGACCTCGGTGAAATACCAGCGCGGGCCGCAGCGGAGGTAGTCCGAGAGGACCAGCCAGTTGGAGGACGCGTTCTCGCGGAGGAGGCCGTCGAGGAACAGTGCGAGCCCCTGCCGCCGCACCGTCCGGTACCGGGAATCCACCACCGGGCCCATCAGCACCAGGCGCTGTGCTTGGCCCGGCGCGTAGAGGGCGGCTTCGATGGCGAACTGCGTGCCCATGGAATGTCCCACCAGGATGTAGGAGCCAATGCCGCTTTCTTTCAGCGCCTGGGCGATGAAGGCCCCGTAGTCGGCCACGGACAGCTGCTGCTGCGGCCTGGGCGTTCCGGCGAAGCCCGGCAGGTCCAATGAGTATGTAGGGGCAACGGCTGCCAGTTCGCCGTGCAGGCGGCGAAGGTAGCGGTGCGAAACGCCGATGCCATGGATGAGGATGTAGGCCGGCGGCGTGGAAGCGCCGGCGGCTTGCGGTCCGGGGGCTGGTGTTCCGTCAGCCCACAGCAGCCGGCCCTGCAGGCCGTTTGCCTCCACCACGGCAGAGTGGAGGGGTGCGTGTTCCCGGCGCTGCGGGCTCGTTGGGCGGGCCCGCACTACTCGGCCGCGCCAGCGGGATCCCCGGCGGACTTCCCGTGCTTGCGCTTTTGTTCCGCGAGCTTCTGTTCGTCGAGCCACGCCATGATGTGGGCCGTTCGGATCCGGCGGTGCGATCCGCGGTACTCCACCGGAATCTCGCCGCGATCGGTCATGTTGCGCAGGTAGGTATGCGATATTCCGGCAAGTTCGGCTGCCTGGGAGGTGGTCAGCATCTCCTCCACGCTGCTGACCGTCACGGTTTCGCCGCGGCCCAGCCTGGCGAGTAGGTCCACGACGGCGTCCCGCGCCTGTCCGGGCAGGCGGTGGACCGTTCCGTCCACGAAGACGGTGATGTCGTTGCTGTCCTCGAGGGCGCGCGCCAGGGTGCGGGCATCGCCGGCGGCAAGGCCGGCCGTGACGCGGGGGGCTATCAGTGCCATGGGAGAAAGCCTAGCCCGGCCGCGTGGGGAGGGTGAACGGGGTCGTTGACAGCGTGGAGGTAACGCGCGTAACCTACATCACAGAGAAGTGGTAACGCGCGTTACCTCGGTCAGACCAAGGAAAACCGGAGCATTCAATGGCGAAAAGCACCCAGGCCCAGCCGCCGCCCCCGAGGCAGCGGGGCGTCACCATGACCGACGTGGCCCGGCATGCGGGCGTCTCCCGGACGGCAGTGTCGTTTGTGCTGAGCAACCGCGAAAATGCCAGCATCTCCGAGGAAACCCGCACCCGCATCAATGAGGCCGTGCAGGCTTTGGGGTACCGGCCCAACGCCGGAGCACGTGCACTGGCAGCCCAGCGCAGCGACTGGTACGGGATCGTCACTGAAATCGTCACGGCACCGTTCGCCGTCGACATCATCAAGGGGGCCCAGGACCAGGCCTGGCTGGACCGCAGGTTTCTGCTGATCGCGCCTTCCGACCAGGCGGATGCGCAGGGACCGAACCAGGGCCTGGAGGATGCTGCCGTGGAGAAACTGCTGGAACAGCGCGTGGAAGGACTGCTCTACGCAGCCACCTACCACCGGGCCGTGCACGTGCCGGAAAGCGCCCACGAGGTGCCCACGGTACTGATCAATTGCTTCGACGCCGACGGCAGGCTGCCCTCGATCATCCCGGATGAGCGGGCGGGCGGGAAAGTGGCCGTTGAACGCCTGCTCCAGGCCGGCCACACGCGCATCGGCGTGATCGACCTGGACCCCGGCATCCCGGCGTCGGTGGGCCGGCTGGCAGGGGCCCGGGAAGCGCTCGCCGCAGCCGGACTGGACCTGGACCCGCGGCTGGTGGTCTCCGGGAACGCGACGGCGGACGGCGGCTACGAGGCGGCCTGTACCATCCTGGACCTGCCGGACCGGCCCACGGCGCTCTTTTGCCTCAATGACCGCATGGCGATGGGGGCGTATGACGCCATCAAGGAACGGGGCCTGGCCATCCCCAAGGACATCGCCGTGATCGGCTTCGACAACCAGGAACTGATTGCGGCCTACCTCCGGCCCAAACTGACCACGGTGGCGCTGCCGTTTGAACAAATGGGTGCCCTGGGAGTCCAGACACTCGCCGCTCTTACAGCAGGACAGCCGATCACTGCCAGCCAGCAATTGGTCGACTGTCCGCTGCTAGAACGCTCTTCGGTCTGACCGCGAAATCAACGTCGAAGAGCAACCCCTCACCAACCCCTTCACCAGCACTGATGAAGACAGGAAAGAGATAACCATCATGACACAACCCCGATTCCTGAAGTCTGCCCGCATGGCGGGGGCCGGCCTCGCGATAGGCGCCTTGCTGCTCACCGGCTGCGCAGCCAACGTCAACAAGGCCGGCGCTGGCCCGGAAGCCAACGCCGCCGCGCTGCTCACCATCCCGCGGGAGGACATGGGAACGTTCGTCCAGAACTTCAACCCCTTTGCCCCCACCGTGAACCCCATGGTCCAGCAGGCCATCTACGAGTCCCTCCTCATCTTCAACCCGGCCAAGGGAGACACGGTGCCGTGGCTCGCTACAGACTGGAAGGCCGCCGCAGACGGAAAATCAATCACCTTCACCCTGCGCGACGGCGTGAAGTGGTCCGACGGCCAGCCGTTCGTGGCCGACGACGTGGCCTACACCTTCGAACTGCAGAAAAAGATCAAGGGCGGCTACGAATACCTGGACACCGTGACCGCTGACGGCAACAAGGTGACCTTCACCTTCAACAAGCCGTGGTCCCCGGCGCTGTACGACGTCGGCCAGCTCACCATCCTGCCCAAGCACATCTGGTCAGCACTGCCCGACCCGGAAAAGGACGCCAACGCCAAGCCCGTGGGCACCGGACCGTACACGGAAGTGGACAGCTTCCAGGCCCAGTCCTTCGTGCTGAAGAAGAACCCCAACTACTGGCAGCCGGACAAGCAGAAGATCGCCGGCATCAAGATGCTCGCCTTCGCCGGAAACGACGGCGCCAACCTCGCCGCCGCCAACGGGGACGTGGACTGGGCCCCGCAGTACATCCCGAACATTGAAAAGACCTTCGTCTCCAAGGACAAGGAACACCGGCAGTACTGGTTCCCTCCCACCGGCTCCATGATCAACTGGCAGCTCAACACCACCAAGGCGCCGTTCAACGACGTCGACGTCCGCAAGGCGCTGAGCATGGCCGTGGACCGGGACCAGGTGACCAAAATCGGGATGAGCGGTTACGCCCAGCCCGCGGACTGCACCGGCCTCTCCGGCAACTACGAAACCTGGAAGAACAGCGAGGTCAAGGACAACTGCACGTGGACCAGCCACGACGTGCAAAAGGCCAACGAGCTCCTGGACAAGGCCGGCTACGCCAAGGGCGCCGACGGCAAGCGGATGCTCAAGGACGGCAAACCGTTTGAGTTCAAGATCTCCGTGGGCGCCACGTCCTCCGACTGGCTCTCGGTGGCCAACGTCATTTCGCAGAACCTGGCCGAGATCGGCGTGACCGCCAAGGTGGACTCCCCTGACTGGGCCGCCGTGGTGGCCGGGTACGAAACCGGCGACTTCGATTCCGGCATTGTCTGGAGCGCCAACGACCCCAGCCCGTACAAGTACTTCAACACCTCCATGGGGTCGGCAACCGTCAAGCCGGTGGGCACCAAGACGTTCGACAACTACCACCGCTTCGGCGACACGAAAGCCGACGCCCTGCTGGCCCAGTTCGCCGCGGAATCCGACGAGTCCAAGCAGAAGGACCTCGCCAACAAACTCCAGGAAGAGTACAGCGACGCCGCCCCGCTGGTGCCGCTCTTCTCCGGCCCGGAATGGGGCGCGTTCAACGACACCCGCTTCACCGGCTGGCCCACCGAGGACAACCCCTACGCCACCCTGTCGGTCCGCGCACCCACCACGGTGCTGGTGCTGACCACGCTCGAACCGCGCAAGTAAGGCCGCCGGCCCACCCGCTTCGTGACACAGCTGGCCGCCGGATCACCCGGCGGCCAGCCCCCACACTTTTCCACCACTCCCGAATTGGAGGGAACCCGTGCGCTTCATCCTGCGCCGGCTGGGTTTCTACCTGGTCGCCTTCTGGGCATCCATCACCCTGAATTTCCTGCTCCCGCGCTTTATGCCGGGCGATCCCGTCTCCCGCATGTTTGCCCGCTCCCAGGACAGGATGCAGCCCGAACAGATCGAGGCCCTGCGCCGGCTGCTGGGGGTGGATGACCGGCCCCTCTGGGAGCAGTACATCGGCTACCTGCAGAACATCTTCACGGGCCAGATGGGCGTCTCCATCTCCCGGTTCCCCGCGCCGGTCACCGAAGTCATTTCATCCCAGATCGGCTGGACCCTGCTGCTGGGCGGCACCGCCCTGGTGATTGCCGCCGTCGTGGGCAATCTGCTGGGCATCGTGGCCGCATGGCGCCGAGGTGGAGCGATCGACTCGGCCCTGCCTCCCGTGCTGGTGTTCATCGGTTCCTTCCCCTACTTCTGGCTGGCGATGGGGGCGCTCTACCTGTTCGGCGTGGTGCTGGGCTGGTTCCCCATCCGGCACGCGTTCACGGACGGCCTTGAGCCCGCGTTCACCTCGGAGTTCATTGGCGACGTCGGCGCCCACCTGGTGCTCCCGGCGCTCACCATCGTGCTGGTCTCCATCGGCGGCTGGATGCTGGGCATGCGGAACACCATGATTGCCACCAACTCGGAGGACTACATCACCATGGCCGAGGCCAAGGGCCTCCGCCCAGGCCGCATCATGCTCCGCTACGCGGCCCGCAACGCGATGCTGCCGTCCGTCACCAGCTTCGGCATGGGCCTGGGGTTCGTGGTGGGCGGGGCGCTGCTCACCGAAGTGGTATTCGCCTACCCCGGCGTCGGCTACCAGCTCCTCAACGCCGTCCAGGGCCTGGACTACCCGCTGATGCAGGGCCTGTTCCTCACCATCACCGCCGCCGTCCTGCTGGCGAACTTCCTGGTGGACATCCTTTACGTCCGCCTCGACCCGCGCGTGCGCAGCAACTAGGAGGACCCTCATGGCAACCGCAATCCTGCAGCAGCCCGGCAAGACGGCCGGCGCAACCCCCGCTGCCAAACCGAAACCCAACCGCAGCTTCGTCCACGGGCTCCTGACCAACAAAAAGGCACTGGTGGGCATGGCCGTGATGGCACTGTTTATCGTGGTGGCGCTCCTGGCCCCGGTGCTGTTCCCCGGCGACCCCTCCCGGATCACGGCCATGGCGTCATTGGAACCGGACGCCGGGCACTGGCTGGGCACCACGGCAAAAGGCCAGGACGTGCTGGCGCTGACCGTGCACGGTGCCCGCAGCTCGCTGCTGGTGGGCCTCACCGTCGGCTTCGCCTCAACGTTCATCGGCATCCTGGTGGGCCTGGCCTCCGCCTACTTCGGCAAGGTCATCGACGAGGCCCTGTCACTGGTCACCAACGTCTTCCTCCTCCTGCCCGGGCTGCCGCTCCTGGTCATCCTCGCCGCGTTCCTTCCGCCGGGCCTGGGCACCGTGATCCTGGTCCTCATCGTCACCGGCTGGGCAGGGTCCGCCCGTGTCCTGCGCTCGCAGGCCCTGTCCATCCGCTCCAAGGACTTCGTCGCCGCCGCTGTAGTCTCCGGCGAACGGGCAGGCCGGATCATGTTCCGGGAAATCCTCCCCAACATGGCATCCATCGTGATGGGCACCCTGCTGGCCTGCGTGATCTACGGCATCGGCGCCCAGGCGGGACTGGAATTCCTGGGCCTGGGAGATGTCAGCACCGTCTCCTGGGGCAACAACCTCTTCTGGGCCGGCAACGAGGGCGCCCTGCTCACCGGAAGCTGGTGGGTCTTCGTCCCGTCCGGCGTCTGCATTGCCCTCGTGGCGTTCGCCCTGGCCCTGATCAACTACGCCGTGGACGAGGTCACCAACCCCCGCCTGCGGAAGGTCAAGACCCCCGCGCCCGCAACCACTGGAAGGAGCGCCGCCAAATGACCGTCTCCCAAACCTCCTTCGGGTCCCACGAACCGGTCCTGGACGTCCGGAACCTCACCGTGCAGTACACCGGCGACACCCGCTCCACCACCGCCGTGGACCGCGTCTCCTTCAGCATCGGCACCGGCGAGGTCTTCGGCCTGGCCGGGGAATCGGGCTGCGGGAAGTCCACCATCGCCAACTCGATCATGCGCCTGCTCAAGGACCCGGCAAAGATCGCCGGCGGCAGCATCACCTTCGGCGGCAGGGATGTCCTGGCCATGAGCCCGGACGAACTGCGGCGCTTCCGCTGGCAGGACGTGGCCATGGTGTTCCAGTCGGCCATGAACTCGCTGAACCCGGTGCTGACCATCGGGGAGCAGATCGTGGACATCTTCACAACCCACGCCGGGCTGTCCCGCAGGGAATCGCTGCGGCGGGCGGGGGAGTTGCTGGAGCTGGTCCGGATCGACCCCGCACGGCTGAAGTCCTACCCGCACCAGCTCTCCGGCGGCATGCGGCAGCGCGCCGTCATCGCCATGGCTGTGGCGCTCAAGCCCTCCCTCCTGATCCTCGATGAGCCCACCACCGCCCTGGACGTGGTGGTCCAGCAGGAAATCATGGCCCAGATCAAGGAACTCCAGCGCGAGCTGGGCTTCTCCGTCCTGTTCATCACGCACGACATGTCCCTCATGGTGGAGCTTTCCCACCGGATGGCCGTGATGTACGGCGGCCGCATTGTGGAAACCGCCAAGGCCCACGATGTCTATGCCGACCCCCGGCACCCCTACACGCAGGCGCTGATGGGTGCGTTCCCGCCCCTCACCGGCCCCCGGGTTCCGCTCACGGGACTGCCCGACGGCGTGAAGTTCCGGAACATCCCGGACCTCGCCGAGGTGGCGCCCGGCCACCTCGTGGCACCGTTTGGTGCCGACGACCTGTCCATTCCCCGCGGCGTGCACGTCACCGGCGACGAGGCCGCAGCGCTTGAAGGAGCCATCCGATGAGCCACCCCATCCCCGCCCTCGAGGTCCGCGGACTCGGCAAATCCTTCCCGATCGGGGGACTCTTCTCGCGCGACTCGGTGCGCGCCCTCCACGGCGTGGACCTGACTATTGGCCGGGGCGAGATCGTGGCGCTGGTGGGCGAATCCGGTTCCGGCAAGAGCACCCTGGCCCGCTGTGTGGCCAGGCTCGAAAAGCCGGGCGAAGGCGCCATCCTGCTGGCCGGCGTCGACGTCCTCAAGCGTGACCGCTTCCAGGCGTCACGGGCCTTCCGCTCCCAGCTGCAGATGGTGTTCCAGGACCCTTTCGGATCGTTGAACCCGGCACACCGGATTGAGCATTTCCTCCGGCGTTCCCTGGCCATTCACGGGAAGGGCGGCCATACGGAGACGGAAACCCAGACACGCCTGGAAGAACTCATGGCCACCGTTGGCCTGCAGGCGGACATGCTGGACTCCTACCCTCATGAACTCTCCGGCGGACAGCGCCAGCGGGTGGCCATCGCCCGGGCACTCGCCGTGGAACCGCAGGTCATCCTGGCCGACGAACCCACCTCCATGCTGGACGTTTCGGTGCGGATCGGCGTCCTGAACCTCATGCGAAAGCTTCGCGATGAGAAGGGCATCTCCATGCTCTACATCACCCACGACCTCGCCTCGGCCCGGTACCTCGCGGACCGGACGGCCGTGATGTTCGCCGGCGAACTCGTTGAAGAAGGCGAGTCCCTGGACCTGCTGGCCAACCCGGCCCACCCCTACACCCAGCTCCTGGTCTCCGCGGTGCCGGACCCTGCCCGGGCAGGGTCCTACGATCCCATCCGGCGCGCACAGCTGCGGCAGGCCGTCATGGCCTCCACAGGCTGCGCGTTCGACCGCGACCCGGACCAGCCCTGCTCCGCCGATGAGCCCGTCCGCCACCAGGTGGGTGGCCCCGAAAACCGGCACTGGGTCCGCTGCCACCTCTACCGTCCGCGGGCCGGCGCAGGCGGGCACGCGCTCGCCGCAGAACCGGCGGCCGCGGCATCCACCCAGGCCGGGCACCCGGCGTCGAACCTCCCCAAGAAGGCTTCCGCATGACCGAACTGACCCACCCGCTCGCCACCGTCCCGCGCGGCGAACTGGTTGCCCGCGCCGAGGCCGATCCGCTGCGGCCCCGCTTCCACTTCGTCTCACCCGGGGGCTGGCTCAACGACCCCAACGGGGTGTGCCAGTGGAACGGAACCTTCCACCTCTTCTACCAGTACAACCCTGAGGGCGCCTTCCATCACCGGATCCAGTGGGGACACGCCACCAGTACGGACCTGGTCACCTGGACGGACCGGCCGGTGGCCCTGGAACCTTCTCCGGGCCCGGACGCCGACGGGTGCTGGTCCGGCGTGCTGGTGGACGACCGCGGCACGCCCACCCTGGTCTACTCGGGCCGCCTGGGGGAGCGCGAGCTTCCCTGCGTTGCGGTGGGCTCACCGGATTTGTCCACCTGGACCAAGGCGCCGGAGAACCCGGTCATCGCCGCCCCGCCGGCGGGCGTGGACATCACTGCTTACCGTGACCACTGCGTCTGGCGCGAAGGCAGCAGGTGGCGGCAGCTGGTGGGCTCGGGCATCCGGGGCCGCGGCGGCACGGCCTTCCTCTACGAGTCCGCGGACCTGCGCTCGTGGGACTACGTGGGTCCGTTGTTCATTGGCGACGCCACGCAGGGCAGCCCTGCCGACACTGACTGGACCGGCACCATGTGGGAATGCGTGGACCTGTTCCGCGCCGGCGCCGGGCAGCTGGGCGCGGACCCCGTGGACGGATCCCCTGACGTCCTGGTGTTCTCCGCCTGGAACGATGGCGACACGCGCCACCCGCTGTACTGGACCGGACGCTACTCCGGCGACTCCTTCGAACCCGCCGCGCTGCATCGCCTGGACTACGGCGGCCGGTACTTCTACGCGCCGCAATCCTTCCTGGACGAGGCTGGCCGGCGCATCATGTTCGGCTGGCTGCAGGAAGGCCGCCCGGACGCCGCGATGGTGGCAGCCGGCTGGTCCGGCGTGATGAGCCTGCCGCGGGTCACCACCCTGGCGGAGGACGGAACGCTGCAGTTCGCCCCGGTCCCGGAGCTGGAGCAGTTGCGCCGCCACCACGCCAGCCTTCCCGGGCAGATGTTTGACGGCGAAACCTCCGTGGAGACGGGTGTCGCCGGCAACCAGCTGGACCTTGAACTGGAGCTCCGGCTGGCGCCGGGAGCGGTCCTGCGGCTGGCGCTGCTGGCCTCCGCCGACGGCAGCGAGGAAACGGTGGTCGAACTGGGCCGCGCCGCGCACCACCCCGGCGGCGGGACGCTCCGGCTCGACCGGACCCGCAGCTCCCTGGACCCCGCCGTGGACATTGAAGAAAAGTCCGGGCCCGTGCCCATGACCGACGGGCAGGTGAGCCTGCGCATCCTGGTGGACCGCTCCGCCGTCGAAATCTTCGCCAACGGCAAGCCGCTCACGGCCCGCGTCTATCCCACCCTGGGCGGCGGCCGGGTAACCCTTTCGGCTGCGGGAAGCGTGCACCTGGAGGCCTTCGATGCCTGGACCATGGCCGGCATCTGGGAGGGGGCCCGCACCCTTCTCCCGTAGCTGCTCCACTACCTCCGAGATCAAAGGCGATCCGAATGCACAAGCGCTTACTTGCCGGCCTCACGGCAGCATTCCTTGGCGCCGGCGTCACGGGAACGGGGACCGCCGCTCCGGCGGCGGCCCTGGAACCGGCGCCCGTCACCCGCAACAGCACCACCAGCCCCATCCCGGATGTGGCGGGTGCCGGCGGCACATGGACCAGGACGGACCAGGGCGGATACACCGGCGTGGCACCGGCCGGGCATAACGCGGCGGCCACCAGCGAACAGGCCATCGCGGGCACGGCCCGCTATACGGCCAGCGTGACGGTGGACGCCGGAAGCCCGTACGGAGTGGGCGCGCTCATCTTCCGGGCCGCCCCCGACGCCGGCGCCGGCTACGCGGCCACGATCGACCCCAACCTGGACCGGGTCCGGCTGTTCGACCTGGCCACGGGGCAGGACGTCACCGCCCCGGCTGCCGTACAACTGGACACCGGGCGGGCCTATTCCGTGGACGTCCACGTTGATGGCCCGCGGATCCATGTCGAGGTGGACGGGATCCCCCGGATCGACACGACCGACTACCGCTACGACGCCGGCCGGGTTGGCCTGCACGCATTCAACGGAACAGTGGCCTTCGGGCCGCCGCGCGTACGGACCATCGACGCAAACGTTTCCGGCTGGAGCGCGGGCCCCGGCTGGTCGGCCACGGCCACCGGGTTCCGGGGCGCCGCTCCCGCAGACACCAACATCCGTGCCATCGCCACGGGGCAGTCGCCCACGGACACCGACTTTTCCGCCGACATCCAGGTGGTATCCCCCTACGGGGTGGGGACCGTCTTGTTCCGCACCAATGCCGCCGGAACCACCGGGTACGCCGCAGAAGTGGACCCCAACGCCGGCAGGCTGCGGCTCTACCGGACAGCGGACAACACCACCCTGGGGACCTACGCGACGGCCATCACGGTCAACCAGGTCTACCGGCTCCGGGTGACCGCCCTCGGCGAGGCATTGGCTGTCTACTGGCAGACGGACTTCCTGGATCCCAACGGCGCCACGCCCGCCATCACGGCAACGGACTCCACCGCCGGCGCGGGGCACGTTGGCCTCGGCTCGTACAACGGCGCAGCGGTGTTCCAGGGCATGACCCTCCGAGGCCTCGAAAGTTCGCTGCAGAACTGGCGCACCGCCGCCGGGTCATGGGAGCCTGACGCCGCCGGCCTGCGGGCCGCAGCGGCAGGAGGTCCCGCGGCACGGTTCATCCCGGCGGTGGCGCCCGACGTCGTCGCCTCCCTGGACCTGACGGTCACCTCCCCGGCAACAGCCTCGGTAGTGGCCCGCAGCGGCGCGGACGGTTCCGGCGGCCTGGAACTGCGGATCGATCCCGGCGCGGGGGCCGCGAAACTGTATGACCGCACCGGCTCCACCCTGCTGCTCACCGGTGCCCTGCCCGCCACCAGCTTCAAGGCCGGGCAGCTCAACCGCGTCCAGTTCACCGCGCGGGGCACCGAAGCGTCCGTGCTGGTCAACGGCCAGCCGGTCCTGGCAGGAGCCGTCCCCGCCGCCTCCGGGTCAGGGGTGGCCCTGCTGGCCAGCGGCACCGCCTGGTTCCAGAACGTCCGGGCAGACAGCGTGGACCAGTACATGAACGGTCCCTACCAGCCCGGCTACCACTACACCCAGAACTCGGGAAACAGCTCGGACCCGAACGGCCTGGTGTTCTTCGACGGCGAGTACCACCTCTTCCACCAGGACCGCGGCCGCTGGGCGCATGCCGTCAGCACCGACCTGCTGCACTGGAAGCAGTTGCCGATCGCGCTCCCGCACATGGCGGCGGGGGAGTCGTGGTCGGGTTCGGCCGTGGTGGACGCCAACAACGCGAGTGGGCTCTTCCCCGGCGGCTCCGGGCTGATCGCCTACTACACGAGCTTCAACCACGACGCCCCCAACGGCAACCAGTCCGTCCGCGCCGCCTACAGCGCGGACAGGGGCCGCACCTGGCAGACCGTCCAGGCGGATCCGGTGGTGGAGAACCCGGGCGGACCCGACGGCGGCTGGGACTTCCGCGACCCCAAAGTCACTCTTGACGCGACGTCCGGGCGCTGGATCATGGTGGTGGCGGGCGGCGATCACATCCGCTTCTATTCCTCCGCGGACCTGCTCCACTGGACCTTCGCCAGCACCTTCGGCTACGGCGACTGGGTCCGCGGCGGGGTGTGGGAATGCCCCGACTTCTTCGAACTGCCCGTCGAGGGCCGGCCCGGAGTGCGGCGCTGGGTGCTGTGGTGGAGCACCGGAGCCGTCCGGGCAACCAACGGATCGGCAGCGCAGTACGTCACCGGAACCTGGAACGGAACTGCCTTCACCCCCGACACCCCAGCGTCCACGGTGCTGCAGGCGGACCACGGCCGCGACTACTACGCTGCCATGAGCTTCTACGGCACCCCGGACGGCCGGCGCATCATGCTCGGCTGGATGAGCAACTGGGACTACGCCTTCAGCCCGCCCACCGGCCGCTGGAACGGGCAGCTGTCCATGCCCCGTGAGGTCCGGCTCGTGGATGTTCCCGGCGCCGGGCTGCGGCTCACCCAGGCTCCGGTGGCGGAGGCGGCTTCGCTGCGGAACTCCACGTGGCAGGCTGCGGACGTGCCGGTTTCGCCGGCCTCCGCCAATCCGCTGGCAGGAGCCTCCGGGCGTTCCTTTGAACTCGAAGCAGAGGTGGGGATCCCGTCGTCGGGCGGCGCCGCGTCCTTCACGTTCGGCCTCCGGAAGGGCGGCCCAGCAGGCGCGCAGCAGACCCAGGTGGTGTACGACGCCGCTGCTGCCGCCCTAACGGTGGACCGGGGCGCCGCCGGGCGGGAAGACTTCACCCGCCACTTCGCAGCTTCGGCCGCTGACAACGCAACGGCTCCGTGGAGCTCCACGGAAGTGGGTACGGAGAAACGGGTAAAACTGCGGATCCTGGTGGATTCGTCCTCCGTGGAGGTCTTCGGCGGTGACGGGACGGCTGCCATCACCTCGCTCATCTTCCCGGACCACGCCTCCACCGGCCTGTCCTTTTCTGCAGTGGGAGGCACCGCCCGGCTGGTATCCGTCACGGTCAACCAGCTCAGCGACACTGCGCGCCTCATCGGTGCACCGCCGTCGGCCATCCTGCCATCAACGGCCGGCAACGCCCGGCACAACCTGGGCGCTTATTCGGTGGTTCCGGGCGGGCAATGGGAAAGTACCGGTGCCGGCCTGGCCGGCATCTTCGACAAGGATTCCACGGCACTGGGGGCTGCCACCTATGCCAACGTCCGGCTGCAGGCCACGGTGAGGTTCGGCGGCGAGGGGTTCGCCGGCGCTTTCCGGAACCCTGGGGCGGCACCCGAAAAGGGCTACGGGGGTGCCGGCTCCGTATTGCTCCGCTCCTCCGCGGACGGGTCCACCGCCTACTGCGTGAACCTGGACCCCAACCTGCACGTGGTGCGCGTCTTCAAGCTGGTGGACGGCGTATCCACCGTACTCGCCAGCGTTCCTGCGACCCTGGGGCACGGCGTCAGCTACGCCCTGGACGCAGCGGTCACGGGAAACCGGATTACCGCCTCGGTGGACGGGACACCGTTGATCGACGTGACGGACGCGGACGCCCTGGCAGCAGGGAAGGTGGGCGTCAATGTCTTCGACGGCAGGGCCGCCTACCAGGATGTCCTGGTGACGGCCCTGCCATAACGGCGGAGCGCCGGCCCGGCCCGGGCTTACAGGCCCAGTTCCTCCAGGACGGGCAGCTTTTCCCGCACCCAGGCGCGGGCCTCGGTAGCGCTGGGCGCGGACAGGGCCAGCTTGGCCAGCTCCTGGGCTTCGGACAGCGTCACGGTCTTCAGGACCGCGGCCACCGCTGCCAGCGAACGGGCCGTCATGGACAGGGTGGTGACGCCAAGGCCGGTGAGGACGACGGCGAGGGCAGGATCGGCGGCCGCCTCGCCACAGACGCCCACGGGCTTGCTGTGGCCCTCTGCGCGGGATCCCTCCACGGTCAGCCCCACCAGGCGCAGGACGGCGGGCTGCCACGGGGTGTTCAGGTTGGCCAGCGGGCCCAGCTGGCGGTCGGCGGCCATGGCGTACTGGGTGAGGTCGTTGGTGCCCAGGCTGGCGAATTCGACTTCCCGGAGGATGGCTTCGGCGGTCAGGGCAGCGGACGGAACCTCCACCATGACGCCGGGGGTCTTGATGCCCGCGTCCGCGCACATGGAGGCGAAACGCGCGGCTTCCTCCGCGGTGGAGATCATGGGCGCCATGACCCAGACGTCGGCCTCGGACTGCTGCTGGGCCAGGGCGATGGCTTCGAGCTGCCGGTCCAGGACGCCGGGGGTGGTGAAGTCGGTGCGGTAGCCGCGGACGCCCAGGGCCGGGTTGGGCTCGGTGGAGTCGGTCAGGAAGGGGAGGGGCTTGTCCGCGCCCGCATCCAGCGTGCGCAGGACCACTTTCTTGCCGGGGAAGGCATCGAAGACGCTCTTGTAGGCGGCCGCCTGCTCCTCCACGGAAGGTTCGGTGTCACGTTCCAGGAAGCAGAACTCGGTGCGGAAGAGGCCCACGCCCTGGGCGCCGAGCCTGGCGGCCGCTTCGGCGTCCTTGCCGCCACCCACGTTGGCGAGCAGGGGCACCTGGTGGCCATCCGCCGTCGCGCCCGTACCGGTGAACTCGGCCAGCAGCGAGGCGGTGGCCGCCCAGGCTTCCGCCGTGGCGCGGAGGGTCTGGTCAGGGTCCGCCGTGATGCTGCCGGCCGCGCCGTCCACGTACACCTCGGTGCCGTCCGGAAGTTCGTCGACGCCCACGGCGGCCACCACGGCAGGCAGGCCGAGGGAACGGGCGATGATGGCGGTGTGGGACTGCGGGCCGCCGCCGGCGGTGACCAGCGCCAGGACCTTGTTCGGGTCAAGGGTGGCGGTGTCGGCCGGGGCAAGGTCTTCTGCCACCAGGACGAACGGGGTGGTGGAAGCGGGGATGCCGGGCGCGGGAACGCCCCGCAGTGCGGCCACGATCCGGGCGCGGACGTCCAGGACGTCGGTGGCGCGCTCGGCCATGTAGCCGCCCAGGTTGTGCAGCATCTCGGAGACAGAGGAACCGGATTCCCAGATGGCGCGTTCGGCAGAAACGCCCCGGGCCACCAGCTTGGCAGCGCCCTTGATGAGCATGGTGTCCTTGGCCATCAGTGCGGTGGCTTCCAGGACGGCCTTGCCGTCACCCGTGGCGTGGGCGGCGCGGTCCTTCAGTTCGTCGTGGACTGCCTGGGACGCTGCCTTCAGCGCTGCGGTGGCTTCCTCGGCAGTGGTGTCCGGAGCCAGCTGTTCACCGGCGGGAGGCTCACTGATGGGTTTGGGCATCTGCCGGATGGTGCCGATGACACGGCCTGGGCTGACGCCTACTCCTGGGAAGTTCTGCACTGAAGGTCCTCATTCTCTGCCGGTAGACAGGCCCGCCAAGTTCTCCGGCGCCGTGCCGGGTCCGCCGGAGGACTGCTACGTCCAGGGGCGGGAAACGTGCCTGAAAAAATTGTATGTGATTCAGTTCATATAGCAACGCTATAGGTGCTAGGGTAGCGGTTATGAGTTTGGATGGCCAGCTTCCCCCTAAATTGCGGCTGCTCCGTGCTGCCGCGGAACTGCTGGCCAAATCCGCGGGAGCTCCGGTTTCCACCCGCCAGATCACCCAGCTGGCAGGGGTTTCCGCCCCCACGCTCTACCACCACTTCGGTGACAAGGAAGGTCTTTTCGACGCCGTCGTCGCCGCAGGGTTTGAGGAATATGTCGCGGGCGAACGGGACTTCGCCCCTTCCGGACAGCCCCTCGAGGACATCCGGAGAATGTGGGACAACCACGTGCAGTTCGGCCTGAACCAGCCCGAGCTGTACCTGGTGATGTTCGGCAACATCCGCCCCGAAAGCCGGCCAGCCATTGTGGCCGACGCCGAGGCGCTCATGGAAGAGATGCTGAACAAGGCAGCGGCAGCGGGCCAGCTCAACGTCCAGCCCAGGGAAGCGGCCAGGTCCATCCTGGCGGCCAACGTGGGTGTCACGCTGATGCTGATTGCGGAGCCCGCCGCCGAGCGCAACCTCGAACTGTCCACCATGACCCGGGACGCCATGATCTTCGCGGTGTCCGCCGAGCCTGCCAGCGGCCCGGCCCCGGGCGGCGCCGGGAAGTCCTCGGTAGTGGTGGCAGCGATCGCCCTGAATGCCGCACTTCAGGCCTCGCACTCTGACCAGCTTTCCAGCTCGGAACTCAAGCTTTTCCTCGAATGGCTCCACCGGATCTCCACCACCCCGGCCGGATAGCCCACAACACCGCGGTACCCAGCAAGACGTCGTCGTAATCATCGGACCAATCCTGCGGAGCAGCAGGAATGACGGTTAGGAAATCACATGGCAACAGAGACAGTTGCAAAACCCCGCACCAGCGCGCGCGTGCACGTCCAAAAGTTCGGGACATTCCTGTCCGGCATGATCATGCCCAACATCGGGGCGTTCATCGCCTGGGGCATCATCACCGCCCTCTTCATCGAGAAGGGGTGGCTGCCTGTTCCGCAACTGGGTGGTTTCGGCGAGACCGACGGGAAGCCGAACATCGGCCTGGTTGGCCCCATGATCACCTACCTCCTGCCGCTGCTGATCGGCTATACCGGCGGCAAGATGGTCTATGACGTCCGCGGCGGCGTCGTGGGGGCCATCGGCACCATGGGCGTGATCGTCGGCGCCGGCATTCCCATGTTCATCGGGGCCATGATCATGGGCCCCCTGGGCGGCTGGACCATGAAGAAGATCGATGCGATCTGGGACGGCAAGATCCGTCCCGGCTTCGAAATGCTGGTCAACAACTTCTCCGCCGGCATCTGGGGCGCCCTGCTGGCACTGCTGGGGTTCTACGGCATATCGCCGCTGGTGACAGCCTTCAGCACCGCGGCCGGCAACTTCGTGCAGTTCCTGGTCCAGAACGGCCTCCTGCCGCTGACCAGCATCTTCATCGAGCCTGCCAAGGTCCTGTTCCTGAACAACGCCATCAACCATGGCGTGCTCACCCCGCTGGGCGTGCAGCAGTCCCTGGAGCAGGGCAAATCCATCCTGTTCCTGCTGGAAGCCAACCCCGGCCCCGGCCTGGGCATCCTGCTCGCGTACATGTTCTTCGGCCGCGGCGCTGCCAAGGCATCGGCCCCCGGTGCGGCCATCATCCAGTTCCTGGGCGGCATCCACGAGATCTACTTCCCGTACGTCCTGATGCGCCCGCTGCTCATCCTGGGCGCCATTGCCGGCGGCATGACCGGCATTGCCACCCTGGCGGTCACCAACTCCGGCCTCGTGGCACCCGCCGCACCCGGTTCCATCTTCGCCGTCCTGGCCCAGACGTCCCGAGACAGCTACTTTGGCGTGATCCTCTCCGTAATTCTTGCGGCCGCCGTCTCCTTCCTGGTGTCCTCCGTCATCCTGCGAACCACCAAGCACAGCGATGAGGCGGACCTCAACGACGCCACCTCCCGCATGGAGGCCATGAAGGGCAAGAAGAGCTCCGTTGCCTCCACCCTTACCGGTGCCGGCGCGGGTGCCGCAGCCGCCGGCCACGGCGGAGTGGGCGTGCTGGCCGGGCCCGTGCGGAACATCGTGTTCGCGTGCGACGCCGGAATGGGCTCCAGCGCCATGGGCGCATCCGTGCTGCGGAACAAGATCAAGGCCGCCGGCTTCCCGGACGTCAAGGTCACCAACGCCTCCATCGCCAACCTCAGTGACACTTACGACGTGGTGGTCACCCACCAGGACCTGACTGAACGCGCCAGGCCGGTCACGTCCAGCGCTGTCCATTACTCCGTGGACAACTTCATGAACAGCCCCCGCTATGACGAGATCGTGGAGCTGGTCCGCGAGAGCAGCACGGAGGGCGGCACGTCCGGCGCCGGCGCCACCCACGGTGCCCACGCCGCCGAAGCCCCCGTCGACGCGGCGCCGCCTGCCGCGGGTACCGCGGCAGGCGGCGCGGCTGCCACGGCCGGGCCCGGCGAGATCCTGGCCCGTGAGAGCGTGGTGCTGACCGGTTCGGCGACCAGCCGCGATGCCGCCATCGACGAAGCCGGCCGGCTCCTGCTGGCACGGGGCGCCGTGGATGAGGGCTACATCGCTGCCATGCACGAACGCGAGGAATCCGTGTCCACCTACATGGGCAGCTTCCTGGCCATCCCGCACGGCACCAACGCGGCAAAGGACCACATCCGCAAGTCGGCCGTGTCCGTCATCCGTTACCCGGAAGGCATCGACTGGAACGGCAAGGAGGTCAAGTTCGTGGTGGGCGTGGCAGGGATCAATAACGAGCACCTGCACATCCTGTCCTCCATCGCCAAGGTGTTCACCAACAAGGAGCAGGTTGCCCGCCTTGAGGCAGCCACCACGGAGGACGAAGTCCTGGAGCTCTTCGGAAAGGTCAATGCATAGTGAAGGCAGTACATTTCGGTGCCGGCAACATCGGCCGCGGCTTCGTCGGCCTGCTCCTGCACGACGCAGGCTACGAGGTGGTGTTCGCCGACGTCGCCGAGGAACTCATTACCCGGCTCTCGCAGGCGGACAGCTACCAGGTGCACGAGGTGGGGGAGAACCCGGCCGTGCGCACCGTGGACAACTTCCGGGCGCTGAACTCCAACGCCCAGGAGGCTGAGCTGGTCCAGGAAATCTCGACGGCGGACATCGTCACCACGGCGGTGGGGCCCCACATCCTGAAGTTCGTGGCGCCCGTGATCGCCAAGGGCATCGTGGCCAGGGAGCCGGGCCTGGCGCCCCTGCAGGTGATGGCCTGCGAGAACGCCATCAACGCCACGGACATCCTGGCCAAGGAGGTGGCCGCCCAGCCGGGAGTCACTGCCGCAGTCCTGGACGGGAAAGCAGTGTTTGCGAACACCGCCGTGGACCGGATCGTGCCCAACCAGGAGGCCGGGCAGGGCCTGGACGTCACCGTGGAAACCTTCTACGAATGGGTCATCGACCGCACCGCCTTCGGCGAGGCAGCACCGGTGATCCCCGGCGCCACATTCGTGGACGATCTCTCGCCCTACATTGAGCGGAAGCTGTTCACCGTGAACACCGGGCACGCCTCCGCGGCCTACCTCGGGTTTGAGGCTGGCCTGGAGAAGATCTCCGACGCCATGGCGGACCAGGATGTGGCCGAAGACGTGCGGGCGGTGCTTGAGGAAACCAAGCAACTCCTGGTGGTCAAGCACGGGTTCAGCAACGACGAGCAGGAGGCTTACGTCCAGAAAATCCTGGTTCGGTTCTCCAACCCGTACCTGCCGGACACCGTCAACCGGGTGGGCCGGGCGCCGCTGCGGAAGCTGAGTCGGCACGAACGGTTCATCGGTCCGGCGGCGGAACTGGCCGAACGCGGCGTGGTGCCGGAGGCGCTGCTGGGTGCCATCGCGGCCGCCCTGCGCTTTACGGATCCCGCGGATGCCGAGGCCACCGAGCTGGCAGCCATCCTGGCCTCCGCAAGCCCCGCCGACGCCACGGCGAAGATCACCGGGCTCGAGCAGGACCACCCGCTGTTCAACGCCGTTGCCACCCTCGTGGAGGAACGGCAGGCGGAACTGGCGGGCACCCCAGCCTGACCACCCCGGCAACGCCCCACTACGGCGACGCCGGCACCCATGCGGGTGCCGGCGTCGTTTCGTTTCCGGGGCCACGTCCTGTGCCAAGCTGAACGGGTGACCACTGCCCATGATGCCACTCCTGTCCTGTTCACCGCCGACGTCGGTGCCGGCTCGTTCCGGCTCCGGGAGGCCGCCCGCGCCGATCTGCCGGCCGTCGTGCAGCTCCTCGCGGATGACGCCCTGGGCGCAGGCCGTGAGGCGGCCCAGGACATGGCGCCCTACGAACTGGCCTTGGACGCGATCAATGCCGATCCCGCCCACGTGCTGGTTGTCGGCGAGCTGGTACCGCATGGCGAAACAGCGGGTGCAGTGGTTGCCACGTTCCAGTTGAGCTACCTGCCCGGCATCTCGCGCCACGGCGCCTGGCGCTCGCAGATCGAGGGCGTGCGGGTGGCCGATGCCATGCGTGGGCAGGGCCTGGGGAAACTGATGGTGGGCTGGGCCATTGCGGAGTCCCGGCGGCGCGGCTGCACCCTGATGCAGTTGACCACGCACCACAGCCGCGCTGCCGCGCAGCGGTTTTACGGGCAACTGGGCTTCGAGGCCAGCCACATTGGGATGAAGCTGGCTCTCTGAATCTTGACTGTTAGGTGCCCTAAATGTTAGGGTACCTAACAATGAATACTAACGATCCCCAGCTGCAGGAACTCGCCAGCGGCTTCCGCGAAGCCCTCCGCCACAGCGTCTACCTGGTCCGGCGCCTCGACGCGGACGGCGAGCTCAGCGCCGCCCAGCTCAGCACCCTCAAAATGCTGGGCGGTGACGGCCAGCGCGTTGGCGAGATCGCCCGGAACCTTGGCGTCCGCGTCCCCAGTGCCACCGAGCAGATCATCAAGCTCGAACGCGCCGGCCTGGCCCGCCGCGAGCCGGACCCCGCCGATTCCCGCGCCGTCCGGGTGATCCTCACCCCCGAAGGCCGGGCCGCCGTCGAGTCTGCCAACACCCGGCGCAATCAGGTGATGGCAGACATCCTGAGCACCCTCACCGACCAGGACCGCAAAGCCCTGGCGGACGCGCTGCCGGTCATCGACAAAATCAACGCTTCCCTCCAGAACTGAACCAGTGACGAATTTAGGAGCACCCTCCATGAACCGCCAAGCAGAAACCCTGCCGGCACCGGAATCAACCCTGCAGGCCGAGAAGGCCTCGTTCCTGAAGCAGCCCAAGGCAGTATGGGCCACCGCCCTCGCCGCGGTGTTTGCCTTCATGGGCATCGGGCTGGTTGACCCCATCCTCCCGGCCATTGCCACCAACCTGGACGCCAGCCCCAGCGAAGTATCCCTGCTCTTCACCAGCTACTTCCTGGTCACGGCGCTTGCCATGCTCATCACCGGTTTTGTGTCCTCGCGGATCGGCGGCAAGAAGACACTGCTGATCGGCCTGGCCGTCATTGTCGTCTTCTCGTCCCTGTCCGGGCTGTCGGCCAGCGTCGGTGAGCTGGTGGGCTTCCGCGCCGGCTGGGGACTGGGCAACGCCCTCTTCGTCGCCACCGCCCTCGCCGTTATCGTAGGCGTGGCCAGCGGCGGCGCAGGGACCGCCATCATCCTCTACGAAGCCGCCCTGGGCCTGGGCATCTCCCTCGGCCCGCTGCTCGGCGCACTCCTGGGCGGCTGGCAGTGGCGCGCACCGTTCTTCGGCACCGCCGTCCTGATGGCCGCCGCCTTCGTTGCCCTGATCGCCCTGCTGCCCAAGACCCCGCTGCCTGAACGCAAGGTGCGCCTGCGCGATCCGCTGCTGGCCCTTGGACACAAGGGATTGCGGACCACGGCGGCGAGCGGCCTGTTCTACAACTACGGCTTCTTCACCATTCTGGCGTTCACCCCGTTCATCCTGGGCATGGACGCGTACGGCATCGGCGGCGTCTTCTTCGGATGGGGTGTTGCCGTGGCCGTGTTCTCCGTCTTCGTGGCTCCGCCGCTGCAGTCCCGCTTCGGTGCCGTCAAGGTCCTGACCGGAACCCTGTTCCTGCTCATGCTGGACCTGGCCGGCCTGGGACTGGCTGCCGGGCACTCGGTGCCTGCCGTCGTCGTCCTGGTGATCGTTGCCGGCGCGCTGCTCGGCGTCAACAACACCATCTACACCGAACTGGCCATGGGCGTCTCCGACTCGCCCCGCCCGGTGGCCTCCTCCGGCTACAACTTTGTCCGCTGGATGGGCGGCGCCCTGGCTCCGTTCGCGGCAGCGCAGCTCGGCGAGCACTTCGGCCCGCAGGTTCCGTTCTTTGCCGGGGCAGTGGCCATGGCGGTTGCCATCCTGGTGGCCTTCGGCGGCCGGTCGTACCTCTCCTCGCACGAACCGCACGTCGTTTAGGCGGCCGGACAACAAAGAAACCCTCCATCACGCCAGGTGATGGAGGGTTTCGTGTTTTCCGGCGAAAGCTGATGGGGCGTTACTTGGCCTTCGCTGAACCCTTCGGCACGAACAGCGTCTCCGCCTGCTCCAGGGACATGCCGTTGGTCTCCGGCACCTTGAACATCACAAAGAAGAAGGACGCGGCGGCGAACAGGGCGTACATGGCATACGTCAATGGCAGTGATGCGGACGCCATGACCGGGAAGCTGAGGGTGATGATGAAGTTTGCCACCCACTGCGCTGCAGCGGCCAGGCCCAGTGCCCGGGCCCGGATCCGGGACGGGAAGATCTCGCCCAGGAGCACCCACACCAGGGGGCCCCAGGAGGCGCCGAAGCTGACCACGAACACGTTGGCGGCAACCAGGGCCACGGGACCCCACGCGCCCGGGAGGCTGATGTTTTCGCCGGTGCCGGTGGCGGAGGAGAAGGCCAGGGCCATGGCGCCCAGGGACACGGCCATGCCCACGGAGCCGGACAGCAGGATGGGCCGGCGGCCCACCCGGTCCACCAGGGCAATGGCCACCAGGGTCACCAGGATGTTGGTGATGGACGTTGCCACGGAGATGGTGAGGGAGTCCTTCTCCTGGAAGCCCACAGCCTTCCACAGGGTGGTGGAGTAGTAGAAGATCACGTTGATGCCCACGAACTGCTGCAGCACGGACAGGATGATGCCCACCCAGACCACTGCCTGCAGGCCAAAGGTCCTGCCGCGCAGTGAACCCTTCTGGCCGGCCACCTTGTCTTCCTCGATGGCTTCCTGGATCTCACGGATGTGCCGGTCGGTGTCCTCGGCGGGGGCGATGGAAGCGAAGACCTTCCGGGCTTCCTCCTCCTTGCCCTTGAACACCAGGAACCGCGGGGACTCCGGCAGCGTGAAGGCAATCCAGCCGTAGACCACGGCCGGGACGGCGGCAGCGAGGAACATCCAGCGCCAGGCCTCAATGCCCAGCCAGAAGCGCTGGTCCGCGCCACCGGCAGTGGTGGCCAGGAGTGCGTCGGACAGCAGGGCGGCAAAGATACCGGTGGTGATGGCCAGCTGCTGCAGCGAGGCCAGGCGGCCGCGCACCTGCCGCGGCGAAATCTCGGAAATATAGGCCGGCGCGATGACCGACGCCAGGCCGATGCCCAGACCGCCCACGAGGCGCCAGAACACCAGGTCCCAGACGCCGAACGCGAAGCCGGTGCCCACGGCGCTGACCAGGAACAGCAGCGCGCCCAGCTTCATGGCCGGGATGCGGCCATGCCGGTCCGCCACCTTGCCCGCAAGGAAGGCGCCGGCCGCACAGCCCAGCAGGGCTATGGCCACGGCGAAGCCCGTGACGGCCTCGGAGAGCGCAAATTCGTCCTGCATCGCATCCACGGCCCCGTTGACCACGGACGAATCGAAGCCGAAGAGGAATCCGCCCACTGCCCCCGCAAGTGCCAGCCAGATCACCCGCCGCGGTATCCCGGTTTTGGTCTGCTCCTGTGCAGTGGGCATGGTTCTCCCTGGGGTCTGGAATGGGTGGAAGCGGTGCGGACGTCGTCGACTGCTGAACCGGTCACGTTCGCCGGTGCGCTTCCGCAAGTGTTCCACGCCGCGGCGCCCCAATCCACTCGGGGGAAGCTGCCGCCCCTATGCCACCCGGCTTAAAAGGATGGGCGACGGCGGCGGTCCGTGCCGCCGTCGTCGCCCCATCCAGCCATATTTTCCCTGGTCAGTGGGCCGGAAGAGCCATCCCGTCCTGGTCCTGAGGGGAGGCCTTCTGGTCGGTCAGCTTCTTCCGGGGCAGGGCGAAGCTGATGAGGAACGCCAGGCCGGTCAGGGCCGCGGCCGTCAGCATCACCGTGTCAATGGACGTGGCGAAGCCTTCGGTGATCGGCCTGGTGAGCGTGCTGTTGGCGGTGTGGAGCCAGCTGGTGTCATTCAGGGAATCGTTGGACGCGCCGTTCTTGAAGAAGTCGTACAGCTTGGCGTTGGCCGGGTCCGATGCCACGGCAGGGTCCTTCAGGACAGCCAGGTAGGCGGGATCCGTGGCGGCAGCCTTCATGCCGTCGGCAATCCGGTTGGCGGCCAGGCTGAACAGCATGGAGATAAAGACGGCGGTTCCCACGGCGCCGCCCATGGAGCGGAAGAACGCCGCTGAGGACGTTCCCACGCCCATGTCCCGCGGCGGCACGGAGGTCTGCATGGCCAGGGTGAGCGGCTGCATGCAGAAGCCCAGGCCTACGCCGAAGAACACAGCGATGAGGCCCGGCACCCAGAGCCCGGTGTCAACGCCAAGGGAGAAGCCCATCACCAGGGCGGCGGCGGTTAGGATGCCGGTACCCATGATGGGGAAGATGCGGAACGTTCCCGAGGCCGAGATGGTGCGGCCGGCGGTGATGGAACCAAACAGGATGCCCACGGTGAAGGTGATCATCATCAGGCCGGCTTCGGTGGGGGTGAGGCCCTTCACGAGCTGGAGGTACATGGGGAGCATCGCGATGGCACCGAACATGCCGATGCCAATGATGAAGTTCAGCAGCGAGGACAGCCCGAACGTGACGTTGTGGAACAGCCGCAGCGGGATGAGGGCGTAGTCACCGGCGCGCTTTTCCGCCAGCAGGAACCACGCAATGCCCACCACGCCCAGGCCGTAGCAGAGGAAGGAGTTCAGCGAGGTCCAGCCCCAGGTGCGGCCCTGTTCGGCCACCAGCAGGAGCGGAACGATCGCGACCGTGATCGCGGCTGCGCCCCAGTAGTCGATCTTCTGCTTGAGGTGCTTGGCGGGCAGGTGCAGGAACAGGAAAACCACGGTCAAGGCCGCGAGTCCGATGGGCAGGTTGATGAAGAAGACCCACCGCCAGCCGTCGAAGCCCAGGATGTTGGCCGAACCGGCGAACGCCCCGCCGACTACCGGCCCCAGGACCGAGGAGATGCCGAAGACGGACATGAAGTAGCCCTGGAACTTGGCGCGGTCCTTCAGGGAGACGATGTCCCCGATAATGGTCAGCGCCAGGGCCAGCAGGCCGCCGGCGCCCAGGCCCTGGATGCCGCGGGCAACGGCCAGCTCGGTCATTGAGTGCACCGACCCGGCGTAGAGGGAGCCCACCAGGAAGACGGCGATGGCGCTCAGGTACAGCGGGCGGCGCCCGAAGATGTCGCTCAGCTTGCCGTAGAGCGGGGTACTGACCGTGGACGTGATCAGGTACGCGGTGGTGGCCCACGCCTGCAGGGAGAGCCCGTCCAGGTCGTTGGCGATGGTGTAGATGGACGTGGAGACGATGGTCTGGTCAAGGGATGCCAGGAACATGCCCAGCATCAGGCCCACCATTACGGTGACGATCTGGCGTTTCGTTAGGGTTTCTCCGGCGCCCGGCGCGGCAGTGGCTTTGGACATGGGTGCTCCAAGGGAAGAAAAGGATATAAGCAGCGATAGTTGCTTTCAGTAACTATCTTACCGGGTCTTTCTATTCCCACCACGCGTTGTGTGTTGGCTGGGCGCCGGCCCGGCGTGGCCTAGGGCTCCACCAGGATGCCGTCGGGATCGCACCAGACGGTGGCGCCGGGGCGGAAGGTCACGCCGTCGATGACCACGTCCACGTCAACCTCGCCTGCGCCGGCCTTCTGGCTCTTCCGGGGGTTGCTGCCGAGCGCCTTGACGCCGAGGTCCAGGTCTGCGATCGCCAGCCGGTCGCGGATGGCGCCGTGGATCACGACGCCGGCCCAGCCGTTCGCCACGGCGCTCTCGGCGATCATGTCCCCCATCAGGGCAGTGCCCAGCGAGCCGCCGCCGTCCACCACCAGCACCGCACCGTTTCCCGGCGACCCGAGGGTGGACTTCACCAAGGCGTTGTCCTGGAAGCAGCGGATGGTCCGGACCGGGCCGCTGAAATGGGACCGGCCGCCCAGGGACTGGAACTGCAGGGACACCGATGCCAGGTCGTCGCCGCGCTCGTCATAGAGGTCGGCGGTGTTCACCGCAGGGGTGGAAGCAGCAGTCATGTGGTTCTCCTTTGAGCCTCGGTGCACCGCACGGGCAAATCCCGCCCGCGTGCGGCACAGACGCCGGGCAAGGCCCACGATAGTCTGATTTCCAGCATCAGCACCTGCCCGGGGGAACAAGATATGAGTCTGTCCAACACGCCGGTCCCGCCGGACCTTCCGCGGGCCACGACTGCGGCGCTCGCCGAACCGACACAGAAGGTCACCGCGCGCTGGGTCACCGGGCTGGTGCTGGTCAACGTTGGCATCAACGCCGCGTTCTTCGGACCCATCAACATCTTCATCGCCCAGCAGGCCATTGGCATCGACGAAGCAAACAAGGAAGCCATCGCCTCCCTCGTGCTTGGGTGCGGGGCCGCCGTGTCCCTGGTTGCCAATCCGCTCTTCGGTGCGCTGTCCGACAGGACGGTCTCGGGGTTCGGCCGGCGTTCCCCCTGGGTTCTGGCAGGTGCCATCCTTGCCACGGCGGCGTTGCTTGCATTGTCCGGGGCCACGGCTGTTGCCCTGATGGTGCTGTTCTGGTGCCTGGTCCAGCTGGGCGCCAACGCGGCCTATGCCGCCATTACCGCCGCTATTCCGGACCGCGTGCCGGTGCTGCAGCGGGGCGGCGTGGGAGGACTGGCGGCCCTGGGCCAGACGTCGGGGATCCTCCTCGGCGCGGTCTTCGGGGCGGTGGTTTCGGGGAACTTCATGGTGGGATACGCCATGTGCGCGGCAGCGCTGCTGTTATCTGTGCTGCCGTACCTGTTCCACCGGAACGACCCGCCGCTGCCCAGGGAGCTGCGCCCGCCATTCTCGTGGGGCCATTTCCTCCGCGGCTTCTGGATCAGCCCCGTCCGCCACCCGGACTTCGCCTGGGCGTGGCTCACCCGCTTCCTGGTGAACGTCTGCAACCAGCTGACCATTGTGTACCTGATCTTTTTCCTCACGGACGTCATCAAGCATGAGAACCCGGCGCTGGGGGTCCTGACCCTGACCGGCATTTATGCGGTGTTGGTGATGATCACTGCGGTGATCGCGGGGCCGTGGAGCGATCGGGTGGGTAGGCGCAAGCCATTCGTGATCGCGTCCTCCGCCATGATCGCCATGGCAGGTCTCACCATGGCGCTTTTCCCCGTGTGGACCGGCGCCCTGATTGGGGCCGGAATCCTGGGCATCGGTTTCGGCGCCTACCAGGCCGTTGACTTTGCCCTGCTGACGCAGGTGCTCCCGCAGGCCGCGGACCGCGGCAAGGACATGGGGGTCATCAACGTGGCTGCCTCGCTGCCGCAGGTGTTCGCCACGGGTCTGGCTTACCTCGCGGTGACGAAATTCGGAGGGTACGGCACCCTGTTCACCACCGCCGCGGTCATCGGACTGCTGGGCGCCGTCTTCGTGGTCAATATCAAGGGCGTCGACTGACCCTGCGGCCCCTGAAGATAAGGCCACTGACCAATTAGGGCACACTGCTGTGCCGTATAGTTGAACCGGGCTGCAGGGCGGTACGGAAGTGGGGGCGCTCCTGGCCGCAGTCCCTACGACACAACCCCGGAATGCTGATGCCCGAGACTCTTTCAGATCATCCGCCCATGGCCGCCAGGCCTTCCGCTCCACGCCAGCGAATCCGCTACGCACGGATCCTCGATACCGCCGCCGGCTTTGCCCGTACTGGGCTTGAAGCCGTGGACCCCGCCCAGATCGCGGAAAAGGCAGACGTCCCCCTGGGCACGCTCTACCGGTACTTTCCATCCCCCACCCATCTGATGCTGGCGCTGTACCGCCATCAGCTGGACGAACTGCAGGCGGGCTCCCGGGGCTCGTCCCAGCGCTTCCGCGGCCGTGCCCTCTCCGGCCTGCTGATGGAAATTTTCCATATGCGCGTCATGCAGCCCGCCGTGGAGCAGTGCCTCAGCCGGAGCGTGTACCTGCCGGAAAAGGACACCACCGAGCTCCTCAGGGAGATCGACGCACTCAGCGAAAAGCTCGTGGCCGGCGTCTGCGGTGACGCCGTGGGTGCGAGGGTACTGCTCCTTACGGTCACTGGTCTGGTCCAGTCCGTCCGCAACCGCAGGCTATCGCTGTTCGAAGCCGAGGAAGACCTCAAGAAGGCCTGCGGGCGGCTGTCCTCCAACGCGGAGTCCGGGTTAACAGTGGGTCGATCGGCGTAACTGGTCTAGACCAAAGACTGATTAAATCCGCCATAATTACGTGATGCGGGCCACTTTTTAGTGCGATAAAACGTTTTGGCGTCGTATCAGTCTGTCAAGAGGCGCGCCAACGCCTCCGTGCAGCCACTTACCATGGAGGCACCGGAGCGGCAGGGCGGAAACATCCCCGGCGTTCCCTCGGACCCGACACCCCTGGGTTTCCTGTCGCACTACTTTTCCCTGCTGGACCCGGCTTCCGGACTCCAGCCCCATGTGCCGTGCGCCCACGGCAAGCACCAGGAGACAACGACGTGTCCATTGACGCAATCACCGCCACCGACAATTCAGCTGCCACGGCCCTGACCGAAGACGAGATCTTCAGCGCCCACCAGGGTGGAAAGCTGTCCGTCACCAGCACCGTTCCGCTGTCCAACAAGCGGGATCTGTCCATCGCCTACACGCCGGGTGTTGCTGAGGTCAGCCGCGCCATCCATGCCAGGCCGGAACTGGCCCGCACGCTGACCTGGGCTGAACGCCTGGTGGTCGTGGTCAGCGACGGCACTGCCGTCCTGGGCCTGGGCAACATCGGCGCCAGCGCCTCGCTGCCCGTCATGGAGGGCAAGTCCGCGCTGTTCAAGACCTTTGGCGACCTGGATTCGATCCCGCTGGTCCTCAACACCACCGACGTGGACGAGATCGTGGAAACCCTGGTCCGCCTGCGTCCCAGCTTCGGCGCCGTGAACCTTGAAGACATTTCGGCGCCGCGCTGCTTCGAGCTTGAGGAAAAGCTCATCGAAGCCTTGGATTGCCCGGTGATGCACGACGACCAGCACGGCACCGCCGTGGTGGCCCTTGCTGCCCTGACCAATGCCGCGAAGGTGACCGGCCGGGGCCTTGAAGACCTGAAGGTGGTGGTGTCCGGTGCAGGCGCGGCAGGCATCGCCGTCGCGGAAATCCTGCTCGCCGCCGGCATCACCGACGTGGTCCTGCTCGATTCCCGGGGCATCATCAACAGCAACCGCGCCGACCTTGCCGCCAGCCCCGAGGGCAAGAAGGCGGACATTGCCGGCCGCAGCAACCCCCGCGGCATCACCGGCGGCCCCGCCGAGGCACTGGCCGGCGCCGACGTCTTCATCGGCGTCTCCTCCTCGAAGCTGGACGAGGCCCACCTGGCCACCATGAACAAGGACGCCATTGTGTTCGCGCTGTCCAACCCGGACCCCGAAGTCCTCCCCGAGGTTGCCGTGAAGTACGCCGCCGTCGTCGCCACGGGCCGCAGCGACTTCCCCAACCAGATCAACAACGTCCTGGCGTTCCCCGGCATCTTCCGCGGTGCCCTCGACGCCGGTGCCCGCCGCATCACCCCTGCCATGAAGCTCGCCGCGGCCCGCGCCATCGCCGAGCTCGCCGAAGAGGACCTCTCGGCCGACTACATCGTGCCCAGCCCGCTGGACCCGCGAGTGGCCCCGGCCGTCACCGCCGCCGTGGCCGCCGCGGTCGAAGCGGAGTAGGACTCGGTCCTTTCGGAGACCACGACGGCGGTGCCTCCTTCCCGGAAGGAGGCACCGCCGTCGGGCGTTAACGCGCTGAACCCGGCCCCTAGACTGGGCAGCATGACCTCCGAAACCGTGGTGACCATCCTGTGCGGCCTGGCGATCCTGGTGGGGGTGGCCGGCACCATCATTCCTGTCCTGCCCGGGAGCGTGCTGATCGGCGTGAGCCTGCTGGCGTGGGCCATCTGGGGCGGCGCAGGAACGGCGGGCTGGGTGGTGTTCGCGGTGGCCATGGTCTTCGTCGCGGCCGGGATGACCGCAGGGGCGGTCCTCACCGGCCGGAAGCTCAAACAACACGCCATTCCCAGCCGCAGCGTGGTGGTGGCCCTGGTGGCCGGTGTGGCGGGGATGTTCATCATTCCCGTGGTGGGACTCTTCGTAGGCTTCGCCGCCGGGCTGCTGGCCAGTGAATTCCTGCGCACCCGGAACATCTCAGCCGCGTCAAAGTCCAGCTGGGCGGCCCTCAAGGCAACCGGACTGGGCATGCTCGCCGAATTCGGGCTTGCCTGCCTGGCCGCCAGCACCTGGGTGATCGGCGTATGGATAGCCGCCGCCACCGGGTGGTAAGGCTGCTTCGGGCGCGGGCCCTCAAACCCGCGGTTAGCATTTAAGGATGAGCGCCGGGGAGACTGCACCGATCTACTGGGACAGCCGCGACCTCACCCCCTTCGGGCAGGCACAGCTGCGCACCCCCGTCCATGATCTCGCCGGGGGAGTGGGCGGCATGCTCACCGGCGTCCTGGGCGGACGCAACCCGGCGCTGCTGTCCATCGACGGTGAGGTCCCCCGGCTCAAACGGCTGCTCCCCAAGCCTGCCAAGGCGGTCCACGACGCCGTCTTCACCAGCCGCGAACCCGAACGCCTGATCACCCTGGCCCGCGCCTACCCGGGATGGGCCGGCCTATGCTACCTGATGGCCGGGCTGCTGGTGTACAAGCACGGCGGCTATCTCCGTGCGTCCGAGCTCCTCCAGCGCGGGCTGAGCACCAGGAATGACGATGAGGCCAACCGGTACTCCTCCACCTACCTCACCAGGATCGTCAGCCGGATCGAGCTGGCCGAACGGGTGGAGATTCCGGTGCTCTTCAGCGAGGAATCGGTGTTCCTTGCCCTGGCGCACTCGTTGCGCGAGACGGGCCGCACGGAAGCGGCGCTCGACGCCCTCGCCGGGCTGCCGCCGTCGCTACCCCTGGCGCTGGCGCGCTGCTCCCTTGCCCTCAGCCTGGGCCGAAGCCGCACAGTCATCGACTGGACGGAGGGCCTGCTGAACGCGGATGACCTCTCCGCTGCCCTTCTGCTGGTCCGGGGCCGCGCCCTCCGCAGGGAAGGCCGGCTGGACGCGGCCCACCAGGCGGTTGCCGAGGTTCTGCGCCGCCGCAAGACGCATCTTGCGCTGCGCAACGATGCGTTGACGGACCGGGCGCTGCTGGTCCTGGAATCGAGCCGCCGTTCGCTGAATCCACGCGACTGGGGACGCCGGCGCGTTGACCCTGAACCACAGCGGGAGCTGGAGCCGCCCGTACCCATCCGCAAGGACGAGGAGATGCGGCGGATCTGGGAGCAGGACTGGAAGGAACTCAGCGGGGACTAGGGGCCGGTCCGCCTACGACCGGCCGGCCAGGAAGGGCAGCAGTTGCTCCCCGAGCAGGACAGTCCCCAGCGCCACCATGATGATGCCGCTGGCCAGGGTCACCGAGCGCGCTGCGCCGGGCCTGCTCTGCAGCAGCGTGCGGGACAGCAGGGCCACCACCGTGTAGACCAGGCCCGCCAGCGCCACGAATGTCATCCCCAGGAGCCCCGACTGCACCGGCACCGGCAGCGATGCGTCGGCGCTGACGAACTGCGGAATGAGTGCCACGTAGAAGAGCAGGCCCTTGGGGTTGATGCCGCTGGTGCCCATCCCCTGCAGGAAGGTGCGCAGCTGGGTTCCCGGCCCGACGGCGGCATCCGCACTGAAGCTGGCACCGCGCCATGTCCGGAGGGTACCCACGCCGAGCCACAGCAGGTATCCGGCACCAGCCAGGGTGATCCAGCCCAGCACGCCGGGCATTCCGGCCAGCACCGCAGCCAGGCCCGCCACCAGCAGGGCCGTGTGCAGGACGTAGCCGCCGCAAAGCCCCGCCACCGCGGGAACGAAACTGCGCTGCCGGAGGCCTGCGGAAATGGTGTAGGCCCAGTCCACTCCCGGCGTGCAGGCCAGGGCGGCGGCCACCACCAAAAAGGCCAGGAACAGCTGCGGATTCATGGTTTTCTCCTGTCGAAACGCTCTCAGGAGCAACCATAGAAAGAATCCGACCAAAAGTGCTGTCCGGTTTTCGCCCGCCTCGCGGCGCCCGCAGTATGTTTATTGCGTGCTGGATAGAATCGACAGAAATATTTTGCGCCACCTCCAGGAGGATGGCCGGATGACTGCCACAGCTCTCGCCGCGAAGGTGGGCCTCACGGTGGCTCCGTGCCACCGCCGGCTCCGGGACCTGGAGCAGTCCGGCGTCATCCGCGGGTACAGGGCAGACGTTGACCCCGCTGCCGTGGGGCTGGGTTTCGAAGCGATCGTCTTTGTCACGCTCCGCCAGGTGGACAGGTCCACCATGGAAATCTTTGAAACCCGGGTGGCAGAGAATCCCAACATCATCGAGGCGCAGCGCCTTTTCGGTTCGCCGGACTACCTGCTAAAGATCATCGCCGCTGACCTGCCGGCTTACCAGCGCTTTTACGACACCGAGCTCACGTCCCTGCCCGGGGTGGAGCGGCTGACGTCGACGCTGGTCATGAAGAACCTGAAGTCCAACGCGGGGCCGCCGGTGTAGGAACGGCCTACGGCCTGCCCGTGGACGCGATGCCTTCCTCAGCGTCAGGGGTGTAGTACTTATCGGCAAGCTGCACGGAGTAGACGAACGTCATCCGGCCGGTGTCGTGGTTGGAAAGAATCTCGGCGGAAAAGACAGTCCCCGTTTTGTTGCCCATCCCGGGAATCCACTGCTCCTTGCCGGAGCCGTCCTTGAAATCGGCGTCGATGGGCTCGGCGTCCTGCAGCATGACGAAGCCCAGTTCATCTGCGGCCCGCTTGATTTCCCGGTTCGCGTCCTGGGCCTCCGGGTAATTGACGAAGATATCCACGTGGTCCACCATGTTGTCAGCACCGGGCCGGATGCGGATGGTGTCCGTTGACATCTCAACCACGCCGTTGGGGGTGGTCATGCTGACGTTGATCAGCTTGCCGGAGTCAGCCGCGACCAAAGCCCCGTCCGATCCCGCCGGAAACCCCAGGGCAGACATATCCATCGGCCGCTCGGTGAAATCGAAAAAGGCCTTCCCGCTGCTCTTGATGGCATCGATGCCCTCCGGGGTGAACTGGGAGTTGCCGTTAGCCACTATCGCTTCCTTTTCCTTTGGATCTGCAGCAGGGATGACGCCGCAACCGCTCAAGAGCGATGCGATCAGGACTGTGACGATGAACCTCAGCCTCATGGCGCACCCACGGCATCGCGGACTTCCTTGGGTACCATCCGGTACTCCTCCACTCGGGCAGGCATGGGCTTCACCATCTCACCGTAGGGGTCTTTCTCGCCGTGCAGCCATTTCTCATAGGCCCCCAGCGTGTCCTGGTCGATCAGGTTCCAGCGGTCCTGCCGATCGGAGATGTTGCCGTGATGGACGTCGATGCCAACCGGGGGAAACCGCCGGACGTCCGCGTAGGGGGTGACCGCGGGGAACTGCTCGTAGTAGGACTTGGCTCCAACGAGGCTTGGTTCGCCCAGGACGGTCATGGCTTCGGTAAACGGCACTCCCGTGGGTCGTGCCCGGATGTTGTCGTAGTCGTCGGCAATGATGTAGTTCTGTTCCTGGTCGGCCATGTTGAAGGATGCCTGGTGCAGGGCCGTTTGCTGGGCCGGCGTCAGGTGGTGGTAGCCCTCCGGTCCGGAATACGGCGGAACGGAATCGATGCCTCCCCACGCGTCAGCCATGCGCGGGGTCACCATGCCGGCGGCCTCCAGGCGCTGGATTTCGGCGATCCCGCCCTGCTGATAGGCGAAGTGCTGGGATCCGATGTCCGAGAAGATCTCCTTCTGCATCTTCAGGAAGGTGGTCTCGTAGAACTGCAGCTCAGAGGTTCCGGCCGTGGCAAGGGCCCGAAGGGCTGCCTTGGTCACCGGGTCTGCTCCCGCGATCAGCGGAGTGATGTCACGGCCGGCCGCCGCCATGTGATGGAGGAACGCGATGTCCTCAAAGCCGGCAATGAACGTTGGCCCCACCTGGTTTGCCATGCCGATCCACTCCATGCGGGGATCGGCCTTGTACAGCTCTGCGTAAAAGGCGTACACCTTGTAGATGTCGGCGCGGTTGTAGTCGACGCCCTTTGCCGGGTCCCAGTGGCCGGGATCGATCCCGGCCTGCCGCATGGCGGACTCCGCCCAGTACTGCTGGAGGAAGGTGCCATAGCCGTTGGCCCGGCCTCCCGGCCGCGTGGGGGATAGCACACCCGAGTCCACCAGGCCGTCCAGGACGGTCTTGGCGGCATCGGCGTTGGCCTGGCTCTCCCGGACCCACTGCTGGAACTCCGCGGACTTCAGGTACGCATCCCGTTCCTGGGGCGACATGCCGCTGAGTTCGTCTGTCAGCTCACGTGCGGGGGTGCCTGCGGGAGAACCGCCGGCTGCACCCCCGGCACCGCCGCCGGCGCTTGCTTTCTCCTGCTCGTCCACGTTGGCAAGGAGGGCTTTGGACGCCGATTCCAGCCCGGCGGTGGCCGACCTCAGGAGCTTGGCGTGCGAGGAGGTCCAGTCATTGCGGAACCTCTCGCCGTCGCGCCCTTTCCACAACCCGGAGCCGATGCTGCTGGAGAGCTGCTGCCCCAGGGAGTTGAGCCGGTTGGCGCTGCCGGTGAGCTCCTTGGCGAGCTGCCTGAGCTGCGCCACGTCGCTGCCGTAAAAGTTCCCCGCCATGTGTTCCCCCCGGTTGAATCCTCCCGCCAGCCTAACCGGGCTGCCGCGCCCCGGCGATGGGGAGGACTATCCTCCCAGGAGGCCGGTGGTGCGGTACGGGATGACCTCGCGCAGGAACATGCTGGTGGATGTCCGGACGATGCCGGGGCAGAGGCGAATTTCTTCGGAGACGCGGTAAAGATCATCCGGGCTCTTGGCCACCACCCGGATCAGGAGGTCGGTGTCACCGGCCGGCGCGTGGCACTCCAGGACTTCCGGAATCCTGCGCAGCGCGGCGATGGCCTCGTTCAGGTGGCTTTGGTCCAGCTCCGCGCTCACGGCAGCAGCCACACCCCTGCCCAGGGCCGCCGGGAGGACGCGGCTGCTGTTGGGGCGTAAGGCCCCCGAGGCCGACATCCGCTCCAGCCGCGACTGCACGGTCCCACGGGCCAGGCCCAGCTTTTGCGCCAGCACCATGATCGGGACGCGCGGATCCTCATCCAAGGCCTTCAGGATGCGCTTGTCCGTAGCGTCCAGTTCCTGCAATCTGATCACTTCCTGTCTGATCCATGCTCAGGATTTGATCAGAATGACTAACCCAAGTCCTGCTTGTTGTTCTAACTGTAGAAGATCTGCTGAAATAGTGGCAACAAGGGCAAAAGCTACCGCTGGTCCCCGCAGGCTACAGGTTCCCGGCACACCACCCGGCAGGCTGGACACCGCTTCCCGCAAGGAGGCCGCCGCTGATTGAGGCTTGTTCACACCATGCTCACTCTGCAAACACGGCAAGAGCCCCTGAGCTACCGACGTAACGGATTTTCCGCAGTCATCGGTAGCTGAGGGGCTCTTGTGTTGTTCCGTCTAGGGTTGTGCCATGACCTCTGCCGGCCGTTTTGCCCCCAGCCCTTCCGGAGAGCTACATGCGGGAAACCTGCGGACCGCCATCCTTGCCTGGCTGTTTGCCCGATCCACCGCGCGCAGGTTCCTGCTGCGGGTGGAGGACCTGGACCGGGCCCGTGCAGGAGCAGAAGCGGTACAGCTGCGCGACCTGTCCGCGGTCGGCGTGACCTGGGACGGCGACGCAGTCCGGCAGACCGAACGCGGACCGTTGTATGACCAGGCGATCGCCCGGCTCGAAGACGCCGGACTGACGTATGAATGCTTCTGCACCCGCCGGGAGATCCAGGAAGCGGCCTCGGCGCCCCATGCACCGCAGGGTGCCTATCCGGGCACCTGCCGCAACCTGGATCCGGCGGAACGGGAGTTCAAACGGTCCATCCGCCCGGCCGCCCTGCGGTTGCGGGCCGGCGTCACCGACTACACGGTCCAGGACGTCCTGCACGGCCCCTTCACGGGTGTGGTGGACGACTTTGTGCTGCGGCGCAATGACGGCGTCACCGCCTACAACCTCGCCGTGGTGGTCGATGATGCCGAGCAGGGCATAGACCAGGTGGTCCGCGGCGATGACCTGCTGCCCTCCACCCCGCGGCAGGCCTATCTCGCAGCGCTCCTGAATATTCCCGTTCCGGAATATGCCCATGTGCCCCTGGTGGTTAACCGCGACGGCGCCAGGCTGGCCAAGCGCGACGGTGCCGTCACGCTGGCGGACCTGGCAGCGGCCGGCATCGGCGCCGATGCGGTGCGGGACCACCTGCTCGCCTCGTTGGGGCTTCCTCCGGGGCCGCTCGAGCGTGCCCTGGCCGGGTTTGATCCCGGGCTGCTGCCCCGGGAACCGTGGGTCTGGTCCGCCCCCGGCGGCCGTTCCGCCCCGTAGTCTGGAGTCATGCCAGAATCCACGGAACACCGCGCCGCCAGCAGTTTCACGCCCGAGACAGCCCGTGTCCTTGCGGAGGTGGCGCACAACCGCCAGAAGGACAAGCTCAAGCGGCCCTACAAGGAGCATGTGCTGGCAGTGGGAGACGCCCTGGCAGACTTCGACGACGACGTCCGGATCGCCGGGTACCTTCATGACATTGCCGAGGACACCCCGATGACCCGGCAGGCGCTGCTGGACATGGGGGTCTCCGAGCGCGCCGTCGACATCATTGAACGGGTCACCAACCGGCTGCACGAAAACCCTGATGACTACCTGTCCGGCATCCATGAGATAGCCCAGGACCATGATGCCGCCCTGGTCAAGATCGCCGACAATGCGCACAATTCACTGCCCGAACGCGTCCAGGCGCTGGCCGAAAAGTGGCCCGACAAGCCGCCCGTTACTAAATACCTGGACGCCCGGCCTGTGCTTTACGCGGCCGTTGACGTGGAGGAGATCCGCAAAATCCTGGCCCGCGTCAACCCCTGGCTGCTGGAAGAGTTCGACGAACAGTTGGACGAGGCGGATGACACCGATTACGAAAACCTTCGGTACGACGCCGGCTCCGGGGACTAGACCCGCCCCAGCGCCTCGATGTCCTCCAGGAAGTCTGCCTGCACCTCGGCGCTGACGGTGGTGCGTGTATCGCCGATGGCGTCGAGGTAGTCCTGGGTGGAGGGGCCCTTCCGGACCGCTTCGCGGACTGAAACGTCGCCGCCGGAAGCCAGCCCGCCGTCGTCGTACACTGCCTTCTCCAGCGCCCGCTGGGAGGCGCTGCGCGCTGCGTACTCGATGTCTGCGGGCGAGAAGCCCTCGGTGCGCTCCACCAGCAGCTCCACATCCACGGCATCCACCACGGTGGCAGGGATGAAGCGCTGCCACATCGCCTCGCGTGCCTGCCGGTCCGGCAAGCCGATGGGTATGACGTAATCGAACCGGCCGTGCCGCAGGAATGCGGAGTCCAGCGCGCGGATGAAGTTGGTTGCGCAGACCAGGAGCCGGCCGGGCTGTTCGCGGAATGCCGGGATGATCTTGAGCAGCTCGTTGGTCACGCCCTGCAGCGGCGACGGCGGGTCCCCGGCCCGCTGGGATGCGATCTCCTCCACCTCGTCGATAAACACCACGGCGTGCTCCAGCTCGGCGATTTCCAGGAAAGTCTCGCGCAGCGCTCCCGCCAGGCCCTGGGGATCGCCGGCCAAACGGGAGGGGAACACCTCCACGAACGGCCACTCGAGCCGCGAGGCGATGGCCTTGGCGAAGGTGGTCTTGCCGGTGCCGGGCGGGCCGAACAGCACCACGGCGCGCGGCGGCACCACGCCGAACTCATCCGCCAGGTCCGCCTCCGCGAGCGGAAGCACCAGGCGGCGTTCGAGCAGTTCCTTCTCGTTACGCATGCCGGCCACGTTTTCCCACAGGTCGCGGGCCAGGACCCGGCCGCCCAGCTGGCCGAGGGCACCGAGTTCCTGGCGCTGGACGGGGATGGTCCGTTCGAAGTAGCGGAGGTTCTTCTTGAGCGCGAAGCCCCGGCCCAGGAACGCCTCCACACGGGTTTCTGATTCCGGCATCAGCGCAGAGAGCTTGTTCAGGCCGTGCGGAGCCATCCGGTTTTCGACGGCGGCGAGCAGGGAGGTGCCGATGCCCCGGCCGCGGTACTCGGGCAGGGTGGCCAGGAAGACAATCCAGCCTTGGTCGTGCGCGGCGCGTCCGACGGCGGCTCCCACCACCTGCTCGCCCAGCACCGCCACCACTGCATGGTCCTTTTCGCAGGAGGCGAGGACCTCGGACAGGGCGTAGACGGGTTCCACGTTGTTCGCCTTCAGCGTCTCCCACAGGTGCAGGATGCCGTCCAGGTCCGCCGAATGGAAATCCCTGATCCGCCAGTTGGTCATGCGTTACTCCTGTTGGTTCGTCGTTGAGCCAGTCCCGGTGGCCTGCGTTTGGCACCTGGAACTGAGCTTATGCGAACCCGCCGCACGGGAGGGTTGCGGCGGCGTTGCATGACGGCCGTCAGATGCCCAGCGCGTCCATGGTGTGGCGCAGGGTATCCGCGGAGTGCCGCAGTGCTGCCAGCTCGCCGTCGTCCATGGGTGTCTCCAGGACGCGGTGCACGCCGCCGCGGCCGACCACGCTGGGCAGGGACAGGGCCACCCCGGAGATCCCGTGTAGCCCCGACAGGACCGTGGAGACCGGCAGGACGGCGTTGTCGTCGCGGAGCAGGGCCTCGACGATGCGGGCCCCGGAGAGGCCGATGGCGTAGTTTGTGGCCCCCTTGCCGGCGATCACCTTGTAGGCGGCCTGCACCACTTCCTGTGCAGTATTGGTGAGGTATTCGGGTGTGAAGATCCGCTCGCCGTGGTCCGTCCATTCACGGATCGGCACCGGGCCGATGGTGGCGCCGGACCAGAGCGGGAACTCGGTGTCGCCGTGTTCACCCACCATGCTGGCGTGGACGCTGGAGACCGAAACGCCTGCCCGGCGGGCCAGCAGCCAGCGCAGCCGGGACGTGTCCAGTACCGTACCCGAGGAGAAGATCCGCTCCGGGGGCAGGCCGGAGATTTGCTGCGCGGCCACCGTCAGGACGTCGCAGGGATTGGTCACCAGGACATAGACAGCACCGGGTGCCCGCTCCAGCAGCGGCGGCATCAGCTGTTCCAGGATCCGCACATTCGTGCCGGCGAGGTCCAGCCGGCTCTGGCCGGGGTTCTGCTTGGCCCCGGCTGTGATGACCACGACGTCGGCGCCTTCCGTCACGGCGATATCCCCGCCGCCGCTGACGGTGGCGGAAGCTGCCGCGAACTGGCTGCCATGGGCCAGGTCCAAGGCTTCGGCCTCCGCCTTGGGCGCGTTGACATCGAACAACGCGATGTTGCTGGCGGAGCCACGGATCAGTGCCGCGTACGCCAGCGAAGTTCCGACGCTGCCTGCGCCCACTACCGCGAGTTTGGATCCCGGCATGGTGCCCTTCCTTCCCGGTGTCGTTGAGTGTGTCCTACCCGGAGAGTAGCGTGGCCCACATCACTCGTCATCCCTTTAGGAGCCACCATGCCACATTTCGGACGCCGGCTCGCAGCTGTTACTGCGGCGCTGGCCCTAAGCGTCACCACGGGGGCCATCAGCCCCGCGGCGGCCGATCCCCGGCAGACCGACAAGGACCCCACCGCCACCGGTTACGGCGGCGCAGTCAGCACCGTTGACCCGGAAGCCTCAGCTGCAGCCATCGAAGTCCTCCGCAAGGGCGGCAACGCGGTGGATGCCGCGGTTGCCGCCGCAGCCACCCTGGGCGTCACTGAGCCGTACAGCGCCGGCATCGGCGGTGGCGGCTACTTCGTCTACTACGACGCCAAGTCCGGGGAGGTCAACACCATCGATGGCCGGGAAACTGCGCCTGCCGGGATCAAGCAGGACGCCTTCATCGATCCCGCCACCGGCAAGCCGTACCCCTTCACCCCTGAGCTGGTCACCAGCGGCGTCTCGGTAGGCATTCCAGGTACGCCCGCCACGTGGGAGCGGGCATTGGATCGCTGGGGCAGCATCAGCCTGGGGGATGCCCTGAAGCCAGCCATCAAGGTGGCGGACCGCGGCTTCGTGGTGGATGAGACCTTCCGCAACCAGACCGCGGACAACCAGAAGCGCTTCGAGGCCTTCACCTCCACCAAGGACCTGTACCTCAAGGGCGGCAAGCTGCCCGAGGTGGGCTCCGTATTCCAGAACCACGACCTCGCGGACACTTACCGCCTGCTGGCACGCAAAGGCATGAAGGCCTTCTACACCGGACCGCTGGCCGAGGAGATCTCCAAGACCGTACAGAACCCGCCCAAGTCCCCGGATACCAAGCTCCCCGTCCCGGTGGGTTCCATGACAGTGCAGGATTTGAAGGACTACGAAGCACTGGACCAGGACCCCACGCATGTGAACTACCGCGGCTATGACGTCTACGGCATGGCACCCTCCAGCAGTGGCGGCACCACGGTGGGGGAGTCGCTGAACATTCTGGACGTCTTCGATCTGCCGGCGCTGAAAAAGGACCAGCCTGCCGTACTGCACCACTACCTGGAGGCCAGCGCGCTGGCTTTTGCGGACCGTGCCAAATACGTGGGGGACCCGGCGTTTGTGGACGTTCCCACCGAGGCGCTGACGGATCGCACCTTTGGTAAGGAACGCGCCTGCGAGCTCGATCCCAACAAGGCAGCCATGAAGCCCCTGCAGACCGCCGGTGACGTCAGCAACTACGACGGAACCTGCCCGATGAAACCGGCCGCTGCCGCGGACGAGAAGGACACGGAGAACATCTCCACCACCAACATGACGGTCTCGGACAAGTGGGGCAACGTGGTGGAGTACACGCTGACCATTGAACAGACCGGCGGCTCCGGCATGGTTGTTCCCGGCCGAGGCTTCCTGCTGAACAACGAGCTCACAGACTTCTCCACCGTCTACAGCGCCACGGACCCCAACCGGATCGAACCCGGCAAACGGCCGCGGTCATCCATGTCACCCACCATCCTGCTGGAGGACGGCAAACCGTTCCTGGCCCTGGGCTCACCGGGCGGCTCCACCATCATCACCACCGTCCTGCAGACCATCGTCAACCGCATCGACCTGGGCATGAGCACCCCGGATGCCATTGCGGCACCCCGTGCGTCCCAGCGGAACACCAAGACTGTGACGGCAGAACCGGCGTTCATCGACAAGTACGGGCCGGCCCTGACCTCCCGGTTCGGCCACGTCCTGACGCCGTCGGGTGACTCGTTCACGTCCGCCGCGGAGATCGGGGCAGCCACCGCCATCGAGTTCCTTGATGACGGCCGCACCCTGGCGGCAGCCGAGCCGGTCAGGCGCGGCGGCGGGTCCGCCATGGTGGTCAAGCCGTCCAAGTGACGGGCTGAGGCACCTTTAAACCCCGACGGCGGCACTTGGGTTCCGGACTTCCAGAACCCAGGTGCCGCCGTCGGACGTTTGGGGCAGTTACTTCTTGAAGGTGTCAGCCGGTGCGTTGGCGACCACCGGTGATGTTCCGGTGTAGCCGTCGCGGGTTTCGGCGATTTGGCGGATGCGGTGGCGGCAGGCGT
>NZ_JABFMW010000049.1 GCF_013359725.1 Pseudarthrobacter sp. C4D7 | reverse complement strand
CCCAAATCGATACCGGAGGCCCTCGCCCTCTACATCACGCCACGCTGTTCACAACCTCCATGGGAATTACAGCTAGGCCAGGGTGATCAGGTCCAGGTAGTCCTCGTTCCACAGGTCTTCCACGCCATCCGGAAGCATGACAACACGTTCCGGGTTCAGGGCCTCGACGGCGCCTTCATCGTGGCTGACAAGTACGACGGCGCCGGTGTAGTTCCGGAGCGCCCCGAGGATTTCCGCGCGGCTGGCGGGGTCCAGGTTGTTGGTGGGCTCGTCGAGGAGGAGGACGTTGGCGCTTGAGGCCACGATGGTGGCCAGGGCCAGGCGTGTCTTCTCACCGCCGGAGAGCACGCCTGCGGGCTTGTCGACGTCGTCTCCGGAGAACAGGAATGAACCCAGGATGCCGCGGACCTCGGCGTCCTTCATGTCCGGGGCAGAAGAACGCATGTTCTCCAGCACCGTGCGGTCGTGGTCCAGGGTCTCGTGCTCCTGGGCGTAGTAGCCCACCTTGAGGCCGTGGCCAGGGATGACTTCGCCGGTGTCCGGGGCGTCCACGCCGGCAAGCATGCGCAGCAGGGTGGTTTTGCCGGCACCGTTGAGGCCCAGGATGACCACCTTGGAGCCGCGGTCGATAGCCAGGTCCACGTCGGTGAAGATCTCCAGGGACCCGTAGGACTTGCTGAGCCCGTCCGCGGTGAGCGGGGTCTTGCCGCAGGGTGAGGGGTCCGGGAACCGCAGGGCTGCCACGCGGTCCTGCTCGCGGACAGCCTCCAGCCCGCTGAGCAGCCGTTCGGCACGTTTGGCCATGTTCTGCGCAGCAACAGCCTTGGTGGCCTTGGCCCGCATCTTGTTGGCCTGGTCCATGAGGACCTGTGCCTTCTTTTCGGCGTTGGCCCGTTCCCGCTTCCGGGCCCGCTCATCCGTTTCGCGCTGCAGAAGGTAGCGCTTCCAATCCATGTTGTAGAAGTCGATCTGGGCGCGGTTCGCGTCCAGCAGGAACACCTTGTTGACGGTGGCTTCCAGCAGGTCGGTGTCGTGGCTGATCACGATCAGGCCGCCCTGGTGGTTCTTCAGGAAGTCACGCAGCCAGGCGATGGAGTCAGCATCGAGGTGGTTGGTTGGTTCGTCCAGGAGCATGGTCTCGGCATCCGAGTACAGGATGCGGGCCAGCTCCACACGGCGCCGCTGTCCACCGGAGAGCGTCTTGAGCGGCTGGTTCAGCAGCCGGTCCGGCAGGGCAAGGTTGGAGCAGATTGACGCCGCCTCGGCCTCGGCCGCGTAACCGCCCGCGGCGAGGAACTCGGATTCCAGCCGGTCGTACCGGTTCATGGCCTTGCGCTGGACATCGGCGTCTTCGCTCGCCATTTCGTCATGCGCCTTGCGCAGTTTGCCGACGACGATGTCCAGGCCGCGGGCTGAAAGGATCCGGTCCCGCGCCAACTGCTCCATGTCGGGCGTGCGCGGATCCTGGGGCAGGTAGCCGATTTCGCCGCTGCGGGTTACCTTGCCTGCGGCGGGCAGGCCTTCGCCCGCAAGGACACGGGTCAGCGTGGTCTTGCCCGCGCCGTTGCGGCCCACCAGGCCGATCTTGTCCCCTTTATCGATGCGGAAGCTCACCTGGTCCATGAGGAGCCGGGCACCGGCGCGCAGTTCAAGATCCTGGACAGTAATCACAGCAGGTAAGGCCTTTCACAACAGGGAACGCCACGGTCCGCGCATTGTGTGCGAAGGGACGCCGGGGCAGAGTGGCCGGAAAACGGCACACTCCAGTCTACCGTCCGGCGGGCCACGCCAGTTTCAGGACCAGGAATCCCGGCCGTCCCGCGATGGCGCCGTGGGCTTAACGGCGGATTGCCCCCACGGTTCAAGCAGAATGGGGTCATGGAATTTGATCGGCTGCTCCAGATCCGGCGTATCTACGCACAGCCAGCCGCCCTGGAGCTGCCCCGCGGCCAGGAGATTGTCGCGCGCTGGCCGGGGGCCGACGTCGTGCTGGTGGACAGCCATTGGAACATCCCGGACCTGCATGGTGACGAAACCAACGTGCCGCGCTGGTCACGGATCAAGACCGAAGCGCTGGTCCTGGGCGTCAAGAAGTCCCTGACGGTCAAACCGAATGGCCGCTCGGCGGATTTCATTGCCCCGTCCACGGCGAACGGCTGCGCCATGGCGTGCGCCTACTGCTACGTTCCACGGCACAAGGGCTACAGCAACCCGATCACGGTGTTTGCCAACATCGACCAGATCGCGGCGACACTGGAGCGCCACGCCACCCGACGGGGGCTGAAACTCGAGCCCAACCAGTGCGACCCTGAGCTGTGGGTGTACGACATCGGGGAGAACAGCGATTGTTCGGTGGACGCGCTTCTCAGCGACAACGTGGAGGAACTGGTGGGGCTCTTCCGTGAACTGCCCAACGCCAAGCTGTCCTTCGCCACCAAATTCGTCAACCGGGAAATGCTGGCGTGGGACCATGGCGGCCACACCCGGATCCGTTTCTCCCTCATGCCGGCGGACCTGGCCAAGTCCATTGACGTCCGGACCTCGCCCGTGGCGGACCGGATGGCAGCGATCAACGACTTTGTGGACGCCGGCTATGAGGTGCATGTGAACTTCTCCCCTGTCGTCATTACGGACACGTGGCTGGCCGACTGGGCGGCGCTGCTCCGCCAGCTCGATGCGACGTTGACGGAGGCGGCCAGGGCCCAGCTGGCGGCGGAGGTCATCTTCCTGACCCATAACGAGCAGCTGCACCAGGTCAACCTGGGCTGGCATCCCCAGGCCGAGAACGTCCTGTGGCGTCCCGGCCTCCAGGAATCGAAGACCTCGTCCAACGGGTTCAACAACGTCCGCTACCGGTCACGGGCCAAAGCCGGCTACGTGGCTCAGCTGGCCGCGCTCATCGGGGAGATCGCGCCGTACTGCCGCATCCGTTACGCGTTCTGACCGCGCAGCGGATACGGCAGCCCTCAGGCGTGGCGGCCGTCGGATCCACTGTTCGTGGCGGGCCCGGCAGACCCGGAGTGGCCGTCCTTCTCTTTGCCGAACGGCAGCACCTTCAGGACCGGGCCTACCACGGCCATCACGACGAGGCCCCAGGCAAGTCCGACGACGGTTGAGCAGAGGGTGTTGACGAGCCAGGCCAGGAGACCGCCGACGACGGCAACGCCAGCCACCGGGTGCTCAATCGCATGAACCAGGTCGTAGGGTGCGTGCCAGCCAAGGTCATGCGCGCCCTGCAGCATGATGTGGCCGCCGACCCAGAGCATGGCGATGGTGCCAACGAAGGTGATGGTGGCCAGCACGGCGGGCATTCCGGTGACCAGCAACCTCCCGAAGCGTTTGGAGCGGGGGGATTCCTTGGCCGACAGGTGCACGCCAATGTCGTCCATCTTGACGATCAATGCGACAGCGCCGTAGACCAGCACGGTGATGGCAAACGCCACCAGGACCAGGATGAACGCACGGACCCAAATGGACTCCGTGGCCACTTCATTCATGGAGATGACCATGATCTCGCAGGACAGGATGAAGTCGGTGGTGATGGCGCCTTTGACGACCTTCGCCTCAGCATCGTGCCCGCGTTCCACCGCCGGCGTGTCTTCCTCCTCATGGTGGCCGCCGCGGAGCTTGTGCCAGACTTTTTCGGCGCCCTCGTAGCAGAGGTACGTGCCGCCCAGCATGAGGATAAACGGAATGATCCAGGGGATAAAGGCGCTGATGAGCAGCAGGGCGGGGAGGATGATCAGCAGCTTGTTGCGGATGGAACCCCAGAAGATCTTCTTGATCATCGGCAGTTCGCGTGACGGGTCCGCTCCGGACACGTACTGCGGCGTGACTGCAGCGTCGTCGATGACCACGCCGGCTGCCTTCGCTCCTGCTTTGGCCGCACCTGCTGCGACGTCGTCCACGGACGCTGCCGCGATGCGGGCCAGGGCGGCAACGTCGTCCAGCAGGGCGACGAGGCCGCCGCTCACGACCTGTCCCCGGGGGTCATTGGATCAGAGCGTTGAGCATTCAGGGCTGGGTGCGTGAAGGGCATGTTCGGAGTATATTGCAGCCCGCAGCCGGCCTCCTTGTCCTGACCACGGGTCACTGGTTTTCCGGAGGCTTTTTGAGTTCCTGTGCCAGCATCACGATGATGCCGCTGGGACCGCGGACGTAGGTCAGCTTGTAGACGTCCCCGTAGGTTGCCACCCCGCGCAACGGGTAGCAGCCGTGCCGCGCGGCTGTTTCCAGGGCAGCGTCGAGGTTGTCGACAGAGAAGGCGACGCGGTGCATCCCAATCTGGTGGGGCAGGGTGGGTTTTGCCTCGATCGCATCAGGGTGGATGTACTCGAAGAGCTCGAGCTGGCCGTTGCCGTCCGGCGTTTGGAGCACGGCGATCCTGGCATGGTTGCCATCGAGGCCGACGGCGGTGTCGGCCCACTCCCCGCTCACGGTCTGCCTCCCCAGGACAGCGAGTCCCAGGTCGGTAAAGAAGGCGATGGCCTCTTCCAGGTCGCGGACCGCGATGCCTACGTTCTCGAGTTTGATCGGCATGGCCACACGCTACCAATCCGGTGTTGTCCCGGTCGAGGTATCAGTGGTTGCCCTTACTGGACATCTCACTTGATAAGCTAAATACTAGTCAGGCTAGCAAATCAGGCTTCGATGAAGAGGTGGGCATGGAACGCGGTGAAGAGCAACAAGCGCTGATATCGGTCATCAATACGCTTGCGGGCCGGTTTCCCGGGTGTTCCCGGACGGATGTCGAAGACGCTGTTTGCGAAGAGTACTCGGCGTTCAACGCCGGACCCGTGCGGACGCTGGTACCCCTGCTGGTTGAACGTGCTGCGACCCGGCGGCTGGAGGGCGGGCTGCTTTGACCGGGTGCGCCCGCGTCCGTCCCATGCGGCAGATCCGGGGAGCCCGCGGGTTCAACGCCTGGCTTCGTACCTATTAATGACCACCCCGTGGGGAAACGGCGTGGTCTCCACCAGGCCAAGGTTCACCCAGGAATCCAGGGCCGCGAAGAAGGGCATGCCGCCGCCCACCAGGACCGGGTGGGTGACGGTGACGTACTCATCAATCAGCCCCGCCCGCATGGCAGCCCCGGCGAGGGTGGCCCCGCCAATGTCCATGGGGGCGCCCTCGCCTGCCTTCAACTGGATGATCTCGGTGACTGCATCACCGGTCACCAGGCGGGCGTTCCAGTCGACAGTGTCGAGCGTGGACGAGAACACGACCTTCGGCATGGCCCGCCAGCGGCGCGCGAACTCGATCTGCTGAGGTGTGGCTCCGGGTTGCTGGTCGGCTGTCGGCCAGGCCGCGCTCATGTCGTCCCACAGCCTTCGCCCGTAAAGCGCCAGCGCCGTAGCCCCAACCCGGTCGGACCACCATTGAAACAGTTCGTCGCTGGGTGCGCTCCAGCCAAGGTCGCCGCCGGGCGCGGCTACGTAGCCGTCGACGCTCATGTTCATGGCGAAGGTCAGTTTCCGCATGGCGCCAGTCTGACGCCGGCGGTAGTCGTTGTATAGACCGCCATCCCGAACCAGAGCACGGCCGATGGAGCCCACCTCCAAGCAGCCGCGCCTCCCCTTAGTAGGACCCCTACAAAATAGCCCCCGTTTCGCACCGGTAGCGTCGGCTGTACATTAGATTCCGCTTGTACAACCCCGACAGGACAGCCATGAGCAGCACCGACACCACCGCCACGAAAACTGCCAGCACCGGCCGCCGCCGCTGGAACGGCACCGACCTTGGCCTGATTGCCGTCTTCGCGGCCCTCGTGGCCGGCGCCGCCCTGGTGCCCGGGCTGGCGCTGAATGGCTTCGGCGTCCCCATCACCTTCCAGACCCTGGCCGTGATGCTTACCGGCCTGGTGCTGGGTCCCGCCCGTGGACTCGCCGCCGTCGGGCTGTACACCCTCCTGGGGCTGGCCGGGCTGCCCATCTTCAGCCAGGGCCGCAGCGGCCTGGGGATCCTTGCCGGGCCTTCCGCCGGCTACATCATCGCCTTCCCCATCGCCGCCGGCGTGGTGGGCTGGCTGGCCACCGTGGTCATCCGGCGGACCACGAAGGCCCGCGCCCTGTGGTTCTTCCTGGCCGCCACCGTCACCAGCGTCGTCTTCGTGCACACGCTGGGCTTCCTGGGAATAGCCCTCAACTCCAAGGCCACCCTGGAGCAGGCCTTCCTCAGCGACCTGGTCTTCTACCCGGGAGACATCATCAAGAACGTCCTCGCCGCCGCCGTCGCCGTCGCCCTTCACCGGGCGTTCCCGGACGTCCTGGTCCGCCGCGTACGCCGCCGCTCCCAGCCTGCCCGAACCGCCTAGGGACCACGCCATGCCGGAAGTCACTTTCAGCCAGGTGGGCGTCGCCGTCGAACGCGAGGACTCCCCCCAGCCCAAGGTCCTCCTGGACGCCGTCAGCCTCAGGCTGGACGAAGCCCGGGTGGGCGTGATCGGCGCCAACGGCTCCGGTAAATCCACCCTGCTGCGCCTCATCAATGGACTCGTCCAACCCACCAGCGGCACCGTCACGGTCGACGGCGACGACACCGTCAGTGCCGTCCGGAAGGTCAGGCGAAGTGTGGGCTTCGTCTTCACCGATCCGCTGTCCCAACTGGTGATGCCCACCGGGCGGGAAGACGTGGAGCTGTCCCTTCGCCGGTCAACTAAGAACGGTTCGGAACGGCGGCGCCTGGCGTGCAAAGCCCTCGACCGCCTGGGCCTGCTGCACCTGGCGGACCAAAGCATTTATGAGCTGTCCGGCGGTGAGCGGCAGCTGATGGCGCTCGCCGCCGTGCTGGCCGTGAATCCCCGGGTGCTGGTGCTGGACGAGCCCTCCACCCTCCTGGACCTGCGCAACCGCGAGCTGCTCCGCAGGACCCTGGCGGACCTAGACCAGCAGATCATCATGTCCACCCACGACCTCGAGCTGGCCTTGGACATGGACCGGGTCCTGGTCATCGACCAGGGCCGGGTTGCCTTCGACGGTGCACCGGCGGACGCCGTGGCGGCCTACCGCTCCTGGTGCCTGCAGGATCTGGACGCAGCAGAGCAGGACCTGCAATGAGGGGCCATGGATTCCTCCTGGCCAATTACGTGCCCGGCACCTCACTGGTACACCGGGCGCCGCTGGCACTGAAGTTCCTCCTGGTCCTCGCCTGCGGCCTGATGTCCTTCCTGGTTGCGGACTGGCGCATCTCAGCGCTGGTTCTGGCCGTACTCTGCGGCCTGTTCCTCGCCACGGGTGCGGGCACTAAACGGTTGTGGCGCGCCGTCCGCCCGCTGGCGCCGGTACTGCTGGTCATCGGACTCTTCCAGTGGTGGCAGCTTGGGGGACCCGCCGCGGGCCGGATCGTGTTGAACATCCTGGTCTGCGTCGTGGCAGCGTCCCTGCTCACCGCCACCACGCCGGTCCAGCGGCTCCTGGACGGCGTAGTGCACCTGGCGCGCCCCTTCACCAGGTTCGGCGCGGATCCCGAACGCTTCGCCCTGACCATCGGCATCATGCTCCGCAGCATCCCCTTCATCGCCGGCACCTTCGCCGATGTCCGCGACTCCGCCAAGGCCCGGGGCCTGGAACGGAACCCGCGCGCTCTGGTCCTGCCGGTCTTCATCACATCCGTGGCATACGCCCGCCAGACAGGCGAGGCGCTGGCCGCCCGGGGCCTGGGCGAAGCCGAAGACTGACCCCTCAGGACGCTTTAGCGGCGTTACAGCCGCCGGTACTCCAGGAGCGCCGCCGTGCCCATTCCACCGGCCATGCTGATCATGGCCAGCCCCAGGGCGCCCTCGGTGTCCGCCCGCCGCGCCTGGGCCAGCAGCCGGGTCACCAGCACCGCACCCGACGCACCGTAGGCGTGGCCCAGCGCCAGCGCCCCGACGTCGAGGTTGGCCCTGTCTGGATCGATGCCCAGCTGGTCGAGGCACGCGAGGGTCTGCGAGGCGAACGCCTCGTTGAATTCCACGAAGTCCAGCCCGCCGGCCTGGACGCCGGCTGCAGTCAACACGCTCTTGGCAGCCGGGACAGCACCCATCCCCAGCACCTGCGGAGCCACGCCGGCGGTGCCGGAGCCGCGCACCAGCAGGCAGTCGGGCACGCCGAGTTGGCGGGCCCGCGCGAGGGACGTGACGACGACGGCGGAGGCGGCGTCCGCATCAAAGCAGGAGTTTCCGGCGGTGACAGTTCCCCCTGGCACAAAGGCGGCCGGGAACCGCGCCATGACAGCCGGCGTCAAACCGGCCCGCGGCCCGCCGTCCACGGAGACGGTCCCGGCCGGGGTGACCAGCGGCACGATTTCGTCCGTGAAGCGTCCGGCCCGGATGGCAGCGAGGGCTTTCCGGTGGCTGGCCAGCGCGAACGCATCCTGGCGTGCGCGGGAAATGCCGTACTCTTCGGCCACCGTTTCCGCGGCCACGCCCATGTCCGGGTCGCCGAAGCTGTCCGGAACGAACCGGGCGCGGGTGTAAAACTCTGGGCCGCCGTCGTCAGTCCTGTTTGCCCGGAGCGGCGCGGTACTGGTGCTCTCCACTCCCCCGGCCAGGTACACCGGACCGCCGCCGGCTGCCACCAGGCGGGTTGCGAGGACGATTGCGTCCAGGCCTGAACCGCACTGCCGGTCCACGGTGATCCCCGGGACACCCACGGGCAGGCCTGCCTCAAGGAGGGCCAGCCTGGCCACGTTGCCGCCGCCACCCACAGCGTTGCCGATCACGACGTCGGTGACGGACGCAGGCTCCAACGCCACAGCGGCGACCAGTTCCCGGAGCACCGGAGCCAGGAGCTCGTGGGCACGCAGGCTCCGCAGGGCGCCGTTGACGGGACATACGGGGGTACGGCGGGCGGCGATAATGACCGGCTGGCGTTCCTCCGGCAGGGGCTGGGACAGCAGGTCAGGCGCCAAGTGCACGCACTCTGGGGTCGCGGGCATTGATCCACTCCAGCAGGCGGCTCCGGCTGACCTTGCCGCGGTCCGTGGTGGGCAGCTCCTGGAGCAGGTAGTACTGCAGCGGCTGCTTGTGCCGGGACAGGATGTCTTCCAGCCCGGCCCGCAGCTGGGTGGCGGTGATGCCGCCATGGGATGGCACCACACCGGCCACCACCCGCTGTCCGCGCAGGTCGTCGGGCATGCCGGCGGCGACGGCCGCAGCTACCCCCGGGACTGCTGCCAGGGCCAGCTCCACCTCATGCGGATAGATGTTCCGGCCGGCGGTGAGGATCATGTCGGCGCGGCGGCCCAGAATGTGCAGCTCTCCGGCCGCCAAATAGCCCTGGTCTCCCACGGTGGACCAGTCACCGAAGGAGCGCAGCGCTTCGCCGTCGTCTCCCCACAGGTAACCATTGCTCACCATGCCGCTGCGGACGCAGATGTTCCCGTAGGTGCCGTCCGGAACCGGGGCTCCGCCATCGTCCAGAATCCGGACGTCCGCCCCGGGGAAGGGCCTTCCGATCCCGGTGCCGCCGGCACTGGCAGCCTGTCCGGGGGCCAGGCCCACGCCGGAGACGAAACTCAGCTCGGAGGCACCGTAGTACTCGTAGATGGTGGCGTTGGGGGCCCAGCGCCGCGCCGCTTCGAGGGTGCGGGCATCCAGTTTGGAACCGGCGCAGATGATGGTCCGCACGCCGGACGCGTCCACGCACCCCGTCATGCCGCGTTCGCTGAGCATGCGCAGCATGGTGGGCACCAGCACCAGCCGGGTGACGTGGTCGTGGGTGATCGCCGCATGCACGTCCCCGACGTCGAACGTCTCCAGCGCCTGGAATTCCGAGCCGGCGTACAGGCACTCCGCCAGGGCGTAGAGGTTCAGGCTGGCAGCCAGCGGGCCGGGGGCCAGGGTCACGTCGTCCTGCCGCAGACCAAAGAACTCGATCGAGGCGTCGAAGGACTGCTGCCAGGACCGCCGTGAGCGGGTGAAGGCCTTGGGCACGGCAGTGGTTCCGGAGGTGAGCCCGATCAGGAAGCTGGAGTCGGGCGGCCCGTCGGCCAGGGGGTCGCCCGCCGACACGGGAGCCGGTTCGGCGCAGGCTTCCACCCGCCGGAGGATGTCTTCCTGCAAGGTCCGGGGCCATGACGGATCCAGGACGGCGCATTGCCGGCTGCCTGCCACGGCGGCCGCAAACTTTACGGCGAAATCCAGCGAATTGGCCTCACACAGCGCCGTGACGGATGTGGTCCCGGCCACCAGTTCCGCGGCGGCGTCCCGCAGCTGCTCCCAGTCCAGCCGGCGTCCGGCAATGGCGACGGCGGTGTGGTGCGGCCGCTGGCCGGCCCACTGCTGGAGCTTGTCGAGGAACGGCACGGACCAACTTTACCGGCGGCGCGGGTTCAGCGCCCGGCCCGCGGGTAATGTGACGTTATGAGTTTCAATGACAACGTGCAGCTTGATCCCAGCCAGGTCCAGGACCGGCGCGGCATGGGCACCGGAGTGAAAGTGGGCGGCGGGATCGGCGGCGGCCTGGTGCTGCTCGTTGCCCTCCTGCTGGGCATCAACCCCAACATGCTCGGCGGGCTGGTGGACGGCGGCACAGCGGGGCAGTCCCAGGGGACGGCGCCGGCCTGCAGCACTGGCGCCGACGCCGATGCCAAACTTGATTGCCGGATCACCGGCACGGTGAACAGCCTCAACGCCTTCTGGCCGGGCTACCTGCAGCAGTACAACGTCCAGTACCCACGTCCTGAGGCCGTGATCTTCAGCGGCAGCACCAACACCGGGTGCGGGGCCGCCACCTCGGAGGTGGGACCGTTCTACTGCCCCACGGACACCACGGCGTACTTTGATCCCGGGTTCTTCCAGGAACTCGTGGACCGTTTTGGCTCCTCCGGCGGTCCGCTGGCGCAGGAGTACGTGGTGGCGCACGAGTTTGGCCACCACGTCCAGAACCTGCTCGGTGACCTGAAGCGCGCGCAGCAGGACCCGCAGGGTCCGGAGTCCGGCTCCGTCCGCACCGAGCTGCAGGCTGACTGCTACGCAGGGCTTTGGGCCAAGCATGCCTCCACCACTCCGGACCCGGCCACGGGGCAGCCGTACCTGGAACCCCTCACCCAGCAGGATGTGAACGACGCACTCTCGGCTGCCGCATCCGTGGGTGATGACAGGATCCAGAAAGCCGCCACGGGCCGTGTCTCCCCCGAGGGCTGGACCCACGGCTCCAGCGAGGAACGCCAGCGCTGGTTCTCCCGCGGCTACGAGTCCGGCGACATCAACCAGTGCGACACGTTCTCGGCCGCCACCCTGTAACTCATCAATCAATTCCCATCGATTGCTGAGTAATTGCCGTTTTGAGAGTGGAAAGTCAAGCGGTCGTTGCAACGGTTAGGCTGCCGCGGCGAGGAGGAGTTCGTTGAATTTCTTCT
>NZ_JABFMW010000048.1 GCF_013359725.1 Pseudarthrobacter sp. C4D7 | reverse complement strand
GCCGGCATCGCAACACCCCTTCATGGTTTCGTTGCAATGATCGTATGAATCCGCCCCGGTCAAAACGGCGTTTACTCAGCAATCGACGGGTTTAACCATTGCCCAGCAGCGCGTCCCGGTGCTCGGCCATCCGTTCCCTGAGGGCCTGCACCACGGCGGCTACCGCGGGGCGGCGCAGCGAGTCGGGGCGCAGGACCATCCAGTAGGGAAGCAGTTCGCCGATCTTCTCCGGCAGCAGGCGGACCAGGTCGTCATGCAGGTCTGCCATGAAGCACGGCAGGAACCCGATGCCGGCGCCGGCCCTGGTGGCCTCGACATGGACAAAGACGTTGGTGGAGGTCAGGCCGTCCTTCATGGCGGGCACCAGCCGCCGCGGCGCGTCGAGGTCGTCCACCTGAAGCATGGAATCCACGAAATACACCAGCGGGTGCCCGTTGAGTTCCGCAACCGTGGCAGGCGTGCCGTGCTCCGCAAGGTAGGCGCGGGAGGCGTACATGCCCAGGCGGTATTCGCCCAGCCGGATGGCTTCGGCGCGGTGCACCTGCGGCTCGCCCACCACCACCTCGATGTCCAGCCCGGACCGTTGCTGCAGGGCACGGCGGGTCATGGTTACCACCTCCACGCTGAGGCCCGGGTGGTCCCGGCGCAGCCGCGCCACGGCCGGAGCGGCAATGTAGGCGCTGAAACCATCCGTCGCGGTCATGCGCACGACGCCGGCAATCGGGTCGGGTGCCTGGCCGGCCGGTCCCAGCGTGCCCAGCACCGCCTCCACCTGTTCGGCCGCCCGCACGGCCCGCTCGCCAAGCTCCGTGAGTTCCCAGCCGCCGGCGGCGCGGGACAGGACCCGGCCGCCCAGCGACTTCTCCAGCGCGGCGATCCTGCGCGAAACCGTGGTGTGGTTCAATCCCAGGGCTTGGGCCGCCGTCGTGAACCTTGCGGAGCGGGAGACCGCCAGGAGCACCAGCAGGTCATCGGGGTTCGCGTTCATATCTGCAATTGTGCACATGCTGACTGCCTCTTTGGCCATTGAAGTGCATCATTTGTGCAGCAATACTCATCTGAGTCACTTGTGCTGGAGATCACAGCACGTGTCAACGTGGACACTAGGAGAAACAATGAGCGTAGAGCAGCGCCCGGCCAACAAGGCAGGGCATGCACCCGAAGGATCAGGACTTAAAAGGATTGTTGCCGCCTCCATGGTGGGCACCGTGGTGGAATGGTACGAGTTCTTCCTCTACGCCACCGCGGCCACCCTGGTGTTCGGCAAGTACTTCTTCCCCTCCACCGGCAATGACCTGGACGGGATCATCCAGGCCTTCCTCACCTACGCCGTGGGCTTCATTGCTCGCCCGCTGGGCGGCATCGTCTTTGGCCAGATCGGCGACAAGCTGGGCCGCAAGCCCACGCTGCAGCTCACCATCGTGATCATCGGCATCTCCACGTTCCTGATGGGCTGCCTGCCCGGCTTCGCCGACATCGGCTACCTGGCCCCCGCGCTGCTGGTGGCACTGCGCTTCATCCAGGGCTTCGCGCTGGGCGGCGAATGGGGCGGAGCCGTGCTCCTCGTGGCCGAACACAGCCCCAACAAGACCCGCGCCTTCTGGTCCAGCTGGCCGCAGGCAGCGGTCCCGGTGGGCAACCTCCTGGCCACCCTGGTGCTGTACATCATGTCCACCACCCTCAGCAGTGAGGCCTTCCTGGGGTGGGGCTGGCGCGTGGCGTTCTGGCTCTCCGCCGTGATCGTCTTCGTGGGCTACTACATCCGCACCAACGTCAGCGAGTCGCCCATCTTCCTGGAAGCCAAGGAACAGGTGGAGAAGGAACAGGCCGTCAGCTACGGCGTCTTCGAGGTCCTGCGCAAGTACCCCAAGGGCATCTTCCAGGCCATGGGCCTGCGGTTTGCGGAAAACATCATGTACTACCTGGTGGTCAGCTTCGCGATTGTTTACCTCAAGAGCGTGCACAAGTACGACACTTCGTCGCTCCTGCTGGCGCTGCTGATCGCTCACGTGATCCACTTCGCCATCATTCCGCAGTACGGCCGGCTCGCAGACCGGATTGGCCGCAAACCCGTGTATCTGGCCGGTGCCATCCTCGGTGCCACCTGGCCGTTCTTCGCCTTCCCGATGTTCGACACCCGGAACGCCGTCGTCATCGTCCTGGCCGTGACCATCGGACTCTGCCTGCACGGCCTGATGTACGCGGGCCAGCCGGCCATCATGGCCGAGATGTTCCCCACCCGCATGCGGTACTCCGGCGCATCCTTGGGCTCCCAGGTCACGTCCATCTTCGCCGGTTCGCTGGCGCCCCTGCTGGCCACCCAGTGGCTGAAGGACACCGGATCGTGGCTGCCCACGGCCATCTACCTGGTGGTGGCCTGCGCCATCACGGTTGTGGCAGTGCTTAGCCTGAAGGAAACCAAGGGCATCGCCCTGGAGGACGTGGACAGGGAAGACGCCGCCCGCGAAGGGCTGCTGACCGCTGGACAGCGCTGACCTCGCTGGTGGGCTGAACCAGCCCTTGACCCTATGGGCGCGCACGTCGTTGGCTGTACACAAGGAGAACTGCAAATGGACAACACACTGAATGGACGCAAGGCGCTGGTCACCGGCGGTGCCAGCGGAATTGGGGCCGCCTGCGTGCGCGCGCTGGCGGAGCGGGGTGCGAAAGTGGTGGTGGCCGACGTCGACGCCCGCGCTGCAGCGGCCTTGGCCGATGAGGTGGGCGGCAGCGCCTGGGAGGTGGACCTGCTGGACGTTGACAGCCTGGCCGGACTCAGCCTGGACTGCGACATCCTGGTCAACAACGCCGGCATCCAGCGGATCAGCCCGATTGAGGAGTTCGATCCCGCGGACTTCCGCCGCATCATCAGCCTGATGCTGGAGGCTCCCTTCCTGTTGATCCGGGCCGCGTTGCCGCACATGTACGACAACAAGTTCGGCCGGGTCATCAACCTGTCCTCCGTGCACGGCATCCGTGCCTCGCCGTTCAAGAGCGCCTATGTGTCCGCGAAGCACGGACTGGAAGGCCTCAGCAAAGTGACGGCACTGGAAGGGGGCCAGCACGGGGTTACCTCCAACTGCGTCAATCCCGGATACGTGCGCACCCCTTTGGTGGAGAAGCAGCTGGCGGACCAGGCCAGGATGCACGGCATTCCTGAGTCCGAGGTCCTGGCCAAGGTGATGCTCACCGAGTCCGCCATCAAGCGCCTGGTGGAACCGGCAGAGGTGGCGTCCCTGGTTGCATGGCTGGCGTCTCCGGATGCCGGCATGGTCACGGGAGCGAGCTACACCATGGACGGCGGCTGGTCGGCCCGGTAAGCATCATTCCAGGGGCTTGACCAGCCGGTGGTCGTAAAAGAAGACGCCGTGGGCGGTCTTTACGCCCACTGACCGGCGGTCCTGCCATACGACGACCCCTTCGCGCCTGCCGCTGAAGGGGTCGTCGCCTATGACTGTGTCCCCCACCCGGTAGGGGCAGCGGGTGCTGAATACGGTCAGGGTCCGGCCCAGCGCTCCGGCAAGCGCAGCCCCGAGGCTGATGGGCCTGCCCATGCCGGAAAGATCGTGCATGTAGTCTTTGGCCATGTGACGAACTCCTCCAAGCGGCAGCCCGCCGCCTGCTAACGGTGCTGGTTGGCGGAATGCTCCCAGCGGAGGATGGTCCTCCCATTCCGGCCGCCACCGTACGCTCACGCTATGCGCTATTCACACCAGCCACACCAGTAACAGGTACTCGAGTTTTAGCTTAGGTACTACTTGGCCTTTTCGGCTCCGCCGATGATGTCCCCGGCGTTCTCAAACGTCCACGCCACCAGCGGCACCAACAAGGCACTCAGTTCATAACCCCGGTCCGTAAGGCTGTAGTCCACCCGCGGCGGAATGACCGGGCGTGCGTTCCTGCGGACCAGGCCATCCCGCTCCAGTGTCTTCAGCGTCTGGGCCAGCATCTTCTCGCTGATGCCCTCGGCCCGCCGTCGTAAATCACTCCACCGCTGTTCGCCCTCGGACAAGGCAACCAGGAGCAGGACACCCCACTTGCTGGTGACGTGGTCCAGCACGGTCCGGCTGGGGCACCCGGCCGGGAACACGCCGTCGGCAAGCGCAGGAGGCAAGGGAGCCGCTTTCATGCTGCCAGCTTACCCGCAGGTGGGTACCTTACTTAAAAGTGCGTACTCTCTTTCGGGAAGTTCCTTGCTGGGGTGACAGTTGCACACAATGACCGAGTAAAAGTTCTGGAAAGGAACCATTGTGAGCATCGTTGTGACAGGCGCTACCGGACAGCTGGGCCGGCACGTTCTTGAAGCCCTCCTGGAGCGCGGCGTGCCGGCGGGAGATATCGTCGCGGCAGGCCGGTCCGTTGCCAAGCTGGCGGATTTCGCGGGGCGGGGTGTCAGTGTGCAGCCCATGGACTATGCCGACGCCGGGTCGGTCGCCGCTGCCCTGAAGGGCGCCACACGGGTGCTCCTGATCTCCGGCAGCGAAGTAGGACAGCGGGTTGACCAGCACCGCACCGTCATCGACGCGGCCAAGGCCGAGGGCGTGGAATTGCTGGCGTACACCAGCATCGCCAACGCGGACACCAGCGGCATGAAGCTGGCCGACGAGCATAAGGCCACGGAGGACCTGCTGCGTGAATCCGGTGTCCCCTTCGTGCTGCTGCGCAACGGCTGGTACCTGGAAAATTACACGGAGCAGCTGCCCGGAACCGTAGCGCAGGGAGCCATCGCCGGAAGCGCCGGTGGCGGAAAAGTCAGTGGCGCAGCGCGGGCCGACTACGCCCACGCCGCCGCCGTGGTGCTGGTGACCGACGGCCAGGCCGGCAAGGTCTACGAACTGGGCGGCGACGAGGCGTTCAGCATGGCGGACCTGGCGTCAGAGATCAGTGCGGCCACCGGAAAGGCCATCAGCTACAACGACCTCCCGGCAGGGGACTACGCAGGCCTGCTCACGTCCGTAGGGGTTCCGGAGGCCTTTGCTGGAATCCTCGCGGACTCCGATCGGGGCATCGCGCGTGGGGACCTCCTGGTCAGCACCGGTGACCTCAGCCGGCTGATCGGGCGTCCGACGACGTCGCTCGGCCAGGCGGTGCGTGCCGCCGCTGCTTCGGCTTAAAACAGCGGAACTGCAAAGTGCCCGGCCCCTTGGGGCCGGGCACTTTCGCCTGTTCCTGTTTGTTTCGCCTGTTTCGAAGGGCGGCGCGGCCGGTTACTTCACCAAGTCGTTCGTGTAGGTTTCGGACAGCTTGATGTCCTTGTTTCCCACGTCAGGGTTGGCCACCTGCTGGGTTTTAAGGACGGCCTGCACGCCGTCATCCGTGAAGGTGCCGTCCTTGCTGAGGGTCTTCTTGAGGTCATCGATGACCTTGGCGTAAAGATCCTTGTCCCCGCCAGCGAAGCTCTCCGGCATTTTGGCTGCTATTTCCGCTCCGGAATGCCCGTTGATGTATTCCAGCGTCCGCTTAATTGCCTTGGCCAGCTTAGTTGCCGTGTCCTTGTTCTGGTTGAGCCAGTCTGTCTTAGCGTACAGGCAGGCTGAGGGCCACGAATCCGTGGCGAATACTTCCTTCAGTCCTTCTGAGGTGCGGACATCCTCCAACACCACGGGATCGTGGCCGATTCGCTTGGTCAGTACAGAGACGTCCGGTTCGAGCATGACAGCCGCGTCGACCTGCCCCTGTTCAACAGCGGCAACGGCGGAAGATCCGGCGCCAATGGCGGAAACGGCTGCATCGGATTGCTGCATGTTGTTCTTTGCCAGCAGGAACTTCACGAACATGTCCGTAGAGGAGCCCGGCGCGGTGACCCCGACGTTCTTCCCCTTCAGGTCGGCAATGGACTTGATCTGGCCTTCGTTCTTCGGTGCCACCAACAGTGCCAGGCCCGAAGACTGGCCCATGTCCACAAAAGCCTTGATCTGCTGGTTCTTGGCCTGCATTTGGATGGTGTGCTCGTAGTACCCGCTGGTCACGTTGGTGCTGCCGCCAATCATGGCGGTCAAAGCCTTGGATCCACCTTGAAGGTCCTGGAGCTCAACGTCCACGCCCTCGTCCTTGTAGTAACCCAGTTGCTGGGCCAGGGTGGTCGGAAGGTAGGTCAGCAGGGTCTGTCCGCCCACACCGATAACCACCTTGCCGCCACCGCCACCGCCGGCTGCTGCTGCCGAACCGCTTTGGCCGGGAGGGGCCGCAGCGGGTGCGCCACAGGCGGAGAGGGCCAAGGCTGCCGCCGCGATCACGGTCAGCGGGCGGAGGAGGACCCGGCCACGGCGCCGGGTTGCTTTCTGTGTCATGGGTGTCCCTTTCAAGCGGGTTGTTGAATTTCGTTGCCGGGCAAGTTGGCTTGCCCGTACGGCCCGATCAGGAGGACCTGACCGGGCGCCACCTGAGCAGGTGCCGTTCAAGCCGGTTGACCAGGAGATCGATGATCAGGACGACAATCATGAGGATGAACATCCCCGCGAACACGCCCTTGGTGTCGAAGACGCCCTGCGCCTGGGCAATGGCATAGCCCATACCGCCGGAAGCGCCCAGGTACTCGCCCACCACGGCACCGGTGATGGCGAAGCCGACGCTGATATGCAGGCTTGAGAAGATCCAGGTCAGGGCGCTGGGAATGAAGACGTGGCGGAGGAGCTGCTTCTCGCTGGCCCCCAACATGCGGGCGTTATCCACCAGGACCCGGTCCACGCTTTTGACGCCTTCCAGCGTGTTGAAGAAGACGATGAAGAACACCAGGGTGAAGCCGAAGGCGACCTTGGACCAGATGCCGAGCCCGAACCAGAGCAGGAAGATCGGAGCAAGGACCACGCGGGGGAGCGCGTTGAACATTTGGAGGAAGGGGTCCATCAGCCGCTCCAGGAAGCGGACGCGGGCAAGGATGAAGCCGAAGATAAGTCCGACGGCGGCTCCCACCAGGAATGCAAGGATGGCCTCCTGCATGGTCACCCAAAGGTGGGGGAACACGAACCCTGACGATACCCAGACCCACACGGTCTGGAAGATGTCCGAGGGAAGGGGAAAGAAGAATTCATCGATCACCCCGGCGCGGCCCAAAACCTCCCACGCGCCCAGGACGATAACGGTGAGGAGGAGCTGGATGCCCCGCATGGCCAATGGCGACATTTCGCCCCGGCGGGCAGGCCGGCTAACGGGGCGGCGGTCCTGCGCTGCGCGGGGAGCGCCATTCCCGCGGGGACCTTGCCGCCGTGAACCGAGGATCGTCATGCTGCTTCACCTTCCTCAGCCATGGCGCTTTCATAGGTCTTGGAAACTTCGACTTTCAGGCGGCCCCAGATTTCACGGTGCAGCGCCACGAAGCGGGGGTCGTCGCGGATGTCAAGCAGGTCCCGCGGCCGGGGAATGTCGATCTGGTAGCTTCCCACCACCGTGCTCCCCGGCCCCGCACCGAGGATGAGCACCTCATCGGAGAGTGCGATCGCCTCGTCGAGGTCGTGGGTAATAAAGACCACCGCCTTGCCGGATTCCTGCCACAGCTGCAGGAGTTCGTTCTCCATGATTTGGCGGGTCTGGACATCGAGGGCAGAGAACGGTTCGTCCATGAGGAGGATGTCCGGATTCACGATCCACGCCTGGGCGATGGCCGTGCGCTTGCGCATGCCCCCGCTGAGTTGGTGCGGGTAGCGGTCCGCAAAATTCTTGAGGCCCACCTTTTCGAGCCAGCGTCGTGACTCCGAGTGCGCTTCGGCCTTGGACACGCCGGCCATGGTCAGGCCAAGGCTGACATTGTCAATCACGGTTTTCCACGGCAGCAGGGCGTCCTGCTGGAACATGTAGGACGCCCTTCGGTTCACTCCCGTCACTGGTTCTCCGAAGCTCTTTACCTCCCCGACGCTCGGCGTCAGGAGACCCGCGGCCATGTTGAGGATGGTTGACTTCCCGGATCCGGTGGGGCCGACGATGGAGACGAAGCGGCCGGGTTCAACCTTCAGGTCAATGTCCCGTACAGCGAAATAGGTTTCGCCCGAGGATGTTGGAAATTGTTTGGTGCACCCGGTGAGCTCCACCGCATATCCGGACGTGGCTGGCTGTGCAGCTGGCATCGTTGCCTCTTCCCGGCCAACTCCGGCCGCTTGTTTCCCCTCTGGTTCACGCTGTCGGAACAAAAATGGTGCCTTGCTCCGGGGCCGAAGTTCCGTCTGTGGACTCCGGTTTGTACTCAACAGCAGCTTGTTTGCTGCCACATCGTGGGTTCTCCATCATGATGTGGACCCGATGCTAACAGTTACTTGGATCACACTCAACGCTTTCCGGCTCATACACTTTCCCCATGAGCTCCAGCGAAACATCGGCCACCCCCCTGTTGGTCCTTCGGAAGATCACCGCCATCCTCGATGCCTTTTCACTTGCCCGGCCCGAGCTGTCGCTGGCTGAAATCCGTTCCAGCACCGGCGTTCCGCACTCCACGGTCCAGCGGCTGGTGGCGAATATGGTGCAGGAAGGAATCCTGGACCGGCACGGCGATCGCTACCGGGTGGGCGTCCGGATGGCCCACTGGTCGGCGCCGGCAACCCAAGGGCTGGATTTCCTGGAACTACTGACTCCGGTGCTGCGCAGGCTTCGCGATGAGCTGGGTGAAACCGCCTGCATCTTTCGGGAGTCCCAGGGCAAACGCGTATGCATCGCCCTGGCTGAAACCCGGCGCATGCTGAGGCGCGTCGTCAGCGTGGGCGAGATCATGCCGCTGCACGTCGGCGCGGCCGGGCGGGTCCTCCTCGCATGGAACCCTGAGGTTGCAGAGCACATCTACCGGTCGGGCCTAAAGTCCTTGACCAACCAGACCATTACCGATGCCGCAAGCCTGGAGGAGGCGGTGGCAAAGGCCCGGGCTGATGGCTTCGCCATCACTACCGGCGAGCGGGTGTCAGGCGCCAGTGGCATCTCGGCGCCGATCTTCGGGCCGCAGGGAGAGCTCTTCGGGGCCCTCACGGTGATGGGGCCCGCGCTGAGGATGCCGTATGACGTATGCGCCTCCTGGCTGGAACAGGTCCTGGCTGCGGCGGAGGAGGCTACCCGGGTGATCGGCGGCACCATCCCGCAATAGGACTGATTTGGACCCCTCTATCCACATGGTGAATTTAGGTCCACAATATGAGTTGTCGTGTCAACGATGTCCCACGATCCCACCGGCAGTCGGTGCACCGCGGCCCGGGCCCGGTTGCCGGCAGAACAGGAGCCCCAAACATGGTGGAAACGTCACAGGCTGCGCCTCCCGAGGGAATGCGTGGCGGCCAGGATCCTGATTCCGGACCTGTTGCTGAGGTCCATGCCCATGACGGTGCAGCGCCTGATCGCGGCCATGGCATTGAAGCCGGTGCCGGACCCCTGGCTGGCGTGCGCGTCCTGGAGCTCGGATCACTCATCGCGGGCCCCTTTGCGGGCCGGCAGCTCGCAGACTTCGGTGCGGAGGTCATTAAAATTGAGTCTCCCGACCGCCCCGACCCCATGCGCGAGTGGGGCAGGGCCCGGATCGACGGACACACGCTGTGGTGGTCGGTCCAGTCCAGGGGGAAGAAGTGCGTCACGTTGGACCTTAAATCTCCCCGCGGGCGGGAATTGTTCCTGGACCTGTGCAGGGAAGCCGACGTTATCCTGGAGAATTTCCGCCCCGGGACACTCGAGAAACTTGGGCTCTCGCCCGACGTGCTCTGGCAGTCCAACCCGGGCCTCATCATCGCCCGGGTTTCCGGCTACGGCCAGACCGGACCCGACGCCAACAAGCCGGGCTACGCCTCCGTTGCCGAAGCCCGCGGCGGCCTGCGCCACCTCAACGGATACCCGGACCAGGCCCCGCCACGGACAGGCATCTCGCTGGGGGACAGCCTGGCGTCGCTCTACGCGCTGCAGGGAATCCTGCTTGCCTTGTATTGGCGTGATGCCAAAGGAGGCACAGGGCAGATCGTCGATGTTTCACTCGTGGAGTCGTGCTTCTCCCTCCTGGAAAGTGCCGTGCCTGACTACGCGGCAGCTGGAGTGGTTCCGGGTCCCAGCGGTTCAGGGTTGAAGGGAATAGCGCCGTCGAACATCTTCCAATCCAGCGACGGAAAGTGGGTGGTGATCGCTGCCAACCAGGACTCCGTCTTCGTACGGCTTGCCGCAGCGATGGGCGTGCCGCAGCTGGCTTCCGACCCTCGTTACAACAACCACGCTTCCCGCGGGGCCAACCAGGAAGAGCTGGAACAGCGCATCGCCGAATGGGCCGCAGGCTTCAACCACGGGGACCTGGTGGCATGCCTTGACCGGCACGCTGTTCCCAACAGCACTGTGAGTACCATCGAGGACATCTTCGAAGACCCCCAGCTTCGGGCGCGCGGGATGCTGGTGGAAGTTCCCGATGAACAGTTGGGGGCTGTGGTCCAGCCCGGCGTCGTCCCCAAGCTCTCCCGGACCAGCGGAGGCATCGCATGGAACGGACCACTGGTGCCAGGTGCCCACAACGGCGACGTCTACGCCGGTCTGCTCAACCTCAGCGCCGAACAATTGCAGGATGCCAAGGATGAAGGGGCAATCTGATGAACGGAAAGTCAGCAACCACGAGGGCCAGGGGGGCGGTGTCCATCGTGGATGTCAGCCCCAGGGACGGGCTGCAGAACGAAAAGATTCCTGTCAGTACGGACGACAAGTTGCGCCTCATCAACGACCTGATCGCACTAGGCGCCAGGCGAATCGAGGCTGTGAGCTTCGTGAATCCCAAAAAGGTTCCGCAAATGGCCGACGCCGACGCCGTCATGGCCGGGGTGCGCCGGGACGCCGGCGCCAGCTACATCGGCCTCGTTTTGAATACCCGCGGTGCGCACAGCGCCGTGGACGCAGGGGTGGATGAGATCAACTATGTCCTGCCCGTGACAGATGCCTTCGCGGCAGCCAACCAGAACACGACGGTTGCTGCCGCCCTGGACGCGCTCGAAGAGGTGTCAGGGATCGCCGCTGCCTCGGCCATCCCCCTCACTGTCACCGCCGCCGTCGCTTTCGGCTGCCCGTACCAGGGCGACGTTCCGGGGGAACAAACTCTTTCTGTCGTCCGGAGCGCGCTGGAGAGGGGTCAGTTGGCCGAGGTAGCACTGGCAGATACCATCGGCTGTGCCGTCCCTTGGCAGGTAGGTGAGGTCTTTGCCTCCCTGGCGTCGGAAACGGACGTGCCGCTGCGGGCACACCTGCACGAGACGCGCCACACCGCACTGGCGAACACCTATGCGGCCATGGCAGCCGGCGTTACGGTCTTCGACAGTGCGGTGGGAGGTCTGGGCGGCTGCCCGTTTGCCCCCGGCGCGGCAGGCAATGTTTCCACCGAGGACCTGGCCTGGATGCTGGCGCGGGCAGGATTCTCCACCTCGATCGACCCACAGGCTGCCACAGAGCTGGGCCGTTGGATCTGCGCCAAGGTGGAGACGGCCCCGCGCTCGGGGCTCTCCGGCGCAGGAGTGTTTCCCCAGGTTGCCTAGGAGGAGACCACCGGCAGGGGCGAGGTTTCGTCCTCAAGGTGGGCCCGCCGTCGTCCGTCACCCTTGGTCCACAGGTGGTACGCCAGGACCAGCAGTCCCAGCCATACCGCGCCGACATACAGGGCGATGCGGGTATCCTCGAACGCTCCCAGCACGCCAATGACCAGCACCATGAACGCGATGGTCAGGATCGAGGCGGCCGGCCACCACGGGGATGGGAATTCCGACGCCGGCAGGCCCTTCCGTGCGATTTCCCGCTTCATGGCCACATGCGACGCCAGGATCATGACCCACACCCAGACGGTGGCAAAGGTGGCGATGGAGGCAATCACCAGGAACACGTCTTCCGGGATGACGGCGTTGAGGACCACGCCCACCAGCAGGATGCCGGCCATCATCACCACGGTGAGCCAGGGGACGCCGTGCCGCGAGACTTTCCCGAAGGCCGCGGGAGCGTGGCCCTGGTTGGACAGTCCGAAGAGGATGCGGCCGGCACCGAAGATGTCGCTGTTGATGGCCGACAGCGCGGCGGTGATGACCACTGCGTTGAGGATATGCGGTGCTGCGGGGATGCCCAGGCTGCTGAAGATCTGCACGAAGGGGCTGCCGCTGGTACCCACCTGGTCCCACGGGAAGAGGCTCATCAGGACGCCCAGCGTGAGGACGTAGAACAGCAGCACGCGCACGGGGACGGTATTGACGGCCTTGGGAATGACCTTCTTGGGGTCGGCTGCCTCGCCGGCCGTGATGCCCAGGGTTTCGATCCCGCCGAAGGCGAACATCACTACCGCGAAGGATGCCAGGAGGCCTTCGAAGCCGTTGGGGAACAGGCCGCCGTGCTCAACCAGGTTGCCCAGGCCGGGCGCCACGGTGGAGTCCGCGGCCTGGAAACCAAACACGATGATGGCGGCGCCGCCGGCAATCATGGCAATAATGGCCGCCACCTTGATCAGCGAGAACCAGAACTCCAGTTCGCCGAAGACCTTGACGCTTAGCAGGTTCAGGGCCGCCAGGAAGCAGATGACGGCCAGGATCCAGATCCAGCGGTCCACCTGCGGAAACCAGAAGCCCATATAGATGCTGAACGCTGTGACGTCGGCAATGGCGACGATCGCCATCTCGAACACATACGTCCAGCCGGTTACGAAGCCGGCCAGGGGACCAAGGTAGCGGCTGGCGTACTGGCTGAAGGAGCCGGACACTGGATGCCGGACAGCCATTTCGCCCAGGGCGCGCATCACCATGAAAACGGCCGCGCCGCCGATGATGTAGGCCAGTAAGACGGCCGGTCCTGCTTTTTGGATTGCCGAGGCGGAGCCGTAGAAGAGCCCGGTGCCGATGGCAGAGCCCAGGGCCATGAAGCGGATGTGCCGGACGTTCAGGCCGCGGTTGAGGGCATGTCCGACGACGGCTGCCGGCTTCTTCTTCTCCACCGGGTTTTCGGCCCGGGTTGGGGTGGATTGCATAGAGTTACCTTCTCGTCTTTGGGAGGGGAGCCGGTAACCAGCAGACCATTTTCGGGCCCTTCGTGATGAGGCTCACGCAGGGTTGGTGTCTTCGGTTCCAGACTGTCGGCAGCGAATACACGCCCGACGGCGGCGGGCGGCTTTTCGGACCGGGCGGGAGTCCTGTCCGCCATGGATTGTCAGACCCTCGCGCGATGATGGGGTTATGGGAATGGCGGCGGTGGTGAGGGCGTTTGAGGATGTTCGTGCTGCCCTTGCTGTGCTGGTTGCTGAGGTTGATGGTGCCGGGGTGGAGCCGTTTTCCGGTGCTGACCCTCTGGCTGGTTTGGCGGATGGTTGCCTGGACATTCTTGCCGGTGCCCGTGAGGTCGAAGCCGGGATTGCAGCGGTGAAGGCGAAGGCCGCCGTAGCGTATGCGGAGAGCGCCCATGGTGTTGCGGGGCCGGGCGTGCCGGTTGGGG